>NZ_CM147885.1:0-1886906 GCF_055808835.1 Vibrio sp. GJ43-1 | reverse complement strand
TGATGTTCCAGCCAAAGAATTAGAACGTGATCAGCATAAAAAGTCTGCTGCCCATAAACAGGCTGAAAAAGATAATCGACTGAAAACGGTTGGTCAGGTGGTCAGTGCCTTGAACGTCTTAGGCGGTTCTACTTTTACACGTACAGGCGTTACCCCCTTATTGACGCAAGTTACAGCTGAAGACTTAAAGACAGGCACAGAACTTGATCAAATGATGGATACTGCACGTTCCAAGCAAGCAGATACTGTACCTCCTGCATCCATCAGCATCCCTGATATCACGACGTTATTGGGAAAAATAGAATCGATTCTGGTGGAATCTGTAACCCGTACAACCATCGAAGAACTTGAAGCCAATACCGTTCTTCGTAAATGGGTTGAAGATGGTCTGAAACATCATCACGAACCAGAGGTATGCCACTTCTGTAAAAACCCTTTGGAACAATTACGTATTGACGAACTTAATGCGTATTTTTCTGATTCCTACAAAAATTTATCAAAGAAAATTAACCACACGATCAAGCAAGTACAAGACATTAAATTAAAGCATTCTATTCCTAAAGCAACCAACCTATATTCAGACTTACAACAAAACTATGATTCACTTAGTGAGCAAATTCAGCCATTAGATGAACAAGTCACTGGTATTAAGAATTCACTTATTGAAGCCTTGGAAGATAAGCGTGAACGTATGGAAGAAGTTGTTCCATTTTCACCATCAGATTATCCAATGCCTGATGTGTCAAAATTAATGTGGATGTTAAATGCGCCAATAAACGAGCATAATCGCCGTTCATTACAGCATGGAGCCGAACAAACCAAAGCGCGTGATGCGATTAAACGCCACTATGCTTATGTTGAAACTAGTGAATACGATCATCCAGAAGCGATAAAACAGATTAAAGCGTTCAATGATGAGTACCAAGCCACCCAAACTGAAATTATTCGCTTGAATACACGAGTAAGAGAGATAAAGGCTGAACTTTGTAATGTTAAGCAAGGGGCTGATAATCTGAATGATAACCTTCGGTTGTATTTTGGCAAGACTGACATTGAAATCCAACCTATTGGTGAAACTTACCAGTTTGTTCGTGAAGGGCGACCAGCAAAGCACCTGTCTGATGGTGAACGAACGGCTATAGCATTCGCATATTTTATCACTGAACTGGAAGATGAATCTTTAAAAGACACGAAGCCGATAGTGTACTTGGATGATCCGATTTGTAGTTTAGATTCGAACCACATTTACAATGTACTTGGGATTATAAAAGACAAACTGAATCATGAAAAAGTTGATCAGTTGTTTATATCAACGCATAACTTCGAATTCTTCAACTTGGTGAAGACATGGTTTGATTACTACAAACTGGTGAAACGTGATGGTGAAGTTGTTAAACCTAAACGAGCTGAGTTCTACTTAGTAAATCGAAAGCAGAATGCTTCAACGGTAGAGCAATTACCTAAAAATTTAAAAGACCACAAATCTGAATACGCTTACTTAATAGCTAAGATAAAAGAAGCAGTACAAAACCCAGAACGATTTGATGCTGTTTCAGTTCAAGCATATGTACGTAAAATCTTGGAGGTATATTTTACTTTTCGATTCAATAAGCCATTCAGAGCAAATAACAATAGTTTCTTAGAAAAACATTTATTAATAGGGATAGAAAATTCTTCTGCTAAAGCTACAACTTTGTATGAATTCATAAATGATCGTAGCCATGCACAATCTATATCTTTTGGAGTAGAGCTACCTGATGCCCTACAAGCACAATTGCAAGGTGTTTGGGACATAATTGATGAAGCAATTCGTACGAATGACAAACCACACTACGATGCATATTACGCTTAGTTAATAACAATCCCTCCCGCTAGAAAGCCACCAACACTAATGTGGGGGCTTTCTAGCGGCAAGACACACTGGCCAAACTGTTAAGGTTTGTTGATAAGGTTTACTAATGAAAATACGGACTACTTTCTCGATACCAAACTCATAAAGGGAGCAGCTTTGAGCTAGCCATTATAGCTAGCTCATTGTTGGAAATGGTTTAGAGCGTATACATCATGTACTTCGGAATTCTATTTCTCTGACCTGAACGAGCTAACAATTAACATAAGTTCAAACGTCTCTGCATACATCTATTTCTTCGTGAGAGCTACCAGTATGTTCATGAGTCAAAGCAGCGAAATGAAATATTTTGCTATTCCATCCCTCAAACTTCTTCCTCCCCCTGTCGCATTAATATAGTACTTACCAGTAGCATCGAGCTTTAACGCACTACAGTTACTCCAATGCTTTGCAGCCTTATCATAGTCTAGATGAGCAAGAACCTTTGCTGATTCACTTACGGAATCAGCAACATCAACTTCGTGTAAATGATGAATAACCAGACCTAGCGCTTGCCAAACTTGAGAAGAGTAATGAAACCCGTCAGGGTTTTTCTCAAACTGCGTCCCAAGAGTCGATAACCAGACTTTCAAAAAATCGATAATTAACTGTTTGGTTTCATTGATGAGATCTTCTGTAATCATCTTTTTGTTTGGAAGTTTTTGGGGTAAAGGAGTAGTCAACCTTGCGCTTCTTCCGCCAATGGCAGCTAGTACCAATCCGGCCATCGATGTTTGAGTCGTTACATATGAATCATTTTTTGTAAGCCGAGAGGATATCGACATCCCCCCGAACTTCTCTATATTGATCGCTCTAGCTATATCCGTTACAGCTAACATAATTGGATGAGTTTCGTCCTCGTATACTCCGAGTGACATTGAATGAATTCTAGTATCAAGGTTGTTGTATGAGTTAAGTAGTGAAACTATCTCGCGCTTGCGTATATTTTCATTGCTTCTGTAAATGACGTTAATAAGAGTTGGCAACATAGCGATCTTAGAGTTAAGGCTTTCAGCTTTTTGTTCGTCAATACCTAGGGCTGGAGATCTAACAATTTCAGCTTCGTATTTGGTAATCGAAGCGTATGCGGCTATCGTTTGTATGCCATTGATTATATACGCTTTTTTGGAGAGTAGGTTATTGATACTAAACCCGGAGCCTCATCTATAACCTCTTTAAAACACTCTTCTACTGCAATTGTTACAGTCAATAACGGGTTCATACTAGTGTTATTCAATAAGCCTAATAAGTAGCTTTGAACTCGCTTGACTTCTGATAAGTTGACTGGTCTTGACATATCAGCAATTATGTTTTGTGCCCCTTCCAACACGTCAGGTAGCGAACAAAATTCAGAGATCTCAGAAAGAGGGGAGCGTACACTGAAGAGAACTAGCCTCTCGACCAAAAGGTGCGACACCAATTCCTCTTAACGTTACAACGTCTTTTTTTATCATTATTTCAAATTCTTACAGTTCTTATCCTCATAACTTTACCAAAAAATTTAAAAAAACATTTGATCGGGGCTTCGCCCCGTCAATAATTCATCACCTTCTTCAAAAAACTAAACAAATATGAGGCAATTAATTTGGAAATGACTATCCCTGCGCCAACTATGCGACATGGAGTCACTAGAAAACTAGTATATGGTTCATCCAGTGAAGGCAGTTTCAATGGTGTTAAAACTTTCTTAGCACATATGACATTATCTGAACTATTGAGGAGTTGTTCGTTAGACCTTATCCCCGAACACCTAAGACCAATATATGATGACATTCAGCGAGTTGCGACACCAAGACGTCGAAATGGATTTGAAGATTTTTGCTACAAACATTTAAGTGGTACAACTGATATAGGTAGTGTTATTCCACCTGTTTTAGTGGGCTGCATGCATGGCGTTAGTTTTGAAAAATCTGGTCAAATTAACTTAAGTGATTGGTTAGAAATAGAGACTGAGAATACATTTGTCATTGATGGTATTGGAAGGCTTAGTACTGGCGGGGCAGTTATCGGGGGGTTCGATAACTTCTTGCTTCAGGTAAGTCGAGATTCAAGCGCACGCCTTGCTCGACGAGCCGAAATCCGAGACCAAATGGCATCATTAGAAATCCCAGTAATGTTCATTTTCAAAGATTCTGGAGGAGCTTTAACAGAAGATGAATTTGCTCAGATGTTTGTTGACGTTAACGGCCAACAACAACCGCTAACAATGAACAAACTAATGAAAGTGCTTCGCTCAGATCCAGTAACCAACCTCGCTCGTGAATTAGGTGAGTTACCTGTTATTGTCTCTCACGGCGGAATGTCGATAGAGGGAGAGAAGATTACAGAGTCTAGCGAATACATTATGACCTTAAACTCATTAACTCGATTTGTGCTTGGAGGTATTGGTGGGTTTAGTATGCAGAGTCGATTAAAAGGAACCAGAGAAATGCCTGACGGTGCACTTTTGGGAGATACACATGTCAATACAATTAAGAGCGATCTGATACTTTTTCTCGAAACATGGATCTACGAGCAAGGAGATGACTTTTCAATGAATAGGAACGGTTTTCAACTTGTTACGACACTGATTCAGTCTTTGGGTTTGGTGTTTCATCAAGTATGGAATAATTGTATTGACCTCACTCCTGCGAGTCGCACCAATCATATTTATTCTGTAGCTGAAAAATTAGGTCGTTTGGACTATTCGAGAAGAGCTCGACATTGGTCAGAGTGTTCGTTTCTTGCTTTATCTGAAGACGGAACATATAAAGTCGCTTCTGGTGGTTCAACTACGAGGAAGTATTTTGCTCAACATCTATGTAAAAAAGCTGGATTATCATACACCTAAAATTATACTCATTAATTAGATCTCAACACTTATAGTTTTTGTGCCACAAAACTTCATTATAGACTGAGAACGTGTTGGAGGGGGTATACCTCTCTAACACGACTAATCAGGTTTAATACGTTCAATGTCAAACTTAGCCGCTATAAATAGTAGCTAAGACTCGATCTGACATCTCGATGAAAAATCATGGTTAGTTAGTATAGGTTAACTTGCAAGCGACTTACGACATTCGCAGAAACACCTTTGGACAGAAATGAGTTTAGGAAATCCAAATCTTAGCAAAGCATCAATTAGTATAAGTATGGAAAGTCGCTTAACTCATTTTTCAACATTGATGAACTAACAAGTGTAATGAAATGCGCTAGAGCCACGACACTAGTACATTTATTACTTGCTTAAGCGGCTTCACTTAATCTTAAGCTTTCATAATAATCTTCAGCTAGTGCGGTCATCTTAAATTCAGCTTCTACGCCAGCAATCTTCTCCACGGCTTCTTTGATATCGTCTAAATCGACATTAAAGAATTCTTTACGAAGATTGACAGCGTTAACACGTTGAGAGCTAAACTCACGGTGTAATGCTGTTTCGAGTGCAGGTGCGTCATCCGTATAGATCATAGCGTGTACGTCAAATGGGAATGGTACGCTGGCATCTCCAAGCTCTTTAACCCTATCCATCGGCTCTAATCTACGTGTTAAGCCGATCTTGTAAACATCTTCACCAAATGAGCCAATATTACTTATTACGTAAACATGGCCCTTACGGGTCTGCTCAGCCATACTCTTAGCTCTTTCTTCTTTAGCTTCAGCTTCAGCTAGTTGTTGCTCTAGCAGAATTATTTTCTGCTCCATCTCACTGCGTTCTTGATCAGTTGCTTTGGCAAGCTCTTCCTGAGCTTTGTTGAGAAGGTTTCGATACATCTTTTCTTCTTTCTCTGCATCAGCTACTGCTTTTTCAAACTCTTTAATTGCTCTCTGCTCTTCCCGAATTTGTTCTTTGATCAGTTTCTGTTCCGCGACTTCTTCCTGCTTCTTCAGTGTGTATTGGTACTGAAGCTTACATTCTTCGAACTTAAGCTCGATATAGTCGATGTCAAAGCCACACTCAAGTGTTGCTGCCGACTTTTCCAAGGTATTTGCTAGTTTCTCGATCCGCTCTAGCGTTCGACCGAATGAGCTAGGTGACACCTTGCCAATTAACATGTCACATTCAATGTTGAAAGCTGTGAGCATCAGCTTAACCTGACCATTAAGAATTTTCTTGTTGAATGCATTGTCACTTGAAATAACAGTTGTTTCTGGGAAGGTAATTGCTGTCTTATCTTTGATCATATCTTTCTGTTGCTGTCTGATATCTTTAATTTCTTCAGCATATCGAACTGATGTTTCGTATAGATATTTTGGCATCTCAAAGTGGCCATGAGCAGTGTATTCATCAAGGCGTGAATACAAATCTATACTCCCCATCAGCTCATTAAGGTCAAGCTCACCCTTGTCAATCTTACTATTAAGCTCACCTAAGCTGCCCTTAATAGCTTCAAGGGACGCTTGCTGCTCTACGATATTAAGCTGAAGCGATTCATCTTGTCCTTTTAAAGCCTGCAATTCAGAAGTCTCAGCACTAACATCAGAAAGCTCTTGTTTTGCGTTCTTAGTGGATTGTTTTACCAACTCATTAGCTTCTGTCAGTGCTTCAAGTTCTTTCTTAGCTTTTGTTAACGCTTCATCGAGCGACTTATACAGATTAACCTTTTTGTCTGCTGATCGTTTTGTAAAGAAGTAGGTGAGCAAAATCGCCACGAAAGAGATTCCCGCCAATAGCAGTATATTGTTATCCATTGTTTATCTTAAGACCTCTTGTATAAATTGCTTTCTAAGGGCTGCTCGATCTTCGCAACGCTCTAGGTATTCTTCATTTGCACCTACCAAGGCATCTTTGAAAGCTTGCTTTGCCGCTGACTTTTGTAATTTCACTTGTTTCTTTAGTTCTCGCTGAGCTTCACGTACAGATCTTTCATGTTCTCTAAGTGCTTGGGCTTCAGCACGTTGGCGAGCTTTATCTCTGCGCTGAGCGTCACGAGCAGCTTGCTTGCTTGCTCGATCTATTGCCTTAGCAACCTTCACAACGGTTCTTAAGCCATTACCTCTTCTAGCCAATGTCTGCCTCCTTTGAGTAAGCCAATACCGAGCTGGCGATAGTAGCATAATCAATTTGACTGGTTTGTTACTTATATCAAACAGGTTGAATAATATGTTCCTATTTTCAGATCCAACTGAAGATTAAATCGTTCTTGCGACCCTATAACTTAGCTTTGTTGCATTGCAAAAATTGAACTAATAGTCCTATTTTGTAGAAGAGCGCTGACGAGTTGAACCAAGGAGTCAGGTACTTCTGAGGTAAAAAGTGCCACGGGTTAAAAGTCAGACTGTAAAAATTGGACAAAAACGCGTTAGAGCTTAAGTTCTAAAAATTACAATGCACATTAGAATCAGTATGGTTCACATATGGATCAGCACAGAGAACTGTCATGGGAGTCTCTAATTAGGAAGCCAAATCCTGTGAGCCACTACACAACTAACTCCGTCCCCTAAATAGGTGTCCGCTGTTGGCAACACCTATTTTTTCAACGTAAGATCACCCCCGAAAATAACTAACGTTGTACGCGAGGATTTATATTAAAAATAGTGTACCTAAGCCTAAAAATGCGACGAAGCCAAACACATCCGTTACTGGAGTCAATATGACAGAACCTGATAATGCAGGGTCGGTTTTTAGCTTATCTAAAATAACAGGGATAAAGATACCAGCGAGTGAAGCACTTATTGTGTTTATCACAATGGCCATACCGATGACGATCCCCAACATCATACTGTCAAACCAAAGACCCGTGATAACGCCAATGACAATAGCCCAAAGTACACCATTCAGCACTCCCACTTTAAATCCGTTTGTTATATAGCTCTAACCATGAACTCTTTGTCTTCAAAGCTCTGCTCAACTACAAAGCCCAAACTTACATATAATTTTTTCGCTTTCGGGTTATTTCTTTCAACTTCAAGTCGTAAGCACTTGTTTTCACTTTTTGAATAATTAATAAGATGCCGAAGTATCAAACTACCCAATCCTATGCCTTGATGCTCTGGCAGTAATTGTATACCACCTAGGAACAACTCGTTCTCTTCTTCGACCAAACGGAGTCGGCCGACGCTCTCACCAAGGTATTCTATTATGTAAGTTTTGCTGTTAGGAATAAGTCCATTTATTTCATTTAACACTCTGTTTCTTAATCTATTCATTGCTTCAAGGCTAACATCACCTTTACTTGAGGCAGACAAAGCATTGACTAGCGCTTGCACATCTTTTGGCTCTGCAATTCTTAAAGAAAACTCTTGCATTTTTTAATTCCTATCAGCAAGTAACATTATCTCACGGAGAATACCGACATTTGTAGGAAGTTCAACCATCTAATTACAGATGAAGACAGTAGAGGAGTGATATAACGCTTATTAGCCGCCTAACTGTGTTTTCACCTCCTTAAAATGCAGTTTTTCTCATATGGTTTAATTAATAGTCAATAGGTTAAGTCAGGTGAACGAACATTAGTCTGCAAGATGAGCTTAATCAGGGTGGCGTTAATTTATCAGCTCGTTCGGATAATTTTTGGTAGGGGAAACTCACGTTAACAAGCATATTATTAGCTTTTACTCTAAGATGCTTTGGGGCACTTCTGAGTTAGAAAGTGCCACAGGTAAAAATTCAATCTGAGAAGCTTTTGGACAAAAATCAGTTTTAGAAAATCGAACATTAGCAATCCATGAATAACTACAGGTATGGTAAACGTGAAAAAACACCCTGTATTGGAAGAGGCTCGATTAGAGTAAATGTCTTTTTTGTTATGTATTTAACGCTTTCGCTAACTCTTTAGATTTTTTAAAGCGTTTTCTATTGCGATTACCAGTTCTGAATTCAACTCAGGTTTCATTTGCATAAACTCCTTTGTAGGCGCAGGATTCTGTACCCCTTTAGAGATCAGTTCTGCTTTAATAGATAACCCTTCAGAAATCCAACATGTGAACTCATGAACAGCCTTAGCTACTTCATGGTGTTCATTTACAAGCTCCGGTAAATACAAGGACTGAATCATATTGGCTTTGTCGTAACATTGATGATCATAATTAACTTCAGCATCAAAAAATTTGTGTATAAACTCACTATCTAAAGCATTCTCGAGACTCGACATAAGAAGGAAGTATTCTTCAAGCTTTACCCTTCGAACTAATACTATTTCTTTTCGGTTCCACGACTTATACTCCAAGTCATTCTTTATTTTTTCAGTTGTCTTGGCCGTTAGCTCAGTCTGAAGATTGATTGTATCCAAACTAGATTTAATTGCTGAATACTTCGCCTTCTCTGAATACAAAGTCTTAAAGAAAGCTAAGATAGAGCCAAATATCAAAACTAACAATATGACAACTACATTGTACTCTAGGTTGCTCAACGTTGGTTGATTTAACAACGTATCAGCCATTTTAGTGACAGACTCTTCTTTCATTTATTCCCCGCAACACATAACAGCTATAATAAAAAACCTGCATTTTAGTGCGGATTTTTTTGTCTAATTTTGTCACTACAATCTTACTGGAAAGACACGTTTACAAACAGTGACCTATCAATATAAACCTGATGACTAAATAAAAAGCATAGAATTCTTATGTATAGTTCAAAGTAAAGAACTAGCGCGCAAGCTTGCAATTAGAACTAGATAAGGTGAATGCTGATAGCTAGATCAAATTTCTCTCGTGATACAACACAGATACTCACAACGAACAGACTAGAACAACGGATAGCTTTTAGTTAGGCAAAAGCTCATTAACAGGACGTGAATGAGTAAAGGTCTAACAGAACAATGGGGCACTTCTGGTCTAAAAGTCCCATGGGTTAAAATTCAGGCCATAAATGCTTTAAAGTAATGAGTCTAAAGTGCTTGTGTCCCAAACATAGGTAAGGTATCCCTAAGTTCGAACGCCACTCAGTTAAAACTACAACAAAACCACAAGTAAATGGTGCGAATGGAACAGATAAAAGATAAACCTCAAATCCTATTTCATACTGAGTTTGTGAATTACCTAATGCATAAACGTAAAAAACTTACGCTTGAGGAGGCTATGCAGTATGTCAAATGGCTTGATGATGTGAACACGTGCTTCAATATGGATGTTGTGTCGGATATTTATAACCTGTCCGTACGCGTTTATGTCGACTTTATTCTCTATATTCGTAGCCGTTTACCTGAAGAGCATGCAGAGAACTGTATTAGATCACTTAAACTTTATTCCCGATTCATAGACAAGATTATTCTTGTTGAAGAAATCTACCCAGAACAGTCAGTAGGAGGCTACTTTGAAGGAGCACTACAGACAGTTAAGGTAAATCGCTTTGAGCGTAACCAGAAAGCAAGAGATGTCTGTATTTCACATCACGGTGCATCTTGTAAAGTATGTGATATTAACTTTGTTCAGACTTATGGGAACCTTGGTGCTGGTTTTATTCATGTTCACCATATCGTTCCAATAAGCGAAATATGCAATGAGTACGAAATAGATCCAGTAAATGACCTCGTACCTGTATGCCCGAATTGTCACGCAATGCTCCATAGAAAGACGCCTCCACTGACTGTAGAGCAACTGAGGGAAATCACACGTAAATTATAGGTATAACTTCTTTGTATCATAAATAAGCCCCTTATACCCCTGAACTTGGCGTCGTAACACGTCTCGGGATAAGAACTAGTTAGCTTAAATACTCTAAA
Source organism: Vibrio sp. GJ43-1 (assembly GCF_055808835.1). NCBI lineage: Bacteria > Pseudomonadati > Pseudomonadota > Gammaproteobacteria > Vibrionales > Vibrionaceae > Vibrio > Vibrio sp. GJ43-1. The sequence goes on along the minus strand of NZ_CM147885.1, from coordinate 1,876,379 downwards.
TTGGTTTTGGACAAAAACGTGTCAGTGACTTTGCTAAATTAGTAATTAATGAATTAGTTTAGGTATGACAAACTCGCTTAATGAAGTGTTCAGTCTAAGTGGTGCAGATCACTTGGCTGTGTGTTAGATAATTTAGACTTATCATGCTTAACGGATTGAAAGTGATACTGTACGCTCTGGAAAGTCAGTACTACTGATAACTTAATCATTAATTAAATCATAATCTTACGGGTTGAATTTGCCCACAAAGCCCCCATTTAATTAACGGCTAATACCAAGTAATTTATCGTGGAGGTTGTAGTGGCTGATATTCAGAAAGCATTTATAGATTATCATGATCAAATAAAACTAGGCACATATGATGAAAATCAGACGTTGCGCGATAAGCGAGACTTACTGATAAATGAGCTTAAAGAGTCTTTGCGTGACGAGAAGATTCCTAATACCGAAAAGAAACTGACCTTTTCTAAGATCGATCAAGGCTCTTACTCGATGCATACAGGAGTCAAACCTCTTGATGATGACTATGATATCGATGTTGGGGTGATCTTTGACATCAATACTGATGACTATGATTCAAAAGCATTGAAGAAACTTGTTCGAGATAAACTCGATAAACAAAACAATAGAGACGTTTCATATAACCGTCCTTGTGTTAGCGTCAACTATGCCGCAGGCTACCATGTTGATATACCTGTATATGCCAAAAATGGCGGAAATATGCATATTGCATGGGGCAAAGAAACGTCCTCAGAGCACGTCTGGTATGAGTCAGACCCAGAAGGTTTGAAGCAATGGGTCAAGGACGTTTCTAACGATTGTGAACAACGAGCACAATTCAGACGCTGTGTACGATACCTTAAGCGCTGGAAAAATAAAAAGCTCACCTCTAACGGCAATACTGCCCCCCTTCAATTGGCTTGACAATCCAAGCACGTACTTCTTTTGTTTTCAAAAAAGAAGATGACCTATCCTGTCTTGTTGGGATGGCAAAAGGCATTCGTGACAGCTTTACATCATCGTTTAGTAATGATGATATGAAGTTTTATCAAGTTGTAGATGTAGCACTTCCAGTTACCCCATACAAAAATGTTTACTACAAGATGACTAATAAGCAACTTGATAACTTCTACAGAAAAATTGATGAGCTAGTCGAAGCGTTAGAGGCTGCTCAAGTAGAAGAAAGTCTGTCCGAGTGCAGCAAAATTTTAAACAAGGTATTTGGAGACTTCCCTGAAATAAGTGACGCTGTTAAATCAAACAAGCAGCCTTACTTACCTACAGGTATGAGTGCATGACCCCAGAAAGAATGGCTGGCTTGATTGAAAATATTTCATTCAAGCAGCTTATTTCGAAACAGCAAGTCAATGAAAGAACCTTTGACTTTGAACTACAAGGGCGTTCCATTAGATGGAACGTCCGTCTGTACTTCTCCCTAACATTCCCTTTTAGTCTGCCTCATGCAAAACTTCTCAATGAAGAATATGTAGGCGAAATACCACATGTAAATTCGAAAGGAACTATATGTGTTGAAGAGGGAGATTCAATACTAGTTGATTACCATTCACCAAGTGAGATTATCGAAGCGTTCTTGTGCCAAACTTTAAGAATTCTGGATCGATCTTCTTTGCGGGTATTCAAAGATGAATTGCATGATGAAGTAGAAGGCTTTATACATGGCGCAGATACTATCAACTCCTTCTACAGAGCATGTAGCCTGCCAGAAAAGTTGGTTTTGCGTATAGCACCATCAAGCAACCTATTAGCTCCATACGACGTAAATCCTATCGTATTAGCCAAAAGCGCAAGTGATATCCCTTGCGGGTTCAGCAACACCCAAGAACTAAATAAACACCAATTAGTTAATATCGTTCACATTCCTCTAGGTGCTCCAGTTGTTCCGTCTACAACAAACGAATCCGCGCCCCGTTTCATCTCAGAGTTAAAACAGCAGATATCAGAAGAGAATACAAAAATACTTATAGAGCTGTTGGGGAAAAGTCCTAAGAAACAACGCCAATTTTTTGTTTTGTTAAGTATGCCAAGAAGCTCTGGTGAGAGAAGTGAGTTTATCTGTCAGTTCAAATCTAAAGCTCCAGCGCAACATCCAATTCTCACTGATAGAACAGATTGGCAACTGAAGTTTTTCCTTTTGAATAGGCATAACAAAGAATACCTACTCGAAAGAGGCGGAGCCAGTTTAAGCATAAACAACAAGACAGTAGCGGTAGTAGGGTGTGGTTCTGTAGGTAGTGAAGTTGCTATGTTAATAGCCAAATCAGGTGTAGGAGCCATTAAACTGATCGATGGTGACTCACTTGATGCTGAAAATATCTACCGACATAGTCTCGGAGGACGGTATCTAAATTTCAAGCCTTCAGCCAAAGATGGAATAGTACGAAAGTTCTCTAAGGTAAGTGCACTAGAAAGTGAAATTAAGACAAATATCCCTCATATTCACGTTGATACTTTCCAGTATCCATTGTCAGATCACAACGTAAAAAGCATTATGAGAGGGGTAGATATTGTTATTGTCGCTATTGGAGATCCATCCATCAGTCTATTGCTCAACCGTAGTTTAAAAGAGCATCAATTCAACAATGTTATTTTCTGCTGGAATGAACCCGATGGTTACGGGGGGCATTCTGTTACCTCAAATCTAGATCAAGTTTGCCTTGAGTGTATTTTATACAAAGGAAGTGATCCGAGTACCTCTATACATTTAGTCGAGTTTGGACAACCTATATCCAAAAACTTAACAGGTTGTGCAGGTGTCTTCACGCCATTCTCTTACTTAGATTCAACCAAAACCGCCTCAATAGCAGCTCAGCAAGCTATTACATTCTTAACATCGGGCAATATGGAGCCAAAAGTAACATCATGGAAAGGTATTGATAAAGGCTCCTTACAAACAACCAATAGATTTGAAAGTATGGCATTGATGGAAGAAATGAGTTTAACAAAAAACGATGAGTGTAGGTGTTGTGACAGTGGTAACTGAGAATTGGTTAATTGAGTCAGAAGATTATGGGAATTTTGTAATTGACTCAGAAGTAATAAATATCCTCATCAGCTACCGACAACTAGGTAAGCATGATTTTGAGGCTGGAGGGGCACTTATTGGTTGCATACGCACAGGCAATGTAATGGAGGCAAATGACTTAACTTTTACCTCAGCCAAGTGATAAACGAACCAGATACTCATTTTTTCGATCTAACGCTCATAACAAGATTCTAAATGACAAATGGAAAGCTAGTAACGGAAACGCCTACTTGGTTGGCCTTTGGCATACGCATCCTGAATCAACACCTAAGTACTCAAATGAGGACAAAAAAGATTGGCTTAGAGTCTTAAAGCAAGGGCAATATGAAGGCCAATGTCTAATGTTTCTTATCGTTGGGCAACAAAATATTCGACTTTGGGTAGCCGACAACAAGAATTTCAAAACGTCACTGATAGGAGAATACCCTCTTGAAAAGTAGTTTATGGGAAAAAATAAGATGGTTATGGAGAACATTTTGGAGCCTGAAAAGAACACCTTACCCTAGAACCAAATGGGGACAGGTATAATCCTAACCTCACTAGGGGTTCCTATCGTTAACTTAGGATTGATTGTAATAAAGTTACAACTTTGATATACCTATATCCATCTCTTATATTGACAAAGAAAGTACGTTCTTATCAGGTGCTTTAGTGTTGCTAGAGTTTGCTCTCAGGAATAGCATTAATTTATTCAGAATGGAATAGTGCATCCCGAAACATTGCAAAAGTTCTCATATCTTCCATGCCTAACACAAACTTAGAGTTTCCAGAATACCTTCTCGATCCAGCCGAGAAGGAGTTCTTCAGAGAGCCTGTAATACTTGGAGTACCCTCTAGCAACAATGAAGATATTCAAGATCAGATTAAGCTATATAATGCTGAGCTTACTGCTAATATTTTCAATAGATTTATTATTCACGATCAATGTAGAAAACTATATATCGGAGGACTAGCGGGAGTTCCCTTCCTAGTCGCTTATGGTGCCCTACTACGTAACACAGGGATTGACATCCAATGCTTAGATAAATCTCATACAGGTCAACGAGAAGTGGACTTTATTAAACGAAGAAAAAATAAATCTTACATACAACGTGGAATCTGACGATATCATTGCAAATGAAAGTGGAGATATTGCTATCGCAGTATCATTTTCTAGCAAAATTACTGAAGATCAGATACCTCAAAAACTTATTGAACATACGCTTTTCATCAATCCAAATGTTTCACCTGAAAGAAATCTAATAAAAAACCAAGAAAACCTAAGCGAAGCAGCTCGTTTCATATCTTTGAAAGTTGACGAGGTCTCTAAACAGATAAACGTTAAAAGGATACACTTATTTCTCAGTGTTCAAGCTCCATTAGCGTTAGCAATTGGACAACGGTTTCAAGAAGGAATGCACAAAAAGTGGGTGATTCATAATTTCAATGCTGAAAATTGGCGATATGAATGGGGCTTAGAGCTTTCAGCATCAGGAGTAAGGCCTTTCAACTCACTCAGAACTTACTGACATGTTAGCACAAATAAAGGTGAGTTAAAATTTTCTATGGAGGGGGCTAATGCCCCCTCATTCTTATGCACACATTACATGCATTAAAATAACTAGGCCAAATAACCCTCCATTGACGTGAGGGGTAGGGAATCACTAACTTGTTTTGGGGCATTTTCGCGCTAGAAAATGCCAAATGTTAAAATTTAGATTGTGACATTTTGGACACAAACGAGTTTGGCGCAACGGGATAAATCTACCCTTCGGATAACTTCTGGTATTTTAAAACACAGAACGGCACCGCTTGATAAGGTGCCGTCCGTGAACGGAAATGGACAAAAGCTGTCATCAACAATACGACATATCCAGCTTACAGCATCAATTTATATCTCATGAAACAGCATATTCAATCACAATCTGTTGAAATGTGCTTACAGATATAGCAAACATGCATCAGCTAGGCTATTCACTCCTACCAGTTTTTAGATATGTAACCCAGTCAGTGCGGTTTCTTGCTTTGGCTTGCTCAATCGCAGTATTTACGTCGTACTTAACTCTACAGAATGAAATATCCCACACTTCACTGTCTTGTTTTTCCAAAATCACATAAGAGGCTCTAGGTGTATAGTTCTGCATAATATGAGGAATTGGCTCATCATCTGCATATGCTTGTAGTCCAACACTTCCGGGATTTATTACTATTTGTCCGGTAGATAGCTCCACACAACGAGGTGTGTGAGTATGACCACACAAAATGATCTTTGAGGATACTTGACCCAATAGTCCACGAATCTCCACTTCGGTTCTTACCGAGGCATGTCCGCTGGTAACATCTTCTAATAAATAGATAAGATCATCATCTGGTGTGCCATGGCAAGCGTAAATCTCATCCGTTATTTCTAAATCAAATGGAAGAGCCCTCATCCATTCAAGGGGAGCTTCGCCTAGCTCATCAAGAATGAATTGCATTGTAGGATTGGACGCAACCTCTGATGCGGAGTGATTGGTAAATTTGTCTGTCTTGATTTCCAGATATAGTGATAGCGTCCAGCCCACATAAATAGTCATATGTCTCTCTAGGAGCAAGTGGCCCATAGAAGATATCTCCAAGGTTGACGAACTTGGTCACTCCCTTTGATCGTGCATCTTCAACAACAGCTTTTAGCGCACATACATTGCTATGTATGTCTGATAACACTGCATATTTTTCCATAGAATCACCTTGCTCCTGACTACCATAAATCAATATCTTACAGGTTAAACCCTAGACAATGAAGCCCGAAGTGATTACGAACCCAATGCATAGTTATGTGAAGTGATGTTATCTGAGAAAACGAGTGCTATATGCTCGGAATTGGGAGATTCCGCGCATCGGTGTTTCGCGGTCTGTCATTAATAAAAGTCGGGCTATTTTCTGGCAGGATTTACCAGCGTTCTGTTGCGCAAACTCATAAAGGGGCACTTTCGAGTTAGAAAGTGCCACGAGTCAAAATTCAGGTCTATGAAGCCTCTGGACAGAAACGCGTTAGAACAAAAACTCTAACTCACTTAACTGATATTAGAAAAAGTATCTTGAAACCTTAAAGCTGAGAGGTTGATACGGCGACGTTGAACAATGAATCTTAGATCTCTAATCAGTCACGTTAGTATGAGTGAAGCCTGAAAGTGATAGACTTAGAAAGCGTATTAATAATAACCAACAAAAGTCTGGCGAGTGTGTTACCTTGGTTGTTATCCCTACCGCTTAGTGGGGACTTCTTTTCTTTTCCGAACTCGCATCTCGGCACTCCTTAGTTGCCCTCCTAAGCCTCACCGCAGGCTTTAATTATGTCCATTTCAACCCAAAAGTTAAGAAACATCTTCAAACTCACTAGAATTAAAAATGTAGAAATCAACAACGACGTACCCCATTCCGCACCTTGGTTACCACTTGCTCAGAAAGTAAATCCTGTCATCCCTTCGGCAATTATATATTGCGAAGGTAATTTCGGTGAAATTGATGGTAAAACCGCTAATGGGTTAGTGAGGCATTCATTAAGCTATCGTATTCTATCGGTTATTGATAGTGTATCTGTGAGCTTAGATGCTGGAGAAGTACTTGATAACAAAGCCAATGGAATACCGATCCTTGCCAATGCTGAAGAAGCTATCATTCACGCGGAAAGCATTCCCGATTACTTCATTTTTGGCATTGCGCCATCAAGTGGTTTTTTATCTGACTTAGATAAAAGCATCATTTTAAATGCCATGTCACTAGGAATGAACATCGTAAATGGCTTGCATGAATTCCTAACTGATGATCCTCTATTTTTAGAAGCTAGCTTAAAGAATAACGTTCGAATATTCGATACTCGCAAACCCAAAAGTAAAGGCGATCTGAAAACGTTTAGCGGCAAAATACACAACGTTAAATGTCCGAGAATTGCTGTAATGGGGACGGATTGCGCGCTAGGAAAACGAACAACAGCAACAATATTGGCGAATGAACTGACTAGAAAAGGCCTTAACGTCGTTCTGATTGCCACTGGTCAAACAGGTATTATGCAAGGCGCACAATACTGCGTTGCACTCGATGCTGTCCCTTCACAATTTTGTGCTTAAGTGAGTTGGAATCTGTCATTGTACAGGCCTATGAAAAAGAAAATCCGGACCTGATTATTATTGAAGGGCAAGGAGCCTTGAGTCACCCTGCGTTTTCAACCAGCGCATTTATCTTACGTGGCAGTTGTCCAGCGGGTGTGATATTGCAACATGCTCCTAAACGTTTATATCGTAGTGATTTTCCTGATTGCCCAATGCCTTCGATTGCCTCAGAAATCAATCTTATCGAAACGTTTTCTAATACCGATGTTATTGGACTAACACTGAATCATGAAGATATGTCTTTAGATGAAACACGCTGTGTGATAGACAGCTACACTACCGAATTTGGTATATCGAGTTACTGATGCATTATCACAGCCTGTCGAACATCTACTGCACATCGTAACGTCAGCCTTCCCTATGATAGCAAGAAAACTGGCCGCAAAAGGGTGAACTACCCTAGATTAGACATTGATTGTGGGAAGATTCACCATAACGCTCAGTTCCTGATTACTCAGCTCTCACTAAAAAATATATCCGTTACACCTGTAACAAAAGCCTTCCTCGGCCACCCTATCATCGCACAAGTTCTTATTGATGCTGGCGCAACAATGTTAGCCGATTCAAGAATCGAAAATCTTCAAAAGATGACTGAATCTGGCATTACTATCCCTAAAATGCTGATACGTACACCCATGCTAAGTCAAGTGGCGAGCGTAATAAAATACAGTGATATGAGTTTAAACTCTGAAGTTGAAGTGATTCAGAGGCTTTCACATGCAGCGGAACAACAAAATTGCCGTCACGGTATCATTATTATGGTTGAGCTTGGCGATCTCAGAGAAGGTGTGATGCCCCATCATATTATTGATTTTATCCGAGAAGTTATTTCTTTACCAAACATCACGATAAAAGGAATTGGTACGAATTTGGCCTGTCGGTATGGTGTCGCTCCAGATGATCAAAATATGAATATTCTTTCTGAGCTTGCCGATGGAATTGAAGCTACATTTGGGATCAGTCTAGAAATTATTTCAGGGGGTAATTCTGCTTCAGTTAACTGGGCTCTTCAGAGAACAGGCTTAACTCGAGTAAATAACCTTCGTATAGGAGAAGCAATTTTTTTAGGCTGTGAGCCTTTAGAGCACGAAAATATCAAAGGCTTACATACGAATGCGGTTTCTTTGACCGCTGAAGTGATTGAATCCAAGACTAAACCGACTTTGCCTTGGGGGAGTCGGGGGTTAAATGCTTTTGGTGAAAAAGAAAGCCTTCAAGATAGAGGGGAGGTCTCACAAGCTATTCTAGCATTAGGCCGCCAAGATGTTTGTGTCAGCGGGCTTAAGGCTCCGAATGGGATTAAGATCATGTCTTCAACCAGTGATCATCTTGTCCTTGAATCCTCACAAAAACCACTATTTGTAGGGGAAAAAGTCACATTCGGTTTAGATTACAGTGCGCTCTTATCTTCTATGTCTTCACGTTATATCCAGAAATATTTTAAGGCACCTAAAGGGAGAAGAAAGCAAGAAGGAACGCATAATGCTACGAACAGCAGTAATTATTTCCGTCAGTGTCATGCTTAACGGTTGTCAGATAAGCCCAATGAAATCTAGTGGGCTTGCCGATTATAGAGCGACGGTTATCTCAAGCCAACTGCCACAAGAGTTAGGCTCAATCACACTCGTAAATGCTCAGTCAGAGGGCAATAGTGTCACTCTTGTTTTCATAAAAAGAAAACTTTGAATATGGACCGATTAGTAGAAAAAGTCGCCGTTAGTTTTTGTGACAACATCGAAATAAGACCACTATTAGACAGCGGGATCTCTTATCGAATCATTACCTTAGGAAAAAATGATAAAGTAGAAAGCCTTAACGTCATTTCTCTAACACAGTGCCCTAATTAAATGTGTTGTACTCGAATGGATAAAAGCCAATACGAGTTGTTCAATATACTTAATGACATTATTTTATTGAAGTTTGACCGTCTTACGCCTTGGGAAAAAAACTTTATCACGGAGTTACACCATAAGGTCGTAACTAGACAACTCATTTCAATTAAACAAAAACAGCTTGCTTTAAAAATTTCAATGAAAGCCTATAGATCAAAGAAGAAAAACGCGCGTTCCAACGTTTAATTTAAGCTTGTGTATACCTAACCTGTTCAAGGTCCTCTAAACCTTGGACAGATTAGTAGTATTTGCACTTAACGTATTGAAAATAATCAAGTGTAGCGGTGAATGGGTAACAACTTTCAGCGTAATAGCAATTGAAACACCTAAGTATTTAGGTTCCTTTTCGATTAACACTCAGTACCTTCTGAAAGCAACAATGCATCTTCTAATTCAACCCCAAGATAGCGGATTGTATTATCTACCTTGGTATGACCAAGTAGTAGCTGCACCGCTCGGATATTTTTCGTTTTTGCGTAGACTAACGTCGCTTTTGTTCGCCTCATCGAGTGAGTGCCATACAAGTTAGGATCCAACCCCAGATTAGAAGCCCATCTCCTCACTAAGTATCGATAGTACGAATAGCTAATCGGTTGTTGCTTTCGCCTTTGGCTTGGAAAATAAAATTGCTGTCATGTAGCGAAGCCATCAAAATCCATTTCATTAGACTCTGTTGAGTTCTTGTCGTTATCTCAAATTGAACTTCAATATCTGTTTTGCGCTGGATATGCTTAACGCGGTTAAATATCCTATCTTGCGAAGATACATCGCAAACTCTGAGAACGAGCAAATCACTTGCTCTAAGTTTGCTACCAATAGCTAAGTTGAGCAACGCAAGCTGCATCAAATTATTTTCAATTTCTAATCTGGTTCTGATCCGCCAAATTTCCTCAAGCCGAAAAGGCTTTTTGACGCCACTTCGTTTCGTTTTGTTGAAAACTACCATGATGACCTCCTTTTTAATTTGGTCATCACGATTGTAGTTGGAAGGAAATGGACACTTTCGAGCTAGAAAGTGCCATGGGTAGAAATTCAACCAAAGAAACTCTTGGACATTTCCGAGCCAGTGACTTTGCTAAATTAGTAATTCATGAATAACTACAGGTATGGAAAGTCATTAACTTGGTGTCCAGCGTGAATGGACCAGCTCAAGGTGCAATGCCCCTCGATCATCATCGAATAATTTACTTAATGAAAGTGGCTTCGGGCTTGTTCAACACTCGGGATTAACTGTTGGCTGCACAACGCTTAATCCTTATTTGCTAAGTTTCTTTTACCGATGGACAAACTGTTCTCTATAATGGTCTATCTCCAAGCATTTTGAGCATTCTTCGCTTTCACGGTAATAGACTCTTTTGCTTCCTATGGTCATTTGCAGACGTTCAACAATGCTGTCCCCCTTACCTTTAAGCTGAACAACTTGTAAATCAGGCTTACAGCAGTTAAGAATCCCTTGCAATAGATTTACTGTTGAGGCTTGTACTTTAGGTCCGAGTATCAATTTTGTCACGGCAATCGGTACATATGTGTCCAATGTGATGCAACGGAACTCTTTCTCATATTTCCAGCTCGAATCCTTATATTTTAGAATTTCTCTAGCTTTATCTGTTGTTAATTGATTTTTAGAAACTTTCGGCTTGTTGCGATAGGAAACTTTAACAACTTCCGAAATTGGTAGCAGTTCAAACTCAATAGCACAACCACGCCCACCATCTGCATAATGTGCCCACATTAATGTGTTTGAGTCGTCTGGAGTAAAACAACATACTCGAAGCTCTTCGAGTATGTTCTTCCAAGTTTCTTCTAGGTCATCGGGGATTGTACCATCAACCTTAATGACTCCCTCCATGGGGTCATTAAGCTCACTATACTTACTTGCATACAACCTTTCTCGAAGCAATATATCCAATACGAACTCAAAATTATTTAATGATTTGTATTTGTAAAATGTATTTTTTTCACTTGAACTACCTTTGAAACCAAACTTAGCTGAGTTAAGTAGTAGCAACGCCTCCACTGAACTTAAACGCTTGTATATTTGGGGTCACGTCTATCTACAATAAGTAAGAGCTATCACAAACACGACATCGCCACTGTGTTGACACATATTGGTCATCGAGCATACCTTCTTCGATGTAAAACAAATGATAGTGTTGCTGTATTCCTTCAACGCATCGAGTACAAAATGGAGTCTTATCGAATTCAGCCCAATATAGAAAACCGTCAAAGGTCAGGTTTTGTTTTTGTTGTAACTTAGATGTTAGCTCTTCAATTTTTCGATCTTTGGCTCGAAGTTCATCTTGTAAGTCGGTGAGTTCTACTTTTACATCAGCTAGACTACTCAGCAACTCAGCTATGTGGAGCTTAAACTCCGCAGCCTCCAAAGTAGAATTACTATCTTTAATCAGCTTAGCAATGTCAGAGGCCGTTTTCACACTTGATAAAACAGCGGAAATTGTTGCTATATCAGCCATATGTCGCCCCTATCAACTAAAAAATATAACGCTTATTAGCCGACAAATTGTCGTCTTTTTCTCTTACATAAGGCACTCTTAGTCATATTACTTCAATTAGCACTCAAAGGAATACTAGGTGACAAAATGTCACCTAAAAATGGGCTCGCTAAGTTATCAACTCAATCGGATAAATTTGAGTAGAGCAATTTCAGATTAATAAGATATGAATGAGTAAAGGCCTGACATGATGTATGGAATCCACTCCCTCCTTTGCCAAGCTAGACTTAGGAGAATGAGATAAATACGAGGGTTCCAATATGTTGAGCAATAATATTATCGCTATCGACCTAGCTAAAAATGTTCTACAAGTCTGTCATATCAGTGTTCATGGTGAAATGCTTTCCAATAAACCTTTAAGCCGACAAAAAACGAAAGAGTTCCTAGCTAAAGCAAAGCCATCCATTGTTGCTATGGAAGGTTGCTGTGGTTGTCACTATTGGGGGCAATTAGCTGAACAATTTGGGCATGAAGTGAGGATCATTAACCCTAAGAAAGTAAAGGGATACCTAGAGGGTCATAAAACGGATCATAATGATGCTCTCGCGATCGCTAACGCCGCAATACAAATTGGCATTAAGTACAGCCGTCCAAAATCACTAGAACAACAATCTATGCATTCTTTAGAAACCAGCCGTAGATTCTTATCTCGCAGTGTGGTTTCCCTAGCGCTTCACATTCGAGGGACGATCTTGGGCTACGGTATAGCAAACTCTAGAGGTGAAAAAGGGTTAAAAGCTTCAGTTCAAACAGTGCTTGATGGAGGAACATCAATACCAGCCAATGTCGTATCCGTTCTGTCTATGTTGTGGGAGCAATATAAAGAATTGAAAGCAAAACTCATTGCATTCGAAAAAGAAAAAAACGCTTTAACCCGTCAGATAGAACCTTGCCAACGATTAATGGAAATTGAAGGTGTTGGTGAAACAACTGCTGCAATGCTCTATACAACTCTTGGTGATGGAAAGCAGTTCAAGAATGGAAGACAAGCTTCAGCGTTTGTTGGTCTTACACCCAAACAACACAGTTCAGGAGGCAAGGTCTTTATGATTGGGATCGATAAATGCGGTGGAGTGAAGGAGCTACGCTCCCTTCTCTATCTTGGTGCAATGCCTTACGTTGGACGACTCCCCGAAAAACCGAAGACTCAAAAGGATGCTTGGTTGAGGAGTATCATAGATCGTATCGGCTTCAAGAAGGCCTGCATTGCACTGGCTAACAAAGTGGTACGGACTGCGTGGGCAATGCTTCGGTATGAGACTGAATACAAACCAGTTTTACTCACCGATTAATCACTAATAAATTGTGAGATTTTACAAAATGATGAAGCATAAAAGGTAAGACCAACCTACTGAAAACCTGACCTTTCCGTCATGCTTTCCAAGCTGCTAACTCGATGAGGACAGTAGGTGCGCAAAACATCAAAGGCTAGAGGGTAGCTCCTTCAATAAGAAGCCGAATATACGACCGCATCTTAACTTTTATTGCAAAAATCACTTTGTAAATACGTGGATTCCATATAAGGAAAGGGGCAGACCTGCGATACAATGCTCTGCCCTGAAACTAATCACTGTGCAATCTTTACTTCGTACTTACTGTCAATTTTTCCCTCTAACCTTCCAAGCTCCTGAATTAGTTTTTTATATTCTTTTTGCTCTCGCTTTGACAGTTCGATTTCTCCATGCTGGTACGCTCGCTCTCCTCGATTCATAAACTCAAATAGTTTATTGTTCAAGTGCAAAAATCTATTAACGATAGGATCGTTTATTAGGGGCTTTCGAATATTGTTAATTTGCTGATTCTTATACTCAGTATTACTATCTGGGACAAATAAAATACTCCTACAGTTTGAAATATTTCTTCGAGGATTAAGGTCTAAGTATTCCCCATCAGATTTTAGCCAAACAGCATGAAATTCAGCTTCTATAAATACACCTACTTTTTCCCAGATTGCCCACCCAGAAATCAGTGAACCACCAAATTTATCAATTTTATTTTGGACTAATTGAAAGCATTCATTTTCGCTTTCTTGGTACTGAGGCTCGCTTACAACTTCGATTGGCAGAGACTCACCTAACGATGAACAAAATTCAACAACATGCGAATCAGACATACGTGCAACTCTCATTACCTCTCCTTTACCTAACTGATGTTTTCCCAAGCAGTTAGACAGATTACTTGCATTACGAAAAGTAAGTCAAATGACGCTTTGGTGAAGTGAGTGGTTAATCGCCTCAAAGAAGAAATGGGGCAGATCTTAGCTAGCTGGCACTTTTTATAAAAGTGCCATAAGTAAAACTTCAGGTCTATGAAGCCTCTGGACATAAATGTGTTTCAGGAATTCTAACATTAGCGATTAATGAATAACTTTTTATAAGACAAATTTGCCAATTAGTACTTCTTCGTACAGTACGCACATTGTCTGATTATATTTAATGGCGCATATATTATAAATGCAATGCAACCTCTTGTATTTAGAAGTTTTATCATTGAATTATCGCGAAATGAGTAAGAATTACATTTTTCGAGAGTTAGAGTGCCAAATGACCAAAGAAGAGGTTGCTGAACTGTGTTTTAAATCGGTGAGAACTGTCACAGGTTGGGATGAGAAGAATCCTATTCCACCCGAGTGCAAAAGGCTTATGAGAATGACAAAGGTCGGGAACTAAGCATTAGTGAAGATTGGGTACAGCTCAAAATGTTATACGACAGGATGGAGCTGCCGACTGGCCAAGTGGTGAGACCACAACAAATACTAGCAGGAATTGCGCTTTTGGGGGGTCAAGCTGAGCTAGAGATTAAGACCTCAACGTATTTACTTGGAGTTGCTAGAGCCATCGCAAGGATAAAAAAGTAATCAAAAAGGCTCTGAGAGGAGCCTTATGAAATTTCCAGTATCAGTTTCTGCTCAATTTCTTGAATGTGCTTGCCAAACTCAAAAGCAATACCGAAAAAATTAGTTTGACAGTATAGAGTAGTAGCTTGGTTTATAGTCGAATTAATTTCGTAAGGGTGTGTAGACTTAAGTATCAAGTTATCAAATTGAAGAGTACTTCCTTCATCAATAAGATGATTTAGCCTATTACACTTAAATAAAAGATCTTTCAAGTCTGAGAAAATATCTCCTTCGAACTTAAAAGAGGTCTTTAAGCTTCTAGATACTTCAGGTGAATTAGAATTGTTCAGCTCAAAAACGTAATACTTTTTCATTAGAACTTTAATTCGTTTCATTGTGAGTGAGGACTTTTGAATAAAAATACGCTCTTTTTCGTTTGGGAAGACCGGATTGTTTGCATCATTCTCTTGAGGTGCTTTCGGGTTCTTTTGATAATCTTGTAAGGCTACGCGAGCAAAAGCTTCGTGTAGATTATCGTCTAATTCGACTAACTCAACTAAGATTTCTCTTATCGTTTGTTTTTGAGTGCCAATTGTGTCCTTACGAACCCAGTAATAATAAGCTTTTCCTGCAAGCCAGAAAGCTAGAATTGTAGAGATATTTGATGCTAGAGATAACCAATTAAAAAGAGAGGTTTCGAAAAATGATCCAATTAGAGTACCAACAAGCAAAAGAGATATAACACAAAAGGCGACACTAAATTTTTCAAAAAACTTTCCATCAAGTTTAATCATCGAGTTTGTAAAGATGTTGATTTTACTCCTTTCAAAAGTTCCTGCAATAAATCGAAAGATTAAAATACTAAAGCGCTAAGAAGATCAAACGTTGATAGTTTGGACGAATTTACCCCCATGATACAACACGGGGATTCACAACTAACAGCATTAGAAGAGTGGATAACTTTTAGTAAGGCAAAACCCAATTAACAGGATATGAATGAGTATTTACTCTGACTTGATGTATGGAATCCACTCCCTCTCTGCAAATCTACACTTAGCAGAGTCACGAAAATTCGAGGGTTCCAATATGTTGACGAATAATGTTATCGCTATCGATTTAGCAAAAAATGTTCTTCAAGTGTGTCATATCAGTATTCATGGTGAAATGCTGTCTAATAGACCTCTTAGTCGGCAAAAAATGAAAGAGTTTCTTGCTAAAGCAAAGCCCTCAATTGTTGCTATGGAGGGATGTTGTGGTTGCCATTATTGGGGACAACTGGCAGAAAAGTACGGACATGAAGTGCGGACCATTAACCCAAAGAAAGTAAAAGGTTACTTAGAGGGTCATAAAACCGATCATAATGATGCACTAGCAATTGCTAATGCAGCTATCCAGATAGGAATTAAGTTCAGTCGCCCCAAGTCACTTAAACAACAATCGATGCATTCTTTAGAAACTAGCCGTAGATTCTTATCTCGTAGTGTTGTTTCCCTAGCGCTTCACATTAGAGGGACCATTTTGGGCTACGGGATAGCAAACCCTAGAGGTGAAAAAGGCTTAAAAGCGTCGGTTCAAACAGTGCTTGATGGCGATACATCAATACCCGCCAATGTCGTATCCGTTCTGTCGATGCTGTGGGAGCAATATAAAGAACTTAAAGCAAAACTCATCGCATTCGGAAAAGAGAAAAATGCTTTAACCCGTCAGATAGAACCGTGCCAACGATTAATGGACATTGAAGGTGTTGGTGAAACAACTGCTGCGATGCTCTATACAACTCTTGGTGATGGAAAGCAGTTCAAGAATGGAAGACAAGCTTCAGCGTTTGTTGGTCTTACACCTAAACAGCACAGCTCAGGTGGCAAAGTTTTTATGATTGGGAGCGATAAATGCGGTGATGTGAAGGAGCTACGCTCGCTTCTTTATCTTGGCGCAATGTCTTACGTTGGACGACTACCCGAAAACCGAAGACTCAGAAGGACGCTTGGTTGAGGAGCATCATAGATCGTATCGGCTTCAAGAAGGCCTGCATTGCACTGGCTAACAAAGTGGTACGGACTGCATGGGCGATGCTTCGGTATGAGACTGAATATAAACCAGTATTACTCACTAATTAAGCACTAACAAATTCTAAAATTTTACAAAATGATGATGCATAAAAGGTAAGACCAACCTACTGAAAACCTGACCAAAATGTGACGCTTTAAGAGGCTGATAACTCGATGAGGACAGTAGGTGCGCAAAACATCAAAGGCTAGAAGGTAGCGCCTTCAATAAGAAGCCGAATATACGACCGCATCTTAACTTTTATTGCCAAAATCACTTTGTAAATACGTGGATTCCATATAGATTTTGGGGCACAAACGTTTTAGAGTTGTAGCACTCAGGCTCTAGACCCGAACTAAAACAAATATACTATTAAGACCAAAAACCAAACAAAAGCTGAACAGAGCTAATGATGATTAGTGGTAAATAAATTCTAATCCGACTAGTTTATTTTTTAGTTTCTGAGACTAAATCATTCCTTCGAGATTGATAGGAAGTAAAATTCTGGATCAATTAGGAAGCCTTCACAGTTCAGTGGCTTTAAATTCTGCCGCTTATCCATAGAGCCACAATCAAAATCTAGCCGCCTTGATAAAGCATAAGTAAATTAGTGGGTTGACGTTCTCTGGGGGGAGGGGGAATGTTGTTATATCTTTATGGCATAGAGAGGAATTGATGAAAACAAAATGTCCAACTTTTAGCCCACCACTTTACGTCCAACTTTTTAGCCCACCGTACGTCATTTCAGATGCCGTACCCGCCGTAGTATTGATTGAAATGAGCGGCAGTTGTGGTTTCGCCGAGACGTCAACGCCCTCATAGTCTTTAATTTCACCACCATTGGTGGCCAGTAGCGCAATGCCTTTTGCACAATCATGTGGTGAGCCGCCGCCAAATGAAATGACACAGTCGCATTGGTGTTGTTTTAACAGTGCCAAACCATCATTAACGTTTTCAATGGTTGGATTGGGTTTTGTCGCGTCGTAGATCACGGCTGAAACATTGGCATTGTCTAGTAGCGTGGTGAGTTTATTCACTGCGCCGATCTTATTTAAAACGTTGTCAGTTACGACCAATGCTTTGCTAAAACCGTGCGCTTTAATAGTATTAACGGCCTCAGTAAGACAACCCGCGCCCATGAGATTAAGTGATGGAATGTAGAAAGCGTTAGACATGCTGTACCTCGTTCAATGTTTAATGACTTCAGTCACTTCTAAATAATCTTTAGAGTGGCTTTGTTTTATTCATTGCAGAGTAGCAGTAGTCGTTTTGCACAAACTAGCGCGCGTTTTACGAAAATAGTCGAGATTAAATGGGGCACATAAACTGTGAAGTGAATCGTCAGGTCAGAGTGTGGTTCAATGGGATTGATAGCCAGCTCTAGTCTGTACTATCAATCCAATGGGCCGATATTTAGAACGGATGATCAACCATGATCCAGAAGTTGGTGCTTTCAGGTGATTTCGCAAGGTCGGCTCGAACCACTAGCCCTGCCATCAATGCACGTACTGAGCCCCCGGCATCGTATTTCAGATCTGTGAGAAGTTCGTTGGCGGTATACGCGGCACCTACACGTCCTACTTCAACAAACCCAACGAGTTGTATCCAGTCGATACGCAAGAAGTTTAACCAAGAAACATCTTTAGCAGGGTTGTAAGCCAGGGTGTAGCGATATTCTGCGGTACCATAAATAACCGCTTTGTCGTGGAATCGATTGTTATCATAGCCACGCATGCGCGTGAATCCACCTAGTGTCGCCCCTTCATTGTATGGTGCACCTCCGCTGACTCTTTGTTGTCCTTGGCCGTCAGTTTCTACATTCCAAGTGGGTGACAGCCCAGTCCAAAAATTCATGGCGATAATTCGTTGGGACGCCCAATCCGATTTCCCTAATGAAAAATATTTACTTAAATCGACTTCGTTGAATGACCATTGCTGTTTTGAGTCGAACCAGCCCCAGTCGTGTGATGTAGCGACGTATTGTCGGCTACCAAAAGAAGGGTTAGGCGCAAAGTCGGTGTTATCATAAAGTATGCCAAATTCCATCGAGTGGATGGTGCCATCGCTGGTTCCTTGAGCAAATTCAAATGATTGATAGCGATTAAACTGGCGAGCGACAAAAATGGTTGAGCCACTGGTCATTGGGTTCCACTCTTTGCCACCAGAGGGCTCGGATACCAGCAGACCATTTCTTATTGAGTAGTCGACTAGGCCGTGCTCTCGATTGGCACCAATTGGCAGCACGTATTCCATTTTAATATCAAACCAATTTGATGCCCCATCTGCTTCGAAAAACTGGGTATTGGATGAACCATTACTGCCCGGTAGAGGGGAGCCAACAGGATAAGGATCAGGCCCGGTGGTGTAAGCTCTTTGTTTAGGGTAATACCCAAGCATGCCGTAGGCACTTAAAAAGACTCGTTCAGTGCCGGGAATCATATAGTTCCAGACACCACCTGCGACCGCTCGGCTGACATCACCACCAAAAACGGTGCCACCCACGGTCATTTGGTCTTGATGCCAACCTTTTACCATCCCACCGACACCAATGTTTAATCCCATGGTTTCTGTACTAAACAGGTAGGGAAGAATCATCGATTCGCGGACACGGTCTGGAGTTTCGAGTCGGTCGACACGTGATTTTACGCTGGTAGGCGTAGATGCTTGGCTCAATGGTGTAATGAGCGTACAGCTAAGCGCTGTAATGACACCTAAAATACGACGAGTTGTCATGCGGCTTCCACTTCCTTGTAATTGTTTTTGTTATTTTTAGTCTTTATGACTATAGCCTACCGTTATTTTAGGTTAGATAGAATAGCAATGGATTATTTTGCATGATTATTGGTCTTGCGTTTATAAATTGATGTGATGCGAGTGGTCGATTTGTGAATTTCAATCGAAAGCTAAGGGGTATGCTGGTGGCGACTTGTCATCGATACGAGGTATTTTTTAGGTGATTGGCTTTGCGGATGACTTGTTTTAGAACAGAGAGTGTTGGGCGCTTGGAAGAAGGGTGCCGGGCAGCACCCTCTATGAGTTAGGCGTGCTTTTGTAGGTAATGAATCGCACCTAAAATGGCTGCCACTTGCGCATCGTTACACTCTTGCTCATTTACTTTAGGGCTATCAGGGTAGACTTCGGTTGTGGTGGAGTACATACAATCGGTCATTCCAGTACAGAGGCTGAGCTTTTTCAATGGATAGTTAATGACACCGTGTTGAACAACAGCAGAGCCGATGATTTTGCCGTCGTTATCTGGCGGGGCGATGTGTGTCACTTTTTCAACTGACTTAATAATAGCAGTCTGGAATGCTTCAGCTGGGTTTTCCGTATTACCGACAAGGTAGAAACCGTCGGGGACACTGTCCTCAAAATAATCTAGGCCGTCACGAGCTGCAAGAGCAGGTCTAAATTCACTCTCATCGGAGTCGGTTGTTTCATGCAGGTCGATGTGTGCAAGAATTGGCACACCCAGTTGTTCAACCAGTGCCATAACATTCGCTGACTCTTCTGCTGGCGAGTTAGCATAGAATGAACGGTTTGGATCTACAGCGTTTGGGTTCCAGCGGTTGATGGTTTCGTATCCCCAAGGACTGACACAAGGGACGATGACGATATTAAATTCATCTTCAAAGTCTTGAGCATTATCTTTAGCAAACTGCAATGCTCCATGCACACCGGATGTTTCGTATCCGTGTACACCACCCGTCACTAAAATCGTCGGCTTGTCTGCGCACCATGATTTTGTTTTTAAGGCAAAAAGGGAAAGCGCTCAGTGTCGTACGATAACGCACCATACTGCTCGACATCTAAGGTGGCTCTTAGCGCCTCTATTTTTGGAAGTACATCGTGTTGATACGTGCGTTTAACAGACGTGGTTTCACGCCACTGTTGGACATCTTGCTTTGTCCATTTTTGACCGGGAATACCAATAGGGTATTGGACATTGTTGTGCATCTTGCTGCTCTCTTATTATGTCTTTTCGTTAGGATAACGACGAGTTATAAGAACAGCAAGCGCAGTAAGGTGAGGATTGCGTAAGTAACCGTGTTTTGGAGTCTTTTAGTGAGCGCGCACTTAGACGGTGGTTACTCCGTGAGGGTAGGTTTCTTCAATCGCTTGCATGAGTTTGTCTGAAATATTCGCTTTTTTATTGGTGACAAAATCAAACATTACAATAGTCGCAGTGCTTAGTGGTGGTCACTTTGTTCATTTTCTTACTCACAATTTGGTATTCCATGGTGAAGCGATCGGCTTCAAGGTGAGTAATTCGCGATCCAATGAGCAACGTATCAGGGTAAGTGACGGGTAATTTGTAACGACAATATGTGTCGCCTAATACCGTATCCCACTTTCGTGATCGCCATGTCTTCCATCAGATTGATATGGCTGAAGTACTCTAATCGAGCTGTCTCAAAATAGCGGAAATATACGGCATTATTGACGTGGTTTAACGCATCCATTTCTCCCCAAGCGACCGATATTTCAGTGATGACCGGGTAGTCTTTTAATAACTCTTCCATTGTTACCATACCTTATAGAGTGGATTATTTACTCTAATTGTTATTTAACAAAGTTGCAACAACAGAAAAGACCAAACAGTGTACTCAATATGGGGGCTGCCTAGCTAGCGGGAGCATGAGGTATTGTGGCAGACCTGCTACTTAATGGGTAAGGCCGACAAGCACTGGCGACATAAGCAGAGTGTAGAAGTGGGCAGTGACGAAGTGTCACGTTTGTCAATCTCAAAACACCAACAGCTGTCTTTGCCAGCAGAGATTTCACAATAGGCGGGCTCACCACATTGCTCACACTTGTGGGTGGCTTGCTCTCCCGAAATCTGAGTCATCTTCTGTTGGCGATCATCGTTGGAGAGATGACGCCAATCGGAAAGCTCATTCATGGTTCGATGACAGCCACTGCAGATCCCACCATTATTTTTACAGGCTGCACGGCAAGGGGTTTGGATTGCTACTTGTTCGGTCATTGAATGTTACCTTCTTCGGTGATCCATGGCGCTGGTTGTGGCGTCTCAGGATATTGCGTTTTAACTTAGTATGTCGGAAAACCTTGCGGCTGAAATAGAAACGCCCCGAAGATAGGGGCGTTATCAGGCACTGATGCTGAGTGCTTATTTTACTTTCCAGACAATTTGTTCATTTGCGCGAATCGGTACCACAATATCGCGACCAAATGGCATGGTTGCTGGCACATCCCATGGTGCTTTTTCTAGCGTGATGGTATCTGTGTTGCGTGGCAGATTGTAAAAATCTGGGCCATTGTGGCTAGCAAACGCTTCAAGGTTTTCTAGTTTACCTTCTTGCTCAAACACTTCAGTGTAAAGCTCGACAGCCGCGTGCGCGGTATAAGAACCAGCACAACCACATGCTGCTTCTTTCATGCCTTTAGCATGCGGCGCAGAGTCCGTGCCTAGGAAAAATTTCTTGCTACCACTCGTAGCGGCCTCAACAAGCGCTTGCTGGTGTGATCCACGCTTTAAAATTGGTAAGCAATAAAAGTGTGGTTTGATGCCGCCAACCAGCATGTGGTTACGGTTGTATAGAAGGTGGTGCGCCGTAATCGTTGCTGCGACATTGTCGTTGGCGTTTTTCACAAAGTTAGCGGCGTCTGCAGTCGTGATATGCTCAAGGACGATTTTCAAGTTTGGGAAGTCATTAACAACAGGCGCTAAAACAGTTTCAAGGAACTCTTTTTCACGATCAAAGATGTCGATGTCATGTGTCGTGACTTCACCGTGAACCAAAAGCAACATGCCCACTTCTTCCATTGCTTCCAATGTAGAGTAGACATTTTTCGCCGACGTTACGCCAGAATCAGAGTTCGTGGTTGCACCTGCAGGGTAGAGCTTAGCAGCGACGACGCCAGCAGCTTTAGCTTTACGAATTTCTTCAGGAGAAGTGTTGTCAGTGAGGTAGAGTGCCATGAGCGGTTCAAACTGCTCTGATGGCTGCTCGGCCATGATACGAGCTTTATAGGCAAGCGCCATCTCGGTATCGGTGACAGGTGGGATGGTATTTGGCATGATCAGTGCGCGGCCATTGTAGCGGCTAATGTCGCGAACGGTATCTTTCAGTACTTCGCCATCGCGAAGGTGAACGTGCCAGTCATCAGGACGAGTAATAGTCAATGTAGTCATTTCGGCTCCCACCAAGGTTAAATTGTGCTTGAAACGGAGCCTAAATCGCAGCGAAAAATGTGAATGCAAACGCTTACGTTTAGGCGACAGGATGATAGTGGAATTTGAGTAAGATTTCACTAAGTTTCTGGGACTGCGCCAGAAAAGGCGATAAGATTGCCATAAAAGATAATGATGAAAGGAAGAAATCGTGACTGAAACTGCTCAACTGTCTCAAATTAATATTTACCCTGCCAAGTCGGTTGGAGGGATTGCTTTGTCATCGTCTTGGGTTGAATTACAAGGCCTCTCGTTTGACCGTCGTTTTATGGTGGCGTTAGCCGATGGTAATATGGTGACGGCAAGAAAACATCCGAACATGGTCAAGGTTTCTTCGAGCATTATCCCCTCTGGAATGGTATTCACGTATCCAGGGCAACCGCCACTTAAGCTCGAGTATACGCAGTTTAAAATGCAAGAAGCCCCTGCGCAGGTGTGGAACGACAAGTTTACCGCGTACACCACCACTGATAACGCGGATGATTGGTTTAGTCAGGTGCTTGGACAGCGAGTGGAGCTGCTTTATACCGACGAGCAATCCAACCGTCTTCGTGAAAAGATTGGTCACAATGTTAGCTTTGCTGACGGCTATCCCTTACTGGTGATTAGTACGGGTTCCTTAGCGGCGTTAAATGCGCGTAGCTCGGAAGAACACAGCATGGATCAGTTTCGCACTAACCTTGTGGTTCAGTCTGACGAAGCGTTCATTGAAGACGCTTGGAAGCGCATCAAAATTGGCGAAGTTGAATTTGAAGCGGTTAAACCGTGTGAGCGTTGCGTATTAACAACCGTTGATGTCGAGAAAGGAGAGTTCAGGGCCAGCAAGGAGCCGTTGACGACGTTCTCTCGCTTTAGAGCCAACGAACGTGGTGGCGTGTTCTTTGGTCAGAACTTAGTGGCGAAAAACGAAGGGATGATTCACGTCGATGACGTCATTGAAGTGCTGGAATACAAAGATAAAGAGGCCTACCCCGATCTTGATGCCAATAAACAGACATTTGTTTGCGTAGAAAGAGAGCATATTGCCAAGAATTTTGAGACGTTTTGGCTAGAGCCGCAGCAGGGTGAGTTACCCAAATATAAAGCGGGGCAACATCTGCCTATCGAACTTATTATTAACGGCACAATGGTTAAACGTTTATATACTTTGTCGTCATCTCCCAGCCGACCGGGACGATTGGCTATATCGGTGAAGCGCTTAGACAGTGGTGAAGTATCGAACTGGCTCTTTGACCACTTTCAAGTGGGTGATACTTTGCTTGCCGATACCCCCAACGGTGACTTTCATCTAAAAAGCGATGAGCATCAGCCATTATTATTGTTGTCTGCCGAGCAGTGGGGTCACGCCGATGATGTCTATGCTAAGAGATCTTAGTGATAGAGCGCGAATCGACGACGTCGTTTTTTATCATCAATGTTCAACTCCCGAGGATATTCCTTTTAAGAAAGAGCTAGCAGAGTTGGTGAATAAGCACCCCAGTTTAAAGGTTGATGTTGCGCTGACACAACCAGGTCGAGACTGGGAAGGGCAGACAGGTCGCTTGAGCCTTGCTCACTTAGCGTCAATTGCCGATATCGCCACACGCCAAGTCTTTGTGTGTGGACCAGACGGTTTTATGCAGTCTGCCAAAACCTTACTCATGTCGTTGGGGTTGCCTGCGACAAGCTATCACCAAGAAGCATTCGGTGTGAGCAGCGCGACGGCTGAGCCTGAAAAGTCCGTGACTATTTCATATGATGGCGATGAGTTTGTCGGTAGCAACCAGCAAAATTTATTAGAACAAGCGGAAGATGTAGGTATCAATATTGCGTACTCTTGCCGGGCTGGGTTTTGCGGTGCCTGTAAGGTAAAAGTAGAGAGCGGTTTGGTGCATCAACCAGACGTACCAGCGATCCAAGATAGTGAAATAGCGGAAGGGAAAGTACTGGCATGTTGCGCGATACCGCAAACAGATGTTGTCCTGTCTAGCTGCTAATGTACATGAATACCTTGTTAGGTCATGGGGCTTGAACATTAAAAAAGGGAAGTGTGATACTTCCCTTTACTACGCCAGTCTTAAACCATCTTCTATGAAGTTGATTATTACGTAATTCTACCCATCATTTGTCAGTCTACTTTTCTAGTTCGACCAAATGTTTGTGCAGCACATCTTTTAAAACGGCTCGTTCATGTTTCAGTTGGTGCATCGCGGCGTCGTCGATAGGCGCCCCATTAAGTTCTAGTACTCGAATTTCCTTATCTAACGCATCGTATTTTTTTGTTGTAGAAGCGAAAGACTCATCGCTTTTCATCAGCTCGAGGATGGTACTTTGAAAATCTGGAAATTCTTTTAGAAGAGAATGGTTTTCACCTAACATAGTTACCCCTTGTGTGTTGATCAATTAAGGCTCAAAACAATCGCTAATGCGCGTTATTTATCGTCAGTATGACAAGGTGCACGTTAGCTTACTTTAACCATGGCACAAGAATACGGTTACGCAATATCTCAAGGTGAAGGAAGGTAAATTTGTTGAGCTAAATCACGATGAAAATCGATCTATTGTGTGGAAGTAGAGAAGTTAAGCCAATGAGAGGCTCTGCATTGGCTTAACAAGATAAGGAGAATGTGATTGATGACCGTGACTAGTCGTAAATCGTTGGAATAGGCTCACGCTTATGTTGTGTCGCTTTATAGATGGCAACAAGACGATCAGACACAGATTGGTCAACCGCTTTACCTTCTAAGAAATCATCAATCTGGTCGTAAGATAGATTAAGAGCATCTTCGTCTGCTTTTTGTGGAGCAAGCTCTTCTAAGTCTGCGGTAGGTACTTTTTTAACAAGTAGCTCTGGTGCACCTAAGCAGGCGGCAACTTCGCGAACTTGGCGCTTGTTCAATCCAAATAGAGGAGCCATATCACAGGCGCCATCACCAAACTTCGTATAAAAACCAGTAATATTTTCTGCGGAGTGATCGGTGCCTAGCACGAGTGCACCTACATAGCTAAGCGATCTCATATTGAGCCACCATACGAGCACGCGCTTTTACGTTACCTTTCACGAAATCGATTTTAGCTTTGTCTGTTGGTAATAACCCCGTACCTTCAAGCGCGATGTGGGATGCCGCGTGCAACCCATCAACGCCTGCTTTGATGTTTACTGATACCGAATGTGTCGGCTCAATAAACGATAGAGCCAGTTGGGCTTCATCTTCATCTTGCTGATCACCGTAAGGAAGGCGTACGGCAATGAATTGATAGTCCGAAGACCCCGCGTGGTCATTTAACTCATTGACCGCGAGCTGGGCCAATCGCCCACATGTGGTTGAATCAACACCACCGCTGATTCCTAATACAAGTGCTTTGCAGCCTGAACTGAGTAACTTGGATTTAATAAACTCAACGCGGCGCTCTACTTCGAATTGTGGGTCGATAGAGGGTAGCACACGCATTTCATCCCGAATAAGTTGTTCCATTAGCGTTCCTTTTCCTGCAAGCAAGTTGAATTCTTTCTATGATACCTACGAAAAGTCATGAAAAAAAGTTACAGTAACCGAGAAAATACCGAAGATAGTGAAACAAGCAGGACATTCATGACAAAGATTGCAATATTTGGTAGTGCATTCAATCCACCTAGCCTAGGCCATTTGAGTGTAATTCAATCACTCGCTCATTTTGACAAGGTACTCTTAGTTCCCAGTATTTCGCATGCATGGGGTAAGACTATGCTTGATTATGCCAAGCGTTGTGAGTTGGTCGACTTGTTTATTGCCGACATGAAGCAAGCCAATGTGGTGCGCTCTAGCATTGAAGAGTCTTTGGTTGAACCCAACGCATCAGTCACCACCTATGCCGTTCTCAATGCCATTCAAGATCAATACCCAGCTGCTGAACTAACGTTTGTATTGGGCCCGGATAACTTCTTCAATTTTAGTCGCTTTTATAAAGCACAAGAGATTGTAGAGCGTTGGTCTGTACTCGCTTGTCCAGAGCGCGTAAAGGTGCGTTCGACACAAATTAGAGAGCATTTGCAACAGGGCTTGAACGTAGATCACTTAACCACAAAATCTGTTGCTAAACATTTATCGATAAGTCCGCTATATTAAAAGGGATAATAAAAAGGATTTTAATAAAAAATGAAAGCAGCATTATGCAGTATTGCTTTGTTGGTAGTGGTGAGTGCGCCAGATGCGCGCGCCTTTTGTGAAGACGAAAAACCGCACTCTGTCGTGTTTAAAGCGACGGCGGAAGAGTCGTTCTGTACTTTAATTACTAAGCCATTTAGCTACATAGGTACTCAAGTTGTGACACTGGGGGGACTGCTGGAACCTGCAAGTCCATTGGATGCGCTGCAAGACTCTTATTGGGATGAATGGTTGTTAAACCAAGAATCCGAGCTAGTTCTCACCGGACGTTATGAAAGCAGTTTTGTCGGCATAGGACTTTGGGCGCCAGCCGACATCGCGAGAAAAAAAGATGAAATGTCGATGCAAGAGTGGCTGATGTCACAAGGGCTGCATTTTGGCGTGGGCTTTGGTGAGAAAGGCAAAGAGCCCCGTTTACGGTTAGATTACCGTTGGCATGAAGACTACCAGGGCGACATGATGATGCAGGTTGAAGTACCGTTTTAACCTAAGCAGAGTAGAGTATTAATATTGTCATTAGAAAGCGAGCATTGTGCTCGCTTTTTTAGATAGGTTCACCGAGTAATGAATGGTACAGCTGGGCAAACTGCGCTTCGTTGTTCGCAAATAGAGTGGCACAAATCTTGTCGGACTTGATGCCAGATAGTTTCATCTTCCTGGCTTCTCGCACTCGCAGTATCAGCGCTAACTCACCAGTAAGTTGAGTTGAACCTGCCGTCCATCGAGATACTTGTTGGCTCTCTAGCGATTGACTCAATTTGGGGTGCACTCGAAGTAAATCATGCTTGAGAACCGTGAGTAAGTCTATGTGCAACGCACTTCTCGTTTCGTTTTGAGTAAGCTCCGTTTGAAGTCTATCGATGACTGCAGTCATTAATGGAGTGAGTGACACTTGTCCCGCTTGGCTCGGGAATGCGTCTAATAATCGAATAGACAGTTTGATGTTGCTCACGTGACAGCCCGGCAATATCGTCAAACTCGACAAACAGTCAAACGGTAGCCAAAAAGCCTCCCCAGCATTGTACACGTATTCATTTTTACCAAGCTTCAGTAGCACTTTACCGCTTTCAATACGATACAGCTGATTATGAAGCGTTTTTTTGCGCGGGGTAATCGTTAAAAACTCGTAATGAGTGGATTGGAACTCGATAGCGTGGTTCATGATTGACTTAATTTGGCTAAACTGCCCATAGATTAACGTGACTTTTTAGCAAAGCCAACCTTAGATCACGCTTTTACATGAATGAAAATGAACATTACACGAAAATAGTGGTCTGACCTTAACAGAAATAGACTTAAGATAGCTGCGGTCTTTAGAGTCTCAGCGTAGAATAGTGCAGCTTTTAATTTGATGTAGCCATAATGACTAACAATACAGACCCATATATTGAGATTCGTCCGTACAACGACGAAGAGATCCCTGCTGCGCTCGATCGCTTGATCAATGACGCGGAATTCATCGACGCCATCCTACACCACCGTTTTTCTAATCATGCCCCTTGGTTTAAGGCATTGATGAGTCCTATTCTTAAAGTGTACTTAAAGTTTAAGTGGGCGAAATTTGATAGCGTCGAAGCGATTCAGATGGAGGTGAAAAAATACCTCACGAAAACCTTGAAGGCGACCACCGATGGCGTCACGTTCAAAGGCTTGGATAAACTAGATAAAAATACCGCTTATCTGTTTGTGTCTAACCACCGTGATATTGCGATGGATCCGGCTCTAGTGAACTATGGTTTGCATCAAAGTAAACACAGAACAGTGCGTATAGCTATTGGTGATAATCTGCTTAAGAAGCCATGTGCCACTGAACTTATGCGCTTAAATAAGAGCTTTATTGTTAAGCGCTCAGTGAAAGGGCCGCGTGAGATGATGAAGGCACTCGGAACGCTATCGTCATACATTAAACATTCTTTAGATACCGAGAACTCAATCTGGATCGCACAAAAGGAAGGTCGAGCTAAAGACGGCAATGACTTTACTGATCCAGCAATCCTTAAAATGTTCCATGTTGAAGGGCGTAAACAGAAAACGCCGTTTGCTGAATACATTCGCTCGCTACGAATTGTACCAGTGTCCATTTCTTATGAGAATGATCCGTGTGATACCGCGAAGGCCAATGAGCTGTTCGAGAAAGCAGAGCATGGCAGCTACGAAAAAGGTGAGTTTGAAGATATTGAAAGCATTGTTCAGGGCATTATTGGACGCAAAGGTCGCATTCAGGTTGTATTTGGCGATGTCATTGACCAAAACTTTGAGACGCCAGATGCATTAGCGGCTGAGATTGACCGTCAAATTCATGAAAACTACACCCTGTTCCCAATCAACATGTTGGCGGCTGGATGTGATGATGAGTCGATCACTCATAAAACGCGAGAGACGCTACAAAATAAATTGGATGCATTGCCAGAAGGTGCTCACGCTTACCTGATGGATAGCTACGCAAATCCGGTAAAAAATGTGATTAAAGAACGTGAAACTCAGTCTGCTTAAGACACTCTAAACCCAATGAGACAACGAACCGCTCTTAATGAGCGGTTTTTTTATGACTAATTTTCATGTCACCAAAAGGCTTATTAAGACAGAACTGCTGATATGCCTGAGTTGGCACTTTATTTTACGGTTTTCTTGCAAAATTGTTTGACGTGAATCACACTTTGAGTAGAATTCGCTTCAGCTGCAATACTACTACCGACGTAAGGGGATCTTATGAACTCAGCACTTCTTTCTATGCTTAATACCGACAAGGCGCAAGCGAAAGCGTCAAAATCATCAACCTCAACAAAAGCAGACATCGCGACAATCGCTTTAATGTATTTGGCGACGACCGCTGTGATCGCACTTCTTACGACGATTTGGGTTCAATAACCTTAGATACTAGAGCCTTAGCTACTAAAACCTTAGATACTAAAACTTTAAATAGTAGATATTAACATCATAATACTTCGTTCAGCCAAGCCAAGCGGCGCATTGGAAGCGGCAGGCTTTGGATGGACGGTGACGCCCTGTTATCCTTTCTGTTCCGTTAGGTTATTTGCCCATTTGTTACCAAATACTCGCCACGCCGCAGGAAAGACTTTCAACATCTCTTCGGACACCATCATCAAAAGTACAATGGTGAATGGCCAATCAAATATAATCGCACCAAGCGCTGTCATCGGCACCGCCCACAACCACTGACAGACAAAATCCATATTCATACAGAATTTGCTATCGCCACCGCTACGAAGTACGCCAACAATCAGCGTAATATTAATTGTGCGCATTAGAATACTGAGTGCGATGACTGGGAAGCTAAGGGTCATTAGCGTAATCACGTCTGCGGATAATGCGCCATAAAGCGATAAGATGACCGTTTGCATGACGAATAATGTTAGTCCCAATATTGTACCAAGAGCGATAGCACAAAGTAGTGCCCATCTTGCGTACAAACGAGTAACCTCAAATAGGTTTGCACCCAAAGCGTTACCGATCATGATCGCGACTGCGCTAGCGAGACCATGAGCAGCCGATAATCCAAGAGATTCTAGTGGGGTGATGACCGCCATCGTCGCGAGCTCGGTTTCTCCCATCCGTCCCAAGATCAGGTGGAAAGTAAAGATACCTGCACACCAGATGAAGGTCCCGATGACGATGGGGTAGGTGATACGCGTAAAAGCAGCAACAAGTTCACGCTTTAGTGCCAATGTGAAATGGAGACGGTTCAAAATTAGTATTGGGTAGCGAACATAGATAGTGATCAATGCAATGGTCAAACGAATTCCTCTCGCCATCACAGTACCAATGCCTGCCCCTAGTAGTCCGAGCTGAGGAGCACCAAAGTGACCAAATATCAGCACATAGTTGAAAATGATATTTAGCCCAATCTCGACGATGGAAAAATACAGGTTAATTTTAGTCTGCCCGATGGAACGCAACGCGGTGTCAACCGATAGGGCGATACCGGAAAATAGCAATGTAATTCCAAGCAGTTGTACGTACTGTTGGGATAGTAATAGCGTCGCTTCAGAGGGATTAAAGAGGCTCGGCAGCAAACTGGGAAAAAAGAAGCAAACGACGAAGCAGCTAAAGGCGAAGAATTGCGCCACAATCGTACCGAGTGCAAAGTTGGTTTTAAATCCGTCGTTGTCTTCAGCGCCCCAATACTGCGCCAGTAAAATCCCCATCCCAGAGCTGAGCCCCCAGAGAAAAACAATAGAAACCCAAAAGATTCGAGCGCCGATCCCTGCAGCGGCCACTTCTTCTGTGCCAAGTTGGCTAATCATAAGGGTGTCAATGAACCCCAAACTACTAAAGAGTAAGCTTTGCAGCGCAATAGGAAGCCCAAGCACCGCTACTCTTTTGATAAAGGTCTGAAATGTAGGTTGTTTCATTGACTGTCCTTACCTGATAGCTGACTGTCCGTAAATAATACTAAGTGACTACGGTAACGGGTTTATCTAGTGAGCTCAATTTATTGCTGAGATAAGGTTTTGAACTGAATCGCATTTTATTATGTACTGATGACACCGAAATGATTTTGACTACGTCTTAACATGACAGTGGGTAATGCACTGATCTTAGTCTGTGCAGGCGTAATGACTCTTTGCTCCATCAATGAGTGTAGTGTGTTTTTGTTGGGAAAAGACAGCAGTCTCGCTATTTCGAGCTATCGGATTATAGGATCTGCATTACGCTTAGTGATGAGCATGTAATTAATGGGCGATGTTATGTTTCAAGCAAAACTAATGGTTTGGTTTACTATCATTGTATTTGTCATTTTTGGCGGACTATTTGTTGCTTCACCGAGCGTGATGTTTGAAAGGGTGACGGATGCTGAGATTACGTCGGCTTCCGGCAGGATTGACATCAGTGCAATGTATGGGGGCTTGTCGATTGCGATTGGGGTGATATTGGCAAAGCTGGTATTAAATCATGATACGTTAAGAATGGCAGTGCTTGCTGCAACGTGGGTAGCTGGACTCATGGCGATCACACGAGGGCTGGCTATCGTAGTGGTGCAAAATCCTAATGAGACGATGTGGCTGTATTTTTCTACAGAGGTCGTTTTTACGATTTGGGGCATATTGATTTTGCGGAAGCTGCGCTCACGACGATTCTATTTTAAGTAATGTGTCTCTCGCAACAGAAAACAGTGATGAATACCGTATATGGCCTATGCGTGTGCTTTATATTCTTTAACAGAACTCAGACGATGTAGACTTTACGGAATGCCGCCTGAATTCTATGAGAGGGGCGGGACTATTTGAAAATGCAGTGCTTTGCGTAATCACTTGCTTCATTTGCAGTCCAGTCACCTTTTGGTTTTTCTTTCATGTCCTGACACCAAGCTTCACTTCCAACTTCCGTACAAGCCATCAGAGAGGAGGCAATGAATAATATAAGTGCGATTTTTTTCATGGTTACTTTCCTTGTGCGTAATCTAATGGCGCCATTTTATCGAAATAATCGCAATATTGTCACAGAAATTTGCGATTATCATTTACCCACAATACAGAATTATTGCTTATTTTTTACGTGGGATTGAGTCAACAATCAAACGGCTCGCGTCACATTCTGCATGTCATCAGTCGTCTGGACACGAATGATTGATAGTATTTATGGAGTCTGGATTGTAATGAAGTATTTGAATTAATTGGTTTGGGGCATACAATATAGCGTGTTACAAATGGTAACGTCTTGTTTCGGCAGATAAAGACAATTGTCTACAAATTGAGACGAACTTAATGGCGCGTGTTCTATTAAAATAGCAGCTGAAACTAATTGAGATATGACGAAAACGATGAGTCAAACAATAAATAACATAATCAGTAAAATCACGAGGTGGGTCTTTGCCGCTGTGATGTGCGTGAGTACTGGCGCGTTCGCGGATGAGCTAACATCTGAAGCAGTACCGACAAAAACCGTTTCTTCAGAAAATGCTCAAGATAGTGACCCACTTAAAGGGAACTTTGATCTCACCTATGCTGGGTGGACAGAGCACCTGACATCGACAGGACGAAATCAAGACAACTATATTGTGGGTTTTAGATACAAACAATTTGAGGCGTTTACGCTGATTAATAGTTTTGATAATCGCTCATACATTGTTTCTTATCATCCTCAATATGATTGGAAATCTTGGGCTCGAGTTGGTTTGAGGCTTGGTGGGATTAGCGGCTATTCTAAAGAGGATAACAGCGTTCAGATTGGCGGAATAACACCCGTATTCGCCCCAACGATTACCCTTCACTATAGCCATTTTGGCTTTGAAACGGCGCTGTATACCGACGTATTGGTGTTTTCCCTTAAAGTAATGATTTAATGATTTTAGCGAATAAATAAACAAGCCGCCCCTTTGAGCAAATCAAATGGGGCGGCTTGTTTACATTATCGTTTGTTTATAATTACATTGTTGCTTGTTTATATTTAGATAGTAGCTTGTTTATATTTAGAGAGTAGCTTCTTTCATTTTTCACTGCGCTCCATTTCCCAACAGGGAAAGCTAGGCGACTTTTCGTTGATTCGATTACTGCTAACGACAGGATTCGAACGCCAGAGCTTGCCTTTCTACCTTTCTAAATAGCAGTGTGAGTAAGCCGTTGACGGCAAGATAGAATAATCCCGCGATACCAAATACCGTTAATGTGTCATAGGTTTGCGCATTAATACGCTGAGCGTAACCCATGATGTCCATAATGGTGATAGTGCTGGCAAGAGATGTGCCTTTAAAGACTAAGATTACTTCATTCGAATATGCAGGAACTGCACGACGAATAGCAAACGGCAGTAATACACCAAGCGTGGCCTTCATATCCATGCCTAATGCACGGCAAGCTTGCCATTGGCCATCAGGGATCGCACGAAAAGCGCCTTTGAACAACTGAGTGCTGTAAGCGGCAGTATTGAGCGCCAGTGCTAACATCGCACAGAACCATGGTTGGCTTAACCAGTGCCATGCCACGCTTTCTCTAATGACGTCAAACTGTCCAGGCCCGTAATAGACTAAGAAAATTTGAATAAGTAGCGGCGTGCCAGTGAAAACCGTAATGAGGCCTCGGCTCAACCAGTGTACTAATGGGGTACGTAAAATGAGGCTTAATGTCATCAGCAAGGCTAAAATGCAGCCAACCAATAATGAGGCAACGGTCAACTGTAAGCTGGTCACCAATCCTTCCAGCATTTGCCAAACGTGTTGTTGATTCATGCGGTGACTCCTTTCTTCGGTGCCGACATTTGTTGTACCGAAAACTTGCTGTCGATGCGTTTAACGGCTTGCTGAGTAAGCAGTGTAATTGCCAAGTATATTACAGCGGCAGTGGCGTACCAGGTAAAGGCTTCGTGCGTTGCAGCTGACGTCAGTTGCGCTTGTTTCATCAAATCAGTCACCCCAATTAATGACACCAGCGCCGTATCTTTTAATAACACCAGCCATTGGTTCGTAAGGCCGGGAAGCGCGTGTTTCACTGCTTGAGGTAAAACAATTTTGATAAATGTGCGCGAGCGACTCATACCGAGTGCTCGTGCTGCCTCGCGTTGTCCGCTAGGAACCGCTTTCAATGCGCCACGAATGGTTTGCGCTGCATAGGAGGCAAAGATCAACGATAGCGCAATCACACCAGAAAGAAACGGACTCACTTCAATAAAGTCGCCAGTAATAAGAAACAGGACTTGCGTCGAACCAAAGAAAATGAATAGCACCACCAATAACTCTGGCAGCCCACGAATGACCGTGACAATGGCGGTCGTAGGCCAAGATACTAGCTTCTTGCGTGACATCTCACCATCGCACGAAAACGATAGCAAGAACCAACCCAACCAACAGACTGACCAAGGCAAGTTGGATCGTAACCCAACTTGCTTGAAGGAGTGAAGAGGAGTAGCCCGTCAGTCCCATATTACTTACCAAAGTACTTGTCGAAGATAACTTGATATTCACCATTTTGTTTTACAGCGCTGAGCGCGGTATTCAATTGGTCAAGCAGCGCTTGGTTACCTTTGTTTACCGCAATACCAAAGCCATTACCAAAGTATTGTTGGTTAGTGATCTGTTCACCGACGTAAGTGAGCTTGTCGTTTTTATCGAACCATTCAGCAACCACGGCGGTATCGCCAAATACAGAATCGATACGACCGTTCTGCATATCGATAAAGGCATCTTGGTAGCTCGCATAAGGTACGGCAGTCACACCGGTCATTTGTTCAAGTAGGTAGCTTTGATGCGTAGAGCCGTTTTGTACGCCGACACGTTTGCCTTCTAGTACCGCTTGGTTGGCGACTTTACCTTGTAGGGCTACAAATGCCGCTGAGTTATCGTAATAAGGCGCTGTGAAGCTAACTTGCTGTTGACGAGCTTCTGTAATATCGATACCAGAGATGGCGGCGTCGTAACGCTTAAATTTTAGAGCTGGAATCAGGCTATCAAAGGCTTGGTTGTGAAAGCTGCATTTTGCGTCAATTTGCTTACAAAGCGCATTGGCTAAATCGACATCAAAGCCCTGAATTTGGTTGTTTTCATCGACGTACTCAAATGGTGCGTAAGTGGCTTCCATCGCGAATTTAATTTCTTGTTGAGCAACCGCGTTAGCAGATACAAGGCCGATGATTGATGCGAGTAGAATTTTCTTCATAATATTTCTCCAAGTGAGGTAAACCATGGTGGCATCCTCGTTGATATTTTTTCGCCATCCTAAGGACTACGCCGATCTCATCTCAATAGCGGTGGCGCTAATGAGTGGAGTGGTTACGTGATAGGTTGGCGAGTGAATTAGTGTGTTAAATACTCGGCAAAAGCTTGAGTTTTAGGCTGAGTGAAGGAAGCGTTAGTCCCGTGTTCAACAATTCTACCTTGCTCTAAATAAAGGACATGGCTGGCAATTTTTTTAGCAAAATCCACTTCATGAGTTACCACAACTTGGGTGATGCCAGTGCTGCTTAACTCTTTGATGATATTTACTATTTGCGTTGTGATTTCTGGGTCTAGTGCCGCAGTCGGTTCATCAAATAAAAGGACGTCAGGTTTCATCATTAGCGCTCTGGCAATCGCGACCCGTTGCTGTTGACCTCCAGAAAGTTGCAATGGCCAAGCATCGGCCTTATCTGCCAATTGCAATGTTGCTAATATTTTTAAAGCTTCACTCTTCGCTTCTTCTTTATTCATACCTGCGACTTTGATCTAGGCGCTTCAATCAAATTGTCTATGACTGACATGTGTGGCCACAAATTGTATTGCTGAAAGACCATGCCCACTTTTTTGCGCAGTGCTAAGCCCTGCTTTTCGGTAATGGTTGCAGCAAAGTCAAAGGTTTGCTCCGCGATGTCGAGGGTGCCGTTATTCGCGGTTTCCAACAAATTTAACACTCGGAGTAAAGAGCTTTTACCCGCACCGCTAGGGCCAAGCAATACCAGAGTTTCACCTTGTTCACAGGTAAAGCTGACATCATGGAGAACTTGTGTTTCACCATAGGATTTATTTACTTGCTTAACTTGAATTCTCATGCTGATTTACTGCATTAATAGTCACTAGGTATGTATACTACTCAAAATGATGTTTTATGCAATAAAAATGTATAAAAATTTCATTTGTTACTATTATGTTTCGATTTGTGCTGATTTATTAGGCATGTCAACTGTGTTGTTGCGTATTATTTGAGCGCCTATGATAGGAGGTTGAAGGGGGCGCGTAGAAACGAGTCGAGTATCCAAATGGATAGAAGCAAAATCACGGACTACTGACACAGTATTGATGAACGTTGCAAGATAACCATGAATACTTAAAGGACACATTTAAGGAAAGTGACATTGTAGGCACATGAAATCAATATCCCTGATATCCACTCTATTAGCATTCACCGTACTCGCGGGCTGTTCATCCATTTCGACTAATGCGTCACCTAAAACACAAGAGTATGCACGGAAACATCAACTTACCGGGCTTGCCTCATGGTATGGCAGTCAATTTCATGGCCGACTCACTGCCAGTGGAGAAAAGTACAATATGAGGGCACTGACTGCGGCTCATAAAACGCTCCCGTTTGGTACGGTTGTTAGAGTCATTAATACCAATAACAATAAGAGCGTTGATGTAAAAATCAACGACCGAGGGCCGTATGTCAAAGGAAGAACTATCGATCTTTCTCAAAAAGCATTTGAGAAAGTAGGCAGTACAAAGCAAGGAGTGGTGCCCATCAGAATTGAGATTTTGGATGACAGTCGAACATTTAGATATAAGCACTAATAACTAATAACTAATAACTAACAATAATTAATGAGGCGTCGACAAAAAGTGGACGACGCTTAGCCATTAACGTCGCACGGCACAATATTTTTCCGTGTGGATCTTTTACTTTGCTAAAGGGGATAGAGCGCAAAGCTAATCCCCTTAAAGCAAGGCAGTAACTGGTTAGCGAGAAAAATAATAAAAGTGGCTCGCTTGCTCAACAATTAGCTGTGTTGACGCGGAGTATATGTGTTCTTCTTTGTTGCCAACGAGTTGGATCAAGGTGGTTTTGTTAGCGCTCATACATTGACGTAGGATTCTAAGAACCATAGATAGTTCGAGTTTTTGATTTTCTAACTTAGACATAGTCTTTGAGATAGAAGCTAGGTCGATGGTGATGACAACTTTATCGCAGTGGTGCAGAAAACGAGCGACTTGAGATTTAACCATGCCTTTATTTCGATAGTTGACTTCATTCAAGAGTGCCCAATCACACCCCATATCTTCGGCGTAATCCAACTGACTTTTGCTCGCAGAATTTGGATCAATCCCAATGTGGAACGCGCGGCATTCGTTGTGTCGATTTAGGGCAAAGTGGAGCATTGAGCCAGTTTTTACTTCTAATGTTTGATCCATTAAAAAATCAGCATTGATGTTGATGATGCCAAGTTGCTCCGAGTCAATAATTAGACTCGGTAGAAGGTTGAGAAGTGTTTCATGGCAGTTGGTAATCACCATCGGCGTAGCACCGTGTGAAAGGTGCTCAACGAGTTGAGAATTTAGTGCACAATTCGCATATGGACTTTCGAAGTAAGGTCGTTCAGCAGAGTAAACAGAAAGTAGCGGGAAGTGACCTACATTTCTCATAGAGTGAGAATGACTTTGATCGCTTAGCCAGTCATAGGCCGTTTCTAACAGCGATTCAGCGTCTTCAAATTCTACGTTACTTATCGGTTTGATTGATTCACAAACGGTAAAAATAGGCAGTTTGTGTTCAATGGTTGGATGATAACGGTTTTTCCATAATTGCTTGAAGACGCTTAACATAGTCAATACCTGCGAGAGAGTAAATAACCTTGCGAGAGATTAAATCACCCAAAATGTAGTGGTTTACCTTTCTGGTGGTAGTGCTCGGGCCGCTTGTAATACGTGTAATATGAATCGATCCTTATTGGCCTCGACTCGATACGCAGGAGCCATGATAGAGACTGCTCCTAGTAACTTGCTTCCTTTCATAACAGGGGCACTAATACCAGTTACGCCAGGGTCAAACTCTGATGTGCTGACAGCAAACCCTTGATGTCGAATAAGTGTTAATTCCGCCATCCATCGGTCGATATTGTCTTCTTCACCGAAATAACGAAGAATCTTTTCACAACGCATTTCTGGTAAAAATGCGAGCATAACCTTAGATGAAGCACCACGTAACAAAGGTTGACTTTGGCCACGAACATAACTGCAGCGAATGGCCTGTGCACTTTCTTGTAGGCTAACGCACAATGCACGATAGCCGACGGGCACCATGTATGCTGCCATTTCTCCGGTCTGTTTTTGCAAGCGACTCAGAATGCTCTCAATCGCCTCAGAATTATGAGGGTTGGATTGATAGCTGTGCATGAGCATCAATGCCGCAGGGCCAACAATCAGGGTTTTGTCTTGTGTGCTTTCTTCTATTAAATTCCACTCTTTTAGCAGTTTAATGTGGCGATACAAACTGCTTAGCGGCACACCCATTTGCATACTGAGTGTCTTAGCTGACACAGGTATTTCTGAAAGCGCAACTTGCATCAGAAGCTGAAGAGGCTTCTCATTAACTTGATTGGTGGATCGCTGCGTGTTGTCCATATTGGTTATCTACTTTTCAGGTCGTATGCGCAATTTATATTCCTATACAGTAAGAAAGGGAATATAAATTCGCGGGTAGTTTCTTATTGAGTGAAAAAAATGACCAAATCCTTTGAAACTTTGTGGTTTCGTCAGGCTTTTGTTAAAGGTGGTCGATTACTTTGACCCCGAGGCATGGGTTGCCTACAGTGCGGTCCACTTTCCGATAAACGTAATAAAATGAATGAACAGAGCACGTAGTAATATGATTTTCGGTGTTGCACTTATTGCAGCCGTGACCTTTTCTGCCTTTGCAAAAGACACGGAAGGGAAGCTTTCAGTGTTAGGGGGCGTGTCTTTTCTCAATTCAACAAAGGCTTACTCTTTGGGTGTATATCAACTAAATGGACAAGGGAAATGGGGTCTTGGTGGCGGCATTGAAGCGGGTCGAATCGAGGAAAATCCGGATGGTGGGTACTATACGCAATCTGATTTTTATGCGGCTAGGGTTGCGCTCACTTACGGTGTGACCGATCAGATATATATTGCGCCGAATTTGGGTGTGATTCATTCAACATTAGACAGAAGTTACTTTTATGCCGGACGTGACCATGTTGATCACCATACTTACACAGGTGTCACGCCAGGGGTTGATTTCATCGTTGAAAATGAAGGGTGGACAGGCAGTGTCGGCGTCAGCCAATTGCCACTTGTTGATCGTTCTGAAACGGCGTTTAATTTTAAAGTGGGTTGGTCGTTTTAACGGTATTGTCTGATTCAAGCTCGAACGTAAAGTAGACACTATAACGAAACGCGGCGTGGTTCGTTATAGGTGAATACTTTACGTGCTTTGAACAAGCGGTGTGATTACCGTTTAGTCAGTCCTTTGCTGTTTAAGTAAGGGAGCATATGTGGTCGCGACTCGCCTGAAAGCTTGCTGGTTGTCTGTTGGGACCACGTTGCTTGTTTTTGATTACTGGAGCGATGAGCGTAGTAATGCTGCATCGATTCATCGTAGACGTCGATGTCGGCCATGTTTAAAGCTTGGTATTGGTTTTCATGCACAATGACATGAGGTGGTAAACGTGGCTTTACGTCTGGATCTTGATCTGGATATCCTAGACACATACCAAATAATACCGCAGTTCCTTCCGGTAGATTGAGTAGCTCGTCTACCTGTTGTGCGTTATTGCGTAGACCACCGATATATACGCCGCCTAATCCTAGAGACTCAGCGGCCAGTAAACAGTTTTGTGCCATAATTCCCGCATCTACCGCACCGATTAATGTTAATTCAGTGAAATCAGCCTGTACGTTGGAGTTGATAGCAATATGGCGTTGGTAATCAACACAGAACACTAAAAACTCAGCAGCGGAGGCTACGTAAGCTTGCCCTCCGGCGTATTCAGCTAAAAGACTTCGCTTCTTATTATCCGTCACTCGTATGACAGAAACGACTTGCAGTAAGCTTGAAGACGATGCCGCTAGACCTGCTTGTACAATCATGTCTCGTTGTTCGGCACTTATTGGCTGTGGCGTGAATTGACGAATGGAGCGGTGGCCTAACATGGTGGCGATAGTTTGGTTCATGATGCACATCATCCTTGTGAGTGGGAGTTATACAACAGACTAGCTTATCGCTCTTTTCTTGTAGGGTAAATGATGGACATCGCAGATGGTGAAGACGGAGTGGTTATCAAGAATTGGGTGATCGCAAGCTATCAGGCAAGAGTCACACGTAGACTCTGAATGATGGCGGTCTTTGCTAAATGAAGAATTTACAATGAGAGAGGGGTAAGAGCGTTAGCTTGTGTAACGCTCTTAATTAATTTGGGCGCTTATTCCATTATAGGCAGATTGCGATAATACAGGCAGTAGTAAGTGCAATCACCGCATACCAAATATATTGCGTAGTTTGGTTAGCGACGTTGTTTCTAATGTAGGTGATCTCTTCTGTAGCAAACGTAACGAACTCACTATGGCTAAGTGATAGTTCATGATGCGCTTCTTTAACATCTTGCTGTAATTTGCCAAAGACGGTGTTAATGAAGGTTTTTGCTTCTTCTAGTGGCGCAGGTGCAAACGCTAAACTATCCCAAATGGCCATTCGAGATTTGAACTCGTTGTCACTTACACAGTTTAACTTAAGCAAATCATGCTCACGTTTAATGCGTTCTTTATTCATTTTATCGGAACATAAATTTTTAAATGCATTCACGACAATTACTCCAAACGATGCATATCAGTTTAAAAGAAAGGACGCTTTTCGCCCGCTCTTAACTTGCAGCGCATACTAGTTGATGTTTCCAAGAGACATCAACTAGCGAATTTTGTCACCACGATAGATATTCATTGTGTTGGTTTGCATGTTTGATAATTAGGGTGTTTTATGTGTGGCTGGTGGTATCTGATGCAATATTAATTCGTAGCTTCAGGGTTAATGATGCGCCCCTTGGAGTGTTTAACATATTAAGATGTTGGGTTTTGTACATCACTGGCTAAATCTTGAACGCATTGTTTAAGTCGCTGTAATCCGCTAATTTCACCACATTCAATATGCTCAATGGGTGCATAACCGTTGAAACGGTTGGTATTACTGCGAACATTAATAAAGTTATTGATGAAGTGCGAGTTGTCAAACGCGGTACGTAAATAGCCATCTATTTCAACAATTATGTGGATTCTCTCCATCGTTGAGGGGGTAACCGCAACCGTAGCTGCAGCGTAATTTTCAGGCGGGCATGTTGGGCGGGAGAAAGCTCTAATATTGCTTCTGTTTGGATATTTGAGGCACCCCAGCCATCAAGAATGGTGAGGGCGTATTTCACTAATGTAAGTCGTTCATTTTGCGACAGTTCCATTATTCACCTGCAATTAAGAGCCTGAATTATTCAGCGCCTCTGTATTTACTATAGTGGTCAGTTTTTGTTCCCTCAAGATGACAGGGGCTAATTGCAGTGATGAATTTAGTATTTTTTATTTGTGTTTGTACTCAGATGGGCGAATAATGGCGGCGTAAATTCATTGAGGTTAAGCTGTGTCGAAGTCCTTGTTGTCGTTTGTGCTTTCATTTTGTGTCGTAGTTCTTACGTCCTTTGGAGTCACTGCGTCTGAAAAATTAACAGAGGCTCCGAATACGGACTATGCTGCCACTTCCTTTGAATTTAACAGTCGCTCTGTAGCAACAGAGCCTAGCATATCTTCTGACATGGGTTCAGATGTTGTCTCAGGGCAGGGTACATCGTCATTTACGCCGGATGTTATTCCGATCCCTCACCGTAATCAGACGTCGTCTCAACCTGCTCACCCGATGTCCACGCATTCTGATGATAATCGAATTAAAGCGATTTTATCGAACCTTCGTTGGATCAGTAACGGCAACGAACCCCATGAGTTTGAATCGGCAAATTTTGGCGTCGTCACAGAAGTTGGCGATGCTTATTGCTGCTTCAAGGTCGGCTTAATTACAGATATTCCCCTCTCATTTGCTCATTATTACTTCCATATCAGTGATCACCGTGTCAGTGGTTGGAAAGACAGTAATACCTTCTATGTTGCCCTGAATGGGCAGTACGCATAACGCTTCTAAATTAACTAATAACAATGTGCGGATAACAAAATAATAGAGGGTTCACGATGCGTGAATGGTCTAATTTTTTCTCCGCTCCAAAGGTCAATTTTTAATTATCAGCTCAGTGCTGAGGAAGAATTATGCGTGTAAAAAATAAACCACTAAAGCGCTTGAACCACTATTCCAAATGGAAATATTTGGTCCTTATTACCACGTGTTTGCTGTTAGCGTTAAGTGCCTTGCCATCTTGGTATGGTGAGAAGCCCGCCATTGAGCTGAAGTTTACGGATAGCAGCAGCCAGTTCGACACTCCATTCAAAATTAGCAGTTTACTGGATGCTCAAGGTGTTAAAGCCGAATCGATAGCGCTGACAGGCAACAAAGCGACGCTAGTTTTTAATGATGAAGCGGATCAAACTAAAGCCAGGAATACCCTCAATGACGTAATCGGCAAAGGTGATAGCCTTTCTTATTCCTACACGTCGATTGCGCCAGCATGGCTAAAAGAGATGGGTTTTGCTCCAATAAAGCTAGGTCTTGACTTGCGTGGTGGTGTTCAATTTTTGCTGAATGTGGATGTTGACCAAGCGATTTCTGAGCAGCGCGATGCCGTTATCGATGAAGTCAAGCAAGCACTGCGCGAGCAACGAATATTTGGTGTCACGGTTAGCCCTAAAAATAGTAATGGCATGTTAGTGCGCACCAAAGATAAAGCTGACGAAGTCTCCGTACGTCAGTTCATCAATAGCCAATACCCTGAGTGGCTAGCTAAAGGCGACAGTGAAGGACTCTCTATTACTCTGCGTGAGCAAAATAGTAGTGAGTTTCTTAACCTCACAATGCAGCAGAACCTAAAAATTATGCGTCAACGTATTGAGGAATTAGGGATTACTGAAGCATTAGTGCAGCGCCAAGGTGAATCGGGTATTCGCATTGAATTGCCGGGTGTGCAAGATCCTTCCATGGCCAAGCGGGTTATCGGCGCGACGGCGAGCTTAGCATTTTATGAAGTCAAAACGCCGGGTGGTGAAGCGGTTTCCACACTGAGAGTAAAAGACGAGCAAGGCAGCATGGTTGTTCTTGTGAAAAAGCCAGTCCTCACTGGTGAGCATATCGTCAACGCCAGAGTTGGCTTTGACCAAATGCATCGTCCGGAAGTAGATATTTCCCTCGATCACATGGGTGGAAAAATGATGAGTGATTTTTCTGCCACTCACATTGGTAAACCTATGGCAACGGTGTATCGCGAATATGGTGTGAATGCTCGTGGAGAAACCCAAAGAAGCGAGAAAGTTATCAGTGTGGCGACCATTCAGTCTCAGCTTGGTAGCCAGTTTAGAATTACCGGATCTGGTGATTTAGAAGAAGCACAGCAGCTTGCACTATTGCTACGTGCAGGCTCATTGACAGCACCAGTCACAATAGTTGAAGAGCGTACCATCGGTGCGTCTCTCGGTGCTGAAAACATTCAAAATGGCTTTGCTGCGCTGGCGCTAGGTCTTGGGCTAACGCTAACATTCATGGCGCTGTGGTACCGACGTTTAGGTTGGGTTGCAAATGTGGCATTAATGCTCAACATGAGCTGTTTGTTAGGGCTAATTGCATTGGTTCCTGGTGCGGTATTAACCTTGCCGGGTATTGCTGGTTTAGTACTTACTGTGGGTATGGCAGTGGATACCAACGTGCTCATTTTTGAAAGAATACGTGACAAACTCGCCGAGGGGAGAAGCTTTGCTCAGGCTATTGACCAAGGTTTTAATTCAGCCGTTGCCACTATCCTAGATGCCAACATCACCACGATGATTACTGCGGTTATCTTGTACTCAATGG
Source organism: Vibrio sp. GJ43-1 (assembly GCF_055808835.1). Classification (NCBI taxonomy): domain Bacteria; kingdom Pseudomonadati; phylum Pseudomonadota; class Gammaproteobacteria; order Vibrionales; family Vibrionaceae; genus Vibrio; species Vibrio sp. GJ43-1. Next base: position 1,832,176 of record NZ_CM147885.1, on the reverse strand, counting down.
GTAATGGTCCAATTCAGGGCTTTGCTTTGACGCTAGGTCTAGGTCTATTGACCAGTATGTTTACTCGGTATTTTTGTTTCTCGCGCCATCATCAATCTTGTGTGGGGCAAAGATGCTCGCAGAGAAGTAAGGGTATAATGATGAAAAATTATCTAACCACTCATATTCGTTCAATTCGTTATTTCACTAACCTACTGTCAATTGCTCTAGTGGTGTTATCCATCATTGTGGTTGGTGTCAAAGGCCTGAATTTGGGCTTAGATTTTACTGGTGGCGTTGTTTCGGAAGTCCAGCTAGCGCAATCAACGACTCAAACTGAGTTACGCGAGACATTAAGCCCGGTACTCGGTGAGGGTATTTCTGTCACTAAGTCCGGTGATGAAGGTCGCTGGACCATTCGTTACTCGGCTGACCGTGGTGATGCGGTGCACCAAGAGTTTAAACAAGTACTCGCGAAGGCATATCCTGATTCAAGTATTGTGAGCGATAGCATCGTTGGCGCGCAAGTTGGTCAAGATCTCTACGATCAAGGGGGATTGGCGCTGTTGGTATCATTGCTGAGTATTCTAGGGTACCTGAGCTTCCGCTTTGAATGGCGCCTAGCGAGTGGTGCACTGGCGGCGTTATTGCATGATGTGGTGTTAGTCTTAGGCTTCTTTGCCCTGACTCAAATGGAGTTTAATCTTACGGTCTTCGCTGCCATTTTAGCGATATTAGGCTATTCACTGAATGACTCGATCATCATTGCCGATAGAATTCGTGAAATTCTGAAGTTCAAACCTCACGAAGAGACCGCGTTAGTCAGTGATCAAGCGGTATTAGGGACGTTTGCCCGCACGATGGTGACATCGGGTACCACGCTAATGACGGTAGGAGCACTTTGGTTCTTAGGCGGTGACGCACTACAAGGGTTTGCCACCGCCATGTTCATCGGCATCTTCTCAGGTACATGGTCCTCCATTTCAATGGGAACGGTGTTACCAGAATGGCTCAAGCTGGAAGGGAAACATTACCAACCTGTTGAGATTGATTCTGCGCCGTAAGCATTCTTATTGGGAGAAACCAGCAGTGTATATGGAGGCGACGTAGTGTCGCCTCTTTTTGTTGTTTTCTGGTATTACAATGTTAACTAATTTTTTGTTCGCACTAGATAAATGGGTTGTGTAGCGGTAGTGCCTCGCGCTTATCTAACGCCAACTCGTTCTCAATATCACCAAAGTATTCTTGATATAATGCTTCAAATTCCCCCGTTCTTTCCAATACTTGAAGACCGTGTTCGACTCGCTTAGCAAGGTCAGGACGATTGGCGTTGACGTAGAAAACGAGTGGGAAGGGGTAGAGGATCATTTTATCTTTTAGGAGGATGATGCTCTTTTTGTCATCGACACGTTGCTGATAAATATCTAGCGCCTCATTGGCACCAAAGCAGACGAAATCACAACTCTTATCGGATAACAGGGTAAAGAGGCCATCAAAGTTGCCTTTTTCGACAACATTGAAACCGTTGTGCCGAAATAACTCTGCGTCTACCCAGGTCTCAGGTATACCAACTTTTAACTGTTTAATGGATTGGATGGAGCGAAAACGAGCTTGGTCATCAGCTCGAATGAATAGGATTCGCTGGCCGAGCAACGCTTTCGTTAACGATCGATTGATCTCTATAAATGGCTTCCCAGAAAATTTCTGATTCCCCTTAACCGTGACTAAAATATCAACCCCTGTCTGGAATATATTACCTTCATCATCCGCGTTGGGATAATCACTACAGTCATCAAAGAGTAAAGTGTCATCTACTGATCGCGAAGTAGTCAGGAGTATTTTTTGAAGTAGGCTACGCTCAAAATCCTGACGCGGCTTAGATTTATTTCCGTTCCAAAAGTGAATCGTCATAGTGCCTCCTTATGTAAGCGTTTTCAAAATTATGCCACAAACTCCACACTCAAACAGTAGTATCACTATGAATAATGAGAAATTAAGGAATGATTTATACCATAACCTTATGTTTTTAAAGTTTATATTAGGCGGCGTTACCATATTGAAAGAAGGCGTTAGTAATATTGAACAATAAAAGCGCTTTCATAAAGTTAGAGCGGTCACACTTCTGTATATTAGTGATTAACTGAGTTAATGTGGTTCAACCTATTGATATTTAAGCTTTTATTTTTTAAATTCTATATGTTTAACTCATGTATTTATAGTTAAGGTGTTGATTCTACTAGTTTTACCTTTGTGTGATCTGTTCGAGGTTTATTGTTTAACCCTTTGTTATCCGAGGCGGCATTGAATAGTATCTCTAAAAGAAAGCGCTTTCTTTTTATGTGTTAACCCCCCTATATGACGAGAAATTTGAAGACCGCGCTTATTCACTCTAAAAGAAAAGGATTCAGAGATGCAAAAAACAACTCTCATCGCCTCAGTATTATGTGGAGCTTTAATGGCTGCTGGCGCGCAAGCGGAAGAGATTAAACAGGGCGGGACGTTGACCGTTCCAATCATCAATACGGGGTTTGTTGACAATTTCAATCCATATACAACAAAAGATCTCTATCACGGTGTGATGTTTGAACCTTTAATGGTTTTTAATAATATGACGGGTGAAACGAACTGGCGATTGGCAGAGTCTGCAGATTATTCTAATGATCTTAAAACCATCACCGTCAAACTGCGTGATGGCTTAAAATGGTCAGATGGTAGCCCACTGACTGCGGAAGATGTGGCGTTTAGTTTCACGATGACTAAAACAGCGCCAGCTTTTGACCAAAAGGGTATTTGGTCAGGTGGAAACCTTGCTTCGGTGAATGTAATTGATGACCGTACCGTGACATTCGAACTTAATGAAGCCGACTCAACATTTTTGTGGAACTTCCCTTCATACCATATTGTTCCAAAAGCAGTATGGAGTCAGGCAAAAGACTTAACGACATTTACTAACCCGAATCCAATTGGTAGCGGTCCAATGACAACGGTGAAGTATGTTAAGCCTCAACAAGTTGAGCTATGCCGAAACCCTAATTATTACCTCGCAAATTTACCTCATCTAGATTGCATTACGTACCGTTCATACAACGACAACTCTCAAATTCAACCAGCATTGATCAAAGGTGAGATTGATTGGGGTTCAAACTTTATTGCTGATATTGAAACGACCTTTGTCGCTCAAAACCCAAGCGAGCATCACTTTTGGTATCCGGCGAATGACGCTATCCATTTGTATGTGAATACCAAAGAAGAACCGTTTAACGACATACGTGTACGCCAAGCGTTATCCATGGCATTGGATCGTGAAGCGATTGTAGACATTGCCGCTTACGGCTACCCAACTGCCAACTTTAACGTCGGTGGTATTGGGGAGCTCTATATGAGCAGCATCGATAAGCGCGTAAATGATAAATTCTCTGAACTTACTCGATATGACGTTGATAAAGCGAAGGCTTTACTCGACGAAGCGGGGATTAAAGACCGCAACGGTGATGGCTTTAGAGACGATAAATCTGGTAACACGGTTGAGTTTGATATTGAAGTGGTCAACGGTTGGACGGACTGGATTCAAGTGGTTCAGATGGTGTCTGAGTATTATGAAGAAGTTGGTATTAAAGCCAAGGTTAAAACCGTCGATTGGGCCGTTTATGACAGCAACCTAAAAGACAGTAATTACAAAATGTCTATTAACTGGTCGATGGTCGCAACCAATCCAATCTTAGCTTATCAAGAGTATTTTTCGACCTCTCGCATCGGTAAAACTTGGCATGCTGGACACGGTGTAAACAGTGCTGAAATCGATCAGTTAATTGAAAGTTTCGGCAAAACTGGCGATAAAGCGAAGCAACAAGCCATCCTTTCGGAGCTGCAAGCATTTACAGCAGAGAATTTGCCATTTATTCCGCTATTTTCAAACCCTACTTGGTTCCAATACAACTCAACAAAAATTGTTGGCTGGCCAAGCGAGAAAAATCCGTATATCCAGCCAGTCTGGTACGACGGTGGCAAGCGCGTAATTATTCTTAATAATTTACATCTTAAGTAACTGACATCATTGGGGCTATCACTTTGCTAGCCCCTTTTATAAAGGTATTGCTATGTCGTTTTTAGCTCGCCGTTTTGGCTTTTATTTTACCGCATTTATTATCGCTATATCGTTCAACTTTATGTTGCCAAGGCTGATGCCTGGCGACCCTGTAGATGCGTTGTTTGCTGCCGCTCAGGGACGTATGGATCCATCTCAAATGGATGCAGTGCGTGAAATGTATGGTTTTGTAGATGGTAATATTTTCGTTCAATATTTCTCTTATATTAAAAGTGTGTTCACGCTGGACTTAGGTCCTTCGGTTCTCATGTTTCCAGTGAGTGTCTCGGACGTGTTGGCGATGGCGTTGCCATGGACTATGTTTCTTGCGCTGGGGTCATTAATTGTTGCGCTTATCATCGGCGTCAGTATTGGTACTTATGCCTCTTATCGTCGTGAAGGTTTCTTTGGTCAGGTGGTTCCGCCAGTCTTAGCATTTATCAGTAACTTTCCTTATATCGTCACCGCTTTATTACTGTTTTACTTTTTCGGTTTAAAAATGGAGCTGCTTCCGCTTGCGTACACGTACGACCCATCTTTGGAGCCTGCATGGACATGGGAATTTATTTCTAGTGTGGCTAAGCATGCGATCTTACCTGTTGGTTCGATGGTCATTGTTGGTATCTCAACCTGGGTCTTTAATATGCGAAATGCCATGATCAATGTCCTAGGGGAAGATTACGTCACCATGGCGGAGGCAAAAGGGCTGAGTAGTTTTCGAGTGATGTATCGCTATGCAGGGCGTAATGCCATTTTACCTGTCGCGACGGCGATTGCGATGGCCATTGGCTTTTCGTTTGCTTAGGTTCCATCATGACCGAGGTGGTTTTTAACTATCAGGGCCTAGGTAATATCCTGCTAAAAGGCATCATTGCGCGTGATTACCCACTTATCCAAGCTATTTTGCTTATTCTCGTTACCGCTGTATTAACAGCGAACTTTATTGCCGATCTTCTATATGTTTGGCTCGACCCACGTATTTCAAATTAGGGTGCATTATGGACAAGTTAATTGATGCTCATAAGTACACAAATCAGCCAAACTTAGCGGCTCGTGAACCACGTTTTTCATGGAAAAATATCAAAAGCAAGCTAAGTACGGTTTACGCATTTTTTTACGGAAACCCTCCCGCTATTATTGGTGGAACATTAATGAGCTTGGTGTTGATGGGAGCAATATTCGCATCTTCACTAGCGACCCATGATCCTCAAAAGCGTGTTGCAAGACCTCATATGGCACCGAGTTCGGACCATATTTTGGGGTCAACTCGAAGTGGGCGAGATGTTTACAGCCAAGTATTACATGGTGCGAGAAAGTCGCTCACCGTGGCATTGAGTGCTGGCGTAATCGCGATGACTATCGCGGTGCTGGTTGGAGTATCGTCTGGGTATTTTGGTGGGAAAATTGATGATCGTTTGAACTTTCTGACCAACGTTTTTCTCGTTTTTCCTCAATTGCCGTTACTAATAGTGTTAGCCGCGTTCTTAGGGCAGGTCGGGTCCTTGGTGATAACGGTCTTGCTGGGGATTACCTCCTGGCCATGGGGGGCGAGGGTGATACGTTCACAAACCATGGCGATTAGAAACAAAGAGTTCATTATTTCTGCTGAGGTAATGGGCGAATCAAAAGCACGAATTATTTTAGTAGAAATACTGCCTAATTTGGTCTCGATTGTGTTTGGAGGCTTCCTTGGAACGGTTATCTACGCCATGGGCGCGGAGGCTGGTCTTGGTATTCTTGGATTGGGAGATGCGACGGAAGTGAGCTGGGGTTCTATGTTGTATTGGGCACAAACGTCATCGTCGCTCTATACCGAGTGCATGGTGGGAAATGCTTGTCCCTGCAATGGCTCTTGCTATTACAGGCGGTGCACTTGCTTTGATCAATATGTCTATCGACCAAGTAAGTAATCCGAAACTACGGACGGGTCCACACATGAAGCTGTGGCACAAACTTAAGAAAGAAGCAGATAAGCGTCGAGGCCTATAATGAGTGCATTACTTGAAATTAACAATTTATGTGTTGATTACGTTTCACCAAACGGTATCGCACGTGCAGTAAATAATGTCAGCTTAACCATTCAACCAGGCGAAACCTTAGGTATCGCTTAGGTGAATCAGGTTGCGGCAAAAGTACCTTAGCGTTTGCCATTTCACGGTTACACAAAGCACTCGGCATTAATCTCGGAAGGAGAGGTCCTCTACAAGGGAGAGGATGTGCTGAAAATGAATGCTCGTCAGCTACGTAAGTTTCGTTGGAATGACGTGTCTGTTGTGTTTCAAAGTGCGATGAACTCCTTAAACCCAGTTATCACAATAGGTGAGCAGCTGGTGGATGTGATCCTCGCGCATAAAAAGGTCAGCTACAAGCAAGCGCATGAACGTGGTGCCGAATTACTTGAAGTAGTAGGAATTCATGCTGACCGAATGGGAAGTTTTCCCCATCAACTCAGCGGCGGTATGCGTCAACGTGTCGTCATTGCGATTGCTTTAGCGCTAGAGCCTAAGTTGATTATTATGGACGAACCGACCACGGCGTTAGATGTGGTCGTAGAACGTGAGATCTTGAACGAGCTTTATGATCTTAAAACGAAATTTGGCTTCTCCATTTTGTTTATTAGTCACGACTTGAGTTTGATGGGTGAAATTGCCGACCGAATTGGCGTGATGTACGCAGGAAATTTGATTGAACTGGGCAGCGCAAGCGAAGTCTTTGGCTCGCCTAAGCATCCTTATACAAAAGGGTTGATTGCTTCTTTCCCGACAATTCATGGACCCAAAGAGCGCCTTTATGGCATTCCGGGCAACCCTGTAAATCTGTTAAATATCCCGACTGGCTGTAACTTTCAAGAGCGCTGCGGCGAGTGCTCGAAAGTATGTACTCGTGAAGAGCCAAGGTTAATTCAAACTGATGCTGACCGCTTGGTCGCTTGTCATCTGATGTGAGGTAAGAAAGATGCAAAGTAATGAAGTGATTCTTTCCGTCAATAATTTAGTTAAAGATTTTCCTCTTGGTCAATCGGCAAAAAGTAATGTAATGCGAGCCGTGAATGATGTCTCGTTTGAACTTAAAAAAGGTGAGGCGTTAGCGATTGTTGGAGAATCCGGATCAGGTAAGAGCACGGGTGCTCGAATCCTAACTCGTATTTACGATGAGACGTCCGGCAACATTAGCTTTAAGGGTGTGCCGCTTAACACTTACATTGAACAAAATGGGGCTCTTGAGTACGCACGCCAAGTGCAGATGATCTTCCAAGACCCGTTTGGCAGCCTAAATCCCGTGCATACGATCTATCATCATATCGCACGTCCGCTACTGATTCATAAACGTGCAGCAAAAGAAGCCGTGCCCCAGCTGGTATACGACTTACTTGAATTGGTAGGCTTATCACCGGTAAAAGAAACGGCGGAAAAATTCCCTCATGAATTGAGTGGTGGGCAACGCCAACGGGTTGCTATTGCACGTGCGCTTGCGGTTGATCCCGAAGTCATTTTGGCTGACGAGCCGATTTCCATGCTCGATGTCTCCGTTCGACTGGGTATTTTGAATTTAATGGCGGACCTTAAGGACAAGCACGGCATCTCATTCATGTACATTACTCATGATATTGCTACGGCTCGTTATTTTGCCGAGAAAACCGCAGTCATGTACGTCGGTCACATGGTGGAGTGGGGGGCAAGTGATAACGTGACGCAAAACCCGCAGCATCCTTACTCGAAATTGTTGCTTTCAGCTGTGCCGGAAGCTGGTAAAGCCGGTCGTCGTGAACTCATGGTGAAGAAAGGGGATATACCGTTGTGGAAGCCTGATAGTGTCGGTTGCCCGTTTTATATGCGCTGTCCGAATGCATCAGAGCAGTGCCAGACCCAGATGCCTGAGCCTGTACAAATTGCACCTGAGCACTTCGCTCGTTGCCACAACCTTTAATTCCCATTTTAGCGCATAAGAAAGCGCTTTCAAATAAGTGATATACATTATGGAAAATAGACCAAAAGAGAGTGATTCAGCCGTATCAGGCCAGTTTGTCGATCGAGATGGAGAGCGATTTTACAAAATTAGTGATGTGGACCAAATGTCCCCGTTTTTTATCAGTGTGGTATCAGCGAGCAATCATTGGTTTTTTATTTCGTCTACAGGTGCATTGTCTGCCGGACGTGTTCGCCCAGAAAACGCCCTTTTCCCGTATCGTTCAGTGGACCATATTCATGAGAGCGCCCACAACACGGGTGCGAAAACCATCATCAAGGTTGTGCAAGAGGGTGGGGCGTCATTGTTATGGGAACCCTATAATGAGCACCATGATGGGCGATACGAGGTTCAAAGGAACTTATATAAGAACTCTGTGGGTGACAAAATTATTTTTGAGGAAGTGAACCACTCTTTAGCACTGCGCTATCAGTACAGTTGGAGTTGTGGTGAGGCATTTGGTTTTGTAAGAGAAACGGAAATCACAAACTTATCGCAAGCGAATATTCAAATGGAAGTGATCGATGGTATCCAGAACTTGCTTCCATCGGGGGCACCATTACAGGCGCTGCAGACCCGCAGTGCACTTGTTGATGCTTACAAATGGAACGAGCGCGTTGATGACCTGCCTATGGCAACGTATAGCATGTACGCAAAGCTTAGTGACCGAGCAGAGCCTGCAGAGTCACTAAGGACCACGACCGCTTTTTCTATCACCGATAATGACGCCGATATTTTACTGAGTGCAAAAGCATTGGGTCAATTTAGGAAAGGATTGCCGATACAGCGTGAACAGCTCACCCGTGGTGAACGTGGCGCTTATTTTGTTCATCAAGCTATTGCACTAAAGCCAGCAGAGAAAAAGGCTTGGCTGATGGTTGCTGATATCGACAAAACCCACGTAGAAGTCGATGAGCTAAGACAGTCGATACATCGTGGTGACGACCTCCTAAAATTGGTACATGAGGATGTCGCGCGTAATCAGTTGGATCTCGTCACGTTAATGTCAGGTGCTGACGCTTGGCAGTTGACATCAAATGAAGAAACGAGTGTGCACCATTACGCCAATGTATTGTTTAACAATATGCGTGGCGGTGTGTTTGTGTCGGGGTACCACCTTGATGCTGCAGATGTCATGAGCTCATTAAAGGCGATGAACAGTCGCGTGTTCGAACGACACACTGACTTCATTGCCTCCTTAAATGCAAACTTTACGCACCCGGAGTTAATGGCAGCCGCTAAAGCGACAGGTGATGACCAACTTGTGCGCTTATGTTACGAATATTTACCGCTGACGTTCGGTCGCAGGCACGGTGACCCTAGCCGACCATGGAACCACTTTGAAATTAAAGTGCGTGATGATGAGGGCAATCGACTCCTTGCCTATCAAGGGAACTGGCGCGATATTTTCCAAAACTGGGAAGCCATGGCGCTGAGTTATCCGCATTTTATCGGTTCGTTTATTGCTAAGTTTGTCAACGCATCGACGGTCGATGGTTATAACCCTTATCGAATTACAAAAGAAGGGGTGGACTGGGAATTATTGGAACTGGACGACCCTTGGAGCAATATTGGTTATTGGGGTGATCACCAGATCATTTACCTACTTAAGTTTTTAGAGCTGGCTGACAAATATCACCATAATGACCTGACATCATGGCTCTCTGACGCGAACTATAGTTACGCCAATGTGCCTTATGAGCTATGTAATGTAGAAGGGTTACTTGCAAACCCGAAAGACACGGTTTCTTTCAATACTCAGAAGCAACAATTAACGGAAGAGTTAAGCGCGACGCTAGGCAGTGACGGACGCTTACTACTTGATAGTAATGGTGAAGTCTACCAAGTCAACTTGCTTGAAAAATTGTTAGTCCCTCTATTGTCAAAGCTGAGTAACTTTGTGCTTGATGGTGGTATTTGGCTTAATACCCAGCGCCCAGAATGGAATGATGCGAATAACGCGATTGTCGGTAATGGCTTGTCGATGGTGACGTTGTATTACATTCGTCGCTATGTCACTTTCTTGCGAAAGCTTGTCTGTAAAGCGTCAATGAGTGTTGAGTTATCTAACGAAGTGTCAACATGGTTATTGAACACCAATACTCGCCTGAAAGAAATGTTAACGATTGTACGAAGTAATGATATTACACCAGAGCTTCGCAAGCAGATGTTAGTCAATCTTGAAGAGAGTGCAGATGCGTATCGCCAACGGGTATACGCGGATGGATTTAGCGGTAAATCTAATGTTGATATGAGCAAAATCAATGAGCTGCTGGATGTAAGTGTGTCATTACTTGATCAAAGTATTATGAACAACAAACGCAGCGATGGTTTGTACAATGCTTACAATATTCTGGACTTGTCTCATGGCACGGCTGAAGTTGCGGAGTTATATCCAATGCTAGAAGGTCAGGTTGCTATATTGAGCTCTGGTATTCTGGATTCCAAGCAAGCTATTACGTTATTAGATAAGCTATTTGCTAGTGATATGTATCGGGAAGATCAACAGAGTTTCATGCTCTATCCAGATCGAGCGTTACCGAGTTATTTAGAGAAAAACCAAGTCTCAAGTGCGATGCTAGAACACTGTGAGTTGTTACAAGTCATGTTAGCTGCCAATGACAAGCGATTGGTCGTGGCGGGTGGCAACCAACAGGTACACTTTAATGCTGATTTTGAAAACGTGGGTAAGTTAATCGAAAAAATCGCAGAAGTGAAGCATGATTACCCTGCCCATACAGACCAGGACTGGGAACAAATAAAAGACATCTACGAGCTGACGTTTAACCATAAAGCATTTACGGGTCGTTCAGGCACGATGTTTGGTTATGAAGGCTTGGGCTGTATCTATTGGCACATGGTTTCTAAGCTGTTACTCGCAGTGCAAGAGAATTATCAACGTGCATACTTGGAATCTCCGGAAAGCGAAGAAACGGCTAAGTTAGCAGGTTATTACTATCGCGTCCGAGAGGGGATAGGGTTTAACAAAACGCCAGACGTGTATGGCGCATTCCCGACAGACCCTTATTCTCATACTCCTAAACAAGCTGGTGCACAGCAACCTGGAATGACAGGGCAAGTGAAAGAAGAGATTCTAACTCGCTTTGGTGAATTGGGCATTGAGATTACGGATGGTGAAATTCATATCTCGCCGACGTTGCTACAAAAACAAGAGTTCATTACTCAAGCGAATAGGTTCTGTTACTTTGATGTAGAAGGGAAGCGACAAGGCATAGCAATGCCAGTCAATAGCCTTGCATTTACGTATTGTCAGGTGCCATTTATGTATGTCATTAACCATTCGAAAGAGATAAGTATTGATGTTGAAATGGTTTCGGGTGAGGTGACAAGACTAAAATCAGCGACGATACCAACGCTGCTCAGCAACGCTATCTTTTCTCGTGGTCACCACGTAAAAGCAGTAACGGTTAATTTGCCAATGAGTATGATGCAATAGGGGCTATTCACTAGTCGTTATGCGACGTTGGGGGAAGCAAAGAAAATACTTTGCGTTCTGCCTAGGCTAGAAGATTAGGCTTAATTATAAAAAGGGAGTCACCATTTGGTGCTCCCCTTTGTGGTTTGTGACAAAACAAGCTCGTGATAAAACAAGTTCGCGACAAAAATTGATTGGCAATGAAAACTGAACAACAATAAAAACGTTTTTCCGACTTCGGAAGCAATCACTCCGTTAAATCTTTCACGGAGCCTCGAACAATAACATCTGGAACAATAGGGGCACTTGGTTGTTTCGCGTTGCTCTTGCCTTGTACGATTCCCATGACTTTCTTGGCGGCTTCGGTTGCCATAGTTTGAATAGGAAAGTCAATGGTGGTCAATCCCGGTGTCATATATTGACCGAATGACACGTTATCAAAACCGATAATTGAAATGTCTTCGCCAACCGTGAGGCCTCGTTCAATACACAAGCTATACGCCGTCATCGCTATATTATCGTTCATACAGAAAATTGCGGTGAGAGGAATATCTCGGTCGAGCAAGCGACGAATAGCTTCATGGTTACATTTGTGATCAAAGCGTCCTTCCACAACCGCGTGTGGATTGTAGTCGATACCATATTGGCTCAGCGCGTTTCTAAAACCTTGTAGACGATCTCGACTGTCGACTTTGCTTAACTGACCCGTCACACAGCCAATATGCTGGTGGCCTTTTTGGATAAGGTGTTCGGTTGCAAGAAAGCCGCCGCGTTCGTTATCTATCCAAATACAACGATTAGCGATCTCTGGAATATAGCGGTTAATGAGCACCGTCGCTTCGACTTCGTTAGCAATTTCTAGTAATTCACTATCGGGTAAGGTATCGACGGTCAGTACTAATCCGTCTACTTTTTTGGAACGCAGAAAGCGGATCGATTCATGCTCTTCGTCATACTTTTCATGTCCACTGGTAATGATGAGGTGATAGTTTTCTTTACGTACGACCTTTTCCACTTCGTGCATCATCGGCCCATAGAAGGGGCCATCTAGGGTCCCAACCAACATACCAATACTGCATGAGCGGTTTGAAGCGAGCGCCTGGGCAAACGCATTTGGCTTATAGCCCAACTGCTCGATCGCTGCATATACTCGAGTTTTATTCGCTTCTTTTACAGAAGCGTGCCCATTAAGCGTTCTTGAGACTGTTGCTTGAGAAACTTGAGCGAGTTCAGCGACTTCTTTTATCGTAATCAATCTAATATTCCTAATCATTTAACGATGAAATTATACAACAGAATCATAGTAATACCGTGATGTGTTAACGTAAGTTCGATGTTTCAAAAAGAAAAACGTGATCAAAGTGGCGAATTTCATTTCTTGGCGGCCAGTATTGGGAAAAATTGATGATTTAGTGACCAAACACACACTACTAATTGTAAGCGCTTTCTTTATGGTGACGTTGTTCAAGGTTTAAGATAGGCAATCCGTTCATCCGTGTACAGAAAGGTTATTTTCAATTACTCTACTATTATCAAGAGTAAAAGGGGTTAGTTGCTTAACTTCTTGTATTTTTAACTGAATAGTTAATCAAGAAGTAGTTTTGTTTTTTCAGCAACTAAAGAAAGCGCTTTCTTTTTGTGTGCAGTACGATAGCGCAACTATCAAACCAAAGAATACGTTAATAGCGATTAACGTATTAAGCGTCTAGGCTGACCAGTTTTTGTCGGGATAGTGTTATTTGGGGGAGGAAGCATATGGGGATATGTGTACTCAGTTATCCCGACGTTTTTATTTTGAGTGTTGCGTGTTGCAGTTTGTAAAAGGCAAAGGAATGTATATGAAGTTACCATTACTAGCATCGATATTGCTTTCAACCGTCGTAGGGTGCACTCAAACGCCTCATCATTCAGATGTTTCTGGCACGAGCGCATTAGCGGCAGCTCCCTTGTGTTGTCAAGGCTATTCAGAGTTGCATTATCAAAAGTTGAGCCATACAAATGAGTTAACCATCGAACTGAGTCGTCGATCTCAAGCCTTCGAGCTTCCGACCGGGAAGTCGTTTGTTCAGGCTTATGACCTTTCAGACATTGGTAAAATTACTCGATTCGATGTTTATGCCAATATAGAAAACCACGTATTTGTACCTCAGGTTCAGCTACTTAATAGCAATTTTTCTGTTATTTACACAAGTACAAGTGATGATTTAGCTTTGGAAAAACAGACGATTTTGCATCCAGAGCGCTATCACTTATCGGTGTTGATGAATATGAACGAACACGCCAAGTATATCGTGATATACACCACACGAGCGTTACTCGGTGAAGAGACGTTGCGGCAGCTGCCAGAATCGTTTGCAGCGCAACGCAGTCAAAGTATTGAAATGCAAAAACGTGTACTTCAGCCGTTTTCGATTCATAGCGCCATTGGAAAGTTAACGCTGTCCATCGATCACATAGAAAAAAGGCTACCGCTTACATCCAAATCGGGACAAGTGGAGCACGTTGCACAAAAGGCTGCGCTACCTGCTATCACCGTCAGTTTATTTGAACAATATAAAGCCAGTTTAACTCAGCGAGACCTGAATAATTACGGCTTAGAAATTGTCGATTTGGTACAGGAAAATAAATTTGAAGAAGCCTTGTCGCTTGTTAATAGGGCAACGAATCCGGCGGTAGCCAAAAACATATTCATGCAATCTGTGAAATTGCACCCCTAATTTTAAATCGTAAACATAATAATATAATCAATCGTAAAGGCGGGTTCTTTCCATTGTAAAAAGGAAGGTGTCGTCGTACAGGGAATTAATATGATCAAGAATGTAACTACACGTTCCGCTTTATCTTCTGCGCTGCTCATTGCCTTATTTGGCTGTAGTTCTACCAGCGAACCACTGACATTTTCTAAAGAAGAATTGAATGATCCTACCAGCAGTCCTGATGCTGTTTGGAATATGGTTTGGAACGATGAATTCCAAGGGGATGAAATTGATAAGTCGAAGTGGAGTCATGAAGAGAATTGTTGGGGGGAGGGAATAATGAGCAGCAATGTTATACCAAGCGAAAAGTAAATTCATTTGTGGATAACGGAGTTCTGCATATTGTCGCCAAAGAAGGCAGCTTCACCGGACCCAATAATAATAAAGGTGATATGCGTTCAAAAGCGACATTGCCTTTCACCTCTGCAAGGTTACGTACGTTAAATAAAGGCGATTGGAAATACGGTCGTTTTGAAATAAGAGCAAGGTTGCCTCACGGTCAAGGCACTTGGCCTGCGATATGGATGTTACCGACGGACCAAAAATATGGAACGTGGGCGGCCTCAGGTGAAATAGACATCATGGAAGCGGTTAACCTAAAGGTACAAACTGACATAGAAGATGCCCCAGTAGGTGAATTAGAAAGTCGTGTATATGGCACGCTACATTATGGACGTCAATGGCCTGAAAATGTGAGCTCTGGTACCGATTATCACTTGCCAAATCAAATCAACCCTGCCGATGGCTTCCATACATACGCGGTTGAATGGGAAGAAGGTGAAGTCCGTTGGTATGTTGATAACATTCATTTTGCGACGCAACGGCAAGATGGTTGGTACAGCCAGTACAAAGAAAATGGCTCTTTGACCACCGCAAAGGAAAGTGCACCATTTAACGAACGTTTTCATATGTTGATAAACCTCGCGGTTGGAGGTTCTTGGTCAGCCAATCGCAATGAGGGCGGGATTGATAATGACATCTTCCCACAAACCTTGGCGGTTGATTACGTTCGCGTATTTGAATGTAGTGTAGACCCAGATACTGGCAAAGGGTGCGCTACCGTTTCAGATGACGCCAAGTTCGTAAAAGGAAATGCTGCGCCGCCTATTATTATTGCTGACAAGGATTACGGTAAAGGTACCGAACTGTCCATTTTTGGTGATGAACTAAATAAGCATCTTGTCGTGAGTGGTTACGATCCGGATGGTCAAGTTAGCGTGTCATTCATTGACGAGCCTAAACGCGGAAAAGTGATTGAATTAATTAAAAAAGGCAAAGTCGGTAATGCGTATTTCATCACTCCTGAACTCGATTTAAGTGATTGGGCGGAGAACGGTGAGTTGGTATTTGATATTAAAGTTCCGACGGTAAATAGTGAGTCTCAGTTATTAGTCAAAATGGACAGCGGTTGGCCACTTGCTGGTGATTATGAAGTGCCTTTGAAAGCGGGAGCGCAGTGGCAGGAAGTTCGAATTCCACTTTCGCAACTTGTGAGTAACGGTAACCGATTCGCGAAAGGAAGCACGGTGGATTTGTCTAAGGTCAAAAACTTACTCGTTTTAGAGCCCAACGCATCCCTGACCGTATTCTTAGATAACATCCGCCTTGTTCGTTAATTTTTAATCTAAATATCGCTAATACATCACGTTATTAGCGATATCAAATAAATACTAGCAGTTATATATCGCAGTGGTTAAGCGTCTTTATCAGAATCATTAACGATCACAAAGAAAGCGCTTACAATAAAATGGAGTGACATTTACATGAAAGTATCACGATTAGCGTTAGGCGTTGTTGCCGCTTTGAGCATCAATACCGGGGTTTTTGCACAAGAAACAGAAGGGTTTGAGTTTCATGGATACTTTAGGACTGGTGTCATTACCAGTGCAGAGAATGATTTCAAACGTTCAAACTACGCAGGGCAAAAAGAGACATTAGGTCGCCTTGGTATTGAAGCCGACAATGACTACAAGGCAAACTTTGCCAGTACGTGGGTATTTGAAGATGAACGCAGCTTCAAAATTCATATTGGTATTAGCAAAATTGGTAAAGAATCGGCGTTAACGTCTAGTGCGGATGCCTTTGATGCAGGTATTAGTAACGCATTTATCGAACTTAATGGGATCACCCCATCGGGTACGTTTTGGGCAGGACGAAGAGAATATGGCAAAGCCGATAACTACATATTCATGACCGATTTCTTTTACACTGACATGTCAGGAACGGGTATTGGTATTCAAGGTTATGAGCTCGGTGATTCTATTGTTGATTTAGCGTATATCGGTAGTGATCGAGTGAATGAGGATGTCGATCGTTGGGCGACTTCACTTAGGCAGCCGTTGGTAACAATGCTACGAATCTAAACAACTTAATGCATGCCCTTAATATTTCATCAACGTTTGGTAACTTAAAGTTATCAGCGTTGCTAAAAGCGATGCCAGACAACTGGGATACAACGGGTAAAGAGTGGGCGGAAACGGGTTACGACTTGACGGCTACGTATAATCTAAGCAGTTTCTTTGCTATCCCTGGGAATGGGTTTTCTAAGATAATAGTACAAGGTGGTAAGGGTCTAGGAGCGGGTAATCTATTAGGAGGAACAATCACAGATTATAATGCGTACCACCCGGGTTCTCTGGCACAAGGGCAGCATAATGACTGGGGAGCGGCAGGTGAAGCCTCGTATCTTCTTACCCAATTAGAAGAAGATGATACCTCTGCACGTGTATTATTGTGGGGTGGATATACATTTGACAATGGTGTGAGTTTGTTCCCTTCCATTCAAGCGCAATACAACGATATGGCAACGGGTGATGCCCGTACCGACGGTGGTTATAACTACTGGGCATCAGCAATGGTGAGACCCACGATACCAGTAAGTCAGCACTTTTATCTTCAAGGAGAAGCTGGCTACGTTTACAATAATTGGAATGGTAATTCATGGAAGCAAACAAAATACACTGTCGCGCCAACGTTTATACTTCCCACCTCACTTGGAGTGGCGCCAGAAATTAGACTACTTGCCACCTACCTTCCTGAGTCTTGGACGAGTAAAGATAGTAAAGGTGATGCGGCAAGCGACTTTATTGTCGGCTTTCAAGCCGATGTATGGTGGTAGAAACAACATCAATAATGTTATTAATGTTGTGAGCTTGTAGTGTTTAAGTGAGGCAAGAAATAGAAAGGCTGATTGATTCAGCCTTTTTTTGTGACATTAATTCAAAAAATGTGCAGTGCGTAACGAAATTAAACTTTTGACTTAGAAAAGTAGTTAAGACGCAGGAATAATCGGCAACTAGGGTTTAAACTCTAGCATTCGATATTCAATCCAATGCATTTTATAAAGCGAAATTATGCTCGATCTTATACTATCAGCACATCAAGGATCTCAAGAAGAGTTACTAGGCTTGTCAGAAGTCTTTGACGCTGTTGATGCGTATATTTTTATAAAAGATAGCCAAGGCAATTACCAATACGTTAATAAAAAAGCGATCGATACGTTTGGTGTGGGTCTGGATGGGATTCGAGGCAAAACAGATTGGCATCTATTTAGTTATGGTACCGCAAAGTTGATGCGTGCCAGTGATAAGCGAGTGATTGCCACCAGTAAACCTACCCAACAAAAGATCCCATTTTTTATTGGTGATGAAGAGCTGTACCATTTAACGGTCTCTTCACCCATTGTAAAAAATGGCAAGGTCTTGGGGGTTATCGGTTTTGCTGTCGATATATCGAAAGACATGGAAGAGCGCCAAACACTACTAGAAGAGGCCAATACGGACGGATTGACAGGCTGTTATAATCGTCGCTATTTGCATCTAGCGTTGGAAGAACAGCATCAAAAATATCACGATGACGGTACGCAATGTTCTGTTCTGATTATTGATGTCGACCGTTTTAAACCCATTAATGACAAATACGGCCACTCCGTCGGGGATAGGGTACTTGTAGCGGTGGTTAACGCCATCAATAAAGGTACCAGAGAAGAAGATTTATTGTGTCGCTATGGTGGTGATGAATTTGTACTTATTCTCCCAGATAGTAATCTCGAGCAAGCCTATTTATTGGCTAGCCGCCTTTCAAAAAAAATAGACGCATTAAGTTTCGTCAGTAGCAGTGGTAAAGCATTCGGCGTGTCATGTTCTATTGGTGTAGCGACGCATTCAGCGCTGGAAGGTAACATTATCGAGCGTGCTGATAAGGCGCTTTATGTCTCGAAGAAAGGCTGTAGTGGGCGTGTCCACATGTATTGTCCTGAGACGCAAGATATCCTAGCTTGCGACTTATGTGGCTAAGAATTCAGCACCTTTGCGAAGGTACTGCAAACTTTAATGTTAAATCATTTCTTAATCGACCCTGCCCCTTGAAAACCCCGTGAAATACAGCTATTTATAACAGTATAATCAAATTTACTTGTTGTTAGCTTGTGAGGGAAAGGACGCCTTAAGACGCCCTTTTTCTATTTTAGGGAGAAAGGGATGGCAGTATTGAGAAACGTTGCATTGGTTACGCTAGGGTTGTTCGCTACCAGTGCAATCGCCGCAAATACAATAGAAAGTACCACGTTGGTTGGTTTTGGTACCGCCAAGTATCCTGAAAACTTCACTCATTTTGATTACGTCAATCCAGACGCGCCCAAGTTTGGTAAAGTCACATATGGCCAAATTGGCACTTACGATAATTTTAATCGTTTTGCTTCACGCGGTGTTGCGGCGGCAGCATCTGGCAACCTCTATGACACCCTAATGTTTTCACCAAGCGATGAAATTAACGCTTACTACCCACTGATCGCTGAGCGAGTTCGTTACTCTGATGACTTTTCATGGATGGAAATCGATATCAATCCGAAGGCCCGTTTTAATGACGGTCATCCCATTACGGCGAAAGATGTGGAGTTCACCTTTAACAAATTTATGAAAGAGGGGGTGCCACAGTATCGTGCTTACTATAAAGATGTCGAGTCGGTCAAAGCGATATCTGAACTGACAGTGCGAATCGATATGTCGAGACCAAATAAAGAAAAGTTATTTGGTCTCGCCCAGAGTACGCGCGTACTGCCTGAGCACTTTTGGAAAGATAAGAACTTTGCAGAGCCTCTGACTGAACCTCCGGTAGGCAGTGGTGCGTACAAGATTACAGATTATAAACCGGGTCAAAGCGTGACTTATGAACTGGATGAAAGCTATTGGGCTAAAGATTTACCCGTGAACGTTGGTCGTAACAACTTTGCGACAGTCCAATATGATTACTATCGAGATGACACCGTGATGCTAGAAGCATTTAAAGCGGGTGAGTTTGACTTTAGACAGGAATCCAGCGCTAAATTTTGGGCCAGTTCTTATACTGGAGCGAACTTCGATAAAGGTTATATTAAAAAGGAAGAGATAGAACATCACAAACCAATGGCCACTCAAGCCTTTGTGTTCAATATTCAGCGTCCCGTATTTAACGATCCGCAGGTCCGTGAAGCATTAAACTATGCGATGGATTTTGAATGGATGAACAAGAACATGTTCTATAACCAGTATACTCGAACACGCAGCTACTTCCAAAATACTGACTATGAAGCGAAAGGGCTACCAAGCGAGGCTGAACTGACTATTCTTAATGAGTACAAGGGTAAGATCCCTGAGCGAGTATTTAGTGAAGAGTATAATCCTCCGGTGACTGATAGTTCTGGTCGAATTCGTCCTCAAATGCGTAAAGCATTCGCACTGCTAAAAGAAGCAGGGTGGGAGCTAAAAAATAAAGTGATGACGAATGTCAAAGCCAAGCGAGAAAATGAGTTTTGAATTGCTTATCTATAGCCCAACGACAGAGCGCTATGCGATTCCTATTCAGAAAAATATGCGCGCGATGGGTATAGATATGAGAATTCGTACCATCGACACGACGCAATACACTAAGCGGCTGAGAGATCGTGACTTTGACATGGTTTCTTCTTCTTATTTTGCTAACCCTTACCCCAACTCTGACCTTAAAATAGTGTGGAATTCGAACTTCATTGATTCGACTTACAATACTGCTGGCGTCATGGACCCTGTTGTTGATGCGCTAACGGATGAAATTGCCGATCATCAAGACAACCCAAAACAGCTTCTCGCATTAGGTCGTGCACTCGATCGAGTATTGCAATGGAATTACTACATCATTCCTCAGTGGTACATCAAAAAATATCGTGTGGCGACATGGGATAAATTTGAACGCCCTGATGTCCTACCTACTTATGACCTAGGTATTGATACCTGGTGGGTATCTAAAGAGAAAGCTGAAAAGCTTCCTGAAAAGCGTAGATAAGAGGACATTATGGCGGCCTATATTTTCCGGCGACTATTGCTGGTTATCCCAACGCTTTGGGCAATCATCACCATTAATTTCTTCATTATTCAGGTCGCGCCTGGTGGATAGAGTAGAGCAAGCTATCGCTCAAATGCAGGGATTAAATTCAGGTGTAATGGAGCGTTTTAGTGGTGGCGGTAAGGAAGTAGAACTGGATACTAGTTCTGATGATGTATCGACTGGGTATAAAGGGTCGCGTGGCTTAGACCCAGAAGTCGTGGAAGCGATCCGTAAGCAATTTGGTTTTGATAAGCCTATCCACGAGCGCTATTTCGATATGCTGAAAAATTACGCCATGTTTAATTTTGGTGAAAGCCTGTTTCGTGGTGGCAATGTTATTGATTTAATTAAAGACCGCCTTCCTGTCTCCATTTCATTGGGATTGTGGAGTACGTTGATTATTTACTTAATCTCGATACCGTTAGGCATCTTTAAAGCCATTCATCATGGTTCTCGGTTTGATATTTGGTCCAGTGCCATGATCATTATCGGTTACGCGATTCCCGGTTTCTTGTTCGCTATCATTTTAATCATCCTATTCGCCAGCGGGAATTATTTCAGTTGGTTCCCATTGAGGGGGCTGGTGTCGAGCAATTTTGATCAGTTGACGTGGTACCAACAGATTATTGATTACTTTTGGCACTTAACTTTGCCGATTCTTGCGATGGTAATTGGTGGCTTTGCCACACTCAGTATGCTGACTAAGAATTCATTTTTAGATGAAATTAACAAGCAATATGTCGTGACTGCTCGAGCCAAAGGGTTAGATGAAAACAGCATTCTTTATAAGCATGTTTTTCGTAACGCCATGCTGATTATTATTGCTGGCTTCCCAAGTGCGTTCATCAGTATTTTCTTTACGGGCTCAATGCTTATTGAGGTGATGTTCTCGTTAGAAGGAATAGGATTGTTAGGTTTTGAATCAACCATTCAACGAGACTACCCGGTGGTATTTAGCTCTTTATATATCATGACGCTCTTAGGTTTGATTTTGAGTATTATTTCTGACTTAACCTATATGTGGGTCGATCCACGTATTGATTTTGAGGCGCGATAGATGGCAGCGAATCCGCTCACGCACGCAAGATGGCAGCGTTTCAAAGCCAACAAACGAGGTTTCTGGTCAACATGGATCTTTTGTCTACTGTTCTTTTTAAGTCTATTTGCGGAGTTTATTGCTAACGATAAACCGCTATTGGTTGAGTATGATAATCAATGGTACTACCCAATATTTAGCCAATACGCAGAAACGGAGTTTGGTGGTGAGTTTGAAACAGAAGCCGACTATACCGACCCTTATGTCAGCGATCTTATTGAAGAAAATGGCTACATAATTTGGCCACTCATTCGTTTTAGCTACGATACGATCAATTACAACATTGTCGCATCGGTTCCGTCGGCACCCGATTCTGCCAACTGGTTGGGAACCGATGATAAAGGTCGGGATGTCTTAGCGAGGATAATTTATGGTTTTCGTATCTCAGTATTGTTTGGTGTTATTTTAACCATAGTGTCGAGCGTTATTGGTGTGGCAGTAGGTGCTACGCAAGGCTATTACGGCGGTTGGATTGATTTAATCGGCCAGCGCTTTATTGAAGTTTGGTCGGGCATGCCAACATTGTTCTTATTGATTATCTTGTCGAGCTTTGTTGAGCCTAATTTTTGGTGGTTACTGGGAATTATGGTGCTGTTTAGCTGGATGAGTTTAGTGGGGGTCGTGCGGGCTGAGTTTTTGCGATGCCGCAATTTTGACTATGTAAAAGCCGCGCATGCCATGGGAGTCAGTGATAAGCGCATTATGTTGCGGCACATGCTACCCAATGCAATGGTCGCTTCGTTAACTATGATGCCATTTATCTTATCTGGATCGGTGACGACTTTAACGTCGTTGGACTTTCTTGGCTTTGGTCTACCTGCGGGTTCCCCGTCATTAGGTGAATTGTTGGCGCAAGGAAAAGCGAACCTTCAAGCGCCTTGGCTTGGGCTGTCAGCGTTTGCCGTTCTTTCTATCATGCTGACGCTATTGGTGTTTGCTGGCGAAGCCGTTCGCGATGCCTTTGACCCACATCGACAGGGCTAATACTGAGATTTCATTATGAACCAAGACAATACAGCCCCAACAGAAGTTAGACAAGAGAAGCCAAGCCACGTACTGGTTATAGACAATCTTTCCGTTGGCTTTGGGCGTGGTAAAAGTGTTGAGCAGGTGACGAATAAGGTTTCCTTAAGCATTCAAAAAGGGGAAACCTTAGCTCTCGTAGGAGAAAGCGGTTCCGGCAAGTCCGTCACGGCCAATTCAGTCCTCAAGTTGCTGCCGAAAGGTTCAAGCCATTACCTAAACGGTACGATTACATTTGATGGTATCGATATATTGTCGTGCAGTGCTCGTCAACTTCGCGGCATTCGTGGTGGTCGAATTGGCATGATTTTTCAAGAACCAATGGTGTCCTTGAACCCTTTGCACAAAATAGGTAAACAGCTGGTGGAGACATTGGCTATTCATCGCGGCATGAGAGCAACCAAAGCGGAAGCTTTAGCCGTGTCGTGGTTAAAAAAGGTGGGAATACGGTCTCCTGAGCGTAAGATTTCGGCCTATCCTCATGAGTTGTCAGGTGGGGAACGTCAACGCGTTATGATCGCGATGGCGTTAATTAATGAACCTGAATTACTTATCGCCGATGAACCGACGACGGCTTTGGATGTATCAGTACAAGCCCAGATATTAGATTTACTAAAGGAGCTGCAACAAGAGCTTGGTATGGCGATGTTATTCATCACTCATGACCTGAGTATTGTACGACGTATAGCGGACCGAGTCGCCGTAATGAAAGACGGTGAACTGGTAGAAGTTGGGCCTTGTCGGCAAGTCTTTACTACGCCGTCACATCCCTATACCCAAAAACTGATTGATTCAGATCCAAGAGGCCTGCCAGTTGAAATTGAACCTGACGCGAAAACACTCCTGTCGGTCAATGATTTGAAAGTGTGGTTCCCGATAAAAGGGGGCTATTCAAAAAAGTCGTGGACCATGTCAAGGCGGTGACGCAAATGCAATTTCAACTCAAGAGAGGGCATTCCATTGGCTTGGTCGGCGAAAGTGGTTCTGGTAAATCGACAACAGGTATGGCGATACTTAAACTCGTGCAAAGTGAAGGGATAATTGAATTCGATGGGCAGGATATTCAACGCTTAGATAGAAAAGGAATGTTACCTTATCGAAGCCGTATGCAGGTGGTCTTTCAAGACCCGTTCTCAGCGCTTAATCCTAGAATGTCCGTTGCTCAGGTGATAGGAGAAGGGTTGCGTGTTCATTTTGAACATGACGAAGCGCAGTTAGACCGCCTGATTTGTGATGTGATGAAGGAGGTCGATCTAGACCCAGACACACGCCACCGTTACCCCAACGAGTTTTCGGGGGGCAGCGACAGCGTATTGCTATCGCAAGGGCTCTCATTCTAAAACCAGAGTTTATTCTTCTGGACGAGCCAACCTCTTCATTAGACCGCACAGTGCAAGCTCAAGTGCTCGACTTATTGAAGTCATTGCAGACTAAGCATGGCTTGACGTATTTGTTTATTAGCCATGATTTAAATGTAGTGAAATCGCTGTGTCACTACACAATTGTGATGAGAAATGGTGAGATTGTGGAACAAGGTGACACACAAATGATGTTTTCCGCGCCTCAGCATGACTATACCAAAACCTTGGTTTCGTTGTCGTCGTTTTGAAAAATCCCCTTAACAAATAGTGCGTTAAGGGGAGAGAGTCACCGATGAAACGTGTGAAACTAAACAACTAAACAACTAAACAACTAAACAACTAAACAACTAAACAACTAAACAACTAAGTAATTAGGTAACTAAGCAGCTAAGTAACTAAGTAAGATAACCAGCTCAGAAAGAATGATGACTAAAATGGTTAACATCGCTAGGTTGATAATCAAGTGCATCGGAGTTATTTAAAGTTGAAGTTAAAACCAAATTCATAGCTGCCTTCTGTCGTTCTTGGTTCGCCAGGGCGAACACGGTGCTGACCATATCGATATTTGACGTATGGTTCGATGTATTTCGGCTTAAAGGTTAACGTGAAGTCAGCATGCAAGATATTAGGTTCTAAGTCTGTGTATGACATAATTCTTTCATGATTAAGTGAATAGCTAAAGTTCAGCCAGTCTATCGGGGTATAGCTGGTCCCTAGGCTGGTTTTCCACTCTTGATGAGGGGATGCGCCTGTCTTTAGGATTGTTCCTAGCCGATGGAGAGAAGTATATGGATGAGGTTAATTGAAGACTAATGAAAGGGTTTCATTAGGGAAATAACATTAAGTTATTAATAAATAAACATAATCTCATTAATAACCGAGGGTTATTAATGAGATTATGGGGTTAAGCAGTCAGTGTTAGATGTAATTTCTTACGTAACCACTGCGTGGTTGCATTATTTCTATTCTTATAGTGGAAGAAGGTATTGATGTCGGTATTCACCCCTGCGTTTCCAAACAAGATTGGCAGTGAGCGTAAGCCGGAATTTTCTTCAAGGTTAAGGAACATCGAGGCAGGGAAGAGAATGTCGGAGTTTTTTACCACATCAATAACAGCGGAAGGCAGTTCAGACCGAAACACGACATTAGGCTCTATACCTCTCATGAGGAGCATTTTCTCGGTATTGGATAAATTGGAGTTCCAATCCGCAGCAATAAGGGTCGCTATCTCAAATTTCCCACCATCTTGCATGTCAATCTCATCTTTATCAAAAGGGTGATCTTTACGTATAAAGGCGCGAAAAGTGTCGGTGGTTAGCTGAGTTTGTACCAGCTCTTTTGGCGCATGAGCAATAGAGTAATTGAGACCAAGCTGTACGTCATCATTCACGATATCTTGTAGCGTGGTTTTGTTCCAATTGAGTAACTGGATCTGAACGTTTGGCGCTTCTTTTCTTATTGATTGAAATAACTTACTGGCAATCCCTGATAAAAAAAGGGAGATATGGCGATTTTAAGCGAACCATCTAGTTCACTCGGATCAAACTCTGAGGAGTGATTTACTGCGTGAGAGAGTTCATCCAATATTGGACTGACAGACTCGGCAAGGATATTGGCTTTTTCTGTTGCTCGTAAACCATGATGGGTTTTGACAAACAGCTCATCGCCAAAATGATCTCTGAGCCGCTGTAGTGCTTTACTCACCGCTGGCTGGGAGACAAATAGTCGTTCAGCGGCTTTTCTCATATTGCGCTCTTGATTCAAAATGATGAAGGTACGCAATAAATTGAGGTCGAGATTAGAAAATAGGTCTTTGGCCATGGGATATCCTTATACAGCGTACAACATCTTCATAGTAAGAATAAATGTTCATTGGTGCAAAGAGTTATTAATGTGCGTTACAAAAAATATGTTTTCTTTTTGTAACCGCAGTGTTTATTAGACAGTGCGGGAAAGCTCTGATTAGGTCGAGTTGGGTCCGAGTTTGCTCGTTGATATTACCAAGCCTCAGAGGGCGATATTTTGCCAGTATTGACACAAAATCCATTGCGATCGAACCGTTTTAGTTGATGCCCATCTAGGACGAGTCTGACTTCACGGATGTCGGCAAACTGCCATGTTTTCCATTGATAAAACATAGTATTACCTTCTACCCACCAGTAACCTTCATCTTCATCGTTAGGCCTATCCGATACGCCATGCATTCGTCCATCCGGTTGAAATTCAATGCGGTATGGAATATTAAAGCAGTCACTAGTCAGCACCGTGTGATGGTCGAATAGTTTCCTTATTTCAGAGCCAGAGAGCTGCTGACCTTGAGTATCAGCGATGTGTTCTAACGGTAGTATTTTCCTCGCCACTTCCGATAAACGCCTAATGCCTTCTCTTATGTCACTTTCTTCAATAGAACTGAAACTCAACCGAAAGCTGCTTTTTTTGTCATCTTCAATGTAGTACTGGTCACCAGGATTGATAAGAATTCCTATTTGTTCAGCCTTTTCATAAAGTGTATTGGCATCGAATCTCGCATCATAGTTTAGCCAAAAAGAGGTGCCAGCTAAGGATGGGACGACGCCGGATTGGGGGAAATAGTAGTTTAATGCTTTTTCCATGGTTAACCATTTACTGCGAAGTTTTTTTAACCGTCTTTGCATTAAGGCATCATAATATCCGAGGCTGATGAACAGCGCCAACGTGTGGCAGTTGTTTTTCGGAGGGTAGGTATGACTTAAGCGTTGCAGATGTTTTGCTCTTTTAATAAATTCTGGTGCAGCGACAATGAACCCAATGCGAAGTCCTGGAGCAATGGTTGATGAAAAGCTAGACAAATAGATAATTCTTTCGCTTGAATACTCGCCTTTTAATGCAAAGGTATTTTCTTCAATAAAGCAAACCTCGTGTTCGAAGTCATCTTCTACAATTAGGAAATTGTGCTGCTCAGACGCCTCAACAAGCTTTTTACGTCGTTCTGAAGATAACCGTACGGTGGTAGGGAATTGATTGCTCGGCGTTGTGTATACAATATCGCACTGGTTCAATGGCTCGCCGATAACTAAGCCTTGACCATCTACATCGAGCGGCTGTAGTCGTGCTTTCCTTGATTCAAATTGTGCCCATGCTTCAGGGTACCCCGGATTTTCAATGCCGATAGTTGAAGTGTCACTCGTCAGGAGCTTGGCAATAAGGTTTAAGCTTTGTTGGCTGCCGATAGTGACCATAATTTCGTCAGATTGCACATAAATGCCCCGGCGAGGTAACACACGAGTTCGAATTTGCTCTACCAGATCGTCGTAATCGTTGTCGCTGGATGTCCATTGTCTACTGTTGGTTTTGTTGAGCGATTGAATACTGCATTTTCGCCATTCGTTCACAGGAAATAATGAGTGGTCCATCATTCCGTGAACAAAGAGGTAGGGGTAATTTTTCAGGTCTCTAGGGGCTTCTTGATGCCATGATGGTTTAACTTGTATGTAGTGGTTCCAATCGATGGTTTGCTTGACTGGCTGTGTTCTAGGAATCGTCGATACACTGATATCTGGATTAACAAAATAGCCTTTTCGTTCTTTGGATATAAGAAAACCATCTTCGCTGAGTTGGTCATAAACACGCAGAACGGTATTACGGGAGACTTTAAGATCTTGAGCCAGTTTACGAGATGAGGTTAGGGGTACAGACGCGTTGATGAAACCATTAGCAATCGCTTGAGTGATCCCTGATTTAATTTGGTCTTGTAGCGTCAGGTGATGGTTAGCATCTAGCTGAATGTATTGCTCTAACATGCACGCTCAGTATTGATTTATCAGTTAATATAGTTAATTAGTATTGATGATATATTTCTTTATAGATGAGACTTGGATCTCAATGGTTATAAAAAACATAGACATACGACTAAGGTCTAGTGGTTACACACCAAACGCCGTACTGTTTGATGTGTAACGAATGATAGCCTGATTTAGGGTTGACCGTTGGTAAGTAAACAGGCTTTTACCTGCCTTAGGCCCTTATCAATGAGTGAGAACTCAATAGTAAGTGGTGGTAAGAATCGAATAACATTCCCCTTTACGCCACAGGACAGAACGATAACTCCATTTTCAGCACATGTTTGGACGATTGATTTAGTGAGCTCGGTGAGAGGGGAGCCATCGCCTGGATCGTTCAGTTCAATGGCGATCATAGCGCCTAACTGGCGTATGTCCCCTATTTGCGGGCATTGATTTTGAATCTCAATGAGTTGTTGTTTAAAAAGAGTTCCGACTTCTTCAGCTCTGGCACATAAGTGCTCTTGGTCGATGATGTCTAATACGGCGAGTCCAGCAGCACAAGCAAGTGGTGAGCCAGCGTAAGTACCACCTAAACCTCCCGGTGGTGCAGCGTCCATGATGTGTGCTTTACCTACCACAGCAGAAATTGGGAACCCACCTGCAATACCTTTTGCCATAGTAATGAGGTCCGGTTCGATCGCTAGGTGCTCTGTGGCAAACAGTTTGCCAGTTCGAGCAAAACCAGTTTGAATTTCATCACAAATCAACATGATGCCATGTTCATCACAGAGACGTCGAAGCGATTTGGCCCAAGTCACTGGAGCCTGATAGAAACCACCTTCACCCTGAACAGGTTCCAAAATAATAGCGGCGACGCGTTCAGGTTCAATGTCACAAGCAAACAGATCATCTAGAGCTTGGAGGCTTTGTTCTTCACTGACACCGTGATATTGGTTAGGAAATGGCGCGTGATAGATGTCACCAGGAAACGGCCCAAAGTGACGCTTGTATGGAGTGACCTTTCCGGTGAGCCCCATGCATAAATTGGTTCTTCCGTGAAAGCCACCACGAAAGGCGATGACGCCGGAACGCTTCGTATAGGCTCTTGCGACCTTAACCGCATTCTCAACCGCTTCAGCTCCTGTTGTGAGAAAAACAGCTTTTTTATCGTTTGAAATGGGGGTTCTATCGATGATTTTTTCGGCTAACTCGACAAAGCTTGTATAGGGCGTCACCATGGCGCAAGTGTGGCTAAACCGCTCAAGTTGTTGCGCTACGGCTTGTTGAATTTTTGGATGGCTGTGCCCAGTGTTTGTGACGGCAATTCCGGATGCAAAATCAATATAATTTTTCCCTTCTATATCCGTAATGGTGGCATTGGATGCCGACTGGACGAAAATCGAGGTCAAATTCCCCATGCCTTTTGCGATCACGGCTTCTTTTCGTTGCTGCCACTGTTCATTGGTCGAAGATTGCGACCGAGTGGCGCCTTGCTGGGCGGTCATGTTCGATTCTTGCATGTGCTATAGCCCTCCAAGGCAAATATATTTAACACTCATGTACTCATCAATACCTTGCTTGGCACCTTCTCGACCAAAGCCAGATTGCTTGACGCCACCAAATGGGGCTACTTCGGTTGAAATGATGCCTTCATTAATCCCAACCATGCCATATTCAAGTGCTTCTGCGACACGAAAAGCTCGGTTGAGGTTACTGGTGTAGAAATAACTTGCTAAACCGTAGATGGTGTCATTGGCTTGGATAATAAGGTCGTCTTCATCTTCGAATGCAATAACGGGTGCAACTGGCCCAAATATTTCTTCTTGAACGATATCCATCTGCGAAGTGACGCCAGTCAGAATGGCTGGATCCATAAATTGTCCCTGCAACGACGTACCACCTTGGCTCAAATGTGCACCTTGCTCTATGGCCCTTTGAATGATTTTGAGTACATTATTTTTGGCGTTTTGGTCGATGAGGGGACCTATGGACACGCCGTCATCGAGCCCATTCCCCACTTTCAAATGGCTTACAGCGTCGGTTAACTTAGTTACAAACTCATCATGTATCTTGCTGTGAACATATAGCTAGGTTGGCGCAGACACAGGTTTGGTAGGCATTGCGAAATTTAGATGCCAGTGCACCTTGGACAGCTGCATCAATATCCGCATCTTCAAAAACAATAAAGGGGGCGTTACCTCCAAGCTCCATGGATGTTCTTTTTACCGTTTGTGAAGTTTGCTTAATGAGGTGTCTTCCAACTTCTGTTGACCCGGTAAATGACAGTTTTTTGATGTCGGCATGACTGCATAAAATATCGCCAATCATTACCGAAGAATGATTGTTGACCACGATCAGCAGTTCTCGGGGGAGTCCCGCTTGATAGGCTAGTTCGGCAATAGCGTATGCGGACAGTGGCGTTTGGTTTGCTGGTTTTACGATAAAGCTGCAACCTGCGGCGAGTGCGGGTGCGGCTTTACGTGTAATCATCGCAATAGGGAAATTCCATGGCGTGATTGCTGCCGCGACACCGACGGGTTGCTTGATAGTCATGGTACGTTTGTTGCCCGCTGGGCTTGGGATTGTTTCTCCGTACGTGCGTTTTGCTTCTTCGGCAAACCATTGGACAAATGAAGCGCCATACATGACTTCTCCTTTCGCTTCCGTTAACGGTTTACCTTGTTCCAATGTCATTATTCTGGCGAGGTCGTCACTGTTTTCAATAATTAGGTCATACCAGCGTTTGAGCACCTTTGCGCGTTCGGATGCCGTCGTCGCTGCCCATTGCTTCTGAGCAATCTTTGAGCGCTCTATGTCATCAAGTAGCATTTCGGCGGAGATTGACGGGATATGTGTCAGGCGCTCTTGAGTGGCGGGGTTGTAAACCGATATAGCGTGGTCGCTGGGTTCACAGCATGCTGCAAGTAATGATTTGTTAATTATATGTTCCATTCACTGATTCCATGTATTGACCTGAATGCAATAAGAGTAGGAATAGTTGGCGGGGATTTTTAGTGCCAGATGCGCGTTTCTTATGGTACCAACGGTTTGTAGCTGGTACCACATGAAGTCGGCAACTGGTTCTAACACCAATTATTTCAGACTTCTATATTGATTATTGAAACATTTACGCAACATATCGGATGAATGTTAATTGCAATCAGCACATGGAACGGGGAAGAAAAATGTCGAACAGTAATGGAAAAAAACTACTGAGTAGCCTACTTGCAACTGCGATCGGTGTTACGTCACTAGCCGCCTCAGCCGCCAGTTATGCCGCTGAACATAACTGGCGATTTGCTAACCTTTACGGACGCGGCACGGCGTATGGAGAGGTATATGAAAATCTAGCAAAGAATATTGAAACGATGTCGAATGGACGAATTGAAGTTCAAGTTTTGTATTCAGGCGAAGGTGTGGGAACAAGTGGTATTTTGTCTTCCGTTAAGTCTGGTTTAGTAACGATGGGGGCGCCATTCCAGTCAATGCATGCGGGTGAACTCCCCGCTGGTGTGGTTGAAATTGGTTTGCCTGGTGGCACTGCAGATGTTGGTAAATTAAGTACATTGTTCCATGAAAAAGGCTGGTCAGACACGTTAAAGGCGGC
Organism: Vibrio sp. GJ43-1; assembly: GCF_055808835.1. NCBI lineage: Bacteria > Pseudomonadati > Pseudomonadota > Gammaproteobacteria > Vibrionales > Vibrionaceae > Vibrio > Vibrio sp. GJ43-1. Next base: position 1,800,768 of record NZ_CM147885.1, on the reverse strand, counting down.
TTATGGTTCGCAAGGAATGACATGGCTTGACCCGTATATTCAACCTGCGGTTTATATTATTTCAAAAACAGAGATTAAGTCGATTGAAGACTTTAAAGGCATGAAAATTCGTGCGCCCGGTGCTTATGGCAAATTCTTACGTAATTTAGGTGCTTCACCTGTCACCTTGTCATGGAGTGAGATATACACCTCATTAGCGACAGGCGTTATTGATGCCTCTATTGGGTCGAATATGATTGATCACCGTGATGGTAATCATGTAGAAGTGGCTAAATTCATGTATCCATTGCCATTGGCTGGCGCGCAGGTACTTCCTATTGTCGTCAATACAAAGGAATACAATAAATTGCCTGAAGATCTTCAAGCAATCGTAAAAGCGGCAACAACGATTCACGCACAAGAACAAATGACTAAGTCAATTTTGTGGGAATCTCAAGCCGTAACAGAAATGGAAGGCAAGGGACTGAAATGGAGCCCGCAACCTTCAGAAGCGGATACGGCGGCGTGGAAAAATGCGGGTCAATCACTAGCAAAAGAGTATGCCAACCAAGATAAATACTCGAAACAGTTAGTCGAACAGTTAGAAAGTCTGTAGAAGCGTGACTGAAAAAGGTGGTGCACAATGCTCCGCCTTTTTTCTTTTCTAGGAGGTTGAGATGTTAGAAAAGTTATTGGTGGTTTATTGCCGAAGTGTACGTTACATCGTGTGGGCCATTGGCCGTACGGTGTCTTTCTTTATGCCTGTTTTGGCGGGCGTTGTGGCATTTGAAGTGTTTGCCCGATATGTATTAAATTCGCCAACAATATGGGCTTATGATACTTCTCTGTTCTTGTTTGGCTATATCTCTGCATTGGGAGGGGCTTATGCACAACAAAAGCAGTCACATATTAATGTTGATATTCTTTATTTAAAAGTGCCTGTATTTGTTCGACATTGTTTTAGCCTCATTACCATCATTCTTGCGGTCGGTTTTCTCATCGTAATGGCAAAACTATGTTTTGAAAAATTCCTCGAGACGTATCAATACGGTTTCAAACGTCAAACTGAATGGGCGCCGCGGGTGGACCATTTTTGGCTCATGATGGCAGTGGCTGCAGTGATTTTTATAGCTGAATATTCCGTACAGTTTATTTGTCATCTTTTTGCATTGATAACAAAACGTGAACTTATTCCTAGTGCCTATGTGGATCATTTGCATGCGGCTCAGCATCAGCCCGACAACGCTGATACAAAGAAAGCTAATATTACTGAACCCGACGTGACGGGGGATGCTGAATATGCTGACTCACAAAGCAAAACTCACCCAATATCAGACAGTATTATCGTAGGGGAATCTCGTGGGAATTGAAGTATTAACACTGGTGTTGCTTAGTTGCATTCTAGTCATGTTTGCGTTGGGAGCACAGGTAGGACTAGCGCTTGCTGGCATTGCGATGGGTATAGGGTATATGACGTGGGGAGACGCGTTGTTCAATATTATTCCTACCACGGTTGAGTCGACATTTTTTAGTTTTATTTTGCTTGCGATCCCTTTGTATATTTACATGGGGCAATTACTGACTCGCTCAGGTATTGGTGATGCCATGTTTAATGCTAGCCAACTTCTCATCGGGAGAGTCAGAGGGTCGCTTGCAATCAGTGTTATTGGCGTATGTTCGATGATTGGTGCCATGGTGGGAATTATCGGTGCAGGAATTATGACGTCAAGCAGTATCGCGTTAAAGCCGATGCTTGATAGGGGATACGATAAAAAACTGGCGCTAGGGGTTATCATGGCTGGTGGTTCGCTGGGTATTCTGATCCCGCCGAGTATTCCAATGATCATGTTTGCTGCCGCTACGCAAAATTCAGTGGGTAGGATGTTTTTAGCCGCAATGGTGCCCGCACTTATCACGATCACATTACTGATCGCTTACGTAGTGATTAGTTGTAAATTAAACCCGAGCCGAGCGCCACTCGATACTGAAAATGATATTGAAGTGCCAAAAGGGTTTGAGTTGTTTAGAACCATACGAGACGGGTTGTCTTCATTAGTTCTCATTGTTGCTGTGTTGGGTAGTATCATTATGGGAATTGCTACCCCAACCGAATCGGGGGCAATTGGTGTCGTTGGGGCGATCATTCTAGCGATACTGTTTAAACGTTTTAAACCACAAATGATGCATAAAGCAGGTGTGCAAACCGCGCTGTTAGTGAGTGTCGCGATGTGGATAATTTTAGGTGCGTCGATATTTAGTAACTTCCATCTACTGATGGGAGTACAAAATATGGTGTCTAACTTTGCAACTAGCATTGATTTACCGCCAATTATGATCATTATTATGTTTCAGCTGATAATGCTATTTCTTGGGTTTATTATCGATGAGTTCATTATTGTATTAATGTGCGCGCCAATATTCACTCCTGTCGCAGTAACACTTGGATATGACCCTATTTGGTTCGGTGTTCTCATGATTTTAAATATTGTAGTGGCAGTACAAACACCACCTTATGGCTTTGCGCTTTTTTATCTTAAAGGGATTGCGCCGAATGGGGTAACCATGATGGATATTTATCGTTCTGTCACGCCGTTTATTTTAGTGCAATTAGTTGTACTGATAATATGTATGATGTTTCCCGAGTTAGTACTATGGTTGCCAAATAAGGTAATGAATTAGTGTTTGATAGTTAACTTGAGGGTTCGCCATTATGGGTACGGGCGATGCAGTACTTCTTCTGATGTCGTGTCCCTCAGGATTGGAAGACAGGAAACTCATCGCTCGTAATTTAACTGCTTTAATTAAAGTAATGCCTTTATTCCTTAGTGTCTAAGGGGAGCAGTGTGGCTGCTAAGTGGTGCCACAACTTCTAAATCACCTGAAGTGTTAGCCTTAAATGTTGTCGGTTGTCTGAGTTCTCAGGATATCAAAATTAATTTGTATATGGAGAATAGAATGAAACTTTCGTCACTTATCCCTCTAATTATTGGAGGGATATTATCTCAACCCGTTTATTCAGAGATTATTTTCTCAGATGACTTTGATTCGGGATTAGCGCAATGGGATATTTCGGGGAATGTTACAACCGCCTCAAATTACAGTTTGTCTGGGTCATCAGCGTATTTTAAAGAAACCGGTCAGCTATCAAAGACTATTGATTTATCTGGGTCGTTGGGGGTGACTGTTGAGTATTCGTTGGCATCAAGGTTATTGGAAAATAGTGATTACTGTTACGCAGAATACTCTATTAACGGAGGCGTAAACTTTGTCACCATGTCTGTTCTTGGAAATGGTCAAGATAATGGTAACTTTTACGCTCATAGTCAGTCTATTGATGACGGTAATGACCACGTAATTGTACGCTTTCGAGCGCAAACTGGCGGTGCTGACCACTGTTATGTTGAAAATGTACTGATTCAAGGTGACAGTGTTCCCATGATACTAGAACCCAATATTGTTGTGCCAGATTCTGTGTCATTTGGTTCGGTAATTATGGGTAACGGCGCGGAGCGCGTATTGTCGGTTGAGAATACGGGTCAGCAACCTCTCTCGATAACAACAATGTCAACGTTGACTGGTGACTTTGCTATTGTGACTGACACTTGCAGCAATAGTGAACTTCCACAAAGTGGTTCGTGCGACATCACGGTTTCCTATAGCCCTCAGTCAATAGGGGGACACAATGCCACGTTGTCCATACAATCTAATGACCCAGATACCCCTCAAGCAACGATTGCGCTGTTGGGCAATGGGATAGAGGAGCATGGACAAGGTTACATCGAAAATTACGATCCATTGAATGGCAGCGGTCAGTATTCTAGAACCGAATTAACGTATGAAGACCTTAACGCGGGAACAATCACACAGCGAGTGTCCACAGAAGCATTTGCGATTCCGGCACAGGCTGCGCAGCCTGCACATCATTTTGAGGGACGAATTACGTTGAATAACCCAGGTAGTGCGGGCGTAGGGCAATTTAGCGAACACAAAGATACTTATCGCTATACGTCGAATGCTGATGATCCAAGAAAGCACATCCCAGACTTTGATTATGAATTTGTTCAAACCGGTACACACCTTGTACCCGTGCAGCGTGGTCTTTTGCTTAACTCACACGCGTATTGGGAATATATTCTTGAACCGGGTCGAGTGTGGAAAGAAGAGGGGGACAATGGTAAGTCTCGCGCCTCTATTCCTTTTGCTTTGATGCAGAAAAACTCGAACTGTGTGCATAACGGTCTTATGACATTCACGTATGATGATAATACCATGAGTGATGTGGCCTATCAGATCGCTTCGGAAACGTGTCTGTACTATCAGTTCGACATGTGGGGAAGTGTCGATGCCACGTATATACCAAGTGTCATCTCAAATAGCTTGGAAATTAAGCAAGCGCATCAATCTTATGAATCAAGCAAAATTCCAAGTAAGCCCATACAAGAGTTGGCCGTTGATTTCCCATCGGCCAATATTGAGGTTGCGAATTTTGGTCATGCTTCAGAAGTGACACCTGAACATATGACATTCTTTGGTGTTTTTGCCGAAGGGGTTCACTACACCAGTGGCTGTGATACAAGGCAAGGAAGTCATCCTTATTGCGAGCGTTTAAGAGTGCCTTCGTATTCGACAGCGAAAACGACCCTTGCTGGAACGGCATCAATGCGTCTTGAATTACTTTATCCGGGCTATATGGACAGCCAGCTCACGGAGTTAATCCCACAAGCGGCTTTAGACCCAGAAGATGACTGGAATGATGTGACGCCCAATAATGCGATCGATATGGCAACAGGAAACTACCGTTTGTCATCAGGGTATTTAAGTGACGAATATTCAACCGCGAATGATACGGGCTTTTTCTTAGTATTAGATCATGCAGGAAAATTGGATTATTCCCTAAGTCGTTATCCACGAAAAGCGCAACCGGGTACCTTTTTTAACTACCATACGACAGATACCTATATCGCTACGGTCGCCGCACAAAACTTCGTAAGAAACGAGCGTGGTGCAACCGCTGATGTTTTTGCTGACATTATCGTTACCGATATTTGGAAACCACTTAATGTCGATCTTGGCACTCAGGATACCCGTAGAACCTACGATTCTGAATCGATGCCTTTCGGCGGCTATGGTTTAACTTACTTGCGTGATGATATCGTTAAGATTACAAAATTTACCAGTATCGATAGGGGATATATTAATGGTCAGCCAATGTTGGATCCTGCGGAACTAGAGATAGCAATGTTTGCTGATCCAACCTCGCCACCACTCGACGTTAGAGCGGATAGTAAATATTACAGTAATAGTATGTGGTCCAAACGAAAAGTGCTATCGGGTGGCTGTGAAGACTACGTTCCCTACATGTCTGGGTATGGAGGCATTCAGTTTGTGATGCTACCCAACGATGTTATTTATTACTATGTGAGTGATAACAATGAGTTCGTGTGGGACAAAGCGTTAGTTGAAGCGGGTAAGCTTGCTGCGTATTGTCAGTAAAGCGTAACGTTACCTGATAACAATGAGAACGGCAGCGTTCTCATTGTTTATTCTGAACACAATGAGAACGGTTAAATAACACGATTCAAGAATCATAATGAAAATGTATAGATTTTGTTATATTTGTCGATATAGTACCGAGATAATAAGGGATTTATAAAAGGATTAAGGATGAAGTTCTCGATATCGGGTAAGCTTAGAATGGGTTTTCTAGCGCTTGGTGTACTGTTTATCGTCTCTTCGCTATTGGTTTATCGAAGTGTTATTCAAGTGCAAGACCACACGCAATCTTTGCTGCAATATGATTTGCCAACGGTTGATGCAAGTCGTCAGGTGGGGCAATCCCTTCAATCGACGGTCTCTGTGCTTCGCGGGTACATGCTATTAAACGACTCAGATAATGGTAAAGAACTCGGTCAGGAAAAGGTGTTTGAGGCGTTTGACACCACCGACATTCAACTGATTAGTCTGGAGTCACTGATTTCATCGAGTCAGTATCATGACTTAGATACTGCTTGGTCGAACATTAAACTGACTGCTCAAGAAATTGTGACCCTCAGCCATACAGATGACAATCTTCCCGCTCACTCTATGTTTATCAATGAAGCCGCCCCTATTGCTGAAGTTGCATTAGATCAGCTACAAGGTCTGATTAACGATGAAGCCGGTAGAACCGAGGGAGGAGAGCGTAAACGCTTGTTTAAGCTTTATGCCGATGGCTATACGTCGTTAGCGAACGCACTTGCGGCTCTGCGAGACTACTTGCAATATGGTCAACAAGATTATTTAGATAAATACCATGACTTAATGAAATATCATCGACAAGTTGTCGACGAAATTGCCAGTAAAACGTCATTATTAAGCTCAAGCGATCAAAGTTTGTGGTCACTGTTCAACGAAATGAAGCAGCTTTACTTTCCGCTGGCAGAGCAAGTTATTCAAATTCGCCAATCGGCAGATTGGAACCGTGCAAGTTACCTGATGTCTTCTTCGCTTGTGCCTGCTGTCGACGCAATGCAAATCTCCCTTAATACCATTGTTTCTCAGCAGCAAGCCAATGCTGCGAAAACCGAAGAGAGCATAGCAACAAGTATCACTATGGTTGTTGTCATTCTTCTGAGTAGTTGTGGGGCTGCATTGTTGAGTGCTTTCGTGGTGTCGAGTGTGATGGGGCATCATATCGGCGCGCGTATCAAAACGCTAGCGAACAGAGCACAGCAAATCGCCTCAGGTGATGTATCCAATCCTGCGTTGGTGATTACAGGAAGCGATGAACTTGCAGACCTCACACGTTCAGTGAATTCGATGAACCAATCATTGGCAGATTTAGTGGGTGGCGTCACGGAGAACGCCGTGTCGGTTCAAGGCGGCATGGCGCAACTAATGCAATCAAGCCGAGATGGACTGCAGAGAATGGAGCGCCAATCTCAACATGTTGATGAAATTGGTCATTCGTTATCAGAAGTGGCTGTGGGTGCAGAGCAAACCGCACATCAAGTTCAGGCGTCGTCGTCGACGTTATTTGACTCCAAAGCGGAACTGCAAAGTGGAGAGGTGGCATTAAAGGCCAACCAAGAAAGCATGACATTGTTAGCAGAAGCGATTGAAACCACGGCAGCACTTGTCGAGACACTTCGTCAAGAGAGCCAAGCAATCAGTAAAGTGACAGATGTTATAGAAGGGCTGGCTGAGCAGACTAATTTACTGGCACTCAATGCGGCAATTGAAGCTGCGAGAGCGGGAGAGCAAGGACGAGGCTTTGCAGTGGTTGCTGATGAAGTACGCATGCTTGCCAGTCGCACAACAGAATCGACCAGCGAGATTAATAGCATCATTCAGGCTATTCAGTCATCCACCGGTAAAGTGGTTGAACAAATAGGCATTGGAACCACCATTGCTGGAGAGGCCGTCGCGCATACGAATAAAGCAGCCTCGCGAATCAAATCGACGGCGGAACAAGTGGAGAACGTCAACGATCAAATGAGTACGTTGGCGGCAACGGCTGAGCAACAAGCCTCTGCGACACAGTCTATTTCAACATTGGTTAATGAAATCAACGAAGCACTAAAAATGGTCGCGCAACAATCTCGCGATGCCAATAGCGTTACAGATGAAGTGACTGCGCGAGTAGAACAGCTTAGCGGACAAGTGGCGCAGTTTAAGTGTCGTTAGCCTTTGCCGTTCATTACGTGATGAAACAAACTAGCCCGCTTTGATTTACGGCTAGTTTGTTTCATGCCAGGTAAGGCCGCTATAAATATAAAGCCAGTTGAGCAGTTAGACTTTGAGGTGATTATTTTTGTCTCGGCTGCTTTTGATGAGTTCATCGTGATTAATCTCTTGCGCTGATTTCGCCAATCGGTCGTAGAGTAGAACATTGGTTGTTGCCGCAAGGTTCATGCAGCCAATCGTTGGTACATAAACGACTTCATCAGCTTGCTTCACGATTTTCTTTGGAATGGAGTTGTCTTCCGGACCAAAGATATGAGATCGCTTTTTCAGGGTGGACGAAGTCGGGTAATGGCGTTGCCCCTACCACGAGCTCGACACAAACAATTTTCATGTCTTCAGGCAAGGAGCCGAGTAGATCTTCGGTTCCGACAAGAGGAATCGTTTTGTTTATGTTTTGAGTATCAGTTTGAAACTTTGCGGCTTTATCGAAGCGCTCGCCACTATAACGAACCTCCGACGCTTGATAGCAACCCGCAGCGCGCATTACCGCACCGACGTTGGTTGGACTTTTTGGGTTAACGAGACCAATAATCACAGACATATCATTTGCCACAACAGAATTCCTCTATTTAATTAGGTAGGGGAGTATACCTACAAATTGAGTCTTGATAAGTCTTACTCAAAAAAAAACGGCCTCGAAAGGCCGTTCTATACGAAGTTTATGCCTACTAAGGGCTAAACTAGGATGTTCATTAGGAACATGGCGCCAAAAGCATTCAGTACAGAGATGGCAATCATCACTGGAATATAGCGGCCTTCAGTGCCTATAGGGCCCATGATACGACCCATATATTGAATCTGTGAGCCCATTAGGTAAATGGCAGGCGCTAGAATAGCAATGTGCGTACCATTAAGAATACCTTGGTCAAATAACGTGATGACCACGCCAACCGCGCCACCCATCGACATCCATGCGCCTATTAGTACAGCAGCCGATTCACCAGGTAAACCAAAGACCGCCATGATTGGCGAAAATAGCACGCCCATAGCGCCAAGTGCGCCAGTGATTTGCAGTGCTTTGATGATAACAAACGCCATCAACACATTAGGGACCGTTGAAGTTGTTGCGATGACCCAGCCCTTCTTTGCGCCTTCTACAAAGATGTCCGTTACCATTGGCTTTTTAGCTTTTACTTCACTCATTATGCCATCTCCTGCTTCGTTGCTGTGTCGTTGTCATTTTGGTTTTTGTCTTCCTTGCCTTCTGTAATGTTGAGGTAAAGGCGGAATAGGTTTGCACCAACAAACTTAAATAGGAACATTACGGCGACCGCGAGTCCTATCGATGATGTTACGGCTAGAGAGCCATCCATCATAGTCAGGGTAAACAATACAGCGCCAGAAGAGAAAAAGTTAACAATGGCGGCGCCTGCTGTGAATTGGAACATGGTAAACACGTCGGTTTCACGTTTGGTCAGGTGGCCTTCATCTTTAAGTTGACGAGTCATCGCCGCACCAGCATCCGTACTTTGTAACGACGCAATGAGCGCTAGCCCTGAGTTACCAGGAATACCCATTAAAGGGCGAAGAAGCGGAGAAAGTAGCTTACGAGCAGCGTCTAGTGCACCGTAATGCTCTAACACGTTGATCATACCTAAGGCAAACATCACTGTTGGAATAAGCGTTAATGCGAAAATAAAGCCATCGCGGGCGCCGCTTCCGCCAACACCACGGAAGGTGGTTTTAGCCGCTTCAACGACACCATCGGAGGTTTCGCTAACAGAATGGGCCACTTGACCAAACGAGCCATTAAGCGTCGTAAAGTCGAAAACACCATACCATTCGTTGGATTGTAATAAACCAGAAAAGAAAACGATGGCAAACGCAAGAGCCAAGTAACTTCCTATGGTGACTTTACGTTCTGGAGCAGTTGGATCAGACATGATAAATCCTTGTAATTAGAACAGGATGCATATTGTGGCGTGACATTGATTGGTGAAGAATGATCGCCGTCAATGTATTGATTAATTTTGTATGTGTAAAAAATAGTTGTTGTTTGTTTGTAATTTATTGGATGTTTTAGTGTTTTATTCTGGTGTTGAATAAGAGTGAAAAATGAGAAAATTACGTGAAATGTAATGAATAGACGATATTTTATTATAGGTCACTGGAAGGATAGGTAGGCAGTCATACCGCGATGTAACTTTTGCAAATGGTGAACTTTCCGTATCATTTTTTAAAACTCTATATCAGAAGCTTACCTACAATAACCGACCACATTTAGCTTTTTTATTAGGAAAGCGCTTGCTATTCTCCTTTTGTATTAAGCGGTGTGATTTGGTTCTCAATTCAGTGTTGTTTTTTGCTTTTGCTCACGAAACTATAATGACAATGCCCAACATTAGAGCGTCAAAGCACACTTTTTGTTCAAGATAGAGGATTTTCAAATAACCATTAGCTAGAATGAAAATCAAACTAGCAAGACAATAAAGCAAATATTTAAGAAACCGCTTTCTTTTGTGCATTGATGAAAGGTTAACCTTTTGGCTTTGTTTTTTACTTTTGTAAGGGGTTTGTTTGGCTTTATCGCCTTAAAGTAGTGCTTTATACCTTGGCGATTATCATTTTGCTATTTATCACACGATGTTCACGTAAGGCTGATTGTAGCTATTAATGAAAGCGCTTTCTTTTTAGGTTGTGCATCAAAACCACTCTATACATGAAGTTATTGACTACCAAGGAAATGTAGGATGAGAACAAAAAGCAAGAAGTTTAAGTTGGCAAATGTCGTTTTGGTTACAGCGTTATCAGCAGCGATGGTCGGTTGTGGTGATGATAGCTTGGCGGTAAATGAAACCCCTCAAACGCCAGATGTGCCGGAAGTTCCAGAAACTGGAAGTGATTTCGTTGTGTTTAAAGATTCGTTGAATAGTTATTGGCCGACATGGGACTGTTGTGGCGGGACAACGCCGAGTAATCCCGAAGAACTGAATGCTTACGGAACGGTAACCGAGTTTCGCGTAGGGGATACGCCAGCTGTTTTGGGCTTTGTACGCGATGTTGCTCGTGGTCCATTAGATGCGAGTGCCTATGAACTTGAAGGGACGTTAGAGTTTGACATAAAACTGATGGTCAGCCCAGGTGAGACAACGTGGAGTGTGAAGTTAGAAAGTAATGGTGGACCAGAAAATGGCAACCAGGGTGAAGCGGTAGAAGTCGCGCTTACTACGCCAACAGACAGCTGGCAGCATGTAACCGTTACACTCGCTGATCTTGCTAATAGCGGTTTAGATCTGTCTAGCATTGACAACATCCTTATATTCCCCAAATGGGGAGAAGGAGCGGGGGCTGTGTATCGTGTCGATAATGTTGAGTTTACCTCTGATGGTAATTCGTCGACCCCAACTGAACCAGAGCCAGAGCCGAATCCAGACGCTGATGCCTAGGTGATAAATTAGATATCACTAGCGTGGAAGATTTTGGTGGGACCGCGACGGTGTTAAATGCAACTAACCCAATTTATACCGACATTGCACCAACAAGCGCTAGTAATGTGGTAATTAAAACAGATAAGCCTGCATCTGCTGAGGATTGGGCGGGTACGACATTGGGCGACACTACTCAGCTGGCCCTTTCTGCCGAGCGCAGCAAAGTATCAGTGTGGGTTTATTCTCCGGAATCTAGTGTGCCTGGTTTTGCTGAAAGTTGAAAACCAAGCCGACGACAGTCAATTTGCGGAGGTGTTGGTTTATACAACGGTTGCGCAGTCTTGGGAAAAGCTGACGTTTGACTTCACCGACTTAAATAGTGGTTCGATTGATGACAGTTATACCTTTGACAAAAAATCAATCTTCTTTGATTTTCTCGTAGACGCAGCGGAAGACAAAGTTTTCTATTGGGACGACGTGACGTTTGTTGAGGCCGATGATGAAGTGACGCCACCCGTAGAGCCGCCTGTGGAACCGCCTGTCGATGAAAAGACACCTGCTTTTACCATTTATTCTGATTTAGCCAACCCTAAATGGGCGGCGTGGGACTGCTGTGGTGGCACAACCCCTTCTATTGTTGAGGATGGCGAATACGGTAACGTCACGAAATTTGAAGTAGTGGGTGCGACCGTACTTGGGTTCACGACTCGAAGCGATGCTCAAGATGCTGGCCATACCGCAGTGGATGGTGTGCCTTATGACGCAAGCGCGCTTGCAGAGACCAAGCACATTAGAACTTGACCTTAAACTTGTGACTCCGCCAACGGATGGCGCCGCTGCTTGGAAGTTAAAAATTGAAAGTGTAGAAGGCGTACCCCTTGAGGTTGATTTACCGAGTGCACCGACGTCTGATTGGCAGCACTTTAGCTTCAACTTGGCAGATTTCGCCAAACAAGGCGTGAATCTAAGTGCCATAGACTTGGTGATGGTATTTCCAGCATGGGGAACAGGCAATGGTGCTGTCTTCCATATCGATAACGTCAATTTCTTTGCTACTGGCGCCACACAAGAGCCAGATGTGCCAGTCGTGCCGGACGGGCCGACTGACGGTGTAGGGGATATCGGTGATACTGGTTTAGTTGTGAATGGTGGGTTTGAGCTGGGTAGTTTTGAGGGCTGGGCAGTGGAAGGCGCGCACATGGCTGTTGAACAAGATACTCGGTGGAACGTATTTGGCCAAGTTAGTGGCCCCAGAGGCGCAAAACCCATTCATCAAGCAAACTCGAATTGGCGAAGGTGTGATCACGGCGGGTCAAAGTTTAACGGTATCTTTCGATTTGAAGGGCTCGGCGAGCGATGGAGGGGTTGTTAATGCATTACTGTTCTCTGAAGGATCGGCAGGGGTTTCTAAGACAGACCCGTTACTCTCTATTATGCCTACCGATGATTGGGTAAGTCATAGCTTCGATGTGACTACTGGATCGGATGTTGAATGGGGCGTGTCTATGCTACTACAGCCAGTGTGTGGCGCGGTTGCAGGATGCGAAGTGACGGCATATTTCGATAACGTTTCTATTACTGCGAATTAATACTGCCCAAAGGTCTCTGGAATTAACGTTCTAGAGGCCTTTTTAATTGATGAAATGAACCTCGATAGAAATAAAAACAAAAGTGTGCAAGGAAGAAGCAATGAAAAAATGCAGTTTAAAAGCAGCAATGCTAGTAGGTTTAACGCTTGCGATGTCGGGATGTGGCGATGAGAAACTCACCGCCACGCCCTCAACACCTGACGGAGGAGGCTCTGGCTCGACAGAGTTAACCCCTCAACCTATTCCGCTTATTCAGCCTACCGCCGCAAACGGCGATGCTTTATTGGGTAACCCGGATTATCTTGCTATATCTTATGGAGCATGGCGCACCACGGTTCGTGAGTCAGGTGTCAATGTACCGACTGTCGACCAACAGAAAGAAGACATGAAAATTTTAGCCGCAATGGGAATAAAAGTGCTGCGAACGTATAACACGCAAGGCTTTATTGGGTTAGATGGAAAAAGCAATACAGAAAATCTCCTACAAGCGATTAGTGAGTTGAAAGCTGAAGATAGCAGTTTTGAAATGTATGTGATGTTAGGGGTTTGGATTGAAGCGCTAAATTCCTGGACAGATCAACAAGTCATTCATGACCAAGAAAGCCCTAAAAATGCGCTGGAAATGGCAAAAGCGAAAGAGCTCGCGTTAGCCTATCCGGAAATTGTCAAAGTGATTGCCGTGGGTAATGAAGCGATGGTCAATTGGGCTGAATACCATGTGGTGCCAAAAATTATTTTGGATCATGTGACGGATTTACAAAGCTGGAAATTTGATGATCAAAGTACCTCTCGTATCTGGGTTACCTCTTCGGACAACTATGCGGTGTGGGCGGGTACGGACCCAAGCGGTAATACCGGTGACCAAGCGAGTCTAAAGGCCTTAATCGAAACCGTTGATTATGTCTCTATGCACTCTTATGCTCACCACGATACCTACTATGATCCAACATTCTCTGAACAATGGAAAGTCCCAGAAAGTCTTCAGAGTTCAACGCTGAAAGAGCAAATTAACGCGTCAATGGATAAAGCGTTTGACCGTACTGTCGACCAGTTTGCCCAAGTGCAAACCTTTGTGAATAACATTGATGCAAGCTTGCCTATTCACATAGGAGAAACGGGCTGGTCTTCCGTGTCTTCAGAAATGTTTGGCGCGGGTGGAACACAAGCCGCGGATGAGTATAAACAGAAAATCTTCTATGACGATATGCGTGACTTTACTAATGAATTTGGTGCGTCTCTGTTCTATTTCCAAGCCTTTGATGAGCCGTGGAAAGGTGACGCGAACAATCCCACCCATTCGGAAAAACACTTTGGATTGATTGATATTGATGGCAACGTCAAGTATTTGGCATGGGATAAGGTTGATACGCTTAATGATCTCGGGTTGACCCGTGGCGACGTGTCTTCTTTTAGCGCCAGTTTTGGTGGGGATGAACTGACGTTGATGGATTCGGTGCTGCCTCCTCCATATGCGCCAGTGACGGCGCCACCACAAGATGGCGAATTTAGAGTATTAGGAAGCGTTCTTTATGACGGTGCTATTGCCTATGGTTGGGATAATCCTGCCACGGCATGGGCTGGGGTGGATGCTGACACTGGTGTATTGACTATCGCGGCTAACCCGGCAACGGCGAAAGATTGGGGGTGGGGCGCTGGTGTTGGCATTAACAACCAAACCAGTAACTTAACGCAGTCAACGAAAATGACGTTTGAGATCCGTGGCGTTGACGGAGGAGAAAGTGTCTTGGCTCGATTCGGATTTGATTTGGGTTACCAAACGAAGGCTTCTGGTGGGTCGAATCACTGGGTAAGATTTAACGCTGGACAGGGTTACACGCTGACAACGGACTGGGTCAAATATACGATTGACCTTAGCGACTTCTCTAATGCAGCCAGCGCCGATCTTAGCGTTGTTAACTCTCCATTTACTATTGGAGATGTCTATTCAGAATCTGGTGGTAGTGCACCGACTCGTAGCGATATAGAAATCAGAAATATCTCTTGGCTAGAGTAGCGTAAGCGATTCTTTCATGCGCTGAAGGGCGCTTTCAAATGGGCGATAGCTGAATCCTTGGTTATCGCCGCTATCCAATATTGTTCATTTCCATGAGGGCGATTTGCCATCGTGCGAGTGAACTTTGTCTGAAGAAATTGAGGCGATGATGTTGTACAGAATGATATTACTGGCGGGAATAATGATGGGGGTCGCTCAGCCTGCTTACGCTGGGTGGGAGGTTCAATGGATTGACCGATTCGATGGAAGTGGGGTGGATTGGAGCGCATGGACACCACAAACCAAAGCCAACTATAACAACGAGGTGCAATGCTATACCTCCGATGATTATTCTGATTTGCGAAATTACGAAGTATCAGACGGTACGCTGAAGATCATTTCACACAAGAAAACACATAATTGCATGACGCTTGGTGGGCAGCAACGGACGTGGACTTCTGGTCGCATCAATACCAAAGATAAGCAGGAGTTTTTATACGGCCGTGTGGAAGCTCGAATTCGATTCCACAATCTAGAAGCAGGGACATGGCTAAGCTTTCTGGATGCTAGAAAATCGTATTTTCGAACAACCGATTAAAGGTGATGGCGATAGTGTGAACTGGCCTTTGCCCGGTGCGGGAGAAATTGATGTGTGGGAGTGGTTTGCCAATCAACCAGACGTTTATATTACCAATTTCTACAATGCGAATGGTTGTGGCCATGAAGTTCGGTACCCTTACCCAAATGGGCGTCTACAAGTCAAAGAATGGCACCAATATGCGATGGAGTGGACACATGACGATATTCGTTTCTTTGTGAACGATACCTTAGTTGCCGCTCACGATGTCAGTCAGTGCCCGCAATATAAGGAACCCATGTTTGTGTTACTCAACCTGGCAATGGGTGGCAACCTAGGTGGAAATATCGACCCTGATTTAAGTACCGCCAAGTTGGAAATCGATTACGTTGCTCATTGCCAAAAGAGTGAAACCAGTAGCGCTGAATATTGTAATGAGCAAACACCTGTCTCGGATAATACATCGCCAGACCCTTCCCTTCCGGATGTTTATTTGACGATGCAACAAGATGGTAAAGTAACGTCTCTTGTTGACCCAGAAAACGGCATCGTGACGTTAATTGCAAACCTTGAGTTAGCGGATGGTACAGAAGAAGACTATTCCCTCATTTGGCAGTCTCAAGCACTTCCTAGCCCTGAAACTCGTTATAACACGCTCGTTTTTGATCCATCTTCAATGAACGATGGGACTTACCGTGTCGAAGTGGCGCTTCGCCACAACTCTAATTCAGCCTTGTCTGCCCAAGATGACATTGAATTCCAAGTGATGACCGCTGGAGATATTGAGCTAAGCGCCTCATGGTTCGTCTGACTCATCGGGCGGAAGCAGCGGTTTATTCATTCTATTAAGCCTATTTGGATGTGCCTTACTAAGGCAGCGTCGTCGTTAATTTAAATGTAATTAGAAGGAACTTGAATATGATGTGGAAAAAATTAGGCGCGATGCTGTTATGCACAACATTGTTCGGTTGTGGCGGTGGAGGTGATGGAACGGAGAGCGGCCCAAGTGGGTCAACGCCACCGCAAGAAGAAGCAACACAGCGATTAACTTTACAATTAACCGACGCTAACAGTCAGTCACCGATCAACGGTGTGTCACTGATGATTTCAGGCAAATCAAGGACGACTAACGCTCAAGGCTCGGCCTATTATGATTTAGAGTCAGGTACTTACATCGTATTAGCGACAAAGTCGGGGTATGTCTCTGAACAAAAATCAGTCCAACTTGGAGAGAATGACCAGACGGTTTCAATAGCACTAGAACAAGATGTTGATGAGCCTGCACCAGAAGAAATGTATGTGTTCCACTCAGAACACGATGACTCCTATTATATGGAGTTTTGGGGGGATGATTGGGGTTCGGGGGCGACAATGTCTAACCAAGTCGTTGATGAAAACTTTAGTAAAGTACTCGAATTAAGTAGTGGGACTAACTGGGGCAAAGGCGCGGGTATTGCTTGGGGAAATGAGCAAGCAAACAGCATTGATGCCTCGATGTATAATTACGCACGTTTTAACTTAAAATCCAATGGATTTGAGAAGGTTGAAGTCCATGTTCAAGGCTTCAATATTCCTAATTTTAGCATTACTCTACTTACCAGCTCTGGCACGGCATTGGTGGATGGTTGGAGACAGTTTGAGGTGGCAATACCCGCTACGACTCAACTTCGTTGGTTTGCTTTAACCTTTCCGAGTGAGGTAGAGGCATCAGTGTTAATCAGTGATATTTCTTTGATAAATAAAACCGTACAAAAGAGTGAACCATCGGTCTCTGCGCCAATCCCGACTGTTTCTGATGCCGATGTTTTTTCAATTTATAGCGACAGCCTAAATGAAGACAAGTTTGTCTCACTCTGGAATGAGAACTGGTGGAATGCGCCATTTTATTCTGAAGAAAGCATGAATGGTGACCATTACGCACGTTATGAAATTGTAGGAGAAGGCTCCCAAGGTGGCGTGACAGGTATCCAATTTGGCATTGAATACGGCAGCGTTGATGTATCACATCATGATACGTGGAATGTTGATCTCTATATAGAATCAGGCATTAGCAAGGTGGTGCTGCAATTAGTCTCGACGGATGGCTCGGCAACATACGCACTGGATAATCCTCAGACTGGTCAATGGTTGTCGCTTGCGATTCCATTTTCAGATATGACGCTTAACGGCAATGCAGCGTTGAACACGGCACAATTGCAGATGGCTGGTATTCAACTATGGGGAGCAGAAACAAAAGCAATCTTTGTTGATAACTTTTACTTTTCAGGTACATCCAATCAATATGATATCAATGTGTTGGTGAAGGATGAGCAAGGGCTTCCTTTAGCGAGTGCTGACGTGTTGGTCGGCGTTAGCGGTGAGTTTGATGAACCCTATACAGTAAAAACCAGTGATAGCGGCATCGCAGTTCTGACGTTAACGCAAGGTACTCAAAAAATTAAAGCGTTGGCGGATGGGTACGGTATTACACAAGTACTAACTGCCATTGGCAGTGTGAATGACCTGACGCTTTCGCTTAATCCGTTGGCATCGCAGCCTAGCATGGCGGCCCCTGTGCCAACAGTTGCCAATGAAGATGTCATTGCGCTATTTAGTGATTCACTGTCTAGCCCGCACTACGTTACTTATTGGTCAGATGCGTGGTGGAACCCGCCTGTGCACTCAATGATCTCAATTTTGGGTAATCAAACGTCGAAATTCCAAATTACGCCAGATGGTGTGGCGGGCGGAACAACAGGTATTCAGTACGGTGTTGAACCTGAGCCAGCCCAGTTGACGCATCGCAAATGACAGGACTACGGTTTGATTTTTATGCGACTGCTGGAGTGACGCAAGCGCAGTTCCAATTACTGTCTGAAAGTGGTCCACTGTTGCTTATGATGGAAAACCTCACCACGGAAGAATGGATATCGGTTGAACTATCATTTGATGCATTAGGCGCGACCAGTCAATATGACAAAACTAATATGACGCAATTAGGTATGGCGTTATGGGGAACGACTAGCGATAGTGTCTATCTTGATAATCTCTACTTTTATTGATAGAGCGTCGAATAGAGACTTAAATAAAAAAGAGCGCCTAGCGCTCTTTTTTTCGGGCAAATATTATTAAACCACTTAAACCACTTAAACCACTTAAACGACGCTCGCCCCGTCGGCTATCCCGACGGGCTTAGCATCGTTATCGCTATCCAATGGCGCATCATTTATCGCTGACGACTCAAGTGTTCTCACATACCAGTAGCATACTGATTGCTGCGGTATTGAAGCTCAGCTACGTTGGACGCTGCCTTGCGCAGTATAATCTTGGCCTTGAAGTCCGATAATCACACTTACTCGGCGTACCAATACCCCTTATTCACCAGTTCGGTGAGCAAAGACACAGCGCTAGTGCAAGGCGCTGGAAGCTGAATTGTTGTATTGTGGCATAACGCCATAATGAGAGGTGCTAGCTCTTCTGGCACCTTAAGCATTTCGCCATTTACATAGAGCATAGAAGGCTCATCTTCATGGTGTAGTGCGCGCAATCCAGCGACTTTCGTTAGCTCACCTGAATCGCTCAAGTGTTGCGCCATTTCTTCTTGTGTCCATTTTGGCTCAGGTGCAATGATGTTTAAATGATGACGAGATTGACTCAGCATTGTCGCCATAAAATCTTTCACTGCCAGTGGGTCATTGAGTTTCGACGTTAGCATTTCGGTTAGTGACGCTAGATCACCAGCAGTAATGGCACCGTGGTTATCTTGTGTACTCAGCTCGGGCTTGTGCATGTGCACATCGCCGTAGTCATTCGCTAGGATGTAGTCAGCAAAATTACTAATCAGTTCTTGTTCTTTTGGTGAACGGAATCCAACGGAGTAGCTCATTGACGGCTCGAGTGCGTAGCCATCGTGAGGAAAGCCCGGTGGAATATAAAGAATGTCGCCTGGCTCCAAGATTTGGTCGATTTCAGCGTCAAAGGATTCAATCTGACGCAGTGCTTCATGACGGCAGGTTTCTGTATACTGGCCGATGTCCTTGGCACCTACACGCCAATGGCGCTTACCCATACCTTGGATGATGAACACATCATACTGATCAATATGAGGACCAACGCCCCCGTCTTTGACCGAGTAGCTAATCATTAAATCGTCGAATAGCCACTGTGGCATCGCTTTGAAAGGCGTAACGAGTTGCGCAGCACCTTCATGCCAGTGATTGGCGGCTTGGACGATGAACGACCAATTACTTTGCCCTAAAGACGCAAATTTATCTTCATTGAACGGGCCATGTTCAGCCTGCCATTCATCATTGAGGTTAGACACAAATCGAGAGTCGACTTCCTCTTCCATGGTCAATCCGGCAAGCTCTTCTGGCGAAAGTGGATCTTGAAAGTGAGCAAAGCCACCTTTAATTATGGTGGGTTTCTTCTGCCAGTAAGTGGAAAGAAATTCTTGGAGCGAGAAAGTTAATTGGTACATGGTTTGAGTTCTACTCTAATGAAATCTGAGCGCATTCTAGCAAGAACTGGCCAAGAGTCATAAAGGCGTTGACACCTTTTATTGGATTATTGCAGTTTAAACGCAATGACAATATTTTTTAACGCTGCTGCCATCTCCCATGGCATTGATAGAAATCACTTCTATACTCAAAAGATAGGGCAGAGTACGTGGTGAAGATATTGAAAAATAGAGGAATTCTACCAGTAGATTGATGTGGGGCTGTCTGAGCGTCTTAGAGACAACGTGAAGAGATAGTATTACGGTAGGCAACAAGAAAAGGTGGCAAATGAAAATAGGGATTTTAACGTGTGGCTACGTCGATCAGGCGCTTTCGAGTGAACACGGGCAATATTTCGATATGATCAAGGCATCGTTAACTGAGGTAAACCATGCGTTTGAATTTGTAAACTTCAATGTGCTGGATGGGGAATTACCCAGCCTTGACGAGTATCATGGCTTTATTGTCAGTGGCAGTGTGCATAACGCTTATGATGATCTACCGTGGATACACAATCTGATGGATTGGATTCGGGCGTGTGAAGCCAGACGTAAGCCGTTAGTGGGGATTTGTTTCGGTCATCAAGTGATTGCGCGAGCGTTAGGGGGAACGGTAGAACAGTCACCCAAAGGCTGGGGGTTAGGTAGCTACGAAGTGTTTGTCACTGCCCAAAAGAAATGGATGAATTTGTTTATGGACACCATTCGCTTGCTAGTGAGCCACCAAGATCAAGTCACGATTGTTCCGAAAGGGGTTCGAGTGATTGCTAGCAATGAATTTTGCCCCAACTTCATGTTAGTCAAAGACAATCATGTTTTAACAGTGCAAGGGCATCCAGAGTTTAGTACTGAGTTCACAACCAAAGTACTGGAACAACGCAAAAAGCTTGTTACGCCCCACCATTATAAAGATGCCTTTAAACAAATTGATAAGCCCCAAGACTCTGTGCTTATTCTGCATTGGATAGACGCGTTCTTTGTACTAGGAAGTCAAAAGCGTCAAGCGGATCCCCTTGATGAAATGACGACGTAATGATTGTTGTGGCGAGTTGGAAAAGACTAGAGTTATTAATGGCCGGATGACGTTAAAAAACGATTCAGAAATTAATAACTCTATGTACAAATTCTCAGGGGAAGTTACGCGAATTCTTTTTGCAGGTAGGTGACGATATCTGATGATTCGTACATCCACTCAACTTGTCCATCTTTTTCAATTTTCAGGCAAGGCACTTTAACACGACCACCGCCTTCTAGCAGTTGCTCGCGTGCAATGCTGTCATTTTTAGCGTCTTTGAGCTCAATATTGACAGACTGGCGCTTCATTTCACGGCGAACTTTGACACAAAAAGGACAAGCTTCAAATTGATAAAGCGATAGTGCTTTAGCTTTTTCGTTGGCTTGTTGCTGAGCTTCGCTCGAACGTTTTACACCACGTGGGGTAAACACAAAATTGAGCACCAAAATAATTTTTCCAAGAACAATACGAATGACTTTCATAACGACCTTTGTTGAGCGGTTTTTATTGTGAGGCGATATTAACATTTTATTTACGCTTCAGACATCTCTTTACTGTAACGCTTATGATTCTTGATGCCTTGAAGCTAGAAGGCGTCAAAATTCAAGGCCACGGCATCACCCAACCAATAAGCAAAGGTCGTATGATCTTTGATATCGTCCCCTGTGTCAGCATGAATAAGTACGCTTAACCCTTCTCTGTGTTCATCTAACCAAGGGACCAATAGGTCGAATGATTGATTACTGAATAAAATTTGGCAACTCCACTTAGTGTGGGGACCCACGGTTTTTTGGTGAACTCGTCCGATTTCTAGACCGAATTTTTCACCTAAGCAGCGTGGCACAGTTTAGAAGCAAAAGGCAGGGTGTCTTTATCGAAATAGACGTGAGCGTGGTAGATTTTATGGTTATTAACGGGTCTTGGTGGCGTGTTTAAATGCATGTTGCGGTTTGTCCATTGTATTTGCCCAACTTAGGGCGATATCAGAGTGGTTAAAGGGAAATGACTCGTTCGTATAAAAGACGACTTAGTACAGAACCCTTTTTTAGCGTGTGCGGTTTACTGTATTGTTATGAGCGACAGTATTGCTATGAGCGACTGTACTGCTATGAGCGACTGAATCTATAAGCGACTAATTTGAGGGTTTTTAGAGACAGTAATGCCGAGTCGCTTCGCTAGCCGTATTAAGTTCGCGCGGTCAGTTTTAAGTACTCGGCTGGCTTGAGCCCAGTTGTAATCGGCTTGAATGAGCGCGTCTGAAATGACTTTTCTCTGGAACTCTTCTGTTGCTTCTCGTAAGCCACTGTTGGTGTTGATACTGATAGGAGACTGAGTATGACTTGTGGTGACAGTGGGCGTTGCTTCATCGTCAAATTGTCCGCAGTCTTCAATACTCACTGATATCACTTTCTTATCAAACATACGCGCCTTTGCCTTAAGCGTTGCACGATTGATGACGTGCTCGAGTTCACGTACATTGCCAGGCCAATTGTAGCGATTGAGATATGCACTCACATTTGGGCTCAGTTTTAATTGCGAAATGCCCAGCTTACGCCGCGCTTGTTCCAGGAAAAAGCCTGTCAGTAACTCAATGTCGCCGTTACGTTCTCGAAGGGGGGAACGGAAATAGGGTACACTGTTAAGCGATGATATAAGTCGGCCCGAAATTTTCCTTGTTCCACTTCCTCTTTTAACTCCCGATTAGTCGCAGCCAGTATACGCACATTTATTTTTTGAATTTCATCTCGACCAACAGGCTGAATTTCATTGTTCTGTAATGCGCGCAGTAATTTACTTTGCGCTGCGAGTGGAAGCTCGCCAATTTCATCAAGAAAAAGGGTGCCGCCGTCAGCGAGCGCAAATTTGCCCTTACGATTTTGGTCTGCACCAGTAAAGGCACCTTTGACATGACCAAATAATTCACTTTCGATGAGATTTTCTGGGATCGCAGCGCAGTTGACGTACACCAACGGGTTTTGTCTGCGTGTCGATTGATGATGAAGAGTACGAGCGACAAGCTCTTTACCGACGCCAGTTTCACCATGGATGAGAATATTAAAATCTGATGGGGCGACTATTTCAATATCAGACTTCATGGCTTGCATGGGCGCGCTGTTGCCAATCATTTCCCCGCCGTCTCTTTCCCAGGCTTCTACGTTGAGCTCTTCAAGTAGCTGCTTGGATTGTTTGGCTTGGTACTCTAGCTGAGAAAAGGTCATCGCCATTTTTAGTGTCGAGGCAGCGATGGCGGATAAAACATCAAGGCTTCGTTGAGGGATATCGTCAAATGCGTTCGTCGATAAGCTGTCTAAGGTTAGTGCACCTAACATTTTATCACCGAAGATCAGCGGGAGCCCCATGCAAGAGTGCATCGGTAAATCGCCATGGTGGTCAATAAGCAAGCCATCAAAAGGGTCGGGTAGGTCACTGTCTGCATCAAAAATAACTGGCGTCGTTGAGGCGCAAATTTGTGAGAACCTTGGGTGCTCGGCAATGACAAATCGTCTTCCCATCGTGTCGCGAGACAATCCTTGCATCGCAAGGGGGACCAAGGTGTCACCTTGTTGAGAAAGCAGGGCGACTGAATCGCAGTGAATGGTTTTACGGATAGTGTTAAGCAGAGTATCAAATCGCTGTTGGTCATTGCTACTACTGGCAAGTCCTATCGTCAACTCGACCAGATTGGATGGAGAGAAATCTTGCATGGAAACCGTCACCTAAAGAGAGTGTTAATTGCATTATAGTGTCTAATTGACTTATGTTAAAGAGGTCATTTGGACATGATTGAAATGAAAATAGTAATAACTATCATTATATAGCGGGCGTTGAACGAGTTGGCACGGTATGTGCTGTATAGGCATGCGCAGTATAGATATGCGCTATATAAGTCATTAGCTGAACGACAACTCGGTATGATTCTCAACTTATACTCATCGTTAATCAGTGACATACATAACTATAAACGGTACTGGTGCCTAACATGTCTATTCTGATTCAAGTAGAGCACTCAGTCCAATTTAGAAAGTCAATCTCGTCAACCATTTTAAAGTAAGCCATTATTGTCTTAAGGGAGTCCAAATGCTAACTAATCAACATATTGATATCGTTAAAAGTACTATTCCACTATTAGAATCAGCGGGTCCAGCACTTACTCAGCATTTTTATCAAAGAATGTTCTCTCATAATCCAGAACTCAAAGACATTTTCAATATGACGCACCAGAAAACGGGTCGCCAAAGCGTAGCCTTGTTTGAAGCTATTGCGGCCTATGCGAAAAATATCGAAAACTTAGCGGCGTTAAGTTCCGCAGTTGAACGTATTGCTCATAAACATACGAGTTTCAATATTAAAGCAGAGCATTATCAAATTGTTGGATTACATCTAATTGAAACATTGAGAGAGTTGGCACCCGACGCTTTTACCACTGAGGTTGAAGAGGCTTGGACTGCTGCGTACCTATTTTTAGCCCAGATATTCATCGATCGTGAGTCTGCTTTGTACCTTGAAAGTGAAGCGGCTAATGGCGGTTGGGCTGGTGCTCGTTCGTTCATCGTTTCCGACAAAGTAAAGGAATCGGAAGTGGTGACAAGCTTTGTTCTGACGCCGGAAGATAACCAAGCTGTGATTGCATACAAAGCAGGGCAATACATCGGCATTGAAGTGACACCATCGCAAAGCGAACATATTGAAATTCGTCAGTATTCTTTATCTCAAGCATCCAACAATAATAACTACCGAATTTCAGTGAAAAAAGAAGGAGAGGGCTCTCAATTGGGGTTGGTTTCAAATTATCTGCATGACGAAGTGAACGTTGGAGATAAAGTTAACCTAATGCCTCCTGCGGGTGATTTCTTTTACGTTGAAAAGCAAAGACTCGATTGTATTGATCTCTGCTGGTGTGGGTTGTACACCGATGCAGGCGATATTGCAGCAGTTAGCCGGAACGGAAAAAGCAGAGCACGTCACTTATCTACACGCTTGTGAAAATCAAACTCAACATGCATTTCTCGACGAGACTGACAGCGCGATAGTGGGCAGAGGTTGGGCAAGTGAGGTATGGTACAACACGGCAACGTTTGAGCTAAACAAGGCAAACACTCATCAAGGATTAATGGATCTGAAAAACGTCGCCAACCCACTACCGCTTGAAGAGGGGGATTTCTATCTTTGCGGCCCAGTGGTGTTTATGGAAAGTATTGTAAAGCAGTTAGAGGCGCTAGGGGTATCGCGAGAAAATATTCATTATGAAGTGTTTGGACCTCATGCTTATTTGTAATCGATAGGCTTGATCTCGACTGCTCGCACCCGCGGCATGTGACAGTAATATTTAAATGGTTTAGCCTTTAGTTAAACCATTTTTCAAACCAGCGTTTCCATCCGGTTGCTGGTGGTCTGTTTGCTTCGAAGTAACGCACTCCAAGATAGTAGCTTTCCGTGAATGCGACCCGCTGTTCATCTATGCCGTTCTCACTAAATTGGCTAATGACCTGACTGGTTTGAGCAGCGTGGTCATTGGCTAAGCTGTAATCCATCCCCAAGCAGCCTTGTACATACAGCCACACATGAGTAATCAGAATAAGCTCGTCAAGAACGGGTAGCTTAAAGATTTGTGCTTGATCTTTGCCTAACTCATCTTCAAAGCTTTGCTGCATGGTATGAATTTGATTAGAATGCGCGTCCAATGAGGTCAGTGACTCAATGTTCAACTTAGTAAATAACCCCAACATGATACCAAGATCAGGTGTTTCAGGTTTATTGGCTTTAGCATGCTCAAATAGCGCATTTTCCCGAGCACAAAGCTCAGAAAAACGCGTAGAGTGAGAGGCAATCACCGCGATCTGTTCAACATTGAGGCTGCGTAGATGCGTCTCTAATGGGCTCATTTCTCTTGAAGCTCCTCAACAAGGACTTCCACAGAACCGTTATCACCATCGACGAATAAAGACGTACCTGTAATCATCACGGATAAATCCATCGTTCGAGCCACTAAACCTGTTAAGGCTTCAATGGATTCATTATTGAAGCGATACACGCTGGCGTTGAGGTAACCAAACTTTCCTTGGTTTTGTTTCCACCACACATCACTTTTCGTATTGAAGCTATAAACTTTAGTTTTCTTGGATAAGCGTGTCGCTTTTTTCACGCGCTCTACATCTGGCTCACCAATTTCAATCCACATTTCGGTTTGGTCATCGAGTGTTTTCTGCCAGATATCCGGTTCGTCGATATCGGATAGGCCTTTTGTAAACTGAAGTTCAGGTGAGGCGTTCAAACAAAATGCCATCAGGCGCGCCATCATTCGTAAATGAGTTTCTGATGGGTGTAATGCAACAGTTAGGTTAAGTGAATCGTAATAGTCACGATTCATATCGGTAAGTGCAACGCGGAACTTGTAGATGGTCGGTTTGATAGCCATAGGGGGTTACAACACAATTAATGAGAAGACAGGGTATCTTACGTAGCTTAATGGCAAATTGGTACAGAATTGGTAGCTTAATGGCCTAAATGGTAAAAAAATAGCCAGCTTGCGCTGGCTAATAGTATCTGGAGTATCAACAGTAATTAAACTGGCATGATCTCTTCAGCTTGAGGACCTTTTTGACCTTGAGTTACTTTGAACTCAACTTTTTGGCCTTCAGCTAAAGTGCGGAAACCGTCTGCTTTGATGTTGCTGAAGTGAGCGAACACGTCAGGGCCATTCTCTTGTTGAATGAAGCCAAAGCCTTTAGTTTCGTTGAACCACTTAACGGTACCAGTTACTGTGTTAGACATAGTGTAATCCTAAAATTTAGTATTTTCTTTTTTGTTTTGCCGATTCGGCAGCTATAGCGCGAAAAAGTAAATTGCTATTGCGTACAACACGACAAGGAATTGCTTTGAATTCAACGAATGTCTTTTGTAAACAACGTAACTTCATTTCTAGCCAGAAATTAATATAAGCCACTATAGAGTTAAGTCAACGATTCTAAGTGAAGCTTGTATGGAATATTTGAACTTAAGCTAGTTTTTTGATTTCAATTACATGACATTTCATTTCTCTGACAAAATGATTAATTAAAGTAGCGTGGGATAATAAGAAACAAATTTTTAACCTTTTGATATAAAAGAATAAATTTTAGCCAAAAATTAATAAATTTGTAAACTTACTGGAACCAATATAAAGCGGTTTGCTCGGGGCTGGACTAATAGTCCGGCCCCGAGTATGACTAACGATCTATTTTAGGGGAGTATAAAGAATAAGCAGTAATTTGCCCTGCAACGATTGCGGAGAACATAAATAATGCGGATAAACCGATGTTGGGGATCGGCAAAATCGATTGTTCAAACACCGACTGACTGGCACTGACCAATACTCGGCTACCAGGGACCAGTATGATGATGCCTTGGACGATATAAATAGAGCCGGTAAGATCGAGTCGTTTGGCTACCCAAGTCCCGTATAACGTAATGAGCACGGTTGTAATCCATGTACCGACAATCCAGCCACTACTAAAGCCAAGATAAAAAGGGCCCCACATACCAAGAACAGCAACGGGTAACCCTAGCAATATATCTTTTGGGCGAGCATTAAAAATCACACCAATAGACGAGGAGATAAGCAGTAGCCCGAAACAGTGCAGCCATAGAGGGACTTCATTGGTGTAAGACAAAGATTCCGCTTGCCCCCACCACGCTTCACCAATATTGAGTCCCATTATCACGCCAATGAACAACTTTATCAGTGTTAATGCACTTTGCCCTAATAGGGCCGTACCAGAGACCAAATCATTAAACGCTAGACATTCCAATGAGTTGGCAATAGAGAGTCCGGGGACAAAAAGCACCACAGTGGCGATACATAATGCCCAAACGGGAATTGCTGCCCCCGTGCTGGCGATAAACGCGACAAAAATTCCGGTTAACAGTGCAGCCACAAATTCGACGGCGATTGAATTGCGACCCTTCACAACCAACTGAGTGAGCCAAACAATTAAACCAAGTATAACGGAATATCCGACGGCTTCTAAAGTGCTACCAACGAGCATTAAGTAGGCTGGTGGAATGCCCATATTAGCCAATGCAACGACCCACTTTGGATAACCAATCGGTTCCGGAACGGGTTCGTTACTGGGTTGATTAATTCGAATGATGGTATTAGCCAGTAGACCAAGGTTGATGGATGCAGGTTTGAGTCGTTTTAATACCACCGTGTTATTTTTATCGGGAAATTGATAATTAATCGCGGTAGGCGTTGCTTGCACCATGACGTCGATACCATGCTTTTGAGCATAGTATTGCGCGTACTTTTCTACTTTATAAGGAGCACAGCCACTGCGGTGTAATGTATCACCAATTTCAACGATTTTTTTTATGGTATGAGGTGAAGGCATAGGTGCATCGAACTCAGGTTGTAACTATGTTGTTAAGTGGCGTCAAAGGTAGCAGAGCTTAGTGGTTTTGACGAGCGCTATTGAAATAATTTACGAGGATTTTTGCGGGCGATTTGAAATGCTTAATAATCGCACAGAAAGGGGGATGACTTACCGTCGCAGTATGTGACTTCTTGTCATGGATTTTACCCGTTTGTCGCATTGTGCAGCAACATATTAGCGTGATTGATAAAGTAGCGAAATAGCATGAATTATTACAATGGAAAGGCGGCAACTATGCAAGAGATCAGGCAAGCGACTGAGCAAGTAATCATGCCAACATCATTGGCGATGTTCAATACGGCAGAATCGTTATGTGACAGGCGCATTGGGCTTCGTGTCTTAAGCGATTCTCAGTCGAAGTTGTCACGTATTAAATGGGGTTGGTTAATGACCAGGAAGGTAACGTTAGCTGGCTCGTTAGTGATTGCGTCGTTTACTCTTTTCGCGGCAGACAAGCAGGGTGCGTTTGTCGGCGGCGCGTTGGGCAACATGCAAACTTATTCAATAGAAAATACATTTGAAGGTGAGCGTTATAATCATTCTAGTCCTGCAATGGCCGTGTATGCGGGCTACCATTTTACAGACTGGTTTGGTTTAGAAGGGCAGCTGCTTGGCGCTAACACCTCGGTTACTGGCTTATCTTCTGTCACGGGTGCTGTTTCGGTGTCCCCTAAGTTCTCTTACTATTTTAACGACAATATAGCGGTATACACCAAGTTGGGGTTATCTGGGTTTCTGATGGGCTGGAATGGTAAGCCCAGTAAAGAAAGTACCAATGATTACTCGATTGGCCTTGGTACTCACGCTGGTATTGGCGTTAACATTGCGATGAACAATAGCGTCAACATGAGATTGGATTATACGCACATGATGCCTAATTTCGAACACGGTAGCGGTGTGAACCTGGGCAACGCTGACATTGGCGTGTTTATGGTGGGTGTCCACTATCAGTTCTGATCGTCGGCTTGGGTAAGTTGGCTATAATGATAGATACAATGGTCAGAGAGGAAAACCGTGTCACCCGTCACGGTTTTTGTTGTTTTGAGGTGATGAGACGTACAATCGTTAAGCACTAAGAATAAAAAACGTGCAAACAAACACTTAAGTGTAAAATAACGCTTTTCATTCTTAGCGATTGTGGCATTATCTATCTCGTACCAACGATGTGCGTGCATCGTATAATGGCTATTACCTCAGCCTTCCAAGCTGATGATGCGGGTTCGATTCCCGCTGCACGCTCCAATCTCTTCTCCTTTCGGCGCTAACTCCCAAGCAACTGAAAATAAGACGCTTTAATGCGTGTTTTTTTGTATCTGAAATTTGGCTTTTGACGATAAGCGGACGAATGATCACCTTAAATGTCTATTACCTGATCAAATCGCTATAGATACAAATGTAGTTATTCATGATCTGTAGAGTCAGCAAGGTCTAGAAATTGAAGCGAACTTTACTTTTGTTTATGATGACAAGCGTGGCATGAATACTTCAATTATCTATAACGATTTTAATAAGTAACGAAACTAACCCAAGGAGTGGGGCATGGGAATGTGGCGTAGTTGGGTGACTTGCACTGCAATAGCCGTAGGCATGATTTCGAATGTTCAAGCAGAGACGGTTGACTTATCGATGCTGTTTCCTGACAAAAGCGTGCGCTCGTGTGGTACTTCAAGCCAGCCTTTACGAATTAAGAATAATGAACCTTTGGTACTCATTATTCATGGCTGTCTTGCATCGGAAGGTCAGTTTAAAGCATTGTCAGAAGTCTATGAGCAATTAGGGCAGCAGACGGCTTGTTTTGAATATGACGATAGACGTAGGTTGGATGATGTTGCTGGTGAGCTTATTGAGGCGGTAAACACGCTTAGCCCAGTATTAGGTGAACAACAACTCACCGTTTTAGGTCATAGTCAAGGGGGCTTAATCACTCGACGAGCGTTGACTAACCAGCGATCTGACGGCAAAAAAATCACCCACGACCCTATAGAAATAGCGACGATTTCTGCCCCGTTTAAAGGTATTGAAGCGGCTTCACATTGCGGTATCAGCTGGTTAAGAATCGCTTCTCTCGGGGTTGTTGATGCGATTTGCTATGCCGTGACTGGCGCAAAATATCTCGATATTCCACCACAGGCTGATTTTATCGAAACGCCGGGTGAACTCATACCGCAACTCGACCGTCACCTCATTATTAAAACTGATGAGCTAAATACATGCCGAATTGAAGATGCCAAGGGACAGTGTATTCAAGATGATTACGTGTTCTCACTCATCGAGCAAACCAAATCCATGGTGGACAGTTCGACGCAAGGTCAGCCAATAACCGTCCATGCAGGGCATGCTGAAATTGTGGGGAGTGAAACCGTTACCCCTTGGAAACTTATTGAGGTGTTACAAAGGTATGATTTGATGGCAAAACCGGATGCCTCAGACGTCGAAGCCTTTACTACATCGGTGAATCAAATTTATCAGCGATTTATCTAGCGTTGCTTTATTGCCTCTCATTACGAAAAAGTAAGCGCCACAGGCACTTACTTTTTTAACGTTTACTGAGTAAAAGCATAATGGGTATTAAGTGAGCCAGATTGGGCTTGTCCAGCCGATATTGCGGTCTTTTTGGAATACGCGTAGATAAACATATGACGCGTTAGATCCTAATGCGCAGGCTTTCAGATCGGCGGTGAACTTATGTCCGTTTACTGACCATTTTTCGAATACTTCTCCATCCACTACCAACTCAACTTTTGACATTGGGTCAGGCGTGATGGCTTCAATGACTAAGTGATGAGTGTCAGCTTTCTCAGCATCATTACCGATCGTCGTTTGGTCGATGTTAAGATTTAGGAACATACGAGGGTGTGTGGTGGCAATGGTGTGCCGAGCTTTCATCGAGTCAAAAATGTCCGCGCGAGTGTGTTGCTTGGCTATCACTCCCGTAATACCGCCATAACCTGGATTACCATCGTGACCATCACTATTGGAGACAAATCCGAATTTTTTACCTCGGTTTAAGAAGTCGACGACCGTATTATTTTTTACATTGTTACGGGCTTTGTGGAGCATCGGGTTTTTCGCATACTCAAAACGTCCCCATTGCGCGGAATAGACTTCGATCATCGTTTCATCTTCGCTACTTGCTTCCCAGTTGGCGAGGTCGAAGCCTTTCTCGAATTTTGCATCTTGGTTGTCGACGTGCTTTGGACTGCGACCATTACAAAAGCGATGTAGGTGCGGAATAGTAATGAATTCACGGCCTTTGTAGATATCCCATATATCGTGAATGATGGTGACATCACGATCGGGGTACTTTTCTTGTGACAAAGAATGCTTAAATAGTGCGACGGTATCACCACGGCGACCATGCAGTTCAAAGCCACAAAAAGTCACAAACTCGCCTTCCTGATTAAATTTATCACATTCTTCACCAATGGTTTTCCATGTGGCTTTATCAATGTTGAGGGTTCGATCTTCATTGAAGGTAAAGGTCTGTTCTGACAGGCCAACAAAATCTAGTCGCGCCACTTCTTTAGCGTAAGCGTAGGCGTTACGTGGGAACGCGCCACAGTCGTTATCTCGAATGTTTGCCGTCAGGTTAGAGTGAGTATGTGTATCACCCCAGTAGATGTTGTGTTCTATCTTCTCAACCACTTTAATCACTGAAGGGGCGACACGTAGGTCGGTACCTTCAATAGTGGCAAGATAACAACCTTGTTGCAGGGCGCAGTTTACGTTTCCATATTCGACGTTGGAGACAAGAACTTTGTCATCGTTGTCTAAATTGGTGAACACGATGGTAAGCGGCGCGCAAGTGTAGTCCTTAATTGGGTTTTCAAAACGGTCCACTGCCAGCATGGATAGTTTAAAGTTTTCTCCCTGTTGGGCGATAGTCGGCGTAACAAGTGATAACTCGCTTGCTGCTCCTGGTGTTAATGTGATATCTGGGAAGACATTTAAGCGACGTGTGTTTGTCGACCCGCCAAGTGTCATATCAAAAGTCTTTTCAATGCGACATACGTCGTCGTTAAAGGCGCGAATACCGATACGAGTCGGTGCCGCATCGCCTTTAAGATACAGGCGGTCGACGCCTCCGAACTGAACAAAAAATGCTTGTCCGGTTTGGAATTCGTCAATGAGGGTGATGTGAGCTTCACGAGAGGAGTCGTTCCAGCGATTGATGTGACTAAATTCTGTTTTGACTTTGTGAATTGCCACATCAATTTCTAGAGCTTCTTCATCAGCTAATGCATAGAGATAACTGGGTTTCCAGTAGTCGTAGCACTGTAAATATTCATCAGACAATTGATGCTGGTAGGGCTGAACCGTGATAACAAACTTGGTCCCCGCAGGTAAAGTACATTTTGGCTCAACGTCTAGACGCCATTCATATTCACCATTGACTTCAATCGTCGCTTCTTGCGTTACTCGAAATGTCGCGAGTTCATCGTGATAAGTGTATATTTCCATAATTTCACTTTCTCTATATCTATATCGGAATAGTCGTTATTTCGAAGGGTTTCTATGCTGCTATTTAAATATAAATGTGTGTTAGGGCTGTATGATAAGCGTCATAAATGGCAATAAATAAAGACGAGGTCGGCAGGAAGTTAGCGAGGTATTTGATCTTGGAATACAAAGATGGATACAAAGGAAGCCAATAAAACTGTGACATGAAGCAAAGAGCAGAAAGTAGATTCAGTAATATTACCGTATTGGTAAATCGCTAAACAGGTCAGTATTGGCTCCAGAAAATAAGCCGTTAGGCACTGATACCACTGCGATTACATTTATTGGGATATTAAATATGAAAAAGCTAGCCGTCGCGATTGCGATGATTCTTTCCGCTCCTGCTATTGCCGAAACAAATAATGCAGGCGTTGTCACTGAACAGTCTTCAGCCGCCAATATTTCTGAACTTTCTTCTACTGCTGACAAGCCTAATAACCTTTATGATTTTATCGAGAATGATAAATTGTCAGGTGTAGCCTATTCTGGCGCTGAGCTAGGTGGCAATGTACTGTTTGATGACCAAAATAACAGTAACTTTGAGCATACCTACATGTTTAAAGTCGGCGCAGATTTAAGCTATGCGGTGACGGAATCCTTTTCGCTTTTGATTGGCGGTGAAGCTCGTTATGAGTGGGCTGGATATGATAAGAAAGTCGAGTCAGTGAACTATGTCGATCGCTTTGTATTTGGTGCTCAATCAGTGGCGGGTGTGACCACGTTTGGTAAGCAATGTGGTATTGCTGATGTCTATCTTGGCTTCGGTGATATTTCGAAAGAGCACGGCATCGGCGCGGAAGCAGATGAGGCGACGTGTACTGACGAGCAATTAAATCATCACTATTTTGGTGAGAATTTTGATATCGGCGCGGCATGGGAACACTCAAACGATGCGTGGGCTGTTGGTGGCTCGACAACGGTAGGCCCTGTTGTGATTGGTGGTACTTACGTTGATATTTCAAAAGGTGAGAACTCGACGGCAGCACAAGATCGTTCAGAGAAGGTGTATACGGTAGGCGCGGTTGCTGTGCTAGATAAGTTTAACTTTGCGGCTAAATATGATTTTGCTGATGTAGAGGCGATTAGCGCAAACAATGAAGAAACGAAAGGCTATGCGCTAGGTATTGCCTATCAAGCAACCATGAACCTATCGATTTCTTCAACGTACAACTCTGAAGATTATAACTTTACCGAGTCAAGCCGTTCATACATGGAAGATGATTGGTTTACCTTGGGAGCGTCTTATCGCTTGAATGAGCATTTAGAATTTGTGACAGATTACAAATTTGCTTCTGAAGATGATGATAAGTTGTTTTTGCGTGCAAACGTAAGTCTGTAACCTTTTTGTCTTTGACGTTTCATTATGAACCTTTTGCCAGTAGCTCTGCTACTGGCTTTTTTTGGTAAATAGATCTCTTCAATGCAAGGTAATTGACACTGACCTTTATAAAGACTAATTTTTAATTAAAACTGATAGTTATAATGATATGTGTCTTTATCAATGCACCGTTATAAAGTACGTATCGTACGTAAGCTATAGACTTCTCAGAGATGGTAAAAATCATGACAACTAATTTTGAAGCCTTGTTGATGAACCAATCGAATCGACTTACCGCAAGTCGTCCCAACGAATTTTTAGAGAATTTTGTTGGTATTGTCGAGGATGCTCTAGAGTGGTTTAAGCTCGACAGGTTGACTGTTTTTCCAAACTCAATGATCTTACTCAATGATGGTAAGACCATTTCGGTATCAAGGAAAGGTATCCCAGAATTAGACAAGCAACGATTTCTAAAAGGCAATTATAAAGATTACCTAAGGATTCTACGTTCCAAACAACCGTGGCAGATATTTGATAGCGAAGCGTTGGCAAACCATCCGTTAGATCCGATAAAGGAGCTTTACCGAGAAGGGGCGTGCTGGCACGGGATTATTCGTCTGGAATTGTTTGGACAGACTTGGGGCGCGCTGGCGTTTTCACGCTTTAGTTTGGAGGAACCGCCACTTAGCGAAGAGAATTTTAAACGTTTGAAATTACTGTCTGACATGTGGCTTTGCTTTTGGCAGCACGCGACAATGACCAGAAACCTTAGTTTGGATGATAGTTCTGTTGCCGACGAAAGTGAAAAACTGCTACTGCTGAGCAAGAAGCAGTGCACAGTACTGACATTATTATCACAAGGCTATACGGCAAAACAGTGCGCTGAAAAACTGTTTCTAAGTTCCCGTACCATTGAGTCACACAAATATCGAATGCTTGATATTCTGGATCTCGACAACCACACCGAATTAGTCCAGTTTGCGTTAAGAAATGGTCTAGGTATCGAATCTACCGATCGGTAGAACGTGATAAAAAGCAGTAGTTATTCCCGTATATGGTTGTCGAAGCAGCCGTTATTATCTGAAATAAGCAAACCGTTCAGATAAGGGTGAAACGATGCAAAAGAATATTCTAGTCATAGGCGCATCATCGGGCATTGGTTATGACTTGTGCGATACGCTTGTTAAGCAAGGGCATACCGTTTATTGCGGTGCGCGTCGTCTAGACCGTTTAGAGGGACTGCGAAAACAGGGGGCCCATGTATTTAAAACGGATGTACGCAATGAAGAAGATCTTCACCATATCATCACGACCATGGCTTCAGAGCAAAATAGTATCGACATTGTGTATGCCAATGCTGGTTTCGCTATAGCAGGCCCAATTGAAGAAACACCAATAGATAAAGTGAAGCAACAATTTGATACTAATGTCTATGGTGCCGCACGTATTGCACGGCAAGTCTTGCCTTATATGAGAACGCAAGGTCATGGACGAATCATATTTACCACCTCTATTGCTAGCCGAGTGTCAACAAGCATGAATGGCTGGTATTCAGCAAGTAAACACGCCGTTAATGGCATGGTTAAGGCGTTGGCTCAAGAAGTCGCTGGTTTTAATATACATGTTATGACCGTTGAACCCGGCTGCGTGAAAACGGAGTTGGACGCTGCTCAGTTAGCGGATATGAAGGCGACGACATCCCTTCCGGTGTACGCTGATATCGTGGACAAATCTCATGGATTTCTTAAGCGTGGTTATGATTCTGGCTCGAATTGTGATTCGACGGTAAAGGCGATGCTAACGGCAGGTTTTAGCAAAAAACCTAAACTCAGCTACCAAAGTACATTAGATTCTAAGCTGATGTTTTGGGTGCAGAAGATTATCGGTGAGCAACGACTAGGACAAATCGTGCTAAAACTCATTATGCGTCAAAACTCAATTAACCATGTTTAAGCGATGACCTCGAATAAACCACGTTATGTTATGCGTTAGGATTCTATCTATAACGCATGACCTTTCTATTGCTCTAACGCCTATTTCAAAGCCTCTCTTTTCCGACTTCGTGCAGTAGTTTTACCGATCAATTTGTCGCCTGAACTCTTTAAAATTAGCTTAAGTAACCGCCTAAGCCTCGTCGCTAGATTGTTATGCCAAAGGCTTACCTTAATCCTTACTTGAGCGACTTATAATGAAAAAACACACACTAGCTTTATTGATATGTACACCTCTCGCCAATGCCAGTGGCTTGCTACTTCAAGAAGCTGTTACAGCGAATGCGGGCACGGCTGGAGTTGATGATGGCGTCCATACAAGTTCGGCCGCGGCGAGCTGGACTAACCCTGCAGCTATGTCTTTTATGGGGGAACAAGTTACCACGGTGAATGCTATGCTGCTCCATCTGCAAATGGACTATCATGATGACAGCCCGCAGAAAAGTGATGGGGAAGCTAAAACGACCATGCCTTCAGTCGGAGTATTTCACGTTCGTCAAATCAGTGATGACATCCACCTAGGCATGAACTTTGGA
This sequence comes from Vibrio sp. GJ43-1, assembly GCF_055808835.1. Lineage (NCBI taxonomy): Bacteria > Pseudomonadati > Pseudomonadota > Gammaproteobacteria > Vibrionales > Vibrionaceae > Vibrio > Vibrio sp. GJ43-1. The sequence goes on along the minus strand of NZ_CM147885.1, from coordinate 1,764,288 downwards.
ATCGTCGGTGGCTCTTCTATTGACTATGGAGACCAGTGGGCTGGAGCACCTTATTTAGACAAAGCCTTTATGAGTGGTATGCAGTTAAATCCTAACCTGAGCTACCAAATTAATGACAATCTATCGCTAGCCGTGGGCGCGCAGCTGAGTTATGGCTTACTAGAAGTCTCGACAAGCGGACTGCAAACCAACTTAGACACAGATTGGGCCTATGGTTTTACCACGGGCATTATGTACAATCAGCAAGACTGGGCGTTAGGTCTTAGTTACCGTTCAAAGTTGGAGCATGACTTTTCTGTTACTGCGATATCAGACGCGCCACCACTTTCTATCCCTTTAGACACTGAGCTATTAGTTCCCGCTATCGTTGATTTAAGCGGTCGATATAACCTTAATTCGACCCTCTCTTTGCTAAGCTCCGTCCAATTCCATCAGTGGAGCGACTTTGCGCAAACGCCATTGTATACCGACAAGACAACAGCCAACGTAGAGAGAAACTGGAATGATGTCTGGAAGTTTGCCGTAGGGGCAGAATATCAAGTCAGTGACAAGTGGGCGCTAAAGGCGGGCTTTTCTTATGAGACCTCTCCTCAAGATGATCCATCGCTACAATGGGTGGATTTACTCGGTTGGAGAACAGTACCGATACGCATTGGGCGCCAGTACTCGATGGAACGACAATTTGATTGATATCTTTTATGAATTTGCCGACCTTGGAACCATGCCTATTGAGCGACAAGTTGGGCCTAATGCTGGTCGCGGTGATGGTCTGCCGGATCTTAAAGGTTCTTTCGAAGGCCACATCCATTTTGTCGGCGTAAACGTCAGTTTCTAATCCAATTAAGTGACAGGCTCTTTTAATAGCGCCATTCTGGGCGCTATTTTTTAATCTTCACTCACTGCAACAAGCGGTAATTATTACTGAATAACTTACCGAGTCTTTTGTATAGACTGCGATGGAAACGTTCTTTGTTCAATGAACGGTCAATATCCATCTACTTACAAAGGTGTCCTATGTTTTTCAATCGTTACCTTAAACCTTTTCTAGCGATCGGTGGCCTAGTCACCATGTATGCAGGGATATACGCGATTAATCCTGAGTCAGCGCTACGAGATATGAACAACTTGCCCTATGATGCTAACTATGTCTTTTTATTTAGACATTGGGGAATGATGGTCGGGTTAATGGGGTTCTTCATTGCGGCATCCGCATTTTTGCCCAAGTGGCGAGAGCCGATAATACTTTATTCATTTTTGGAAAAGTTGTTCATGGTGTACTTGTATATCTCAAACTTTTTCAATCCAGAAACCGCTCATCTAAATTCGAGTCTTGTTCCATTTGCCATCACCGATATTACGATTTGCACTTATACAGTAGGGTACTGGCTTGAAAACAGAAGGCAGAGCCGCCGATCATAAAAGTCATCGACAATCCATCACTCATAAAAAAACCTCGGCTTCGACCGAGGTTTTTTTATGAGTGACAAGAAAGCGGCGTTATTTCATTGGCCAAACGTACTTGAGCCACGACATCATGCGAATGAGTACTCTTCGTACAATTGAAGTGTGTAGGATGTCCCCATCGTGGTTGAGTACGACAGCTTGTCCTTGAACACCCATTGGTAGCTCATAGTCGTTAAGATCTTCGTCTAGCTCAATGATACCAACAGCAAACCCATGTCGTGCGAGCGTAGAGGCCGATACCAGCGTGCCATTGGCTTGTACTTCGCCCTCGCGCATGGCTGGCAATACGCTTAATAATTTGTTGGTAAACACTTTACCTGGTTGCGAATCTAATATCATTTCGGCTTCTAGCCCTGGCTTTAGTCGGCGTAATGAGTTTTGCCAGAACATGCCCGCAATTTGACGTTTTCCAGTGTCAGGGATAAAAACCATTGATGGACGTAGCGGGAGTGTTGCAGCGCGAAATCCAGGTGCAAGGGCTATCTGCGTTGGTGTTCCATTAGTCGGTGCTCGAACAAAGGTATTTTCTAAGTCAAGTTCCGCTTGTTTCACCACTTCAACCAACTGTGCCACGCGGGTATTTTCTCCATCGATATGCGATTCGGAATCAAGGCGTATTCGTTCTTGCTCTGACTCCGCGGCATGTAATGCCGATAGTGCAATATCCACACTCGCTTTTGCCGCATTATACAGCTCTTTTTGGCGTTCAACTTGACCGTCAGTAAATGGTGAGTTGTCTCCTCCTGTTTGATGCGCCTTGGCATAACGAGTGTAAGAAGAGAGTGAACGCTGCAAATTTGCTTGCGCTTTAGTGACGGCTGCTTTTGCTTTATCTGTGTTGGCAATAGCAGAGTTAAGGCCTTGGTTTTTCTGAAAGGCAACGCTTTTCGCTTCTTCTAAGGAGGCTTTTGCTTTACGTAGTGCTATTTGTTGCTTTTCATTTTCAAGGGTAAAAAGTAATGCTCCTTTTTTAACAGGGATATTGGCTTTTGCATGGACCTCTTTTACCGTTCCGGTAATTTGCGGAATAATAGGGACAGAAACAAATACTTCTTTAGAAAATTTGGCATAAGGGTGGTTGTAATTCATCGCGATCATGATGGTGCTTAGTATTGCAATACCACCTAAAACGGCGGTTGGTACAGACCACTTATTTAATGGGATTTTAAAGAGTTTGAAAATGGCAATACATATTGCGGTGTAGGTAAGAATAATTAACATATCCATAATAACTAGTCCTTAATGCTATTTATTTTATTTTCTAAACTCGTCAATTCTGATCGTAGAGTGTCCAGTTCTGAATGAAATTGTTGTGTCTGTTGCGCGCTAAATCCCCAACCTGTACCAGGTTTGTATAGCGTTGCCCAAATCCATAGAAATGGCCAGATGGCGTGTAAGGTAAACAAGCTGACCCAACCTGCAACATGGATAGCATCTTGGTGTGGGTGATTGCGTTTGTGAGCGATTTCATATGGGATATCATGAATAACAATGATCCCGTAAAAAAGCGTTAAAAATACAAAAAAAACGAGGAATAGGGCGAAGTAATCTAACATAGAGATACCTAAATTTTTGATATTGAAGTGATGCGAATAGAACTAATTAACTTGGGTAGTAAGTATGAGGGATTCTAAGTAGCGATAGGGGTGTGAAATACAGTAAAACTACTGAATGATGACAGACTGTTACGTCTGAGGTAATAAAACCACCCAAATAATGACGGCAATCAATTTAAAATAAATAACGGCTTTTGCAACGAAAGAAGAGAGTAAAGTTTAATTTTTATATGTATCAAAGAGTTATTTAAGAATAATTAATAATCAGTAAATATACTGATTACCTAGAAAGTAGCATCTTAAATAATAAGTTCGACTTAAATCTAATCCAAGGTCTGAACTATGTTCCAAAAGAAAACCTTTCTACAACTTGCGGTAGGTGCCGCATTGACGGTGACGTCAATGACTGCCTTTGCAACGACAGATACTTCTCGCCCCAACATTCTGGCTATTTGGGGAGATGACATCGGTATCGATAACTTGAGTGCTTACACCAAAGGGCAGGCAGGTCACTGGACGCCAAATATCGACCGTATTGCTAATGAGGGGGTGTTGTTCACCGATTTTTATGGTGAGAACTCATGTACTGCGGGTCGGGCGGCCTTCATAACAGGTCAGCATCCAATGCGCACTGGCCTGACAAAAGTGGGGATGCCAGGGGCAAAACAAGGCTCTAAATCTGAAGACCCGACGATTGCCACTATGCTGAAAGCAAAAGGCTATATGACAGGGCAATTTGGTAAAAATCACTTAGGTGATTTGGATGAACACTTGCCTACAAATCACGGCTTTGATGAGTTCTTTGGTAATCTTTATCACCTTAACGCTGAAGAAGAGCCAGAGCACGAAGACTACCCTAAAATGCCTTGGTTCAAGCAGAAATTCGGACCACGTGGTGTTATCCATTCCTACGCAGATGGCAAAATCGAAGACACGGGTCCATTGACCAAAAAGCGTATGGAAACTGTGGATGAAGAATTTTTGACTGCCGCCCTTGATTTTATTGACCGCGCACACGAAACGAAAACGCCATTTTTCGTATGGTTTAACGCGACTCGCATGCACGTATGGACACACCTTAAAGAAGAGTCTAAAGGGCTCTCTAAGCGCGGTGGTATTTACGGTGATGGCTTGGTAGAGCACGACAATATGGTCGGAGAACTACTGGATAAATTGGACGAACTCAACATTGCCGACAACACGATTGTAAGCTACACCACCGATAACGGTGTTGAAAAGCTTTCTTGGCCTGATGGCGGTACCGCTCGATTCCGCGGTGAGAAAAACTCTTCTTGGGAAGGTGGACACCGCGTGCCTGCCATGATGCGTTGGCCAGATAAGATTCCAGCAGGTTCTATTGCGAATGAGATTGCGGCGCACAATGACTGGATGCCAACCTTTATGGCGGCGACTGGTGACACGTCTATTGTCGAGGATCTTAAGGCTTACAAGAAAATTCAGGGAACAGAATATAAAGTACATCTTGATGGCTACAATTTACTCCCAGCGTTGAAAACTGGTCAAGCAACCACACAGCATAACTTGGCAACGTGGCCACGTCAGTACTATATCTATGCAACGGATGGCGGTGATATTTCTGCGGTAAGGGTTGGGGATTACAAAGTGATGTTCAGCGTGAATAACTGTCATGGTTTAGAAACGTGGAACTGCTCGTTTGAAGAGCTACGAGCACCTAAGATGTACAACTTGCGTCAAGACCCTTACGAGGTTGCTGATCATGAAGGAATGTATACCAAATGGTATATCGAGCACTTACCGTACTTATACTTAGGCGCAGCGACGACTGGTCAGTTCTTACAAACTTTCCAAGCGTTCCCGCCACGTCAAGTACCCGGTTCATTTTCAATCGACCAAATCGTTGAAAAAATGAATATCTGGCAGCGCGCTCAGTACAAGTAATAATCATAGATATGTAACGTGAGCCCGGTGTTGTCACCGGGCTTTTTTGTGTTCGAAAAATAGCGGTTCTTTCGGGTTCGTAAGCAGTAAATTTACCGATTACCAGACGAACTCAGCGCGAGATAATAATGGCTCGATAAATACAAGGAAGCGCTAGTCACACGGTATGTGAACCCAACGCGAGGCTTCAAAATGTCCCAGAAAACACAGTGTTTGAGTCAATCTCCATCACTTAGTCAACCAGTTAAGAGAATGAATATTATGACGAAGCCTATTGGCTCTGCTTGTAATATTGATTGCACTTACTGCTATTACTTAAGTAAAGAAGAATTGCTGGGGCATGAAAAAGGTTGTAGCAGCCAAATGTCACCAGACATGCTTGAACACTACATCAAGTCATACATTGAACAGCAAAATTATCCTGAGATTGTGTTTCATTGGCAGGGCGGAGAGCCGACGTTACTTGGGGTGAATTTTTTTCGTGACGTGGTTCGGCTACAAAAAAAATACCGACCGAAAGGCGTGAAAATTGAGAATAATCTGCAAACCAATGGCACGTTGCTAAATGACGAGTGGGGCAAGTTTCTAAGTAAAAACAAGTTTATGGTTGGCATTAGTCTTGATGGGCCTGAGATGATTCACAACACGTATCGCACGAACCGTTCTGGCAGGGGAACGTTCAAACAAACGATGAAGGGTGTTGAAATTCTACATAAACATCAGGTGAACTTTGCAACGCTCACTTGTATAAACAATATATCAGGTGCAAACCCTCATGAGGTCTATCGCTTTTTACGCGATGTCGTTCGCTCTCCGCAAATGCAGTTTATCCCTATCGTTGAACCCAAGTCTTTTCGTGATACAGCGCCACAGCAATGGCCGGAAGCAGACATATTGTTTCAAGGAATGCCAGAAACCGATCCTAAACACCCTCAATCTATAGTTGAGCCGTGGTGTGTTTCTGATGCTCAGTGGGGGCAGTTTTTGTGCACCATTTTTGATGAGTGGTTAGAGAATGATATTGGTCAGGTGAACGTGCCTTATTTTGAAGCGTGTATCGAGTCATGGATGGGGCGAGTCAATCCATTGTGTGTATTAGCACCAATGTGCGGTAAGGGTCTGGCTATTGAACACAATGGCGACGTATTTTCTTGTGACCATTATGTTTATCCGGATTACAAGCTTGGCAATATCAATGATGCGGCATTAGCAGAGCTGCAGTTTTCTAAAGGGCAGCAAGAGTTTGGGAACGCCAAGGAAGGCACTCTTCCAAAACAGTGTAGAGAATGTAGCTACCAGTTCGCGTGTTTTGGTGAGTGTCCCAAAAATCGCTTTATTAAAACGCTTGAAGGTGAGCAAGGGCTTAATTATTTGTGTGGGGGTGGAAACAGTTTTTTACTCATATCGACCCGTATATTTCGATGATTGTTGCCACTATGGGTTACCCCGTCCATAAGACGATTAACGCTGAAGCCATGAAAATTCGTTTTAACTAGGTGGGGATGAGAATGAAGAACCTCAGTAAAATTATGCTTATAAGCCTGTTGCTGCAACTTTCTAGTCACGTTGTGGCACAAGACATTGAGCAACGCTTTCCTCCTCAGCAGGTTGAGAAAATCCTTGCTCTCGCGTTCGAGAATAAGAGTATTCGTTACACGTCATTCGCGACACAGTTCAACTTTTGTCAACAGAAGCCTAAGCACTCTGAGTGTGGTGAACCTTATCAGGTTAAGCGCTCAAATTATCAAATCGCGAAAGGAAACCATGATGTGTTGGAGCAAGTTTATCATCAAGAAATGAGGGCGTTGGTGATGCCAGAAATGGCCTATCCAGATTTAGTCACGTCATTGCGCGAGCTGGCATATCTAGAGCAAAAACCTCAAGCCGATCTTTTATACAAAGATACGTTGCACGCCGTCAATGATTGGTTGGCAATACATGATATGCCGCAAACGACAGAAGTCTATTTTTTACATGCGTTAATGATCAAAGCTGAGGCGCTTAATCAGCAAATCCGGGACGAGGAAACGTTTTAATGTGCCGAAGACAAGCGCGCCTGAAAAGCTTGGTTGTTACGTGGTTTATGGTGCTCGCTTGCGTTGTTGCCTTACCCATCTACGCAACGCCTTCTTTTGAACGTCATGAGTCTGTGCTCGCCGAGCAGTCACAAGATATTACCTTACCGATTGAACAACGTATTGCTGCGACGCAAATGTTGGGCAATTACACAGGAGCGAATGCCATTATTGCGATTGGGCGTGCGTCTAGATCAGCAACGCTAGAGCTACGATTAGCCAGTATTTATGCAACGCAGCGTTGGCAAGGCAGGGCGAAATGGGATGTGGTCGCACCGCTGCTGAATGATGATGCTCCTGAAGTACAAGCATTGGCTGTTCGTACTCTCGCGCCACTTTGGCGTCAGGTGCCGGAGCGCTATCGACAGATATTGAATCCGGCGATCGATGATCAATTGATGAAAGTGCAGGACACAGCGAATGGGCGTCTGGACACGGCGTGGTTTTATCGAATGCGCCAGCAATACACTGAAGCGGAGCAGCTGCTACTGCTTGAAACGGAATTAAATAATCAACCGAATGTAGTGATGGCTTTGGCTGCACTCTACCAAGACACAAAGCAAGAGAGCCGATCGTTAGACGTACTAGAGCAGGGAGTATCGAGTTACCCGGACAGTTCTATGTTGCATCAGCGGCTAGCTCTGACCTATTGGCGGACTCAGCAGTATTCTGCTGCCATTGAGCACATGCAAGTGGCTTACCAGATTGAAATAGAGAGTGCCGCGCATGCTTATTTACTTGGTCTTATGTTGGCAAAACAACAGCCCGAGCAAGCCATAGGGTTGTTTGAGAAAGCCTACGGGCAACAGGCAGAACCTCAATATCTCTATTCACTTTGTGAAACCAAACTCGCGTTAACAGCAGAATCCGCTGCGTGTCTTAATGAGCTGAGTAAATGGTATCCAGATCCTGCATTACGCGCACTAACCGAAAAATATGATCATTCCAAACTATCTCTCGCAGAGGATCGATGATGACTCACGTTCCGTACATGCCTATCACTGAGCTTATTGAGCAGGTTAATGGCAATATTGTTGGTCAGCACCATGTGACCAAAGCAATGGTTATTGGCTTGATTACTGGTGGTCACATTTTGTTAGAGGGGCTGCCGGGCACAGCGAAAACGCGAGCGGTAAAAACATTAGCAGACACACTAAACTTGTCATTTAGCCGCATTCAGTTTACGCCTGATCTTCTACCATCGGACATTACTGGCACGCAAATCTATCAGCATGAAGAGGGCAAGCTTGAGTTTCAGCCCGGTCCGATTTTTAACTCTATTGTATTGGCTGATGAAATTAATCGCTCACCTGCCAAAGTGCAAGCTGCATTACTTGAAGCCATGGCAGAAGGAACCGTCACTGTTGCGGGTGATTCAAAACCTCTGCCACAGCCTTTTATGGTGCTGGCGACACAAAATCCTCTTGAGCAAGAGGGGACTTATCCTTTACCTGAAGCACAGATGGACCGATTTATTATGAAGGTGTCTGTGGGCTACCCATCAGCACAGTCAGAAATGGATATTATCCGTTTGGTTCGCGGTGAAGATAAGGATAACGAACAATTACCGCTTGATGACGCGAGTGCTGAGCATTGGCATGAGCGTTACGGGTTAAGTACGCTCGTAGCGGCGCGTGAAGCGGTAAAAAACATCTATGTATCAGACTCGATTGACCAATATATGGTGGATCTTGTCATGGCCACAAGACTACCAGATAGTTATCGACATAGTCACTTAGCCAACTGGATTGAGGTTGGGGTGAGCCCACGAGCATCAATCGCTCTCGATCGTTGCAGTCGTGCTCATGCTTATATTTCTGGGCGGGATTTTGTCTCTCCAGATGATGTCAGAGCGGTTGCGCCTTTCGTTTTAGGGCATCGTCTTACACTCAGTTTCGATGCGGTAGCGGAAGGTATCACAACGGCGCGTGTTGTTGATGAGCTGTTACTTCAAGTCGCATTAAGTTAGCGATGCCAGATTGTAGTGTGGTAAATCGCCCTGAGGTAAACAGTTCTGAGGTAAATAGCGCTAAGGTAAATACTATGGATCCCAGAGTCGCGGTAAGTGTTAGTGATTTGATCATGACTAAGCAATGGAGTCACGCATTTTCTTTGCCGTCTTCAAATAAAGTCGCCAGCCGCTTAGCGGGTAGCCATCCATCGTCGTTAAGAGGAAGAGGGCTAGATTTTGAAGAGTATCGTCATTATCAAGCCGGGGATGATGTGCGTAATATTGATTGGCTGGTGACAATGAAAACGAATCAGCCACACGTTCGAGTACATCAGCAAGAGAAAGATCGAGCCGTGTTGTTTTGTGTCGAACAGGGTACAAGTATGTTCTTTTCGTCGCAGCAAACCATGAAATCGGTGGTGGCAGCCCAATTACTGGCTGCTTGCAGTTGGCAAGTATTGAGGCAAGGCGATCGGATCGGGGCTGTCGTCGTTGATGATGAATCGCTGCATTGGTTTAAACCTAGCCTGTCACAAAACTCACTATTACGTTTGTTTCGAACATTAGAAAGTCTCCACCTTAACCTCGTTTCAAATGCATGTAGGCGTCACTCTTTGCAGGGTAAACCTAATTTAAATCGAGCGTTGAATCGTATGCTGCTACAACGTACTCAAGGATCATTAGTGGTGGTCATTAGTGATTTTTTCGATTTTGACGACAACAGTTCTCGGCTTATGACTCAACTCAAACGTCACAATGACGTCGTGTGCTTGGCCGTGCAAGATCCTATGGAGCAAGCGCTCATTGTGAATGACACCTCGTATTTTAGCGACGGTGACTATCAGGTCATGGTGGATAGCACGTACCAGACAAAACTTGAAGCTTTTAACGCCACCCGTCAAGCGCATCAGGACAATATAAAGCAGCAGTTACAGTCGAAAGGCATCCGTTATATTCAGTTGGACACATCGGGTCATCATTTCTACCAGCTAACAGAGCAACTCAGCGGATGCGATCATGTCAAAAAATAACATACTTCTAAAAACGTTAATTGACCCAACACTGCCGCCTAGTGTTGATTTTTATCCTGAAACGGTTGGTTGGAAGTTGGTTTTAGTCATTGTTTTCATTGCTAGCGCAAGCGTGATGGTCCGGTTTTTACGGCGATATCGCTCAAATAGATACCGACGAACAGCACTCAAGGCAATAAGACGTTTATCGAAAGCTGACGCTAAAACTTACCTAATGACCATCAACAGCATTTTGAAGCAGGTCGCTTGTTATCGTTACCCTCATACCTCAGTCGCGTCTTTATATGATGAACAGTGGTTGATGTTTTTAACGAGTCAAACCAAAGATTGTGACTTTACGACACCCATCGCTCGTCTTTGGCAGCGTCGCCTCTATACCCCGCAACCAAACAATGAGTGGACGTCGAGTGATTTAATGCAGCTTGAGTCGATGGCGTGTGATTGGATTAAATATCATCGTTAAGGGAAAGGTATGATTGAGTTGGCAAATCCTTGGTGGTTACTCTTGCTCCCTCTTCCGTACGGGGTATATCGATGGGCACCAAGCTATCAGACAACAAAACAGGCGCTGTTGGTGCCATTTTTTGAGCGTTTGGTTGAATCGTTAGGTTTAGATGCAACAAAAGGAGCGGTGAGTCTTAAGCCGAGTCGCTGGCAGCATGTCTCTTTGCTGATGACTTGGATGATGCTTGTCCTCGCTGCCGCAAAACCGGTTTGGCTTGATACTCCGCAGACGCATCAATTAATTGGCCGAGATTTGATGCTGGTTGTTGACCTGTCCGGTTCAATGTCGGAACAAGACTTTGTCGATAATACCTGGTCACTCACAATCTAGATTGGACGCGGCCAAGTCGGTTTTGCAAACCTTTAGTGAACGTCGGCAAGGTGACCGTCTAGGGCTCATCGTCTTTGGAGACACGCCTTACCTTCAAGCGCCGTTCACCGCCGATCATCAGGCTTGGCTGACGCTGTTAGAGCAAGCTGAAGTCGCAATGGCAGGTGAAAGTACCCATTTAGGTGATGCAGTGGGTCTCGCGATAAAAACCTATCTAGGCCGGGCAGCGAATAACATGTCTGAAAAAGTAGTGATTGTTCTAACGGATGGCAATGATACCAATAGCCTTGTTCCGCCAATTGATGCCGCTAAGGTTGCTAAGGCTTATGGGATCCGGCTGTATATGGTGGCGATGGGTAACCCCAATACAACAGGAGAGCAGGCCATCGACTTTGATACGATGAAAAGAATGTCAGCTCTGACGGATGCCGAAGCCTTTTTGGCCTTGTCATCGAATGAGCTTGATAACATCTACCACACTATTTCCGATCTGGAGCCAACGCTCTATCAGAGTTTTAGTTATCAACCCAAGACGAGCTTGCACGAGATACCAGTCATCATTGCGCTACTCAATTATTTGCTGTTTATGTGTTACCGATTGATAAAAGGCAGCAAACCGCGCACATCGGCTTCAGTGTTGAATAAAGAGCGTAACCTGTGAATATCGTAAACATAGAGATGTGGTTTGAGTCGTTTCACTTTTTACGGCCATATTGGTTGCTACTTTTCCTGCCTTTTATTGTGATGGTTTGCTTTCGATGGCAAAAACACGAGCAGGCGAACACTTGGTTGCTTGGGTTACCCTGTCACATAAGAAGAGTGTTGATAATAGGACAGTCTAAATGGCACCGAAATAGGCCGTTGATGGGCCTCACGGTACTCGGTGTGTTAACGGTCATTATCGCGGCTGGGCCTAGTTGGTATCGTCAACCGTCTCCCTTTGCCGAAGATTCGACCCCGTTAGTTATTGTCTTAGACGTTTCAAGTTCAATGCAACAGACCGATGTCGCGCCTAACCGATTATTTATGGCCAAACAAAAAATCATTCAGCTGCTTCAACAGCGAAGCAGTGGCAAAGTCTCGTTAGTGGTGTTTTCGGGCAGCGCTCACTTAGCCATGCCACCGACATTAGACAGGGAAGTGTTTCACTCATTATTGGCAGCAATTCAGCCACAGATCATGCCAAGGGAAGGGAAATTTGTAGAGTACACGTTGCCCCTTATCGATGCGGAACTCAATAAGTCCTCAACCTCAGGGTCGGTAATATTGATGACTGACGGGATAAGTACGGCTGGATTGAATCACTTTCAGCGTTATTTCTCGACAAATCAGCATCAATTACTGATTTGGGGAATCGGTAGATCGCACGCCGATAGCACCGTGCCGTTGGATCGGGAAAAGTTGTCGGCATTAGCGGAAAAGGTAGGAGGGCAATGGACGCCTTTTACCATCGAACATCGAGATGTGGATGCGATAACGTCTCTGTTAGAGCAACACGCTAAATTTAACGGTGGTGAAAGTGAGCCTTGGTACGACTGGGGGTATCACCTTCTATTCCCTTTAATGTTGTTGTACTTATTGTGGTTTCGTCGTGGTTGGTTAGTGCAATGGGGGCTAGTAGTCGTTATCTGTAGTAGCGTTTACAGCCCTTACAGTTACGCCAGTTTCGGTGAGGTGACGTCGCAGGCATGGCTCAATCTCTGGTTTAGCAAAGATCAGCAAGGACAGCGCCTATTTAGGCAGCAGCACTATGAGCAAGCGGCGAGGGTATTTGAAGATAGTTATTGGAAAGCGATCGCCTTTTACTACGCGGCTGACTATCCAAGTGCTCAGCAGTATTTTTTAAGGAGCGATAACGTTGACGCGCAGTTAGGTGCCGCTGCGGCATTAGCTCATCAAAGAGAGTACATTGCGGCGAGATCACTTTATCAACAGATATTGACACGCGAACCTGCCAATGTTGTGGCTCTGCATAATCTCGACCTTATGGTGAGTATCATCGAACACATTAACGATTTCTCTGAGGGGCAGCTTAGTAGTGGTGAGATGGAGAGCAGTCAGGAATTAGGTCAACAACCGCAAACAGCAGAAGGGGTGACACAAGAAGTGGACCCATCGTTATTAATAGAAGAAACACTTAGTGCAAAAGAATTGCTCAGCAATAAGCAGGCTCACGAAAAGTGGATGAAGCGTGTCGATAGTGATTTAGGGGTGTTTCTTGGCTATAAATTTCACCGTCAATTAGAGTTGGGATCAGCCACGAAGACGCTGACAGAGAGCGCCAATGACTGATTTATTGAATATGTGCGCGCGCGTGTTATTGGTTTGGATATTGATGGCAATGGCTGCTCAGTGCCATGGCAATGAGATAGCCAACTTAAATGAATCGGCAAAGGTGATGGTTTCTGCCAAGCTCGCATCCAATCAACCCGTCGCATTACATCAACAAGTGGTGGTTACCGTTGAGGTAGCGACCGATACTTGGTTTACGAAGGGCACGAAAGTCCATCGTTTCGAGGTTGAAAACGCACTGGTCGCAACGCGTAGCGCGTTTGCGGTGAATTCTACCCAGCGGCGCAATGGGAAAACGTATGCCGTCCAACAGTGGGATATTGTGCTGTACCCGCTAGCGACAGGTGAGCTGCTTATCCCCAGCATTGTGGTTGAGCTGCAAGTGAAATCGGAGCAATCGAATATCTCGGGTTACCTAACAACCACGCCGATTAAGTTTGAGGTAATCAAACCCTCTGCGTTCATGAACCCGGACAATAGTTGGCTGGTTAGCCCGGATGTCACACTTGAACAAACGTGGCAGCGTATTTCTTCGTTATCGGATGAAACCGAATTGTTGGTCGGTGATGCCCTGATTCGTGAAGTGAGTATCGAAGCGTTACAAACCAGCATTATGTTCATGCCTGATAGGTTGATAAAAGAAGGCGCCAATAACGGTTATCAACGCTATCGTCAGCAGATCACGTTATCAGACTCCGAAAATCGAGGGCTGCATATTGCAAGGTTTAAGCGGCAATATACGTATGTGTTTGAACAGCCGGGTCGCTACACGCTACCCACGATTGAGCTTTATCAGTGGCATCCCGATACGAATCAAATGCATGTATTAAAACTTGCTCCTAAAGAGGTTGTTATTAAGCATACATTGGTCAGTTATGTTCGCAGTTATTGGCAGTGGATAATGACGGTGTTGATAGGACTGGTCTTGTCACTTTGCGCCTTGATTACACTCTGGAAACGCTATCAATGCGCTAAAAGGCAACAAAAATTGCCGCTCTTTTGGCTGTACTTGTTAGCTGTAGTGCGGATGGAAGAGGTTGAACTTGAAGTATTACTGTTTAAAAAGCGACATAGCCAAGGTCACTACCAACTCATGAGTATTTCTGCTGACACTCAATATCATCGATTAATTGCACGAATACAGGTCAAGCGATACGCATCAACAGGAGGTTTGATGGTCACTACTTTGTCGCGATTTGAGTGGCTATGGTTGTGGTGGATGGTGAGTAATGGTCTTCGAACGCGTTTAGTTCGGGTCTAAGTTCGCGTTTTTTGACGTCGCGTTTAGTCTATTAAAAAACGATGCATTATCGTGTCGTAAAATGACAAGTGCGTGGATTGATTTTTGTTTATGGTGCGATGGCCTATAAAACAAGAAGAGATGATATGAAGAGTGCGACTCACAGTATTCCCCTTATTAGGGCAAATAGTTTGCACGATTTAGGGGAGCTTTTTAAGGAGCAAAATCCTGACATTCACGCTCTGATTGCAAGTATCAGCGCTCCATTGGATGTTCAACAATGCCATCAAGATTTCCTACCTGAAGCGACACTACGTAGTCTTATCAAGGTCTTCGGAGAAAGTTGCTCGCCGCAAGCGTTCATCATAGCTATACAACACGCTTGTAAGACGCGCTATATCCCCAGCGTGATCGCGCAGCTAAGCCAATATGGGCCGATGACGGTTAGGTCGGCGCTGGAACAATTTAATGAAATCATTAGTGACCACTCAAGCGGTGCTCGACTATCCCTCAAGCACTTTAATGGGGATGACTGGTTTGTTCGTGATAAAGAGGGCGTGTGTGAAGATTGGTTTAAATATGCGGAAGTGTTCTCAGTCATCTTTATGGATGAGTTGGTATCAGCGTTATCCGGACGTCGCCATTGGAATAGATACGTGACATTAAGAACCTCAGACATGGAATCCTTTATTACCTGTCCACAGCTGGCTCATATCCAATTTTTTACGCATCGCTCTGTAACAGGCATCCGTTTAGATGCGTCTATTCTGAATACCGACGCCTTGCTACATCGCTATCCTTCGAACCATGCCGCGCAAGTACTCCGCCCAATACCCATTCAGTTTGTTCCTGCCTTTAAACAGTCACTGCAACCTTATGTACGTATGGGTAAGCTGCCACTGTCACAAGCATCAAGGATTTTATGCTTACATACCCGAACCATTCAAAGACGTCTGCATGCCGTGGGCCTGACATACCGTGATGTTATTGAAGAAATCGTTCTTGAGCGTGCACAAGATCTGTTGCTCAACTCTTGCTTATCCATAACGGCGATCGCCGCGAATATGGGGTATGGTGACTCTGCTAATTTTACTCGATTTTTCAAACGGAAAATGGCCATGACGCCTTCCCAATATCGGTGTCAAAAGAGCGCTAAAGCGGGCGTTAGTCGGGATAGAAGATAAGATTGAGCTGGTGGCACGAAATGACAATTTTCCTCACGTTGAATTCCATATTATGAAGACACACAACGCAAAGAGAGAAATTATCATGACACATCGCTTTAATGAATATCGTTCACCACTTGAGCAATCGCTCAAACATTCGGTTTCTTACTTAGAGTCTTTGGCAGACAGACTCGGTAGATAAAGGGACGAGTTCACAAGCATTACGGACGGCAATTGGTGGACGTTTGCCATTAAAACCGACTGACCCATCACAAGTCATCGATGACATGGTGAAGAATGTTGATGCAGGACTTATCGCGTCAGGCGGTGCTCGCTTCTTTGGCTATGCGATCGGCAGTTCATTTCCAGCATCACTCGCTGCAGATTGGTTAGTAAGCGCATGGGATCAAAATGTGCCTTACTACGTGTCGAGCCCAGCAATGTCAGTAGTTGAAGAAACAGCAGCCGACTGGATGGTTGAGTTACTGGGGTTAAGCCAAGGCACCGCGGTAGGCTTTACCTCTGGTGCACAAGAAGCCATTTATACCGGATTAATTACGGCTCGAAATACCTTACTTGAACGAGCAGGCTGGGATGTGGCGACACAAGGTCTTTTTGATGCGCCAAGGATCAATGTGGTCGTGAGCGACCAAATTCACTCTACCATCAAACGCGCGCTTTCTATGATTGGCATTGGTTTGGAAACCATTATCACAGTGCCGACGGATGATAATTTGCGGATTATTCCAGATAATCTCACGGAAGCTATTGGGTCACTAGCAGGGCCAACCCTTGTCTGTGCACAAGCGGGATGCATTGATTCTGGTGCCTTTGACCCGTTTAATGAACTGGCTGATGCAGTAGAAGCGCACGGTAACGCTTGGCTACATGTTGATGGCGCGATTGGTTTATGGGCGGCGGCAAGCGATAAACAAAAACACTTACTCGCGGGTATTGAACGAGCAGATTCTATTGATACCGATGGGCATAAGTGGTTCAACATGCCTTATGACAGCGGCATGATTGTCGTAAAAGATGCGGCGGCGTTGTCTAAAGCAATGGGTGGCAGCAATATGGGTGATTACCTCAATGATGCAATGGACAAGCCTGATCGTAATGCGATTAATTTTGGTATTTCTGCGTCTCGACGTGCTCGTGGTGTACCTAGGTTTACGCGGCGTTTAAATCACTTGGCAAGGAAGGAATCGTTGAGCATATTGACCACTGTACCGATTTAGCAAAACGTATGGCAAGCACACTGGCAGACATAGATGGGATTACCATTCTCAATGATGTGGTGTCTAATCGATTCTCAGCCCAGTTTGGTCATGGCGATGACGAGTATCGTAATGAACTTACCGCGCGTGTGGTCCATAGGTTGCAAGAAGAAGGCACGTTATACCCGTCAACATCAGGATATAAAGGGCTGAAAACCATGTTATTTTCTGTCTTGAGCTGTCATACCTCTGTCGCCGATATTGATTTGTCTGCAGAAAAAATTATTGAAGCCTACTTAACGGAACAAGAGTGTATGAACACCGCTAACTAAGTGTAAATTGGCAGGACGAGCATAATGCTAAATCGGTAAATGATTAAAAAGCCCCAATGCTGAGTTGGGGCTTTATAGTCTGACGGTATGTGACGGCTATTTAATGTATTTCATCACTGCGAGTTAGCTGGTCTTGGCGGCTAAACAACGTTTTTAAATCCTCCAGTGCAGCGTATAAGCATGGCAGTAGAATTAGCGTGATGAGAGTGGCAACCAAAATGCCGAATCCTAGTGATATCGCCATGGGAATCATGAGCTTAGCCTGATTGGTTGTTTCAAAGATCATTGGGGCTAAGCCACCAAAGGTTGTCAGTGTCGTTAATATGATCGGACGAAAACGTCGCGAGCTTCCTTTGATAATAGCTAAAAACACCTCTGTCTTCTGCGCTCGATGTCGGTTGACCTCATTGACTAAAATCAAGCTGTCATTAATAACCACCCCACTTAACGCCAAGATGCCAAGCAAACTGACAATGCTCATGGAGTAACCTAAAAGCAGGTGGCCCCAAACCGCGCCAATGAGACCAAAAGGAATGATCGACATGATAATGAGAGGCTGCAGATAGCTCCTAAATGGAATCGCGAGTAGGCAATATATGGCAAGGGCGACCAGTGCGCCATTGACGGCGAGTGAGGCCATGCTTTCTTTCTGTTCTGCTTGGTCACCGCGAAATCCAATCACTAAGCCTGGGTATTGAGCTTGTAGCTGAGGAAAGACTTCTCTAGACAATGTCTGCGATAGCGCCATCGATTCCGAAGAAGGCGTAATATCAGCGCTTACGGTCACGCGGCGACGGTTGTCCCGACGGTGTATTGCGGAAGCGGAATATTCCCTATGTATTTCTGCAATTTGGGATAAAGGAATGTATTGCTGACCTACTCGAATAGGCAGTTGCTCCAAATGATAGACACTAGAACGTTGTGATTCGGGTAATTGCACCATCACATCAACTTCATCACTACCACGTTGTTGCCTTATGGCTCGTACCCCATTAAACGCGTGTCGAACCTGACGAATTAAGTTCTGCTCGGTTAGCCCCATACGAATCCCCTCAGGTAATAATTTGAGTGAAATTTGCTGGCTACCAGACATTAAGCTGTTCTCTATATCAACCACGCCATGATAGCTCTCTAATGATGTCGCCAGAGCTTCGCTAGCCTCGGCAAGCATGTCGCTGTTTCTATGGGTGAGCTCTAACGTGACACCCGCAACGTCAGCACCCGGTCCGCTGCCTGTAGCAGAAAAGCGTACAGCATTGGCTTGTGGTATGTCGCCAGTGGCTGTGCGCCAAAGTAGTGAGACTTTTCGTGTAGACAGATTACGTATTTCGGATGGTTGTAAGAAGATCCTCGATATAATGACAAATTCGCCATCACGGCTCCACATTTGAGTCGCAACCCCTTTAGCGAGATCTGAGCCCCCATTGCTTGAGATGATTTTCTGAGCGGCATTCTCAAGTTGCTCGCGAACCTGATGTGCCTCGTCTGCGGAACTGCCAACGGGCATAAAGGCACGCGCGACAGAAAATTCAGCTTCAACTCGGGGCATGGTGCTAAAGCCCATATGTCCACCTGATACAAACGCGATAGACCCGCTCAGTAGTGCGATGGCAATCGCGATGACGAGGTAACGCCAGTGTAAAAGTCGCTGCAGAGTGGGGACGTAACATTGCTTGATAAAGTGTTGCAGTAGTTTATCCACTTTGCTCTGAACGTAGTGAAACGGTCGTATCCACACTGGCTGCGTTTTATTGTTTATATGTGCGACATGAGCAGGAAGGATAAAGAGCGCCTCTATCCAAGAGATCACAAATACGGTCGCAACAACGATGGGTATGACTTTAAATGTCAGCCCAAGTGTGCCGGGTAGAAACCAAATCGGAATGAAGGCCACGATATTGGTTAGAATACTGAACGTGAGCGGTACAGAAATGTCTTTCGCGCCGATAATTGCCGCGTCAATAAAGTTCATTCCTTGGCTCATTTTTTCATGAATGTTTTCCCCCGCGATAATGGCGTCATCGACGACGATTCCTAGCGCGATGATGAAGGCAAACATGGAAATCATGTTAATCGATACATCCATACCAGGCAGGAACAGCATTGCTCCGAGGAACGAGGTGGGAATTCCCATTGTGACCCAAAATGCCAGTCTGACATCTAGAAATAACGCGAGAACAATGAGCACTAAAACAAGGCCGCTAAAAGCGTTTTTTAACAGCAACTCCATCCGTTGTTCATAGATGATGGCGTCGTCATTAACGATATCAATACTCATGCCCGGTGATAAAGAGGAGGTGAGTTCGGGCATTAACGCGTGAACGGACTTTGAAATGGAGACAGGTGTTTGGTCTGCGACGCGATAAATACGAATACTAGCAGAAGGCTGTCCGTTGTAATAAAAGCGGTTATGCCGATTAGCAAACCCATCTTGTACGTGAGCAATATCCTCGATGTTGAGTGTGCCACCGGAAGACGTCTTTTTGACGATAACGTCATCAAACTCTTTCGCCCATCCTCGGCTCTCATCAATTTGTAGCAGAATGTCTCCACCAGAGGTTTCAATTCTTCCTCCTGACTGATTGACGGAGTGACGGCTTACACTATTGGCAATTTCATCAATGGTCAGTCCATATTGTTGTAAGGTGTGGCTATCTACTTGAATTTGTACTTGGTATTTGGGAAAACTAAGCAATTTCTACTTGAGTGACGTCACGAGCGGACAGCAATATACTTCTCAGCTCTGTTGCCATTTCTTTGAGTGCGACCGGACTCACGTCACCATACAAAATGAGTTCCATTGACTCATCACGTGTTTGCTTGCGTGAAATGTTAGGTTTTTCCGCTCCATCTGGGAGAGAGGCAGAATTGACGGCACTTTCTACTTCTCTTAGCACACGATCAACATTAACGTTATTGATAAGCTCTGCGGTTATATTGGTCCCCGCAGAGTTGGCCCACCCATGTACTTCTTTAATGCCTTCTATGCCACTGATGGCATTTTCGATAGGTAAGGTGACGCCTTGTTCCATTTCTAGCGGAGTGGAACCGGGATAATGGACCCATATACGAATAGAATTGTGCTGAAAATTTGGGTAAACCTCTTTTTTTATCTGCCACGACATGAGCAACCCACCTATGATGAAAAACAACATCAGGAGATTCGCGGTCACGACGTTGTTCGCCATCCAAGCGATAGCGCCTTTGGCGTTATTCATGGCTCTGCGCTCCCATTTCATTCGCGGCGGTCTGCTTGTTATGTGATTCAAACTGCGCGAGGTTTCTCGCTTCAAGCTGAATACCCGAGACCGCGCCGGGAATAGGTGTGGTGACGATGTATTCATCTTGGGTTAGCCCGGCGTCGATTAACACGTAATCTTGTTCGCGAAAGGCAATAGACACATCTCGTGAAGCTAATTTATGTTGATCATCCATTACCCAGATAGACTGACCTTTTTCTAGGTAACGACGCGGGACTTTGACAACATTGTCGAAGGGTTTTGTTTCAATTTCAGCTTGTAGGAAAGCGTTGAGTAATACTTGAGGTTGCTGAGCGTTCTCAGGTTGTATTGCTAATGGGTCATGGATTTCAATCAGCAGCGAGGCAGATTTAATTTGGCTATCTAGGTTGGGTAACTGACTCACGACACAACCTTGTCTGGATTGATGCTGTTGCCATTCATTAGGGTTTTTTATGGTAACAGAAGCGCCTACGCACTCAGCCCTTGCTTTGGTTTTAGTGTACGTTTTAGGAACATCGATAAGACGAAGTTGCGAAGCCGGAACATTGACTTTGAGATAAAATGAATCGGTTGCGACGAGGTCAATAAGCGAGGTGTTGTCTCTAAGTAGCGCTCCTTTCGACAAGGTCATATCGGCAATCTGTGCATCAAAAGGGGCGTAAATGGACGTACGAGACAATTGCAGCTTAGCTCGTTTTAACAGTGCTTCATGTTTTGCCAAATCGGCCTTTATTTGAGCTAATTGTGGCCCTCTAAGTACCAGCGTTAATTGCTCTGTAGATAAGTGTCTTCCCGATAATTTATATTCAATTTCGGCGGCTTTCCTACGCCCGTCTTCGGCTTGATAGAGCGCGTGTTGGCGAGCAAGGTTTGCTTTTGCTTCAAGTACCGCTAACTCATGCTCTCGCGCATCGATAGTAAGCAGCTTTTCCCCTTTAGAAACAAAGCCACCGGGCAGAAGCTGTGCGTTGACGTCGGTGACGATACCTCGTAATTGAGATCGCAGGTTAACCGACAATGTTGGCTCAACTTCACCACTGGTTCGGACACGTGGTGTTTGCTGAGTAAATAAAATGGGGGCGATATCGACAGTGCGTTTTGGTGGCTCACCGACTCGCGTTCGACCCGGTGGTTTGCCCTCTAAGAAATGAGAGGTGATGAATACACCTGCAATCAAAATGACGCAGGGTAATAACACCTTAAGAGCCGTACTGATACGCTGTAATAGTTGTGAGGGCTGGGATTGAAACTTGGTCTTCATTTTAATGTCTCATCGTGTGCAGCGTAACTAGGGCGCGGTTGAATAGAGGAGTGGCCGCCCAGTGACTGATAAGTGGTGATACGGCTAAGTAACAACTGCCTTTCTGCAACTAATGACTGTTGTTCTAGGGTGAATAATCGCTCTTGAGCGTTGAGCACATCTAAATAGCCTTGAGCACCAAGGCTGTAACGAATCGCTTCTGCATCTAGGGTGTTGGAAGCGAGCTTAGTTTGTCGTTTTAGAGAGAGGAGTGTAGTTTGTTGCTGCTTCTCTTTTAGCAGACTCATTTCAACTTCAGCAATGGCCTCTATGACAGTTTGGGTATATTGATAGAGTGCACTTTGAGCATCAGCTTCGGCGGCTTTTTGTTGGTTCTTTAGTTTACCTGCGTTGAAAAGCGGGGCGTTGATTCGAATACCCAACCCTAGACGCCACAGATCAATGCTGTCTAACATATCGCTTGATTGAAGTTGGCTGCTCAACGTGATGTTTGGGAGGCGAGCACTCTCGGCTGCATCGGCACTCATTTCATAAGATTGATAGTGATACCATGCCCCTTTGACATCTGGGCGTCGTTGCAATAATTCGGCTGGCAACCCAGCAACTGGCAACCCGGGATAGGTAGGAAAGGCTAACGTCGTTAAGTCAATGGCAGAGTTCGGCACGCTGCCAATCAATACATTAAGCTGTTTGGTTAACACGTCGAAATTACTCGTTGCAGAGGCTTGTCTTGACTGTAGATTTTCAAGGAGTTGCTCTTGGCGCCAAACCGCACTGATACCTTCCTGACCTGTTTTATACCGATGGTCGGTGACTTCAGTAATTATCTTGGTATTGGAGATTTGTTTGCTGAGTATGTCGATGGATTTTTTTTGCTCCACGAGCTGATACCAAGTACGGGCAATATTCGCCGCTAACGTATCGCTGAATGCGCGGAATTGTTCTTCTGTCGCGAGTAAGTTGTAGAAGGAAGAATCAGACAGCGCTTGATTTCTTCCCCATAAATCAAGTTCCCAGCTGGCGTTTAAGGACGTAAATAGAGATGAATGCTGGTCGATGTTGTTGTCTGAGTTTCCTCGTTCTGCCTCGATCTGGCTTGAGGCTGATGCCATTAGTTCAGGGTAGCGACGCGCATCCGCTACGTTGGCTAATGCTCTTGCCTTCGTCAGTCTAGATTGAAAAGATTGTAGCGAATAATTATCTGTAAATGCTTTATTGATTAAGGCGTTTAAGGCTGGATCATCAAACTCCCGCCACCAATTATCGTTGGTGCTAATCAAGCCTGTTTCGCTAAAACTATCTGGATAGTTAACTAATAGAGGTTGAGGGTCGACTAGGATTGTTTTGCTACAGCCAAGTAAAGTCATCGCTGCCAAGGAGGCGGTGAGGACTCTAGTTACTATCATGATATTTAGTCGTGTGCCGTTGTGGTGCATGATGACCTCATAGAAAGGTATTTGGTTACATCAGTGGCAGAGTGAATTCACTCGCCACTGATGTCTTTCATTTAATCGAGGGTTAGTACAAAACGGCTTGTACTACCACCCAGATTATATTCACTTAATTGTGAAAGATTTCGATAGCACAAGATTGTCTGATGCGTTGCCAACCATTACTTTATATTGATCGCCCAACTGCCAACTGCTGGTGGACGCTTCCCAATAAGCAAGATCAGAGACATCAATGTTCAGCGTGACAGATTGGCTTTGACCTGCTGGCACACTCACTCGTTGGAACGCTTTGAGTCGTTGTTTCGGCTTGTCGCTACGCTCAAACATGTCAACAATGTAGGCTTGAACCACTTCGTCTCCGGCTACGTCACCTGTATTATCAACCTGCACTGATAGTTCGATGGTACCGTCTGATTTTACCGAGGTAGACTTCATTTCAAGATTTTTAAGGTCGAAGTTTGTGTAACTCAGTCCGTGACCAAACGCCCATAGAGGCTCTTTGTCGAAGTAAAGGTAGGTACGACCTTTAGTAATGTCGTAGTCGTTAAATGCAGGGAGGTCTTGCCAAGACTTAACGAAGGTTAACGGTAATTTTCCTCCTGGGTTATTGTCGCCAAACAGAGTATTAGCGATGGCGGCGCCACCTTGTTCGCCTGGGTACCAGCTTTGTAAAATGGCAGGGACATTATTTTTCAACCATGGACTTTCGATAGAAGATCCCGATTGCAACACAACAGCGGTTTTTGGGTTGACCTTAATAACACTTTTTAGCAAGTCAATTTGTTCAGAAGGCAGTCCTTCTGAGGTACGGTCAATCGACTCTCGTTCATACTCGGTCGATAAACCCATTACCGCGATGACGACATCGGCTTTCTTGGCAGCGTCTAGCTCTGCACCTTCATAAGATGTATCTTCTGATGGCAATTCCCAACCAAATTTAACTGAACGTTCGGAGCTGCCACGTTTTTCCATTGCTAGGACAGTAAAGGTATAAGTTTGCTCAGAGTCTAATTCAATCTCTGTTGTGGTTCGAAGTGGTTCGTTGTTATTACCGTGGTCTCGGAAAATAGTGGAACCATCGATATCAAACACCATCTCATAGCCTTTGGACTCGACTCCTAGCGTATATAGGCCACTTTGAGGAGGGACGATAGTCGTGGTGTATTTAACGGCAAAGTTTTCACTGTTTAAGTCTTGGTGCGGTGTGTTCTTCCCAAAGTCAAAATCAATGTTCCCGACGGTGTTGCTAGCAATAGGAGTGCCGCTGCCATTTCGGTTAGTGTAATAATCTGCGTTCCAGACACCGAGACCTTGATTATCCAGTAAGGTAATACTTTCAAGTGGAATAGGGTTTAGTTCACCTTGGTTGTGAGTCCATGGGATATACATGACGTCTACGTCGTCACCAAGATAATCGCGGATGCCTTGTAATGGCGTGATGGGGTCTCTGGCTGTACCTGAGTATGTACCGAAGTTTAAAACGTTCGCGTTAGGCCCAATGATTGCGACAGTTTTGGTTGTGGATTTGTCGATAGGTAGTACGGGTTTGCTATCCACAGCCTCATTTTGTAACAAGACCATACTTTTTTCCGCAAGTTCGAGTGCGAGCGGCTTAAATGTCGTCATGGTTTCAAACGGGATATCTTTCCATGGTGACAGCTCTTCTGGGTCGAACATGCCGAGTCTCAACCCAACGCGCATTGTATTCCTAAATGCTCGGTCTAATTGAGCGCTGGTGGTTTTGTTTTGTGCGATAGCCGTTATCGCTTCTTGGCGGAAAAGTCTGGTGTTGTCAAAATCTAATGTTTCCGCATTGAGTACCGCTGCAGTCGCATCAACATAGTTTTCGTAGATGTTATGACCGTGGAAACTGCGTTCTCCCCAACCTTTTGTTGTCATCAGTACAGAGCCGTAATCACCGAGCACGAATCCATCAAATCCCCATTCGCCACGTAACACATCTCGAATTAACCAAGTATTGGTAACAGCGGGTTCGTCATTAAGCCTGTTATACGCGGTCATCACAATTTGCGCATTTGCATCTTGGACAACTTGTTTGTAGGCCGGGAAATAGTATTCGCGTAACTGCTTTTCTGAGATGTTGGCATTACCGTTGAAGCGGTTGTGCTCTTCGTTGTTGGCGACAAAGTGCTTCGCGCCCGCTGCGGTTTTTAAATATGTAGGGTGATCGCCTTGTAAGCCTTTGACATAGTGGCTAGCCATTGTGCCGTTAATTAAGGGATCTTCACCATAAGCTTCTTGAGTGCGACCCCAGCGAGGATCGCGGGCAATATTAATAACCGAGTGACCAAAAGGTGAGAGGACCTTTTTTGCCATCTTTTAATACTGGACCGTTATGGTACTGCGCTCTTGCTTCGTCTGAAACCGCATCTCCCATCCGTTGAACGGCGTCTGGTGCCCATGTGGCGGCAAGCCCAATGGATTGCGGGAAGACGGTAGCGGCATTATTTCGAGGTGCCGCTAAACCATGCAAGGCTTCACCCGGCATAAAAGACTTTAATCCGTATCGGGGAACACCTTTATTCCACAAGGTGATCATATGGCCTTTCTCTTCATCGGTTAAGCGTTCACTAATATCGTGGAGTCGCTGTTCGATAGACAGGGTATGATTATAGAAAGGGATATCCTTGTTAACGATAGGGGGAGGGTTCGAATGCGCGGATGTACTCAACACGGCAAAACACAGCGGTAATACTTTTTTCATAATGAGTCCGTAGAAACGTTTCTATAAAGAGTGAAAAAAATGAAGAGTCTGATTGCTCTTCATTAACGAATTAAATAAAGAATGTTAGCGTATTCTATAAATGTAACTAGAACAGTATGTTACCCGCAACAACGTTTTGTTTTTTTGCCACTACCACAATGACAAGGGCTATTACGACCACCTAGTGAATTGGTGGCTGGCAAGTTGTTTTTGCAAGTAAACGTACATAATGTCTGATGCTGGTCGACCACGATTGATGAGGTCTCGCATGGTCTTCATATCTTTCTCTGTGTGTTTGAAAAAGGTTTGGTAGCCTTCGCAAAAATAGCTATGACCAGGTTGACCAGACTGAGAAGTTGCAAAGCGATGTTTAGGACAACCGCCATGGCAAGCAAATCGATATTCACATTGCTTGCATTGGGTTGTCAGAGTGTCTTTTTTGGCTTGACCGAATTGGTGGGCGCGATCGGTTTGGTTCATTTCTTTGATGCTGTATTGATGAACATTGCCTAATTTGTGTTCTGGGTAAACAAAATGGTCACAATTGTACATATCGCCGTTAGCTTCAAGAATGAAAGCATGACCACACGTTTCAGATTGAACACAAATACCAGATGGTTCATTACACCAAGTTGCTAATGTAGAGTCGAACGTGTTAACAAAGATTTTGCCAACGTCTTTTTTCACCCAGCGGTCAAAAATTCGATTCAGGAATTCACCGTAAGCTTTAGGTGCTACTGACCAATTGGTTACTTTGGCTTCTTGTGAGTGCTCTGGGCTGATTAAATACAATCCATTTTCTGATTCGGTTTGTGCTTCACGTTCAACAATAGGAATGAACTGTAAGTAAGAAGAACCAATGCCGACCAAAAAGTCGTAAATCTCTTCTGGATACTTAGCATTTTCGTTGTTGACCACTGTCAGAGTATTGAAATCAACCGAATGTGCTTTCATTAAATCAATCGCGTCCATTACCTTGGCATGACTGGGTTTACCAGATCGTGAGACACGATAATGATCATGGACATGAGCAGGGCCATCGATGGAGATACCAATCAAGAAATTGTGTTGTTTAAAGAACTGACACCACTCTTCGTTTAGAAGAAGTCCATTGGTTTGGAATGCATTAGTGATGCGGTGGTGCTTCTTGTATTTGTTTTGAAATTCAATGGCTTTACGAAAAAAATCGATACCAAGCAATGTCGGCTCTCCACCTTGCCAGGCGAATTCAATATGTTCGCCGTCTTGTGCGTCGATATATTGCTGAACGTATAATTCAAGAGTGCTTTCCGACATTTTCCATTGGCTTTTGCGTTCTGGATATAGCTTTTCTTTTTCTAGGTAAAAGCAATAGGTGCAATCCAAGTTACAAACGGAACTGCTGGGCTTTGCCATTACGTGACATTGATTAGCGGAAGTCATTGCTTCTCCTCAGTCGATCGATATTTAAATTAGTGGTGCTCTGTTTAGTCGTATCCATGATTACCACTGCTCCACCTTGGAGAAAATTGCCTTTATAGCAACTTATTGTATATCTGTTTAAACGTTTTTATTGCTGTGATTTATACAAGAGGCGTGAATGGGTTTCAATACTTGCCTCATGACTTATTTTGTTATCTAAGTGCTTTAATCCATTTGTGTGATGGCAGTCTTAAGCTGTCCACATAGATAGTATTGTAAAACGCAAGTCAGGAGGTTCGCTGGCTTGCGTTTACAGAGTTAGCCTACGCTAGTCGCGGCCTCGCCAGCCATTAGTGTATGGATAACGATTTTTGTTCCATCCCCATCGAGATGCCTCATTTTCTGAGTCCCAACGTTCAAACTCTTGTTTTAGTCGTTCGACTTGTTCTGGGTGTGCATTTGCAAGATCATTAGATTCGCTGATGTCTTCACTAATTTTATACAATTCATAGCGAGGTCGCTGTACATGAACATTTGGTACAACGAGCTTCCAGTCATTATCACGGATTGCGCTGCGAGCAGCGGTTAGCCAATATAAGAATCGAGGTTCAAGCTTATCGACTTCACCTGTTAGCCTTGGCATTAGGTTGACGCCCTCTAGTTGCCAATCTTCTTTGGGCTCAATTCCCGCAATAGCAAGAGTCGTCGGCAAAATATCTAACGAGATGACAGGCTCCTCAATCACTTGATTGGCAGGAATATGCCCACGATAGGAAATGGCAAAGGGAATTCGGATCCCACCCTCCCATGTTGTGCCTTTAATCGCTCTTAATGGAGTATTCATTGAACCATTATTTTTAGGTTTACCCCCGTTATCAGACAAGAAAATGATCATGGTGTTGTCCATTAAATCGTGCTGCTCCAATTTATCGACAATCTTACCGACATTGATGTCCATGTTATGAGTCATAGCAAGTGACTTTTGGCGAAGTGGGTCTTTGATGTGAGCAAATTTCTTTAAGTCTTCTTCTTTAGCGTGCATAGGGCCATGCGATGCATTAAACGGTACATACAGGAAGAACGGGTTATCCTTATGACGATCAATAAAACTGACGGATTCGTCTCCGAAAATATCTGTCAAATAACCATCAAAGTTTTCAACTACTTCATCATTTCTATGCAGAGATGAAAACGCTTTTTCTTCTGAATTTTCTACGTTATGACCGCTGACGAAGTAATCGGCTGCACCATTGTTAAATCCGTAAAACTCGGTAAACCCTCGGTTATGAGGCCAATATTTTTTATCATCGCCATCGTGTGATTTTCCAATATATCCAGTGATATAGCCTGCGTCTTGGAAGTAATTACCAAAGGTCTTGATTGAAAGATCCAGTCCTTGCTCTATGCCTTTTTCACTAATTCTTGGTCCAATATTGTCATGATAGCCAAACCGCTGCTGGTAACGCCCGGTTAATAATCCAGCTCGAGATGGACCACAGACAGAACCTGTGACATATCCCGCAGAAAATATCGCACCATCATGGGCAATTTTATCCATGTGCGGGGTGACAACGTCATCTCTGATCTTTTGAAATCCCATGTCCGCATAGCCAATGTCATCGACAAAAATAAGTACAACATTGGGTTGTTGGGGCTCTGTAGACGAGGTATCGGCGACAGCTGTATTGGCCAACATACCGCCAGCCATCACAGAGGCTATAGCAATGCCCATTCCTTTTTTTACAAATTTAGAAGTCATGAATTATCGTTCCATTGGCAAGGTAGACGGGGGCAACGAACCTATTCCTAGCCTCAATGCGCACACCGGATTTCATAATGAGTGTTATTTTTTTGATTGATTAAATCGTTTTAAGTCTTCCTTGCTAATGACAGCAAACAGAGACTTTTGGTAGTCGCGCCACACTGGCTTTCTTGCTTCTTTATATTCCGCAGTACGAGCGCCGTGTTTATCGACAAGGTCATAGTTAGCACTGGCTAGGTTCTTTTTTGCATCTAGAATTGCGTTGGACTCAGCTTCTGACAGATCAAGAAATACGGTCATTTCATGGACTTCACCAGTGATTCGTTTTAAATCGTTGGGTTTAATTTCAACATTCGCCAATACGGTAGTGGACAGAAACATAGAAGTGATGGCAGTGGCCGCAATAAATAGTTTTTTCATAATGGTAGGTCTCCGACTAGTGAATTAATATAAACGTTTCGCTCTGATTGAGGCTAACTTATGTGCGCATATTTGAAATGGCAAATGAGTAGCTAGGTTAGTGTGATTAATGTCTTGTTTGGGTATTGTATTTGAGATGAAGATCACGAATGTATCCCCTTTACCTCTATGAATTTATGTCCTTTCGCGGCTTTATTCAGGAGGGTGGGAAAATTGAGTTTGATGTGACATCGAGCTAATGGCGATCAAAACCTATTGCTATTAATGCCCAGTGGTTATGAATTTTGTAAAATATTGTTTCTCTTAAGTTTATGTTTTTATTGTTTTTATTGTTTTTTTAGATGCATTAAAACTTAACTCGCTGATTGTTAAATGAAAGTTTTTACAATATTGCATTTTGATAAATACTTCAATCGTTCGATATAAAGTTAGTTTTCCAACAAAGTACAGCGCTACTTATTTTAGTAAGTAGCATGGGGTTTTAACCGAGATTATCGATGAATATATAATATTTTCAGTTAGATAGGAGTCCGTGTTAAGGACGTTTTACCATGTCAAAGTATTGTTTTAGATCTTGTATCAAGTGATTTAGCGCACAGTCTATTCATGCTTATATTGTGCACTATGTAGAAACGTTTATACTGGGTTGAGATTTAGTGACAGTCTGACTGCGTATGATGGTCAGGACGTATGTCGGTATAATATTGGAATCAAACACATGAAAAAGAAAATCACGGCTCTTATCGTCGGAACAATGTTATCAGCTAGCCTTCCAACCTATGCATCAAATGACGTCGAACAGCCTTCCCCCGTTCGAGTAGAGCAAAAGAGTGATGCTGAAATAATTGAAAGTTTGTACCGAGGTGGGTACGCATACTGGCAGCAACTGCGCAATGATAATGGCTCTTATGAAGACAAGTTGCATTTAAATGGCCATCGCGACCATTTGGGCTCGATTGCGAATTCGGGTATGGGGTTAGTCGCGTTAACTATTGGTCACGCAAATGGCTGGGAACCAGAAGCTGAACAGTTGGCATTACAAACATTACGTATGCTTGCAGGAGAAGATCCGACAATTACGGTTCCCCAAAATGCCACGAATACATTTATCCACTTCTACAATACGCAAACAGGTGAAGCAGCAGGGGATGATTGGAGTCCTGTGGATAGTGCTATTATGATTCTTGGTGCCCAGTTCGCAAAAAACTACTTTAGTGACAACCAAGAAATTACACGTTTAGCGGATTTTTTATATAGCAATACGGATTTAACGCCTTATATTGCGGATGTAAAAACAGGCCGAATTTATCTTGCACAGCATACCGATGGTAGTTTCAAGAAATGGCGAACAAAAGCCTTTAATGAATATATGCTTGTTGCATCAGTGGCTAATCAGCAAGCGAAAGATAAGCGAATTAAAACTGCCAATTCAGCGAATGCTCGTAAATTTTGGGATATTTGGTATTCATCCACCAAATATTTACCCGTAGCTAAATATAATAATATTCCAGTGCTATCGGAAGGGGAAACGTGGTTTACCTCTCAGTTCAATTTCCTCTTTAATAATTACCTAATGAGTGATTTTTCGACAAATACTCAATTTTCAGAGGCGTTGAAACAATCGACAAAGGCGGATTATGCTTTTTGGCAAGATGTCGATATTGAAGGTGTAGACATCAAAGAGTATGAATGGGGAAGTGGCGCTGGTGCTTGCCCTAACGGATATTGTGTAGACCGCTTTCACTTTGAAGGTGATCGTCAATTTAACGAGAATTTGGTGATTTCACCGCATATTTTAGTCGATTACTTACCGTTTAATGAACGAGCTAAAAACGATCTTATTGCGACGTATCGTGATGATTCAATTAATGCGAAGTTTGAATTGGATGGCGGTTATGAAATTTTATGGCGTTATAGCCATGATCAACCTGAGTGGAAGGCAGAGTGGATAGAAGGCGTCGATTTCTCGACATTTCTATTTGGATTGGCGGCGTTACCAGAGCATTTAGGTCTTGAATTTTTTAATGATAACAATCATTACAACCAGTAACTAAGTGCAACCAAGAATATGTAGATACATAGTGAATGCGCAGTTAGATGTGCATGCGCTAAGCGTTCATTTTTAATAGGTTATATATTATGAATATCAATCGTTCTGTTCTCTCAAAAGGGATTGGACTCTTATTAGCATCAAGTGCGATGGCAAGTGTTGCTGCTGAAGATGCAAGACCGAACATTTTATTTATTTTCTCGGACGATCATGCTAACCAAGCAATCAGTTCTTATAATCCGACACTTGGTCACACACCAAATATTGATCGTATCGCGAGCGAAGGCGCTATTTTTGAGCGAGCGTTTGTGACGAACTCAATCTGTCAGCCAAGTCGTGCATCAGTCATGACAGGTAAGCATTCGCATAAAAATGGCGTGATCGATAATAGCTCTCGCTGGAACCCAAATCAGGTCATTTTTCCTAAAATCATGGAGCAAAGTGGTTACGATACGGCGTTGATAGGGAAGTGGCATATGAAGCCAACGCCAGTTAATGAATTTGGCTACTCGTTTGTATTAAATGGCTCTGGTGGACAGGGAACCTACTACAACCCGGAGTTTATTGATCAAAAAGGCAAGACGACCGTGATGGAAGGGTATTCGACAGACTTGATTACCGATATGTCGTTAGATTGGCTTGAAGAGAGTAGAGACGCGGATAAGCCCTTTCTGTTGAAGGTGCAATATAAAGCCCCTCACACCCCGAGGCGACCACCTGCACGTCATATGAAGACCTTCATCAACCATAACTTCCCAACACCGGATACGCTGTTTGATGATTATGCAACGCGAGGCGATCATGCGAATAATGCTTGGATGCAACTGTATGGTATGACGCCGGTTGGTATTAATGCATTCCCACCTGCGCCAAGCACACCGGAAAAGGCGCGCATTCGAGAAGAATGGATTAAGAGCATGACGAACGACGAAAAGTGGCATTTCGATCAGTTTGTTAATCGACTAAATGAAGAGCAATTGGCTGCTTTCCATGATGCTTATGATGACGTTAACGTCGATTATTGGCAAAAAATGAAAGACCCTATGTATGCACGCCGTTGGGGTGATGTGCCACGTGACTTAAAAGTCGCTCGTACAGAATACATGTATCAACGCTTCATGCGCGATTATATGGCGACAGTGATGACGATAGACGAGAACGTTGGTCGTATCCTTGATTATTTAGATGAGTCGGGATTAGCGGAAAATACCATTGTGGTATACAGCTCTGACCAAAGTTTCTTTATTGGTGAACATGGGTGGGCAGAAAAGCGCTACATGTACGAAGAAGGGTTTAAAATGCCATTCATGATTCGTTGGCCCGCTAAAATTCCAGCAGAGCAGCGTCCACAGGCAATGATTCAAAATATGGACTTTGGCCCGACGTTTTTAGATGCGGTTGGTTTAGAAGCTCCGCAAGAGATGCAGGGTAAATCATTTTTGAAGGTGTTGCTTGGTGAAACGTCGGATGCTCAATGGCATGAAGAACGTCCAGTGGTTTACTATCACTACTACATGGAAGGAGCTCATAATGTGCCGCGTCATGATGGCGTGAGAAGCGACCGCTACAAGCTGATTGATTTTTACTCTCAGGAGCAAGGTAAAGGTATCTTTGAATTGTATGACCTGAAAATGGATCCGAAAGAAGTAAACAATGTTTACGGCGATCCTAAGTATAAAGAAGTACAAGATAAAATGATGGAAGAGCTTGAGAATGCGCGAGTTCGCTATGAAGTACCAAAAGATTACTTTAAAGCACCGTACCCATTCATGATGAAACAAGAACGAGAGAAATTAGGTCTATAAACGAGCCCCGTGATGGATCAAGCCAGTAGCTATGCTACTGGCTTTTTTTATGCTTACTTATTACCGAATGTAACGATTAATCTCTGTTTTAACGTTTCCACTATTTCAATGAAAATGGATAACGAAGGTCTTTTTTTGACAGAAATTTGAAATGCTTAAGTTAACGTTAACTCGTTACAGGGAGTGCGCTTAAACGTTTTGATAAAAATAGACGAAATTAACGATTCCTTGTCGAAAGCTATTTATATGATTTATAGGGTTTTTTTACTGCTATACTGAAAGTGAATCCGTTGAGTCAGACTAATTAAGTTATGCATGAGAGGCTCTTTTTATTAGCAAATGTAACATCTAGAACCTTAACCGAATGCTCTAGACGTCACATAAGGAGGGGATATGAGTTTTTTAAAATCAGCAATGCTATTGAGTACTGTTCTTCTAGCGTCTGGGTGTTCTACAACCAATGATGTGGCATCAAAGGGCTGGGGAGAAAGAGGCTATGACTTAGCATTTCAAGGTAAAGCAATGGCTCCAAAATCGTCCATCCCAGCTGAAAAATTGGCGGCTTATCAGGCTGGTTATGACAAAGGTCTAACGGAGTTTTGTAGTCAGAATGGCTACGAAGTTGCTTGGGCTGGAGTCGACTATGAAAATACCTGCGATAAACTTAACCCATTGTTCATGGCGCAATACAACATGGGTTTAAATGATATGCAGCAAGAAGATTGGGACTATCTAAGTAGAGATTGACCTTATACGAGTAAGGTTGGGAGTGATCTTTGGCTTTACTCGTTGAGATTACCCTCATCTTAAATAAAAATGGCGGCGTTTTTCTACAAAATTTCGCTATTTTTATTTTTAACGTTTCGATATAAATTCACTATAGTTAGAACTTGCTCACGGTTTGTTAAAAACACAACATTTAATTATGATTATTTATAGCGGCATCCAATAGTTTGAATTCATAATTAATCTCATTTATTCAATGCTTTATGTCGATATTGCCTTCCTTTTTTCATGGTGAGTAAATCCAATCGTACGCTTTGACGCACGTCTAAAAAAAGTGTGACCGAAGTTCATGATTTCGCACCTTCTGTTGACACTTATGGTCGTCTCTCATAATATCTATTGAAACGTTTCTACAAACTTTATTCAGAAGAGTACACTTATGGCTCAGGTCAAGCTCAAAAATATAAACAAGATTTATAAAGGTGGCTTTCACGCTGTTCATGATTTCACACTCGATATTAAAGATGGTGAATTCATGGTTTTGGTTGGTCCGTCTGGATGTGCCAAATCAACGACGTTAAGAATGATTGCGGGATTGGAAAGTATTTCGAGTGGTGAGCTTGTCATTGGCGAAAAGCGATGTAATGACGTTCAACCAAAAGATCGCGGAATTGCGATGGTGTTTCAGAACTACGCCTTATACCCCCACATGACAGTTCGAGAGAATTTAGCATTTGGTCTAGAGACACGCAAAAAGCCTAAAGATGAAATCGCAAAACGCGTCAATGAAGCGGCTGACATTTTAGAGATAACCGAATTACTTGATCGCAAGCCGGGACAAATGTCGGGTGGTCAGTGCCAACGTGTGGCGCTAGGGCGGGCGATGGTTCGAAAGCCAGAAGTGTTTTTATTTGATGAGCCGTTGTCAAACTTAGATGCCAAGCTTCGAGTCTCTATGCGTATGCGAATCTCGAGACTTCATGAAGACCTGAAAACGTCGGGTAAGCCCGCCACAATGATTTACGTGACTCATGACCAAGTTGAAGCGTTAACGATGGGTGATCGTATTTGTGTTCTTAATCGTGGTGCCATCATGCAAGTCGACACACCCATGAACCTTTACCACAAGCCTGCAAACAAATTTGTGGCGGAGTTCATTGGCTCTCCCACCATGAATATGCTCTCCGGTAGATTGATCGAAGGAGCAAATGGTGACGTCGTTATACAGGTAAATGGCAATGTCTTTACCTTCCCAGCAGAAAAGCAAGGTCATCTTGCTGATTATATTGGACGAGAAGTCTATCTAGGTGTGCGTCCAGAGCAATTATCGATGACACCAGGTGACAATAACTTTGATGCATACGTTACAGAGGTAGAGGAAATGGGCTCAGAGTCTTTCCTATATCTAAACTTTAATGGAGAGCAGCTTATTTGTAAGGAAACGAACCCTGAGCTTTCTCTTTGTAAACAGAGTGTCCATAGCGTGTCACTGAATATGAATAAAGTTCATGTTTTCGATAAAGAAACAGAACTCAATATTTTTCTCTAACCAGAATGCCCCATTTTAACTTTTTGTAAGTAGGTACTTTTACATGATTCACGCTATTTCTGATTCATTTCATTCAATCTCTAACGGGCATCTAACGTTAGATTTCTCAGAGCAAAACGTTCTGCATACGATTAAGCATGGCACTGTGATGCTTAACCTTTATAGCCCAAGCGAATTCGAGAGCGCACTATCCAATATTTATCTTCGTACCCACAATGAAGATACGATTGAGTTCACGCCATTAATGCATTTTAACAAAGCCATGCGTACTTATCGTAATGAAGCTGGTTTAGTCGTTTGGGAAACAAAAACGGATGCCTTTTGTGCTTCGGTCATTATTTCTTTTGCTGTAGATAGCGGAAAGTTGTACTTCACTACCAGCGTTGAAAACGTATCCGCATCAACAATGGCGTATGATCTTGTGTTTGGTCAAGATGTAGCACTAGCCGATGAAGGCGCAGTTAAAAGCAATGAATGCTATGTTAGC
Source organism: Vibrio sp. GJ43-1 (assembly GCF_055808835.1). NCBI lineage: Bacteria > Pseudomonadati > Pseudomonadota > Gammaproteobacteria > Vibrionales > Vibrionaceae > Vibrio > Vibrio sp. GJ43-1. The sequence continues at coordinate 1,728,330 of NZ_CM147885.1, read as the reverse complement.
CAATACTTAGATCATCAAGTATTTGAAACTAAAGAAGAAGGTTATGTCGTTTGTTCACGTCAGAATCTACCACAAAGTACGGGTAACCCATGTACTCAAATAGGTTCTTTGACCGACAAGATTGTAGGTTATTCTACCGATGGCTATCAGTTCTTTGGCAAAAACTACCGCTTTGAAGCGCAACCAGAAGCCTTGTTCCAAGAGCAATTAGAGAATTTTAAACTTCAGTTCGAAATGGGCTACATTGCGTTACAGACTGAAAAAGTGAGCTTGTCGGCATCCGAAGTTAAAGAATCGGTATTCTATATCGATTTCGGAACCGATCTTCCTCTTTCTAACGTAAGTGAAGCTAAAGCGCTTAACCAATTGCGCAAAGAGTACCTTCAACCAAATCGAATCTGCGTATCAGAACAGTCATTAATTGACTTCTATTTAGACACATCTAATAGCGTGGTTGGCGACGATTTTTCTTTAGCTGAAGTCGAAACGTTTTTTTCAAAAGAAAGGCGCTTCTCAGAAGAGAATCAGGGTCACTTGCTGTCGTTTTTCTACGGTGATACGCAAGGTGAAAGCCGATACGTTACATTAGCGGGTAAAGAGCGTCTTCTTGAGCGTTCGACTGGCCACATGGTGTCAACGGGCAATAATCAGAATTTCGAAAATGCCGTGATGAGTTCGACTCATTGTATGTATGGGGTATTCAACTCTCATATTGTTTTAGGCAATACGTCTTTTAATAAACTGTTAGGTGTTGAGCGCACATCACTAAATATGTTTAAGTTTAGTGGCCAAAGAGTTTGGGTCAAAGAGGGCGAAGAGTACCGCATTTTAACCATGCCATCCGCCTACGAAATTGGTCTTAACTTTTCTCGTTGGATCTATAAGTACCAAGGTGGCTACATCATTATCACTAGCTTTAGCTCACAGGAGCAAATTGCTGTTCAACTTGATGTTGAAACGCAAGGCTTGTCAGGTGCGTTAGACATCCTGATTACCAACCAGTTGCTGATGGGGAATAATGAGAACGAAAACGATGTGACAGTGACATGTGAAGGGAATACGTTCCGTATTGACGGTAACAATGAACTGGTTGGCGCAACCTATCCAGAAATGTCGTATGTCATGTCTGCCAGTGACTTTCTAACCGATGTATCAACGATTGTATGTAAAGAGTCGACTCGATACTTGTTACTCAAAGGGTCAGTCGCAGGCAAGGCGAGTCTAACGATTTCAGGTACATTGGATGGTCAAACGGATATAGATACAACCGCATTAGATTTTGACACTGAAGTAAAGGCTTATCAAGCAGCGCAAAATGGCCTGTTAAATCAGTTTCATGTCGAGTTTGAAAATGACGCCTACAATGCACAAAAATTGAATGACACCATGCAATGGTTTACTCACAACGCGTTGGTTCACTATGCGACGCCACATGGCTTAGAGCAGTATTCTGGCGCCGCTTGGGGAACGCGCGACGTATCTCAAGGTCCGTTTGAACTGTTCATGTCTATGCAACGTTACGATCGAGTTATTGATTTACTGGATACTATTTACAGCCACCAACACATTGAAACCTGCACGTGGCCACAATGGTTCATGTTTGACAAATATTCAAAAATTCAACAAGAAGATTGTCATGGCGATATCGTGGTTTGGCCATTAAAAGCCATTGCAGATTACATCACGACCACAGGTGATATCGATGTTCTTAATCGCGAAGTGCCTTATACAAGCATTGACAATGGATTTGCTTTCACGGATGAAAAATACACAATTTTTGCGCACGTAGAGCGTCAAATTAAGCATATCTTTGACAATTTAGTACCAGGGACACACTTATCTTGTTATGGCGACGGCGATTGGGATGATACGTTGCAACCAGCGAACCAATCATTGCGTGAAAATATGGTGAGTGGTTGGACTATTCCTTTAACACTTCAGTCGCTGAAAACACTGACAAAAGCACTGAACCCGCATAAAGGATATGGCGATTTTGTTAATGTAATCAATGATTTGACGACCAAAATGGAAGCTGACTACAACAAGCTTCTCGTTAAAGACGGTGTGATTGCAGGCTTCATCCATTTGCCAAATAAAGACGTGAATAAAGTCGAATATCTTCTGCATCCGTCAGATGAAAAAACAGGTATTAAATACCGCCTACTTCCAGCATCGCGTTCGATTATCTCTGAGACATTCAGTAAAGAGATGGCGGAAAGCCATATGAATATCATCGAGGAGAATTTAGTCCACCCTGATGGTGTTCGCTTGATGGAAAAAATGGCCGAATATAACGGCGGTAAACAAAGCTACTTCAAACGTGCTGAATTAGCCGCAAACCTTGGCCGTGAAGTCGGTCTGCAATACTGCCACGCTCATATTCGTTTTATCGAAGCACTTTGTAAGATGGGTAAGGCGGATAAAGTTTTAGAAAATCTATATAAAATTGTGCCTGTTGGAATTCAACAAGCAGTACCAAATGCTGAAATTCGTCAATCGAATGCGTATTTTTCTAGTTCAGATGGCAAGTTCAATGACCGTTATGAGGCATACCGTGATTTCGACAAACTAAAGTCAGGCGACGTTGCTGTTAAAGGTGGCTGGCGTATCTACTCTAGTGGCCCTGGTATTTATATCAACCAAGTAATGAGTAACGTGCTTGGTGTCCGCTATGAAAACGATTCTTTAGTTTTGGATCCAGTTATCGCTAAAACCATGGGTAAGGTCAGTTTAGACTTCACGCTTTATGGAAAGTCGTGCAAGCTAAATATCCTACCTGAGCAAGGTGAATTCACCCCTAAACGTATCGAACTTAACGGTAACAATGTCGCCGTGTTCTTAACAACTAACGCTTACCGAACGGGTGGTGCTAAGGTGGATAAATCCATTATAAACAGTATGTTAACTGAAGGGTCTAATCAACTGACAGTTTGGCTGTAACGTCATATCCCCCCCACTTTAGTGGGGGGATATGACATGATTTGAATGTAACTCTATCAATAATTTAGCCTATTGCTGATTAGTAGAAACGTTTTATCTAATGCAGTATACTTCAATAAAGCGATTAGAAAACGCAAGTGATTCAGCTAGATAAGGATACTATTAAAGTGAAGGGTCAATACTGAAATGAGACATACAATCAAAGATGTTGCCAGAGAAGCGAATGTGTCAATTTCGACCGTCTCTTACGCAATGAACAACAGTGACCGCATCAGCGAAAAAACGCGGAACCATGTTCTTGAAGTTGCAAAAAGACTTAACTACTCGGCAAACAGTAATGCGAAACGTCTAAGACAAAAAAATGTTGGCGCGATAGGGGTATTCTTTAACTCTTGGTTTGGTCCAATTTATAGTGAACTTGTGCAAGGAATTGAGCAAAAAGTGCATGAGATGGGGTATGACTTAATCGCTTGTAGCCTTTTTGGTGGCGCAGAGTCTACAGCTCATCGTTATCTGAAAGATCAGATGATTGATGGCGCCATTATCTTGAGTAATGCATTTGATGATGAATTCTTAGAGTCTGTGGCAGCAAACAACCTTCCGATTGTTGTGCTCGATAGAGAAATCACCGCACCTAATATCTACAATATTTTAATCGATAACTTTGGTGGTGCATTTAGTGCGACTAAGCAATTGATCGATAGTGGTAGTGAAGAAGTTTATTATATGAGTGGTCCTACCGACTCGTACGACAACCAAAAACGGTTAGACGGCTATATAGCAGCGCTGGGGTTTTATAATCTCAAGTTCAACAATGAACTGATCATTCGTTCAGATTTTACTGAAAAAGACGCCTATGAAAAAGCGCTTGAGCTTTTCTCTAAGAAATCGATACCAGGTTCAATCTTTGCGGGTAATGATGAAATGGCCCTCGGTGTAATTAAAGCCGCTAATGAGAAAGAGATTAAAATTCCTGAACAATTAAAGCTGGTTGGCTTTGATGACATTCGAGAATCTGAAAGGTGTTTACCTGCGTTAAGTACGGTCACTCACGATAAGTTTGACATGGGAGTTAAATCTGTCGAAGTACTATTTAATGCAATGAATAATGAAGAGTATATTGAGCCAGTAACAATATTACCAACTAAGTATGTTGCTCGAGACTCGATTTAGTATTTAAACAAACATTTTTTAGTTCTTTATCGTTGCCATGAGAAATCATGGCAATAATAGGCCGTAATTGTTCAGATGTGATTTACATAGCCTTACGAGGATAACACATGATAAACCGTTGGCTTACAATTATGCTACTGACTGTAACTTCATCAGTAGTGGCAAAGGAACGAATTGAGTTTATGGTGTCGTCAGGGGAGCAAATGACGTTTGTAAACGAGTTTATAAAACCCGAATATGAGCGACGTTATCCTGATGTAACTTTAATATTAACGAATGATTCAAATTTAGAGACACGCATGGCAGCAGGTGATTATCCTAATGTTTATGCGGGCGTATTTGGTTATATGGTTCCAAGGTACGCAAAACTTGGAAGGTTAATGTATTTAAATGAATTTGATGGCTTTAATAAACTAAAAGAAAGAATTGAACCTCAATTTATGGCCAAGCATTTTAATCGTAATTACTATATTCCTTGGCACGCTACGACTCAAATGATGATTTACAATAAGGATTTGTTTAGAGAAGCAGGGTTAGATCCAGATTCACCACCAAAGACATGGGATGCGTTCTTATCTGCTGCTGAAAAAATAAATAATCTTCCAGCAAGAGAGAATGGCGCGAATGTTCATGGCGCTGCGTTATGGAATGATGCTTTATCTTGGGGAGGCTGGTATTGGAATATGCTGTCGCCGCTTTACTACAACTTTAATGAAGGTAAGTACCAGCTATTGAATCGTTATGGTACACACCCTGTCTTTGATAAAGATGAAGCCTCAATGGTCGCGTTTTTAGAAACCATGAAGCAAGTACAACAATTCGCCCCGTTGACAATGGAACAGAATTTTTTCTCTCGAACAATAGGGATGTGGCCACAATACGGTATTGCCTGGAAAGCTAACTTACAAGACGCGGCGGGTTACCCTATGCAGATTGGTCAAGATGTTGGCATCGCACCTATTCCTACGTTAGTCGAAGGCGGAACGCATTATTCAAATTTGGATGGTCGAGCGCTGATGGTATTCAAGAACACACGGAAAATTGAACAGCGCAGCTGGCAGCTCATAGAGCTGCTAATGGAAGAAGATAATCATTTGCAAGCGAACATGGAGTTACAAAACCTTCCTACACTGGGTTCATTGCAGTCTCATCCTTATTTCCAGCAAGAAGACATAAAGCCATTTGTCGAACAGCTGAATAATGTCGTGATGAATGAATCATCCGCAGCCGTGTCTGAAGTGTCTAGTATTGTACTTAAGTACTATTCTCAATCTGTTGTTATGGAAAAAATGACGCCAGAAGCGGCGGTCGAAGCGGCGGCAGAAGACGTTAAAAAAATACTAAAAAGATAGTGTGTAATAAAACATCTCTGACAATTATTATATTGGAATAGTTATGAATATTAAGCGTTACTGGGTGTCTTACCTATTTATGTTACCTTGGGTCGCATACTTTCTGGTTTTCATGTTGTATCCATTTTTCCTATCATTAGAAAATAGTTTCTTGGATATTAATATACTAAACCCTGAGAATACTGAATTTGTTGGTATGGGGAACTGGGTTAATGCCATTACAGATTATAAGTTTTGGAAGTCGATATTTAATGTCTTCTTTAACCAGGCAATATTTATTTCACTAAGCTTTGTAATTGCACTTGGTGCAGCATTGATGCTAAATGAAGTGACAGTGTTATCCGGGTTGTTTCGAACGGTCTTGTTTATACCAGTAGTCACATCGGTTACTGTTGCCATGCTGATTTTTGATTTCATTGCAGGGCCAAATGGACCAATCCAGTCGACCATGCTCGAGATTCAATTACTTGACTCACCCGTGTTCTGGAAGTTTGAAAAGTGGCTTCCAATGCCAGTAATTGCAGTGTTTAGTGCATGGAAGTGGTTTGGTGTGCAAATGATCATATTCCTCGGTGGTATCGCAAGTATCAATAAATCGTTGCTAGAGGCTGCTGATATTGACGGTGCCACATGGTCGAGAAAGATCACCAAGATTATTTTGCCACTCATTAAGCCACAGATTATCTTTGTCCTTACGATTAATGTTATCAATGGCTTGCAGATGTTTACTGAAGTCTTTATGAACTTTGACCTGCAAGGTGGCCCTCATAATTCGGCGTTAACGCCTGTACTTCACTTGTACCAAATTGGTTTTGAACAAATGAAAATGGGCGAAGCATCCACAGTTGGGTTATTGCTTGCAATCGTGATCTTTATATTGACGATGATTCAGTTAAAAATAACAAACGGGAGTAATAAAGAATGAAAGAACTGAATAAAGGCAAGGTGATGATATATGTATCACTTACAATTGCTAGTATTGTCGTGCTCTATCCATTTTTCTTTATGATTATCAACTCGTTTAAACCGGGTTCGGAAATTATGCATTCTCCGAATTCACTGCCATCAACATGGTCGTTGAACGGTTATATTGAAATTTTTAACAGCGTTAATCTAGGGCGTATCTTTTTTAATACCATCTTTGTTTCGGTATCGGTAACGGTGTTGAACTGTTTGTTGTCAGCAATGGTTGCGTTTGCTATTGCTAAAACTAATATGCCTGGACGTCAGGTGTGGCTGCGATTAATTCTGTCGTCTATGATGGTTCCTGCGATTTTATTTACGATCCCTGTGTATATGATGATGTATGAGTGGGATTGGATTAACACTTATCGCGTACTGATCATTCCGGGTGCCATTAGTGCGTATAATATTTTTCTTCTATATCAGTTTATGACGCAAGTTGATGAAGCGTATTTGGAAGCGGCGAGAATCGATGGTGCAAGTGAGTTTCGTATTTTCTTTAAAGTCGTATTACCAATGATGCGCCCTGCAATGGCAACGGTCGGAATTTTGACCTTTATGGGGGCGTGGAACGATTTTATGGGGCCACTACTTTATATTCGTGATGATTCTATGCTGACGCTGCAAATGGCACTATTCAAGTTCCAGCAAGATATACCTGCAGGCAACCTTGAACAGGTCTGGGCGATGACGACGATGATCGCTGTACCAGTTGTATTCGTCTTCTTCTTTATGCAGAAAAACTTTATCAAGGCATTCACGGGTGTAGGAGTTAAATAATGGTGCAGTTAAAACGAATGAGCATGCTCCTTGGCTTTATACTGATTGCTTATTTCTTCGCATGGGGCAAAGTCTACTTTTTATCAAAAAGCTATTTTGAGTTTGCTCAACAACAGGAAGAACAAGGTAATTATGTCATTGCGCTAAAGGGAACGAATAAATTGGAAATTCGTAATGATGAGCATTATCTGGGGGGCTATCAGCAAGTAATAGAGGCTTGGGACAATGTTACTTTAGGTATTACGCCCTCTTTTTATGACGAAGCCTTGTTAGCGCCTGTGCGACTCATGCCTCAGCTGTCTGACGATGAACTGTATCAATTCATCGACTTGTATGTGCAGTTGGATAGTAAATACGTCCCAGAGGTTGCAGAAATACTGCTAGAACGCGCCAAGGCATCAAATGATGACGAGCTAGAAGCTGAAATGAAAGAATTTTTGATTCAAGCATTCCCCGATTACGTCCATTCTCAAATCTAAATGATAGGCACGGTCACTCTCGTGATTGTGTCTTTCTTTTTCCAATCTCAAACTATTCTTGGAGTACATATGGCACAGCCGTATCAAGACACAGCTCTATCTATTAAGCAGCGAGTAGATGATCTACTCTCGCGAATGACAATAGAAGAAAAAATCGGTCAACTATGTCAAACCCCAATGCTAGATTACGATGAAAATCGTGATCAGTATTTAGATGGAGTGAAAAGGGGAGCGTGGGGATCAAGAATCTTGGCGGATACTGCCTGGGCGGGTAATGCACCGGGTGAAAGTGTTGATCCCAAGCAATTAAATGAATTTCAAAAAGTTGCGGTCGAAGAAAGTCGATTAGGCATCCCTTTAATTATTGCTCGAGATGTCATTTATGGTCAGCAAACCGTATTACCTATTCCTTTAGCGCAGGCATCCTCTTTTAATCCTGACATGATCGAATCAGCTTATCGTTGTATCGCCAAAGAAGCGTCTTCACTAGGTATTCACTGGACGTTTGCACCCATGTTGGACATTGTTCGCGACCCAAGGTGGGGGCGGGTAATTGAAAGTGCAGGAGAAGACCCTTTTTTGACGAGCAAAATGGCGAAAGCGGTCGTTAAGGGTTTCCAAGGCGATGATATGGCCGATGAGAACTCAATGGTAGCTTGCGCTAAGCACTTTATTGGCTACGGTGCCGCTGAGGGGGGCGTGATTACGATACGACTGAGATTACCGACAATACGCTTCATAATGTGTATTTACCGCCTTTCAATGCGGCAGTAGAAGCTGGTGTTGCGACGGTGATGTCGGGGTTTAATGATCTAGGAGGAACACCAGTGTCTGCAAGTAACACCTTGATTAAAGGATGGTTAAAGCAGCAGCAAGGCTTTGATGGTTTTGTGGTCAGTGATTGGGGTTCAATCTCAGATTTAGAGTATTTTGGTGTGACCAAAGATGCTAAAGAGTCGGCTAAAAAGGCGCTAGAAGCCGGTGTTGATATGGCAATGACCAATGAGGCTTATCAAGACTTCTTACCCGATTTAGTTTCTTCCGGTCAGATCAACATGAACATCATCGATGAAGCGACTCGTCGGGTGTTAACGATCAAGTTTAAGGCTGGGTTATTTGAGAAACCGTATGTCGATGAAAATCGCCACAAAACCATACTACGTCACCCTGAGCATGTCGCTAAAGCGCAGCAACTCGCTGAGCAAAGTATGGTGTTACTAAAAAACTCTGGGATCTTACCACTCGTCAGCCCTTCTTCTTTACAAAGTAAGTTGACGATTGCGGTTATCGGCCCACACGCTCATAGCCAAAGGCAGCACTTAGGCTCTTGGTGTTTGGACGGGCGGTCGCAAGATGTGACTTCAATTTATGAGGGTATCCAGGCGTACATTGAGCAAAATAATCTAAATGTCGATCTCATCACTGAAGACGCTTCTTTTACTGATGAGATGGTTGAATGTGCTCATCGGGCCGATCTCACTATTCTCTGCACCGGGGAGAGCCATCGTAGAACCGGAGAAGCGAGAAATATTGCCGAGTTAACGTTGCCAGCGGGGCAGGAGCAGCTTATCCAAGCGATTGGTGAAACCAATACGCCGTTAGTAGTCATTCAATGTACAGGGCGCCCTGTACCGTCAATGGCAACGGAACAATTTTCTGACGCCTTGCTGTACGCTTGGCAAAGTGGCACGGAAACAGGGCATGCGGTTGCTCGCTTATTGTTTGGCGCAGTGTCGCCAAGTGGGTGTTTACCCATGTCAGTGCCTCGCTCGACTGGGCAAATCCCTATTTACTACGCGCGCAAAAAGCTGGGCAAAATGCGAGCATTCCAAGAGTATCAACCATATAAAGATCAGAAGGATACGCCGTTGTATCCGTTTGGTTTCGGTTTAACCTATGGTGAATTTGAATACAGTAATTTAGAACTCAGTCATAGTGAACTGTCTTTGGATGATACGTTAAAGGTTCAAGTCAACGTTCGCAATATTGGAGAGCATGTGGCGACAGAGGTTGTTCAGTGTTACACACGGCAGATCAATGCCACGACGAGTCGACCAGAAAAGGAATTGAAGGCGTTTTCTCGCGTGGATTTGCGCCCTGGTGAAGCGAAAACCGTGCGTTTAGAGATCCCATCTCGCTCACTTGAATATTACGGAGAAACACAGCGTTTAGAAGCCACCGAGTCACGTATCGAGCTCTATGTCGGTTCTGACAGTAACGCGTCGTTAGAGGCGTCGTTCTTACTGCAAGCACCTCGCTTTATTAACGGTTAAAACATCTCGTGATTTTTAAATGAATTTGGACCTGCTGTTGCTTGCAACGAGCAGGTTTTTTTAAGGTTAATCTATGAAAAATCAAGTTCTACCAAGTAAGAAACAGCCAAACATTATCTACATTATGTCCGATGACCATGCATTGCGAGCGGTTAGTGCTTACCAAAGTGATATTGCTCACCTTGCTCCTACGCCGAATATCGACCGTATTGCTCGCAATGGTGCACGTTTTGACCAATCTTTTGTGACTAACTCACTTTGTGGACCTTCACGAGCAGCAATGTTGACGGGAAAATTTGGTCACAAAAATGGTTTTAACCATAATGGTCAGCTATTTGATGGACACCAGCCAACTTGGCCAAGAATACTTAAGCAACATGGCTATACCACAGCATGCATTGGTAAATGGCACATTAATTTAACGCCAGATGGACTCGATTTTGACCACTGGGAACTGCTAAACGATCAGGGAGAGTATTATAACCCAGACTTCATCACAAAAGACGGCGTCAGGCGAGAGCATGGCTATACAACAGAGCTGATCACTGAAAAGTCACTCGAGTGGCTATCAAAACAAAATGATAACGATCAGCCATTTGCGCTTCTTCTTCATCATAAAGCTCCGCACCGTAACTGGATGCCTGCGCCTCAGCATACGAAAGCGTTTGAAAATACGGAATTTCCGGTGCCAGATAACTATTTTGATACCTATGAAGGCCGTTCTGCTGCTGCCATGCAAACCATGAATATTTATCGTGATGCCCAAGAAGGTCATGACTTGAAAATGACACGTGGCGTCGGGGAGGCGGCCTGGAGAGAAGATATATGGCCGTTTTTGCTTGAACGCCTAACACCACAGCAACGCAAGCAGTGGGATGAAGCCTACCAAGCGCGTAATGATTGGTTTAACACCAACGAAGCGCAGATGACGGAGGAAGCGATCGCAATATGGAAATATCAACGTTATGTCCAAGACTATCTTGCTACTATTATTTCCGTTGATGAGTCGGTAGGGGCCGTTCTAGACTTCTTGGAGCAACATGGTTTAGCTGATAATACGATTGTGGTTTATACATCTGATCAAGGCTTCTATATGGGCGAGCATGGTTGGTTTGATAAACGTTTTATGTATGAAGAGTCGTTTCGAGCACCTTTATTGATGCAGTATCCGGATAAAATCAAGCCGGGAACAGTGGTCGAAAAAATGGTTCAAAACATCGATTATGCGCCGACGTTTTTGGCGTTCGCTGGTGTCGCTATTCCAGAAGATATTCAAGGTCAATCAATGGTACCTTTATTAACAGGTGAGCCTGCTAATGATTGGCGCACTGCACTGTATTATCATTTCTATGAGTACCCAGCAATGCATGACGTAACACGGCACTACGGCACGCGGGATAGCCGATATAAATTGATGCATTTTTATTACCAGATGGATGAATGGGAATTCTATGATTTACAGGCGGATCCACATGAAATGAACAATGCTATCCACGCCCCTCAATATCAGGCAGTCATTCAAAGACTTAAACATACGATCACCGAACTCGAGAAGCAATATGACGTACCACCGCGTTCGCAGTGGGGTAATGCACCGTTAGAAGCTGTCGCCGCGCCAACGCTTCAAGAGCTGTATCCAGAGAGTTATCTGGTTGCCGCGCAAACGCATGTTGATGAGTGTGGATATTGCGAAGAGTAAAAGCCGCCATCATACGAGGAATTATAACCGGCACTCTTGGTAGTGCCGGTTTGTCACTAGAGGTAGTGAGATGTTTTATTGCGTGCGATTAAACGCTTGAACATCGACGCGGTGGCCGGACTTAAACTCACGATTTCTGTTCACTGGCTTGTCGCTCAGTTTGTTTACGGGTAGCTCGGCTTCCCATGCATCAAATTTATTTTGCAGTTGCTGAGCGATTTCGGGCTCCTTGGAAGCTAAGTCGTTATATTCATATGGGTCATCGACCATGTTGAATAAGCGAATGGTTCTTGGCCCGTTGTCATCATTGACAGCAAGTTTCCAATCACCATCTCTGATGGCGTAGTCATTATCACGACGCCAATAAAGCGTGTCATGAGGAGCGGAGTCTTTTTCACCTAATAGGTAAGGGAAAAGATCCACGCCATCAAATGGGATCGCGTTAGTCTCTGTAACGCCAAAACGCGCACCAATTGTCGGCATGATATCCAGTGCACTGACCATAGGTTCAAAACTTTCGCCAGCAGGAATTTGTGCAGGGTAGTGGATAATAAACGGTACGCGGATGCCACCCTCATAGGTGTCTCCTTTAAAACCATTAAATGGCCCTGGGCTTGACATGGTTGTCTCTCCGCGTTTCTTTTTCCTCGGTTGTTCAAACCCTTGTCCCGATGGCGTGCCGTTATCACTCATAAAGAACACCAACGTATTATCGTATAGCCCTTTTTCTTTGAGAGTATCCATAATGGCGCCAACACCATCATCTAACACTAGCGTTTGCGCCGCGAAAAAGCGACGTTCTTCGTGGTGGACTTCTAAGTCACTTAAGCGCTCAATATAACCATCAGGGACTTGCCATGGGTGATGGACCGCGAAATGCGCGACGTGTAAAAAGAAAGGGTTGTCTGCATTGCGTTCAATAAAGCCGACTGCCTCATCGGTAAACAGTTCGGTTAGGTAGCCATTACCTTCTTGAATTGGTGGTTCGGTTGTGGTGTTACGATACAAGGGCGAGAGCCATGGTTTTCCGCCTTCTTTGGCATCAGATTTCATGTAGTCGTGAGAGCCACCGTGAAAACCATAAAAGAAATCCGCGCCGCGCTCATTTGGTCTGCCTGTAGGCTCTCCCATATGCCATTTACCCACCACACCTGTTGTGTAGCCGATGTCTTTCATCATTTCCATCACTAACGGTTGGCTGCGAGGAACATGATTATTTTCAAAATTGCCATAGACGCCGAAGCGTTGTTGATTGACGCCAGTCATTAACCCAGAACGAGAAGGACCGCAAACCGATGCGGTAACATAGGCTTGTGGAAAATGTACACCACCAGCGGCCAGTTTATCTATGTTAGGCGTGTGGATATCATCGAAACCGTGGTAACCCACATCTCCCCAGCCTTGGTCGTCGGTAAATATAACGATCACGTTGGGTTGGGTGTCCAGATTGTTTCTAATTGGTGCTTCTGATGCTTGAGCGCCGATTGTGGCAAGAGCAGCGACGAGCGGGGCGAATTTAAATAACTGCATACGATCTCTTCCTATGAGTGCTCTGATGGATAGAGGGGCTAGTGAGTGTGAAATATAAAGGTTTCTATTTTAGGGTAAAGCAAGTTTTTGCATGAATATAACGGCGGATAGCTCTCTATGAAAGCTGCTGCGAATAGGCTTTGTCGGCCTAAACGCTGCAGTAATGGCTAGGTGCGATTATTTGTCGTGATTGATGCCACGCCAGTTGTTATCAAATGGATAGGCATCTCGGTTCCAACCCCATAGAGAAGGCTGATTATCGGCATTCCATTCATCGTAGGCGAGGCGTAACCTTTTAACTTGTTCTGGGTAAGCGGCAGACACATCGTTGGATTCGCTGACATCGGAACGAATATGGTAAAGTTCCATGCCGTCTTTTCCATCAAACAAGTTTGGCATGACAAGTTTCCAATTGTCATCTCGAATCGCGGCTTGTGCTGGGGTTTGCCAATAGAGGTATCGCTCGTGAAGTTTTTTCTGCTGACCCGTAAGACGAGGTAACAGGTTCACTCCTTCTAACTGAGACTTATCTTGTTCAGAAAGCGTGATATTGGCAGCGGCTAGCATCGTCGGCGTAATATCTAACGCAACGGTGGGCTCTTCAATTATTTGCTTAGCGGGGATTTTTCCTTTCCATGTAATGCTAAATGGCACACGTATACCACCGTCCCAAACTTCACGTTTAGTGCCGCGGTGTGGTGTATTAAGTGAGCCATTATCTTTTGGGTCGCCACCATTATCAGACATGAATATGATCATGGTATCTTCCATTAATTCATGTTTTTCAAGTGTATTGATCATCTTGCCGATGTTTACGTCCATGTTGTAAGTCATCGCAACAAATTTACGGCGTGTCTCGTCTTCGATATGGGCAAATTTTGCAATGTCTTCTTGTTTGGCATGCATGGGTCCATGGGACGCATTAAACGGTACATACAAAAAGAAAGGCTCGTCTTTGTGGCGATCAATAAAGTTAACGGCTTCGTCGGCAAAAACATCCGTCAAATAGCCGTTAAAGTTCTCGATAAGTTGGTCATTACGATAAATAGATGAATAAGCATGCTTTTTAGCATTTTCTTTATTGTTGCCAGTAACAAAGTAGTCTGCTGCGCCATTGTTAAATCCAAAATAGTAGTCAAAGCCACGATTGTGAGGCCAAAACTTTTGGTCTTCACCATCATGAGACTTACCAATAAAGCCCGTCGCATAGCCCGCATCTTGGAAGAAATTGCCAAAGGTCTTGGCGGAAAGGTCAAGGCCTTGCTCCACCCCTTTTTCAAGGACAAATGGACCGATATTGTCGACGTATCCATAGCGTTGTTGATAACGGCCTGTCACTAAACCTGCTCGTGAAGGCCCACATACCGATCCCGTGACATAACCAGCAGAAAAAACCGCACCATCGGCGGCGACGCTATCCATATTTGGGGTGACGACATCTTGACTGATGTTCTGAAATCCCATATCGGCATAACCGATGTCGTCAACATAGATAAGGAGGACATTAGGTTGAGTTCTAGTGTCATTCGTTTCGGTGGCGGTGGCGGTGGCACCACCACTAAGTGCCGCGAGCACAGCTAACCCTAATGTACGTTTTGCGAGTTTTGTTTTCATAGTATTAACCAGAAATGATAGAAAAAACGGCCACCGTAGTGGCCGTTGATGTAGTCATAACCCTTGACGAAAGACTAGGGTGCTGGTGGTGTATAGACGGTTTTCAGTTCGTTTTGAGTCGGTTCTTTTACAATAGCAATATCGGCTAACCCGTATCTAAAGCCTGCAAAGTTGTGACCATCATCGGGATTCATTGAAACGGCCCAGCTTGTCAGTTTATTGATGTTTTGAACTGAATTTAGGCGAACACCGATATCAACACCATTGCTGTCTGTTTTTGCAAATAGGTCACGCATTGGGATGCTGATTTTCCATACGGTAGCGCCTTTACTTTCATCAGACATATCTATGCCCACCGACGCAGATTCAATTCCACCTTCACTACCTTCAGGGGTTGTTGCATCGAATTTAAACTGAATTTCGTAGTTGTCATGACCGGGTTCCGTTCCTGCTCCACTCATAAATAACAAGAACTCTAATGCCCCTGTCTCGATGTATTGAGCGAGATCTACAGTCGGGATATTTTCAAGCGAGACAAGATGTGGGAAAAAGGTTTTGTTTGCTGGTTTGTAATTGTCTCCAGTAGCAATAATTTCAGCGAATTGTGGGAAGCTGTTATCCCAGCCACCGGGTTGTCCAAAGCTAACGTTACCATTATTACCCATAAGCTTAGTTGCCCAACCTTTAGGATCTTCGCCTTTTAGAGTTGAACGTAATATTGAGCGTTCAGCCGTTTCTATCTGTGAATTATTGGTACAAGCTTGAATATCTTGAACTGCCCATCCTAGTGGGAGGGCATTAGCCGTCATGAATACATCACTGATTTCATAGTTGATGGCACCATCTAAATCGAATGACATTGCTGTTTCAACACTACTCAAATCTATCCCAGCATCTTCAAAGCAATGTAAAGGTACGGTGATGCGCTGCGCTTCAGAGCCTTTTAACGCCGCAACGGAGCTGCTAATATCGACGGAAGCAGTATTACTTCCATCTGACATCGTCAATAATGCTGAAATTGGGGTGTTAGGGCTAACGCCTACCGGGGTTTCTGGTGTGAGCATGAATCGTACTACACCGCGCTTCAGGTGTTCGTCTGAACCGTTTCCGTTGTAAGTAGTGCCAAGATCATAACCTTTATCCGCGACAAACTTAAGTTTCGCTTGTTCCTGTGAAATTTTCACTGCCATAGGGGCAAAATTCGCAAAATCGGCACTTTCAATCGAGATATTTGCTAGATCGATTAAGTTACCATCGAAAGCTTGAGAGTCCCCTGTACTGTCTTCCACTTCTATCACGTAAGGCGTTTCTTTGTAGTGATCGGGTTTATCGGATTTGTAAAGGTGTACCCCCCAAGAGAGCTTATTGTCAGCTCCGCCGCCACCGCCTTGACCACCGGAACCATTGCCATAATCATAAGTGTCATCTAAGCAACCTGTCAGTGCAAATGTAGAGCTAACCATGACGGCTAATGAGAGTTTTTTAAATTTCATGTTAGATCCCCTAAATTGACTTCTTCTGATTGTATTCTTTTAACTGTTTTTCGGTAATGACGGAGAGCAATCCTTTTCTATAAGCTTGCCAGTGAGGCTCTCTTTCTGAGCGCCATTCCGCATTCCGTGAACCGTGTTTATCCAATAGTTTGTTCGTGGCTCTATTTAATTCCACTTTGAGGTCAAGGATCTCAGAGGATTTTTGTTCATTTAGATTTAGTACTTTAGTCATTTCAAAGACTTCTGCTTTGATACGATTGGCATCCCTTTCTGGTAAGTCACCGAGTGCAAGTGAGCTAGTAGAGAAAGAAAGTAGTGCAATCATCGTCGAAGCTAGTAGTGATTTTTTCATCGATAAATTCCCAATTTAGCTTAAGAGTTATTCTTTATAGAAACGTTTCATTAATGTCGTTGTATTTTTATGGGATTTTAGTTTGATAATCAAACGGAAAAATGAATTGCGTGAGTGGTGCGCATTTTTGGAGTGTTTTTTGCGGTTTTATTGTGATTTTGATCTCAAGTTGGGTGTGGTGGGAAGGGTGTGTTCACAATGTTGGGGTGCTAATTTGTTAGTTTTTTGAGCTGTAACGATTCTATATGTGTGTCGTCATTATCTATTTTTAGCCAACATTTTCTCCGTTTTATATAGGGGTATTAAGTGATAAGAAAACAAAATATGTCAATTTGTACGAGAGTTGGCTCACATTCCAATAATTTTAAAGTTTGCGCAATATCACGATATTTATTTTTTTTACTTATTAATCATACCCTTAGTGGAATTTCTATTTTTTTGCATTGTTTGACTTGCCTGTCGAAACGTTTATCTTTGTGTTTATTGATTGAGTGGCTGTATTGATTGGGCCAGTTAAATACAATGCAATCGGTATTGTTGGTTGTGTTGTGATGAGTATTAATAAAAATAACGTTAAAGGGTTAATATAGATGGACAAAAAGCAGATAGCTTTAGGGGTTAGCGCTCTGGTCTTATCGGGAGCAGTATTTGCAAACGTGGACGATGGCATGCCAGATGACGTACTTATCATGGAAGGAGACCAAGATACCATTATTGCTCCGCCACCAATGAGTTCCTCGAGCAGCAGCAAAGGCCCAATGAGAACGCACTTCTTTAGTGGTATTGAGTATAACGAGACGGTTTTTACTGAAAGTGCCAAGTTGAGCAATACCAACTTTGTTATTGCCGATGGTTCTACCCGTTTTAATGAAAACTTTAGGTTGCGCTATGTATTAAGTGAAAGCCATGGAGAAACAAAAGGGTCGACCGATGATAAAGGCGTAAGTATTAACTACCGTATCGCACCACGATATGAAAAGTGGGTTAACCCCAATTTCAGTTTCTTTATTGAACCTTCTTTCTATCGTCGTTCAACCAGTGATGGATCGGAAAATACCGAGTGGCAAATCAAACCGGGTGCACAATATGCGGTGGGGAAACATATATTCTTTGTCACGGGTGAATATAAAAACCTTAATAGAAAACGGTACGCAAGAGACAATAATGGTTGGAGTCCAGAGATTAAAGAGGATCTCGATTGGGAACGTGTAAATGGTGAGATTAACTATACATACCGTCAATCCAACAAATTGAACTGGGGTATTAACTTAAATGGCGGTACGACGTTAGACAATGCTGATACCGCTCCGGCTATTTTTACACGCAGCAATTCTTATAATGTGAGACCGTTTGTTCGTATCCGTCACCTAGCTGGCATCACGACAGAGTTTAACGTTCGATATGGGCATTCAGAGTCAGGGAAGAACTGGGAAGGCTCGAACAATTTGGATTACAACATTAACAGCAACAAACAATTAACTCGTAATGTTCGTTTAGTTGCTAACTTCGGTTATGTCACCTCAGAAAGACACACTGGTGTTGGGTGGGGGGACAGCGAAGGTTTCAAAACCAAGCTAGGGCTTAACTTCTCTTTCTAAGCTGGCCCTAGATAGCCTCGTCTTAAATTGTTGATAACCCGAGTTGACCTGCAAGCGTAGGTCAATCGGGTATGACATTATTTGTGGAGAGTACTTATTTCATCATGACTAAAAAGGATCTTTAGTATGCATATAACAAGAAAAGAGTTTCATTTAAATAATCTCAGAATTCTGCGCATTGGGTTATTTTGGGGATTGATAATCGGTGTTGTTCTGGGAATAGGGGGGCGATGAAGTTCTATAAGCTGTTGAAATAAAGGCCGGATTGTCCTTGTCGTGTTCCATATCCGGCATTGCAATGCTTAGTGGCTATAAAGCGATAACCCGTTTATGCGGCTGCCACTATAAGCATTGAATAGCGCTCGACATCATATGGGTTTAGCTTAGCGTCATATTGCCATTGGAGATAAACGAACGGTACATTGTTTCTACCGAGTCCCAAGCGGATTGACCAAATGAGCTTACTATATAGTGTTTTACATCTTGTTGGTTTTGAACGGATAAGAATGCGTTCACAAACATCCCCTGATCCAATCCAATTAATCGATTGACCACTTCACCACGACTGTTTATTGCATCATACCAACCATATGGGCCAGCAATTTGAGGGTGCCTCGCTTTTACTGCCTTTAAGCGAACTACGGCGGAGGTTGGATCTAAAATAGCGGATAGTGCGGTGGCGTGCGGAGATCCAACGTCCGTTTGTGCAGATTCATTTTTATCCAAAAAGTAATGTTCACTCATCGCATCAACACCAAATTCGGAATAATGCGCATCAATCGTTGATGCCGAGGACAGAAAGGGGATATTGAGAGGTGCGGAAAAATCGATTTGAACTTGAGTTAAATCGTCGAACATACGAGGGGTGGGCACTAAACAATATTCATTAAACCAAATGGATGGGAGCATGGCTTGAAAGTACGCGCCTTTCCAGGTAAGTAGGGGAGTCAATGTGTCGCCATTGGGGGATAAATATTGGGCAGTAAAGGCCTGCATTGTGGTAAAAGCTTCAATAGGAAGTTCGTTGGCGGTCTTCTGGGTTACCAGGTGAGCCCATAGTGGCGCCAAGCGACTTTCATTAGACTTTCGGTCTATGTGGTATTGAGCGTAATCGTTATTTTCTAAACTCCAAGCCGCTTTCAACAAGCCTTTCTTTTTGTCGTAGAGAGAGCACCATCCAGCTGCTGTGCTTCTAATTAAATGGTCGGCCTGTTTGGCGAGATGTTGCATATTCGGGTCAGTATCATCCCAGTAAGCGCCAGCAACCGCAGCTAAAGACGTAACCAGATTAGCAGCATCGACGGCAGACGCGATGGCTGTCGAGCTGAGACTCAGCTCTCCAGACTTGTCAATGTGGTACATCCAATAGGCCAATCCGTTCCATTTAGGCATCTTTTCTATGAGTGTAATTACATCAATGAGACGTTGACGAGCGCTGGGCGAATTAGCGCGTTCCATTTCAACCAACACATTCAAATATAAGCCTAGAGCGGTCGCATTCATTTGGCGTCGTGGATTAATAGCGGAACCATTCACAATATCGATTAGGTCGTATGGCACTTTGGCTTTGGGATCGACGCCCACTCCGTCAGAAAAATATTGCAGATTTAGCTGATAGTCTTCCTCAAAATCTCTAGGGTAAGACGCTTTTCTTACGTAAATAAAATCAATGGGAGACGTGTCGAGTTCTCGACGGTGCTTCTTGGGTGACAACATTGTTGAAGATGATGTTGACGTCGATGCTGAAGAGCCCGTTTTATTTTTCATAGTTGCGACCGCCATATTACGCAAAGCAAGGGATGCTAGTGTAATCGAGTTTATGTTTAATGAGGAGCATTGGCGTCAGAGATAATGACGAGTCGTCGGGTAAGCGGTCTCTGTAGCGCACTATTTTAATAAAAAACATGAAAAATGCAGAAACGTTTCTCTTTTGTGGTTGGTGGCGGTGTGTTTTAAATTTTATGATTGTAAATCATTGTGTTAACGGTTGTTCTTGCTCTGGTTAAGTGACAGATTCTATTGTTGTGTTGAGGGGGAGTGTATCCATTTGTTTTTATCATTATTAACAAATTACAGCCTTTTTTTGATAGCTATCAGTACTTCATCGTGTGCTTGTCACACTTTAGACGATGTAAATTCAAATTGACTTGTCGAAAGGTTTCTACTGTGTCAAATTTGTTTCTAATTTAATGATTCACGATTTTATCGAGTAACGCTTTTATTGGTATGGAGAGGGAACCTCATACGAAAATGGACTTACTTTCGATAAGTATTTTGTTCGTTGGTTCGTGAAAGAACCTGATTATTGTATTAGGCAAACACTATGAATTTTAAACGCTCGATCCTTGCAAAAGGAATGGGTCTCATGTTGGCGACTACTGCTATGACAGCAGCGGCAGCCCAAGAGAGACCAAATATTCTATTCATTTTTTCAGATGACCACGCTAATCAAGCGATAAGTGCGTATAACCCAACATTGGGTCATACCCCTCAAATCGACCGTATTGCGGAAGAGGGGGCGATTTTTGAACGCACCTTTGTGACCAACTCAATCTGCCAACCAAGCCGCGCGTCAGTAATGACGGGTAAGCATTCTCATAAGAATGGTGTGCTCGATAACAGTTCTCGCTGGAATCCAAATCAGGTTATTTTCCCTAAGATTATGGAACAGAGCGGTTACCAAACAGCCTTGTTTGGGAAGTGGCACATGCACCCAACGCCAGTTAATGAATTTGGCTATTCGCTGGTATTAAATGGAGCGGGTGGACAGGGGACGTACTACAATCCTGAGTTCATTGATAATAAAGGGAAAAAACAAGTAATAGAAGGTTACTCAACCGACTTGATCACGGATTTATCTCTTGATTGGCTGGAAGAAAAACGAGATGCGGATAAACCGTTCTTGCTTAAGGTGCAATATAAAGCCCCCCATACACCAAGGCGTCCGCCAGCTCGTCACATGAAAACGTTTATCGATCATAACTTTCCAACACCAGAAACGTTGTTTGATGACCATAGTACACGTGGAGAGCACGCCTCAAAAGCATGGATGCAGTTATATGGTATGGGCCCCGTTGGTATCAACGCATTTCCACCTGCGCCGACTACACCAGAGAAAGCACGAATTCGTGAGGAATGGATTAAGTCGATGCCAGACCGCGAACGTCGTCAATACAACAAATTCCTTAATGAGCTTAATGAAGAGCAGTTAGCTGCATTCCATGACGCTTACGATGACGTTAACGTTGATTACTTCAAGAAAATGCAAGATCCAGTTTACAAACGCCGGTTTGGTGATGTGAGCCGAGATCAAAAAGTCGCACGTACCGAATATATGTATCAACGCTTCATGCGTGATTACATGGCAACGGTCATGACCATCGATGAAAATGTTGGTCGTATCTTAGATTATTTAGACGAATCAGGATTGGCTGAGAATACGATTGTAGTTTACAGCTCTGACCAAAGCTTCTTCATTGGTGAACATGGTTGGGCGGAAAAGCGTTACATGTATGAAGAAGGATTCAAAATGCCATTTATGATTAGATGGCCAGCAATGATCAAACCTGAACAACGTCCACAAGCTATGATCCAGAACATGGATTTTGGGCCGACATTCTTAGAAGCGGTTGGGCTGAATGCACCAGCAGAAATGCAAGGTAAATCTTTCCTTCCTGTATTGTTAGGTAAAACATCCGATGCAGAATGGCAAGCCGAGCGCCCAGTTGTTTACTATCACTACTATATGGAAGGTGGCCACAATGTCCCTCGTCATGATGGGGTACGTAGCGATCGTTACAAGCTGATTGATTTTTACTCTCAAAATGGTGGTGAAGGCCTATTTGAATTGTACGACCTGAAGTTGGACCCTAAGGAAGTTAACAATGTCTATGGCTCTGATAAATACACGGAAGTGCAAAAGGAAATGATGTCTGAGCTGGAGAACGCCCGTAAACGATATGAGGTGCCAGCAGACTATTTTGAACCCCCTTACCCATACATGAAGCGCTCCGAGCGTCGAGCACTTGGTTTATAACGTAGGGCCGCCTTTTGGTTAGATAGCCTTTGCACCTGCAATACAGAGCGTCATATCAATAATGGCAATCCATAAAGGCTTAGCGAGGACGCTAAGCCTTTTTATTATCTGAATGTGTTATTGAATAATAAAGGTAGGAAAACATTATCATGCACTTACAAAGCGTCTTAAATCAATCCAAGCACCGTACTCGTCGCCGTAGCAAGGCACTCTCCCTGTTGGCATGTGTCATCGGCATATCATTGACGCCTCAAGTGCTAGCAAAGCAGGATAGAGAATGGCTAGCGGGTGATCACCACGCGCATACACATTGGAGCGTAAAGTGGGATAAAAGTACGTCTCCATGGTCACCTATAAAAGGTGGAGATAGTGGACATACCTATTTAGAAAATGCAAACGCAGCCCAAAAATACGGGTTAAGCTGGTTGGTTAATACCGATCATGGTGGGCCGGAGCATTCTAAACTGCTCAATGACAAAGCCTACCCTGAATTACTGGAAGCAAGGAAGAGCGTGCCGGATGTTATGCAATTTTTTGGTATTGAACTCGATGTGCCTGCAGGCGAACACGCGACGGTTATGATGCCAATTAATGCATCAGAGCGTGAATTACTGGTTAACTTTCAACGTGATTATAGTATCCGTGAATACCGAAATAAAACACGTCAACGCAATACTGTTGAACATCTTCAAGCGGGTATTCGTTCGTTTGCCGAGTTAACTGAAAAACCTCTCATCATAAAAAATCATCCTAGTCGGCAAGCAACAGGCCCTAATAAATGGGCAAGAGTTACGCCTGAAAAAATGAAAACGTGGCATGAAACGGACCCAGATGTGTTTGTTGGAATGGTCGCTGCACCAGGGCATCAAGCTGGACGAAACCGAGGCAGTTATTATAAGTACCCTACACTGAATGGTTTTGATCAAATGACAGCAAATG
This sequence comes from Vibrio sp. GJ43-1, assembly GCF_055808835.1. Lineage (NCBI taxonomy): Bacteria > Pseudomonadati > Pseudomonadota > Gammaproteobacteria > Vibrionales > Vibrionaceae > Vibrio > Vibrio sp. GJ43-1. The sequence continues at coordinate 1,705,109 of NZ_CM147885.1, read as the reverse complement.
TGGGTGGTGTTTGGGATTACTTTTTGGGAAATGGTATGCGATTTTGGATTACCGCGGGATCGGACAGCCATGTCGCCTCTGAAGCGGGTGGTCGTGACTTTTGGCCCGGACAATATACTAAGACTTATGTGTATGCGCAAAAAAACTCGAAGGATATTATGGACGGTTTAAGGCATGGACGCTCCTTCATGGTGTTTGGCGACCTTATCAGTGGGATTGATGTGACTTTGCAATCTAGCGGCGACAAAACGGTATCGTTAGGGGAAACGTTAACGGTCGCAAAAAGTGAACAACCTATCACGATGAAGGTAGAAGTCGATATTCCAACAACGGTTAACTTTAATAATGAACGGCCTAAACTGAATCGTATTGATGTCATCGTAGGGGCAGTCGATGACTCGGTTTTGTCTGAAAATGGCAATGAGAGTACGAATGTGTATCGCCGTATAAATTCGGAAGAATGGCAGGTTGTTGATGATAAGGTTGTGTTTGAGCTGGCTCTTCCTAAAGACTTTGAAAATGGCTATGTCCGTCTACGAGGAACGAATACTGACACACTGGAGCCTAGCATAGATAGCTGGAACCATGAGCAAGATCCTTGGCAAGACCTATGGTTTTACACGAACCCAATATTTTGGCACTCCACGCGCTAACCTATCTTGTTAGCAGCACTCTTCAACTTGATATACTGTCGCCTTTTCGATAATGCCTGATCAGCTAGGTAATTAGCAGGGGCGAGATCTTGTAGAGGCACCTGTCTGTAATAGGTGCCTTTATTTTTACAAAAACGTTTATGCATATTTACTTTCGAAAATCATATGGTTTTTAGTTTGTTATTGGGTAAATGGGATTCTTTTCACACTATTTAACCTTAAATGAGAAAGTTATAATCACAAAGTCTTGCTGAAGGTATAATCAATATAAACGTTTCTATTGTTGTTGGTAAAACTATTATGTCGAGTGAAAAGATATTTGCTACGTTCTCCGTGCTGACCCGTTACCTTGAAACTCAGGTGATCGGTCAGCATGAACTTGTCAGGCAGTTGGTTGTCGCTTTGTTGGCGGATGGGCATATCCTTGTTGAGGGACCACCAGGGCTGGCAAAAACACGTGCTGTTAAAGCGTTAGCTGAATGTATTGAAGGTGATTTCCATCGATTACAATTTACTCCTGATCTCCTGCCATCTGATTTGACAGGCACCGATATTTATCGCCCCGAAACCGGGGAGTTCCAATTCCAATCGGGCCCGATCTTTAATTCATTAGTGCTCGCGGATGAGATTAATCGCGCACCAGCGAAAGTGCAATCTGCCATGCTAGAGGCAATGGCGGAGAAACAAATTACCGTCGGTAAGCATACTTACTCGTTACCCGAGCTTTTCTTAGTCATGGCGACACAAAACCCAATTGAGCAGGAGGGGACTTACCCACTTCCTGAGGCGCAACTCGACCGATTTTTGTTGCAGCTAAACGTAGAGTACCCAAATCACGAGAGTGAACGGGCTATTTTGCGCCTAAATCGTGGTGAAGCGTTAGGCAGAGTTGCAGAACCTTCGGTCTTGCTTTCTCAAGAAGAGGTCTTCGCGGCACGACAACAGATCCTTTCTTTGCATATGGCGGAAGATGTGGAAGAGTATCTGATTCGGTTAGTGATGGCGACGCGTGAACCTCAGCGTTATGACGACCAGTTAAGTGCGTGGTTACAAATGGGGGTAAGCCCTCGCGCAACGTTGGCGCTCGACCGATGTGCGAGAGCCAATGCTTGGTTATCAGGGCGTGATTTTGTAACGCCGGAAGATGTGATGGTTGTGGCTTATCCAGTCTTGAGACACCGCATTATCCGTAGCTATGAAGCGCAAGCGGAAGGTATCTCCGCGGATAAAATTATTCAAACGCTACTAGCACTGGTCGCGGCAGTATGATGTTACCTGCCCATAGTAACGGCTATGATTTGTGCCTAAAGGAATTACTTCACTACCGACAGGCGAGCGTGCGTTGGATGCCACCAGCACGGAGCATTTGGTCGCATTTAAGTGGTCATCACTCTAGTCCGAAAAAAGGGCGAGGGATGGATTTTGCCGAGGTGAGACCCTATCAACTTGGTGACGACGTTCGAAGTATCGACTGGAGAATCACTGCACGAACAGGAAAACCTTACACCAAACTCTATACCGAAGAATCTGAACGTCCCACTATGCTGGTTGTCGATGTCTCTCATTCGATGCAAATGGGGACAAAGCTGCTTTATAAGTCTGTGCAGGCTGGCCACCTGGCGAGTTTGTTATGTTGGCTTTCTGTCGCGCAAAAGGACCGAATTGGGGGGATTATATTTAATCAACATGAGGTAAAAGATTGTGTTCCCGTTGCTCGTCAAGACGGGGCATTACATCTTTTAAATGGGTTGATAACGTTAAACTCGATGTCCACAGAATCCCACCCGTCTTCACAAAATTCAGCCCTTATTTTTGAACGAGTATTGGAGCAGTTAACACGCTTATGCCCAAAAGGGAGTGATGTTATCTTTATCAGTGATTTCTTGGGCCTATCGCCTCGCGCTGAGCATGTCATGTTACGGTTAGCGAAGCACAACTCGATACGACTTGTGCATATTTCTGATCCCATTGAGCAAGGTGACACGTGTTTTAGACAACAAGCTTGGGTTGCGGATAGCGCGGGATATTGCCGAATTAATTTTTCTAAGCCCTCCCATCGAGCGTCGTTAAAGCAAGACTTTGAGCAACGACTTACACATTTAGCGCACGTTTCTAGGCGGTTGCAGGCTTCATTCTATCGGCTGTCGTCGGGAGATTCGTTAGTGGACCAATTAGGGGGGCTTCATGACAAGTGACGTCCTTTTATTAGAGTTAGCCCCCATTGAAATACCTCTTGAGCCGAGTTTTTGGCCGCTACCTACCGCGGTTTGGTTTTTGCTGCTGCTAGCGGTTGCGGCTCCCCTGTTTTTTGGAGAAAACGCGCGCGACGTCCTCGAGCACAAGTCGAGGCGATGTGTGAACTATTCGTTATTGAGAAAACGAAGAATATATCTGAATTGAATCAATTACTGCGGAAAATTTCCCTGACAATCGCAGGGCGTGAGGAAGTGGCTGGGTTAGTTGGAAAAGCGTGGTTAATTTGGCTAGATAATCAGCTTGATCAGCGTTGGTTTATATCTATTGAAACGGAGTGGCACCATGCTCTATTTGCCTCGACCTCTCTTAGTGATGAGCATTGGAACGGTTCTATTGAGCGAACGCGAACTTGGATTGAACAGCTCGATTGGAGTCGCCAATGTTAGTCCTAGAATACTGGTATTTGGGAGCACTATTACCCTTGGCTTGGCTCGTAAGGCGTTGGTTAGCACCTTGTTCGCCATCGATTGAGTTAAGGCTTGGCAAGCTACCAACTGAGCTTATTACAAGGAGTCATAAGCAAAGAGTACTAAGCATTACTGTTGTCTTTTGCATGGTTGTTTATTGTTTTGGCTTTGGCTCGGCCTACATGGCTAGGAGAACCCGTGTTCACCTTTACAGAGCATAGAGATGTGATGCTAGCGGTAGATCTTTCAGGGTCAATGTACATTGAAGATATGAACGGAAGCCAAGATGAATCAATTAGCCGTTTATCGGCCATGAAAAGTGTATTGGCACAATTTGTAAGTCAGCGACAAGGAGACCGACTTGGACTGGTGCTATTTGCTGACCATGGTTATTTACACACGCCATTGACGCTCGATGTCACTAATTTGGAGCAGCAGATTTCGCAACTTAGTATTGGCTTAGTGGGGTACATGACTGCGATCGGTGAAGGCTTAGCGGTTGCCACCAAGACGTTCTTAGATAGTGATGCTTCGCAACGCGTGTTGATACTGCTGAGCGATGGAAGTAATACGGCTGGAATTATCGATCCCAAAGAGGCAACTCGCCTGGCAGATGAGAGTGGTGTCGTGATCTACACCATTGGCTTGGGCGCGGAATCAATGCTGGTTGAAACCGCCTATGGTGGCATGGAAGAAACTAACCCCTCACATGACTTAGACGAGGCGCTACTCACTGACATTGCCGATATCACGGGAGGGCAGTATTTTAGGGCTCGAAACCAGCAAGAGCTCAGTAATGTTTATCATCTGATTGATGAACTAGAGCCGATAGCAGAAGCTGAGTCGGTATGGCAACCAAGAGTTGAGCTGTATCCATACCCGATTTGCGGCTTTTTGCTTGTTATGTCTTTGCTATTCATCTATAGGAGGCGGCATGGTTAGTTTCAATGAACCGCTTTGGTTAGTGGGTTTGCTAGTGCTTCCCCTTTGTTATTTCTTAAAACATAAAACGTACGCGACGGGATTGATAGCACCGCATCTTGTTAGGCATCAATTATCAAAAAGTAAAGATATCTTGAAACCATTGGTTCTGGTTGGTTGGCTAATTTCGATGGTCGCTTTGTCTGGCCCCAGCTGGCGTGAAGACCCCCAGTCGCCAAGTATCGATAATCAGGCAAGAGTGATGGTGGTTGATATGTCTTATGCGATGAATGCGACGGATATTTTACCTAGTCGTTTTCAACAAGCATTTTACAAAACGACAGACTTAGTGTCCTCATTCACACACGGTTATACTGGCGTCGTCGCTTATACCGACCAAGGGTTTACTATCAGTCCACTAACGCATGATAAAAATACCGTTTTGACTCAGTTGCAGTATTTATCGCCTGAAATTATGCCTTCGCAGGGTAAAAATGCAGCGGCAGGCGTAAAAGAAGCGATTCAGCTTATGACGCAGGCCAATATTGTTTTCGGTGATATTGTGTTAGTGACTTCAGGTATTAGTGAGCGTGAGCAACAAGCAATTCAAAGCCTATTCAAAAATAGTCATTTTCGGTTGTCTGTTTTGGCTGTTGCCACTCCAAAAGGCGCTACGTTTATTGATAATGATGGTGCACTCGTTCGTGATAGTAACGGCATAGCGTCCAGATCCATTCTGGATCCAATACGACTGAATCAATTAGTCAAACGCGTAGGAGGCATTTATGTCGATTACCAGGCGACAGATAGAGATATTATACAGCTACATCAATTCATAGCGGACCATGAAGGGCAGGATTCAATGGAGAGCCATAGTCCTGTGTCTGCACCGTTGTTGAATGATGGCTATTGGTTTATTTGGCCTTTAGCGCTACTACTTCTTGCAGGGTTCCGTCGAGGTGTCTTTTTTTCTGTCGTGATACTTGGTGCATTACCGATTGAGAATGCTCATGCCACGTTCTGGCGTAACGACGATCGTCAAGGCTATGAAGCATTTCTAATCAAAGATTATGAAGAGGCGTTTATGTCTTTTTCAGATAATCGCTGGCAAGGCGTTGTATTGTATGAAAAGGGTGACTTTGAAGGGGCGGTAAAGGCATTTTTAAAAGTTGATGAGCCAGAAAATGACTACAACTTAGCGAATGCACTAGCAAAACTAGGTCAGTATGAGAGGGCTGCCGAGTTGTACAGGGCGGTGCTGGTGAGAGATTCTAAGCACGCAAACGCGACCGCCAATTTGAACGTTGTGGAAGCGGCTATCGACAAGCAATTAGAGCAGTCAATAGAGGAACAAGAGCAAGACAACGCTGAAGGGAATTCAGACCAACAAGAATCTGGAGACAGTGAAGGTAGCGAAGAGCGAGAAGACGATGGTGGGGAAGATGGTGAGGATCAGGGCGATGACAGCTCACAAGAACAAGGGGAAAATGATGATTCACATGAAGGGGCTTCATCAGCATCCTCAAATTCAGCTCAGCCCAATGAACAGCCAGAACAAAATGATGTAAGTGATGAGCTTAATAGTCAGTCGTCTGGTCCTCAACAAACGCAAAATGACGTTGGAGATTATGCGGCTGACATTTTTGGTATGGGCAGTATTGATGATGACTTTGGGACGCCAACAGAAGCTGATTTGCAAGCCATTGAACATCAACTCGCCGAACTAGGGGAGATTGATCCCGTAATTAATAGACTGTCACAGATAAAAGTCGACCCCAGTCTGCTATTAAGAAATCAACTTATTCTACAAGCTCAAGATAATCCACCGTCATCACCACATCCGATTGAATGGTAACTCCCATGAAAAAATATGCGCTTTATTTAATTACTTGTTTATTGGCTGTTGCCCCTGTTTTTGCCGATGGTGGGATAGCGGGTCAGCGTTATACAGCAACTTTATTGGAACAAGAGGAAAGTGGCCAAGATAGTATTTTAGTTCACTACACTCTCTCAAATCGTCTTTTGTATCCGAATAGTGAAGTCATCTATACCTTTTTTGTTGAGTCATCAGCAGATATTCATTTGTCGAGTGTGCTTCCCCCACAGGCTGAAGGCGTCACTGTGAGAAGGGTAAATCAAGATCATGACTACTATTTTGTTGGTAGCCAGCAATATAGAATTTCTAGTTATCAATTTGCCTTATCAACGGATCTTGTTGGTGAATTTGAGTTGCGTGGTGCATCGGTTATTCATCGTAAAGTTGATGATATGGGGGCGGTACAGCAGGTCGCACTCGAAGCGGAGCCGTTAGTCATTACTGGGCATGACATCCCATCAAAATATCGTGGTTTATGGTTGCCGTCTGATCAAGTTACGATTGAGCAGACATGGTCGGATCATCGATTAGAGATCGAAGTCGGTGATGCAGTCACTAGAACCGTGACACTTTTTATTCAGGGGATAGGGATAGATCAGTTCCCTACATTGGAGATTCCTAACCCCAGCACCGTCAATGTTTACAGCCAGCCTGTTAGCTTTAAGGAGCGTGATGGGGGGACTAGCATGACGATAGAACAAACGCTGGTTCCAAGGCAAAGTGGCGTGCTAGTGTTGCCCACACTTTCAATTCCATGGTTTAACCTGACGAATAACACCATACAAACTACAACAGCAGGGGGCGTTGAATTGAATGTGACGTCTTCTATGGTGAGTTCTGACAGCGATGAATTCATAATACCAACGACTTCTGACTCTTTTGTTAAAGATTGGCGAACGGTTGCTGGTGCTGTGACGCTGTTGTGGTTGATGACATTAATGGTTGCTTATCGACTCCATATAAAAATAAAACAATGTAGTTCAATAAAAAGCGAATCACGGACAGCGACACAGAATAGCCTTTATCAATCCGTTTTAAATGATGAGCCTCAGAGAGCCGCGTATTTCTGGACTCATGAAAAGACGGAGATAAAGCGTCTCTATGATTCTGAATTTAACCAATACATTGCTGCGTATTATTCAACTGATGTGTCTGAGCGCAAGGAAGCGAGGTCGTTGTTATTGAAGGCATTAAGAAAAAAGCCAAACCAATGAGTATCGTTAATGACAACGCACTCTCTACGCTAGTGCCATAAGTTGTGTGTTGGAGGGTAATTGATAGACAGCGGATAGATATCAAGAGCTATCTCATATGACATATCCCCATTGTTACTCTTTCCAATATCGTAATTTATGCTATTAGAAGCGCAACAATGGGGGAGTATTAAGAAGACATATTATAAGTCACGACAACCCACATCGTCGCAAATTCCATCCGCGATGAACGTGCTGTACATGGAAGTTACCCCGGCCCAAGCTTCGTTTCCTAATGATTTCTTTATGTAGTTTTTGACGCCTTCTTGTAAGTGTGGTGCCATGAAAGCACCCACAAACATTCCTTGATCAAGGCTAATTAATCGACGTCTTACTTCGCCATTGATATTAATAGCATCGTACCAACCATACTCACCAGCTATTTGGGGATGGTGACGTTCGATATTGAGCATGAGTTCAATAGCATGCTGCTGGTTTAAAATCGAGTATAAAGCACTGGCGTGAGGGGTTCCCACGTCTTCTTGAGCGGTGTTTATTTCATTTCGATGAAAATGCTCGCTCATCGCATCGATGCCATATTCTGAGTAACCACCTTCGATCGTCGCGGATGAAGATAGAAAAGGAATATTATGCTGTTTGGTATAGTCTATCTGTGTCTGAGTGGCATGATCAAACAGTAGTGGTTGCCCAACCAAATAGTGCTCGTTAAACCAAATGGATGGCAGCAAGGCCTGAAAATATGCGCCTTTCCAAGTGAGCATCGGTTGTAATATTCGTCCGTCATTTGTGGCATAGTCCGCTTGATATAAACGCATTGCGTTGAATACGGTTTCCGGGATGGGCTTGACGGTTTGTTGCGTTAATAAGTGAGCCCAAATGGGGGCGAGTCGACTTTCATTTGATTTTCTATCGATATAATAGCTGGTGATACCAGGCTCGCCGCTATCAGGCAGCTCATCCCTATAGCCCCCACTTAGTAACCCTTTTTCCTCATCATAGAGTGCAAGCCATGCTGTTGAAGAATGTCTTATTAGAGCATCAAAACGTTGTGCCAGGCTTCTGAGGTTTGGATCAGTACTTGTCCAATAGGTGCCTGCAACCGCTGCCATAGAGGTGATAAGGTTTGCTGAATCAACAGCAGAGGCAACGGCCTTGGGAAGTTTGTTAATTTGGCCATCAGATTCAATTCTATACATCCAATAGAAATTGCCTTTCCACTTCGGCATAGATTCCATTATTTCAATGAGGTCAAACAGTCGTTGCCGAGCTTGAACTGAGCCCGCTTGTTCCATTTCGGTGAGTACATTGAGATAGAGACCCAATGCCGTCACATTTAGACGTCCAGTTTGCTTTTCTATTAAGTCCCCATTCTCATTAAAGTCAATGCTGTTAAATGGAACTTTGGCTGCGGCACTAACTCCCACCCCGTCTTGGAAAAACTGCAAGTTACTCGTGAGTTGCTGTTCAAAGCCAGCAGGGTACAAGCTTTGAGAAACGTATATATGATCGATCGGGTCGGGCCGTGTTGGGTATGATGAGTCAACCGAATCGGTACTACATGCGAGTAGCGTCCCAGTGAGAATGGATATACCAAAAGTCCTGTAATGGATTGTCATAGTAAACCTAATTGTAGATAAGAAATAATGTCGAATTAGAGTGATGTAGTAACACAACTGTTTCCATTATGCCTATCACTCGCAATAGAAACGTTTCTAGTTTGATTTTTGTGGGCTTGATCGTGTTTGTTAGCGTTATATCATGACTAACATGCGCTAAATCTCACTTTTAAATAACATCGTTGTCGAAATGTTTCGAGTTGCATTAAAGTGACGATATTATTTGATTGGGGCGGCGCTGAATTTCTGAGTCAGGCACGAAAACCAATTGGTTTTCATCGGCATATTAGGCGTATTTGTCCCGGTTTTTTAGAAATGCACCCTCCTTCAAAGCGTGGGGGAAGTGCACTTTCAATGAAATCAAACGGATTGGAAAAGTTATGAGATCAGCATTTAAACCGACATTTTTGGCGTTAAGTTTATCGTTAGGAGGCTATGCAGTGGCAAGTACAACGATGTTTAAAGATGTAATCCAAGTCGAACAGCAAAGCCCGGCGTCAAAAGTGCATTGGAAAGATGATTCACAGGAGATGAATAAGTTCATCGATGACTTACTTAATGAGATGACACTAAAGGAAAAAATTGGTCAGCTTGATTTACAAAGTGGTTTCCGAAATACAACGGGACCTTTTATCAATGAATCGTATGAGCAGCAGATTAGAGATGGACAAGTAGGCGCCATTTTTAATGCTTATGGTGCTGAATTTGGCCGCCATCTACAAAAAATCGCGGTAGAAGAAACGCGCATGGGTATTCCTCTTATTGTTGGACATGACATTATCCATGGTCACAAAACCATTTTCCCACAGTCTATAGGTGAAGCCGCAACTTGGGATCTGGATGCAGCTAGAACCAGTGCGCAGTTTGCCGCAAAAGAAGCGGCAGCTGATGGGATCATGTGGACATTTGCCCCAATGGCGGACCTAGTCAGAGACCCTCGTTGGGGGAGAGTCTCTGAAGCGTCGGGTGAAGATGTGTTCTTGTCTACCGCAATGGCAGTAGCACGTGTTCAGGGTTTTCAAGGGGATGACCTGAGTAAACCTGACACGGTTATGGCAACCGCGAAACATTTCGTTGGCTACGGGCTGTCGCAAGCTGGGCGAGATTATCACTCAACAGATGTATCTGAGCATGAGCTTTGGACGACCCAGATGCCTCCTTTCAAAGCGATGGTAGATGCGGGCGTAGGCACATTCATGACGGCGTTCAATGATCTGAATGGTGTTCCTGCTTCAGGTAGTAAGCGATTGTTAACCGAAGTTTTACGCAACCAATGGGGTTTTGAAGGCTTTGTGGTTACCGACTACACCGCTATTAATGAATTAGTACCACATGGTTATGCTCGCGATGACAAACATGCTGCGGAAATTGCGTTCAACGCGGGTGCAGACATGGACATGGTTGGTCAGCTCTATATCGAACATTTAGAGTCGTTGGTCGCAGAAGGCAAGGTGCCTGAAAACGCCGTTGATCAATCAGTCCGTTCTATTCTTGAAATGAAATGGCGCTTAGGACTCTTTGAAGACCCGTATCGTTACAACGACAAAGAAAGAGCTGCTCGAGAAATTCTTAGTATTGAAAATCTTGAAGCCGCACGAGATGTGGCTAGAAAGTCGTTTGTGTTGCTAAAGAATGACAATGATGTTTTACCACTCAACACCAAGAAGATAGATTCAATCGCTTTGATAGGGCCGCTTGCAGACAGCAAAGCCGACATGATTGGTAATTGGGCGGCCGCGGGAGATCGCAAGAGTGACCCTGTTTCTGTGCTTGATGGCTTAAAAAGCCGTTATGGGAAGGACATAAAAATCCATTATGCAAAGGGGGCAAGCAATGAGTACTTGTCCACTCAGGATGAACTGGATTCTTTAGAAGGCCTAACGGTACCTCGTATTCATAAAGACGATCCCCAACTACAATCCGATCTTAATGCTGCCATTGCGGCAGCTGAAAAATCGGATGTAATAGTGATGGTCATGGGTGAAGATCAGCGTATGTCAGGCGAAGCAGCAAGCCGAGTGGAGCTAACCTTGCCGGGCAATCAACAAGAAGTAATGAGAGCTCTGAAAAAACTTGGTAAGCCGATGGTGCTTGTAGTGATGAGTGGACGACCGAATGACTTACGTTGGGCGGATGATAACGTTGACTCTATATTGCATGCTTGGTATCCGGGAACTGCGGGTGGTCATGCCATTGCCGACGTGTTATCGGGTGACTATTCACCGTCTGGAAAACTTCCAATGACATTCCCACGCTCAGTCGGTCAAATACCGATTTATTATAACGAGAAGAATACTCGGTCGCCCTTATAAAGTTGATAACCCAAATCAACGCCAAGAGCACTATAAATCGCGTTATGACGATTCACCGAATACCCCTTTATACGCATTTGGTCACGGTCTAAGTTATGGTCAGTTTGATTACTCGGAAATAGATCTAAGTTCGGATTTCTTAAGTTCAGAGAAAGACTTACAAGTGAGCATCAAGGTGACTAACTCTGGTGACTTTGCTGGTGAAGAGGTTATTCAGCTCTATACCAGGCAGCATGTGGGTTCGATTACTCGCCCAGTAAAAGAACTGAAGGGCTTTCAAAAAGTTCATTTCGAAGCTAGGTGAAAGTAAAACGGTGTCGTTTACTCTCTCAACCGATGACCTCGCGTTTTATCGCGCAGATATGAGCTGGGGTTATGAGTCAGGTACGTTTGACGTCTTCGTCGGAACGGCTTCAGATAACGTTCAGCAAGCCAGTTTTTCTATTACTCACTAACCCATCTCTTATGCACGAGTGAGCCTGTCTTGGCAGGCTCTTTTTGAAGGAACACACGATGAAAAAATCGGTACTGTCAGGTTTGGTTGTGGGGGCATTATGCTCAGCTTCATTGTTTGCGGTTGCGGCTGATACGCCAAGCTCAGTTGAAAGCGAACGTCCAAATATTCTTTTCATTATGTCTGATGACCACGCAGTACAAGCTCTTAGCGCTTATGGGCATCCTATATCTAAGCTTGCGCCTACGCCTAATATTGACCGAATTGCTGAAAACGGCGCAAGGTTTGAGCGGTCTTACGTGACGAACTCACTCTGTGGTCCAAGCCGTGCTGCGATGCTGACAGGTAAGTTTGGCCATGAGAATGGATTTACCTACAACGGACAAGTATTTGATGGCACGCAATTTAATTGGGCTAACACGCTGCAGGATGCGGGTTATACAACGGCAATGATTGGTAAGTGGCATATTAACCGTATTCCTAATGGGTTTAAGTTTGATCATTGGGATATCTTGAATGACCAAGGAGAATACTATAACCCCGATTTTATCACACGTGACGGTGTCACCATGGAGATGGGATACACCACCGACATTATTACCACCAAGTCGTTAAACTGGCTTGCCAATAGCCGTGACAAAACTAAGCCATTTGCGTTACTGATGCACCACAAGGCCCCGCACCGAAATTGGATGCCAGCACCAAGACACACTCAAACGTTTGAAAATACAGAATTTCCGCTGCCAGAGAATTTTTTCGACAATTACGATAATCGACAAGCGGCGAGTAACCAAACGATGACCATTGCTCATCATACTCAAGATGGTCACGACTTAAAGATGACCGTTGCTGAAGACAGTGGAGAATGGCGTGAAGATATTTGGCCTCACCTTTTAGCCCGCCTTACACCAGAACAAAGAGCAAAATGGGATGCCGCCTATCAGGCACGTAATGATGAGATGAACCGTAACGAAGCCAAATGGACCGAACAGGAAATGGCTGAATGGAAATACCAACGTTATATGCAAGATTATCTCGCGACAATCATTGCTGTTGATGAAAGCGTTGGTCAAGTACTCGATTACTTAGAAGAGGTCGGCCTTAGTGACAATACGCTGGTTGTTTACACTTCAGACCAAGGCTTTTTCCTCGGTGAACACGGATTTTATGATAAGCGATTTATGTATGAAGAGTCTTTTTCGACACCGTTAGTGATGCAACTACCGGGTGTGATTGAAAAGGGCATTGTGATTGATGAACTGGTACAAAATATCGATTATGCGCCAACCTTCCTTGATATTGCGGACGTCAAAATTAACGAAAAATTGCACGGTCAATCTCTTAAACCGTTGCTTACTGGTGAAGACGCAACAGAGTGGCGAGAGGCGTTGTATTACCACTATTATGAATTCCCAGGATTCCATGATGTCGCTAGACATTATGGCGTATCAGATGGACGTTATAAGCTCATTCATTTTTATAACCCAAATGATGAGTGGGAGTTCTATGACTTATCCGCTGACCCTTCTGAAATGAATAACGCAATTGATTCTCCTGAGTATCAAGCGGAAATAAAGCGCCTCAGAGAGCAGTTGGCGAATTTGCAAAAACAATACGATGTGCCACCAATCGAGGAGTGGAAAGATGCTGACTTAATGAGGCAGCCTAACCCTTCACTCGAATCATTGTTTCCCGAGAGTTTTAAGTAATAACACATTTTTATACAACGTAGCTCTATAGACAGAGCCACGAGAACAATAAATAGGATGATTGAGCGCAATGCTCATTCGGCATTTGTGAAGGTTGAATGGTTATGAATGGCAATACAAGTTTAACGTTAAGCGAAAAAGCTATTTGGCGAAAAAGTGATTTGGCGAAAATGTTGAGCCAAGCAATTACTATTGGCACAGTGAGTCTACTAATAGTGGGCTGCAATGGCGGAAGTGGCACTGATGAAGGGGGACAGGGTGGCAATCCCCTCCTTCAGATAACGATATTGTGATTAGCGATTGGCACTTTTCTGGGGGCAGTGCCGATATCGCGGTTGCCGCCAAAAATGCGGGTTATTATGCGATTGCCAGCCAGCAGTCACTGCATATTGAGATCCGAGATGTTCGTGAAAACCTGCTACATACTATTCAATCTCAAGACATCATTAATGCCGTACCTGATATGGATCTTTCCCATGCTAACAGTCTGTGCGGTTTAACATTGACGCCGTCGGGTCGATTTTTGTATATGGCGGTATGTGATGCTGACGCAGGTGTAAAAGATGATGCGATCCTCGCTTATAACACCAACACCAAACAGCTTTCAGAATTCACGCGTTTGATGCTGCAATCCTCCGATGGTGAGCAAAGTCAACCATATGGGATGAACTATTTTAAATCTAAGCTCTATGTAGGTAACCATCAAGGTGCTTATCGGATAGAGGCCGCACGAAATACAGTATACAGAACGACCCATAATCACCATCAACCGGTCATCTCAAACATCACCTTGGGAAGTGCAGTGCAAGACATCGCGGTTGATGCGGAAAACCAGCAAATTTATTTGATGTCTCAAGATCAAATTGCCAAGGTTTGGCATACCACCTCTAAACCCACAGTCGTGCATCAAGGAACAGATTTTGTAGGGTTATCATTTAGCAGTGTGTTTGGCGCAAAGGGTAGTGAAGGCTTGTATTTAGCAACTAAAGATGAGGATGATACCAACCTATCTTATGTCCCTAAGAGCGAACTCGATGCGATGACATTTCGTCCTTATTACTCGTCACCGACACAATGGAGCAGTTTTTCATTAACTGCAGATGGTCAGTTACTGTTTGCTGATGGACAAGCCTCCAAGTTAAGGGATGACAGGGATCAACGGTTAATGTTTGATGATTGGTTGCGCGATGAACTAAGCCAATATGTGCGAGCAATTAAAGGGCTAACCGCTTCTAGCTTAACCTAGTAACAATGCCTCTCCTGAAGGTTTTTTACATAGGAAGTTAGAGAGTCAGCGTGTAAATACATTACCGATTGCGGACAACGTTGGTTGGGCGTTATATCTGCTGATGGCCGCTGATAAAGTACAGCCTGATCCAGAAATTGAATCACTAATTGAATTGCTGATTAAACGTCATGCTGGGTTACATCAAGATGAGCAAGGTGGAATTAAGAGTGTAGATGGTCATTTTGTTCGTAATTATATTGCCAATGGAGAGACAGAGCCAAACAACCCTCAGATGCAAGTCTATATCAGTATGAAGTTCTTACCTGCGGTACATAAGGCTGTAGAAATGTACCCCAATAATGCCAATCTCGCATTGTACAAAACCTTTTTAGACCAAACGTTACTTCGCTCTGGTGACGTAATTCGCTCTCATCAGCGCATTACGTGGGAGTCTGATGATTTTGGTCCAAAACGCATGAACCATAGAATGAGTAACGAGACCTGGTTATTCGGTGAGTTGGCTGCTGCCCAAGACCCAAGAGTATCGGATCTCTACAACGATTATGTGTATGGGCGAGAGAACTTTAAATACGATGAATGGCTTAACGGGGAGCTGTATTATTAGTGCATCTCATGCGGCCTTTATTGTTATGGGCGCGCCATTGATTTTGGAGCATCACTATAGTGATAAGAATTGGAAACAGCAAAACGACAATTACTACGCCATCACGCAAGCGGAATCGGATGATTTAGGTGCTAAATACTTTGCTGCGTTTTCAGCAGGAAACAATCCTGACAAGGGGGGCTATTATAATGACGGTCCTTCCGATCATCCGGGTAACTTTATTCATTTCCCTGCTGTACTCGGTTTTGGGCAGATGGGGCATACAGCGGCTGTGCTTGGTGGCTATAAAGCGTATAGGGACAACAGGCGCCAAACCATGAAAAGCGCTGGAGATGATCAGATTTCTTTGTTAACGCGATGGTCAAAAGATAACACTGGCTATGAGATGAGTGGTATTGGGGTTGCGGATTTTTGGTTTGGGTCGATAGGATTGGTTGAAACAATTCAACCGGGCGTAATGGCTCAATTTCGTAACGAGTTCTTTTACCCTGATCATCGTGAAGAGTTGACGTCGGATGGGCGAATTTTACATTTTTCTAAATTGACGCCGCGTCTAATTGAAGGGGTAAAAAACAGTGGGGAAGTAAGGTCATTCGGTTATCAAACATCGCCGTTTGTTGTTCCAAATAATGACGCGTTTTCAAGTTTCAATGTGATTGATCCACTAGGTGATTGGGTAGAGCTGAATGATATAGTGAGTATTTTAACTGATAAGCCTGTCCGATTTGAAAACCCTTACTTTGATACAGGGACATTTCAAGGCTGGCAGCCTTCAGGGGATGTGGCGATTATTGATGGAGAACTCGGGCCGTCCGCCAAACTTTCTGGCTCATCTAGTTTGTCACAAGGTGCATACTTGCCACTTGGCTTAGCAGGGAGTGAATATCAAGTGTCTGCTTATGTCGCGCCGCTTTCTGGTTCATCTGGGGCGGGCTACGTTCAGCTAACCTGGTCTTCGAGTCCAAATACAAAGGGTGACATTGTGGCAGCGCGAAGCGAGAAAGTGTTGTCAGGTGAGCAGCCAAAGCTTGTTACGGTGATGACTAGTCAACCTGCAGGGCATGCGTATTTGCATATTGAGTTTGTCACTGAAAGTGGAGAGTTTGCTTTTGATAACACTGCGTTACAGTCGTTTGGTGCGCAAGATGACGGTTTTACTATTGAGGATACGCCTTGGAGTTTGTCTGGGGTAACGCAAAGTGATGGTCGTTTACTATTCTCTGCTTCACAGGGGAGTAACGGTTGGATTTCTGCAACAACAGAATACGACATTAGCGCAGATGATGATGGAACGCGTTATGTGTTTTCGTTCGACGCTAACGAGAGACAGATCCATGATGGTGAGTTTGTTATCAGCGCGGTGATAAAGACCGATTCAGGTGCTGAAGTGAAGTGGGAAGAAGTGATGTCAGTGAATGACGAATCATCGGATAACCTGAGCTTCATTTTGCGAAAGCGTCCTGGTGAAATCAATTTCGAGCTGCAATTCAAAATGAGAGCGAATGAGCAAAATAGTTGGATAACTGTTGAAAATCTCTCTGTTGCTAAGGAGCAGCTCTTTGAAATCGAACAATGCACGGGTTCAGTCACTGGTTGTTAGTTATACGTCGAAGCTTCGTTGTGCATGACGAAGCTTACTAATCATCACGTTATAGAAAAACCTTCTGAGGTAAAACTCAGAAGGTTTTTAATTTGAAACAGTCGTTATCAATCCTTCTCTACTAGATAAGTGATGGGTTTTCGTAGGTAAGTAAAATGGTAAAAGAACACTTGGACATGTCACAATTAACCGAGAAACAAAAGATGCGGTTGGGCTTAACGTATATTGCTTTTGATGAGGAGCTCACCAAGGACAGAACGTTAGCAAAGAAGCTGTGCTTTGAGTTGTCGAAAACGTGTCCGACAGATAGGGAGGGTATCGGTGCGTTTTTTGAAAAAATAATTGGATACCAAACTGATGCCTGGATAGAACCGCCTTTTTACTGTGATTATGGCTATAACATAGAGCTGGGTGAAAATTTTTATTGTAATCATGGCTGCATGATTTTAGATGGTGCGAAGGTCACCATTGGAGATAATTGTCTATTTGGCCCTAACGTTGTCATTGCAACGCCAGGTCACCCCTTAGATCCAGAGGAGAGGGCGAGAGGTGATGAATATGCTCGAACGATTACTATTGGCAATAACGTTTGGTTAGGCGCAAATGTCACGGTATGTCCCGGTGTGAGTATTGGTGACAACGTTGTCGTAGGGGCGGGAAGTGTGGTTGTAAGAGACCTGCCATCCAATACAGTTTGTGTTGGTACACCTGCGATGGTGAAACGTTCGAATCTTAATACGACTGCGAATAGGACGAGCGACAAAAATAAAGCCTGATGAGTCAGGCTTTATTTCGTTACGTTGTCCTGTTATGAATCAGGTTATAGCTAGCGAGGGATAATCTGTTACGCCTGCGCGTCTGGCTTGGTTCCTTTTACTTTTTCACGCATCGATTGAAGCATGACGTAAAAAACGGGCACCAAACATGTACCGACGATAGTGGCGGCAATCATGCCACCCATTACTGCGTAACCTAAGGAAACACGGCTTGCAGCGCCAGCGCCTGTCGCAATAACCAGTGGGATAACCCCAAGAATGAACGAGAACGCCGTCATGAGTACTGCTCTAAAACGCAATCGAGCGGCTTTCACTGCAG
The DNA here is from genome assembly GCF_055808835.1 of Vibrio sp. GJ43-1. Lineage (NCBI taxonomy): Bacteria > Pseudomonadati > Pseudomonadota > Gammaproteobacteria > Vibrionales > Vibrionaceae > Vibrio > Vibrio sp. GJ43-1. The sequence goes on along the minus strand of NZ_CM147885.1, from coordinate 1,687,143 downwards.
CGTCCGTAATACTCATGCCTCCTTCGCGTAATTGCTTGGCGAACTCCACAATCAAAATGGCGTTTTTACAAGCAAGTCCAATCAGCAGTACTAGACCAATTTGAGTGTAAAGGTTGATATCTGAGCCCATAATCCAGATGTACACAAAGGCGCCTAATATGGCAACCGGGACAGCTAACATAACGGAAACGGGTACGGTCCAGCTCTCATATTGCGCCACTAAGAATAGGTAGGTGAATATGAGTGCCAAACTAAAGATAAACGGGGCGAGGTTGCCCGCTTTGAGTTCTTGGTAAGTTTGTCCTGACCATTCATAGGTATAACCGTTAGGGAAGGTTGTATCAGCAATACGTTTTACCGCTTCAATCGCTTGCCCAGAGCTATAACCAGGGGCAGGGAACGCATTTACTTTTACCGCGCCGTAAAGGTTAAATTGGTTTATATACTCGGGTCCAAGTTTTGGTTCAACCGTCACCAGAGTATTGAGTGGCACCATATTCCCATCTTTATTGCGAATATAGAACTGAGCGATATCAAGCTCAGAATCCCTAAATTCCGTTTCAGCTTGCATGTTGACCCTAAACACTTTACCGAAACGGTTAAAGTCATTGACATACATAGAGCCAAGCATGGTTTGTAATGTGGTAAAGATACTGCTTAGTTGAACGCCTTGAACTTTGGCTTTTTGTCGATCTACGTCAACAAATAGCTGAGGTACATCCGCTTGGTAGGTACTAAACGCCGCGGCAAGTTCTGGCTCTGTTGTGGCTTCAATAGACGTTGCTCGCATGACGCTTGCTAAGCTTGCAGGTGAGCGACCCAATGTATCTTGAATGTAAAATTCAACACCTGACACCGTACCAACACCAGGTAAGGCTGGTAATGAGAAACCAACCGCTTGTGCTTCACTATAACGAGCAAGGACGCCATTAGCACGCTGAACGATCTGTGACTCAACCAGTGATGGGTCTTGTCGCTCATCCCAGTGAGAGAGGATCACCACCATCAAACCTGCATTCGAAGAGACAGCACCCGAAATGATGGAGTAACCACTTGCAGAAATAACGTTCGTTACGCCTTCAATCTGGTTAAGGTCATCCACCATTTTGGTCATGACTTCTTTGGTTCGGTTTATCGACGCCCCGTTTGGTAGTTGTACGTCAACGAAAAATGCTTTTTTGTCTTCGGTGGGTACAAAACCCGATGGTAACGAAGTGGCAAGTAGCCCAGTCGCTCCAATGAGTAGAGCGTATACCACCCCAACTAACATGAGTTTACGAACCATGCCGGAAACGAAGCCGGTATACTTATCGGTTGCTTTATCAAACACCTTGTTAAATTTCGCATGAAAACCCGTTTCATGAGTTTTAGGTGGGCGTAATAAAGAGGCACACAATGCGGGGCTGAGCGTGAGGGCGTTGACCGAGGAAATTAGAACCGCAATACAAATAGTGATGGAAAATTGCGCATACATTTGTCCGGTAATGCCCGGCATGACCGCTGTCGGAGCGAACACCGCAAGCAAAACTAGTGTTGTAGCGACAACTGGACCCGTCACTTCTTGCATCGATTTTGTCGTTGCATCGACAGCATTTAACCCTTCATCCTGCATGAGGCGAGTGGTGTTTTCGACCACAACAATGGCATCATCTACCACAATACCGATGGCGAGGATAAGTGCGAAGAGGGACACTGTGTTTATGCTCATACCCGTTGCAAGTAGGAAGGCGAAGGTACCAATGAGCGACACGGGAATCGCAATCGCAGGAACCAAGGTTTGCCGAATATCTTGCAAGAATATATAGACAACAAAGATAACTAACGATACCGCGATGAGCAGAGTCTCGATCATCTCATCAATGGAGGTTTCGACAAACTGGGTTGTGTCATAGAGAACCTTGTAGTCCATATCTTCTGGAAACTGTTCTCGTAATCGTGACAGTTCTTCATGAACGCCTTTGGCAACTTCTAGCGCGTTAGCACCACTGGCTTGGTATATAAACAAAAGTGCTGACGCTTTGTTATCGAGCATGGCTTCGGCATCGTAGCTTGCTGCACCGAGCTCGATTCTTGATACGTCTTTTAGGTAGACGGCGCTACCATCTGGATTGGAGCGAATAATGATTTCTTCAAATTCTTCTGGATGACTCAGGCGTCCTTTGGTTGAAAGGGTGTATTGGAACTGCTGATCCCTTGGTACTGGAGCTGCCCCAATTCGCCCAGCAGCCACTTGTATATTTTGCTCTTGAATGGCAGCAATGGCTTCTTCTACCGTGATATTTAGACTTGCCATACGAGTAGGGTTGAGCCAAATACGCATCGAATAATCCATACCACCGATAATACTGACTTTTGAAACGCCATTAACACGGGCAAGGTTGTCCTTAATATTGATGCCCATATAGTTATTGAGAAATAGATTGTCGAGTGATTCGTTGGGAGACACTAGGTTTAGCATCATTAGGATGTTCGGGTCTTGTTTCTCAACTTTGACACCGTTGCGTTGAACCTCGGACGGCAGTCGGGGCATGGCTTGCTGCACCCGGTTTTGTACGTTGACCTGAGCCATATCGACATTACTGCCGACTTCAAAGGTCACACTCAAGTTGTAGCTGCCATCGTTAGCGCCTTTGGACTCCATGTAAATCATGTTTTCCACGCCATTCACTTCCGCTTCAATCACTTTTGCGACCGTATCGGCGACGACTTCGGCGCTTGCTCCAGGGTAGGAGGTGGTGACTGATACCATCGGAGGCGAAATGTTAGGAAACTCTGCGACCGGTAATACCGGAATAGAGAGCAAACCCGATAAAGTCAAAACGATTGAAATGACAAACGCAAATTTGGGGCGATGTATGAAGAACTTACTGATCATAGTGGTGCCTTCCTACTTGTCTTCAGAGAACGGTTGCACGGTGTCCATTTCGTGCTCGACTTCGGCGCCTATTCTGGCTTTTTGTAAGCCTTCAGTAATGATGAGTTCACCTTTTTCTAGACCTTTTTCTACTTCCCAATCAATACCATAGCGTTTTCCGAGTTCAACATTTTTGCGCTTAACGATACTGTCTTTATCGACGGTAAGAATATATCGCCCTTGCTGATCTTCTTGCACCGCTTTTTGAGGGACCAGCATAACTTCTTCAACGGCAGGTGCTTCGATAATCGCGGTCACATAAAGCCCGGGAACGATGATATGTTCTTTGTTAGCAAGCTCAGCGCGTACAGCCAACGTCGTCGGTGCTTGCATCAACACGGTTATCAATAAAGTCAATCATGCCGACTTCATCAAACATGCTGCCATCTGGAAAGCGCAGTTTTATGGGGAGATCTTCGATTTTATAATTTGAAGTCGATGACTTGTGCGCGCGTTGCGCGTTAATTAGCACTTTTTCAGGAAGCTGAAAGTTGACCCAAATTGGCTCCATCTGTACAAGATTCACTAACTCGGTTTGATCGGGGATGATTAAGTCACCAAGAAAGACTTCGGCACGACCAATTCGTCCACTAAACGGCGCGTAGATTTTGGTGTAGCCAAGTTCTAATTTTGCGTTGTCTAATTCGGCGTTAGCACTTTGCAGCGCTGCGGCGGTCTGTAGCTTCTTCGATAAAAGATTGTCGTAATCGGATTGGCTAATGTACTTATCTTGTATTAACCCTTCACCACGCTTGAAGTTTCTAACCGCTGTGTCATAAGCGGCGCGAGATTGCGCAACCAAGGCTTTCGCCGCTTTCAATGCCGCTTGGTATTGCTCAGGGTCAATTTCAAATAACAGTTGGTCTTTTTCTACGTTACTGCCTTCTTCAAAGTTGGTTTTAAGTAAATTACCACGAATTTTTGCCTTAATTTGGATATCTTGCGTGGCTTCTGTACGCCCAACAAACTCTTCGGTTGGCGTAATTTCTTTCACAATGACTTTGAGTACTTTTACGCTTGGTTTAACCGCCTCTGGAGCGGGAGGGGCGGTGTCACACCCAACAAGAATAACAATAGGTATAAAAAGGGCCGAGACTCGAGTAACGAAACGCTTGGCGCTTGGAATGTAAGACATAAACAATCCTTTGTTTGTAATTAGTTAGATAATTATCAATTAAGTCTATATCAAGATGGAAAAAAACAGGTTCATTTTGCGCGTAATAACCCATATTTGTTAATAAGTTACGTAATAAGAAACGTTACCTCATGCTATATGGTTATTTGTGCTGGTATATCATGCCATAACTCGCGGTTGTATAAGAAATGAGCTATAGGTTGTATTGCAGGATGCATAACAATAACGGATAGAGGTTTCTATGATACAGAAGTATGGTGTAAAACGTCGTTTGGCTGTCCTTACCATGGCGCTGATGGGAGCGACGAGCGCGATAGCCGCTGACAAACCAAACATTCTAGTAATATGGGGTGATGATATTGGGCAGTCGAACGTCAGTGCCTATACATTTGGTTTGATGGGCTACAAAACGCCGAATATTGATAGCATTGCTAAAGAAGGCATGATGTTTACCGATTACTACGCCGAACAGTCATGTACAGCAGGTCGCTCAACGTTTATTACTGGTCAAAGTGTGTTAAGAACAGGGTTGAGTAAAGTTGGCCTGCCCGGTGCAGACATTGGTCTTCAGGCAGAAGATGCCACCATCGCCGAACTACTAAAACCTATGGGGTACATGACGGGGCAATTTGGGAAAAACCATCTGGGCGACAAAGATGAATTCTTGCCCACGGCCCATGGATTTGATGAATTTTTCGGCAATCTTTATCATTTGAATGCTGAGGAAGAGCCAGAAAATATTGATTACCCGAAAGATCCTGAGTTTCGTAAGAAGTTTGGTCCTCGTGGGGTCATTAAATCATCCGCCGATGGAAAAATTGAAGATACGGGACCTTTGACCCGCAAACGTATGGAAACGGTTGATGAAGAAACACTAGAGGTTGCTTTAGACTTTATGGCTCGTGCGGTAAAAGCCGATAAACCATTCTTTGTGTGGTGGAATGCGACGCGAATGCACTTTAGAACCCATGTAAAAGAAGACAACTTGGGTAAAACTGGCATCAGTTATTACGCCGATGCAATGGTTGAGCACGATAGCCAAGTGGGCGAGTTACTTAAGCAAGTGGATGACTTAGGCATTAAAGACAACACCATCGTCTTTTACTCAACCGATAATGGCCCTCATATGAATTCTTGGCCAGATGCTGGCGCAACGCCGTTCCGTGGTGAAAAAAATACCAACTGGGAAGGGGCGTATCGTGTGCCTGCAATGGTTCGCTGGCCGGGCAAAATTGAAGCTGGTACTGTTTCCAACGAAATTATGCATCATATGGACTGGATGCCGACTTTCCTAGCGGCAGCAGGTGATGACCAAATCAAAGAGAAATTACTGAAAGGACACCAAGCGGGCAATAAAACCTTTAAAGTCCATTTGGATGGTTATAACTTTTTACCATATTTAACCGGAGAAGAAGAGAAAGGTCGCCGTTCTGAAATTTTCTATTTCACTGATGATGGCGATCTCGCGGCGCTGCGTTATAACCATTGGAAAGCCGTGTTTATGGAGCAGCGAGCTACAGGCACCATGAAAATATGGGCAGAACCGTTTGTGACACTGCGTTTACCTAAGTTGTTTAATTTACGCATGGATCCTTATGAGACGGCGGATATAACCTCAAATACTTATTATGATTGGCTTCTTGACCACGCTTATATGTTTGTTCCTGCTCAGGCGTACGTAGGAGAGTTTTTGCAAACCTTTAAGGAATTCCCTCCTAGACAAAAAGCGGCAAGCTTTAGTTTGGATCAGGTCATGGACAAGCTACAAGAATCGCCCAATAAATAACGGGTAGATGGGTGTTATGAATAGAAAGAGCTCAATAGAGCTCTTTTTTGATTCAGCTATTCATTTCAGCTAAAAATCTGTTAATGACTTGTCTAGTAAAGAAAAAGTGTCCTATCTTTCAGCGTAGGAGTGAAAGAAATTTACGTTTGTTCCTTCTGTGATGCGTCGCGATAGATAACAAGGAAGGTTATGAAGAAGTGTGGTGGTAAAGTGTTGGATAGCCGTTTTATGGTCAGTACGTTTGGGCTTATATTGTTATTGATGTCGACCAATATTTTGGCGCAGCAGCCTGCTCCTTCAGGGCTTCAAGCAACGTTTGTAGGAAGTGAGTCGTGTGCCGAGTGCCACCAACAAGCGACGCAGGCATGGCAGGGCTCTCATCATGATAGGGCAATGAAGCATGCCGATAACGAGAGTGTACTTGGAGACTTTAACGACCAGACAGTCGAGCATCAAGGAAAGCGCAACCGCTTTTTTCGTAAGGGCGATGAGTTTTGGGTTAACATTGAAGGTCCCGACGGCCAGTTCCATGACTATCAAATTCACTATACGTTTGCCTTTGAGCCGTTACAGCAATATATGGTGCAATTTGCTGATGGACGTGTACAGCTTATCCCCTTTGCTTGGGATTCAAGAGCGAAAGCGCAAGGGGGGCAACGCTGGTTCCACTTATACCCAGATATGACACCAACAGACGAATTCTATTGGATGAACGCCGGACAGAATTGGAACTTTATGTGTGCCGATTGTCATTCCACCAATCTACAAAAGAACTATGAACCTGCGACGAATACCTACAACACGAGTTGGTCGGAGGTTAATGTAGGATGCGAAGCCTGCCATGGCGCGGCGAGTGAACATATAACGTTGGTGAACCTCGTAGGAAAGACACCAGAAACGTTAATTCCGAAGCATTTTGGGTTTGATCGTGATCTGTCCAAACCGGTAAAAGAATGGGTCTACCAGCAAGGCAGTAAAACGTTACAGCCGAAAGAGATAGTGGCGACAAATCAGCTTCAAACGTGCGCGCAGTGCCACAGTCGTCGGACACAATTGAATGAAAGTGGCGATCATGTAAATGGCTCGTTTTTTGACCGGTACCGTCTTAGTTTAATTTCTGCTGAACTTTATTATTCAGACGGACAGATTTATGACGAAGACTATGTTTATGGGTCTTTCTTACAATCTGCAATGGCAGAAAAAGGCGTTACATGTACCAACTGCCATGACCCCCATAGCGCCAAACTCTCCATCCCAGAAGAAGCCGTATGTGGCCAGTGTCACAGTGCCGCAGAGTACACGCCAGAAAAACACACCTTCCACTTAGTAAACAGTGAAGCATCACAATGTACGACTTGTCATATGCCGGAAACCACTTACATGCAGGTTGACCCGCGTCGAGATCATAGTTGGCATGTTCCAAGAGCCGATTTAAGTCAGCATACTAAGACGCCCAATGTATGCACGCAATGCCATGATGATAAAACGGACCAATGGGCTGATGAGCAGATAGGGGAGTGGTTCCCAGCCTCACGTTACCGGAATCAACAGCATTTTTCTGTTGCTTTTTATGCCGATACGATAGGGCATCAAGCCGCACCGGATGCATTGGCATACGTTGCTCAAGATGCGACGTTAAGTAACATTATTCGGGCCTCTTCTTTGGAACGAATGAGCGGTAATAGCGGTAAGAACACACTTATCGCACTAGGTCGCGCCGTCAAACATGAAAATGAAATGATCCGACTTGGCGCGATTGCGGGCTCATCTGGGTATAACGGTGTAGACCGATGGCAAATTCTTAATCCTTTGTTAGCGGATCCTGTGCTATCGGTACGCGCTGAAGCCGCAGGAGCACTTGTGCGTTACTGGCGTGAATTCAACCCTGCGCAAAAACAGACGCTAAATAAACCATTGAATGACTATATTGCTATTCAAGAATTCAATTCTGATAGAGGGTTTGGTCGAACCAATCTCGGCAATGTATATCGTGATATTGGTGAGACAGAAAAGGCGATCAACTACTATTTGGGGGCGATAGACATAGAGCCTTACTTTGAAAATAGTTATGTCAACTTGGCAGATTTGTATCGAGGACAAGGTGATGAACGCCTAGCGGTAGCCACTCTAAAACGGGGGATAGTCGCGCAACCTAAATCGAGTGTTTTGCCGTACAGCATGGGTTTGACTTTGTTGAGACAAAAAGAGTATGTCGAAGCAAGAAAATACCTACGACGGGCTGCCGAGCAAGCCAGTAATGATTCGCAGTATTGGTATGTCTACGGATTATCTCTTGAATCAGTGGATGTACTGGCTGCAGGAGAGGCTCTCAATAAAGCGTATCGATTAAGTGGTAATCCCCAGCACTTGTATGCGCAGTGCGACGTCTTAGCGAGAAATGACCAGAAAGGCGCTATAGCAGCGGCTACTGAGCAATGTTTTAATACACTAAGTACTGTTGTTCCTTCTAGTATTGTTGAGCAGTTGAAGGCAAAGTCACAGCGTAAGTAATGGATGTTGTCTGTGTTGGGATTGGCCTACGAAAGATGAACGAAGCATAAAGGCTTACATTCTAGGGTCTAATGGTATCGGGTAAATTATTGGTATCTGTTATGATTGGCTGGTTTTTAGAATTAAATGTTGAACGTTGTGCGCATTACTAAGGGTGGGTTCGTGTTAGATAATCATATTCGGAATTATATTTCACAAAAGTTATCGGCGGTGGGTATTCATAGCGATCCATATGGTATCGAGTTGACCTCAGTGTTTATATTGGCGAGCCTTGCCGTATCGGCCATCTTTTATTTGGTAATACATCATTTAATAGTACGGTCGGTAAAAAACGTATTGCAAAAAACCAACCCCTCATTGAATGACAGTTTAACCAAATACGACTTACTGGGAAAAATAACGTTGCTGATACCCATTATGGTATTGGACGTGTTGATTCCCATCGCTGTGGGTCACTACGATATGCTGGCGAGTGTGTTTGACCGCATTTTGGGTATCTTGGTTTTATTTATGATTGTCTGGATTGTTTTTTCTATTCTAGATGTCCTCAATGACATTGCGACGTTTAGAGGTATTACTCGTCGAATGCCAATAAAGAGTTTTGTTCAGCTGACTAAATTGTTTACGTTCTTTGTCGGCATTGTGGTTTCAATGTCGATGCTAGCGAACGAATCCCCAGTGATATTCTTGTCTGGATTGGGGGTAGCAACAGGTTTCGTCATGCTGGTTTTCAAAGATACGATCTTAGGGTTTGTTGCTTGGTATTCAGCTATCGGCAAATCGCATGATCAGCTTGAATGACTGGATTCAAATGAACGCCTATGGTGCCAATGGCACGGTGGAAGAAATTTCGTTGACTACCGTTAAGGTTCGCAACTTTGATAATACAGTGACGATGCTTCCTGCGTACGCGTTAGTGCAAAATGCGTTTATTAACTGGCAAGGAATGTCAGATACTCGGTGGGCGACGTATAGAACGCTCGCTGAATGTTGATGTCACTTCGATTCGTTTTATGTCGGATAATGAGATCGAAGAAATGAAAAATATTCGTATTTTGCGCCAGTATATTTATGAAAAGTCACGTGATATTAACGATTACAATGATGGGTTGGATGGCGCCGATGGAATAGGAAATATACGTAGGATGACGAACCTGGGTCTATTTCGTGCTTACATTAATGCCTATTTACGAGTAAACAAAGATATTCATCAATATATGTTGATTATGGTTCGCCAGTTGCAGCCTACGCCACAAGGTATTCCGCTTCAAGTTTACGCGTTTTGTAATAATACTGATTGGGCTATTTATGAAGGCGTTCAGGCTGATTTATTTGACCATATTTATTCAATGATGCCTCACTTTGGACTACGCCCATATCAAGCTTTTACTAGTCATGACGCTGCTCAAATAGGGCCTGGTCAATTCAAGTAAATGCAGGCGATGGACGATTGCTGAATAACAGTCTTTATTGATTCACGACCTCTATTGAATCACTATCTCTACTGAATGAACGTATGAGGCATGGTTTCTAACGCCATGCCTCTACCATTGAACATTAATATTAGTTCTCACGTCTGATTAATGTCGGTAATAGACATGGTATGGGTATTTCATCAGTACTTCTCTGACCCCCTCCTGTTATTGAAGCGTTAAAACATGCTTCACATCAAATTTTTGTTATTGAATTTTACAAATAAAAACATGTTACTTTTTATCATTGGTGTTGTTGTGGTTTTGTAACTCTTTGATTTTTATTTTGATTGTGACTTGTTACTTTCTAACTCTCTGGTGACTGCATGAATTTGGCTTGTTGCGATTAAATACTTCAAATTCAAGCGCTTACCTTAATAGCTCTTGATTTATGTTTGAAAGTATCATGCTTTTATTCTTTTGTGACCGCTGTCATTTTTACTGACAAATTTAATAGGTAGAGTGCAATGACCTGATGAGGAAACGCATTATTTCGATGATTTATCTTTCTATAGGTTTGTATTCAACGGAAAGGAATAGGGCTTATGACATTACCCAATAATATAATTACCACAACAAAGCTTCGGTTGAATAAAGCCAATCAACTGTGCGTCGGGATATTGACGACATTACTTATTCTTGATGTTTGGTTGGGCGTTCTTGATCGTTATATTTTAAAGCTTCAGCTTGTCTGGGTGGAAGAAATGGCTCGTTACATCATGATATGGGCAATTTTGATGGCCGTTCCATGCTGTACCGCAGGTCGAGAGCATATGGGATTGGAGTTTGTGACAAAACGCTTTCCTGATTTAGTGCAACGTATTATCAAAATAATTGTCGGTGCGATTACGTGTGCTTTCTTTTGCTATGTCGCCTATTTGGGTTACGCATTTGCAGAAAAAGGGGCCAGTCAGTTATCCACTGTATTTTCAATGCCAATGTCCTATGCCTACGCTGCGGTCCCGGTGACATTTGCACTATCAGGGTTCCAAGCTTTTCTTGTTTGGTTAGAGGATTTGTACGCATTCAAATTGAGTTTATCTCAAAACATCGTTGCCATTGAAGGAGAGCAGTCATGATTGGATTCATATTTGCAGGTCTTATGTTAATTGGTGCTCCAATAGCAATCGCGCTCGGTATTGCTGGGTTAGCCGGAATGTATGATGTTGGTGGTGCACACTTTACTTCTTTGGCACCAAGTAAAATATTTAATGGTTTGAATATATTCCCATTTCTAGCGATGCCATTTTTCATCCTCGCGGGTGAAATAATGAATCATACAGGCATCACAAATCGTTTAGTGTATTTAGCTGAGGCTTTAGTCGGGCACTTTCGGGGCGGGTTAGCACATTCAAATATGGTTGCATCGGTTTTCTTTTCAGGTATTACGGGCTCCGCCACAGCAGATGCTGCAGCCTTTGGGCGCACATTGGTGCCCGCGATGGTCAAGCAAGGCTATACCAAAGACTACGCCTGTGCTGTTACCGCAGCAGGTTCCATTATTGGGCCTACCATTCCACCATCTGGCTTAATGGTGGTCTACGGTTCACTCATGGGAGTGTCGATAGGTGGCCTATTTGCTACAGGGATCCTACCGGGAATATTAGTCTGCTTGGTGTGTATGGCAATCATTGCATCCATGGGTAAGCGAAAAAATTTACCAAAAATGAGCGAGCGAGCCACGCTTAAAGAAGTACTCGACCACTTTAAAAATTCTGCTTTAGCCTTGTTGATGCCACTTATCATTCTGGGTGGCATTGTGTTTGGCATTGTTACCCCAACGGAAGCGGCGTCTATCGCGGTGGCATATGCACTCGTTATTGGTACGTTTATTTATAGAAACCTGACCATTAATGCCTTATTTCAAATGATTGTACGTACGTCGCAAATATCAGCGGTTATCTACCTGATAATTGGCTCGGCGTCGATTCTTGGCTGGTGGTTGAGCTTTAACCAAATCCCTCAAATGATCGCAGATATGTTCATCGCGCTATCAGATAACCCAAATGTCATCTTGGCGCTGATCATTGCATTGCTTTTGACGGTTGGCATGATTATGGATATCAATGTCATGCTGGTGATTTTAGCCCCTATTTTGGTGCCGCTAACGGCAGAAATCGGCATGGACCCTTTACATGCTGGTATCGTATTCATCTTGGCTTTGAATATCTCGCTGATGACACCGCCAATAGGCGCTTGTTTATTCGTACTCTCATCCGTGACAGGCGCAAAAATTGAAGGTATCTCTAAGGAACTAATGCCGTTCTTAATTGGTCAATTGGTCCTGTTATTTGCCATAGCGTTCTTCCCTGACATTGTCTTATTTATTCCAAGATTACTTGGTTACTAACGCCTTGGATTATTTATCTAGCGGGGGAGTTGCGAGCTTGTTACCCCTCCGCTATATGAACAACAAACATAGACGCTGACGCCCAAACAGCAATGGTAGGCAAACGTCGATAAAAAAGAAATTAGAGTTAATACAACACACCCCCTACACAAAACCAGTTCATAGAAATGGAGTCATTATGAAAACACTAACCAAAACGCTCGTCGCTGCTGCTCTTGCTGCAAGTTTTGTTACTGCCCCTTTTGCCATGGCAGAGAAAGTATTGCGTATCGGCCATGACAACAAAGCTGACATTATGGAAAACCCAGCTCACGCGTTTACTGGCGTATTTAAAAATATCGTCGAAACGGCAACAAACGGGGAGATTAAGGTTCAAGTTTTCCCGAGCAACCAATTGGGTAATGCTAAAGAACATATTCAAATGGTTCGTGATGGACAGTTACAAGGTACGTTATCACCAGTAGGACCGTTAGCGGGCTACTACCCAAGGATCGGTGTGCTGGATGTGCCTTTTGCGTTCGATAATAACGCGTCTACCTATCAAGTGCTCGACGGTCCGTTTGGGCAAACCCTAGCTCGTGATATTGAAGCTGAAATGAAAGATGTGAAAATACTAGGCTTCCCTGATACAGGCGGTTTCTTCTCTGTGACTAACTCAAAGCGCCCAATTGAAACGCTGGAAGATTTTAAAGGTTTGCGCATTCGTACAATGACTTTACCGACGCACCAAAAAATCATTCAGTCACTGGGGGCGGAAGCGTACCCATTATCATGGGGAGAAGTATATTCATCTTTGCAGACAGGTGTTATCGACGGTCAGATGAACCCAGTACCAACAGTCTCATTCGCTAAGTTTAACGAAGTACAACAATACTTAACGTTAACGAATCACCTTTTTGCCCCATATACCTTTATGGTGAATAAAGACTTCTATGATGGTCTAACGGCGGATGAACAAAAAATTGTTGCAGACGCTGTAGAGATTGCATTAAGTGCAAACCGTGGTCTATCGCGTTTGATCGAAGCATCTGATGATCGCGGCTTAGCTGGCCTTAAGAAAAAAATGAAGATTAATTCATTAACGAATGAGCAGCGTGAGGCGATGCGTCAAGCCACTCAACCAGGTGTGAAGAAGTACGTCCGTGAAACTCACGGTGAAAAAGGCGCTGAGTTGCTCGATCTATTCCTGAGTGAAGTCGATAAAGCAAACAACTCAACGTACCTACAATAAATAATTAGCATTAGCCCGACATGATATTGAACAAGCCTTAATTTATGTTAAGGCTTGTTTTTATGTTATTAAAATGTCGGTACTATAGAACGGCTGTGGTTGATTCATTCGTGATGGCGCGCCAACCCTCCCACCTCAAAAATAATCCTTGCATTCATTTATTTTCCATTAGTACCTAGTAAGACTTAGTACTATTAAGTCCTTAATATGATGCCTTTATTCCTCGCTTAAATATGAATCTCTGTTTTCAGCGCAAATGGAGAAGGCAGTGAAAGGCAGTGGTCAAAAACCAACTCGATTGGTGCGCACGGAGTTGGAGTCGCCAGTGTATTGGCACCATGCCTTCAGTACCCGTTCAAAGGTTAACGACCACTTGGCGTCGACAAAACTGAGCGACCTTTTTGGCGGTGGCGAAGGTTAGCACCGTCTAATTAATACTGTGATGGAATTGAATTTCTCTAATTCATCGTCTAATAACGCGTATTACTCCAAAATTGTCACCATTTATAATTTTGGAGATTTCCATGTCTGTTACAACGCTATGTCGCTCATTCATTTTATTGAGTCTTTCGGTAATCCTTGCCGGATGTTCGAGTGAAGAGAGCTCGTCGACAGTGAAGACGCCTCGACCTAAGTACGTTTAACGGAAGTCGTGTTACTTGATTCACAAGAGATCCGTCGTTTCCCTGCACAAGTACTGGCTTCCAAGGAGGTTGAATTGTCCTTTAGAGTGGCTGGCGAGGTGGTGGAATTTAATATCAAGCCTTCGCAGATAGTTAGCAAGGGGCAGGTAATCGCTCGCGTAGATGACCGAGATTTTAAAACAGACGTTGAATTAAAGGTGGCAGATTTTGATTTGGCAAATCGAGAATTTGAACGAGCTAAATCAATGCGAGAGAAACAACTGCTCGCACAATCCGACTTTGATAGTGCTCAAGCACGTCTTAATGTCGCAAGTGGTGCGCTTACCCTTGCTAAAGATCGTCTAAAGGACACCATTATTCGCGCGCCTTTTTCTGGAAGAGTAGCGTCGACACAAATCGAAAACCACCAGGTGGTTCAAGCGCAGCAACCGATAGCTCTACTTCAAGATGACCGCAATATCGATATTACTATTCAACTACCTGAGCATATTTTAAGCCGAATTAATCGTATTGGGATGGACAAAACGTATTCGCCAGTTGTGACATTTAACAGCTCTGAGCATGCTTATTCTGCGTCATACAAGCAGCACAAGACATTGGCCACACAAGGTACTCAAAGCTATGAAGTCACATTCACTATGCTTAGCGCCCAATGCTGAGTATACGGTCTACCCTGGGATGGGAGCGACCCTTCATCTTAACTTAGGTAAAATCGTTGCCCAACCAAACTCCACGGTACGCTACGTCGTGCCCGCGACCGCTATATTAAATAATGACATGACTGGACAAACACAAGTTTGGGTATACGACTCTGGTCAGGTTTCTGCAGTGGACGTGACCACCGAAAAAATCACCTCGCGTGGCGTGGTCATCTCTGCGAAATTGAAACCAGATTCACGTATTGTGAGCGCTGGTTTAAACAAGCTCTATGACGGCATGTCTGTTGTGTCGATCACTCGCGAAAGGGGCCTGTAATTTATGAATTTAACCAATTACGCGCTCAAAAATAGAGTCATAAGCTGGCTTGTCGTGTTGATTTTGTTGGTGGGAGGCGTATTTTCATTTCGCAGCTTAGGCCAGTTAGAATTTCCCGCGTTTCCAATTCCGCAAGCGCTAGTGAATACCAGCTACCCCGGTGCATCTGCTTTGCAAGTTGAAGAAGAGGTGACACTTCCTATAGAGCGCGCCATATCGGAATTAGAATATGTAAAAGACGTTGAGTCTTTTACCAGTGCGGGGTTGTCACAAATTACGGTAGTGTTAAAGGAAACGGTGCAAGCACAACAGCAGCCTCAGGTATGGGATGAATTGCGCCGTAAGGTTGGTGACGTACAACAACGTTTACCTCCGGGCGTAGTCCCGTCAAGAGTCGTGGACGATTTTAGCGATGTCTTTGGTATTTTGTATAACGTCACAAGTGATGAATACGACTACCGTGAGTTGCAAAGTTACGCTGAATACCTTCAACGTGAATTACTAGTGATTAAAGGTGTGAAGAAAGTCAGTCTGGCTGGGCTGGTTTCAGAGCAGGTTGTCATCGAGATTTCTCAGCAAGATTTGAACACCTTAGGGCTAGAGCCTGCATGGCTCTCACGCCTAGTTCACAATCAAAATATGGTATCAAATGGTGGTGAGCTGCTTGTTGATGGGCAGTCAATTCGGATTCATACAACGGGTGAATTCGACGAAATTGAATCGCTAAGAGCGTTTAAGTTCAGTCCTCCGGGAAGCAGTGAACTGATACAACTTGGCGATATCGCGACCGTAAGCCGTCAGTTCCAAGATACACCCACCACACTGTATCGAAGTAACGGAGAACGTGCGGTTTCTTTAGGCGTTTCGTTTTCAGATGGTGTAAACGTTGTAGAGGTGAGTAATCGCGTCGAAGAAAAATTACAAGAAATTGATTTTAAACGGCCTATTGGTATCGAGCTTGTCAATGTTTATGACCAAGGTGCGGTGGTTGCCGAATCGGTGTCTGACTTTGTGGTGAGCTTGGTTGAGGCGGTCTTGATTGTGATCGTGGTGTTGTTATTTGCAATGGGACTTCGTTCTGGCTTGCTGATGGGCATGATTTTGCTGCTTACTATTCTCGGTACGTTCATTGGGATGAAGCTGTTGGCAATAGAAATTCAAATCATCTCACTGGGTGCATTGATTATTGCGCTCGGTATGCTGGTTGATAACGCGATTGTCATTACCGAAGGCGTGTTAATTGGCCTCAAGCGAGGGCAAAACAAAAGTCAGGCGATTCAAACCATTGTTAAGCAGACGCAGTGGCCACTATTAGGGGCAACATTAATAGGCATTATTGCCTTTGCTCCTATCGGATTGTCAGCGGATGCGACAGGAGACTTTCTGGGATCGCTTTTCCAAGTATTGGCGATTTCGCTGATTCTAAGTTGGCTCCTTGCCATCACCCTGACGCCATTATTTTGTGAAATAATGTTTAAAGAAGAGATAGCTAAAGGAGAGAGCGCGTCTTCTGACCCATATAAGGGCATTATCTTCACGTTGTATCGTTCGATCCTTATGAAAGCACTAACTTATCGCTGGGTATCGGTCGCGATGACGATGGGATTGCTGTGTCTTGCCGTCGTGGGGTTTGGTTCGGTTAAGCAAGCCTTTTTCCCACCTTCAAATACACCGATATTTTATATCGATGTTTGGATGCAACAAGGGACCGATATTCGTGAAACGGAAGAGCAAATTCGCGGCGTGGAGCAACTCGTTGAATCCTTTGATGATGTCGTGAATATTACCACCGTCATGGGGAGCGGCGCGCAGCGATTTATTCTCACTTACGCCCCAGAAAAAGCATACAGCAGTTATGGGCAGCTTATGGTTGAAGCAAAGGACTTACCCGCTATTCGAGCGATCTTGCCAACAATGCAATCAAAATTAGACGCGCTTTATCCAGCGATTGATTTTAAATTTAAATTGATGGACTTAGGGCCATCTCCTGCTGCAAAAGTAGAAGCTCGCTTTTATGGGGCCGACCCTGTGGTACTTAGACAATTGGCCTCGCAGGCAAAGGACATCATGAATGCCGAGCCGAAGGCAACCGCCATTAGGCATTCGTGGAGAGAGCAAACCACCGTCATTGAACCTCAATTGGATAACGTTTCAGCGAGACGCGTAGGGATCACCAAGTCTGACTTGGATGCCACGTTACTGCGTAATTTTAATGGTGAACAAATTGGTTTGTATCGAGATGGTAGCCACATTATGCCTATCACTTTGAGAGCGCCCGACCATGAACGCTATGACGTTGACCGACTACCAGAAATTCAGGTTTGGAGCACCGAGCAAGGACGTTATATCCCGATCACCCAGGTCGTATCTAGTTTTGAATTAACGACCGAAGATTCGTTGATTGTGCGTCGAAATTTCAAGCGTGTTATTTCTGTGATGGCGGATGTTGCACCATTTAGTGATGACACGGCGGAGTCGTTACGACGTGCTGTTGCCTCCGATATCGAAGCGATTCAACTTCCTCCTGGTTACCATTTTGAGTGGGGAGGTGAATATGAAAGCCAAGCAAAAGCAACGTCAAATCTCATGGGTTCGTTACCTACGGGTTACTTTATGATGTTCTTGATTACCGTTTTGTTATTTAACACAATACGGGCCCCAATCGCGATTTGGTTGACCGTGCCTTTAGCTTTGATTGGCGTAACTGCGGGCTTGTTGTTACTGAATATTCCATTTTCATTCACGGCGCTACTGGGCTTACTCAGCCTATCTGGCATGATCGTGAAAAATGGCATTGTTTTGGTTGAGCAAATTAACATTGAAACGCAAGAAGGAAGTGAACTTTCCAGCGCTATCATTGACGCCAGCGTAAGCCGTGTTCGCCCCGTATGTATGGCAGCAATCACGACAATGTTAGGAATGATTCCACTCGTCTTTGATGCCTTTTTTCAATCGATGGCGGTCACCATTATATTTGGACTTGGCTTTGCTACGCTCTTAACGTTACTTGTTCTACCCGTGTTCTATTCATTAATGTATCGAGTTTCCCACTGATAGGTCCTTCCGGGTTGATGCTCATTTCATTGCTCTGAATTGAGTATCAACCGAAATAGACAACAATGGTCACCTGCTTATCAAGGTGATATATCATAAAGTACCGTTTAAACAATTACATATGCAGTTATGTGCTCTACAACGTTAAGTGTGAATACCTAGCCTATCGTTGAAAATAATCCTATATTAAGAGGAGTGAAATTGAGGGTTGAGAATGAAAAATAAGTTGCGAGATTTAGACTTAAATCTGATGAAACTTTTAAAAGCGGTCGTTGAAACGAAAAATACTCACCTAGCGGCAGAACAGTTAAAAATATCACAGACGAGCGTGAGCCGTGGTTTAGCCAAACTGAGAGAAACATTTGGGGACCAACTTTTTTTACGTAAAGCGCATGGCGTTGAACCTTCAGAATTGGCAGAGAAGTTGGCTGAAGCTGCAGATGAAATGTTAAACCCTATCGCGAAGGTGATGGAATCGTATTACCAGTTCGATCCTAAAACGTTTGATGGGAAAGTTTCTATTGTTGCGTACGCCTATTTATTAGATATTGCGGGTGCTGAACTGCTCAAAACATTGCAGTTGGCTTTACCCAACGCTAAGTTTGAACTCGATCATTGGCAGTCACATTCGTTGGTCGATATACTTGACGGCAAAATTGACTATGCTATCCAATTGGGTCAATTTCCATTCCCGCAAGGTGTCTATACACACTTACTTGATGAGCATTGTTTGGGTATTGTTGCTAGAAAGGATCACCCGGTGTTATGTCAATCTAACGATTGGGAAGAAATCTACCAGCTCCCTGTTGTTCAATTGTATCTGGCGGGTATTAACTATAATAAGAGTGCCTTAGAAGAGTTTTATTCTGCTAGAGGTAAACAAGCTAATGTTATATTAAAAACACACAGCCTGAAAGCTGCTGTGTATCAACTCATTAGTTCTGACTCAATCTGTTTTTCTGGTCACTACATGAGTGATTTGGATGATCGCTTACAGTTGTTCACACTCCCTGCTAGCGCACAACAAAACACGCAGATTGTGGGGGTATTTACAAACCAGAAGAGGGTACCCACTTCAACAATACTTACATCAGGTACTTCAGACGTTTTTTGATGATTTATCTGAAGGGAAAGCTATTGCTGTTGGGTAAAGTAACCGTTTAATGCGTCACTCTAATCAGTGCGGGTGCGTAAGCCTCCTAATCTAGGAGGCGCCTAATTTATTTATTAATATAGAGAAGTAGGTTAGGTATCCTATTGCGACGATTAATATAGGTATATACTTCATGATTGTTTTTCGCTGATGATATCATTTTTTTGAGGTGCGTAGCGTGGGCCTAAAGCAATCACTATTTCTCTTTGAATTGGTTTGTTAATGTAGTTACTTTCTAGTGAGATGTCATCTAACCAATAGACATCGGCAAGTAAATGGATGTCATCAATTAACTCTTTACAGCGTTGCGAGCTAAGGGAGGAGACATCCGTTGGAAAGTCCTCTGTCAAATCTATCACAATGATACGCTGATGTTTTTTTAGAATATTCGATACTATATCTTCTAATTTAAGTATCCCTTCTCCACGATGAAAAATAAACACGACATTCTCACCTTCTCCGATGTCATGAATGTGATACTTCCTATCATTTAAATAAATATCTTTTGACATTACCGAAGTGGATCTTATTGATTTCATGTTGTTATTTATAGTCATGTTATGGGTGGGACTAGTGTGACTTATTATGCTAGTGAGAGCTAAGAATTACAGAAATTCAATTGTGCATGTTTTAGTGCAAATTTGAATTTCTGTAATCCATACTCCAATGTTGCGACTGTCGTTATTATATAGATATGTCGTTGTTCGTAAAACTCATGATGTCAAAAAGCTGGTTGGGATGCTGGGAATCGATATAACATTAAGTGTTTAGTATGATGATAAATAAAGTAATTTATTTTAATGTCGGATTTTTAATTGGGGTGCTCATTTGAAGTTAATCAATTTCATTTTTAAACCGTTTGTTTTACATAAAAGAAGCGATAGTAAACTCTATATTGGAGTGCTTTTAGCCTATGCTTTAGGAATTTATGTAATCGTGAAGTGATAATTATGGTAAGACAATGAGTGATAATTTAAAGAAAGTAAATAAGTTTTTAACCGCCATCGGTTGTAGAGATTTAAAAGCAATATCTTCTGTTTGCCGTGATGACTTCGTCTATGAGGTAGCATCAAAATCGATCGAGTTTAACACCCTTAAGGGAGATGAGGCTTTTCTGTTTTTATCAGTGATGTCAGGTGAGTTTTATCAAGATATGACATTTGATTATCAGATTATACGGAGTGTCGAAACGCTAGAACTGATGGTTGTTGAGTTAGAGGTAAGCGCAAAAACGACCAGTGATCATCAGTTTAACAATAGTTATGTCATGTGGTTTGACTTTGATGAAGGGAAAATATCAAAGTTAACTGAGCATACGGATACTTTATATTCATCAGAGGTGTTATCGCATACTTTTACATAATAATGAATGAAATGAAGTATTCATCATGATGATTAGCGTGACTTCCTTCTAATGTTTTGGGATCGCCACTTCAAGCTTCTTACACAATTAAAAGGCGATAAAATACAATGATACATCGGGATTTACCACATCTGTTGTTATGTGTATTTATATTTTTAAGTCCGTTGTCGTGGTCGAATGATGATTTTTCTTTATCAAACACGTCTACAGCAAAGTCAACATTAGAAAGCTTCTTACTGTCTTCAGAAACGCTCATTAAATATTGGCAAGAGGAAAAACTAGAAACACAGCATGCGCAGCACGTGTTAGCGCAAACAAAGCGAACGATGGATTTGACCTTGGTACCGAATAGAAACCGCACTGTTGTCGTAATGGAGAGAATTCTTTTGTTAAGAGAGATCCTCGATCGGATTGATGAAGAAGCTTTTTTTCAAGCGCCGGAGTTTATCGACAGTCATGGCAATGAAGTGACTCAATGGCGGTTTGCGAACACGGATATTGCGATTATTCGACAACTGGAGGGAGAGAAGGCAGGGCAATACCTATTCTCCGCGACTTCGATTCAGCAGCTACCGTATTGGTATCGAGCAATGGAGGTTTTACCGTATCAAAACTTGGTTCGTAGTGATTATTACCAAGACTTTCTAGTCAATCCCGGCCCGCTTTTTTCTAAGCAATTTATTCATCAGTTACCCACGGCTTTTAATACGCTTTATGGCCCGCTTCCTTTGTGGCAATGGGTGGCGCTACTTGTCGTGTTCTCCTTTAGTAAACTGCTAATCAAAATTAGCTTTTATCTTGGTGATAAGTTCAATCACCGAAGGGAGCACAAGGACGTAACTTGGCGAGTTGGCCGTTTGATGGCTCTTTTGGGAGCGGTGTTAATACTCTTTGTAACACGTAAGATCATCGACGATGGTATCTGGATTACCGGGGCTATATATCAGTTTTTATCGACAGGTTTTTTGGTTGCGCAGTTTTTCTATATTTCATGGATGATCATGGCAACATTTAATTACTTATCAGTGATATATGCATTTAAGAAACATGATGGTAAACATATCGATTCATCGCTTCTTACGGTATTAGCTCGAATTGTTGGTGGGTTAACGATCGCGATGCTCGCTATCTATGCCGTTGAGTATATGGGTTTTTCCATCTCACCTATACTCGCGGGTATTGGTGTGAGTGGTTTAGCCGTTGCGCTTGCCATACGCCCGGTTTTAGAAAATGTGATTAATGGTTTAACGCTATACGCAGATGGTGGTATTAAGATTGGAGAGTTGTGCCGTTACGGCGAAAAACTGGGCACCATAGAAAGTATTGGTTTACGGTCTACTCGGATTCGTACGCTAGAGCGCTCACTCATTACTATTCCAAACTCCGAATTTGCTAATATGGAAATTGATAACTTGGAACGTCGTGATAAGCGAAGAATGGAACATAACTTAAGGGTGCGTACTGAGCTTACTCAGGACCAGCTTAAGCTATTGATAGTCAACATGCGTAGAGTACTGCTTCAGCACCCAGAATTAGAAGTTGAAGCTGTGAGAGTGCGACTTAAAGGCATCGGTGAATTTTCCATCATTTTAAATGTTCTGGCCTATATTAGATGCCGAGATAACGAAGAATTTCTGGCTGTCCAGGAAGATGTCTTATTTCAATTGATGCATCAAATGAAAGTGGTTGGAGCGCAGTTTGCTTTATCAAATCAGTATCAATTGGTGGATAAATTATCAACGGTCGATAGTGAATTAAAGGATAAAGCGACACAAACGATCCAAAAGTGGCATGAGACAAATAACTATCCGTTCCCTGATTTCAGTTATGAATATAAATCAGACATTCAAAATACTGTCATGTATCCAACTAAAACCTCTGCCGTCAGGAAAAACACATCGACCTGAATTTATTTTGGGTAGTCACTAACTGTTATGGCATTTTTTGTATGTAAATGTGGAATTATTTTAATGGAGGGTTTGTTGTTGAGTGTTTCAAATTAATACTAGGGTGGCATATTTCGTCACCCTGACAGTTACTATTTAATAAGGTGTACTATGAGTCAATATGAAATACAGGTGAATCAAAAGTGTTATGGAATTATTGATGTGGGTAATGGTGATGATGCGATTATCTATATCGGCCATTATAGTCATGTGCCCACTATAAACAGTACTTATTACGACCAAAAGATTAAGACTAATAGAAAAATTGTTATTGATACATCGATAGGATGGTCAAACAATCTTAGAGAATTAAATGCACTACAGGTGTACAACTTAATTCGAGATGTTAACGATATTCTTGATTTATTTACTATCGAAAATGCAGTGATTGTCACGAGTATGTTACCGTCAACAATCACGACGAGTTTAGTGAAAGCAACGAAAACCAGATTGGGTGAGTATACCTTTGTCAATCCAGCAGCTAAATGGTTATAGCTGTCTCACCCAATTCCTAAAAAACCCGCTTAATAGCGGGTTTTTTAGGATGAGTACCTAATTGAACAGTGGGTTTACGTCGTTACATCGCAAGGCTAATATCTTGAACGATCTCAGTAATACCAATGGTAAAAAACTGCATGCCCATACAGATCAGTAAGAATCCCATGATACGGGTAAATGCGTTTATGCCGTTTTGACCAAGTGTTTTTAACAATGGATAGGCCATGCTGAGTATAAACGCGGCTACAAGGCTGACCACACCAAACCCCCCTATAACACCTGTGTAAACAGTGATGCGGTTCAGTTCCTCTTCGCTTGAGGCTATTTCTACGGCCAAGCTAATGATCAAAGCCATCGTTCCTGGTCCACATAATGAAGGGATGGTCAATGGAACAAGTGCTATGGAGTCTTGACCGACACTTGTGGAATTGTGCTCGGGCTTAGGAAAGAGCATATTAAAGCCGATTGCAACGATGATAATCCCCCTCCTAATCGTAAGCTCGGAATGGAAATACTAAAAAGTTCTAGAACGGACGCACCAATGAAGAAGGTAATACACATAGCGACAAAGAGGTAGATTCCTACTGTTTTTGCTTGTGAAACAATATAGCTTTTATCTCTTCCTTTGCTGAGTCCAAGTAGTACTGTGGCTGCTGCCGGAGGGTTCATAATAGGGAGGAGGCCCAATACGGTGAGGGTTAAATAAGTGAAAAATGTTTCAAAATACATACTGAGTAGCCTATAGATAAATTATACGGTGGAGTGAACTAAAGAAGAAAGGTTTGAGTAAAATACAAGACACTAAAAAATGAAATAGCATCCGTTAAAGTGGTCAATATTGGGCTCGATAACATGGCAGGGTCTAGGTTTATTCTTTTTAGAATCAGAGGTAGCGTCCCGCCTAAAATAACAGCAAATGTTGAAGATATTGTGTATGAAAACCCGACGATAACAGGAAGTAGGCTGTTTTGAGTGCCGTGTGTGACCAACATTAATAGAGCGATGATCATGCCAAGGCAGAACCCGTTGATTAAACCTATAGGGAGTTCTTTTACTACCACGAATAGCCAGTCTTGTGCCGAAATATGGCCAACAGACAGTTCGCGTATTGAGATTGCAACCGATTGGTTACCAGCGGCGCCAGATAAATTTGCAACCAGCGGTAAGATTGCGGCAAGCACAGCGATTTGTTCAATTATAGGTTCATAGGCGGCAATAATAGAAACCGCCGCATAGCTCAAAACAACAGAAGGAAGAAGAAATGTCATTCGTCTAACGTTACGTTTGATAATGGGCATTGTTCTAAATTCATCACCACCGAAAATGCCACTTTTTTCTAGTAGGTGTTGTTCAGATTGCTCATAAAGCGCATGGTTAAGTTGATTAAATCCTACAATACCGATTTGAAAGCCTTTGTCATTCACCACTGGAATCGTGGTGTGAGAAGTGGTGTCCAAGATGCTTTTTAACGACATAAGATCCAGGTCAGGGGAGACGGTTGGAACACTCGTATCAATATGGTTGCTCAAGCTACTCCATGATTGTTGTAGGAACAATTCTCGCGTTTTTATTGCTCCGAGGTAGTTGCCGTTATTATCGTGAAGATAGATATATCGCCATTCAATATGCTCAGAGCGACTTTCAGCTTCTCTCAATAGATGTTCTAAATCAGCGACGGTAGCGGATTCTTCAAGCTTCAAAATTTCGTTTTTACATATTCTTCCTACCGAATCACCTTGGTATATCATCGCGGCTTTTTCTTCCGTTTCCCATGTTCTTGGAAGAGATGTTTCTAGCGAGTGTCTGCTGGTATTTGGAAGTAAGTTGAGTAAGGTACGTCGATCGGAAGAGCGCATGTACTGTAAGAGCTCTTTTGCGCTCTCAGTCGGTAACTGTACGAATAAAGCGGTTTGTTCAGCGTCAGTAAGATGATCAAGTAAACCCGCTCCAAGTTGGGCATCTTGGGCGCTTAATGCTATCCAAAATATTGTACGTTGGGACTCACTGAACCTTCTAAAGATAGCGGGTAAGTCCGTTGAATTTGCCTCGGCGATGCATTTTTGGATCATCATTGGATTATTGTGGTCGAAACCGATGAGTAGTCGATTAAATACGGTCTCGGCGTTAGGGGAGGCGAGGGACGTTGTCATGAATATTATGCCTATGGTTGATTATTAACATGAATCGGCAAGCGATGCGTATCGATTGCTTAAAATGTGAAATCTCTATGTTGGTGCCCATTCGAAATAATCATGATTCGATAAATGGCTATTTAGTCGAACATTAAGATTAGGTAAGCGAAAAATAGAACGAGATGGCTGGCTCTAAACCCAACTTGATAGGTTCAGCCATCAGCTCTGAAATGAGCAGTACAGCGTAGAGTCTTACTTCATAACTTCGTACATATTGGGCCTTTATCGAATGATTTCCCTCAGTTATTCGTATGTTTCGATGGACTAACTAAGGAAAAATAGAGGGTTCTACTGTAACGAGACAGGTTCGATGCTTATGGTAATTTGAGGTGGTGTTTCAGGACATGAATTAGAGAAATTCATAATCGAAGTAGGCAAAGTACTAGGCACCCAATTAAGGAGCGCGGTTTACTTACACATAAAAAAAGCTAGTGGGCAATGCCACTAGCTTCCAGAGCGTACCCTTTGTGTTTAACGTAGAGTACATTAATGATTGTTTTGTCTAAGGTGTTGCTATTTCACCTCTTCAAACTCAGCTTCGACGACATCGTCATCTGCTTTGGTCTTAGATTCAGAACCCGTGTCATTTGATTTGGGTTGAGTCATTTCCATCAGCTTTTGAGCCGCCGTAATTAACGCTTGAGTTTTTGTATCAATCTCGTCTTTATTGTCACCTTTACGAGCGGTTTCTAGCTCGGTGATGACAACTTCAATGTGGCCTTTTTCGTCAGCAGGAAGGGAGTCACCTAGCTTCTTCTAGCTGTTTACGAGTACTGTGGATCAATTGGTCTGCTTGGTTACGAGCCGCAACCAATTCTTCGAACTTTTTGTCTGCTTCCTTGTTTGCTTCCGCTTCTTGTACCATTTTTTCTATGTCTTCGTTACTTAGACCACCTGATGCTTGGATGGTGATTTTCTGTTCTTTGCCAGTCGATTTGTCTTTCGCAGATACATTCAATATACCGTTCGCATCGATATCAAAAGTCACTTCGATTTGTGGCATTCCACGTGGAGCCGCTTGAATACCTTCTAGGTTAAACTGTCCTAGTGACTTGTTGTACATCGCTTGTTTACGTTCACCTTGAACCACATGGATGGTAACTGCATTTTGATTGTCTTCTGCGGTAGAAAACACTTGGTTTGCCTTGGTTGGGATCGTCGTGTTTTTCTCAACAAGCTTGGTCATTACGCCACCCATGGTTTCGATACCAAGAGAAAGTGGTGTCACATCCAATAGCAGAACATCTTTTACATCACCAGCAAGAACGCCGCCTTGAACCGCTGCGCCCATTGCCACCGCTTCATCGGGATTGACGTCTTTGCGTGGTGCTTTACCAAAGAACTCTGTTACTTTAGCTTGCACCATCGGCATACGTGTTTGACCCCCGACTAAGATAATATCGTTGACGTCACTGACCGTTAGCTCGGCGTCTGATAGCGCGGTTTTAAGTGGTTCTATAGAGCGCACTATTAAATCTTCTACAAGCGATTCTAGTTTCGCACGCGTCACTTTCACATTCATGTGTTTAGGGCCTGTCGCATCTGCCGTAACGTAAGGCAGGTTAACGTCGGTTTGAGAAGTGGAAGACAGTTCAATCTTCGCCTTTTCTGCGGCCTCTTTGACACGTTGCATCGCGAGTGGATCGTTCTTTAGATTAATACCTTGGTCTTTTTTGAATTCGTCAACGAGGTAATTGATCAGACGATTGTCGAAGTCCTCGCCACCAAGGTGGGTATCCCCGTTGGTCGCTAATACTTCAAATGTTTTTTCTCCGTCTACTTCGTCAATTTCAATAATCGAAATATCAAAAGTACCACCACCAAGGTCGTAAACTGCGATTGTGCGGTTACCGCCTTTCTGGTCTAGCCCGTAAGCGAGTGCAGCTGCAGTTGGCTCGTTAATAATTCGCTTAACGTCTAAGCCTGCTATACGACCTGCGTCTTTTGTTGCTTGACGTTGTGCATCATTAAAGTAGGCAGGAACGGTAATCACTGCGCCAGTTACGGCTTCGCCTAGATAGTCTTCCGCTGTTTTCTTCATTTTCTTTAGGATTTCAGCCGACACTTGAGGCGCAGCCATTGGCTGTCCTTTCGCTTCTACCCATGCATCGCCATTGTCTGCCTTAACAATTTTATAAGGCATGATTTCAATGTCACGCTGAACCTCTTCGTCTTCGAAGCGGCGGCCTATCAGGCGCTTAATCGCGAATAGCGTATTTTCTGGGTTAGTGACGGCTTGGCGTTTTGCTGGTTGACCGACAAGTGTTTCACCATCGGTATAAGCAATGACGGATGCTGTCGTGCGTTCGCCTTCGGCGTTTTCAATGATACGTGGTTTGTTGCCGTCTAATACAGCAACGCATGAATTGGTTGTACCTAAGTCGATACCAATAATTTTACCCATAATGATGTTCCTCTTAACGATAAGGATTAATTAATCTAATGCTTATCGTTGAATTTTTGATGTAATAACCCCTGTGCAGTCACTGTTATAATGATGACTGCACATAGCTAAACGAAATCTATAATTGATGGTGCCTGCTCTTTGAGCTGAGGCGTTGTTACTTGCTGATTGAAATTTGGCGTGGCTGCATGGCCTCAGGGACTTCTCGTACCAAATCAATATGCAGTAGACCATTCTTTAGGTTCGCGGTTTCAACCGTGACATAGTCGGCAAGTTGGAACTTTCGCTCGAAGTTTCTTTCGGCGATACCTTGATAGATATAGGTCGGCTTCGTGTCATTTGATTTGACTTCACCAGTCACAAGTAACATGTTTTCGTTTTGTGTGAGGGTAAGTTCATCTTCAGAAAAGCCCGCAACCGCCATCGTGATGCGATAGTGGTTCTCGTCTTTCTGTTCGATGTTATAAGGAGGATAACCATTTTGAGATGGTTTTTTTGCACTGTTCTCTACAAGATCAAACAAGCGATCAAAACCAATGGCATGGCGGTATAGGGGAGAAAAATCTATGTTACGCATAATACTATCCTTTATTAAAGCAATAGTTCTCTTAGCACCGAGCTAAGAGAAAGAACTCATACTCCGAAGCGTTAACTCGCTAATGTGGACGTAGGGTTCTGCTGTTAAAAATGCGCAAGAAACAGTCTGATTGAAAGAGCGCTTCTTACGATTACAACGACCAATTGTTCCCTATATGAGGCGAACTTGGTCATTAATGAACTCCATATGGCAGTTCGTGTAATCAATATATGCTTCCGAATTGCCACTGTCAATACTTACATTAGTAAAAATAATGATTTATTTGTATAGCAGGTGAGGTGTTCCTTTGATTGTGTAGTCAGTGCAGGTATGTGGTCTATTGAGGTCTGACCAAGGCCACAATGCCTGATGCAGGATTGAAGTGATTGAGATAGTTAAGGTACAGTGCCGCATAGCCTTATGTTGGTGACTTTCATGGTTTACACGGCCCGTGGCATGAAATCTTCCAAGTTATCCGTTCTAAAAAAGAGACCCCTCGATCATGAGCAAGATCTATCATCACCCCGTTCAAATTTATTACGAAGACACTGATCATTCGGGAGTGGTTTATCACCCCAACTTTTTAAAATACTTTGAGCGAGCCCGTGAACATGTGCTTGGTAGCGATAAATTAGCCCAGTTATGGAATGATCATGGGCTAGGCTTTGCCGTCTATAAAGCGAACATGACCTTTCAAGATGGTGTTGAATTTGCGGAGATTTGCGATATTCGTACCTCATTCGAATTGGATGGGAAATACAAAACGCTATGGCGTCAGGAAGTGTGGCGTGAAGGAGCGACTAAACCAGCAGTCATTGGCGACATTGAAATGGTGTGCTTGGATAAAGATAAACGCTTGCAACCTAGTTCCTGAAGAGGTGCTTACGGCGATGTTAGCTGGCTAGTATGCGCCTTTGGTAGTGTACGCAACACACCATTCACAGGGTGTGTTGCTATTAATCTAAGAAAGCGGGCTAGGGGAGTTTGTTACAATTCACGATGACCTCATTATAGAACGAATCATGAACACTGGTCATATTAAAGGCGCTATTCAAAGTTAGGCAAACTTAGCTGCGAAAAGGTCTGTAATTTTAATACTATTGGCTTATCGCATCCCCCAACCGTAACCGCAAAGCGATAGTCTCGATTTAGATACCCTAAAAAGCTCTGCCAACATGACAGGTGATGGTTATTCATTGTCACTGTCGTATTTTCTTCAAGGGGCGTCTTAATAAAGTGGATGCCAATATCCTTTAATATATTAACGTTTGTGGCGTACCCGCCAACGCAAGCGGGTGTTAACGGGTGCGCATTTGCCACGGAAGAAGAAAAATCGAAAGCAAAGCTTTTAAGGGAGGTTGCTAAGCCTTGCCCCGTCGCTTTTATATAGGACTCTTTCAGCGCCCAAAGGTCAAAGAAACGTCCTCTTTGTTCGCTTCTATTTAACGCCTTTAAATCATCAATTTCTTGTGAAGAAAAGTAGTGATTCATGATCGAGTGAATATCAGTATTTTCTCTGGCGTGCTCGATATCCGCGCCCAGCATCATTGATTCATCATCGGATTTAAGGAGTGCGATGAGCAAGTAATCTTTGCTATGGCTGAGGTTAAAATTAAGGCCCGTTTGTTCGCGTTGTAAGGTGCTTAGGCGAGGCTTACCTTTTTTTCCATATTCGAATGCCCACTGCTGGGGTTGAATAGGTGAATAGCGAGATAAAATTGCTCGCAAGATACAGCGTACATAGAGTGCAGTAAGCTGTGCATGCGGCTGACGATAACGAGAGACTTTACTTAATTCATCATCGCTTAGCCAAGACTGTAGTTTGTTAAGTCGATTTGTTTTCTGGTTAAGATCGACGAGTGGGCAAACCCATAAATCAACTTGCTGAACTGCCTTCAATGCCATACTCCTAGCCATTCAAAAATAGTGTTAGATCATACCTTTTCTACCATGCTGAATCCATTGTAAAACAAGCCTGAAACAGGCCGAATTTATGTCTTGCTCGCTGAATTGGCCATAAATGATATTTGCCAATTGCTAGTTCATTCCCCTTGATGTGTCGACGTTTGATCTGGAAAACTGCTAAAAATGATAACTAGATCGCATTTTGTCACAAAGTAGAGTAAAAGCACTAAGTAATTACTCTAAACCCTTACGAATCAAGTTGTTATTGTCTTGGTGTGTTAGTTTTTACTTGGTGTGTGGGATTTTAACTGGTCTGAAGAGATGATACTGGCCAGTATGAGCATTGTATCGAAATGCCCTGTCCGGTAGCCTGCTCATCCATTAGACAAAATAACTCGTTTTCTTGGCGAAGTTAGCTGTGTTTTTCGTCATCATTTGAACAGGATTTTAATGGACACCACCCTAAGAATTGAGCGCTTATATCGCGCATGAAACATCACTTCTATCAATGCAAGTTATTGCGCTTTGCAAATCAAATTTCTATCTGGTTGCTAGAATTCAGCAACCTAACTTTTCGGCTGTGCTTTTCCAAATCTGACTCAGATTTTTCCTTCTTATACCCAAAAGTCCAGCCTCAAAACCAGACATCACCCTCTGTGATTTCCAGTGGAGACTCATAAATGAGCCAACCAGAAACAACGACACCTGAATCCATAGACGATTCTCGTTTGAATAAACGTCTTAAAGATATGCCTATCGCGATAGTCGGTATGGCAAGCATGTTTGCTAATTCGCGTTACCTGAATAAATTTTGGGATCTGATCAGCGAGAAAATCGATGCGATTACCGAGGTGCCGGACACGCACTGGCGTCCAGAGGATTACTACGATTCAGATAGAACGACACCTGATAAGTCTTATTGTAAGCGTGGTGGTTTTATTCCAGAGGTAGATTTCAACCCAATGGAGTTTGGCCTTCCGCCAAACATTTTAGAATTGACTGACACGTCTCAGCTGTTATCGCTGATTGTTGCCAAAGAAGTACTCGAAGACGCGAAATTGCCTGAAGGCTATGACCGCGACAAGATCGGCATTACGCTTGGCGTGGGTGGTGGTCAAAAGATCGCACAAAGCCTAAACGCTCGTTTGCAATATCCAGTGTTGAAGAAAGTCTTCAAGAGCAGTGGTATTAGCGACGAAGACAGCGAAATGATGATTAAGAAATTCCAAGACCAATACATTCACTGGGAAGAGAATTCATTCCCAGGTTCGTTGGGCAATGTTATTTCTGGTCGTATCGCTAACCGTTTCGATCTTGGCGGCATTAACTGCGTTGTGGATGCGGCGTGTGCAGGTTCACTGGCAGCAATGCGCATGGCATTGAGCGAGCTGGTGGAAGGGCGCAGTGAAATGATGATTACTGGTGGTGTGTGTACTGATAACTCACCAACCATGTACATGAGCTTCTCTAAGACACCAGCATTCACCACCAATGAAACCATTCAACCTTTTGATATTGACTCGAAAGGGATGATGATTGGCGAAGGTATTGGCATGGTTGCGCTAAAGCGTCTTGAAGATGCAGAACGTGACGGTGATAGAATCTACTCTGTGATTAAAGGGGTAGGTTCATCTTCTGATGGTAAGTTTAAGAGTATTTATGCGCCTCGCCCTGAAGGTCAGGCCAAAGCCCTGAAACGTGCCTACGATGATGCTGGTTTTGCACCGCATACACTTGGGTTGCTAGAAGCGCACGGTACCGGAACTGCTGCGGGCGACGTGGCTGAATTTGGTGGTTTAAACTCAGTATTCAGTGAAGATAACGAGCAAAAGCAGCACATTGCATTGGGTTCGGTGAAGTCTCAGATCGGTCATACCAAATCAACCGCGGGTACCGCTGGATTGATTAAAGCGGCGTTAGCTCTGCATCACAAAGTACTGCCGCCAACGATTAACGTATCGGCTCCGAATCCTAAGTTGGATATCGAGAACTCGCCCTTCTACCTAAACACACAAACGCGTCCTTGGATGCAACGTGTTGATGGCACACCGCGCCGTGCGGGTATCAGCTCATTTGGTTTTGGTGGTACTAACTTCCATGTGGTATTGGAAGAGTACACACCAGAGCACGCTCGTGGTGACAAATATCGTCAGCGCCAAGTGCCGCAAACTTTATTATTCAGCGCAGAGTCTCGTCAAGCACTGGTCAATGAACTTAAACAGGTTTCAACTCAAGCGGCAGATGCTGCGTTCAAACTGGAAGTGCTTGCTGAACAATACGGACTGCGTGAAGTAAACGCTGAGCATGCTCGTATTGGTTTCGTTGTGACTGAACAAGCAGATCTTCAAGCACAACTGACTCAAGCGGTTTCTATGCTTGAGAGCCAAACCAAAACACATTGGCAGATGCCAAACGGTACTAGCTACCGTGAGTCGGCACTGATTGCTGAAAACGGTACAGGTAAAGTGGCAGCGCTATTTGCAGGTCAAGGATCGCAATACCTAAACATGGGTCGCGAGCTTGCTTGTCATTATCCTGAAATGCGTCAACAGCTTGCTCAAGCAGATCAAGTATTTGGTCAGCACAAGAAAACGGCTCTGTCGCAAATTCTGTTCCCAATTCCAACCTTCACACCAGAAGCAACCAAAGCTCAAGAGGCTGTGTTAACCAACACGGCCAATGCGCAAAGTGCAATTGGTACTGTGTCTATGGGTCAGTTCGACATCATGACGCAAGCTGGCTTTAAAGCAGACATGGTCGCAGGTCATAGCTTTGGTGAACTAAGTGCACTATGTGCATCGGGTGTCATCTCGCAAGACGATTACTACCAGCTAGCTTTCGCTCGTGGTGATGCGATGGCAGCGACACCTGAACAAGGCGACAGCGGTACTATGTTTGCGGTCATCCTCGATGCAGACAAGCTTCCAGCCGTTGAAAGCTGTATCAGCCCATTCGAAGGCGTGAGCATTGCCAACTACAACGCACCGACTCAACTGGTTATTGCAGGTCCAACTGCGACGGTTCAACAAGCAGCACAAGCGCTAACAGAACAAGGCTTCAAAGCAATTGCTCTGCCAGTATCTGGTGCTTTCCACACACCGCTTGTTGCTCACGCTCAAAAACCATTTGCTGCTGCAATTGATAAAGCTTCATTCAGCGCGCCAACGCTGCCACTTTATTCAAACGCAACGGGCAAACAGCACAGCAAAGACGCGAAAGCTATCAAGAAGGCATTCAAGCAACACATGCTGCAATCGGTTCGTTTCAGTGAGCAAATTGAAGCGATGTATGAAGCAGGCGCGCGCGTATTCGTTGAGTTCGGTCCAAAAAACATTCTTCAAAAGCTGGTTGAGAAAACATTGGCGGATAAGAACGACGAACTTTACGCAATCAGCATCAACCCAAGTCCTAAAGGCGACAGTGACCAACAGCTTCGTTTAGCTGCAGTTCAGCTGTGTGTGGCAGGTGTTTCATTAGACAACATTGACCCTTACCAAGCTGACATTGCTGAGCCTGCAAAGGCATCACCAATGAACATCAAGCTGAATGCAACTAACTACATCAGCCCTGCTACTCGTAAGAAAATGGCTCAATCATTGGCTTCGGGCAACGTCACCGAAAAGACTGAGATTGTTGAAGTGAAAGTTGAAGTCGAGAAAATCGTGGAAAAAGAAGTGATTAAAACAGAAATCGTTGAAGTACCTGTGGCTGCTCCTCAAGCTTC
Source organism: Vibrio sp. GJ43-1 (assembly GCF_055808835.1). Classification (NCBI taxonomy): domain Bacteria; kingdom Pseudomonadati; phylum Pseudomonadota; class Gammaproteobacteria; order Vibrionales; family Vibrionaceae; genus Vibrio; species Vibrio sp. GJ43-1. Next base: position 1,653,309 of record NZ_CM147885.1, on the reverse strand, counting down.
AAACGTACAACAGTCAGTTACAGCACCAAGTGTACAAGTAGCAACAGCAGCTCAGCAGCCTCAAGTGGCACAACCTGCATCGGCGATTATTCAGCCTGCAGCGCAAGTAACGGTTGATGAATCTTCACTGCAATCGTTCTTCAATGCTCAACAACAAGCAGCAGAAGTACACCAGCAATTCTTGGCGATTCCTCAGCAATACGGTGACACGTTCAACACCCTAATGTCTGAGCAAGCGAAAATGGCAACAGCAGGCGTAGCTATTCCGGAGAACCTACAACGTTCTATGGAAATGTTCCACCAGCACCAAGCTGAAACGCTAAAAGCGCACGCTCATTACCTAGAGATGCAAGCACACAGCAACAGCTCGGCACTTAATATGCTGACGCAAGGTTCAGTACAAACGGCACAACCAACCTTCGTTGCGCCAGCAAATACTCAGCCAACGATTCAAACTACTCCAACAGCTATCGTTCAACAGCCTGAAGCTCAAGTACAAGCGACTCCTGTACAAGCAGCACCAGTTCAAAATACAACAGCTCAGCAAGCTCCAGTCCAGAAAACCGTTCCTGCACCACAAGTAGCGGCTCAAGCGGCAGCGCCTGTTGCAGCTCAACCCGTGCCCGTTAGAGCGCAACCTGACTCCTGTGGCTGCACCAGTAGCAGTACAATCAGCCGATGCTGAAAAAGTGATGCTAGAAGTGGTCGCTGAGAAAACGGGTTACCCAACGGAAATGCTTGATCTAGAAATGGACATGGAAGCAGACCTTGGTATCGACTCAATCAAGCGTGTAGAGATCCTTGGTACCGTACAAGACGAAATGCCGAACCTCCCTGAGCTGAACCCTGAAGATTTAGCAGAGTGTCGTACTCTTGGTGAAATCGTTACTTACATGAACAGCAAGATGCCAGCATCAGCGCCTGTGGCAGCACAGCCAAGCGCAACTGCTCCTGTTCAAGCATCTAATGGTCTTGATGCGAAGGTCGTTCAACAAACCATGTTAGAAGTGGTGGCTGAGAAGACAGGTTACCCAACGGAAATGCTTGATCTAGAAATGGACATGGAAGCAGACCTTGGTATTGATTCAATCAAGCGTGTTGAGATTCTTGGTACGGTTCAAGATGAACTGCCTACTCTTCCCGAGCTAAACCCTGAAGACTTAGCTGAGTGTCGTACTCTTGGCGAAATCGTTGCTTATATGAACAGCAAGCTTCCGGCTTCTGCTCCTGTAGTCGCACAAACTGCAGCGATTTCAGTTCAAGCAGCTAGCGGTTTAGATGCAGCTGTCGTTCAAAAAACCATGTTAGAAGTAGTCGCAGAGAAAACGGGCTACCCGACTGAAATGCTAGACCTGGCAATGGATATGGAAGCTGACCTTGGTATCGACTCAATCAAGCGTGTTGAAATCCTAGGTACGGTTCAAGACGAACTACCGACTCTTCCAGAGCTAAACCCAGAAGACCTCGCTGAGTGTCGTACTCTTGGTGAGATAGTTGACTACATGAACAGCAAGCTTCCAGCTTCTGCTCCAGTAGCGGCTCAAGTATCTGCACCAGCGCAAGCAGTCTCAAACGGTTTAAACGCCGAGCAAGTTCAAAGCACAATGTTGAGCGTAGTAGCTGATAAAACGGGCTACCCAACAGAAATGCTTGATCTAGCAATGGACATGGAAGCAGACCTTGGCATCGACTCAATCAAACGTGTTGAGATCCTTGGTACGGTTCAAGACCTGCTACCAACACTGCCAGAGCTAAATCCTGAAGATCTAGCTGAGTGTCGTACACTGGGCGAAATCGTTGATTACATGAACAGTAAGTTAGCTCCTAACGCTGCGCCTGCTCCAGAAGCAGCTACAGCCGCAGTAGAAAGCACGAGCAACGACCTAAACCCTGCTCATGTTCAATCCACCATGATGGAAGTGGTTGCCGATAAAACAGGCTACCCAGCAGAAATGCTAGACCTAGCGATGGACATGGAAGCAGACCTTGGTATCGACTCAATCAAACGCGTTGAGATCCTAGGTACGGTTCAAGACCAGCTACCAACGCTGCCAGAGCTAAACCCTGAAGACTTGGCTGAGTGTCGTACGCTTGGTGAAATCGTTACTTACATGCAAAGTAAGCTATCAGCAGCAGCGCCTGTGGCGACTCCAAAAGCTGAATCAGTAACGCCTATCGCAGAAACAGCGACAGCGGAACTTCCTCCACACAATGAGGTAGCGCTAAAAAAGCTACCAGCGGCAGATAAACTCGTCGATTGTTTCTCAAAAGACGCTTGTGTCGTGATCACAGATGATGGTCACAACGCTGTAGTGTTCTAGCAGAAAAGTTGACCGCTAACGGCATTCAAGTTGCTGTAGTGCGCAGTGCTCTTTCTGCCGCGTCACCTTTAAACAGTGAAATAGCAAGCTACACACTCAACAGCGTCGATGATGCTGGTGTGACTGCGGTTATTAACGACATCGAAGCAGACCTTAAAACGTCGAACAAAGTGATTGCTGGCTTCGTTCACCTACAAGCTATCGTTGATGCAAAACAAAGCAGCGAGCAAGCGGTTAACTTGAATGCAGACTCAAGAGCTTCATTGACGACAGCGTTCTTATTCGCCAAGCACCTAAATGGCCAATTGAATGCAGTTTCTGGTCGCAGTGTGTTCTTTACACTAAGCCGTATCGATGGTGGCTTTGGTTACCTAGATACTAAGCAATTAGCGAATGCAGAACTTAACCAAGCGGCGTTGTCTGGTCTCACTAAAACACTAAGCCATGAATGGTCAAACGTGTTCTGCCGCGCATTGGATGCTGACGCTTCTATTGATGCTCGTCACCTTGCTGAAGCAATCACAGGCGAACTGTTCGATATCGATACCAATACGGTTGAAATCGGCCTTAGCCATGCGGAAAACGGTGAATCTGGTCGTGCAACATTAATTGCGGCAACACCAGGTGCTGCACAAACCAAAAACGCAGGCGCTCAACTCACCAAGAGCGACAAAGTTCTCGTAACAGGTGGCGCTAAAGGCGTGACGTTTGAATGTGCACTGACGCTTGCTAAGCAATGTAAGTCTCATTTCATTCTTGCGGGTCGTAGTAAACACATTACGTCACAAGAGCTGCCTCAATGGGCTCAAGGCAAACAAGAAAAAGAGCTAAAACCAGCGGCTATCGCGCACCTACAAGCAACAGGTGACAAACCAACGCCGAAGAAAGTAGATACCTTGCTAAAACCGGTATTGAGCAGCCTTGAAATCAACGCCGCACTTACCGCTTTCAACGAGATTGGCGCGAGCGCTGAATACCTAAGCCTAGATGTATCGAACCATGAGTCAGTAGCGAAAGCGCTGGCAAACTTCGAAGGCATCACAGGTCTTATTCACGGTGCAGGCGTACTGGCTGACAAACACATTCAAGACAAAACGCTTGATGAACTGAACATGGTTTACGGCACGAAAGTGGGCGGATTAGAAGCGGTTCTTGGTGGCCTTGATAGCAGCAAACTAAAACTGATTGCGATGTTCTCTTCGGCGGCGGGTTTCTACGGAAACACAGGTCAAAGTGATTATTCGATGTCTAATGAGATTTTGAATAAAGCCGCGCTGCAACTTTCTGCGCGTCACCCTGAAGCAAAAGTGATGAGCTTTAACTGGGGACCATGGGATGGTGGCATGGTGAATGCTGCATTGAAGAAGATGTTCAATGATCGTGGTGTCTACGTTATTCCTCTACAAGCTGGCGCTGAATTGTTCAGTACTCAACTGCTAAGCGAAACAGGTATTCAACTGCTTGTGGGAACGAGCATGCAAGGTTCTGACAACAAGGAAGCCGCTGTAAAAAAGCGTAATGCGGAGTCTGTGCATCTTGCAAAGAGTCCGCTAACTACAACGATCACTGTGACACGTGTTCTTGAACCAAAGGCTCTGCCTTTTATTCAAGACCACTGCATTGCTTGGTAACCCTGTGTTACCGACAGTGTGTGCCATTCAATGGATGCGTGAAACGGCGCAGCAACAGTTAGGTGTGAGCGTTAGCGTTCACAACTACAAGCTGCTGAAAGGGGTCATATTTGATACTGATGAAGCACAAGAGTTAACAGTGACATTGTCACCTTTGGCGAAGTCTGCGGGTCGAATTAAAGCAATGGTTCATTGCCAAGGTCGTCCTCAGTATCAAGCGGAGCTACAAGTTGCCGATGTGCAATGTTCATCGGATGTGCCGAGCACGTTAACGAAGCAATTTAAGGCAAACGAAGCAGGAAGCGTTGCGACGCAAGCGTCACTGTACAGCGATGGAACCTTGTTCCATGGCCCTAGATTGCAAGGCATCACGACAATAGAACGTTTTGATGACTCAAGTTTACTTGCGCAGTGCCAATTGCCAATCATTGCCGACCGTGATTGTGGTGCGTTTGTCGCGAAAAATGGTTTTGCGGATAGCCAACCCTTTACGGAAGACTACTTACTGCAAGCGATGTTGGTTTGGGCTCGCATGAAATATGGCGCGGCAAGTTTGCCATCGGCAATCGGTGATTTTATTTGCTATCAGCCTTTGCAGGCCGGAGAGAAAGGATGGATAGCGCTGGATGTGATTAAGAGCACGGCTCGTTCACTACAAGCGAATATCTCACTTTATCATCAAGATGGTCGCGTGAGCGCGGTGATGAAAGGGGCAAAAGTGACGATCAGTAAGAGCCTTAATGATGCGTTTCTCGCCAACTCACCGGTTGTAATATTGGCAACAGAAACATTGTCTACAGACAAATTGGCAACAGAAAAACTGACAACAGAAAAATTGAAAGCAGAAAAGGAGCCATTGTCATAATGACGGTTCCTTCTAATCAAGCGATGCCTTTGCGCATCGCTCTTTTGGCTCAGCCAGCGTTTGCTGCTGAGCTTTCTGCCGACTTATCGCCTTTGTTAGCCAGCGTTGAGAAAATCACGATTGGCGATGATTTTAATTCTGCTCTAAACCTTGCCATTGATGCTGTTAGTCAAGGGCACTTGGTAGAATTTATCGCCGATCCCGCTGAGACGTTACCCGCTGGTCATCTTGTTAGTGGCGCACCCGCACGTATCTGGATGTTGAGTGCACTCACCGCAGCAAAAAATAAGGTCCATCCGCATGCTTATTTAGCAGGAATGGCCGTTGTGGAGGCCTCGGATAACGTTAATACGGCGTGCGAAACGCACAGTATCGACCGTGCACTTGCGCATGCCAAGCGTTCGAACGGCGATGTTAGCCAGCAAATTTCAACGTCCGTCGTGACGTCTGAAGAGAAGTTCTCGGCGTTGTTGTCTTTGATTCAATCCATTTCAGGCCGCACATTAGCGAACGGCTATTGGTTTACTGAGCCTCATAAAGCACGCGTAGCAACGTTAACCTTTATGGATGAGGCTAGTATTAATAACGCTAGCTCTGTATCGACCAGCCTAGTCCTTACTCAAGCGACCGGCTTACAACCATCCAAGTCGTTGCTATCTGCGACGCGATTGATGTTTGTCGTGTCGGGCACGACGCAAGCCGAGTTAATCGCACGCTTAACGCAGTTGAATGATGAGCTTGTCAGTGCCCGTAATTCCGACCATGAAGCACTCACACTCACCACGTTGATGCACCGCAACCTCACGCAGTTTGAGTCTCAATCACCGCCTGTTCATTCACAGGCCAATATCGTGATTCAAGCCGCATCGCTTGAGGCGGCCTTACAAGAAATTAACGCGCTACAACAAGCGTTGCCGAAAGTGATAGCAGATAACAGTCATTACAAAACCCCAGCGGGTAGTGGCTTTTCTCCAGCACCGACCAGCCAAGGTGGGGTAACGTTTGTTTACCCTGGTGTCGGTACGGTCTATCCGGGCATGTTGTGTGAGTTTCATCAGTATTTTCCATCGCTTTATGCACGGCTAGAGCGTGAAGGCAACTTGGCCGATATGCTGCAAGCGGAAAAAACGTATTCAGATGACGCGCAAGAGATGTCTCTCAGTGAGCTGGCGATTGCAGGCGTGGGTAGCAGTTATCTACTGACGCAACTACTTTGCGATGAGTTCGCTGTGAAGCCAGATTTTGCGCTGGGCTATTCCAAGGGTGAAGCCTCGATGTGGGCTAGCCTTAATGTTTGGAAGAACCCTCATGCGTTGATTGAAATGACGCAAACCAGCCCTATTTTTACCACCGCTATTTCAGGCAAGCTCACGGCGGTTCGTGAAGATTGGAACCTGACTGAGACGGATGACATTCGTTGGAACAGTTTTGTAGTTCGCAGTGACGCGGCGTCGATTGAGTCGCTGTTAGCCGAATTCCCAAGAGCTTACTTAGCGATTGTACAGGGTGACACGTGCGTCTTAGCCGATTGTGAAGAAAGCTGTCGCGCTTTACTTAAAAAACTGGGTAAACGCGGTATCGCAGCCAATCGAGTGACGGCGATGCACACCACACCCGCGCTGAGTCAACATCAGCAAGTTCGTGAGTTTTACACGCAGCCGTTGTTCGACGTATTGCCGCAGCATATCCGCTTTATCAGTGCCGCAGGTAATAAACCCGTTAATATCAACAGTGACAGTATTGCACTTTCTATTGCCGATACGTTCTGCTCGACACTCGATTTTACCGCGTTGATACGCAGTGCTCGCGAGCAAGGTGCACGCCTGTTTGTCGAAGTTGGCGCTGATAGGCAAACCAGTACATTAATCGACAAGATTAATCGAAGTGATGATGTCGCCAATCAACATTGTGTTGTTGCCACCAACGCCAAAGGCGGCGAAGACGTAGTGACCTTACTTAAGTGTCTTGGTCAACTTATCACGCATCAAATCCCGCTCTCTGTTGCGCCTCTTATTCAAGGCCTAGAACAGCAGCTCAATGCGCTGAAGCATTCCTATGATCTGGCTGCAACAGATACCACAGCAAATAATCATCAAGGAGAGCCAGTGTGAGTTCTCAGCAAAATAACAAAATCGCCATTGTCGGTATTGCCAATCAATACCCTGATGCGGATACGCCACAAGATTTTTGGCAAAACCTGATAGATAAAAAAGACTCTCGCACGACGTTAAGCGCAGAGAAACTGGGGGCAAACCCGCAAGACTATCAAGGAACCCAAGGCCAATCGGATCGCTTTTATTGTGATAAAGGCGGCTACATCGAAAACTTTGCGTTTAATGGTCAAGGTTACCGCGTCACGGAAGAATCTTTTAAGGGCGTTGACCAAAGTTTTCTTTGGGCACTGGACACGAGTCGTAAAGCACTCGATGATGCCGGTATTGCCTTAAATGCCGATGTACTTGAGCGTACTGGCGTCATCATGGGGGCGTTGTCGTTTCCTACCACTCGCTCCAATGATCTGTTTCTTCCAATGTATCACTCAGTGGTTGAGAAGGCGCTTCAAACTAAGCTTAATAGTGATGAGTTTTCACTATTGCCAACCAATGAGCTAGCGCATGACTTGAATACGGTCAATGGCGCAGCGGCGCACAATGCCTCTAAATTAGTGGCGGACGCACTGGGTCTTGGCAATGTACAACTTAGCCTTGATGCGGCGTGTGCCAGCTCAGTGTATTCATTAAAGCTCGCCTGTGATTATTTGAATACAGGTAAGGCTGACATGATGCTTGCGGGCGCGGTCTCCGGTGCAGACCCGTTCTTTATCAACATGGGCTTCTCGATCTTCCACGCTTATCCCGATCACGGTGTGTCTGTTCCTTTTGATAGCAACAGCAAAGGATTATTTGCGGGCGAAGGCGCGGGCGTATTAGTGCTCAAGCGCTTAGCCGATGCGGAGCGCGACGGTGACAATATTTATGCGGTTGTCAGCGGGATTGGCCTGTCTAACGATGGTCGTGGTCAATTTGTGTTGAGTCCGAACAGCAAAGGCCAAGTACAGGCATTTGAACGTGCCTATGAAGCCTCTGAACTGACACCCGACAGTATCGAGGTGATTGAATGTCATGCAACGGGAACACCGTTGGGTGATAAAGTTGAGTTGACCTCGATGGAGCGATTCTTTGCCGATAAACTGAATGGCTCAAATGCGCCATTGATTGGCTCGGCAAAGTCGAACCTTGGTCACTTGCTTACCGCAGCTGGCATGCCGGGAATCATGAAAATGATTTTCGCGATGAAAGAGGGCGTATTACCACCAAGTATTAACCTCGATACGCCGTTGTCGTCGCCTGATGGCCTATTTGGATCGCAGACATTACCAAGAAACGTGCAAACTTGGCCGGGTAAATCGGGCAATTCAGAGCGTTGCGCGGGGGTATCCGTGTTTGGTTTTGGTGGCTGTAACGCGCACTTGTTGCTTGAGGCCTATTCGAGCACTGGTGCTGTGCCTCCATTTAGCGAGCTGGCCCCCAGTAAACAGGACATCAACGAACAGTACCCAAGCGCCGCTTCACCGATTGTGTCAAAGCTTAGCATCGCTGGTTTGGCTTCTCACTTTGGTTCATTGCCAAGTATCAATGCGCTAAGTCGTGCCATTGACACTGACGGTAATGCCTTTATTGAATTGCCGAAAAAGCGTTGGAAAGGGCTCGATCAGCATCCAGAGCTACTCAGCCAGTTTGGGCTGACTTCGGTGCCAGCGGGCGCGTATATTGACCAATTTGAGCTGGATTTTCTGCGTTTTAAAATCCCACCGAATGAAGATGATCGTTTGATCTCTCAGCAGCTGTTGTTGATGAAAGTCGCGGACGAAGCGATTCGTGATGCCAAGTTAGTGGCTGGACAAAAAGTCGCTGTCTTGGTTGCGATGGAAACCGAGCTTGAAATGCACCAATTCCGTGGTCGTGTCAACCTGCACAGCCAATTGGCAGATAGCTTTGCCAATATGGGTGTCGAGTTGTCGCAAGACGAATACCAAGCGCTAGAAGCAATCGCAATGGACAGTGTCATGGATGCGGCGAAGCTTAACCAATACACCAGTTTCATTGGTAACATCATGGCGTCGCGCATCTCGTCGTTGTGGGACTTTAATGGCCCGGCGTTCACCATCTCTGCTGCAGAGCAGTCGGTCACGCGTTGTATAGACGTCGCGCAAAACCTGATGTCGCAAGAGTCGTTAGATGCGGTTGTGATTGCTGCGGTTGATCTTAGTGGCAGCGCCGAGCACGTTATCCTCAAGAACAGTGTGACGCCAGTGGCAATGCAGCCACAGGATGCCGATTGGAATGTCGGTGAAGGGGCGGGTGCCATTGTTTTGGTTGATGAGCAGCACGCTGCAACGCGCCAAATTACTGAAGATGGTAAAGTCATAAGCTATGGTCGAATCGATGCACTCGCGTTTGGTAACCGTACTCGTAGTCAAGCCGTGACCGACGCGTTATTGACGCAATCTGCTACGCACTCAAGCCAAATTGCTGTGGTTGAGCTTAACCACGCGCCAGAGAAAGGCGTGCCTTTGGGGCACACTGACATACTCGTTAACCACGTTGCTAAGCAAACTCAAGCCAGCAAGCGGTTAGGGCATTGTTCAGCGGCTTCTGGTATGGCGAGTTTGCTTCATGGTCTACTAAACCTCAATGGTATTGCTGACCCTGTTGCAGGTCATCCATCCAAACAAGCGATCATTGCTAACGTTAGTGAAGGGCAGTGTTCACAATTGCTTGTCTCGCAATCCAAGATTGAATCCCAAGCATTGACACTTCGTTTACAGCGCGAGATAGCCAGTGATGCGAAGCGTCAACTGATTAAATCCGTGTCCCTTGGTGGTCGCGATATTTATCAGCATATTACGCAAACGCCATTATCAACGTTGCCACATATTCAACAAAAAATGGTTGGAAAAACAGGTCGCCGCACGGTGTCAGTACCAACGTTGTCGCCAGCGACCGTTGCTATGCCGATTGAGACTAAGTTAGTTAAGACAAATCCAGCCATTGAAATTCAATCATCCAACTCTACAACTTTGACGGGCGTGGCATTGCATGCAACCGGTCAGAGTCCGTTTATAGGTAATCACAGCACTATGACTGATGTTTTATCCGCTAAAAATAGCGCGCCGACGTCTCAATTATCCGCGACTCAAGATTCTGCGTTTCAACAAAACCAGCAATTGACGCAACAAGTCCATCAAGCCTTTTTGCACAATCGCGCACAAGGTTTACAAATCGCTGATGCGCTCCTTAAAGCGCAATTGAACGAAATCACTCAGGGCTTAGAAAGTGGTGTAGCCAATAACGCACCTATTACTCAACCAGAGGATAATCTCGCTCAAACGATCACTGAAACTCAACCAAGCGTTGAGCCTGTGAACGTGTATGCGGCGCCAGCGAGACCCGTTCGTAAACCTTGTATCTGGGATTACGATGATCTGGTTGAATACGCAGAAGGCGATATCGCCAAAGTTTTCGGCCCAGATTACGCTATTATCGACAGCTATAAGCGCCGTGTAAGACTGCCAACTACCGATTATCTTTTGGTTTCTCGCGTGACCAAGCTTGATGCCACGATGCTGGAATACAAGCCAAGTACGATGACGACCGAGTACGACATTCCTGTGGACGCACCCTACTTAGTGGATGGTCAAATCCCATGGGCGGTTGCGGTTGAATCCGGTCAGTGCGATCTGATGTTGATCAGCTACTTAGGTATTGATTTTGAAAATAAAGGCGAGCGTGTTTATCGTCTTCTAGATTGTACGTTGACCTTCCTTGGCGACTTGCCTCGTGGTGGTGATACGCTGCGCTACGATATCTCTATTAACAACTACGCTCGCAATGGCGATACCTTGTTGTTCTTCTTCTCGTACGAGTGTTTTATCGGCGACAAGATGATCCTGAAAATGGATAACGGTTGTGCTGGTTTCTTCACCGATGAAGAGTTAGCGGATGGTAAAGGTGTCATTCATACCGAAAGCGAAATCAAGGCGCGTCAATTAGCGACGAAGCAACGCTTTGAACCAATATTACATTGCCCGAAATCGCAATTTGATCACAGTGCATTACGTCACCTGTTGACGGCGAACATCGCGGAATGTTTTGGTCCGACGCATCAATCTAGCCAGCATCAACCGTCACTGTGCTTTAGTTCTGAGAAGTTCATGATGATTGAACAAGTGAGCCGAGTAGAGCCACAAGGCGGCACATGGGGCTTAGGTCTGATTGAAGGACACAAACAGCTAGAGAAAGAGCACTGGTATTTCCCATGTCACTTTAAAGATGACAACGTGATGGCTTAGTTCATTGATGGCGGAAGGTTGTGGTCAATTACTGCAGTTCTACATGATGCACCTTGGCATGCACACGCTAGTTGAAAATGGTCGTTTCCAGCCATTAGAAAATGCGCCACAACAAGTGCGTTGTCGTGGGCAAGTATTGCCACAATCAGCTCAGCTGACATACCGAATGGAAGTGACGGAAATTGGTGTTAGCCCACGCCCTTATGCGAAAGCAAACATCGATATCTTGCTGAACGGCAAAGTGATTGTTGATTTCCAAAACCTTGGGGTGATGATCAAGGAAGAAGCTGAATGTACTCGTTATCCTCAACTTATTGCTAGCAGCGAATCGGTAAATGTTGAGGCATTAACGGCTGCAACTGTTGCACCGACAGAAACCAAAGCGAGCAATCAAGCATCCGTCAATGCGCCGTTGATGGCTCAGATCCCCGATTTAGAGACCGCAACAAATAAAGGCGTGATTCCTTTACAGCACGTTGAAGCGCCAATCACACCTGATTATCTGAACCGCACGCCGGATACGGTTCCGTTTACGCCGTACCATATGTTTGAGTTTGCAACGGGTGACATTGAAAAATGTTTCGGTCCTGATTTCTCTATCTATCGTGGAATGATCCCACCACGTACTCCGTGTGGCGACTTGCAGCTTACGACACGCGTAGTAGAAATCAACGGTCAACGTGGTGACTTCAAAAAGCCATCGTCTTGTATTGCTGAGTATGAAGTACCAGCCAATGCCTGGTATTTCGACGAAAACAGCCATGAAAGCTTAATGCCGTATTCAGTGCTGATGGAGATCTCTCTACAGCCAAATGGCTTTATCTCAGGCTACATGGGTACGACCCTAGGATTCCCTGGTGAAGAACTGTTTTTCCGCAACCTAGATGGCAGTGGCAAAATGCTGCGCAATGTTGATTTACGCGGTAAAACCATCACCAATGACTCTCGTCTATTGTCGACGGTCATGATGGGCACCAACATCGTACAGAGCTTTAGCTTTGAGTTGAGCACCGATGGTGTGCCTTTCTATGAAGGCAAGGCGGTATTTGGTTACTTCAAAGGCGCCGCGCTGAAAGACCAACTTGGCTTGGATAACGGTAAAGTGACACAGCCATGGCATGTCGATAACAATCGTACGCCAGATGTCAGCATTAATCTGCTTGATAAATCAAGCCGTTACTTTAACGCACCTGTATTGGCAAATGGGGCAACACAGCCGCATTATCAGTTGGCTGGTGGCCGTTTGAACTTCATCGATAAGGTGCAAATCACCAGTGATGGTGGTCAATCAGGACTGGGTTACTTATACGCTGAGCGCACGATTGACCCAAGTGATTGGTTCTTCCAATTCCACTTCCACCAAGATCCAGTGATGCCGGGTTCACTTGGCGTAGAAGCCATCATCGAATTGATGCAGACCTATGCGCTAAATAAAGACCTTGGTGCTGGCTTCCGTTCACCGAAGTTTGGTCAGATCCAATCTGAAGTGAAGTGGAAATATCGTGGTCAAATCAACCCGTTGAATAAACAGATGTCGCTCGATGTGCACATTACAGCGATTAAAGATGAAGACGGCAAGAAAATCATTGTTGGTGACGCCAACTTGAGCAAAGACGGTCTTCGTATCTATGAAGTGAAAGACATTGCTATCTGTATCGAAGAAGCTTAAGTGAGAAAGGACAAATTATAATGACAACACAACTAACCATGAACAACGAAAAGCTTTCTCCATGGCCGTGGCAAATTGAAGATAGCACGACGCATTTTGACCCAGCGACAATGGCAACCATTCTTAAAGATCTTAGTCTTGGTTGCTATGTGGTGAACCATCCTGAGAAAGGATTGGGGCTTAGCCAACACGCAGAAGTGACGTCAGGTGACGCGGCAAGCGCAGCAAACAGCCAACCTGTCAGCGCTTATGCGCCAGCGCTTGGTACACAAAGCCTTGGCGATGAAGAGTTTCGTCGCTGCCACGGGGTAAAATACGCTTACTATGCGGGCGCGATGGCAAACGGCATCTCTTCGGAAGAGCTGGTTATTGCCCTTGGTCAAGCGGGTATTCTCTGTTCATTTGGCGCAGCGGGTCTTATTCCGTCTCGCGTTGAACAAGCGATTAACCGCATTCAAGCGGCGCTACCAAACGGCCCGTACGCGTTTAACTTGATCCATAGCCCAAGTGAACCAGCGCTTGAGCGTGGCAGCGTGGAGCTATTTTTGAAGCACAAAGTGAAGACGGTAGAAGCGTCGGCATTTTTAGGCTTAACACCGCAAATCGTCCACTACCGAGCGGCAGGTCTGAGCCGTGACGCTAAAGGCGAGATTCAGATTGGCAACAAGGTCATCGCTAAGGTGAGCCGTACGGAAGTGGCCAGCAAGTTCATGGCGCCTGCGCCGATGAAAATGCTGCAAGCGTTGGTGGATGAAGGGCGCATTAGCGCTGAGCAAATGGAACTGGCGCAGCTGGTGCCAATGGCTGATGATATAACTGCAGAGGCTGACTCTGGTGGTCACACGGACAACCGTCCACTGGTGACGTTACTGCCAACAATTTTGGCATTGAAAGACAAAATCCAAGCCCAGTATCAGTTTAAAACCCCGATTCGTGTTGGGTGTGGCGGTGGTGTTGGTACACCAGACGCCGCACTAGCGACCTTTAATATGGGCGCGGCATACATTGTGACGGGCTCAATCAACCAAGCGTGTGTAGAAGCGGGCGCGAGCGAGCATACCCGTAAGTTGCTTTCTACCACTGAAATGGCTGATGTGACGATGGCGCCTGCGGCTGATATGTTTGAAATGGGCGTGAAGCTGCAAGTGGTGAAGCGCGGTACCTTGTTCCCAATGCGTGCCAACAAATTGTACGAGATATACACCCGTTACGACTCGATTGAAGCCATTCCTGCCGACGAGCGCCACAAGCTTGAGACTCAGGTATTCCGCTCAACCTTGGATGATATCTGGGCTGGAACGGTAGCGCACTTTAATGAACGTGATCCGAAACAGATTGAACGTGCAGAAGGTAACCCAAAGCGTAAAATGGCGCTTATCTTCCGCTGGTATCTGGGTCTTTCTAGCCGCTGGTCAAACACAGGTGAAAAGGGCCGTGAGATGGATTATCAAGTATGGGCTGGTCCTGCACTAGGCGCGTTTAATGCGTGGGCAAAAGACAGCTACCTCGATGATTACCAGCAGCGTAATGCGGTTGATCTTGCAAAACACTTGATGCATGGTGCCGCGTATCTAGCGCGTATTAATTTACTCACTTCACAAGGCATTAAATTTACGCCAGAGCTTGCACGCTGGACGCCGAACCAACGAATGGCTTAAGTGGTTTCTCACTTGATGGTTAATAGGTCACTTGATGGTTAATGTGTGACGAAATCGTTAACGTATGACCTGATGGCTAATATACACGCTAAGCGATCTCTTTAAGAGGTCGCTTTTTTTCTTCCGTCGAGCATAGGCTGCTGTCCGTGGATAGCCTCACGTTTGTTCATGGTTATGGTCTATTAATGACAACGTCTTGTTTACGTAAAATAGGCGAGGTGGCCATTCTCTCCGTGTATCTTGTGCGAGATCACTCACAAGGATGTAAGTATTGGCCGTTATCAGCGTGAAGACTTTGATGGTTGTGATTTTAAATTATTGTTTTTTAATGAATTATTCTAAGTGGGTTTGATAGGTTCTGGGTTTTTACATCTTAGTAACACATCAATTCCCCTTAATTGCATTATTATATCTCTTGTCGACAGGATAGCGACACGGAACAGGAAGCGCTTAAGGAATGGGCATCGTCAGGAAGACGATTCGATGGTTTAGGAAGCGCCGTCGGCACGGAGAGCAAACAGGACATTGAAAGGATGCAACCGTTACTAGGATAGGTAACGAACTAAGGAAGGCAGTGGACACTTTTGGACGAAGTAGGGAACAAGCATCAGGATGGATGTTAAGGACACCGCTTAGGAACGAGTGATGAGTGCTAGCGAGGATGGTTAGCGGGTAAGGAATACCGTTTGGACACCGCTAGGATGGCGATGAATGGAATAAGCTGACGGACTTCAGCATTACTGTCATGGATTGATGCATGGAGCACCTTTAGTCGCTGGATTGCGGCGAGTAAGAGATATAACCCCGAAGCCGAAAGGTCTCGGGGTTTTCTTTTTTGGGGATTACCTCACGCGACACCATAGTTATTTTTTTGATGAGGTTGACTTACTTTTCCCCGATCCCTTGCTAGGGATACCAATTCGCCTATTTCAACTTACTGAGTAATTTTCAGTCCATTCGGGTAATAAAGGTTTGCTCGTCATCCACAAAAGCCACAAACCCTCCGTGGTAGATAAACACTCGGCCACGCCCCTCAACTAGGCAGGCAAGCTGTGGGTGTAAATCTTCTTCGTTATCCTTGCTTTGATAGGTGCCGAGTATCGGTGATTACGCCGCTAAATGTGGGCAAATATCCGTAAGTGCGCCTGGCTTGATCAATCAGGCTCAATTCGCTGTCGATAGAGAAGCAGGATGGAATCGCACCGTGCTTCTTCGATAAACATCGTTTTTAGTTCTTCAAAAGCTGTAATCACCAGCCAGTCGATGCCGTTAACATGATGGATAAACATAGAGTTTCTCGATAATTCTGATTTGGAGATTTTATCACTATCAGGGGAGGACGTAGTAGAGATTTAGGTACTAAAGGTGGTAATTCTGTACCATTTGCTGACATTCACTAGTCTAACTTTGCACACGTTTTTCTCCAGAAAAGAGTTTCACTGTGCGGGTTTTTCTTATTATTCGTTTCGAAAATATAAATGGCGTGTCATTGTTGGAGATCGTCTAACTAAGTCGTGCCATTAACGACACAGACTTGAAAGAAGGTGGCCTGCGTATCATAGCATGAGTTATCATGGGGTTAGATTTCGCTAACCAGTTGGATTTATGAAGTTAATTAACATCGATAAAATGATATATAAGCAGCGTCTAAACGTTATTACGATTGCAATTGTTGTAGCATTAGCGGTACTTTCTGTTGGTTTTGGTAGCGTATTGATTGCTTTCTTTGGATCGCAAAGTCCTACCGCGGAGTCAACAGGCAATTTTCACTTAAACGTAATGGGTGTTATCGCCGCCGCGCTCGTTTGTGTTGCTGTATTGTCTAAATTGAAAAATACACCCTACTTTGAAGAGGTGTACTACGTTTGGCGTTTGAAAGCGTTGCAAAATCGTATTTATCGCAGAATTAAACCCATCAAGCAGCGAGTCAGTGACAATGATCGCGACGCGATCGTTGTACTTTATTTCTATTACCATAGCTTAAAGCAGGTCTACTCTCTCGATAACAATACGCTTACGCTCAGTGAACTAGAAAAAAATATACAGATGTTGCAAGCGCAGATAGATTCTCTATCAATGGATATTAATGTCGAAGATTTTGAGCCACGCTTGATTCAATAATTAACAAGGTAAGATTATGAATGGAACCACGCGCGCGAATATTCAGCCCGGGATTGAAGTGAAAATAGTGCTAAAGCAAGACCAACGTAGTGGTCACTTAACGTCAGGAATAGTAAAAGACTTACTGACTAATTCACCGAGTCATCCTCACGGCATCAAGGTTCGCTTAGAGAGCGGAGAGGTAGGGCGAGTGAAAGTTATTGTTTAAGATAGAGCGTTCACGTTCGGTGTAATGGCTAGCGTCGTCATAGCGTTTGAACGTCGGCCATATTCATCACCAGCACGGAGTGATACTGTACTGGTGAATGGCGATAACGATTTCGGCGCAGGCTTAGACGTATGTCCAAAAGCTACGCAATATAAGTAAACTTAGTCCTTTTTCTCAATCGTCACTTCAATGGTTTTGCTGGTTCCGGCAAACCACTTTTGAACATAAAGCGACCCGACAATGGGCGCCGTGCCTTCATCTGGAACTTCCTTGTAACGAACGCTGTTTTTGGTTTCTTTTTCGTATTCGAATCGAACCGTTTTGTTAGACATGATTTCTCCGGCATATTTTATATAGTGGTGCGGATTTATTGTAACGGAATATAGCAAGATTTGAATCGTATCGGAAAGCTTTCTACACCGACATGGAAGGGATAGTGGTAGCCGATGAATGCCTTTAAAAATGCAACCTCAATAACCATGTGTGATGGCTGTTGAGGTTGCTGTGAGACACGTATGAATCGCGTCTATTTCCTTTGTCGCAGCAAACTATTTCTTTTGTCGCAGTAAACTTACTGCTTGTATTCGGTCCACGACGTTTCATCAAAGCTATAAAATTGTTTCCCCTGAACTTCGAGCATAGTCGTTCCTTGGTTCTGAGAAACAACTGGGGTTTGCGGTAAGTTTGCAACCAGCGAACTAAGTGACCCGTCTGCTCCGTTATAGATACCACTGGACGCAATATTGGCGATTAAGTCACTTATCGCCAAAAAGCTTACCGGGGCATCGACGCTCACTTGTTGATGATTGGTCAGTGAAACGTCGCCAAAAAATTTCACACCGACGGGAACGGAGGTGATCGCTTTAGTTGGTATTTCACGCATACCAGATATCTGCATACGGTCACCACGTACCGCTGCACCGTGTTCTGGTAAAACAACCACGACAACATTGCGTCCACTTGTTTTTAAATTTTGGAAAAATTCGTAAAGGTCATCTAGGAGTTGAGTTTGTTGTCGCTTATAGGTGACAAGCCGTGATCCAGATTGACCGATAACGCGATTACCATCGTGAATACTAATGGTGTTGTATAAGCTCACTGTTGGGTTGGCGTGGTTGATCTCACTCCATTTCGACAGGATGTCTCGGTCACTATAAATTTTTGTCCCGTCAAAGGCGTATTGGGAGGGTTGCATTGTGTCTACATCTATAGCGGCAGTAAAAGAACCGATGTTGCTGGCAATATGCTTGTTGAACCCGTCGAATTTACCGTCGTGATTCATTAATACCTCTTTTTCAAACCCAAGGCGATGGAGCTGGTCGAATAAAGAGCATTGCTTGGTTAACTTGCTATTAAAGAGGTCGGCGTGGCTTTGTTGACCACAGTTAGCACGAAGGATGCGCAGTACCGCAGGGCCGCTATAGGAAGTAGCGGAGTTGAAATGATTAAAAACGATATCCAGCTCTTTAAAGAGTGGGTGATCGATGTTGCCACTAAATTCTAAGTCATCCCAGCCTAACGAGCAGATATTAACAAATAGAATGTCATAGTTAGGCGTAATGTTTTCCACCGATGATAGCGTTGAGGTGAGGGTTGACTGAACAGAAAAAAAGTCGCTGAGGTAACGATTCAACCCAGCTGATGAGGTGTCGATTTCTGTGATACTGCCATTTTCTGGATTGATATTCGCTTGATTTGTTATTCCACTGGACGAAGAGAGGCTTCCCGTACTGGCTTGTACTAGGTTGGTCGTGGCGGAAGGTTGCCATACAGATGCTGGGATGGAGCAGGTAACCATTCCGATGACTACAAAGGTGGAGAGTCGGAACATTTGATTTAAATAGAGGTAACCAATGCTCGCAAGTAATACTAAAAGGACAAAGTCGAGCGAAACAAAGTCAACGGCAAGAGAAAGTAAGTAACTTGAGTCAAATTGGCTGATGAGCTCCCATTGGCTCGTTAATCGGTCTAGCGGTGGGAGAAATGAATCATGATGTAAAAGCAGTAGCGCAGCACCCGCAGCAATACAATGGCGGAGTCTGTTGAACCAACCCTTAGGGAAGCGGAAGGGCAATAAAAGCGAGCAACGCAAAGTTATATAGTGGGTCAAACTTAAGGGTATCACTCCAAAACAGAATAACTTTTAATGCGAAGTAGACTGTCCACCAGCCTAGGTACCAAGAGTAAGTGCGAGAAGTTGTCGTATTCATAGTTTAGAACTTAGTTTTCTTCAGATGTTTAGGGTGCTTAAAAGCAAACAAATAGAGTGCTTTCATTAAGCGAAATCCTATTGGTGCTAACAAACAAATAGCAATGCCAAGCCCAGTAAAGAAAAAGGCGACGATTAGGAACTCATTGATGTTCATACCATCTCCCAGTCGACTTTTATCGCTTTACTACTCGATAACACGGTTTTTTTCACAGTAGTGTTCTGCAAAGCTTCAGCAGTACCCTAAATGATGTTGATTTAGGGTGTGCAATTTTGCCACAATGTCATCGTGCTTGGTTAATGTGTTGGTTTGAGAAAAAATTTCATTTGTCGCGACCGTAAATACATTAGAGAGCGCTTGAGAAACTTCATACAGTCTCAGCGAGCTGAAAAAGAGTACTAGGCGGCCGTTTACGCAGGTGGCAATGTCACCTTTACGTTTTAATTTGCAATAGCTCGTGGCTTCGCTCATCGGCACCGATGAAAATGGGATAAGCTCAACAAGCGCAAACTCCAGTTGAGAGTGCTGTATCTTACTGATGACATCATTGGTTATATTGAAAAAGTCGTCAAAGGGTTGAATGCCGCTATGCATTAATGGGCTTTGAAAGTAGCCCTGTAGCGTAGGTAAGTCTATGTTATGACTATCCATCTTAGTCAGTGATGCGAGGCGTATTTGGTCAAATAGTACGGAATCTGAGCGGTGGTGTTCAATAATACTTTGCACCCCAGCATTGATCAGCATATGAAAATCATTATAGCGAATGCAGGCGCTTACTTTCTTTCACTAGAACCCGAAGAGATGCGCCAAATTTTTGTTTTAAAGTAAAAGCTTGCTGAGTGACATGTTCGATATCATGAAAGCCTTGGCAGTTAAACACGATAACCGCGTCTTGCATACGAGAAACACTGGTTTCAATCTCACTGCTACAGCTAAATACATGGTAGCCATGTGCAGTGATAAAATGGTGTGATGCGGCACCATTATGGATATACACAGGTAATGACTCCGTCAGTACGTGGCTGGTCGGCGAGTTATCCAGTTTGAATATTTTGTTGCTAATATACCGATCGCCAGAAACGTACGTTATAACATTAGAATAGAGGTTTCCTTGAATCGTGGTTATTTCACCAAGGTAGTAGCCGCCAACTGGTGTTATTTTTTTTGTGACCGCTGTAATGTAAGAATATTCTGAATTAACCACAAATATTGTAAGGAGTTCGAATATCTCAACACATCGTTGAATGATGACTTCAACGTCAAAGTGTTTCAAATTGTGTCGGTCTAAAATGATAACGTAATGCGCCCCTTCGACATGGTTAATTTTTGTTAAATCATCCAAAAAGTCCGCAGCTGGCAATGTATTATCGGGCAGATAAATCGCTGAGAACATAATATTTAGGGCACTCTTTAGGTTATATGACACTGATATATCGGCAATTTGATCTTTGTAATATACCCGCTTTATTCATATTTGAAAGCAATACGGTAAAGCTGTTATTTATTAATGGGATGTTAAAGTTGTTAATTGCGAGCGAGTGCATGTTTTCCCAAGAATCGATGCCTATAACTTGTTGAATCATTGAAGAAAGGTACCTTAGGGGCTGCCGTTTTGTTAAAAGTAGTGTACTATGCCGCCTGGTTATTAACAATTACATTCAGAGTGCAAATGTCAAAGGGTACGTCCGGATATTTCGCAAATTTACCAGTCGTATGGTTTGGATTGTGAATCTTATAAAAATTTAGAAAGAGAACAAGAATTAAAGTCGACTTATGCTAAATGGCAATTTTTAGGTGAGACGGTAGAAAGTGATGGAAGTATAAGCAACCTAGCGCAGTGCGTAGAAGGTAAAGCAAGTAATAAGCTTGTTAGTGCGAGAGAGTAATAAATGTCTGTAATTTCGGTTCAAGGAATAAATAGTGGTGCTGGTGCAAGCACTATTGCGGCAAATATGGCAGCGGCCTATTCTGAACGTGGCCACAAAGTCCTTGTTATTGAACTCGATACTCGCAATCTAATAGGTTGTTGGTTTGGTCAGAACGCATTAGACAATCACGGCTGGACACGCGCGTACATTAGCGGAGGGGCGTGGAATCAAGGTTTATTTAAAAGCCCCGCTGGAACGTACTTTCTTCCCTATGGGGATGCTGCGCTTGATATTGAAATTGCCTCTAACGTTTTAAAAGAAATGCTCCAAGCCGCATTACTTAAATTCGAGCACATCATCGTTCTGCTTCCTAATGATCTTAACATCGAGGACTATGGGGTAGTGTGTGATTTAGCGATCAAGGTGGTTAACCCCACTCCCGTGTCTGTCATGATGTTGTCTAGGTGGCTACAAAATAACGACTCGATGAGCAATGTTCGCTTTGTGATGAACTTGTGTCGACATGATGTTCGATTGTTGCCTCGATTTAACGCTAGTACTGGAAGAAATGCTTGGCGATAGATTGTTTTCTTCCTACGTTTATTTTGATATTGCGATTCAGGAGGCGTTTGCAGAGTTATCAAACGTCATGGTATCGGCGCTTTATGCGCAGAGTCATACAGAATTCAAACAACTTGCAACAGTCACACTGTCATATCTGGAACAGGTTCAACGTCAGGAAAAATGAGATGATTGTAGCTAAGACGTTTGTTTCCCCTGAAGTTTATCGAGCGTTTTCTGAATCGTTACAGATCCCCGAATACTCGCTGAGTACCCGACACTTATTTCTTTTTATGTTGTATTTGTGCTCAGTAGCATTTTTACGACGACCTTTAACTCGGACAACCTGGGCTAAGACATTCCCTCAGGTGAACTTCGATCGCTTTAAAGTTTCAGATAACTTCCGTGTATGCATTCAATTACTGTGGTTGTTATGTGTTAAACAAAATTTTGTCTTTGGGCAATGGCATTTTGTTACTCATCTACGAGTCGTTGGAGCAGGGATGCATCAGTGTGTTTCGGGATTGCGATATCTCACTCAGGCAATTATTTCATTGCTTGATAGTAAACTAGAGTCTATGGGTTCAGAAAAGAGAGCGAACCGAGTACTGCCAAATCCTCTGTTATATGGCATCCTTTTTCTACTCACGCTATTGTGCTTAACCGTCCCATTTTCTATCCCTGCTCAAGTTGTGTTTGTGGGTACGTTAGCGGTTATTGCTTTTTCTATTCGCGGATTGAAGGGGCGCCTTCCCAATTTACTTCTTATTATTCTTTCGCTGATCGCCTCTTGCCGTTATATATGGTGGCGATATACATCGACGATTAATTGGGATAAAGACTTAGATATGATCCTCGGTTTGGTATTGCTTATAGCGGAAACGTATTCATGGATGGTATTGCTACTTAGTTATTTTCAGTCAATTTGGCCACTGAATCGCAAACCTGTTTTACTGCCGTCCTCCACGCAAACATGGCCTACGATTGATCTGTTCATCCCTACTTATAATGAGGAACTTGAAGTCGTAAGAGCAACCGTATTGGCGGCGAAAACGATAGATTGGCCGAAAAGCAAGCTAAACATCGTGATTCTTGACGACGGCAAGCGCGATGATTTCCAAGCGTTTTCTGAGCAAGTTGGTGTGGGGTATATTCGCCGTCCAACGAATGAGCATGCCAAGGCGGGTAACCTTAACTACGCGTTAGCGCAGACATCGGGAGAGTTTGTGGCAATCTTTGATTGTGACCACATTCCTACCCGCGCGTTTTTTCAAGTGACGATGGGCGCCTTTCTTAAAGATGAGCAGCTTGCATTGGTGCAAACGCCTCATCATTTTTTCTCTCCTGATCCGTTTGAGCGTAATCTATCAAATTTTCGAAAACTGCCTAACGAAGGCAACTTGTTTTATGGCTTGATTCAAGACGGCAATGACATGTGGGATGCAACCTTCTTTTGTGGTTCATGTGCCATATTGAGACGGAAACCATTAGAAGAGGTCGGAGGCGTTGCGGTTGAAACGGTGACAGAAGATGCTCATACCGCGTTAAAAATGCATCGTCTGGGATACCGAAGTGCTTACTTGAAAGAGCCGATTTCGGCAGGGTTAGCCACGGATAGTTTATCAGCCCATATTGGGCAAAGAATCCGCTGGGCTAGAGGTATGGCGCAAATTTTCCGGGTTGATAACCCGTTGCTTGGCCGCGGATTAAAGTGGCAGCAAAGGCTATGTTACTTAAACGGTATGATGCACTTTTTAAGTGGTATTCCGCGTCTGGTATTTATGGTCGCACCGCTGGCGTTTTTGCTTCTTGATGCTTATATCATCTATGCACCAGCCATCGCGATTGTTCTGTTTGTGCTGCCGCATATTTTTCACGCTAATGTGGCAAACTCGCGCATTCAGGGTAAATATCGTCATTCGTTTTGGGGTGAAGTATACGAAACGGTACTTGCTTGGTATATCGCTATCCCTACTACAGTGGCACTCATTGCGCCAAACAAAGGCTCATTTAACGTAACGGCGAAAGGCGGACTAATCCAATCGAGTTTCTTTGATTGGAACATTAGTAAGCCGATCATCGCACTTTTACTGTTGAATTTATTGGGTATGAGTGTGGGGGTTTATCGTCTATTTGATCATGAATTTACTGAAACGACCACGGTGTTAGTCAATTTGTTTTGGACAACTTATAACTTGTTTGTTTTAGGTGTCGCGTTGGCGGTAGCAGCAGAAGAGAAGCAAGTTCGTCAAACGCATCGGATTGACGTGGATTATCCTATCTCTTTTACCACGACAGATGGCCACCATTATCCTGCTCAGCTAAAAGATTTTTCTTTTGGCGGGTTAGGCTTTGAAACACACCCTGAGATTAAACTTATGGTCGGCGACAAAGTTCATGTGGCATTGCAGCGTTACGGTATTACGGAATCGTTTCTATGTGAGATTAAATTTTGTCGAAACGGAACGGTAGGTACCCAACTTATGCCGATGACATTGGAAAAAGAGAAACATTTTATTCAATGCACGTTTGCTCGTTCAGACACGTGGTCACAATGGCAGAAATCATACGATGAAGATAAGCCATTGGAAAGTTTGAAAGGTATGGCTTTTGTGAGTGTTATTGGATTTAGAAAAATAGTGGACTATAGCCCAAAGGTGGTTCAACGGGCGTATTTCGCAATGGAAAAGTGTATTTTGATTTTGGTGTCGTTTAGACCGAAATGGACGTCTTAGGAAAGTAATAATGAAAATAATGCGAGCTCTCTCTATTTTATCATTGAGCATGATTTCATCGGTACTGTCGGCTGCAGCGACAAGCGCCGATCTAACGAGCCAGTCTAATGGTACGGTGGAATATACTTTTGCGGACATTTCTGGGGACTCATCTATTGCGATGAGGGGCAACCAAAGTACCGCTTTTCTTGGTTTTGGCTCTCGACTCGATCAAGTCATCACAGGCGGAACGCTACATTTGGAGTTTTTACCTTCACCCGCTCTCAAGGCCTCCGTATCCCATGTGCGAGTCTTCCTAAATAATGAACTGATGGACGTGGTTCAAATCAGCAATAGCGATACGGTTCAAAAGCAGAGCCAAACCATTGCACTCGACGGACGTTTCTTTAAGAATTACAACCAACTAAAGTTTGAACTGAGCGGTCAAATTGACGCAATGTGCAGTGACGGAAGCGATCCTGCGTTTTGGTGGGAGCTGAGTTCAGCAAGCTCCATTAAGCTTAATGTACGTAGTTTGGCGATAGCGAATGAATTAAGTCTATTGCCAGCGCCGTTTTTTGACGCGCGTGATTTTCACGACGTTACTATTCCATTTGTCGTGCCAGAAGGTTTAACGTTGACGGACGTTCATTCTGTGTCGACGGTGGCCAGCTATTTCGCCAGTCACGTAAAATGGCGAGACATTGAGTTTCCTGTTTATAGCGATCGATTACCAACTCGACATGCCGTCGTGTTTGCCACCAATAATGCTAGACCTGCATTTCTAAAAGATTTACCTGACATTACACAGCCGACGATTCAGATGGTGAGTCATCCAGAAAACCCGAATATTAAACTGTTATTGCTTCTAGGAGCGGATGAGCAACAACTGTCATTGGCCGTGAAAGGGCTGGCCTCAAGTAATCAGTTAATGTCTGGGGAAGTTGCCTATGTGAAAAAGGTGGAAAATTTACAGCAACGCAAACCTTACGATGCACCCAACTGGCTGCCAACTGATAGGGCGGTGAGATTTTCTGAGTTGATTGAGGGCGACTACCAACTTGAAACACAAGGCGTTAATTTAGCGCCAATCAATGTGAGCTTCACCTTTACCTCCGAGATCTATTTACCTGGAACGCCAATTCTATACCGATGAGAGTTGAACTTCCGTCATTCACCGCCTCAAGAGGGGACAGCCAGCTCAAAAATGAGTGTTACTGTCAACGATCGTTTTGTCCGAGCTTTCTCACTTGATGACACTGATCCGCAACAAGTTTCGGTTTGGCGTCTTCCTGTTCTAGGCAGTGAGTCCTTCAGCGAATCTAAAAAGGTAAATGTCCCAGGCTTTAAAGTCGCGACAAGCAATACTGTTGGTTTTAATTTTGAGTTAGCGAAAAGCGTCGCAGGGAAGTGTCAGGGAAGTTCTTCTTCAATACAGTATGCGGCCATAGATGGTAACTCAACGCTCGATTTTTCAGGATTTCCTCACTATATACGTATGCCAAACAGTCAAGTGTTTGCGAGCTCGGGTTTTCCATATTCTAGAATGGCTGATCTATCTGAGACCGCGATTGTGATTACGCCTCAACCAAGTAACAAGGAAATAGAATTGCTGTTAGAAACCGTTGGCTTTATTTCAAAGAAGACGGGTTTACCTAGCATACCGCTATACGCTTTTAGATACATGGGATGAGGCTAAGTTAGCGGATAAGGATATTCTGGTATTGGGTATCCAGTCAGCCTCTCAATTTGGACTCGCCTCTGAATCACTGGCCTACGTCAATTCATCGGAAGATGGTCAATTTATGACGGCAACAGTGAAAGCGGAAGTCACCAAACCGCGCGGGTTTGCGAAATTAAGCGGGCAATCTCCAACGGTTGCAACGCACTTATCGACGCGCGGAGAGTTTGCGTCAATGGCCAGCTTTGAGTCGCCATTGACGGCCAACCGGACGGTGACGGTATTATCGGCTCGTAATGAACATTCCATCCCGTTATTGCAAAAGGCGCTGGCGGAGAACAGCGCCAAATTGTCAGGTTCAGCCGTCGCCATTACCAAATATGATATTAACGGTTATCAGATAGGGGATAACTATTTTGTGGGTTCGCTCCCTTTGTATGATCTTGTTTGGTATCACTTCTCCGATAGACCCATGTTGATGGTTATCGTCGCGTTACTGCTGGTCATGGGTTTCACCTTAGTGATATGGCGAGTACTCAGAGCGTATGCGTCACGTCGTTTAAATGAATCTACGGGGCAGCATAATGAATAAGCTACTGGTTACTTTTCTTCTTTTGCTGTCTTTTTCTAACGTTTGGGCGAAAGACCAATCAGCGTGGCAGGAATTTAAACAGGTTTACATCATCGATAATGGGCGGGTGATTGATGGCTCGGACCCAAGACGGATCACCACCTCTGAAGGACAATCTTATGCATTGTTCTTTGCATTAGTGGAAAACGATCGACAAACCTTTGATCGCTTATATGAGTGGACTCGCATTCACCTTGCCGAAGGTGACTTGACCGCTCGCTTACCTGCTTGGTTATGGGGAAGTGAAAACAATCGCCAGGGCGTGTTGGACGATAATTCAGCATCAGATTCTGATCTATGGATCGCCTATACATTTAATTGAGGCAGGGCGGCTGTGGCAAAGTGATTACTATCAAAACGTGGGCTATTTATTAGCGTTGCGCATTCTGGCTGAAGAAACCGTGAGCTTAACAGCAGGGAGTCGTCAGCTACTTCCGGGCAAAAAGGGCTTCATGAGTGATTCTGTCGCTAAGCTCAATCCTAGCTATGTGCCCTTGCCGCTACTGGCGAAGTTTGCTTATTCATCTGACGATAAACGCTGGCAGGAACTATGGGCAGGCTCAGTCGAGCTACTACTGCAAACTCAGTCACACGGTGTCAGCCCTGATTGGGTGCTTTATGATGGGAAACGGTATTTCTACGATAAGAATACGACAGCCGCAGGAAGTTATAACGCCATACGTACGTATTTATGGGCAGGTATGATGCCTTCAGACATGGAAGGGCAGGTGGAACAGCTTCATTCCTTACAACCTTTCGCGAAGGCGATTACGCAATAATAAGCAAGTTCCATTGACGACGTACGCAGATAGTGGCTTGACTCAAGGCACGTCTCCTGTTGGTTTTACCGCAGCAATGCTGCCCTTTTTGGTCGCGAGTGGTGAGACCGAGCTTGCTGCTGCCTTCGATTTAGAGGTGAAAACACAACTTATTACTGATAGAGACAACGAATACTACAACAATGTGTTGGCGATATTCGGAACGGCTTGGTATACCGACAAATTTCGATTTAATGCCAAGGGGGAATTGATTGTACCTTGGGCCAGTAACGCCCAATCTACGGGTCAGGCTAAATAATGGTGAAAGTGCCTCATCTTGCGGTTGGCTTGTGTACCCTCGCTTTATCGAGTGTCATCCCTGTAGGTGCCATGCCCGTTGCGCCAGTGATTTATTATCAATCTGCGCCAACTTGGCTAGAAAATCAGATAGTTATCGGTGAGCTTAAACAAGACGAAGAGTTAGTACTCTCTGCGGTAGAGCGTTGGCTTGCCATTGACCCGGAAAACCCCGAGGCCTTGTTTGCAAAAGGTCGTTGGTTGGTGAGAAATGATCAGCCTGATTTAGCGTCATCGCTGCTGCTGAAAGTGAAAAAACAAGGCAACAGAGACGTGATTCGTGCATTCGAGTCTTACCTGTTAGTCAATGTCGAGCGAAAAAGTGATTTTAACCAAATTATCCTGTTGCAAAAAGGTGGACAGAATGAAGCCGCGCTAGCACGTTTTAACGATTTGTTTGGTGACCAACGCCCAGATATTACCTATGAGCTTGAGTATCTAGATTTATTATCCACCTTTCCCGAGCGTGCCGATGAAGCCCTGCAAGGCTATCAAGCACTTGATAGCGCTTTTCCACATGTGGGGGAGATCCGAATTCGGCTGGCACGTCATTTAGCTCGTTATTACGATGAAAAACAAGCGATCGCCATTTATCAAGACTTAGCGAATGACGCTCAGCTTGGCGTTTTTGCCAGCAGTTTATGGCTAAATGAACTCGATTCACAGCCACTTTCTCAACAATGGTTTGACACCTATTCACGGGTTGCCAGTTATCACCCTACTGATTTAGCGATCCAGCAAAAATATGAAACAGCGGTCAATCGTTGGTCGCAGGAAAAGACGTTGCGAAAAGATCCCCGTTATCGTGCAAAGCTACGTGCGTTAAAAGAGGTGGATAACAGTCAATACTCACAGTCCGGATTGAGCGCATTGCTTGCCGCTAATAAAAAGTGGCCGAATTCACCGGATATTTTGATTGCCCTAAGCCGACATGAATTTCAACGTGGTAATTATAAGGCATCATTAGCCTACCTGCATCAAGCCGAGACCAATGATGACAATCCAGATTTAGCGGATTTTTATTTGTCTCAGAAGCGCTCAATTGAGTACTGGCAAGCGATTGACTTAGCGCGCCAATCGATTATCGCTCAGAATTTTACTCAGGCGGAAGCCTATATTAATAGAGCGCTAAAAACGGATGAAAGCATTGCACTGGGTTATGTGCTGAAAGGGCAAGTATTACGTAGCAAAGGCGAAGTAGAACAGGCCAGCCAGTGGGCGAAAAAGGCCATAGAGATAGAGCCGCTAAGTACTAGCGCACTTGAGCTTTGGGTTGAAACGTATCGCCCGAATCTTGGTGTGGAAGGTCAAATGCTCGCCCTCAATACGTTATCGTCGCAGCAGCGTAAAGCACTACGCGCTTTTTCTGCTCGTATTGAGCACAGCGTCATATTGAACCGTTTGAAAGTCGTGGACGCTTTATCCCCTATGTTAGCGCAATCAAAACTATTCCAAGATGTCGTGGCAAGTACAGCGAATTTACCTTGGTTGAAAAAAGAGATTGCCGAGCAGTTACTTCGTTTAGGTCAACCTGAATTAGCCAACCGAACGATGCGTAACGCTTACATTGAGCATCAGGATGCTCAACACAGCCACGCTTACTCATTGTTTTTGGTTTCACAAAATCGCTGGGAAGAGGCGTACGGTGTTGTTAATGAGAATAAGTATGTAAATTTAACGCCGTCTGAGCAAGCCACCTTCACTCGAATTACGCTTGAATATCACCGTCAGGTGGTACGAAACAAACAAGCTAATGACCAAGTTATTGAACCCTATATTCGCCGCCTTTCTAAGCAAAACTTGCCGATTGCAATCGTGCTGTGGAACGAATTTGGGTATCAAGATCAGGCGAATACAGCGCTAGCCTCGGTGGATGTTAGCCAACTGCAAGATTACGAGCTTGTTCTTTATTCTCAAGTGAGCTTTGACCTCAATCAAGCCGCGCTCCATCACGCCGTTTATAGCCAAGTGCACAACCGAGAAATAAACGTATCGGTTATCAATGAGCGAGAACAGGCGTTTAACGCAGACCGCTACCTTGCCAATAACCAAGCAGGGAAAGCGACAGCGCTTTACGTTGAATTGATCAATGATGGTTTTGATTTAGGTTCGGAGCGATACCTTTTACTCGTAGAGCAGTCCCTCGAGCATGCAGAAGCGTTAATTAAAGCTTCTGCGGATAATGTATTTCAGCTGACAAAAGAGCAGTTCTTGACCGCTGAAATTGCAGCAATAAGAACGAATAACCAAGCGTATATCAACTTTTTCAACAATCATTCAACGCAAAAAACGCTGACGGCATTTGATTATTGGCGACTAGAGGAAGAAGCCAATGAGAGAGATAATCATGCCCTTGTTCAGCGTTATGCGGAAAAGAGTTTGCTTCTTGATGACAAAGAGCGTCATGAACTCGCCAACGTCCGTACCATGAGAGCGGCTTATCGACATGCCGATGATCAGTGGATGACGAATGATCTTATTTCAACGTTGGATGTGCTTCGAGAGCGAAATCAAAGCTATGTGATGTTTGGCGCTGAGTATAATTCCGTACCCAATGGTGCCACATTTCTAACCGCGCCCATCGAGTTAAGTATTGCCATGCCTGATTGGGATGGTCACTTAAAACTCCGAACTGAAAGTGTGTACCTAAATAGCGGTGAGTTAACTTATTATAACGAAGGTGTTAGCTTTGAACGTAGCCGCGTTGGGCAAGCATTTTCAGTCGGCTGGGAAGCGCCGCAATGGCGCGCAGATATCGGTACCACGCCACTGGGCTTTAGGATCAATGACTGGGTTGGTGGGATAGAGGGAACAAGTACATTTGGCGATGTTTCTATGCGCGCGAGCATAAGTAAACGACCAGTGACGTCTAGCCTAATTTCTTATTCGGGTCTTGAAGTGGCTGATCGCCGTGGCAATGTGACGGAATTTGGTGGTATTACCCGTACAGGAGGTACCGTCAGTGCATCATGGAATGATGGGCGGCCCTATGGCTTTTGGGGCTACGGTGAGTACCATAAACTAAGTGGAAAAAATGTGGCAGACAACGACCGACTATCCGGTATGTTTGGTGGCTACTACAACCTAATAAGCAGTAATGATCAAGCCTTGTCCGTAGGCAGCTCGCTCTTCTATATGGGATACGACAAAAACGTAAACGAGGTCGTGATTGGTCACGGTAATTACTACAGCCCACAATCTTATGTGTCGGTTTCATTGCTTAGGTCTCTTACTATCGACGAGTTAATTATGATTGGACATACGGTGCTCGTGGGACGGTATCTGTCTCTAATGCGAGTTTTGACGCTCCGTATCAGTTAGGTGGCAGCGCGTCAACTAGCTCCGGGGTAAGTAGTGCCGTGCAGTTATATACGGAGTACAAAATGACAGACCATTGGACTTTGGTTGGTTATCTTTCTCAGCAATTTTCCAGTGATTATCAACCGAGTTTGTTCAATCTCTATTTCAAATATCACTTTGACCCTGCATGGGAGAGTGCAGAGCTGCAACCCGATCCATTAAGGCTCTACTCCAATTACTATTAGAGTGACATTCTTAAGCAGCCCTGAAGAGTCAGCGCTGCTTAATGGTTTGTCTAACGTCATTGTTTATCTAACGTAATTGTCTATCTAACGTGAGTTTTTATAGAGCTATTTAAGCCGTATTGTTTGCAAGTGCTGTGTTTGCGATGGGCTAGGCGCCGCTTTCATAAACTTAGCACGTTGCTTAATCCACTTGTGCGCCCAATCTTCAGGCGCATTTTCATAGAATCTTTCCACCGTTTGGTTGAGCTCGCGCACCGTCGGTGTGAATGTCAACACACTTTTGGCAGCGCCCATACTCGCGACTTCAACATCGGTTAGCGGTCTTGGTGTGTACAACAGCGCATTTAAATAAACCTAGCTCAGCTTCGTACTTTTGATATTCAGTATCAGTAAATAAGCGCATGGTGTCTTTATTCATTGCCCATTTAAACCCTTCGCTAAGCGCTGTAGCGCATCGTTGAGATGAACTTGCCATCTGCATAGAGCTTGTAAACCACATCACCCGCCTCTGAGGCATAAAAGACCAAGGCAATACGGTACCAAGTATTGGCGTTGAACGTACCTGCGTATTGTGAATATAGCCCTAACTGGTTGCTTTCATTTAAGTATATTTCGACCTTGTTGTTGAGGTCATTGGCATCTAGGATCGCTCGATATTCATTACTACTGTTGTCGGGCCAAAGTACATCAAAGACTAAGGTGTAATTAGAGATGAGATCTTGTGATGCAAATTCGCCATTTGCGGCATGCGTTGTTTTCAAAGCAAACTCGCCATTTTCATCTGCAATGAGCGCTTCAAGCTTAATAACGTTACCTATAGCGCCATCAGGAAGAGCGGGTATACCCAATGAATCCGTAGTCCCACACGACATAATAGCGCTATCACAGTTTGCCGCTTCGCCCGTATTGCTCTGTAGCGATAGGGATGAAAGTTGACTTTGCTCGCCAGTGAATATGGTCGCAGGATCATTGAAGTTCCATATAGTTGTCGCGTTGATTACGTCATTGTCACAGCTATAAAGTACGTCGTCTGAATCAATAAATTGGCAGTTGGCGGTGCGATTTCGTGCATAAACGTCGTACAGTTGCCAAGCTTCGGCAATGAGTACCGCGTCGTCTTTTTCATAATAGGCCGCATTAAAAAACAGTTCAGGGTTCCACGCCGCTGATTTGAATAAGGCGACGTTATAGCGCTTTTGGTCATCAATCTCATCCATGGTAGGGCCGTTGTACTGCAGTTCGTTTCTAGCATTAGCCATGAGTTTGAGTTCAGAGCCTAGCACTTGAACTTGATATAAAGCGCTAAAGCCTGGGGTGTTGGCAGGTTGCCTTTCTATCGGGTAGGAACGATGGAAATGCTCTTGTGTTAATGACCCTGGTGCCCATATTTCGCTGTCTTCAATTTCATTTTCATCAAGAATACTGGCATCAATAGCGAAGTATTGGTCCGTTTCTGGGTTGGTGAATGATCGCATAGCGTTGTACAAAATATCACGCATCTGCGTACGAGTTGGCTGCCCTTTCGATACGGCAATTTCGGTGTGTGCATCGGGGGCGTAGCGACCAAGAATAGCGTCTATTTTGTGTTGTGTTGTACTATCAACGGGCGACATGAGTTCTATATCGGTACTGACAATAGGCTGGGATATCACGGCTGATTTGTCAGCAAGGTTAAAGGTGATGTCAACTTCAGTGTAACCCTTGGCGTTAAAATCAGGCAGTACCACCATGGTCTTATTAATTAATTCGGTCATGCAGGTGTGGTATGTGAATGTCCACCAAGAATTAAATCGATGCCGTCAACGTAAGTCGCGAGTGCTTTATCCGTCCCAAAGCCCAAATGGCTGAGCATGATCATATAGTCTACATCTTGTGCATAGTCACGGATGAGTTGTCGTGCTCTGTCGTTCCAGTCCCAACGCATACTGAAGTCAGGAATAAAATCGGTTTCAGGGGTAACTTCTTGATCTAGTTCATTCCAGGGGCCAGATGTCATGCCAAAAAAGCCAATTTTGATACAGCCTACTTGTGCAATAGCAAAGTTCACACCATCAAAGCCTTGTGGATCGCTTCCGTAATATTCAGTATTAGAAGCCAGAACAGTGGCGACATCGTCTTTTGAATATTTGAGTAGTTGTTCAGGCCCCCAAGCAAAGTCATGGTTACCAATAACTCGATAGTCAAAAGCTAGGGCTTGAGTCGCTTCTAACGTCGCATCTCCACGTGATAGCTGCTCGGCGACAGAGCCTTTTTCATAATCATCCCCACCATTAGTAAATAATGTATAGGGTTGCTCAGACAGTGCCTGATTATGTACGGCCTTAATTTTGCTGTAGTACTTTTCTTGAAATCCAAAATGACCATGAAGATCGGCAACATGAATAAATCTTACGGTTTGAGTCGTTGCCAAAGCGTCACATTCTGGTCCAAAGCTTTTAACGGGGGCGGTTGGAATACGATCGCCGAGTGATACGGTATCATCACTATTACATGCAGTGAGAAGCATCGGGACAGCGCAGGCTATGAGGATAGAAAGAGAATGTCGACTAACGTTCATGATTTCTTTTAAATTTTAATAAGATAGGTGGATTCTATCAGAGTCATCAATTATTCAGAACGGAATGAGGAATAATTTACTGTGAAACTGCGAAGTAAACGATGCTGTGGTGATATAGTGGCGTATAGTTCTGTAATTATCGAAAATTCAGTGACCTAGCAGTGAGGGAATTGACTGACAATAGCCGTGTAAGTAAATAGCTGTGTAAGTAAATAGTCGCGTAAGTATCAACTAGCCATGATGTTAATAGGAAGAATGGTATGCAAAAAACAATGAGATTATGGCTGGAGGGGAGGCGACACAAGCCAATAAATAGCCTGTTTAAGAAAGTACGGTTCTTTACGTTGTCATGTTTCACTACCTTGTCATGGTTCACGGCGTTGCTATGTTCCACTGCGGTTGGTCAAGTTCAAGCCAATTGGGTCAATGACTTCATCGCAGGCCATACTGAGATTATTGACATAGAGGATGTGGGGGTACTCGCGGATGTCTATGATTGTGGAGAAACCGAGCATCAATATTATTGTGGGTTTGATTTGGATTACCGCGGCGTTCCAATGAATGCGGAAATACACCTTGTGAAAGGGCAAGTCACCCACATTAAATTCACCGCCGATATGACGCCATACCATTACACACGTCTTCCTTATAACCTTCGTATTGATAGTTATCAGCTGGAAGAAGTGACGATTGGCCAAGAAAAACTTAACGTACCCGAATCGCTGAAAAATCATTCTTCAGATGACGTGGATAAGAAACTGGTTGAATTTTTGAACTTACATCCCATTTCTGACTCTAAACTATTTACCTGGATTCATAAAAATGAGATTCAGAATAGGTTCATTGCAGAAAAACTCTGTATGAAAAGTGACAAAGAGCAGATTTCGCTCGAATGGATTTCGAATCCAGCTTTCTAACGTTGTCACACAATAGTCTTACGGTTGTCATTTCACTGTTACATAACGTAAGTAACTTGGAATGCGTAGAGTAGAGAAGGAGTTAACCCATGAAAAAAATGAGACGTGCTCGACTTCATCGTTGTCGTATCCAGTATTGGAAAGAAACCAATCAAAAAACAACGGATAGAGAAAAAGCATAAATTAATCAATGCTATAAAATGTGTAAAAACCACCCATGAACCTAGCAATCTTTATTGCTGGTTTTGCATTTCTAGGCCTCGCGAAAATCTTTCAAAAAAACCATAGACAACCCATAAATTCAGGCATACAATCCGCTCGTTTTGGGGAGTAGTCACCTAAATTATTTGTCGTCATCTCGTTAAGCCAATGCTTATCCGGCAAATAAGAGCACCTTGTGTGCTTTGACGAGACCAACGCAATCAAAGTCCGAGTGAGTATGTTTACTCGGGTGTATATTGGTTTGCGGAAGGTCGGCACTCACTCATCGTCCTTCTGCCTGGAGGACTTATGCCCTTATCTGTTTACCTTTCTTTTCTAGTACTAACGTTAGGTTTAGTTGCGTTAGATATTTACCAAACCCGTGGTGGGCTTATTACCATTCGCAAAGCCGCACTTTGGAGTGGTTTTTGGTTCCTGCTGGCGTTTGTTTTTGCGGCATCGATTTATTTCTATTGGGATGTTTACGCACCAAGTAGTGATTACAGTGCTGAAAAGGCAACCGTTGCGTTCTTAACTGGGTACTTGCTTGAAAAATCGCTAAGCATCGATAACTTGTTTGTATTCGCGATTATTTTCCACCAATACACCGTACCTGTGCATTTGCGACCAAGAGCGTTGTTATGGGGCGTAATAGGGGCACTGGTTTTACGCGCTATCATGATTGGCGTTGGAGCACAACTTCTTGCTCAGTTCCACTGGGTCATGTACTTATTTGCGGCGTTCTTAATTTGGACGGGTATACAGCTAGCACGAGATCACGGTGAAGATGAAATTAATCCTTTACCGGAGCGAATTATCAGACGGCTTTTTACCGTATCGGATGATTATCGAGAGAATAAGTTGTCGGTTATAGAGAATGGTAAACGCGTATTTACACCAATGTTTATTGTTATCGGTGTGATCGCGTTTATGGATGTGTTGTTTGCACTTGACTCAATCCCTGCAATTTTTGCTGTCACCAGAGAGCCGTTTTTGGTACTAGCAGCGAACGTCTTTGCTTTGTTAGGTCTGCGCTCATTGTATTTTGTTCTTGAAGGTATGATGAACCGTTTTGTGTACTTAAAGCTAGGCATTGTCATTCGTTATGATTTTTATAGGTATCAAAATGCTATTAGTAGGCAGCGCTTGGGCGATACCAACATGGGTCTCACTGAGCGTTATACTGGTGACTATGCTACTGGCCACATTAGCGTCGCTGTATCATGAGCGTAATTTGCCTAAAGCATTAGATTAGAATAGTTCACGAGAGGCTGTTGAATTCTAAAAGAAAAAAGGGACATTTTTAAGTAACGAATGCTTAACAATTGAACGTAGCGGTTTGGGTAAGTGAGCAATTATTTATCCAAATCGCTTTCTTATGGGTAATTATGCAGCAGTTTTGAATGGTTAAAAACGGCACTTGTTAACGCATTGTTCCATTAGAATAACTAATCTGAATTGCCAAAAATTGTCATTTCTTTACACGCGTTTTGTTGCCTATTATTGCTCCAACAACGACAAAAAATGAATTTGTAAAGAGAGGCAATCATGGCACAAGCAATGAATATCGACACCATCGCTCTAGCACCCTCTATGGATAAGAAAGCCTACGCGGTTAACTTCAAAGGATTGATTGCACACCTACTAGATATCATGTTCGGTAAAGGTGAAGTAGAAAATACTTACTACTCAAATGAACTGTCTAGTCATATGCAGCGAGATATCGGCCTTAACCGATAACAAGCATAAGCAAAGCGAATACCTAAAGTGGGCATCAACAAGAGTTGGTGCCCATTTTTTTTATTGGTACCCATTGTACATCGGAAGAACACAGCAAATTTTTAGGAAAGGGCCAAAGCAGTTCGTCGTACCGTAACTGAGGTCAGTCTGTCAGGCCGCCTTCTCTTAGTCGCTGCGCGATGAGCTCGCGTCTTTTTTGTTCGGTCTCAAACTCCTCATCTGTTGTGCAGGGATCTTGCCCTATATATGTAGGAGAAAATACGTAATAGATATCGTTCATTGTTCTGTCACTCTCTATCAAAATTAAGCGCGTACCCTAGTCGTTTACATAGATATGGTCGCTTACATAGATATGATCGCTTACATAGATATGGTTTTGCGTTGATAAGTATGCGTTTGGGTAAGGTATTCTGTTGATTTTAGTCAGTTTAGTCTTAAGCAACATCAACCCAAATCCAGTTATTTAAGGCGTAGGTAAAGGGGAGGATATTAAATGAACTCATTTTTACTGAAGCAATATAATCTGATTTATCTCAACGTCTCGATGCGTCTAATCCGTATTATGGTTCGCGATTACATATAATAACTAGGTGAAACACATGGCAAGTCTTACGGATCGGTTTCTTCAATATGTCACATTTGACACGCAATCAGACTCATCTAAAGGTTGTTGCCCAAGTACTCAAGGGCAAGCGCATTTCGCAGAACATTTAAAAAAGGAACTGATTGATTTAGGTCTATCGAATGTAAGCCTAGATGATAATGGGTACCTCATGGCGACATTGCCATCTAACGTAGAAGGGGATGTCCCAGCGATCGGTTTTGTTGCCCATATGGATACGGCGCCTGACGCCTCAGGTCGTAATGTGAAACCTCAAATGGTTGAAAACTATATCGGTGGTGATATTGCGCTGGGAAAAGGAGATGAGGTGTTATCGCCGATTCAATATCCCGATCTTCATGATTTACATGGGCACGACATTATTACCACGGATGGCACAACGTTGCTCGGGGCTGACAATAAAGCAGGCATTGCGGAAATTATTACTGCGGTAGAATATTTGCTGGCTCATCCTGATATTCCACATGGCGACATTCAGATTGGATTTACTCCAGATGAAGAAATAGGTCGTGGTGCGAATCTTTTTAACGTTGAAAAGTTTTCTGCTCAGTGGGCGTACACGGTTGATGGCGGACCTGTCGGTGAATTAGAGTTTGAGAACTTTAACGCCGCTGCGGCGACAGTTGAGTTTACTGGTGTTAGCGTTCATCCGGGAACCGCGAAAGGGAAGTTGGTCAATGCCATGACGCTAGCATCACGCTTTCATGCTGAGATGCCAAGCGATGAGACGCCTGAAACCACTCAAGGGTACGAAGGTTTCTATCATCTAGGTTCGGCAGACATGTCCGTAGCGAAATCGACGTTGCACTATATTCTTCGTGATTTTGACAGTGATGGACTGGCAAGGCGAAAAGCGTACCTTGAAGACAAAGTAGCGTCGTTTGAGTTAGGCAGTAAGCGCGCGAAAGTGAGCTTGCAGTTGGTGGATAACTACTCAAATATGCGTGAAATGGTCACGCCTCATCCACACATTATTGAGCTTGCTGAAAAAGCGATGATCGCTTGTGATGTACAGCCTGATATCAAACCTATACGCGGTGGGACGGATGGTGCTCGCTTATCTTTCATGGGGTTACCTTGTCCGAATATTTTTACTGGCGGTTACAATTTTCATGGTATTCATGAGTTTATTAC
The DNA here is from genome assembly GCF_055808835.1 of Vibrio sp. GJ43-1. Lineage (NCBI taxonomy): Bacteria > Pseudomonadati > Pseudomonadota > Gammaproteobacteria > Vibrionales > Vibrionaceae > Vibrio > Vibrio sp. GJ43-1. The sequence continues at coordinate 1,614,988 of NZ_CM147885.1, read as the reverse complement.
CGTGCAAGGCATGGAATTAGCAGTAAAAGTGATTGTGCAAATTGCGAAAGAGACCGCAATTCGGTATCGTTGAGCCAAACCATAATTGATGTAGGCTCACATGGAAGATACAGAAAAAGTCATCGCGTATTTATACGAAAATAAACTCCTGCTGAGTGCTTTAATTCTCTTCTTTATACTCATCGTTCGTCGGATTACGCTAGGCGCAATCCGCGGCGATGTGGCGTTTATTTCTGAAGATCAACGCAAGTGGATGTCTCGTACCAAAAACTGGTCATTTGCGCTGATTGTGTTGATACTCTTTCTTGTATGGAAGTCAGAGATCAGTGAATTCGCACTGTCAGTGACGGCGATTGCTGTTGCAATCGTGGTCGCGTCCAAAGAGATTATTTTATGTTTTACGGGTTCGATTCAACGAGCCAGCTCTCGCTCGTTCCGAATTGGTGATTGGATCGAAGTGGGTAAGACCAGCGGGGAAGTGATCGAGCATAACCTCATGGCAACGGTAGTTCAGGAAATCGACCTGTATCATGGTCATTATCACTTTACCGAGTAAAACGATTACGCTTCCTAATAGCATGTTCTTCACTTACGCGGTGAAAAACCTGAACTTCATGAAACGCTATGTTTATCATCACTTTTCTATTGTTGTACCGGGTTTTGATAATCTGTTTCCGCTCGTGCCTGACTTGATCGCTCAAATAGAGAATCACAGCGAAGGCTTTATTGACGTTGCTCGTCGATACAATGGTGTGATTGAAAAACACGCAGGCGTAGATTTGCCAGGATCTGAACCTCACGTTTATCTTTCTAGTGGTGCCACTCAATGAGCAAATCGTGAATGTGATGATATTTTGCCCGACTGAATTGGCAACGCATTTAGAGCAAGAAATTCGTGCTGACTTTATGTTGATATATTCGAATGCATTCCCTAAGGAAAAATAGGAAACGCATTTAAAAACATACTGTTATATTTTGAAACACTTTCATTGAACATGCTGATGATTCTCGGACATTGGCATGACTTTTCGTTGGATACTGGCAGGGCCTGTTCCAACTTAAATATAATTGGTGTTTCAATGCCTAAAAAAATACTTGTTCTAAGCCTAATCACAACTGCGTTACTAACCTATTGTGGTGATAATAATGCTAATAAATCTGCCGCGCCGTTGCCCCTTGTACAAACGCAAGAGGTGAATGTCGTGCAGCACCAGCAAAGCAAATCTTATATCGGTCGTATGGATGCGGTTGAAGATACTGCTATTACTGCGCAGGTTTCTGGCTATCTAAAAGAAAGACATTTCTATGAAGGACAAATTGTAGAAAAAGGCCAATTGCTGTATTCCATTGAGCCTTCATCATTCGAAGCTCAAGTCGCCAGTGCGAACGCGCAGGTTTCAGAAGCAGAAGCTACTCTCAAAAAAGCACAGCTCGACTTCGCTCGAGGCCAAAACCTAGTTAAATCCAATAATATTTCTCAAGCTGAATTTGATGCACTGACTGCCGCGTTGATGAGTGCTCGCGCGCAACTTGCTGCGGGTAAGGCTCAATTGAAAGTGGCAGAGGTAAATTTATCTTATACAGAAGTACGCGCGCCTTTTACTGGCCGAATTGCGGATAGCAAAGTCAGTACCTGGTGACTTATTGTCGCCTTCTTCTGGTGTACTAACGACACTGGTCAGTATGGATCCGATTTATGCATCATTTAGTATCAGTGAGCGTGAGCGTTTGGTGTTGGGTATGGATGAAATAGAAGGGGATGGTAGTGACGAATCAAACGGTGTTGCGGTCAATATCATTTTAGAAGATGGACAGTTGTTTGATCATCAAGGAAGACTGGATTTTCTTGGGAACCGAATCAATCTTAACACTGGCACATTGGCAATGCGTGCTGTTGTTGAAAATCCTAAGCAGCGTTTACTGCCGGGCCAGCATGTTCGCGTTGAGTTAATGGAGAAGCAAGCGGTCGATGTCGTAACAGTACCAAGGCGTGCGGTTCAAACCGATCTTGAAGGCGACTTTGTTATGGTCATTACGGAAGGCGATGTTGCTGAACGCCGAAACGTCGCATTAGGTCCTCAAACAGACAGTGGCATCATCATCAAAGTGGGCTTAAGCGCTAACGATGTTGTGATCACGCAAGGTCTACAACGTGTAAGGAATGGAGTTCCTGTACGAGTTGAACAACCGGAATCAACCGAACAAGGTGCCTAGATGTTAAGTCGTTTCTTTATCCAACGACCAAAGTTCGCTTTGGTCATTTCCATCATATTAACGCTAGCAGGTGCCATTTCCTTAATGGTTCTTCCTGTCGCGGAATACCCCAAAATTAGCCCTCCTTCGGTCAGTGTCACTGCGTACTACACGGGTGCAAGCGCTGAGGTAGTTGAAGAAGCCATCGCCGATCCCATTGAGACCTCGGTGAACGGCGTTGAAGACATGATTTATATGTCTTCAAAAAGTGCGAATGATGGCTCTTACTCGTTAAACGTAACGTTTGATATCGGCACTGATCCTGACATGGCACAAGTCAATGTGCAGAACCGTGTCTCTCAAATTGAATCTAAATTGCCACAAGAAGTGCGTATGGTTGGTGTGACGGTGAAGAAGCGTTCACCTGACTTGCTAATGGTACTGAACTTCTATTCTCCTGATGGCACCTATGATGATAAATTCCTAATTAACTACGTTAACCTGAATATTAAAGATCAGCTTGCGCGAGTTAAGGGCATTAGTGAAGTGGGTGTGATTGGCGGCGGTGAGTACTCAATGCGAGTCTGGTTAGACCCAGACAAGCTCGCCAATTTAAAGATGACGACATCGGACGTGTATTCGGCTCTTGCTGAACAAAACGTGCAGGTCGCTGCTGGCCGAGTGGGTGCTGCGCCTTACGCAGATCCGCAGGAAGTGCAATTTAACCTAGTGACGAAAGGGCGTTTAGAAAGTGTTAGTGAGTTCGAAAATGTCGTACTGCGCGCCAATATAGATGGCTCTACGGTCTATCTAAAAGACGTAGCTCGTGTCGAGCTAGGTAAAAAATTCTACGATGGTTCGGGTGAATTTAGAGGTCAAGATGCCTCTATCGTGACATTGTCACTTCAGTCTGATGCCAACGCGCTTGAAAGTGGCAAGGCCGTTATGGCAATGCTGGACAAGTTAAGTGTTAACTTCCCGGATGGCATGGCGTACGAAACCAGCTATGACACGACTCTTTTTGTTGCTGAGTCGATTAAAGGGGTAGTGAAAACGCTCATTGAAGCGATTTTACTGGTTATTGCCGTGACTTATTTATTCTTAGGCAGTGCTCGTGCGACGTTAATTCCTGTTGTGGCGATACCCGTATCATTGATTGGTACCTTTGCCATCATGAGCATGACAGGGTTTACCATCAATACGGTAACCTTGTTTGGTTTGATACTGGCTATCGGTATTGTGGTAGATGATGCGATTCTCGTGATTGAAAACGTGGATACCATCATGAAGCGTGATCCGACTTTGTCGCCACGTAAAGCAACCTTAATGGCGATGAAAGAGGTAACCTGACCCAATCATCACCTCGACGTTGGTACTTCTGGCGGTGTTTATTCCGGTAACGTTATTACCCGGCATCACCGGAATTATGTACCGACAGTTCGCGTTGACCATTTGTATCTCAGTAATTATTTCCTCAATTAATGCATTAACCTTGTCGCCAGCACTGTGTTCTTTGGTGTTGAAGCAAGGCGGGGGCAATACAGCACGATGGTTCCAAACCTTTAATAAAGGGTTGGAGCGTGTCACGAGAAAGTATGGTCAAATTGCCGACTTTCCTCGTTAAGAAAACGCTATTGCTAATCGCATTTTTTGTCGTGGCATTAACGGCGGTAACCTTCTTTGCGAAATCGACATCAACGGCGTTTGTCCCGCAAGAAGATAAAGGTATTTTGCTGGTTAACGTACAGTTACCCGACTCCGCATCTTTGTCTCGAACGACGGAAACAACAAGCAACTTAATGGCACTCGTTGAGCAAGAGCCAGGCATTGATGGTGTGACTGTCGCGAACGGCTATGCGTTCATGACTGGCGCTGCTGCCTCTAATGGTGCCTCGATGTTCATCAAGTTAAAAGACTGGAGTGAACGTAATAGTTTTGAAGGCGATCATTCTGCCAACGCCATTGCCGCGCGTATCAACGGTATGGCGGCTCAGGAAATTCCAGGCGCCGTCGTCTTTGCTATGGGACCACCCGCGGTTCCGGGTATGGGGGCCGCATCTGGGTTTGAATTTGTTCTCGAAGATACGTTAGGGCGAAGTCGAACCGACTTGGCGAATGTGATGCAAGAGGTGATTCAAGAAGCGAACAAGCAACCTGAAATTGCCTATACGTTTAGTACATTCCGAGCCAACGTTCCACATTACTACGTGGATATTGACCGGGAAAAAGCGCAGCAACTTGGCATACCGCTATCATCTATATTCCAAACTTTGCAGGGCAACTTAGGGTCACTCTACGTCAATGACTTTACGATGTTTGGTAAGAACTTCCGTGTGACGATGCAGGCGGATGCGGAATATCGTAGTGGCATGGATGATTTGCAACTGTTCCATGTTCGATCCGCCAATGGTGATATGATCCCTTTAAGTACATTAGTGACTTACGATCAGGTGTTTGAGCCTGATGTAGCGTGGCGTTATAACATGTACCGAAGTGCGGTAATACAAGGGCAGCCAGCACCAGGTTACTCGAGTGGCGATGCCCTTGCTGCCATGGAGCGTGTAGCGGCAAACGTATTGCCAATGGGTTACCAGTACGAATGGACGGGTATGGCTTATCAAGAGATTTTAGCGGGGAATCAGGCTATTTATGCCTTTGCCTTAGCGCTGATCTTTATTTACCTCTTTATGGTGGCGCAGTACGAGAGTTGGTCCATCCCCTTGGCAATCATCTTAGTGGTGCTCGATTGCTACACTCGGGTCGTTTTTGGCGTTAAACCTTACTTGGTACGCCACTGAACTTATACGCTCAGATAGGGTTAGTCTTGTTGATAGCGCTCGCCGCCAAAAACGCCATTCTTATTGTTGAGTTTGCGAAGAATGAGCGTGAAGATAAAGACGTACCGATTGGTGACGCTGCCGTGCGCGGCGGTATGCTACGTTTCCGAGCGGTCAACATGACGTCATGGTCATTTATCTTAGGCATTGTACCCTTAGTGTTTGCATCTGGAGCTGGGCATGTCAGCCAGAACTCACTAGGTATTTCCCTTGTGGGTGGCCTATTGTGTGTATTACTTGCAGGTACATTACTCATACCTGGTTTTTATGCATTGATTCAGCGTCGTCGTGAAAAAGTGAAAGGGGGCAGTACTAAGTTAATACCGCTTGATGACGACTAACGGATTCTAAATATCAATTAGTATCATGATTTACAAAGCACCTCATAGGGTTCCTATGAGGTGCTTTTTTGTATGGGTTTGTCATGATTTTGGTGACGATGTATTACATTAAATGGAGGGAGACAACGTATTCATATGGCGATTTATGAGAAAGTGGCGAAAAATCGATTGAAGCGGTATTAAACTTTCTATGAGTGTGGTAGTAAATGCTGAGGATGCCCTAGTAAATTCACAAATATGTCTTATTTTGATGCTGATGTCATACAATGTAGGTGTGATTGAGTAAATATGTAAAACTCTGTATGGTAGCGGCAGATTGTATAGATGTGATGGATGGGTGATGGAAAGTCAAAAGCTGCTAATCGTTGAAGATGATGTCAAATTAAATCAGATGCTCGCGGAATACTTTGAAACTCAAGGTTTTCGAGTTCAAACGGTGTTAGACGGCGCAAAAGCCGAAAAAGCTATTCATGAGTTTGAACCCGATCTTATCGTATTAGATTTAATGCTTCCCGGGCAAGATGGCCTGTCGATTTGTCGCTCTGTACGAGATAATTATTTCGGAAAAATCCTCATGCTAACCGCGAGCGATGACGATTTTGACCATGTGGCCGCACTAGAAACGGGTGCAAACGACTTTGTCACTAAACCCGTTAAACCTCGCGTCTTGCTTGCGAGAATCCGCAACTTGTTACGTAAATCAGCCGATGAACAGGTCGTTAAGACGGGACATTCACTGAAGTACGGACAGTTGGTCATCAGTCAATTAAGCCGTAACTGCAAATATCAAAACATTGATGTATCTCTTACTGATAGTGAATTTGACCTATTGTGGTTATTGGCATCGTCGCCTGGCGAAACCTTGTCGCGTGACTTCCTAACTAAAAAGCTACGTGGAATCGATTATGACGGTATCGACCGTACAATAGACAACCGCATTGTGACGTTACGAAAAAAACTGTTTGATGACGCGACCAATCCGAAGGGGATCATCACAGTACGAGGAAAAGGTTACTTGTTTGTTTCTGACGGCTGGCTAGGCTAGGGTCAATCAGAGTATGTGGCGAATATTTGTAGAATCTCTCATTGGGCTCATTTTACTATTTGGGGCGAGTATTGTCGGTTATGAGTATTTAATATACGGAAAATCCGACCCTGACCTCGTAGATGCAAACCTGAGAGTTGAAGCGTTTAGAGACATAATGAATCATGTCGCGGTGAATGAAAGTGATGAACGCGCGACAGATTTATTGCAAATGTTCGCAACCAAAACCCACCGATTACTCGATACCATGCCGGAGTCTGAACTTCCCGATGAGATCGCGCAATACTTCATTGAGCAGCCTAATACCCCTTTTTTACTCGATGACGATGACCAGCTCTGGCTCAAGTTTGATACCAATAGCGATTACATTAAAATGTATGACGACCCTGAGTCGGAATTGCTGCAGGCGATAGAATTCGGTAATCAAGTGGTTTGGCTGTTTTTCCTTGCCAGTTTTGTCGCCTTTAGTTCCGGTTTTATTTGGTTTCTTAGCCGACGTTTGCGAGTGCTGGAAAAAACCGCCGTTGAGTTTGCAAGTGGTAATTTTGATGCTCGAGCATCAGAAAGGCACTGGATCAAGTTGGGGAAACTCAACCGAAAATTCAATAAAATGGCCGATGAAATCGCTAATCTAATGGTCAACAACAAGGCGCTGACCAATGCAGTAGCACATGAATTAAGAACGCCTATTTTTCGCATTCAATGGCAAAGTGAAGTGTTACTTGATCAAGTTGCCTCACCGGAACATAAAAAACAGTTGCAGAGTATTATTGAAGATACAGAGGACATGGAAACGCTTGTCGATGAATTACTTTACTATGCTCGGGTAGAAAGGCCTGACGCCGTTGTTCATTTGGAGAATATCGATGTAGCAGCGTGGTTGCAAGAGTATGAAGACAAATGGAAAAAAGATGTAGGCGTCGATTTTTCAATCTATGTTGATCCTTCTCTCAATATCGATAGTGCCCTGAGTTGCAGTGGTGCTACCACCTCAGCTAAAGACTCAAGTGATAACAATTCACTCTTGAATCGCTTGGATAATCCTGTTGGTCATCCTGATAATTATGTTCCTCATATGTCGAATGTCGATCCGTTTCTTCTGTGCAGAATGGTCGTTAACTTATTGAGTAATGCGAAACGTTATGCCAATGAGAAGATTGTTATTAAGGTACAAAGTAACGAAGAACACTTAGTGATTCAGGTTCATGATGATGGGTGCGGGGTTCCAAAAGAACACTGGGCATCCTTGTTTGAACCGTTCTATCGGGTCGATAAAGCCCGTGATCGTACATCGGGTGGCTATGGATTGGGGTTAGCAATCGTGAAACACATAATGCTTCGACACAATGGAAAAGTGAGCGTGTGTGATAGCGAGTTAGGTGGTGCCTGTTTTTGTCTCATCTTCCCACACAAACCTGCGGAATAAAGCCGATATCTCACCATTTGTTTTCCTTTTTATACGTGGATGTCGGTATCGGTTACTAAGTCCACGTTTCTCTCGCCATCAGCAAATTCTTTCATCCGAAATCTATCGCTGCCAAGTGTTCATTAACGTTATATACTAGCCAAGCTAACGTATTAACAAGGTAACGAATTGAACCGTATGAAATTTATCCATACCTCAGACTGGCATTTAGGCAGGCAGTTTCACAACGTATCATTATTAGACGATCAGCGCGCCGTACTGCAGCAAATCGAGCACTATTTAACAGATCATAACGTCGATGCGCTCGTTATTGCTGGCGATATCTATGATCGTTCAGTCCCTCCGACTAGTGCGATTGAGGTGTTAGATGATTTCTTAACCAAGGTCATTCAAGACATTGGGGTTCCCGTCATTATGATTTCAGGAAATCATGACGGTGCGAAGCGACTGGGATTTGGTGCCCGCCAGCTAGACCGTTCAGGACTTCATATCATCAGCAGCCTTGAACAGATGACCACGCCAATCGTAATCTCGTCAACGGATAAACCAGACGTCTACTTTTACGGTATGCCTTATAGCGACCCCGAGCATGTCCGTCATTTTTATAATGTGACGGTCAGTAATCATGATGATGCTCATCGCATCATGGCGCAGCAGCTCAGCGAAGTCATGGACTCATCAAAGCAGAATGTTCTCATTAGCCATTGTTTTATTGATGGCGCAGAACCCTCAGAATCAGAAAGAACCCTGTCGATAGGCGGTGCTGACCGTGTAAGTTTTAGTCATTTTAGCCATTTTAACTATGTTGCATTGGGGCATTTGCATCAGGCGCAAAAGCGCGGTGCTGAGCATATTCGCTACTCAGGTTCTATCATGAAGTACTCCTTTTCAGAGCAGTACCACAATAAGAGCATGACATTGGTTGAGCTTGATGGTGATGGCAACGTTACGACGAGCATGATCCCACTGACCGCGCCTCATAATATGCGTATTTTGGAAGGAACCTTGTCTGAGTTACTCGAGGCAGGGCAACATGATGAGCATAACGAGGATTACTTGTTAGTACGTTTAATGGATAAGCACGCCATCTTAGACCCGATGGCGAAATTGAGGGAGGTATACCCGAATGTGTTGCACCTTGAAAAGCCGGGGATGTTGGTGGGGGTGGATAGAGAAATGACACAGGCGAGACTGGCACATTCTGAACTCGACATGTTCAAAGACTTTTTTCATGACGTTCAAGGGGAAGTCTTAACGGTTGAGCAAGAATCAATGGTCGCTGATATCGTTGGCGCGTTGTCCAAAGGTAATAAGGAGTAGTCACGTTGAAACCTATTAAATTAACCCTCTCCGCATTTGGACCCTTTGCTAAGACTGAAGTGATCGATTTCTCACTGCTGGGCACATCACCGTTGTTTTTGATTAATGGGCCAACAGGTGCGGGGAAAAGCTCGATCTTAGATGCAATATGCTACGCACTCTATGGCGAAACCACAGGCAGTGAGCGAACTGGCGATCAAATGCGCTGTGATTACGCGGAAGCGACATTATTGACGTCTGTGGTGTTCGAGTTTGAGCTATCAGGACACGTTTATTGTATTGAGCGTAGCCCTGATCAAGAAGTGCCTAAACAGCGAGGCGAGGGAACGACAAAACGCACACATTCAGCGGTGCTAACAAAGCTCACCGATCAAAGCCTGATTGCTAACAAGCCTAAGCAGGTGGCGACGGCGATTCACGAGTTAGTTGGCTTGGATGTTAAACAGTTTCGTCAAGTGATGGTGCTGCCACAAGGTAAGTTTAGAGAGTTGCTGACGGCAAGTTCGAAAGAGCGGGAACTGATTTTTGGTCAACTATTTCAGACGCATATATACAGCAATATCGAGCGAACACTTTTCGATAAAGCGGCAAGTATTCGTAAAGCTAAGGACGAGTTCGACAATCAAATTAAAGGCGCGCTAGAAGTCGCAGGGTTGGAGTCTGAGCAGCAGTTACTTGATCAAGAGCAGGCGCAACTTCCACAGCTTAACGAGCTTAAAGCGCAATTGACTAGGCGTCGAAGCACAATTGGCTGACAAGCGAAAGCAGTGTGATTTGGCCACAACGCAAGAACGTAAGTTCAAAGAGCGCGACGACGTTCAACTTGCTATTCATGAGCATGAACAGAATAAAACGGCTGATGTGCTCAACCGAAAACAGGTCGCGGCGTATCATTCCGCAACAAAATTGCGCGCGGTGTTTGAACAAAGAAGTAAGCTTGCCAAAGACAGCAACGAACTGGAGCAGCGTTTAGACGTTGGAGCCAAGAAAATTGCACAGGCTAATGAGTTGAGTGTCCTAGCTAAGAAGGCGCTGGAAGAGAGCCAGCAAAAGCACCTGCTGAGTAAGGTTCTAGATGAAGAGTTGTATCAGCTCAAAGGTTATATGGTTAATGTTCAACAACTTGAACAGCAGCGTATCGAGCAAGATAGAACAACAAAAGCGCTGGCGATATTAACCGATGACGTTAACGTAGGTAAATTGCAGTCGCAAACCTTACTTAATGGCTATGAGCAAGCTAAAGAGCATCAGATACTATCTGAAAAATCGTTAGCGACATTAAACGAAAAGCGTTTATCCCTAGACGCGTTACAAAGTAAGCAGCAATCAATCGGGCAGCTTAATCAGTTAGTTCAACAAGTATCTCAGATGACTCCCAAACATCACGCGATACAAGCTCAGATCACAGAAGTAACTGCCGAACACAAAAAGGCGGAACAGCAACGTATTCGGGCAGAAATAGATTGGCATTCAGGTCAAGCCTATCTACTGTCAAAGACGCTGGAAAGCGGCAAGCCGTGTCCGGTATGTGGTAGTGAAACACACCCAAACCAAGCGGAGCCTAACGGTAATGAAGTGACCGCTGATATGGTTGACGGCTATCGTCAGAAAGAGCAAGCGCGTAAGAACCAGCTGGATGCATTGGTCATTGAATGTAATCGTATTGAGAGTGAGCTGTCTCAACTGCAGCAGCGTCAACAGGATATGATCGTGCGGTTTGCTATTGATTTGTCGACGGTAGATGCGGTGAGTCAGCAATTGGCACACGACATCAGCACGTTAGAATCTGACATCGTACAATTAAGTCAGATAAACCTCGATGCTATCAGTGATCAGGTCGCGACAGCACATAAACGCTATACAGAGACACAAGCACAAGTTGAGCAAAAACTTCAGCAATTAGAACAGCTAACAACCACACTCGGTGGGCTAAAAGCGGTGACGGAAAAATTGGAGTCACAAAATGCCTCTCCCTATAAAACCTTAGCTGAACTTACGGGTAGGCAGCAGACAGTGGAGACTGAACGACGCCAATTGGATGCCATGCTGGAGGCCGCTCGCGCTAAAGCCACGGAAACGACAGATTTACTGACACGTTATACGGCGCATTTTGATACGCTAACAACACAAAGTACCCAGCTGCAACAAGAGTGCAAGGTGAGTGAAGCACAATGGCAAGCGAGTTTACAAGGCAGCGAATTTGAGCATGAGCAGGCATTTTTGGACGCTTTAGTGACAGAGCCTGTTTTGGATCAGTTAGAGAGCGACATTCGCGCCTACGAGCGGCGAACGACTCAACTAACCGAGCGGTTAACATTGCTTTCAGATGAGCTTCAAGGTAACCAACGACTTGATATTATGGTCTTTAGCGACGCAGTAAAACAGGCGGAGGCAGGCTATCAACTGACACTGCAGCAAGTCCAAAGCGCTCAGTCTCAGCTCGATAATATATTGAAAGTAAAACGTATTTTAACAACCTTGCACGCACAGAACGATGCACTTGAGCAAGAGTATAAAGTGGTTGGGACACTTAGTGACGTCGCCAACGGTCGCACTGGCAGTAAAGTGAGTTTACACCGCTTTGTGCTAGGGGTATTGCTGGATGATGTTCTTATACAAGCCTCACAACGTCTAAGGCTAATGAGTAAAGGTCGTTACGACTTGAAGCGCAAAGAAGTACGCAGTAAAGGTAATGCAGGCTCGGGGCTAGATTTGATCGTTGAAGATGCGTATACAGGTAAGTGGCGTGACGTCGCAACGCTATCGGGTGGTGAGTCCTTCATGGCAGCGTTATCACTGGCATTAGGATTATCAGATGTTGTGCAATCATACAGTGGTGGCATACGCTTAGATACGTTATTTATTGATGAAGGCTTTGGTAGCTTAGATCCTGAATCCTTAGACTTAGCGATTCAAACATTGATCGAGCTACAGCAGTCTGGGCGTACCATTGGTATTATTTCGCATGTTTCCGAGTTAAAGGAACAAATGCCGCTTCGCCTAGATGTCCACGCATCAAGGGTGGGTAGCACGGTGAGTTTAGTTAATTAGAACGACGAATTTCGTTGATTAAGATCCGTAACCGGATCCATTGAGTAGGTAAAGCTATGTTAACAGCAATGACATTTTTTGAGCGCTTTGAAACGGATATCTTAGCGGGTACCAAAACCATCACAATTAGAGATGCGTCTGAAAAAGACTATCAGATTGGCGCAGTTGTTCCTGTCTCGACTTTTGAGGATGGACGTGAATTTTGCCGCCTCAAAGTACTTTCCGTTGATGCGATTGACTTTAATGACATTAATGATCTTCACGCGGAGCAAGAAAATATGACACTACCGCAACTAAAAAACGTGATTGCCGAGATTTACCCCGGAGAAACACAGTTATTTGTCATCCAATTTGAGCTAGCTTAGTTTGCTCTAAGTCCTGCCTAGAACTAAAAATGCCAGTCTGATACGAGACTGGCATTTTATTAAGTGACGCTAACTCGACGAATGCAATTAGCGCAGGGAAAGTAGTTGCGCTTCATTCACTCGACATGACTTTTCAGTTTTTATTCGCTACGCATCTCTTCGACGGTATATTCAAACTCCGGAACGGTAATTTCTACCCGTCTGTTTTGAGCACGACCTTCTTTAGTGGCGTTGTCAGCAATTGGATTGGCTTCGCCCATCCCACTTACTGTCATTCGAGAGCGTTCAATCCCTTGAGATTCTAAGTAAGCGGCAATGGATTCTGCACGCTCTTCAGAAATTCTTTGGTTTAGCGCTTCTGGGCCTGAAGAGTCAGTGTAGCCGACGATTTCGACAGTCGATTCTGGGTGCTCTGTCATGAGAGCAACCAAGGGATCAAAGTCGGATTGTCGAGACTCATCGAGGGAAGTACTGTTTAGTGCAAAGTTTTCTTGGCCTGAAGCCTGTTCGAATGTTTTTGTCATGACAACAGCAACCGCCGCGGTTTCTGTTGGCGCTAGGTTCAACTTGCGTTGTTGCCGCTGCAGCAGCCGTTGCCGCTGCGGCCGCCGCAGCGTTACCAAATGAATACGAGATACCTAGCCAAAGAGTGTCTACATCGGTGTTAAACCAGTCATCTTTAGCATCGTTGATGCGTTGATATTCAAATCGACCAGACCACGCCGTTGCAAAATCATATTCTACTCCGACGCCACCCATTAGAGCCGTTGCTTTCCGATCACCATAGATGGTGTAAGCGGCACCGATTTTACCAAAGACTGACCAATCATCGGTAAATGGGTAAGAAAATTTAGGGGCTAGGGTAATCGCGCTCAAGCTCGCGTCTTGCGTATAGCTCAGGCTGTTTGCGTTAAACGAAGTTTTGTAACTGCCCAGCCAGTCATAGGCAAACTCTAAGGCAATATAGTCATTCCAATCGTATCCGGCGAAGTAACCAGCGCTAAATCCGCTATCGGTACACTCAGCTCCAGAGACATTACATGCATCGGAAAGCTGCGAGCCCCCCAAACGTCCACCTAAGTAAAATCCTTCGTCAGCCGTAACCTGAGGAACGGTCATGGCGCTCATAATTGCTGCCGCTACCACTGTCTTTCTCATAACAACGTCCTTAATTGTTCAATCTATTTTATTGATTACAAATACCAAATTAAAAATAGTGTAGGACTGGTCTTTGCGCAAAGTTATTTAACTTAGTTTCATATGGTGGTTTCGGTAGCGTGGTTGTATTCAATTATTGGCAATTTAGACAATTAGAATCCGGTAATGATTTCAACGCAAAGGCTAACAATAGATGAGGAGTGAATCTAACGGAGTAGGCGGTGTAGTAGTGATGACGTTATATACTCAAAGGCCTTTAATTACGGAGATTTACACTGTGAATCTAGAGTTATCTAAGCGGGATTCTTTAAGGTAAAGGTGAGAGTGAAATGGTGTCGTTTTGCAAGGTATGATGCGTACGGTTGTACCGTTCTATCTGAATAAGTACTAAGAGAATGATGACCAACGCAATAACGGGTTTTACTGACTGATTATGGTTTTTTTCATCTATTATTAACTATGAGACACGAAAGTGGAGCCTAGAAAAGTGCAGTACAGGGTAGTCAACGTGTAGGTAGGAAAGTTGCTGATGAAGAGAAAGGACATAAAACGAAGCATTGCAATAGGATGGCTGTTGTTGGCAATGGTTGGATGTGGCACCAAGTTTATCTATAGCAACTTAGATTGGATAGTCATTGAGTACATCGATGACTACGTATCGTTAAGCCGTGGCCAAGAGGAAATTTTAAGCGATAGGATTGAATGGCTAAGTCGCTGGCACAGAAAAGAAGAGTTGCCGATATACCTTCGTCAACTCGATACGATTCGTGAACAAGACCCCAGCAAAGCTGATGCGAGCTTTGTCGCCGAGCAAATGACTGAACTTCGCGCCCATGGAAAGCGATTAGTTGAACAGATGACGCCAGATTTATATGCCTTAACGCAACAACTGAGTGATGAGCAAGTGGATGAGCTACTCACTAATTTGGCAGAGAAAGATGAGACGTTACTGGAAAAATACCAAGGTTTAGATGAACAAGCGATTAGGGCTATTTATCAAGAACGAATAGAAAGCAGTTTTGAGCGTTGGTATGGGGAATTAACTGACGATCATCGAAATTTAGCGTACCGCTGGTCCCAAGAGATGATGATTACTGTCATAGACTGGCAAATGCACCGTGAAAACATGCAGAGGTACGTCAATCAACTTCTCCGTCGCCGTAACGACATTGCTTATTATCAACCCGAGTTTCAACGCTTTATGAATGATCCGGAGAGTTACTACACTGATACGTTAATGGATAAGATAATGAAGAACAGAGTTATCGCCGCGGATTATATTGCTCAGTCTTTGAATACGCTATCTAACAAGCAGCAGCAACATTTGGCTAAAGAAATTGATGAATGGCGAGACATTGCTACCGATCTTATGGCGGGAGTGGCGTTAGACTATAGTCCTACAGCTTTGATGGTTGGTTCCGCTTACAATCGAGGTTGAAATAAGTACGAGGAGCAGGACAAATGGAAACCAGTCTATTTTTAGCGGAAAAAGGATTACTCATCGTCGGTATATTGTTCATCTTAGCTGGGATGGTGCAATACGGGCGCAGAAGTCACGACTGGAAAGGCGTCGTGACCATGTTTTACAAACGTGTACCAATGAATGTGTCTGAATATAAGCGCTATCGCCTCGGAGTTGCGCTTGTGATCGCTGCCATTGTAATACGGTTTGCATTTCACATTTTTTGGCCACAATTCTAATTTAGTGGTGAGTCATTAGCTTAGAGCGCGTGGATACGTTACCAGGTGTCGAGAGGATAGAGTGCAATGCCCAAATCCACTGCAAAGCCAAAGTATATCAGGGCACTTCCCAATAAGGTTTACAGTGCTGAATCTGTGAAGTTTGGTGAAAAGCAGGCTGCTTCGCATGCAGGAATAGAGCTGTATACTTTGATGCAAAGAGCTGGTGGAGCTGCTTTCGAATTACTTAAAGACCGTTACCCAAGGCTGACTCACATTTTAGTATGTTGCGGGAAAGGTAATAATGGTGGGGATGGATATATTGTCGCCGCTAACGCGCTGCAAGAAAATATTACAGTCACGTTATGGCATGTTGGTGATCCTAACTCATTAACCGGTGATGCTCAGCGAGCTAAACTCATGTTTCTTCAGTTGGGCGGAGATATTCATGCGCCGGGAAACCAAATCCCCGATGATGTGGATGTTATTATTGACGCGCTACTAGGGACTGGGTTAACGGGGCCACCTCGTCCTTACTATTCCCACCTTATCGACCGTATTAATCAATCGTCAGCGCCAGTGATTGCTATAGATATTCCTTCAGGCGTGAATGCCAATACTGGCTATGTTGATCACAATGCGATTGAAGCCACACATACCATTACCTTTATCGGCATTAAATCGGGATTGGTGACGGGTAGCGCACGGCAGTATGTCGGTGAATTATTTTTTTCCGGACTACAGGCCAATCACTACTTTGACAACGTGACTCAAGCGGCTGGGCAGTTGACCAGTCGTCAGTGGTTATCGTATTTAAGATCGAGACGCAAAGATGCTCATAAGGGCAGCAATGGTAAAGTCGTAGTGATTGGTGGTGATAAGGGGATGAGTGGCGCGGCATTTTTAGCGTCTGCGTCCGCATTAAGAACCGGGGCTGGCCTTGTTGCAACGGTGTCTCACGCAGATAGTGTAAACGCAATAAGGTCGTTACTACCAGAGGCGATGGTTATCGAAGCAACGGTTATAGAAGCAATGGCTACAGAAGCAACGTTTATAGAATCAATTGCTACAAAAGCAATACTAAGTGACGCTGTCACCGAACGTTTGTCATGGGCGAGTGTGGCTTGTATTGGCGTAGGCCTAGGAAGAAACGACTGGAGTAAGACACTTTTTGAACAGACCGAGTCCTTTTTTAGTGACAGACATGTTCCAAGAGTTTTAGATGCTGACGCTCTGTACTGGCTGTCTAGCCAAAACCATCATGGCAAGTTCGATGGTGTGGGTTCATCACGAATACTGACTCCTCACCCAGGAGAGGCTGCAACGTTATTGGGCGTCTCAACCGACACGATAGAAAAAGACCGTTATAAAGCAAGTCGTCAACTTGTTGAACGATACGGTGGTGTTGTTGTGTTAAAAGGAGCGGGTACGCTAATCACTAATGGTGAAATTACGGTTATCTGCCACGCAGGTAATCCAGGAATGGCGACGGGAGGGATGGGAGATGTTCTGTCGGGCACTATAGCGGGTTTACTTGCTCAAGGCTATGCCACATTCGATGCGGCCGTTTTGGGCACATTGATCCACAGCTTAGCAGGTGATGACAGTGCGAACGAATGTGGAAGTATTGGCATGATGGCCAGTGATCTACTGCCGTATTTGCGTAAAACGGTGAATACCGCCCATTCTTTAACGAGTTAATGTTGTAAATAAATATGTTGTTTTGTGTTTTTTCACGGAAACGGTCATCAAAAATTGGTGTGCTGTGTATTTATTAAACAGCAAATAAGCCAATTGGTGCGGCTAGGAAGTGAGCTAATCGTTTGCTTGCTGATTTTTTGAACAGGGTGAGGTCGTTTGTAGCGACAGTGCCAAATGGGCGGTATTTGGATTATTGTGTTTTAAATGAGTAAGTTACTGCTTGTTCGGGGCGAGGTTTATTCGGGACGTAATGAGCAGATTTGCAGATGTTCGAAATGGTATCACAAAAAAAATAAAAATGCAGTCTTGTAAGAAAAATATCCCGACCTATAATGCTGAAAACCGGAGCGTCTGCCAACGCTCCGGTTTTTTTGTGTCCGAAGAAAGGTAAATCGTCTGCCAACGAGTTATCAACGCACTATGCTTAGATGTCATTTTTGACAGTTAGACAAGATAGATGCCCACTGGAACATGTACTACTAAATTAAGGAATTTACACAATGCGTATCGAACAAGAACTTAAGTTAGGCTTTAAAGATGTACTGTTTCGCCCTAAGCGTTCAACTCTTAAAAGTCGTTCTCAAGTAAATTTAACCCGCGAGTTTACATTCAAGCACAGCGGTCGTCAATGGTCTGGTACACCAGTAATTGCAGCGAACATGGATTCTGTTGGTAGCTTCGAAATGGCAACTGAGCTCGCGAAGCATGGCGTAATGACGGCAATGCACAAGCACTACACAGTAGAGCAGTGGGCTGAATTCGTAAAAGGTGCGGATAAAGAGACGTTGAACAAAGTGTTCGTTTCTACAGGTACTTCTGACAGAGAGTTCGAAAAAACGAAAGAAATCTTGGCATTGAGCGAAGACCTAGAATTCATCTGTATCGATATTGCTAACGGCTACTCTGAGCACCTCGTTGACTACGTTCAACGTGTACGCGCTGAATTCCCAACGAAAACAATTTCTGCGGGTAACGTAGTAACAGGCGACATGTGTGAAGAGCTTATTCTAGCAGGCGCAGACATTGTTAAAGTGGGCATTGGCCCTGGTTCTGTTTGTACGACTCGTGTTAAAACTGGTGTAGGTTACCCTCAGCTTTCTGCAATCATCGAGTGTGCAGACGCAGCACACGGCCTTGGCGGCATGATCATCGGTGATGGCGGTTGTGCTTGTGCTAGGTGATGTTGCAAAAGCATTTGGCGGCGGCGCAGATTTCGTGATGCTTGGCGGAATGCTAGCAGGCCACGAACAGTCTGGTGGTGAGCTTATCGAGAAAGACGGTAAGACGTTCATGAAGTTCTACGGCATGTCTTCAGAAAGCGCAATGGCGAAGCACTCAGGTGGTGTTGCTAAATACCGTGCAGCAGAAGGCAAAACGGTTCTTCTTCCTTACCGTGGTGACGTGAACGATACGATTTCAGACATCCTTGGTGGTGTACGTTCAACTTGTACATACGTAGGCGCAGCAAAGCTTAAAGAGCTAACGAAGCGTACCACGTTCATCCGTGTACAAGAGCAAGAGAACAACGTTTACGGCAAAGACGCATAAGTTAACGCTAAGCAAAATTTGTTGAATAAGGGCCGCTTTTTAGCGGCTCTTTTTTTGCCTGAAAAATGGCGTTTGTCTCAAAAGTGTCTACACAGACTCAAAGTGAACGGACGAAGAAATACAGATAGTGCATTTTTATTCGGCATTGTGAATAGTTGAAATAGTCGTGATGGGGTGCTTTGTAATCGCTTCAACTAGATGATCTGGGGCAAAGTGTGCGTATCTCATTGTCATTTTAATATCGGCGTGGCCAAGAATACCTCTTAACACCAGAATGTTTCCACCGTTCATCATGAAATGGCTAGCGAAAGAGTGGCGTAATACATGGGACGCTTGGCCGCTTGGCAAATCTAAACCTAATTTATGCTTTAAGATGTAGCAGAAGGGCGTATAGCACTCTTCAAATAGTTTTCCTGATGTCGGTTTAACTATTTCATCGTAAAGGTCGTTAGAGATAGGTACAGCGCGGTTTTTCTTATTTTTGGTATTGGTAAATATGACTTTATGTTGGCTTAATTGCGCTCCAGTGAGTTGAGCAGCCTCATTCCAGCGAGCACCAGTGGACAGACACAGTTTTACTATTTTAAGCATGTCTCCGCGTTTATGAGTCCCAACAAGTTTAAGCAGCTCTATTATTTGCTCGTTCGTTAGGTAAGACATCGCTCTTTCTTGAAGTTTGAACGGCTTAATAGATTGAAGAGGGTTACTTTCAGTCCATTCTCCGAGCTCTTTGAGCTTTTCGAATACAGCTTTAAATCGTGCTAACTCAGAGTTGAGAGTAGAAACGCTAACGGTTTTTCTATTCCATTTATCATCAACAAAGATGATGTCACCTACCATACGTTGGCGCCTAAAGTCCGCATAGATGCGAGCATTAAATGTGGCAGCCACTGGGTTATTCATGGCGTTCACCATATGGTTAAACTTCTGAAAGATAACGGCGCCATTAGAAAGGTTGATGCCATACATGGTATACCAAATATCAATCAGTTCAGATAAACGCCGATGATCGGAAGATTTATCGAGCCAAGGCTTTTCAATATTGCCGTTAGACATTCTGTAGTTTTCAAAAGCCGTCGCTTCCCCTTTGGTGGCAAACTGTTTGCGGACGCGCTTACCACTTCGGCCATTTGGATAGCAATCACATAACCAAGGTTTAGCGGAACCGTCTTTTAAGTTGCGAATCGACATAATTTCAAACCATAACTGTATATAAAAACAGTATAACCGTGTTAATATGTACTTCAATGTTTTATATCGCTACTAAGAAACAGTAGCGAAACTCGACTATCTAAAGTAAAATCGTATGTTAGCGATTGCCGTGATGATGTATTATGGCTGGCTTGCTAACGATTATCGATAGAATCAACAATTAAGAAAGGCTCTCATTTGTCTGCTCAAAAACAACCAATCATCTTTTCATTCTTTTCTGGTAGTGGATTTTTAGATCTAGGCTTCGAACGCTCTGGTTTTGATGTTCGTTTCATCAACGAGTTCCACAAACCATTTTTAGAAGCATATCAGTACTCAAGAAAGGTGATGAAGCTACCAGAGCCAAAATATGGCCATTTCTTAGGTAGTATTGAAGATTTCGTGACGGGTGAACGCGCACAAGAACTTACCGCACATGTTGAAGACGCTAAAGCAGATTCACTTGTTGGCTTTATTGGTGGCCCACCATGCCCGGACTTTTCTGTAGCTGGGAAAAACAAGGGTTCAGAAGGTGAGAACGGCAAGTTAAGCCGCGTTTATATCGATGCAATTATTAAAAACAAACCAGATTTCTTTTTATTTGAAAATGTAAAAGGGCTTTGGCGAACAGCTAAGCACAGAGCTTTTTATGATGAGATGAAACAACGTTTAGAGAACGAAGGCTACATCCTTACAGATCGTTTAACTAACTGTATTGAATATGGGGTTCCTCAAGATAGAGACCGTATTCTGCTTTTTGGTATCCATAAATCACGTGCTTAGGTGAGTTGAAATCAGAGCAATTAGAAACTCAGTTTAACTGGGAGAAGAGGGCTAAGTTCAATAGAGATGAAGTTCTAGATAAAAATATTTGGCCAGGTCATGAAGCTTATGGGCAGGACTCAAAGAAAGAGCGACCAGAAAATCTAGCTAAGTATGAAGAATTAACAGTAGAGCATTGGTTTGAAAAGAACGATGTTTATAATCACCCTAACTCAGCGCATCATTTTCAGCCGAAGTCTATGCAGCGCTTCCAAACTATTCTGGAAGGGGATGATAGTAAAAAATCGTTCAAGCGATTACATAGATGGCGTTACTCCCCAACAGCTGCTTATGGTAACAATGAAGTTCACCTTCACCCATATAAAGATAGACGCTTAAGTGCTGCGGAATCTTTAGCTATTCAATCCTTACCAAAGGAGTTTTGCTTCCCGCCTACAATGACATTGTCAAACATGTTCAAAACAATTGGTAACGGGGTTCCATACCTTGCGGCGGAAGGTTTAGCGAAAACCATAAATACTTACCTTAAATCACTATAAGGAAGAGGAGCTATTAGCTCCTTTTTTTATACGTTTCACAACGTTATGAATCATTCTGGTACATTAAGATTTAGTCGTGATAAACTTAGCGCAAGTAATTGCTATCCAAACTAGGTTTACTTATGCACTTCAATGACGTCCTCAAAGATATTGAGCAACTAGTAGGTAAAAAGCTTCAATCAATAAATCCGACAACGGATCCCATCTATATAACTAAATTTGATAAGAAGCAGGAAAAATATTTCGTATCTTCATCTCCTAACGAGTTGGGGAGTCCCCGATTTTTTTGGGAGTTAGAAGCTATTTTTTTGGATCTTCAATACAAGGGATTTAGTAATGTTGACCAAGCCCTATATGGTAGTGGTAGTAGTAGAAATCAGCCAGAAACTGTTTTTGCAAATTTACCATATATTCAACATTTCAAGTACAAAAAAAGAAGCACATATTGTTGTGTAAGCATCCAACACATGAAACCGGAACGTTGTTAGAGGTCTCTGGAGCAGAGTATAGAAGTCTGCGTAAAAAAATTGATAACTACTTTGAACTGACGAACTTGGATTTGCTTCAGGAACAAAAAGATCTGCTTGAGCTTCTAACAAACTCTCTAGATTCTGTTATGAGTAAATATCCCGGTGAAATATCTATTCAAGATACCGAAAAAGCTCTTGATATGTTGAGCGACCTTTCAGAGAGAATTTCAGATGCTACTGTATTGAGCCTTCCTGAAGTAAGCAAAAGAATAACTAACGATAAGAAGCTTTTAGAAGAAGAGCAAAATGAAGTCACTTTATCTTTTGACCAAATGTTAGACGCCCCTGCTGTTACTGGTATTGATGAAGGGAGCTATGGGGAGAATAAAGAGTCAGAGAAGGCAGATAGCCAAGATGGTAAGAAGAAAAAAACAGACTCACCTAGAATCCGACAACTTACCCCCGTTCTTTCATTGATTTACGATAGAATTCAATTTGATGATATAGAGTTACAACCTGATTTTCAGCGAAAAGATAGGATTTGGTCAGATGGAAGAAAAGCAAAGCTTATAGAATCAATCCTAATGGATCTCCCCCTACGTGATATTTTATTTTGCTGTAAAGCCGAATGGTACTTGGGTTGTTGTGGATGGGTTGCAGCGAATTACTAGCGTCTATGACTATATGCGTGGGGTGTTCCCTCTCCGTAACCTTGAGTTTTTGGGTGAAGAGTATGACGACGTTTATTTTAGGGACCTCGATAGAACTGAACAGAGGAAAATTAGAGAATACGCGATAACAGCATATCTGATCGATATGGATGAAGATGACTCGACCATTTTAGTTGAGTTATTCCATAGGATAAATACTTATGGGGTTAAGTTAAGTCCACAGGAAATTCGTTCAGCGATGAATCAAGGTACTAGTGTTAAGTTTCTCCGATATCTTTCAGCCACAAAAGAATTCAAAGTATCTACTCATAACAAAGTTAAGTCAGATCGCCAAAGGGATATGGAGCTTTGCTTGTCTGCAATCTCATTTATTTTGTTTGGATATCAGCAGTTTGGTTCCAAAGGCAAAGAGACCTACGATAACTTTTTGTCTAGTGCTATGAAAGTACTTAATAAGATGAAGCTAAATTTTGATGATGATACTAGCCTAGATAAAGGCAAGTCCAGCGTCATTGAAGGTACAAGCTCGGAATATATTGAACTTTCGCGTAGGTTTACGCAGGGAGTGAATTTAGCTTATCAAGTATTTGGAGAAGCAACCTTTAGAAAAGAGATAGATAGTAAGTCCTCACCAATTAGTAAGCAATTATTTGAACTTATTGTGACTTATTTTTCAGCATTAACCGAAAGTCAAATGAAAATTGTAATAGAAAACGCTAGTGATTTAGTTGATTCGTTATATACGGCTATAAAATCAGATGATAAGGGATTAACTGATTGGACATCTGAAATATATGAGGATGCAAATAGAGGGTTTAATTATTCCTTGTCTACTTCTACAGGTAAGAAAGTGACAGTTTTATATCGATTTGAGGCATTTGAAAAGATACTAAATCAGACCCTTAATATTAAAGTAGAAATAAAACCAATAGAAGGGATTTAGTATGATAAATAACGTCAGTTTAAAGAATTTTAAGAGTTATAAAGAAGAAAGATTTAAGCTTTCAATGTTAAGCGTATTTTGTGGTAATAACTCAGTTGGTAAAAGTACTGCGATTCAAGCTATTTCCATTCCTCTTCAGTCAAACTTTTCTGAAACTGCCTCACTCAATGGGGGATTGACGGAGGTGGGCTTTATCAATGATATTCACCATAAAAAACCTAAAGGGGAAGACTTAAAAATAGAACTAACCATTGGAGATGATGTTTATTCTTGGGGGTATGAAGATTATTCGGAACATCTTAAGTTATCAAACAATGAAATTAATAGCTTAGACAAAGATCGTAGAGTAAACAGCGAAGACTTAGGCGAGATTTTAGATAATTTTCAGTATTTGCAAGCAGAGCGCTATGGCCCGCGGGATAACTATGACCTAGCAAAATCTAGCATGTACCACTCCAAATGGCTTGGTTCTAAGGGAGAGTTTACCGCTGAGTTTCTGTCTAATGTTGAGAACTTCCAACGATTCTTTGTTGGTGGGCAATTCGTTGCTGACGGTGGCGAATTGGACCATCGATTGCACAGCTCAAAAAAAATCAAGGGCTGCATGACCATATAAATGCTTGGATGAGTGAGATAAGTCCGGGTATTGAAGTGTCTAATAAAGTGTTTAAAGAGGCCTCAGTTGCAGTTAGTGCATATAGTCAGAATTCATTTAATTCTCTGAAACCTCATAATGTTGGCTTCGGTGTGAGTTATGTCTTGGGTATAGTAACAGCGTTATTGCTAACTAAGCCGGGTGGACTGGTCATCATAGAAAACCCAGAAGCTCACTTACACCCTAGAGGGCAAAGCTATCTTGGTAGGCTCATTGCGTTGACCGCCCTTGCAGGTGTTCAGGTGATTGTAGAGACACACAGCGATCATTTGTTAAATGGAATCCGTGTTATAACAAGATTAAACGAACACTTCGACCCTAAGTTATTTACCTTGTATTACATCTCCCAAGGAGATCAGCAAAGTAACGTTGAGAAAATAACGATTACTAAAGATGGTAAATTATCGAATTGGCCAGAAGGTTTTTTTGATCAACAAGCTCAAGATATGTTCATGATTATGACTGGTAAATCCAAGCTTCCTGGTCAGGAATAGTAGTTATGAAAGTCGACATATTTTTTACCATTAACAGCTTTAATTTTAGTGGCCCAGTCAATGAGCTTATCGGTGACTTAACGGAAGTTTCCGCTTTAATAGCACGTATGAAATCAGAAGAGTTTATACGATTTTCTACTTCGTCTGATTTTTATAATGACATTATCCCTATGCTATATGGGCCTGAATCAATTCCAGAGGCAGGCGTAATATCTTCTTTATTATATGATGGAAAATTTAATCTGGCTGGTAATAGAAACTTTGAAACTTCAGAAGTTATCGAGTTGATAAATAAAGAGGTGCCTACTGAAGATAACCGATGGTTATCTATTTTTGGAGTGTTACCCACGTCTATTGTAATCAATTATCCAGTCCGTAATGTTAAAAATGAAAAGGATATTATTGAGTTTTCAAAGGATGTGTTAAGAAATAATACTTTGAGTTCCGCACAATACTCAGGGGCGTTTAAGGGAATGTATCGTAGCCTTGTCTTTCATCCTCAGTATGATGATCTGGACAATATCACAAGTGGTTGTGTTAATTTCTTAGAGGGTATTTTTGAGATGTTTGATGAAATGAATTGCTATACACCAGAAGATGGTGATACAGAAAATGACATCAAATATTTGGATAAAAAAATCAAGTTTACTACATGCGAGGAAGGCGGTGGTAAGAAGAAGCGTAAGACAAAGGATAAGAAGCTTGATTTTGAATTTGAAATTGATGGTTATACAACAGAGTATAACTGTGAATACCATTGTAAACTAGAGTTCATGGATGGCCAGTATAGAACTGGTAAATACCATGATGACAATCGTATGTACTTTGGCTTTTACAAGCTCACAAATAAAGCTAACAAATTCTTAATAGCACATCTTGGCGATCATTTATAAAGATAGCGGCTATAGGCCGCTTTCTTTTTTGAGAACCTTTTCTCTAAGCTCTTCAGTTAACATATCTCGATCTGGGCTATGATGTAATTTACGGTGGCAATTAGGGCAGAGTGCTGCGCAGTTCTCTACAGTATCAGGACCCTCATCCTTTAAGCGAGTTAAGTGATGCACTTCTAAAAATGGTGTGCCATCCTCTTTTGTAAAAGGTGCATCATTTCTACATAGTTCGCAGCTGCCGTCAGCTCGTCGAATAACCCAACCTTTAACCTTACCTGATCGTTTGTATACTTTTATTGTTGTTTCAATAAACCCCGGTTTTTTATCACCGGAGGGTTTCTTTGGTGTTCTTTTGGCTTTAACCAAGGATTGCATCTCTGCATCGGCTAACCCGATACCGATATACGGAAGCTTAAGTTTCTGTGAGATTAAGCGTTCGATAATGGGAGCCTGCTGTGGGCCTACGTTTGTTAATGGGGCTAAGCCAGAAAGAGCGGGGAGATCCATCAACATCATGATATGTGTGATGTTCGACATTCTTCTACCAAAAGCTTTTGGTGTCCGTCCAAACTTATCGGCAAGATCTTGGTAGTACTTACTCTTTGAATAAGGAGTACCAACATTATCTTTATGGAGCATTTCTAAATAGGCATTGACTGCTTCAGATAATTCTAGTTCAGACCAATCCTTTCTCTTTGCCAATTACTTCTTCTCCATAACCAAAGCAACCCGACCCACAACCCGCACATCATCCTCTTCAACAGTCAACGTAGATCCATTAAAGCTGATCGCCAGCTTCTTGCCTGGTAAACGTTGAATATCGTTTAGGGAGAGTAGGCCGTCCATGTCGACTAGGTAAGTTCCTGTCACTGCTTGGCGGGTTTCTTTGTCAACGACGTAGGTGCTTCCGTCGTAGTCGATAGCCATTACGTTAACTACATTCAACTTATCAAGATAAGTCTTATCAAATGCCAAAGTTCTGGTGCCTGCCAGTTTTCCATTACTCAGTGAGAAATGGTCCAAATCGAAGATTGTTTTGTTTTCGTTTTTCTTTGAGGTATGAGCTTGAGAGTGTTGCTCCGGAAATGCCTCGCCTTCGCCTAATGCAAGATATCTAATCGATGCGCCAGTCTTCAAATGAAGTCTCATGATGACTTCAAATGGCGTCAATTCACGTTGGTGCCAAGTGGAAATCGTTCCTTTTGAGATGCCAAGGGCTTCACCAAGCGACTTGAAGTCCTTGGTGTTGGTGACCGCTTTCATTCTTTCGGTCACATTTTTGCCACCAATGTATTCAAAAGGTGGAATAACAGCTTGTAATTCACTCATAAGAAGTCTATATTTTCACTCAAATGATTACTGGGCGGCGAGCTGCAACTCTTAAGCCCGAAATTAAACAATCAATAACTTACAAGGATACCATCATGCTTTCATATCAAGTAGTACTTAATACCCCTTTTATGACCTACGAGCAGTATTCTCAGTTCTCTGGCATGCCCAAACGCACCATTATGGATTGGGTAGCAGAGGGCAAATTACCCATCAAAAGAAAAGCTAAGAGCAAAGAGACCCCGTTAATCAACATGATTGCGCTGGTCGAAATGGCTACCCGTGAAACGTTAGAGCTTCAGGGTTAAACCATGTCTTTCTCTCGAATGGTGCCCACCAAAGAGTATTGTCCAATTTGGCTCAATATTCTCGGCTGGGTTCTCATTTTCGTCCCTTTCTTCTTCAATTGAGTATTTGCCATGAATGAAATTGACTCAATGTGCGAATTCTGTGGCACTAAACAAAAGGCATTCTTTGATGCGTGTGTGCATTTGCGAACTCGGAGAATATGACCAAGCTTGCAAAGGTCACTGACATGAACGCGATCGTTCTACGTAACAACCATGGGGATGCTTTACGCTCTGAGATTTTGATATAGTCGCACCTCCCGTCCTAGACGAGATATTACTTTTAGTGACTCTCTTAAGTTGGATTGCTAGTGCGCGTGCAATAAGAAACTACACTTTGCTATCAAACAATGTATCTAAGTATTCAGAGATTGGTTGCGGTAGCAAATCTTGAGGGTGGTCGCCGCCAAATGTACCGAGGCCGCTTTTACCTTCGATGATAACAGAATTCACTTCTTGGTTTGCGCTCACATCCCAGGTACTAATCTTAACCTCGACTTTATCTGGTTTCCCAGACCATTCCGTTGCTCTGTCTTCCCAGTGCATAATGGTTGGATACAGCAAATAGTCATAGTGTTTTTCTGATGCGGTTGCCAGAGCTGCCCTTAATGATTCAGGGGTAGTGGCTACCGATACATCGTGTATTTGCGCAATAACCCGAGCTCTAATGATGTTACTCAGCATTTTTCCTGACCCGTTATAATATTTTTCTCCGTAGCTCCCATCATGTGAAAGTGCGATATAAACGGACGAAGAAGGCGCAATCTTATTCGTACTATTTTGCTCAGATACGTTCAATTTATGAGTGTCGGCACATCCGCTAAGTGCTAAAGCTGAAACCAAAAAGATGAGTTTTTTCATGTAGATATTTTTCTCCCCTAACTCTATGTGTGGAGGTAAATTTATTCGAGAGTTAATGGGCTGAGGTTATCAGGACTTAATGAAACAGTCTGTGAGTCATGTGTGAAGTTGTGTATGAATTTTGCCTATTCAACAGACGGGTTAAGCATAGGATATGCAGAATTCACCCGATTCAGTAGCGTGGGGATACACAAGCTACAAAATACACTGTATATTTAAACAGTAGCTGGGTTGGGTTGGGGTGTCTGAGTAATGTGTTTTGCAGAGTAAAAGAGAAATTGGACCCAGGCACGGTAGAGGAAAATAAGGCGGTTTGTAGGGATGGCAGGTATGGTTTGTTCGGAGGATAGGGCTTATGAATGGTGACAGTTCAAATTACGAGTTAATCGATAAAACAAATGCACTTTTTCGTTTGGATTTTGATTTCAAAAATTATGATTTAGTACTTAGTCGAGATGATTTATTGAATCTGGAGAAGCTAGGATCCAAAGAGAAAAAAGTGTTTATATCGAAGAAGGGAATAGAATTTGAAGAGTTGGAAGACTCGGTTTCATTCAGTTATTCCGTTCCTAATGGCAAGCGATTGGACGTGTACCCAAGCTTACCTAAGTTCAATGCACTCATATCAGGTGCGCTGAGTAAGATGGGTTATTAAAGCATTAGATTTAGAGGACACTCCCTCCTTGGGCAATCAGTCTAGCGTAATCATTTTGTATTTAGCCTGTTATTGCTCTATCAAGCTTGTCAATAACAGCGTAGGATCACGCCACTTTAGACCAACTACTAGGTTTGCACTTAGGTGCATAAATGCATTAGATAATGAAACTAACAGCAAAAGCAGCACGCAATAACGCGTTACTTATTTCCATTACCACGCCGGAATTTAAAGGTGATGAAGCGAAAGAGTCTCTCGCGGAACTTGCTCGTTTAGTAACAACCTTAGGGTTTAAAGTGGTTGGCTCCCAGTCGCAAAAGCAAAGCTCGACACAAAAAGCCAGCGTACTTGGTGTGGGTAAGTTGGCTGAAATTGCTCAGTTGACGGGGTATCAAGGTTCCATAGAAGAAGCGGAATATGACGATCTTTTTGATGAAACGGATTTTTCTGATCTTGATGCTGAAACCTTGCCTTCTCAAACTGCAGACGTAGTGGTATTTGATTGTGATTTAAGTCCATCTCAACTACGTAACGTAGAAAGCCAGCTGGGCGTGGAAGTATTTGATCGTACTGGCATAATTATTGAGATATTTAGCCGTCACGCTCGTACCCGTACTGCACGTTTACAAGTTGAAATTGCGCGCCTTAATTACCTAGTTCCAAGGCTTCGCGAAACTGAAAATGGTGATAAAGAACGTCAGATGGGTCAGGGTGCTGGTGAAACATCATTAGAGCTCGACCGCCGAAAAGTGCGAGACCAACTAGCAGACTTAAAACGTGAGCTTGTAAGCGTACAGAATGAATTGAAGAACCGACGTTCACAACGTTCTGAGCTATTTTGTGTTGCTTTAGTTGGCTATACCAATGCCGGAAAATCTTCAATGATGCGCGCTCTGACGGCGACGGATGTCGTGGGTGAGGATAAATTGTTTGCGACACTTGATACGACAGTTCGTGCGCTGCAACCCATTACTCAACCTAGGATCTTGGTATCAGATACGGTTGGCTTTATCAAAAAGCTTCCTCACGATTTAGTCGCTTCATTTCACTCAACACTAGCGGAAGCCCATGATGCGTCATTGTTGCTGTATGTTGTCGATGCCTCTGATGCTTCGTTCCGTGCGCAACTTGATGTGGTCCACGAAGTGTTGGGTCAAGTTGGCGTAGAAGACAGCGAAAAGCTGTTGGTATTGAATAAGTCCGACCGTTTGAGTGCAGAGCAACAGCAAGCGTTATTGGAAGAGTTCCCTGATGCGATGTTCACGTCCACTCGTGATCCCCTTGATATTAAAAAACTGCATAAATACATTGTTGGTGTGGCAGAGCAGGGGATGATCGAAGAAGAAATTATCGTGCCTTATACCGCTAATGGCGTGGTAGGAGAGATCCGCTCTAGTATGAGCGTGACGAAAGAAGAGTACGATTATGAGCATATTAAATTGACCGTACGCACCAGCGAAATTGAACTGGCAAGGCTGAAAAAGCGCATGCGGAATTTATAAGCGCGATTGGCAGTGGTGAAATAGAGTCACGGGTAGGTAGAGGTCACTTTTTCTACCCGTAGTTGTTTGTATTTATGGTGCTACGTTTTATAGGTCGACGTGTTTTTGGACGAAGGATTATCGCAAGAGGGAATTATCGGACGATATAGAGAAATACGTTTGAATCTTATTGCGTAACCACATATTTGCAGGGCTGTGCCGTTCTCTATTGTGGGCAACTAACTGATAGTGAACAGGAATACCAGTAAACGGGGTATCAAGCACTTGGGCATCAAATTTATCGGCAAACATGTGAGCGATACTTCTAGCGATGGTGGCGACACAGTCACTGGCCGATACCATCGACATTTGCGATACCAGTGAGGTACATTCTGCGGCTACCATACGTTCGTGTAACTCTTCTTCGGTAAAATAATCTGCTAAATACGCATCCTCCCTGCGTAATTTTAATGTAATGTGCTTTTCTTGGTAATACTGTTCTTTGCTAATGGTGCCTTTAATTCGTGGGTGTGCATTGCGCGCAATGACGCAAACATCATCGGTAAATAATGCTTCGGTAAAATAAGACGCAGAAGAGTAGTTGGTAAAATCAATCGCGAGATCGGCTTGATGTTGATTTAAACCTTGAAATAGGTGTTCTTCGTTAGCATGCGCTTAGTTGCAGCTCAATTGACACATTACCTAACTGCGTATCGGCTTCAATTTTTGGTAGCAGCATCAGCATAATCGGTTCGGAAGTATAAACAACAAACTTTCTAGGATGCTGAACAGAAAAGCCTTCTAAGCTTTCTAGCGCGTTATTAATTTGAATGAGTGCTGGCTCTACTTGCTTAATGAGTTCCTGAGCGTGTTGTGTGGGGGCAATGCCTCGCCCCGAGCGAACAAACAAAGGGCTACCGACTTGTTTTTGTAATCGCTTTAGTAAACCACTGACACCTGGCTGTGTGAGTCCCATCTCATCGGCGGCGCGAGTTATTGATTGATGACGATAAACAGCGACAAACACTTTTAGCAGATTGAGATCAAAGTCATGAAACATTACGGCCTCATACATAACGATTTGTGATGTGATAAATACAGTGTCATGCATGTATTGTTATGTGTCAAACCTTTAAATTAGCCTCATATCCAATATCGAATGATAAAGAGGTTCCCTATGAAAACTTGTTTTGCTCCTTCAGTCCTATCATTAGCGGTTCTTGTGTCGTTTGGCGCTGCGGCCAATGATTACGCTTCTATCGACACATATGAAGGCAAACCAGCATCCGAGCATACTACGAAAGCTAATGCGGCAGTTGCGAAGATTCTACCGTGGGAAGATACATCCGCATTTGAGCGTACCAAACGTGGACTCATTGCTGAATTTGGCACTCACGAAGCCGGGGAACTTAAACAGCGCTTTAATTATATGACGGATATGTCAGTTGATGACTTACCCCCGTCGGTTAACCCGTCTATCTGGCGTCAAGGCATGCTCAATTATGCGGCTGGTGGTCTCTATGAAGTCACGGACGGTGTATACCAAATCCGTGGTGCAGATTTATCAAATATGACCATCTATCGTACTGACAACGGTTATGTCATTCACGATCCACTACTTTCACGCCAAGCAGCAGCGGCTTCTTGGGATTTTGCCAAGCAGCATCTTCCAGCGATTAATGGTGAACACAAAATCACAGGCATGATTTACTCTCACATGCACGCGGATCACTTTGGTGGTTCACGTGGCATCGTAGAGTCTGGTGACTTTGCTGACGGTGCGAAAATATATGCACCTAAAGACTTCATTAAAGAGCTGGCCGATGAAAATGTGATCGCAGGGACTGCGATGGGGCGCCGCGCAAACTATCAATATGGTACGACGCTAGATAACAATACCAAAGGCATAGTGGATAACGCATTAGGGTTAGGGACTTCTCGCGGTGAAGTGACGTTAGTAGCGCCAACGACTGAGATTCAAGAGCGCGAAAAAACCGTGACTATTGATGGGCTCGAGTTCCATGCGATTAATATGCCTGGTGCAGAAGCGCTAAGCAGAGATTGTTTTGTACGTTCCGCAGTATCGTTCGTTGAATACCGCAGAGCTTACCTATGATGGTATGCACAATATCTACACTTTCCGTGGCGCTAAAGTGCGTGATTCATTGGTATGGACGAAATACCTAACAGAATTGAAGCTGCGCTTTGTTGATAGCGGTTTAGTCGACAATATTCATGCAGCTCACTCCGCGCCAGTGTGGAATAACGCCGATACTGACGTGAACGAAATCTCACAATATATGACGCTACAACGTGATAACTATGGATTTATTCATAACCAAGCGATGCGTTTAGCCAATCATGGCGTGACGATCCACGACGTAGGCCGCGAAATTGAGGGGATAGTGCCTCAATCTCAAATTGACACTTGGCATACTAACGGCTACCACGGCTCATACAGTCATAATGCTCGTGCCGTTGTTAACCTTTATTTGGGTTACCACGACATGAACCCGGTAAATACCAATCCGCTGCAGACTCAAGACCAGTCTTGTGTCTACGTGAATGCTGCAGGTGCAGATACGCTCTACAAAGCAGGTATGACGCATTTTAAAGCGGGTGAGTATCAAGAAGCGTCTCAATTGTTTAATGACTTAGTGCAGTGCGACCCAAATAATATCGATTACCGTTTTGCATTGGCCGACAGCTTTGAACAACAAGGCTACCAATCAGAAACTATGGCATGGCGTAACAGTTATTTGCAAGGTGCGGTAGAGCTGCGTACTGGTGATATTCAGCCATCAATTAAACTGGCGTCATCGGATGTGATTGCTAACACGCCAACTGGCATGTTCTTAGATTTCATTGCGGTAAGCATGAACGCACCAAAAGCTGAGGCGGCGGGACTGGACTTTAACTTCGGTGTTTACCACCCAGATCTTGAAGAGCGTTACTACGGTGAAGTATCGAATGCCAATATGTCGAACATTGAAGTAGACGCTATTCCTGCGGTTGATTTTGAACTGATTATCAACAAAACAGACTTCACCAAAGTCGTATTAGGTGAGACGACATTGGACGAGTTATTTAAATCCGGTCAAGCAGGCGTTAAGGGTGATGCTTCACTACTTAAGCAGCTAGCAGGTACGCTTGATAAGTTCGATGGCATGTTTGAAATTTTACCCATGCCGACAAAGTAATTTATTATCTTTAACAAAGGTGCCCCGGTTTTTACACCGGGGCTTTTTTTGGCCAAACGACTTATTTCCTAACCAAAAACTTTTAAAATGAGTTCATCATGCCGTCGCACGTTCTGGTTCGACGATATTTAAACGCTTACCGTAAGTAGGGCGAATCGCCTGCATGACTTCTAAACGAGAGATACAGCCGACAAGTCTTCCGTCTTCAAGCACGGGCAGCACTTGTGGCTTGTTCACTTTCATTGCTTTTGCACGCTCTTCTACAGAAGCGGTAGTTAAGTTTGTGGCATAGCCCATAGATGATGTTGGGTACAGCTGCTCTTTATCGATACACAGTGCTTCGATAACGTTAACTAACGTCTCTTTCGCGTTAATCGCGACAACATCACGATTCATAATGTCGACGACTTTTTGATCCTGTTGCGGAAGGTAATTCTCGCACCATAGATCCACCATTGCATCGTGCACAGAAAAGAAACCGATTAAACGTCCATGAGCATCCACGACAGAAGCACTGGTTTGATTGTTGTCTAATAGGGCATCCAGTGCGACGGACGTGAGTGTTTCGGCACTAAGCGCAATAGGTTGGTTGTTCATAATGTCTTTTACAATGATGTTGTTCATATCTGGTTCCCTTACTCTTTTTATAGGTCGCGATTTACATACATCGCATTGGGTTATTCGCTTGCCGATAAGACTAAATATAAACGTGATAATGTCGGCAGTTGCTGTGTTCGAAACTAGATTAAGGCAAAAATGGTCATGGCGTAAAATGGGTAATATTGACTAGGGTATTCAAAACTATTGATGTCGCAGTGGAGTTAGCTATGACGGGGCTCTACGCCATATGATGGCCTGGAGTTTATTAATATTTTGATGTTCGCGCCGTCGCCTTGTGGGGCGTTTTTTTAATCAATAACAAAGATGAATATACGCAGTAAGAATCTTTGATGTTGACGTTATTTAATCGTTACTGGCAATGTCATCTCTCGCTATTCCAATTTCTGGCGCGTGTCGATTAGGTTTTAGTGAGCGTAATCGTTTCTTAGTCTTTTGCTGGCTATAGGTGTGAGTCGTTGTGCGACGGTCTATATGTCCTTAAAGGGATGTGATGGTTATTGTCGTCTTTAACATGGTGCGCCTTTGTATCTTTGTACCTTGGGGCGAATGGTAATTAACTGGTTAACAAAGCCGTTGAGCGGTATGAAAACGTGGCTAGCGGTAAGCGACTGCGAGTGGTTTGTTATTGGCTATATGTGTAGTGAGGAACGTTGGTTAATTTACCTGTTATACGGAAGGGCTATAGGACAGCTAATTGGCGCCTAATGAACGTAGCGATGTATTCGTGGTCGAATATCCGATGTCGAATCCAGCCGGAATACAGCCAGCGCGAGTAGTAGGGTTATGCGGGTGGTTGGAACGAGGTAAAGGTTTTTTGAAGGACTAGAAATGGGGTAGCCCCAGCTTTTACACTGGGGCTTTTTTGGCCAAACGACTTATTTTCCAACCAAAAACTTTTTAACTTTTACTGCGATGTGAGCATTAAGCGGTTTCTAAACTGCGCTCGACCACGTTGAGTCGCTCACCGTATACTGGACGAATCGCTTTCATGACGTCTCCACGAGATAGCACACCAACTAATCTTCCATCGTCTAGTACTGGCAGAACATGTGGCTTATTCACTTTCATCGATTTAGCACGCTCTTCTAAAGACAATGTCGTGTAGTTAGTCGCGATACCCATTGAAGTGACAGGGAACAGCTGCTCTTTATCAATACAAAGGAATTCAGCTACGTCGACCAGCTTTTCATTGCAGTGAATAGCGACAACATCACGGTTCATTAGGTCTACCACTTTTTGACCTGCTTTCGGGTTGTAGTTCTCACACCACAAATCAACCATTACGTCATGAACCGAGAAGAAACCTACCAATCGTCCTTCAACATCTACAACAGGCGCGCTCGTTAGGTTGTGGTCAAGAAGTGTGTCTAGCGCAACAGCTGTCAGTGTTTCAGCACTTAGCGTTACGGGTTGGTGAGTCATGATTTCTTTTACGACGATGGTATTATTCATAGTGCTTTCCTTAACTGACATTAGAGTGGTGGTTTGCGTGATTGCAGTGACATTCGCCGCTTTTAATTGCGGTCTACGGTAGATGCTCCAGTTAGCAAGCCCGACTAATACGGCGCCTCCGACGATATTACCGAGTGTCACTGGAACTAAATTATTAGCAACAAAGTGGAAGGGTGTTAAATCGGCATACTGGCTAGCGCTGACGCCAACCGATGCCCAGAATTCCGCTGGCGCAAAATTTTGGATAACAATGCCAAGAGGAACCATAAACATATTGGCCACGCAGTGCTCAAAGCCACTGCTAACGAACATAGCCACGGGTAAGATAGTCATCGCCGCTTTTGTCATCGCATTAGCGGAGCTAAAGGTAAGCCAAATAGCTAGGCACACTAAGAGGTTACAAAGTACGCCCAGTGCAAATGCCTGTACCCATGAATGATGCAACTTATGTTGTGCGATATTGAGGGCATTAAGACCCCACTGACCGTTGTCCATTTGGTACAAACCAGCGGCAGAGACAATAAGTAATAAGAACATCGCGCCAATAAAGTTACCGACGTAGACTTTCCCCCAAACCGACAGCATTTTGCCGAAGGTGATTTGTTTGTTTGCCCAGGAAATACTAGAAAGCACTGAGCTGGTAAATAGCTCACCTCCACAGATCACAATAAGAATTAGGCCCATACTGAAAGCCAAACCGCCAGCGAAGCGGCTCATGCCCCATCCTGCGTCGGCGCTACCCGTCGTCACAGTGATATAGAATAAAAATGCGAGACCGATAAAGGCACCAGCCATAATGGCTAGGCTCATTGTCATGCCGCTGGTTTTCTTAGCCTTACTTAATGCAAACTTCTCTGCTTCAGCCATCATTTCGACAGGAGAAAATAAGAGGTGATTATCGGAGTTGGAAGTTGCCATGGGTTACTCCTTTTCAATTAGTGTGTGTAGTCGTTCGCTCATTTCATAACTCCTTAATCTATTTGCGAAAACAAGGCTGATTGCCGTGTTCGAAACTAGATTAAGGGAGTTTATGGTTAGAGGTAAAATTGATAATTTTTAAAAACCACATCAAATTTATTGATAAGTGCTGTGCACTAGGTAGAATAAGGGTTTCAAGGGTAACGCATTGTTTTCTTGTTATTTTGCATGGTGGCTCTATAACGTGAATTGGCGGTTAATTGACCACTAAAAGACACTGGCAATAACGAATAAGAAAACTTGATGTCCCCGAATGACATAAACGCACAGTGAAGTGCGTTTATTTGTATCAATTTCATTATTTTGACCTGTAGTAAGGAACAACTATGCGGTACTCATTAAAACAACTCGCCGTATTCGATGCCGTGGCTGATAGCGGCAGTGTCAGTCAAGCTGCAGATAAATTGTCTTTAACTCAATCTGCAACCAGCATGTCTCTGGCTCAGCTAGAAAAAATGCTTGGTCGCCCACTTTTTGAAAGACAAGGTAAGCAAATGGCCCTCACACACTGGGGAGTTTGGCTTAGGCCTAAAGCAAAACGCTTATTGCAAGATGCGCAGCAAATTGAGATGGGTTTTTACGAGCAACACTTATTGAGTGGAGAACTCAAACTGGGTGCGAGCCAAACGCCCGCGGAACACTTGGTTCCGGATCTCATTAGTGCCATCGATAATGATTTTCCTGAAATGCGCATCACGTTAGGTGTGCAAAGTACCGACTCTGTTATTGAAGGGGTGTTGGAGTATCAATACGACTTGGGCATTATTGAAGGGCGTTGCGATGACAACCGAATTCACCAAGAGACGTGGTGTCGAGATCACTTGACCGTGGTTGCTGCTGCGCATCATCCGTTTGCAAGACGCGACCGAGTCAGCCTTTCTCAACTTGAACAAGCTCGCTGGGTGTTAAGAGAGCATGGTTCAGGTACACGTAAAATATTTGATAGCTCCATCCACCATCTTATTGGCGATCTCGATGTTTGGCGTGAGTATGAGCATGTTCCTGTACTGCGAAGCATGGTTGCCAATAGCCAGTATTTAACGTGTTTACCGTATTTAGATGTAGAGCGTTTCATTGAGGCAGGACAGCTGGTGGCTCTAAATGTCCCTGAATTAGAAATGGAGCGAACATTGTCGTTTATTTGGCGTGCAGATATGGCAGAAAACCCACTTGCGGAATGTGCTAAACGTGAAGGCATGCGAATGATGAAAGGTCGTCCATCAATATTGTAGTGTGATTTGCATCTCATTTGTATTGCAACTGATTCATTCGTACATTGATCGGTGGGATTTTGATCACTTAATGTTGGCGATCTTTTGGCTATTGTAGTGCCTGTGTTTACAAATACTGGTGCAAAGTAATGAGTCAATTGATCGCAATTTCGCTAACGACAGGTATTCTTTCTGGAATTTGGGGATGGATTGCCATTTCGTTTGGTTTGCTTTCATGGGCTGGATTTTGGGTTGC
Source organism: Vibrio sp. GJ43-1 (assembly GCF_055808835.1). Classification (NCBI taxonomy): domain Bacteria; kingdom Pseudomonadati; phylum Pseudomonadota; class Gammaproteobacteria; order Vibrionales; family Vibrionaceae; genus Vibrio; species Vibrio sp. GJ43-1. The sequence goes on along the minus strand of NZ_CM147885.1, from coordinate 1,577,296 downwards.
ACTAGTTATTTTGCCTCTCCTACGGATGGCGCTAAAGGATTGGCTAAAAGCTTGTTAACCAATTTATCTGGCGTGGTATGGGCATTGGTTATTATCCATGGCTCCTCACTGATTAACATGGAAATCGCAGGTTACATAATGACGGCATTGGTCTCATTTTGCATGTGTATACAAGCTAAGCGTGCGTGGCTTGGTTACATTCCCGGTACCTTTATTGGAGCGTGTGCAACGTTTGCTGCGGATGGAAATTGGCAATTAGTCGTTCCTTCATTAGTATTAGGTGGCTTGTTTGGCTACGCAATGAAATCCAGCGGATTATGGCTACATGCTAATCTTGGGCAACGAGATGCTCAGCTATTAAAGCAATAGAATCTGAAATACTCGAACGGACAATACTCGAACGGACAATACTCGCCGAAAAGGAAAGTAAATTCATACTGTAAGGGTTCATCAAGATTAGTGATGAGCCCTTTTTAGTTCGGTTATATTCTCATGAACAGCAGCGATACGAGAAATACTAGCGATTGCGCCTGTCCTTGGGGTTTTGTGATGTTTGTTATTTAATGCATTGAAAAATTTATGTATTTCCATTTGCCATGGTAATGACTCGTTTGAGGATCCAACGAATGAGCAGCGGAATGCTATCGACGCCTCGGTCCTCACACTCCCCAACAATCGCCAATGCGAGGTCGGGTTTGGCGAACTTTTTCAGCACTCGCACAACCACTTTATGAGGCGGAATCGGGTGGTCATTAGGAATCTTGATTAACCCCTTAAAAAAGTCTTCAAACCCGTTGATATACAAGTAATGTTCAATATCACGCTCGGGTAATTCGGTTAAGTGATGGCGAGGGTGCTCTCCGTCGAGCTGATTCATCACTGCCGCTGCGTATTTTTTCCCTGCCGCATCGCCATCGGTGACGACATGCCAATCGATACCAAAGGTTTTGGCCACTTTGATCAGAGATTTTAATCCGGACTGTGCAAACTCTATGATTTGCACGCCTTCTGCCGCTAAATTATAACCGCTCAAATTGGCCAGTTCATTGAACAGCCAAACCTCAGTTTCACCTTCGACCAGTAGCCAGCAGCGAGCAAATAGTGCCCGAGAACGATGAAAGCGAATATGAAAGCCGACTCGTCGCAGTTCGTCTTTCGATAAGTGTTTGGTGCTTAGACTGGTCGCAACCGTGCGGTCTGACTGCCGAACCAAGCGACGTATGGACTGTATGGGCACCGTGCCTAATAAATCACTACTGTTGGTCGTTAGGATTTTCTGCATGGGGAGCATTTGTAATAAGCTCCATGCGCGAGACAAGTGGGTAGGGTGTAAGCGACCTTCTGGATCTTCTAATATCAGTATAGGTCTAGCACAGCGGCGAAGGTCATTGGGCCCTTTGGCTTGCAAATACGCATTAAGTAACCCGAGCAGAAGTAAACGAGTTTGATGGTTTTTGGTTTCGTCGATAATGTTGACGAGATTTTGTTCAGAGTGAGGGCGGCTAAAAAATACGCCGTCACGGTTTTTGGTGACAGACTCACGAGAATGACTTTTAAATGAAAAGTAATGCTCAACCAAATCGCGCATGGTATTCAAGCTGCTTTTTATTTCACCTTTATTAACGTGCCCCGGCACGGCGAGAAGGCGGCGGCATGTGTTGTTAATGCGTTTCTCTGCTCGTGAATTGTGCAAGCGCTCTAATTCCATAGGATGACGGAAGCGACGTGAATCCCTAAGTCTAATCACAGGGTGTAATGTCATTAATTCTTGGGCAATTTTTTCTGAATGGTGAAGGCGTAAAGTCTGTCCTTGTCTATCTAGAAAGGCGTAATGCTGTGTCACGTTGTATGCTTCGAGTGTGGCACTAATGCGGTAGTAAAACCGATATGTTCCGTTTTCGTCGACTTGCCATACGGGTTTTAATTTTCGGTATCGACCAGTAAGAGTTTCATTTTTTTCAGTAGAGACAAAAGAGAGGACAATTTGTAGGTGGCGAGTTTGTGGATGTGAGACAGAGTGGTCGACATGGAAATCGGTCATTTCAAACTGATAGAGTTCTCCATCTGAAGGTAATACCACGCAAATTGCATCCAGTAGCGACGACTTGCCCCAAGTGTTTTCACCAATGAGCGTGGTTAAATCGTCTAATGCAAGAGACAGGCGCTTTATGCCTCGGAAACCAGAGATATCGATTCTGTCTAATTTCATCCAACTCTCCCGAGTGCTTCGCAAAAGTTATTTAAGTAAAATCGTAAAGTGATGAGCAGTATCTATCTAAATTATAAGAAACTATTTGTGACTTTGTTGGATGTTAGCTCATAAAGTTATCTAATAACCTTAGATATTTAGTGTGATGTATATCTTACTAAGACCTGTATAATGCTTGTGTGATTTCAAAAAATTCATTTGAATGTCACATAATGCTGGCTACCATCAGAGGGGAGAATTAAGAGATAATACTATGATAAAAACAACAACACCTCTCAAATTGACCATCGCGCATATTAACGATACGCACTCCTACTTTGAACCCACTTCCTTACAACTCAAGGTTCAGGTCGCTAATCATGAATTTCACCCCTTTGTTAGTGCGGGTGGATTTGCACGCATCAAAACCCGCGTAGAACAAATTAAAGCGGCGCATAATAGTGATGACTTCCTATTTCTTCATGCTGGCGATTGCTTTCAAGGCACCTTGTATTTTTCACTCTTCAAAGGCGAAGCGAACGCTGAATTGCTTAATGCCCTAGAGTTGGATGCCATGGCACTTGGTAACCATGAGCTGGATATGGGTAACGACCCGGTTGGGCAGTTTGTACGTAGCATTCAGTTTCCATTTCTAGCTTAGTAACTGGAACTTATCACAAGAAGGTAGCAAGGCCTTTTCACTTAAGGGGCAACCCAATGTTTATGATTATCAACCCGCCACAAAAACAGCAAAATGGGTAGAAAAAACGATTAAGGGAGATAAGTTAGCGATTTTCGGGCTCTCAATTGACAAGATGGCAGATATCGCTAACCCAGATAGTGATACGGTTTTTGAAAACGCGATATTAACGGCAAAAAATACCATTCAAGCCATTCATGACTCGGGCATCAATAAGATCATTCTGCTTAGTCACCTTGGTTATGATGCTGATCTTGATCTGGCGAGTAAAGTCGACGGCTTAGGTTTGATCATTGGCGGGCATAGTCACGTGCTGCAAGGTGATTTTTCTTGCTTGGGGTTAGTAAGTAAAGACCCATATGGCGTAAAAGTTGGCAATACTCATGTTGTTCAGGCTGGGCACCACTCTATGACAATGGGGCACTGTGAGATCGAATTTGATACGAATGGCGTGGTTACGCAGTTTAGTGGAAAAAATGAGCTCTTAGTCGGGCGCCGTATATTTATGGACGTCGATAATGCCTTAACCGATGATGACTATGATGCGGTAAAAGCAACGGTACAAGGCCACTCTAATGTTGTTCAGTGTCGTAAAGATGAGCGAATCAAGGCGATTCTAAGAGACAAATACCAACCTCGAGTTAGGGCATTGCAGCAAAGCACCATAGCGTCGCTACGTCGTCCACTTCGCCATGTACGGCTACCCGATACCCAAGGAGGCAGTCAGATCGCGCCTTCTGTCGCGGAATCATTTCATTATGCGATGAGCCAATTAGGTCATACACCTGAATTTGCCATACACAATGCGGGGGGCGTGAGAAATTCTCTAAATGCAGGGGATATTTCGGTCGCCGATATTGCCGGAAAGCTGCTGCCGTTTGCCGTTCCTATCGGGGTCTATGGCATACAAGGTTGTTATATCCCTCTTATCATTGAGGGGGCGATTAATAACGCCACTGATAACGGTGTGGTTGGAACCGGATCGGGCAGTTATCCTTACACTTATCAACTTGAGTTTCATTATGACAAAGATGCGCCTATGGGTGAGAGGGTAAGCGATGTCTTTATTGCAGGAAGGCCACTTGATGCTACCCGACTATATACTGGCACCTCAAGCGCATATACCATGAAAGGCAAAGAAGGCTATGACGCCATCTTGAATATGCAAGGTGAGGGGATCGTAACGAATTGGTCTATGTCTGACTGTTTTATTAAGCTATTGAAAGATAAACCGGAAAGGTTAATTTCCGCGTGTCAATATCAAAAGCTTTAGTCTGAAAAAGGTTATCAAACGCTAAATTGGTATCTTTATTGCAGTGTTTTAGGTGAATACTGTTGTCGCTTACCTGACATTGATGTTGTTTAGTCAGCGATGCTTACCGCGCTCTTTGGAGGCGATATGTGGAATAAAGATTGGTTTGATGTAGCCGTTGTGGCGAGCTGGATTGGGGTATGGCTAGTGATGCTGTACTTTATGCCAAGTGGCGGCATAATCTAAAATTAATGATAAAAAGCTGATGGAGACATCGGCTTTTTTCATATGTAGAGACCGTTAGGTTCACATTGTTCAATGTTTTGAGAGAAAGAGAAAGAGAAAGAGAAAGAGAAAGAGAAAGGCTCGATACAAGAAAGAAAGTGGCCGAGTACAACTTCCTCTCGGCCATTCCAGACGCGCAAGCAAAGGCGTTCGCTACCAAGTTAAGAAATACCGCTCGTTCAGTCAAGCCAATAAGCACCACATTTGCTTTGAATATTGATATGTCATACGGTTACCTAAAGATGTGCGGTGCACTTAACACTTTTGGTGCTTGGTCCTGCGCTAGCTAACGGTTTGCTTTGAGCGCTCCCTGCTTATCACAAACAGAAATTCTTAGCAGTAATCTTGCAAGATATTGGTGACGTCGGATCTACCACCACGTTGAATACGTTCATAGTGACGCAGAGTGTTGTCGAGATAATTGGTGGCTGTTTCGGTTTGCTCCGAGCTGGTGGTTTGCCAGAATTCCTTGCCAACGGAACTAATGATATCGCCTTGTTCGGGATTGGTTGTCACCAGCATGACTTCGTAAAAGCGACGGTTGTCCTCAACCAATGACTCACGAAGAAGACGCAAATTATTTTTTATCAAGGTTTGGCGAAGCGCATACTGATGGTGAACAGGACACAATAGAAAATCGATGTCTAACTGTGGATAGCGTTGGCAAAGGCCGCTGACAAATTTCATCATTAAATCTCCCCCTACGCCAGCAATGACAACTAAATGCTTGCCTTTGTACTCGGATAACGGCAGCGTGGCGACGTCGATACAATGGACGTAATACGTAGACGGACACGTTGCATAAAACTGTTCGAGCTTATCTTCAAGTGCCGTCATTAGTTTAGGTACAATATCAACAAAATGGATATGCTTCGCGGCATTACGATCTAGTAGTGCGGCACCTAGGAATCCGTGATCACAGCAGCAATCCCAAATATGGGTGTAGTTTGAAGCGATCATGTGATCGATCTGCGAGAGTCTGTTGCTTAACTTCAAGGAAAGTACCTATACGTTTAGACCGTTAACTATTTTAGGAAATTGCGCGCATTGTAATGGTTTTCTTAGCGTTAGCGAAGTAGTCTGGTTATATCGTTTTTAGCTAGGGCAATTTCGCGTTACTAGAACTTACGACGAGAACAAGGAATGATATGAACGTAGATAAAGCAAAAAAGCGCATTGCTAAACAAGTGAAAAAGGGATTTAAAGGCTACCCACAAATCACATTGGAATATCGTGGTGAAACAGCAGAGAGGGCATCTGAGGTCGTGGTTCAGTTTGTATTGGCTGAAGGCGCTCAAATCCAAGAGGAGTTGTTTGCGAGTACGACCGATGCACGAAATGATGAAGTGATTCAGTCAGCGTTAGTTAAGATTATTGAGCGTGCCAATGCCAGTTCAGTCATTGAAGTGGAAGGCGTGTCGTTAATTTAATCGCCGATCACCGAGTTTGGCGGAGTCTTCACGTTACTTCACCCATTAGGCTGGGCACTAGATATGCTACACCTAATAGGGAAATAACGATTCGCATATGCGGAAATCATCGCAGCCTGATATTGAGAAAAGGCGGTTATGTTTTTTCGCGCAACACCTTGTATTGCTTGGTGTTAACATCCTGCTTTGCACAAATATTTAGCAGGTCATCAATGAAGTGTTTCAGCGCGCGCTGCTCTATGGCTTTTACTTTGTTTTGTTGCTGGCTTGATAGCATGTGATACATGGTGGCGGCACCAAAATCACCAAATATAATATTACCCGCTTCATCAACAAGCGTGTTGTGTGCATACAGATCGCCATGACACACTTGATTTGAGTGTAAATGCTCAAATACGTCTTCCATCTGTGTAACAATTTTTTCAATCTTTTCAATGGGTAAGGTAAAGTCTGGCTCAAAAGTATCTCGTGTGCAGCTGTCTAAACAAGGGGGCAAGCCTAAGTTTTTATAGTGAGCTGGGATTAAGTTCATGATCAAAGCTAAGTAGTTTTCCTCATGCACTTGCGCTAAAGATTGAACGAGGTTGGGGTGATTACCGACTTTTAAGCAAGCTTGCAATTCATCTTCTGGGTAACCATCGCTCGTCACTTGGCCTTTAAACACCTTGACCGCGATTTCTTGCGGTAGCGTTGCTTGCGCTTGGTTCCATATCGCTTTAGAAATCACACCCGATGCACCTTGCCCCAATGTTTCCTGCAAAGTAAAACTTGTGGCTTTGATTTTAGGAACAGATTGGATGTTAATGTCGGATTGACAAAATGGATTGCCAGCAAAGGCAAGCCATGCCAGCTTAGGTAATGATAGTAATGAGTCTGGACATTGCGTTAATTGGTTAGCGGAAATCCGCACCAGCTCAAGGTTATGCAGGTTGTCGATCGTGCTTGGTAGTGCCGTTAAGCGATTTCCAGCTAGGGCTAACTTTTGCAATCGAGGTCGTTCGCCTAACGAATCGGGCAACGATGAAATCTGGTTATCCGTTAAGATAAGCCAACGTAAACGTTTTGGTAATGACTCTGCTGGGACATGCTTGATGTTATTGGCTTTAAAGCCGACCATTTCTAAGTTAGGGCAGCGACCTAACACGGAAGGTAAGGTATCAAATAGATTGTTTGAGGCAAACACGATTTTGAGTTTGCTGAATGTTTCTAATTCATCAGGTAGTGATGTGAGTAAGTTATTCGACAAATCGAGAACTTCTAAGCTATCGGCAAGCGATAAAATCTCTAATGGGAAAGTGGTCAGTGATTCGGATAATTTGAGATGAGTTGTGCCAAAAAGTTCGCCGGATTGGAGCTGTGAAAGCGTCTGCAAAATGATTTGTCCATACTAGGTAGTGATTTTGAACGTGGCTAGTTTACGCGAAATACTCGTAGGTTGTGTAGAGCTAGGCGCAATTAAAGTCGCAATACGTTTTCAAAGTTGTCGATTTTTCCGGTATCAGTGGACTTGCTAAGCAATGCTAAGCATTGCTAAATATTGCTGAGTGCGCATAATGGCGGCGAAGACTATTAGGAGAATCATGAAATGCGGCTAGATCGATTTGTCTGTAAAAGCACCGAACTAACACGAGCGCAAGCCTGCTCCGTGATTGAACGCGGCGAGGTGTGCGTTAATGGACAAACGATGACAAGTGAACGTACTCAGGTACATGAAAATAACCAAGTGACATTGAACGGAGTGAAGCTATCGTGTCGTCCGTTTCGTTATCTTCTACTGAATAAGAAGGCAGGGACGATTTGCTCAAATATCGATGAAGTATACCCCTCATTATTTAACAGTATTGATATCCAGCATCGTGATGAACTCCATATCGCGGGGCGCTTAGATGCTGACACGACGGGATTGGTACTCATTACCGATGATGGGCGTTGGTCTTTCAATATCATTACGCCTTCGAAACAATGTAGCAAAGTCTATCGAGTCAGTTTATCAAAACCTATTGATACCAGTGCCGTTGGTAAGTTTAAAGATGGGGTTCAGTTGCAAGGAGAAGCCCAACTGACTAAGCCAGCCATCTTAACCATTATTACCCCTCAGGATGTACGTTTAACCATCACTGAAGGCAAGTTTCATCAAGTGAAACGTATGTTTGCAAGCATTGGCAATAAAGTCGTGAAACTCCATCGTGAACGGATTGGTGATATACAGCTGGACGTTGAGCCTGGGGAATGGCGCTATTTAACGCAGTTAGAAGTAGAAAGCTTCTTTAATAGAGACCGCCATGAGGGTGAATAATACCTTATTAATTATTTACAGTTTGGGTTTGGGAACCTAAGGCCTGCCAATTACAGTGGGACGAGAACTGGTATTTCCTGCGAACAACGCCTACGGTTTAGCGTAAATACGGAGTGGGAGGTTGACGATGAACAGTCAAGTTGAGCAAAATAAAAAGCATGCTGTCGAGTTCTACAAAATGGCGTACTTAGGCTGCCCGGAAAAAGCAGTAGAGCTGTATGTTGGTGATGAATACATACAGCACAACCCCGTTGTCATGGATGGCAAGCTAGGGTTTATAGATTACTTTCAACAAATGGCGACGGAATATCCTCAAAAGAATATCGAGTTTTTGCGTGTGATTGGTGAAGGAAATTTAGTCGCATTGCATACTCACCAACAGTGGCCCGATGGCGACGAGTACGTCACCATGGATTTTTTCGGTTCGATAATGATGGAAAAATCGTCGAGCACTGGGATGCAATTCAGCAGGTGCCAGATCGTTCATTAAATGATCATTCAATGTTCTAATGACATTTATGTGGAAGCGTAGGTACGGATACTAAAGTGGTAAAATTAAGGTGTTTAAATGAAAGTGGTTAAATAAAGGGCACTGCTGTCGAGCGCCCTTTATATAGGTATTAGTTTTCTTCTTTTTTATTTCTATTTTCGTAATAGTCCCAAACGGTGTATTTTTCTTCGTCAGAAATAACACAGTAAGGTACACGCTTACCATTTTCTGTTACACGTGCCAATTTATTGCCTTGCTCAACACAATAAACATAAGCTGGGTCGCTAATGGCTGTGATTTCATCGACATCATATTCGTCAGGTTCACTTGCACAACCTGCCATAATACCTACTGCAATCGCACCAATCATCCATTTTGCTGTTTTCATTCTTTCTCCTAGTTGGAAATCTGGCTTTTGGTTAAGTGTAGGAGATCTCAGAGAAAAAGTGTTTTGATTCGGTCAAAATATTTACATTTAATCGACAAATAGTTGAGATATTGTGTTTGTGTCTACAATTCCTACAAATTTGTATGTTGACGTCCATCTTTAAGTCGAACGACGCACTATCGTCCTTGGTATTGTGGCCTTCACCACGATACCAAGGCATCGTGGTTGATTAGATGTATTTATTGCCTTCACCAAAGCGGTAAATCAAGCGTGAGCCCATTATATGATCTCGCGCACCGGAATTGCGGTGGTAGGCGTATTTCCAGTCGGCTTGCAGTGACCAATTGGCATTGATTGAGTAATGCACGCCCGTACCAATATTCCACTGTAATTTCTTAGTATCCCGATCTTTATCAAGCATTGCTTCACCAACCCCCGCATTGAGGTATGGCTTAACAGGGCTACCAGGGAGTAAATAGTATTGAAAATCTAAACTGTAGTTTTCATAAACATGCTTTTGGTTGCTCACGGTTGACTCGTAGTTGCCTTGCATATAGCCAAGACGCGTCGAGAACTGCTCTGTGAAATAAAGTCCCAGTGTAAATGCTGGGGCAAAGTCGTTTTTGAGGTTACGTTCTTTGTCTAACTGAGGGTAAGCAAACCCAGCGCTGAGACCGACGATACCATATGTGACTGGATCATCCGTGTATTGATGGTAGTTTTTCTTCTGACGACGTTTCAAGCTGTCATCGGTCTCACCGGCGCCAAAGGCATATTGTACTTGAACTTGATATTTGGTTTCCACTTCGCCATTTCTAAGGACATTGGAATGCGCACCGACAAAGCCAGTACCGGCTTTTACTATTTCTCTGCCCGCAACGTTGTTGACGCCGCGACCAAGGCTGTCGACAGGGTCTAAGAAGAACAGTGCTGTCGAGCCGAGTGCGTCGGATCCCCAAACTGTTCCGCCGCCGAGGCGAATCTCTTTTTCTTTGTTAAATGCCCATTCACCGTATACCCAACCAAGAGTAGGGGTGACGACAAGATCTTGAATGGAGGGGACTTCTGCAAAGGCTTCTATGCCGTATTCCCAGTAAAATGTCGACATTAACGTGGAATACATAAAGGCATCCCATTGGCGATAGCCTGATTTTCGCGCCGCTTGGTAATAGACGCCACCAAAATAAGGATGTCCAATATAGTTGATGACGTGGTCATCTCGATCCCATACCGGACCAGATTGTACGTTGTCCCACCACTTGTTCATGAGTTGAACGTCGTCTTTTTCCCAGTTTGTAATGGATTCAGGCATAAGTGCCAACACACCCGCAACACCCACACCATAAGCAAAGATAGACTTAGTTTGCGACCAAAGGCGCTCGCTATCTTCACCATTTTGAGGGTTAAATAGAGAGACTTGATAAGGTGAGTCATAAAAACTGACTTGCTCAACAGTGGTTTCGTTTTGACGCAACTCTTCAAAACTACTATTGGTGGAAATAGAGCGATAGCCGAGTTCATTCCAAGTTCGATATTGTTGTGCGGTCAGTGCTTGGTGGCTCAAGGGCTCTTCAGCCGCCACAGCTTGTTTTAGCAAGTCTTCTTGAGTGAGCGCAGACGTGTCAGTATTGACGTCGATTTGCTCAGTTGCATTTGCCAAAGGGGCAAATACGCCCATGAGTGTTAGAGCGATGACTGATAGTCTCACTCCGGACTTGGGTGTTGTCGCTCTAGGGGAAGTGGAGATTGGCAATGGATAAACATTCATAATATAAAGGGACTTAGCTCACAGTGTAGTGTTTAGTTGCTTAACATCCCTTTAAGCGAGGGAGTAATAATACAGCGTTCATTTATGATAGTCCCTTCTGAAATAACAATAAAACTGTGTCAAAGTGTAAATGTTCATTTATGTGATAGACTTCTCGCAGTATTACCACGTTGTCGAGCAAAACATGAGAAAGATTACTACCGCGATTCATCCAGATATTGATCATTTGGACGACAAAAAAATTTACCACCGAAAGGCGACCCGAGCGATAGCGATAGATGGCGAACAGATTCTATTACTGTATACCGAGCGTTATCATGACTACTCTCTACCGGGTGGTGGGTTAGATGAGGGGGAAGATGTCATTGCAGGTATGGTCAGAGAGCTAGAAGAAGAAACGGGTGCTAAGAATATTCATGGTATTAAGCCGTTTGGTATTTATGAAGAATTTCGCCCTTGGCATAAACAGGATGCGGATGTCGTTCATATGGTGTCTTACTGTTATTCTTGTAAGGTTGACCGACAGCTGGGTAAAACCGCTTACGAGGATTATGAAATCAAAAATGGTATGAAGCCAGTTTGGATTAATATACATGAAGCGATAGCCTTCAATGAGAAGACCATTGCTGAAAGTGATAAAAAAGGTATGAGTATCGAAAGAGAAACATACCTGCTGCATTTAATCGCCAAAGAAATGCTGTAATTGAGGAGAGACGGTTTTGAAACTAGTGACGAAAGACGATAACTTTTTCTTTTTGCTGGGCTCGCTATTGGTTCTATTTTTCCTGAGTGCCGTTGTCCATCAATTTAAAGACGATGCGCAGTCGTATGTATTGGCGCTACTTGTACTTTGCATGTCGACGTCGATTGTTGGTGTGCATCGTAAGCAGACGTTCTATCGCTCTTGGTATGCCGTTATGCTGGTGGTCATTGTGACCTCGGGAACGATTACTTTATTTGAAAACAAAGATCTGTCTTTAGTGACGATGTCAGCAATGCTGTGTTTTGTACTCGCACAAACGTATTCAGCGCTAAAGCAGGTGGTGATGGCGAAAAAAGTCACGTTGAATCAAATAGTGGGCTCGATTTGTGTTTACTTGCTATTTGGATTAAGTTTTACGTTTATCTACCTGATTCAACTTGAGTTATTTGTTGACCCTTTCAATGGGATAAGTCATAAACCATGGTTGGATAATTTGTTTGAAGTGATTTACTTTAGCTTTATTACGCTCACAACAGTCGGTTATGGTGACATTTCTCCAACGCTCGCGATTCCTAAATTTTTCGTCTTTTTGGAGTCAATCACAGGCAGCTTTTATCTTGCGATCATGGTTGCGAGCCTAGTGAGCAGCCACCTGGCACAGAAAAATGAGTAATCTGTTATTGATTTAACCTAGTGTTCGTTAACTTTTATACAGAGTAAGCCTCCAATTTATGATGACAATTGGAGGCTTTTTTGATGGTATGACGATATGCCAGTACTGAAGGCATCCACGAGCAAGATAGATCTGTTATGATGTGAAAAAATCCGCTTAGGTCGAAGTTATGGAAACCATCGCAGTCCTTGTTGACGTTCAAAATATTTACTACACCACCCGCCAAGCTTTTAAAAGTCGCTTTGACTACAATGCGTTATGGCGCCAGCTTTCAGAACAGTATCAAATTACATCGGCGAATGCGTACGCCATTTCCTCAACCGATCCTAAGCAAAGACAATTCCATCATATTTTGCGAGGCATTGGCTTCAAGGTCCATCTTAAGCCTTTTATTCAGCGCTCAGATGGCAGCGCAAAAGGGGATTGGGATGTTGGTATCGCGTTAGATGCGATTGAGTTGGCCGCCGATGTGGACCGGATTGTCTTATTGTCCGGAGATGGAGACTTTCAAATTCTTGTGGAGCGTATCCAACAACGCTTTGGTAAGAAAGTGACCGTTATCAGTGCACGTGCATTAACCGCTAATAATTTGATTGACGTTGCTGACGACTATCAACCCATTGATGATACATTGTTGATTTACTAATGACGATGAAACTTGAATTAAGCTTGTTATCTGGGGAGTTGGCAACAGAGTTCAAAACGGTACAAGCGATGGTCGCGATATATTGTCGTGATCATCATCAAGACGATCATCAAGGTAAAAGCCTGTGCAAGTCTTGCCGTGAGCTAATTGACTACGCCGAAATGCGCTTAGATCGATGCCCGTATGGACAGAAGAAGCCCACCTGTAATAAATGTCCCATTCATTGCTATAAACCGCAACCTAAAGAACAGATGCAAGCCGTGATGCGTTATGCTGGCCCAAGGATGTTATTTCCTCATCCTATTTTATCTATTCGCCACCTCTTACACGAGAGAAGGGCAGTCCCTGCCAAACCAGGAGTGGGTCTGTCTAATCGCTCGCAGCGAAAAAATCGTGGTGAGTAATCTTTTCTATCAAGGCCCACCGCTTAAAATACGGTGAGCTTTAATAATATAAAGAACGCGATACTGACGATAGTGGTTAACAAGACATTGTTGGTAATTTTAGCGCAGATGATGGCAAAAATAGCGCCTAAACAGTAAGGCAAGTTGTCACTCCAGTTTAGCTCGCCATGTGGAAGAAACACGATGGGCCCCCAAATAGCCGTAAGTACGGCTGGACTGGCGTAACTTAGAAAGCGTTTTGCGCTGGCACTGATTCTAAGCGGCAGTTTAGGCTCCAGAAATAGATAGCGGCTCGCGAAAACAATGGAAGTGAGAATTAAAATTACCGCAAAAGTCATGACTTGATTCTCCCTTCCGCTATATAGCCAACACTCATCCCAACGATGCTGGCAATGACCAACCCCATTTCGACGTTCATAGTCGCCAATATTACGGAGGTCACGAGGGCGGAACAGATAGCGAGTAACGTTGCTAACGATTTTATTGTTGGAATGACGATGGCAATGAACGTTGCAGCGACAGCAAATTCCAACCCATATTGCTGTAAGTCTGGAATTTGGCTACCAACTATAAGACCGATCAAGGTGGCGATATTCCAAATCAAATAAAAGGACAGGCCTGCGCCGAGCGCATACCAACGGTTAAATTGCTGCGGCGATTGACGCCCGCAGAGCGCAAACAACTCGTCGGTTAACAGAAAACCGAGTCCAAGGCGCCACCTCAGCGGCAGTGGGGAGATCGACTCCCTCATAGATAGGCCGTAAAGAAAATGTCGAGAAGTAATAAAGAAAATAGTGACCATCATCGTCAGCAGAGTCGCGCCAGACTTGATCATCCCCATGGCAACCAATTGCGCGGCACCGGCAAATAAAATGGCACTCATGGCTTGACCTTCAAAGAAGGTTAATCCGGACTCAATGGCAAAGGAGCCCGCTAAAAATCCCCAAGGAACGACAGCGAGACTTAAAGGCATCATAGAAAGAGACCCTTTGAGAAATAAAGGCAACCTAGTCGCGGGGGCGTCATTTAGACATTTTTTCTTAATGGTATGGTTTGGCATGCATTCCTTGCTTATTTGTGTTTGGCCAGTTACTACTGGCGAGTGCTTCACTGCTGATAAGGAGTATATTGCATCGGCGTTGTGTATCTTCAAGTGTGTACGCATACTAAATGTGAATTATTTTTGTTTTCATAACCTTGCTAGAATCACCAACCCAATTTTAGTTAGGCTTTTTCGCTTGAATATACGACGTGACTTTTCATTACTTAATCGTTTATTGAATCCAGTAATATTGAACTCGGTAATTAACATACGGGTTTATTTGGTATTAATATTTACGTTGACTACATCAATGTGTTGGGCAAAAGATACACTGCCAACAAAAGACGAGGATTATGGTCGAACCTTACCATTCTTTGGTGATCGAGTGCGTGATATGGGAATTACGCTGCCTAAACCGATCGGCATCTCACTGTTTACTCACCAGCAAGAAGACCTGATGAATTTAGGTGACTTTAAAGTTGATGGAGAGCCTGTCGACGACCTTTTACCAAGCGGTGGAAGCTCAACCACTAATACCACCAGCATTGTAGCGGTTCGAGGTGACGTATGGGTGCTGCCATTTTGGGGCTTTAATGCCATGGTAGGCAAAGCAGTGACGTCTTCGAATATTTCAATTGGGGTCAATGATTTTGCCAATGGCAATTTGGCTCGCTTGGAGGTGAATGGCATGGCGACAACGTCTACCGTCACTGCTGTCGGAACTACCCTTGCGTATGGGCATAAGAACTTTTTTGGAACCATCGACGCACAGTACGTATCAACGTCAGTTTCTGGTGTGGGTGTCAGTTTGGACGCACTGGTCATTACCCCTTTAGTTGGTCTTAATATTGGAGATAGTGGTTGGCGAATTGTGATTGGAGGTCAGTATCAGGATTATCAACGCCAGTTAAAAGGCAAGCTTGGCGATATTAAGTTTAGTGCGACACAATCTTCGAGTCGTTGGTCTACAATGGTGGGGCTGCAAAAGGCTTTTGCTGAAAATTGGGAAGCGTCTTTAATGGCGCAAAGTGGCAAAACGCGTGAAGGCGTAACTTTTATGCTTGGTAAGCGTTTTTAAATTCCGTTAAGGGAAAGCACTAGACGACTTGCTTGAGTCTTGGTTCAAGTGCCATGGGGACGGCTAAGTGGAAGCCTTGATAGAAATCAAAGCCTAACGATCTCATTATTGCCAGTTGTTCGTCGGTTTCTATTCCTTCTATCACGGTTTTTGCACCATTTGCTTTAGCCAGTGCGATGCCATCAACAAGTGGGGATTTCTTTCCTGCGATGTAATCCAACAATAGTTGGCGATCAAATTTCAGAATATTGGGGCGAATGGATGCCACTCTTTCTGGGTTTGACTCCTTACAGCCGAAGTCATCAATCGCTATAAGAAAATCCGCATCACTTAAGTGTTTTGCTGCCGAAGCCAATGTTCTTGGGCTAAACGCGGTTAGCTCAACCAATTCTACTACGACACGTTTGCAGTCTATCTGAAGTGCTTTTAAGCGTGACATCAATAAGGATGATTGAAGTCCTTCTGCGGCTAACCGTTCACTGGAAATCGGGAGAAAGTTCAGAAATAGTAGCCTTTCTCGATACTCAGACATACTGAAATTTCGAATGTGAATTACGCGACTTAATCGGTCAACGTTCAGTTGGTCAGAGAGAGGAATACTTTCATTTTGGAAAAAAAGATTAGGTGGAATAGGTTTGTTATCTTGGTCATAAAGTCGAACTAGCGCTTCCATACCAATAATTGTACCAGCACGACAGAAGATCGGTTGAAAAACACTTTTTAATATAAGGTCTTTATATTTTGCGACATAGCTTCCAGTATGGTCGATCTTAATTCGTTGTGTAAATTGGTGCTTGTCAGTGAGTAGCATGAAGATAACATTTATTCGAGATATTCATATAATAATGTCATGAGTGGAAAATAAGTCAAATTCACCATGGTTATGAAAGGTGCCTAATTGGGTTAATTGTCCAATGTTATCGTTGAGAAGATAGTGTACTCAGCTGATGAACCTTGAAATTTTAGTGATATAATTCATTGTTTTCAAAATAATCAAATTCATAAATAGCGATATTTATTCAAAAGTTGACGAAGCTCAATAACATGCAAAGCTATTGGTTGATTTTTAATCAGAAAGAAAATTCGTTGATATTTAGTTAAAATATCGACACACCTCTCATTTATCTCTCATCGAAATAATCTTTATTGCGAATATATTTACTCATTAAGTGATATGAAAAAGGTCGGATGAGCCAAGAAACAACGGAACGACTGAATCGCACGACTGAAGGGGTATTCTCGAAAATACGACCATTATAGAGCCATAACATTTTGCCAACATGCCAATAAGCAAACGGTAGCGGTGGGAGGAAAGTGACGATGTCCAGGTCACAACAGATTCGATAGGTCTTATGAGCCAGATTAAAGTGCTTTTTAAAGCGCCACCCACCGATAGCGGGCTGCCCGAAGGTGACGATTCGCTTAATGGATTTAGGGTGCTTCTGTTCTAATGCATCGGCTATCACACAGCCGATTGCTCCCCCTGATGAGTGCCCAGTAATCGTAATTCTTTTGCCATTCTCAATGAGTCCACTGGCGATCACCATGGTACGTTCAAACAGTGATAAACCGAGAGTATCTAACTTGTGACTCGGCTGGCTTTCTTGATTGAGTATAAAATGAAACCCAGCATGGATGGAGTAATCGAGACCGAATGCTTGGCATGAGCGTTGCCATAGCGCAAAATTAAGTAGCCAATCGCTGACGCTATGAGATCCTTTGATAACGATGATGGCTTCTTCTTGATGTTTGTTCCATAAAACTCTAACGACGGTTTTACCCGAACGGTTAGCGATTGTTCTCTGACCGTTCGGGTCAAACCCATAGCGTGTTTGTTTAAATATGCGAGGGTAAGCAAGGTTACAGAGCACAGCGTAACGTTCATATTGATATCGTTTAAGACTTTTCATGAATAGGCGAGGCCAGAACTCATACAGCTAACGTAAACATATCCCTTACTATGCAAAATTCGCGTGAACCTTTAATGACAGAAACCGACACGAAGCATTTAACGCTTCATTGATTACCATTCATGTATTAGCTTTGAACAATAGCGTAAAGTTGGACGTACTTTTTAAGTGAATCCCCGTATTTGGCTCGCTTAATGGGGTGGGAATATAAAATATAACGTGGTGTTAATTGGTTGCGAGCTAGCAAACGTTGGCGCAAATAGCTGGGGCTTTCGGCTAGTTTGACTCCTTGTTGAGCGTATAAGTCACGGTCTTCTGGCAATTGATGCGTCCACCAGTGGATAATCTCTCTGCTAAAGATATTACGATTCATCCAGTGGTCGGCGATGAGCACCAATAAATCATGGGGTTGGATGGCAAATCGATATTCTGATTGCCATTCTTGAATCTTTTCAAGCAAACGCTCTCGGCTCGAAGGACTCGCGTTAACAAAGTGATGCGTGATCACCCAAACGGTACCTTGAGAGGAAGACACACGATAATGTTGGGGGGCTTCTGAGCGTTTATTTAATTCAATCGGCGCATATTCGCAGTGCTGACTTGCGCCAGTTTGATTTGCTACTAATCGTTTGACAAATGCGAGAGCCAAGTGGTGCTCAGTCATTCCCTTATTGTGAACAGCAGGGTAGTGGTGAGCACATAGCGTTAAACAGTCACCTTCAAATTGATTTAAGCTGTGAACAACAACATCAAGAAGCACGGTCTATTCCTTAACCTAGCTGCATTTGGTAAATGCAGCATTTTTTAATTAGCCACGCTTGGACCATGTGCCCCAGCGCACCACACCAATAACATCAATCTCGTCATCCATTACTTGATGAATGGCATTTTTCGATGTGTCATCACCATACCAAACATGAATGACTGCACCGATTTTGACTAATGTGAAAAATTCTGGGTAATCATTACCTGGTAAGCGAGCCAGGACAATATCATCATTTACCCATTCTTGGCCTTGTTCAACAAGCGCTACGCAGTCCCATTTGTATGATAGCGCCCCTGACACAGGGTATAACACGCCGAAGCAGTTGTTATGTTTGCTAGGAACAGGAATGGAGCTCACAGAGTCAGCTTGCTCACCGCTTAGCAGGCGTGGGACTTCGGTTCTTGTATAAACACTGACAGTAGATGCACCGACGTTTACCGCGTTTGTTAATGTTTGCGCGTGGGTATGCTTATCACCAATACCGAAGCATAACCAATGAGGTTGAACTTTAAAATACTGAGCAATGAGGGCAAGATCTTCTATTGAAGGGTAGGTTCTTGTCGCGCCTTTTGTCAGATAGCGACCAATGGTTGCCTTACCTTTTCCAATTGCTTCGGCCAGTTCGTGGTTAGTCACTCCGTGTTCTTTCAATAATTGAGTGATGCGTTCTTGATACCCTGTGTTCATGGTTCCTCCGTATATTTGCACTCAGCATAGTGGTTTAGTTTCAAAAATGAAACAGAGATTCATAAATAATCGAAATAATGAGAGGTGGTTGGAATAACGCGTATGGATGGTGTGTTAAAACTTGAATGATTTAAAACCCTATGCGTCATAGAAGATAAAATGTAACATTATGTGATACACGTTGAGTATGAAAGAAGGGCGCGATGTTTGATTCAAAGCAACGAAATGACATTATTATTCAATTGCAACAGTACTTTTCTGAAGAATTGGAGCAAGATTTAGGGCAGTTTGATGCCGAGTTTTTATTGGACTTTCTCATCAAAAAATTGGGTCCAGCCTTTTACAACAAGGGATTAGAGGATGCCAAAGCGGTACTCGAACGCAGAGTGCTCGATATTGGAGATGAACTGTATGAAATAGAGATGCCGTTGGACTAGCGTAGGGTCGCAAATTGTTGTGGTTGAGTTAGTTCGAAAAAATTGAATGACTTTATCAAGCCTTCCCTATCGTCGTAATGTCAATTTAAGTAAATACTGTATCTCAAGCGTTAAATAGTCGTTAATATGACGAATGATAATTGGTATCAATAAATGGAAAGGAAAATGGCAACAACCACGGTTCAAAATTACAACGCTGTCTCAAGAGCACTGCATTGGTTATCCGCTTTGGTGATCATTGGTATGTTTGCAGTCGGACTTTGGATGGTTGATCTTACGTATTATAGCGAGTGGTATAAAACAGCGCCGCATTGGCATAAATCGGTGGGCATACTCTTGGCTGTGATTACTATAGTTAGATTAATTTGGAAGCATGTAACGCCTAGTCCTGATATAGAAGGTTCTGCCTTTGAAAAAATGGGGGCTAAAGTAGGACATCTGATGATGTACATTGCGTTACTGGTCATTTTCACCAGTGGTTACTTGATATCAACGTCAGATGGTCGAGGTATAGACGTTTTTGAATGGTTTACAGTTCCAGCATTAGGTGAACTCTTTGCAAATCAGTCTGATATTGCAGGGGAGGTTCATTTCTATGCCGCTTGGTTTGTTATTTTAGCCGCTGCAGGGCATGCGTTAGCCGCCTTAAAGCATCACTTTATCAATAAAGATAATACTCTTCGAAAAATGTTAGGAGTTTCGAAATGAAAAAGACACTAATCGCTACAGGAATGGCAGTGGCAATGATGTTGCCACTAGGTGCAAATGCCGCTGATTACGCTATTGATACTAAAGGCGCCCACGCCTCAGTGAACTTTAAGGTGAGCCATTTAGGTTACAGCTTTATTCAAGGTCGCTTTAACGACTTCTCTGGTCAGTTTAGCTATGATCCTGCAAACGTTGCTGCCTCTTCGGTGGAAGTCACCGTCGACACAACAAGTCTGGACTCGAATCATGCCGAACGTGATAAGCACATTCGTAGCTCTGATTTTATCGATGCAGGTAAGTACGGTGAGGCAGTGTTTAAAAGTACAGGTGTGAAAGACAATGGTGATGGCAAGTTAGACATTACAGGGGATCTTACCCTTCATGGTGTGACCCAGCCGATTACCATCAACGCTGAGTTTATTGGCGCTGGCCAAGACCCGTGGGGCGGTGAGCGCGCTGGTTTTTATGGAACTACTCGTTTGGAGTTAGTGGACTTTAAGATTCCTGTCATGGGCGCATCAAGCTACGTAGATATGGAACTGCACATTGAAGGTGTGCAAAAATAAGCGTGAATCTGTAGTTAGCAACTTCTTAGAGGTAAACCCTGATTTAGATGATCAGGGTTTTTTTATGGCTCAGGATTAACATTTTGGTTAATCCTGTCTGGGAGTCATCGAAAATAAAAAACTCGTCATTTATAAAAGCAACGACGGTGCAGTTAGTACCTAAGATTTTGGTGGGGCTTTGTGCAGATAGTTGGGAATTTAACCATATGATTCATAAAGTAAGAATTTACGGTTGACCCAGAATCATATTAGGGTAAAGTACGTCTCGTCCTCACGGTGAAGCGAGAGGATGATGGTGTTTGCATGTGCCCTGGTGGTGGAATTGGTAGACACAAGGGATTTAAAATCCCTCGACGTTCGCGTTGTGCCTAGCTCAAGTCCGGCCCGGGGCACCATCTCAATGATCAGTTACGTAACTAAGCGTAGTTGCCAGTGAATTTACAGATACCAGTACCAGATAAAGGCGCCTTGGCAGAGTGGCTATGCAGCGGATTGCAAATCCGTGGACCTCGGTTCGACTCCGGGAGGCGCCTCCAATATTCATCATCAAATTGCATGATAGCTTGATGATGAGAGATAAAGTCACCAGCTCAGGCTGGTTTTTTTATGCCTGAAATTTGAAGCCCTCGCCAGTACATGCTGGCGAGGGCTTTCCTATTCTAAGAACATGCAGCGCTTTTATAGCAGTATGCTATTGCTGTCTTCACGTACGAATACCCATCTCCAATCTCGACTCAGGTTCAACTTGTCAGTGAGCGCGTATTCAACATACTCACTCCGCGTTTAAATAGAGACTTCAGTATCACGTTGTCCCAATCACACTTGGCAATGTCCACTATTTTGTTGGCTTAGTTTCTTTTGTTGTACTGCTCGCAAACTTCTGCCATGCAACTGGAAGAGTATGCATATGCAATAGAAACTTAGCGCAATTCAGTCTATGTGTACAAATCGGTGAGGCATGACATTTTTAGTTCAGCGGCTTCGCATAATAAGGAGCTTTAGTGAAGAAAATTTGTCTTTTTTTACCCACCAACCGAGAATGCGCCAACGCGATTGGCTTGATGATCAAAGAAGCTAAATATGCGGTTGATAATTTTGATGTGCTTGTTCATGTTTTAATTTTGGATACTTCAAGCGGGGATGAATATAAATCAAACCTTGAAGCTGTTAAGCAGTATGACCAAGTAAATAAAGTATCAGTTTCATATTTTGATGATAAGAGACAGAAAAGTTTTATCCGCAATGTTATATATGATGCAAAACAGCATGACGTGATGGCGAGGTTGTTAGCGATAATGCTGCCTGAAGGCTGTTCTTATGGGGCGTGCACGAATAGAGGTTTTTTAATCAGTACCGCTTTTGGTTGTGACAGTATTCACCGAAGAGATTCTGATAGTCGATTACAGAGAGTCAACGGTGAATATATTTTTCCTATCTACCAGGAGCTTCGCTCTCTATCTCAAAATGCTCATGATGTATCTGGAAAGGTTGATTATGTGACCTTGTTACCTGAGCAAGAGCAGATGCCTGTTTCGTTGGTCGGAGGCGCCTTTATTGGCGCAATGTCTGTAGATGTTCAAGAGATGCAAAGCATAAACTCAGACGTTTATGAGACAATTGTTAGCCTTGATGTTCCAGACAGCTACTCTGAGGCCCAGAGGAAAGAATTTGTAGAGAAGTCATTTAAAGGTAATGGAATAGAACGATTTAACGGTGATAAGTCGATCCTATGCTCTGTTGATCCCTATGCGGTCGATATGTGCAATGTCAGTTTCTATAAAGTGCACCAAAAAATACCGCTTCCTCCGGCGAAGTCTACCATCGCTTCTGACTACTTTCTTATACATATGATTAATAGCTCAAAACTTCCAGGTGTAGAGCACAATAGACATATAGATAACTACCATACCCCAGAAAGAAAAACAGATGATGGTTTCTTCGATTATCAAATTAGGTTGGTTAAGTATTATGTATCTCTTAATTATTTCGGTTTTATTTTTTCCAGATTAGATGAACTTGGATTAGAGCTACTAGACCATGATTACCAAGTTAATTCGGAAGTTGTTTTGGGGGTGATAGAAGAAAGTCTAAAACTCGATCAGGAAACAGCTAAAAAGACGCTGAATATAATTATTAAAGAATATGCTAAACTCGGCGGTCGTTATGAAAAACTCTCACGTATAATTAGTGATCGATTCAGTGAGTTATTGTCCGAAGCCAAATCTGATATGGAGGACTTTATATTTTTAACGGAGGTTTGGCCTTCACTAATAAATTCAAGTAAGAAGCAAGTTAGCATTTAATTATCAGCGGAAGATAAATTACGATGAAGTATCAAGAACATAATGATGATAATTTCGATGCCATTACGTTCGATTTGGCAGGAATAGAGCGTCAATATGATAGGTTATCGCATGCACTACCTGGTGTAGATATACGATTCGCTATCAAAGCATGCCCGGTTGATGGTGTATTGAGGTCGCTTGTTGAAAAAGGCTCTGGTTTTGATGCTGCAGGAGTGAATGAAATTATACAAGCAATTAAATCTGGATGCGATGTTAGTAAAATCCACTATGGCAATACCATTAAGTCGGACAAAGATATTAGTCATGCCTATTATTTAAATATTCGTGATTTTGTGACCGATAACATAGGCGATGTTCAAGCGATAGCACGTCTCGCGAGTGGCAGCCGAATTTGCTGTCGTATTGCTAATGAAGGCAAAGGCGCATTGTGGGAGTTAAGTCGAAAATTTGGTTGCTCAGGAAAGGAAGCGGTTCAAGTTTTAATAGAAGCAAAGAGAAGCGGTTTGAAGCCCGCGGGGCTTTCTGCACATGTTGGTTCGCAACAAATGGAAGTTGCAGCATGGGAACAGTTATTTACTCTCTGGAGAGAGGTTTTGCTTAACCTAAAATCTAAAGGAATACAGTTAGAGTATATTAATTTAGGGGGCGGATTCCCTTGCAGTGGCTATTTAGATAAGCAGGGAAATAAATTATCTCCACCAGAAGAAAAAATATTTAGCACAATTCGTGAAAATATGTCGCGGCTGCAAAAAGATATAGGGTACTCCTTACGTTTTATCGCTGAGCCGGGCCGCTATATTGTTGCTGATAGTGGTATGATTCGTGCGCATGTGGTGCGTTTATCTGAGCGGATTCAACCATGTGGTACTAGAGAGAGGTGGTTATATCTGTCTTGTGGAGTATTTAATGGTTTATTTGAAACTGACAAAATCAGATATAAAATGCGCTTCCCCACGCGTAAGGACAGTAAGCTAGTACCTAGCAATTGTTGCTGGGCCAACGTGTGACTCGTATGATGTGATTAATGATGAGACTAGTCAAATTCTCGTTCCTGAAGATCTACAATCTGGGGACCCTGTATTAATACTCTCATGTGGCGCATATTCTGCGAGTTTTGCTACTGTCGGTTTTAATGGTTTTTCTCCGTTAAAGCACAGTTTGCAAAACGGGAGTGAGCATGGTTCGATGCAAGCAAACTTAATTGAACAACCTGCTTTGAGTTGAAAATAGAGGGTAAATAAATGAATGAAAGTGTGGTGTCTTTTATTATTCCATTTAGGAACGCAAGTAGTGAAAGAGAAAAAACTGTTTTTCTACGTTGAAATGGGTAATTACCAATTATCAAAATTGTGAAATAATACTGGCTGAACATGGCTCTAAGACCGAGTTTTCACTCAAACCAGGAACCATTAACCAAATTTATGTAGGAAATGAACTTGAGCCATTTAATAAAAGTAAAATCATGAATCAAGCCGCCATTCTAGCATGCCATGATGTGCTTATATTTCTTGACTCTGATATTATTATTGACCCAGAAGATTTAAACCGATGTATCATCAGTTGCCAACAGGAATTTGAGGCAGTGAATCCCTTTAATGTCGTTATTGATCTTCCTGCAGATTTAAGTGAGATGATTCATAACTCACCCGACATGAAGTTAAATTATCCCATTGCTGAAAAAGATAAATCTGAGTGTAGAGATTTTCTTAATTTTAGTGGCGGTATGGTACTGATTCGAAAATCAAACTTTGTTCAAATTGGCGGCTGGCCTGAAGAGTTCTGGGGGTGGGGAGGAGAAGATGACGTTTTTGCTTACAAAATTGAACGCTTCTTGAAGTTTAAAACGTTCAAAAATCCCGTTTATCACCTTTACCATAAGCGTACAACTTACGAGACGGTTGCAGAGAACCCTGAGTATTTAGCTAATTGTGAAGCTATGGACCGGATAATTCGCTATACCGATACTCAATTAATAGACTATTGTATAGAAAGCAAGGAGGCACTCGTTAAGTTCCCTGTGAACGAACTATTATCAAATCCTATTCGTCATGATCTTTCTAAAGAGTTAATTATCCGACATGAAAGAGTCAATTTAGATGACTTAATTGAAGATGGGAAGGTTGTCTATTATCCAACAATACAGTTAAGTTAGCCAAACTAAGGGTATAACAGTGAGTATTGTTAGAAAAGCTTCCCTGCTTTTTAGAGAGCGCCAGTGCCATTTCACGTAGAAGTGGCACTTATCGACAGTAACTCTCACTTATTGTTAGTATCTGACGCCGATATCAACCTTACGTTTACGTTGAAGCTAGCTCATTAATTAAGCTTAGTTCATTAACTAAGCTGGTTCATTAACTAAGTTGGTTAGCCAACGTTTAGCAAAGATTCGGTGTACAACTAAGCATCCTTTGACGACCTCTTCTAGTAGGATCGCGACCATTACCCAAATTAGCGGCCAACCAAGAACAAAAATCGTGAATACTGCAACTGGAATACCGATACCCCAAAGGCCAAATAACTCGATAAAGAGTGCGTACTTCATGTCCCCGCCACTACGCAATGCCCCCGACAGTCCAAGCATGTTAAGAGCCCGCAATGGAACAGCGAAGGCCATAATTAGTAATATCTGAATCGCGACATCCAGTTGTGGCGTATTCATGTAATTCAAGACTTGCTGAATATCATCCCTTAACAGGTAAGTCAGCGGGCCAATAAAGAAAGCTAAGATAACCGCAACGATAATCAGTCGCCAAGCGACATACCATGCGCGTTGATACCGTTCCGCTCCCAGCTCCTGGCCAATGAGAGTCGATGCTGCGACACTTATTCCGTAGAAGAGGGAGAGTATCACGGCTTCCACGGGGCTTAGCATACTCACTACAGCCAGCGCGCCCACGCTAATGTGCCCCATGAGTATACTATAAGTTAAAATACCCGCCGCCCAGCCGCCGTTTTGTAGCAATGCCGGAAACGCAATTTTGAGATAGAGTTGGCGAGCTTTTAGAGTAAGACCGCTCTTTACATCGTGTTTATTCGGACAATATTGGCGCTTACGACTATATAAGTACCAACCTAAGATCAGCATTTGCACTACTCGTGATATTGCAGTACCTATTGCAGCCCCAACAACCCCCATTTCAGGAAACCCGTATAGTCCGAAGATTAATAGTGCATTCAACCCAACATTTAATAGACTGGCAAATATGCTGATGTACGTGGGCACAGTAGCTTCGCCAACCGCCCTAAACATGGACTCTAAAGGAACAACAATTGTCGTGAGCAAGATAGTCCAACCAGTAAATAGCAAATAGTCCGTCGCCATTTGATTAAATTCAACATCGTTACTCGCTAGACCAATGACCCAGCTAGGTGCGACTGTATATAGCAAAGCAAAAGGTAATGAAACGATAGCGGACATAATTATCGATTGTCCTAAAGAACGTTTCACACCTAAAATATCATTGGCGCCAAAGTATTGTGCTGCTAATACAGTCACGCCTGCACACGACCCATAAATGGCAAGTAAGTTGAAAAACACAATTCGACCGCCTAGCCCTACAGAAGCGACGGCACTATCACCTAAAGGAGCCACCATAAGTGCATCCACTAAGGATAGTAAGGAGTATAGGATGGACTGAGTAGCAACAGGAATAGCGATACTGCATACTTTACGCCAAAAATTACTATCTGCGGTTCGCCACATGGCTATCATCTTAATGTCCCTTTAAGTTTTGTGTGCATGAATCCATCATTCCCAGCAGCATAATAAGTTTGCCTAGCGTGACCTAGTATTCAAACGACTAAGATACAATCTCGAATCATTTACTCACCTGTAACCGCACCCTAAAATAACGCTAGTTCATTCTAAACGTCGCTTACTCAATATGATTATTTGCCTAGCAAACTTGAACTTTTGTACTGTTCGAGGGAGATTTTTTAAGGGGGCTGAGACGAGTATATCGATAAGTTTTCCATATTATTACGCAAGCTCAGCTTGCTAAGTACGATACTGAGTAAAAAATGCGAGTCGGAGGGAATTATTTGTAGTGGCATAGTAATTAGGTAATCAACTAAAGGTGATAGCAGTAACTCACCTTGATGCTCGTGTGGTTCGAGTTCAGTCTGACTGGCCTAAAGTTTGGCTGGTGGCCAATGATTCCCCTCTATTCCACGATGTTAAGCTTGAGAGGTTCTCTATATGCTTTGTTGGCATTGTCTCTAAGTAGGCGCTCAAACTCTTTAGCAGGTACTGGCTTACTATAATGAAACCCTTGACCATACTCACAATCAATGGAATTGAGATAATCAACATGCCATTGATTTTCAATACCTTCTGCGATTACTTTTAAGTTTAGCGCTTTTGCCATGGCGATCACCGCGTTGACAAGCTCGCGGTCAGATTTATTTTTACGGATATTTTTCAAAAATGAACGATCAATTTTTAGTTGATCAAACGGAAATTTTTGAAGATAGCTTAACGCTGAATAACCGGTGCCAAAGTCATCGATGGTTAATTTCACGCCCATGGATTGTAATTTATTCAGCAGGCTGATGACTTCTTCGTTGTGGTTGAAAAGTAGGCTTTCGGTGATTTCTATATCGAGTCGATCTGCGGGCAACCCCGATTTCATCAATCCATAGCGAACTTGCGTAAACAACTTATCGCAAAATCGAAATTGGACACTGGAAAAGTTAATAGACATGTGTATTGGAGCGATGGCTTGCCAAAGCGCTGCTTGTTGACAAGCCGTCATGATAGCGAACTCACCAATTTGATGGATTAGGCCATTTTTCTCTGATAAAGGTATAAATTCGTCGGGCGGCACCATACCAAATTTCTTGTCATTCCAACGCATAAGCGCTTCTGCGCCAATGATTTCATTAGTGCGTAAATTTAGGATCGGTTGATAATAAATTTCCAGTTCGTTGTTGGCTATCGCATAGCGCAGTCGTCCGTCTAAGCTTAAACTCCGTTGCACATTACTGCTCATATCTGAACTATAAAAGCTAAAAGCATTTCTACCATCTTGTTTAACGCTATACATGGCCATATCAGCATTAGCGAGGAGTTGTTCTGTATTTTGACCATCTTGCGGGTAAACAGACATTCCAATACTGATGGAAACGAAAAAATCTTGGTTATTCCAGTTGAATGGCTGATTGAAAAGGGCCAATACTTGGGTTGCATAGTCTTTGGCCAATACTTGGTTATTGAGGTTAGGGACAATGAGTAAAAATTCGTCACCACCTAAACGAGACAATAGCTCTGAGCTGCCAACAGAATCCATTAAGCGGGAAGTGCTTTGCTTGAGCACTTCATCACCTACTAAGTGACCCAAGGTATCATTTATCTGTTTGAAGTTGTCGAGATCGATAAACATTACCAGTAAGCTTGAGTTGTTTACGCCAGCCTTTTCTATCTCACTTTCTAGTTGTTGGTTACCATAACTGCGGTTGGGCAAACCTATTAGGGCATCGTGAGTGGCTTGATAGGAGAGCTTTTCTTCTGATATTTTCCGTTTTTCTATCTCGTCTAAGAGTTGATGATTTTTTACCGATAATATAGCGTGCTGTTTTTTTGATTCAGTCACTTTTGTTCTTAAAATGATATTAGCGTTATTAATTATAAAAATATAAAATAAACCAAACATAACAGGTAGCGCTAGGAAGGATAGGCTAATAATAAACCAGCTAGAGGTTAATATGCTTTTTCCGTTGACAGATTCAAACCAACTATTTAAAACGAAAGGCGTATTTTTGATAGGAATAGAAAAGTTAATCGTCGCATTGCTATTAGGCTCAGATGTTGGATTTTTTCCTGATAATGAGTCCCATACAAAAGAGTGGCCATTTTCGGAAACCAGTTCAATCCTACTTTGACTGTCCTTACTTTCTTGAGCCGTCAACTGTTCAAAAATAACGTCTTTGTTGAGAATTGCGACTAAGTAGGCTGTTGGAAGCCCAGATTGAGTCACCATTTTAACAAGCTGAACTTCATTGTTACCCAGTCGATTGACTGTTCGAATTATCACATCACTTGACTTGTTGTTCTTAAGGCGAGAGATATTAAATAGCAGTTTTGATTTTGGGTAGGTATCGGCAATGATAGAACCATCAAGCCCAACAAGAGCAAAACGGTCATATATGTTCTTTTGATTGATGGTTTTGTTTTTTTGCGTTGCAACAAGTTTGTTCTTTAGCCTTAGGATACTCGACCCTAAGCCATACTGCATGGACATCCCTGATGCTAAGTTTGCGAAGAAGGCATGCATTACTCTGTCTTCGACCAGCGTATCCATATCTTCATTGGTGACGTAAAAGAAATACTCTAAAGTACTGGCGTAATTTCCCACTTTTAACTCAAGTTCGCGGTGTTGAGATTGTTCTAAACGAGTCTGACCTAAGTTAGTAACGCCAAGAATTAACATTAAGTAAGCTGCCAGCAATAGAGAGGCTAATAATATCAATCGATTGGCTTTTACATTTATAGTCATAGTTTTGATTTACTACCTTCTGTAAAATAACCTTCATAAAAATAGAACACGGATGGATAGTATTTTTCGACAAGTTTATTGTAGCTTCCATCTTTTTTAATTTTAGATAAGTATTTATTAAATTCAATTCTGAGATTCGGAGAGTCTTTGCGAAAAACGGCAGCCATCCGTTGTTCTTCTGACACTGGTCCAATAACCTTAATTTCACCAGGCCATTTTTCTAGTGCAATTAGCGTATCTGGTACATCGAGTAATGTACTTTCTGCGTTACTGTTTAGTACAGCAGGGACCATTTCACTGAGCTTTCTTTGTTGTTCCGGAAGAATGATATTGGCACCTGTATCATAAAGTTGATACAAATTGGGGTCGAGACAAGAATGTTCCATTGCAAGTACATCTTTACCCCGCATCAGTTGTTTAACTTGTACGATGTCTTTGGCGCTCGAACCTGATGGTTGAATGGGTTTCAAGTCGGATTCTGTTTTTGCTATCAACCATACTGCTGATGGAAAGTAATCTGTGGAAAAGTCAGCAATCTGTGTTCGCCATTCTAAGATTGTCACGCCGTTGGCAATTAAGTCGCCTTCAATTGGAACTTGTTTTCCTAGCGTTAGTGCATTGTTGGTAAATTGAGCATCTTGCCCTATTAGTTTGCCGAACACATTATTCCATTGTGCTGGTACATATTGATACTCCACTCCGATTGACTCCGCGAACCCTTGTACAATTTCGACATCTAATCCGGTTAAATATTGAAAGTCATTTTGGTCAATGTAGGAAACAAAGTTGGCGTATGAGACCCCAAGGTGTCGTAAAACACCACGTTTTTGTATTTCTTCCAAATCATCAGCTAAGAGTGCTGAACTAAAAAAGGTCAGAGCAACCGTGGCAAAAGCCGCCGATATTTGACTATACGATAGAGTAACTTTCATAGTAAACCTCTTAAAGCTCAGGTGATAATCGCCCAATATAATATTGGGCGTATGGTAACTAGGCCATATCGTAGCTAGGCCATGTCGTAATACAGCTCTTGAATAGCATTGATCAGACCAATTACATCGTTTTCATCATGGAATAGGTGGGTAGAGATCCTTAATGAATAAGTATCGGGCCCCCGATTTCCAATTTAAAACTTGTTGTACGGATTATGTACCCATATTGTTCTCGTAAACGATCCCTGAACTCTGTCAGTACGCTTTCGGGCACACTAAGTTCAAACGGGTTAAATGTAGTGAGGCCGCTGGTCAGGCTTGATTACGTTGGGAGAAAAAATATAGACATTTGGCAGAGTCTTTTGTAAAAGCTCTTTGCACAGTGAGCCAAGTCCCAGCACTCTTTTTTCAATACGAGCGCGGCCGATATCGTCCCACATTTTACAACTGTCAGCCAAAGCTTGTTTTGCTGGGTAATTATCATTGCCAACATATTGGAGTTGATAGTGAATACCCAAATAATCTAAATGGCCCAATGACGAGTTTATTGCCCAGTAAGGCTTTTCTCCATTAGCCCATTCTTTGATTCGGTTCATGTTGTCACGGACGTAAAGAATACCAGTGGCCCCGGGGCCACATTGCCATTTATGCCCAGAACCTGCGTAGAAATCACAATCAAGATCATGGAAATCGAGGTCGAGCATGCCTATTGTATGCGCGCCATCAACAAGGGTAGGTATCTGACTTTGTGTCGCCAACTGACAAATTTCTTTCGCTGGTAGGCGCGTGCCCGTTTTATAGGTGATGTGCGAGAAAGTAATAAGCTTAATATTAGAGTATTGTTCAATCGCTTCGCGGAACGCTTCTACATAATCTTGTTCTGTGACAGGCTCGTTGCCCGTATAAATTGGCAACTGAATCTCGATGATTTCAACGCCATACCTTTGTTTTACCATATTCAGTGGTGACATTGCAGCGATGTGTTCGTGATGTGTAGTAAGAATCACATCACCAGATTGCAGGTTAAGACCGTTGATTATCGAGCACATTCCATCGGTCGTGTTTCGGCTTAAGATGATCTCACTTGGGTCTGCACCAAACCCTGCAGCAATATCCGACACCATGTCTGAGACATAGGGCCATGAACCAAATTTTCCGTCCATATCCCAAGGGTATTTTGCAACGGTTTTGTTGTTTTTGTTATAGTGTTTTAACACTTGTTTAGGCATAGACCCTGTAGTGCCGATGTTCATGTACGTTGTTGAATTGTCGAGAATAAATTGGGATTTAATATTGGTCCAAAATGCTTTGCCTGTTGAGTGGCGATGAGAGTTCCACTGGGAGTCGAGCTCGTCGGCGTTTGACACTGAACTAAACAGGGTACTACTAACTCCAGCAATGGCTACGCCCGCACTACCTTTCATGAAATTACGTCGATTAAGTGATTCTACTTCCTTGTTCACTTTGCTCATTTGCACAGTCCTTTATGATTGAGTGAGGTTGATAATGCTTATTTACAGTTATGTTAATTAAAGTTCGCTGTTTCAAAAGCTTAGTATCTACAGGGCCAAAAATAAATTAGCCAAAGGTGATCTTGACTCCAAAACAAGTTAAAAGCTTTCTAAAAATCAACATGATAGCGTTCTATTTCGCGAACTAGCGCAGAGGTACACGTTGAACGCGATTGTCACTATCCTCAATTTTGTCATTATCTTAGTTGATGGCCTCCACAGAGTAATAGATTAGGATTTTGAAAACCTTAATCTACATTGGTTGCACGGTAAGCGATCTTAGGGAGTGAAAGTCGGTGCTGGTGATTGCCCTGAATTAGAATTATAAAGAGGGTTGTTTGTTGGTATTGCGGTTGGATTAATATCTGACTTTAAAGGCATTGATTTATCTCTTTCTTTTTGAATATGAAGAGGATTCATCCAGCTTGCTGGAGTTTTCGTCAGGTAATCCATAAAGTTAACATTTTTGCTTGACGATAATTCTCATTCGAATATAGTGCTCAACGTAGCCGCATTTCAATGCGGGAGCGATGGTGTTTCCAAGCATTATATGTATGCCCTGGTGGTGGAATTGGTAGACACAAGGGATTTAAAATCCCTCGACGTTCGCGTTGTGCCTGGCTCAAGTCCGGCCCGGGGCACCATCTCATTATTGTGTGATTAACAACCGTTAGCTCTCACTACATATGAACTTAGAAATACGACATAAAAAGGCGCCTTGGCAGAGTGGCTATGCAGCGGATTGCAAATCCGTGGACCTCGGTTCGACTCCGGGAGGCGCCTCCATTTCTTAATGCTTCCCTATTCAAGCTAAACTTCCGCTACATTCGTAATCCTGATAACCTTCTTCAGACGCTACACAGGCACGTTCATTTCTACCTATAGTCTTACATTAAGCGCTTAGTTTTACGTTAAGTGCATAGTTTTAGACGCAATTAGTTCATTTAAAACCATGACTCTTGTTATTGCGCCATCTATTGAAATGGGTCATTGATGCAAAGAACTTAATTTTAGTCATCAATAAAGCTCCTCGCCAAAGGTGAGCCAACTCTCTCATTGAAGGCTGAAATCTACGCCTAAGAGACTCATCCTTACTGACTACGCCCCAAGGTTTACGGCCAAAACTCTGTGTCAGAGATCTCATTAAACTACCTATTTAGGCTTTTAGAGTGTGAGAGTTGTCCAAGACGGCGGTAATTTTCTCAGATACAAAAAGTTAACAAACCTTCCTCTCATTTTGTTGTTGCCCCTGTTATTTAACATAGAGGCTGTACTGCACATCAATTTAAATAATCAATAACAAATAGGTTTGCCAAGTGGACAATAAAAAATTCAAATTATCGATGATTGCCAAAAGTTTAGTTCCAATACTTTCTGTCGCCGTAATCGCAGGGTGTAATGACAGCGGTGATAACGCAGGTGGTAACTCGGGCGGAAATAATGGCAGCAATATTAGCGGCCTTTATCAAGCGGGTGATAACGAAGTCGTGGTTTATTATAAACAAGATATTGCTGCAGCTTCCGGGTCACCTTATGACGGCTGGGGCTTACATTTATGGAACGGTGAGGGTTGTACCAGTACCGATCTACAAGCAATGGGGATCGCCGATGGAGGGACTGCTTGGGGGGCACCTAAGCTAGCCGATGGTGTCAGTGATACTTACGGTGCGTACTATGTATTGAATGTTAATCCGGATGCATCTGATCCTCACAACTGTATGAACTTCATTTTGCACAAAGGTGATGAAAAAGCCTTTGGTAGTGCAAACTCAAAAGTGCTGCTTAATAATCTTGATGAAAGCAAGGGTCTATTTGGCTTCCATGGTAGCAGTGAGTTGTACTACAAACCTATTGCCGATCGTCCCGTTGTTATCGATGGGCAAAAAGCGCACTGGCTAGATGCGGACACACTCGCTTGGGAAGCGGCGGCCAGTGCTCAGAAAGTGAAATTGTTTTACAGTGAAACAGCCGCCATCACGATGGATGAAGACAGGAACATAGTAGGTGGCACTGCCGTTGACATGACGGTGCAAGGCGATTTGTCGGAAGCGTTAAAAAAACGATTTAGACACCTAGGAAGTGTAAAGTCAGTCACATTAAATACGACTGACGAGCTACTGCGAACCATTTTAAAATCGCAAATTGTCGTAGTGGCTTACAACAGTAATGATGAAGTGATGGCGGCAACAGAGGTACAAAAGCCAGGCGTGCTCGACGCCGTGTTTGTAGATGAAAATACCTGCAATGCTATCAATGAAACTCTGGGTGCAATCGTGACAGGTAACGATGCGAACTTTAAGCTTTGGGCACCAACGGCTCAGCGTGTTCAGTTGGAAATCTACGACGTTGACAAACAGTTAGAGCAAACCGTTGCGATGACTGAAAATAGCGATACCTATGTTTGGTCTTCGGATGTGGTTAGTGGCGCGGTGGGTAAGTTCTATCGCTACAATGTCAAAGTGTATCATCCTACGACGAAAGTCATTGAAGAGCGTTTAGTTACCGACCCATACTCTGTTAGCCTTTCAGTTAACTCTCGCTATTCTCATGTCGTTAACTTAGACGACCCTGCATTGATGCCAGAGGGTTGGGGTAGTGCCGAACATGTAAGACCGACTGTAAAGAACGATGAAGATCATGTTCTGTATGAATCCCATATTAGGGACTTCAGTTTTAGTGACACATTAGGCACAGCGGCGCTGAACGGAAAATACATGGCATTAACCGAGCCATCTCGTGAATCGGTTACCCATTTGCAAGCGCTTAAAGATGCAGGCTTAACCACACTTCATATTCTTCCTGCTTTTGATATTGCGACAATTGATGAAGAAAAAACCGTGGATATTACCGACACGGTCGGTGATTTGTGTGCGGCTTCACCTTCGGCTTCGGTGTGTGCGAGTGGGGATTCCTCCCAGGTTATAGAAGATTTGTTAGAAAGCTATGATCCGGCGACAGACAGTGCGCAAGCATTGATGAATGATCTACGTATGCTCGACAGCTTTAACTGGGGTTACGACCCTTATCATTACACGGTACCGGAAGGAAGCTATGCCACGGATGCGAAAGGCGCGGCTCGTATCAAAGAGTTCCGTGAAATGGTGAAAGCCTCACACGACATGGGACTAAAGCTGGTCATGGATGTGGTGTACAACCATACCAACGCTTCAGGAGTGAATGAAAAGTCTGTTCTGGATAAAATTGTCCCGGGGTATTACCACCGACTCAATGTGAATACTGGTGGTGTTGAAACGTCAACCTGTTGTGATAACACGGCAACAGAAAACCTAATGATGGGTAAGTTGATGGTGGATTCGCTAAAAGTTTGGGCAGATGACTACAAAGTAGATGGTTTCCGTTTTGACTTGATGGGACATCAACCTGCTTCGGTAATGATCCAAGCGCTGAAAGACGTACGTGAAATTGACCCTAATACACTGTTCTATGGTGAAGGTTGGGATTTTGGTGAAGTATCCAATAATGCACGTTTTGATCAAGCGAATCAGTTAAACATGGCGGGTACTCAGATCGGTACTTTCTCAGATAGACTGCGCGACGCAGTTCGAGGCGGGAGTCCGTTTGACGGCGGACAAAACACTGAGGGCAAGCATCCTCTTCGTTTCAACCAAGGATTTGGTAATGCGGCGTATATCAACGAAGAAGTGACAAGCTCGCCAGAAACTACCAAGGCTATGCTTCATAACCAAGATATTGTGCGTTTAGGTATGGCTGGAAACCTAGCTGATTACGTTCTTATTGATTACACAGGGAGCACTAAAAAAGGCAAAGATGTGGACTATAACGGCGCACCAGCTGGTTATACTAAGTTCCCATCAGAAAACATTTCTTATGTGTCAAAGCACGATAACCAAACACTGTGGGACAATAACGCGTATAAGATTGCGACAGGCACATCGTCTGCCGACAGAGCGCGCATGCAAAGTGTTTCTCTGTCTACGGTTATGTTAGGGCAAGGGATTCCATTCATCCATATGGGTTCGGAATTACTGCGTTCTAAGTCTATGCAGCGAGATTCTTATGACTCAGGTGATTGGTATAACCGAGTTCGTTTTGACGGCTCTGACAACAACTGGAATGTGGGTTTACCAAGAGAAGATAAAGACGGGGCAAACTGGGGGTTAATTAAAACCATCATAGCTGACACGACCGCAGAGCCTGATCAAAGCGATATCGCCTTGACGAAAGCGCAGTTTTTGGAATTATTAACCATCCGCAGCGAGAGTCCATTGTTTAGGTTAAACAGCGCGGAAGAGGTGATGAACCGTGTCGATTTCCGAAATGTGGGCAAGGACCAAACCCAAGGTTTGATTGTGATGACCATTGATGATGGAACAACGGCAGGGGTAGATCTCGATAACAATTATGACGCGATTGTGGTTGTGATTAACTCGACATCCACTCAGCAAGATGCGGTCATATCGGGCGTCACAGGTTTTGAACTACATAGCGTACAGAAAACATCGGCGGACGTGACGGTGCAATCGGCTTCGTTTAGTGATGGAACCTTCTCGGTACCCGCATTAACAACGGCGGTGTTTGTTCAACCACAATCGGGCGCTCAAGGTGCAGGCCTGCCCGTAGATATGTCAGATAAAGACGTGGATTCGATTCCTCCATTTGGCGATACCATTGTGTACGTTAAAGGGAGTATGAATAGCTGGGCTGATAATAGTGACTGGGCGATGAGATTTGTCGGCAATGGCTTGTATCAGCTATCAGCAACGTTAGAAACGGGGACACATGAATTTAAATTTGCGGATTCGAGTTGGAGTGCACCGAATGTCGGTTGTGGTACCGCGACGCTAGGTGAAGGTTCTCTAAGTCTGGGTGACGGTGAGAATTGTAAGCTTACGGTCGCAGAAGCGGGTAAGTATAACTTTGTGTTTGATGCGCGTTATCTGCAAGATGACAAGATTGCAAAACCGACAGTGAGCGTGACGAAGCAGTAGTACTGACAGAGTTCGAATAGCTCATAGCTCATAACTCATAGTTTATCGCTTATTTAGGCAGCAAAATTACGATTTTGCTGCCTATTTTCTAAAGTGACGGGGGATGAGTAACTGGCGGTAATTAGTCGATAACTGGTCTATGGCTAGTCTATAACGACGGCGGTGCCGCTTGCGGAGACCATCAACATACCATTACCAGAACCCAGCACTTCATAATCTAAATCCACGCCAACAACCGCATTCGCACCGAGATCATGAGCTTTCTCTTGCAGTTCTTTCAAAGCGATTTCACGAGCGCGCTGTAATTCTCTTTCGTAAGTTCCCGAACGACCCCCAACAATATCGCGTAAGCTTACAGAAACATATCTTTAAAAACATTTGCGCCTAAAATTGCTTCACCTGCAATTACGCCTTTATAGGCGACAATTCTTTTGCCTTCAATGCTTTGAGTCGTTGTAGTAATCATAAACACTCTCCTGAGTTGAGTAATAGCAAACCAAATTACAACATAGCAGGTCAGGTAGAGATGTGAAATGACTAACTTTGCCTATTTTAGAAGCAATAAAAAAGGAGATCGTTGCTCTCCTTTTATCGTGAATACACAAGTGACTGAGATTACTTTTTGATAGGGGTGTAGCCGTATTCCGCAATTAATGCCTGCCCGTTATCTGAAAGTACATATTTAATGAACTTATCCGCATCGTCATCAATGTCATCTTTTTTATGTAGTAACAAGAATGGACGCGCTAATTTGTACTTTCCTTGGGCGATATTTTCAGTTGACGCTTCGACACCCTCAAATTGAATCGCTTTGATGGAACGGTCGACAGATCCTTCAGAAACAAAGCCAATAGCATGCGGATTATGATTCACGATGGTTTTTACCATGCTGTTACTGTTCACAACTAAATTCGTTGGATTGATATCAGAGACCAATCTATCGTTCACAATTCGAGTTAAGCCCAACAGGCTTTCAAAACTGTAACGAGTCCCTGAAGAGGCTTCGCGAGTGACGACAGCAATCGCTTTGTCTTCACCACCAACTTGTTTCCAATTGGTGATTTTGCCTTTATAGATATCAAAAACTTGCTCACGAGAAAGGTTAGGTACCGGGTTGGTGATATTAACCACAATGGCTAAACCATCATAAGCAATAGGGAAGACGTCTAATGCTTCACTGCTTTCTCGCTCGGTTAAGTAGCGACTGCTCATACCAATGTCGGCGACGCCTTTTTCAACGAGCGTGATGCCTGCTGTTGAGCCAATACCTTGAACGGCAATAAACGTGTTTTTATGAGAGGTATTGTATTGTTCAGCCAGCACATCCATTACTCGGGCGACAGAGGTAGAACCGGAAATATTCACTTCTTCAGCATAAGAAAAGGAAGTGGCTGAAATTGAAATAAGGGCGGCCATAGCGACGCGTAGCATAGAATAACTCCATATAAAGTAACGATTCGACACATCATATGTCGTTTGTATGACACTTTTGTGATTGAGGTAAAGAACTCAGCATTCGGTCATTATATTTAGCGACATCGAGATTGGGCTTCTAACAAAATCTCGGAAAAACAGTTATATTAACTAACAGTGAGATAGAAGGGTGAGCGTGTATGACACTAATTCAAATGTCCCAATGTCGGCTGGAACGCTGTGCTGAAATGGTATGCATGAACCGAAATAAAAGTATCCCGGTTGAGCTGGGCAAGTCGTTATTTGAAACGATTCCTAACGGTGTGTTGTTTTCTAATGCCCATTATTTGCTCGATTCAACGTTTTCTGATTATACCAATCCAGTTGCGAAAGTTGAATTTGATAGTCTGGATAAGACGTGGCATCTATCGATTCCTTCCGAAGACGACGAATCACAATGGGTTCCGTATCCATTTTTATCTCAAAGCCATGACCTTACGGCGATTATGCGAGAAATTGAAAAAGATCCCAAAGCTTACTTTTGGTGATTTTTTAGTAGCATGTTAAAAAATGCCAGAAACAGAAACAGAACTAAAAATAGAAAAGGAGAGCAGGTGCTCTCCTTTTTGATCCAGCGTCGCCAAAAAAACGACTAAGTACGGTATCTGATAAGAACTTCGCTGAGTGAGCGTGTGGCTTCCGAAAGCGTCGCAATAGAGGCTTCACTTCGCTGTGCAATTTCTCTAATTGTCCCTGACTGTGAGCGGATGTCACTGAGTTCACTTGCAATACTTGATGCGACGGAGCTTTGCTCCGTCGCTGAGGTGGAAATTTGGGTGCTCATATCCATTACCGCTTGGGCTGAATCAGAAATTGAATTGATATCATGACCAATATCAGAAATTAGCGCGCTGCTTGATTGAGCTTGTTCAACGGTTTGTTGAGTAATCGAGGCGATATTGTGGCTCTCAGATTGTAGTTTTTCAATCATGGCTTGTATTTCAACGGTCGCGGCTTGAGTTCGACTCGCGAGAGTACGCACTTCATCGGCGACAACCGCAAACCCACGACCTTGCTCTCCAGCTCGGGCAGCTTCGATAGCGGCGTTGAGTGCCAATAAATTGGTTTGTTCGGAGATGGCATTAATTGTGGTAATCACTTCATTAATCTGCGTGGTATTTTCTGTGAGAGCAGAAACCGAGTGAGAAGCTTCTTGGATGAAATTAGACAGTTGATTGATATCACCAATTGCTTGCTGAACCCTTTGGTAGCTTAGTTCTACTTGCTTTGCGTCATCTTCCGCTTGTCGGTTAGACTGCTGAGAGATAGTAGAGACTTCTTGTGAAGATGCTGTCATTTCTTCCATCGCGGTCGCAACAGAATCAAGCGAGGAATACTGGCTGCTTATTTGGCTGTTGCTGCGAGCGATCTCGGAATGAAATTGCGTTGAAGTTTGTTCTAGGCTGGTGGCAGAAGACTTTACGGTGACAACAAGTTCGGTTAGCGTGTCCATGGCGTCATCAAGTGCGACACCAATTGTGCCAAACTCATCTCGACCCGCAACAAAGTTCAACCTTGAAGTGAGATCGCCATCAGCAATTTTCTTGGTGGTGGCGTAAAGTGTCCACAGTGCACCACCTAAGAAGGTGCTTAGCCAATACGCAAAAATACCAAATGGTAGTACCCAAAGAGAAGTCAGAGCAAGAGAGGTTAGCGCATTAGATTTGGCTGTTTCGATGCTGATAGATGCAGAGTGATGTAAGCCGTACTGTTTGCCATTATTTGCTTGTGCAACGGCCTGTACCGTTCCGTTATTGATGGAGCTCGCTTGGGCTGATGCCGACGTTACACCTAGAGCGCGAAGCTCCTCAGGACTTGACGTTGTTTCAAGGTAACCTTGTAAGCGTGACTCCGCTGCCGTGATCGCTAGCTGCTCCGCGTGAATGATGGCATCTTGGTAGCGATTTATCGCAGTAAAGGATAGGGCAAGTAAAAAGAGGGCAAAAAGTACCCAAACCTTATCGCTTATCGACATTTTAATAAATATTGAGTCGATTTTTCTAAATTGAACTTCTCTCATAGAGACTCCGCTGCTTTCTTATAATTTGTTTGAATAGACAAATGAACAGGAGGCCTTCGAATGAAGGCCTCCTGTTCTACATGCTATCTTTGATATCGGCGAAGATGTAATTTCTTGAGAGCTTTTACATTGTTAATGTGACTAGTGTCGATATTTACAAGCTAGGCAGGACATTCATCGAAATTAATACCTGTGATACGACGATGATTAGCCCAGCCGCAAAAGATAGGTTTAGCGCCACTTGCCCACCAGCAACAACATAAGCTTGGTCGTTGTCTACCGACGTTTTGCGTACTTTCTTTATCATTGCTACTGGTAAAAAGATCGCTAGGGTAGCGAGTGCGATAGCCGCGTAGCCAAGTGCCATGATAAAGCCCTGTGGATAGAAAAGGGCAAAGCAAAGCGGCGGAATAAAAGTAACCAGCGCGGCGATAATACGTTGCTTGGTAGTAAGTGTCCCTACGTCCTGGTCCTCACCATTATTACTATTTATCGTGTTTTTCGTGGTGTTTACTGATGTATTGTAGCGGCTACCGAGGTCACGAAGATATTCAAACAACCCTAAACTCACCCCTAAGAAAGACGTCATCAAAGCAAGATCGGCAAACACACCAATGACGGTTGCTAGCTTATCAATATGTACAGTTTGGGCTAAGGATGCGATAAGGTTGCTAAGACCTGTGTTGTCCAATAAGTTGCTTTGACTGACGACACCAAGCGTGACAACTTGCCAAAAGATATAAATGACGAGTGGAAGGCTTGAGCCAATCATGACCGCTTTGCGCAGTGAGCGAGTATCACCTTTAAGGTAGTTGACTATCGCTGGGATACTGCCGTGGAAGCCAAATGAGGTGAAGATAACAGGGATTGCAGCAAGGATTAACCCTTGCTGTACTGGCATGCTCAGCAGGTATGAGTGAGTGACACTCGGTGCCAGAAGAAAAAGCACGCCACCCATTGCGAGAAGCTTGATGGTGAACAGAACTCGATTGAGTTTGTCGACAGCGTGTGTTCCCAGCGCAACAGTTAACGCAACGAGGAAAGTAAAGATAAGCGTCGCGACGGTGCTCGACAGCTCAACCCCTAAGACCATTTCCACACGTTCACGAAACTGACCACCGCCACTAAGCAATGTAAGCAGCACATAAGGCGTAAAATAACACCAGCATAGCGATGCTCGCAATGTATTGCCCTTTTTTACCTAAAATTTGTTTTGCGAGCGTATGCAACGTTGCGGAATGATCGGCATGCTGGTGAAGCTCAACCATTAGCAGCGCGGTATACGCCATCAGTGCCCAAAGGCCCATCATAATGATTAATGAGGTGCCGAATCCAATACCAGCAGACGCGATAGGCAAGGCTAGCATACCTGCACCGATAGTCGTTCCCGCAATAATGAGTGTGCTTCCAATAACTTTTGATTTCATGTAAATATTTCTTTACGTTATGGCTTTCTAAAGTGATACCGACTAGTTGTCTGCTAGGTTTAGAGCGCTTTTATCTGGATGAGTAGTGATTATGTAGACAATTAAATGTCAAAACAAGCGAAATGTAAGATTATTTATCACTATGTGTATGCATATATTTACATGCTGGCTTTATTGGTCAATAAGTAGGCGAAGCAATCGTTTAACAATGAGATGTGTCAAATATTGTGTATTAAGGCTTGGGTTTAATTGGAACGTCATATAAGTTAGTTACAACTCAATGATGAGTGCCCACACGGTGACCGCCGTTAATGTCGGGCAAAAAAGGAAGATATTATGGAAACAGCAACGCACGAAGATGCATTAGAGTGGATGGATGCAATGGAAGTAGGGATCATCCTATCGGACTACCAAGAAAATGACCAACCAGAAGAAAGTCTATCTTGAAATAGAGGCACTGTTGCGGTGCCTTAAGCGTCTCATTATTTAAACAAACCCTCTATCCTTCGCTATTATTGCCCTGTCTAGCCGAACCTCGTTAACACTCTTGCTTATCCACACCTAGACTGAAATTATCTGATACGATAATGGAGGATGAGGGATTATGTGGATCGTTTATGTAGCGATACCGACCATAATTGGTATTTGTGCCTACTATTTGCCGAATAGTTGGATGTTAGAGAACGCCGCATCCTTTATCGTAATACTGCCAGTGTTTTATCTCTGTATTGCATTGATGTTGTTTATAAGAAAGAGGCGTACCCTTGCCAGCACGAGCCTGCTATTGGCGGTGAGTTGGTTGCTTCCTCTTAGTCCTATTGTCTTTAATGGGGGGCAAACTTGCGAGGGAAATAAGGTGTCGGTGGTGCAATACAATGTGTATTATGGCAATCCTCAACTGGATTCCTTTATTCAGTACGTTCGTACAAATAGACCCGAAATTCTTATTCTTCAAGAAGTGTCTCCCAGCCATGGTGAGCAGTTGAAAGGCCTCACCGAACTGTACCCTTATCAATTTGGTGGACAGCGTCGTGTTGGGTATCCGAGTGGTCAAATGATATTGAGTCAACAACCACTATATGGAATGAACTCAATAGCATCACGCTCTGGACATAAAATCCTGAAAGTAATTTGGCGCGCAACTACAGATAAAGATGTGTACTTAATTACAGCCCATCCGCCGTCCCCAAGAACGGAACAACTATGGGTAGAACGAAATGAGGTACTACAAGATGTGATGCGTGAAGCGGAACGTTCGCCTTTGGATACCACACTTGTGGTGGGGGACTTCAATTTAGCGAGCACAACGGCTCGATTTACTGCATTAATGCCAGAATTTCAGACTGAACCAGTGGTCAGTTGGCCTTCTTTTCTTGAGCGTTGGCTTGTTCCATTTCAACCTATTATTGCCATTGATCATCTCTGGGTGAGGGCTGAGGATCAAGAGCTGTTAATTTGTCAGCGAGAGGCGCTTACACACGTAGCTGGATCTGATCATCTCGCAATTCGTACTTACTTGAATTTATAATGCGATGGATATTACGGGAGTTGGGTTAGAAACGAAAAAGCGCCCTAAGGCGCTTTTGACAGTGTTAATCTGCGAACTACTTTTACACACTACTTCTTACGGCAATATTCACAACGTAGCCACATAGATTGACCTTCAACTTTGCCTGAGAACAGTTCTGGATCGTCTTGTGCAAGGCCGATGTTTCGTACCATAGTGCCAATTTTAACCACCATTGAAGACCCCTTAACTGGAAGATCTTTGATAATTGTGACCGTGTCACCTTTTTGTAATGGTGCACCGTGGCAGTCAACGTGTTTTAGACCATCGTTTTCTAGGCCCGTTTCAGCCCATGTTTTTGTCTCTTCTTCCATGTACATCATGTCGAGAAGATCTTGCGCCCAGCCTTCAGCTGCAAGGCGATGCAGTTGACGAAATGCCACAACTTGAACAGGAGCAACTTGGCTCCACATGCTGTCATTTAGGCAGCGCCAGTGGTTAACGTCCATTGACTCTGGATTTTCAATTTGGCTTGAACATGTTTCACAAAGCATGATTGCGTGATCAACGGTCACGTGCGAATGAGGCGCGACAACAAACGGAGAGAGTGACGTTTCCGCCGCACAAAGTTCACATTTGTTTCCACAGCGCTCTAGCATCGTTGCTTCAGTAGACATACTTAACCCTTATTTTGGTGAGATCGGGCGAAAGCCTCGTCC
Source organism: Vibrio sp. GJ43-1 (assembly GCF_055808835.1). Taxonomy (NCBI): domain Bacteria; kingdom Pseudomonadati; phylum Pseudomonadota; class Gammaproteobacteria; order Vibrionales; family Vibrionaceae; genus Vibrio; species Vibrio sp. GJ43-1. The sequence goes on along the minus strand of NZ_CM147885.1, from coordinate 1,533,520 downwards.
GATGGTTATTCTGTGGTACTTAATTTTAGTATCACCGGATTGATAGCCGCGCATTATACATGGTTTTAGCGAAAAGTGTGACATAGAAACGGAAAAGCACGGCAGGGTGCCGTGCTTTGCTTTCAGCGCTACATCAACGTTATTCTAAAACAGAGGCAGAATTAGAAATGAGCGCTGTGCTTAGTTGCAATGAAAGAGCTCACTTCGCTTTGCATCTCCTGATGATGAGCTAAATCGGAATAGGCTCTGGTATCTTGAACCGAAATATAACTACTGTGTTGCCCAAGGGCGCTAAAGCGCACAAACGGCGTCGTTTCGGCAGACCCGCCTTGACTACTACTGACCACCGTTAAACCCAATTTAGCGGCTAATGGTTCGGTGCTTAAGCGAAAATGGACTGTTGGACATATTTACTGACGCCTTGGCCTTGATCAATATACCCTGGTACGTTGTTAGGCACGGTTCCGTCGCCTTTAACCTGAGCCATATATACTGGCGTTGCAATTGCCTTTAACGTAGTAGCATGTGTGTATGGATCAGCTGTATCCAACACGGTTTGGACCGCGTAACTGAACTCGGTATTCGTGGTTAATATTTTTGCGGTATTTTCTATAGGTGAAGCAAGCTTAAATGCGCTTAGACATGAGTCAAAATAGGTATCAGGATCGGCGGCAAATTGATCGCATGCGCGTGAATTGACGAACGTGTCGTAGCCGATGCCAGCAGACAAGGCGATATTATGAGTGACCAGTGGGCCGAAAGAATCGGAGCCTAGCAAAAGATTGGCGATCTGCCCACCTGAGTTAACAAACGCAGCACGACTAAACCTGAACAGTGGATCAACAGACGCATTTAGTGGCGCGTTGGCTTGAGTGATAGCAGGTACGCCCAATACTCCCCCTAATGAGTGTCCAATGAAGGTTGGAGGGGTTGTGATTGTTGAAGGTAGCGCGGCGAGTGGGGTATCGATAAAACGCAACATGGCTTGATTGGTCGATAATGCCATTCTAAGCGTCATGATATCCAACATGGATTGACGAATATTGTCACGCGCCACGGGTAGTACCGTTAAATTCATGTAATCAGTGACATCGCGTTGCGCGGATGCGCCGTTGGGTAAACGCCTATCTCCGTGAAGAGGCGCATCAATGGCGATGACGGCTTGACCGGCTTTTACTAGATTGGTCGCAAATAAATAAGAGTTCTCTTTCGCTGATGTGATTCCGTGTTGATACACCACAATGCCAGATATCGTTGCGCTGGTGGGGGTGTAAAGCAAAAAATTGACGTCTTGTAGTGATTTGACGGCGGGTACTGGTGAGTATCGTGTCACGATACGTTCTGAATCAAATACACTGCCATCGAGTTTGGTGAAAGATAGCCCCATTAAATCGGCTAACAGCGATTCTGGATCGGTTAAAAATGTGCTTGGATTAATATTGTTCGCTTGAAGTTGCGCGGCAAAATTCGCTTGTTCAGCACTATCACTAATTATACTTTTAGTGATCGCGAGGCTATCCGTGCCAGATTCAAATGGTTGGGTATTCCAGCTGTCACCGGTTTCTAAATAATAGGGCAGTGTAATCGTCCCTTTTGTCACCGATACTGTACCTGCAGCGACGCTATTGTAATTGGCGATCACAGCATTTCGTGTATCGTTAGAAAGCCCTAAGTAGGTGGTGAAGTTGTCGTCGCTCGCGAGAGCGGTAGCAAGGTCAACGGGTGTAGAAAAGGTCATCTCACCAATCCGGTTAACGTCGGCATTATTTGGGTTTGCTGATCCTTTCCAAATATCGCTGTAGGATTTGGTCGGGTCTTGTGCCGCCGCAAGCATCCCTTTGGTTGCATAAAGCGTGGCACCAATAGATTGGGTAGAAAACCAAGTGGAATAAACAATGCTGTTGGGGTCGATAGCGCCAGCGCTATCGCTGTGGATCAGTGCCTCAACCCCTTGCACAACTTGTTGAACCGTTGCGAGCGATCCTTCACTGTAAATTTTGGTTTGGGATTTTAACGCCGCGTAGCTCTGAGAGGTACCGACCGAATCCCCGTTGGCGTCCAGCAGGGTATTGTTAACCGCAATGATATATTCACTTGAGCCAGTAAGGTCTATAAGAGGAATGACGATGAGAGTTGTACCCTGTGTTTTCAGTACATAATCAACACCATAAGTCAGTAACTTTTCTGGTAACGGTGAGTCTGAAGTTAAGCCTTTTGTCAGCTTAACCATAGTGACTGATGTGGCAGCGGGCGTGCTTGTTAGTGGTTTGTCGAATTTTATTGCAATAGGAGAGGTGGTGGACCACCCATCAGTTTGTCCCATTGCTGCGATGGGGTTGCTCAGTGCGTCATTTCCACCTGTCGGAATTTCTAATGTACCATCGACGGTGTTCATTAGCGCAAAGGTTGGAAAAGGAACATCGGCGTTTGCGCCCTGAAGGGTATACACCACTTTGGTTGGTTTACTGAGTAGGGCTTGAATGTGTTGTTCATAAGTCGCGGTGGTTGGGGTTCCAGACAGTTCACTTTCACCACCACAGGCAGACAAAAGCAGTGCGCCAGAAATGATCGACGCTAAATATAATGGTTTCATAGTCGTATCCTTACTGACTTAGTTGAATTGGTAGTTAACTTGAAGTGCGCCAATATACGCAGTGGAATCACCACTAAATTGCAACTCTTGACCTAACTTGTCGACTTCGGTAAATGATCCGGACTTTCCTTGAAGAAACGTCAAACCCGCATCCACTGAAAGCGCCGAGCTCATTTGATAAGTGATGCCCGCTGAATACCAATAACGGTCTGAATCTGGGATGCTTAATGTAGCTTCACCTGCTTGTTTATCTAATGCAAAGCCAGCACGCAGTGTCCAATCATGAGTTAGATAGTGGCTAAATCCTGCCGAGTAACGGTTACTGTCTTCATAGTTTTCTTTTTTATAGAAGCATTCTCCGGGCACACTACCGCCAGTACAGGTCGGGGATGTCGCTTTAAGTTCTTTAAAACTACTCCACTCTGTACGCTGTAGTCCGTAATGAATCGCCCATTTTTCTGCCACTTTGTGATAGCCAGAAAACTCCCAAATAGCAGGCAGGGTCACGTCTAAATCAGCCTTAGTGTTTGGGGGCGTTGAAATGCCACTGTCATAGCTGGAAAAATCGCCATCTTCGAATGCAAGATCGATCGCAGAGCGGTACGAGAAACCAAAGCGGTGGTTGTCATTGACTTCATAAAGTGCGCCGAGGTTCCAGCCAAAAGCATAAGTATCACCTTTCATCGAAATGAGCATATCACTTGCAGAGCCGCCTAAAAATGGGGCTAATGCACCTTTGTGACGATTTAACTCTGCTTCTGCATAAACCAGATTTACGCCGCCCCCAACTGAGAAATGTTCGTTAATGCGGTAAGCGACATTTGGATTTAAGTTGACGGAAATAAGAGCAGTATCACCATACTAAATCACCAGCATAGGCTTTATCTGGGTAATCTGTCGCAACACCGTAAGTACTAAAAAGTCCGATCCCCCACGCCCATTGCTCATTGATAGGGCTAATGTAGTAGGCTCCTGGCACGAGTTGCATTGGCGCCACGTCTTTCATTTGCTGGTTATTGGTGTCATCGGTAATATTGACGTTGGGATCGACGAGAGTGATTGCACCTGAAAACTGTGCATTATCAAATAGCGTCATAGCTGCCGGATTTCGAGCGAGTACACTGGCGTTATCGGCGACAGCACCCTCGCCTGAAAACGCTCGACCTAAACCAGACGCCGAATGTTCGTTTGCTTGAAAGCCAGCGGCAAGCGAGGTAGGTGTGATAACCCCCAATATAATGGGCGTAAGGAGCGCTCTTTTTTTCATTATAAATTCCCTTTTTAAGCAATATTCTTAAATGAGCTAGTAACGGACTGTTATCGTTTCGCTGAATATCTTCCTACCTTTCATCGTAGTGTTTGGAGATGAAGTAGGACTTATACTGATTAGACCAGTTGTTAATGTCATGTAAATTATTGGTAAAATCAAGGTTAAAGTGCGTTAAGTGTGACAAAACAAATAATAGTGACTGCGCTGATGGGTATGGAGACGAGAGGAGGTGAGGATTATCGAAAAAGGCGGTGCAGGGAACACCGCATAAACTTTTGAGTGATGGAACCGGATAAATGTCGTCGAATAGACGAGAACGAAGCCATTAGTAATGAGTGTTAAACACTAGGCTTTTTACAATTTGGGGCCTTAGTGGCGTACGCGGGTAATGTTGCAGCCTTGGATTTAAGATCGTTGATTCGGGTATCGTGGGAAGGGTGCGTTGAAAGTAATTCTGGTGGTTGATTTCCCCCGGACGCTTTCGCCATGTTTTTCCACAAATCAACACTTTGTCGTGGGTCAAAGCCACTTTTTGCCATCAGTTCTAGGCCGACAATATCGGCTTCAGATTCTTGAGTCCGCCCGTAGGGGAGGATTACGCCATACTGAACACCGACACCAAGTGCTGCCATGGTGACATTTTGGTACTGTGATCCGCCGAGGGCGACGTTAGTGATTTGCATACCGGTATTGGCAAGTTGTGACTGTGACAACCTTTCATTGCTGTGGTCGGCGAGAACGTGAGCGACTTCGTGGCCGATAACCGTAGCAAGTTGATCCGGTGTGACAGCGACGTTAAGTAAACCAGTATAAACGCCAATTTTACCGCCTGGTAAAGCGAAGGCATTAACCTGTTCACTGTCGAATACCACCACTTCCCACTCAGAAAACTCCGCTTGAGGTGGAACATGATCGGTAATGGCTTTCGCGACACATTGCACGTAGGCGTTGGTTGCTTGGTTATTACTGATTTTTTGCTCTTTCTTCATTTGCTCAAAAGATTGGGCACCCAACTGGCTCATTTCGTTGTCTGAAAATAGAATTAATTGATTACGCCCAGTCGGTGATGATGAACACGCTATGATGGAAGATGTAATGATTGCGGCAGCGCTTACTTTTGCCCAAGTGTTCATGATGTTGTTACTCCTATGCATCCGTGCTAGCACTTTCTGTTTGTCAAAGTATAAGATTACGTAAAGAACAGCGTAGCGGTGAACAGTTGTGATTTTATGATATTTGCCAAACGAAAGAACTCAAGGCATCATACTTTTTATTAATGGCTCTAAGTATAGGATTTAACAGTGAGTATTTGGAAGAAGAAACTCTCATTAGCTGCGCTAAATCGCACTTCCGAGAATACACTGATTGAACATTTGCAGATTGAATACACGGATTTTTCCGACAATTCATTGTCTGCCACCATGTCGGTATGCAGCTTTACTCATCAGCCTTTAGGGATGTTACATGGCGGTGCATCGGTAGTGTTAGCCGAAACGTTGGGGTCACTTGCTGCGAATTATTGTGTCGATGAAAATCATTACTGTGTGGGATTAGATATCAACGCCAACCATGTACGAGCGATGCGTTCTGGGCATGTTATTGGTTGTGCAACACCGGTACATTTAGGGGTGTCTACTCAGGTGTGGCAAATTGACATTACCGACTCCCAGCAACGATTGGTTTGTACGAGTCGTTTGACCATCGCGGTCAAGAAACACAAAAGAGTGACATCATGACGGTCGAATTTAGTGGTGGAAAAGTGTTGATGACCCCTCATGAAATTGTGGTTCGATTAGCGAGTAACCAAGCGACTTTACAAGCTCAAGTAGACGCCGTTCAGTTAATTTTGCCAGCGTGCGTTATTTCCGCTAACGGTGCCGAATGCAAATGGTCTATCCGCTTAGATAATCAAGAACAGATTCAACAGATTGCGAATGAGACAGGTATCGAGGTTCTGTCTTTGTAACTTGCTAATTGCACTCGTAAAGAGGAAACTAACACCAAAGTCATTTCTTGAGCCTTTCCTCTTTATGAGTAGTCCTCGTCTTCGTAAACAGTTTGAAACCTTATTCGAACACTTCTCTGGTCAAAATGCTGAAACGCAGCTTGATGATGTCACCGAAATACTGTTTTGTACGCGCCGCAACGCCCGCATCGTACTTAACAAGCTAGAAGAGGCAGGTTGGATCGAATGGCACCCTGCGGCAGGTCGTGGGAAACTCTCTACTTTAAATTTTAAGCAAAACCGTAACGACGTCAGTGAAACGCTCGCTCGCCGTTATCTTGAAGAAGGACGAATCGGACACGCGCTGAATGTCTTAGATAAAGATGCCAATCGTCTTAGTAAAGTGATTCAAAGCTATCTAGGGGTAACGCAGACTGATGGCAAGCAAGTCATCCGCCTACCGTATTATCGCGCACTTTCTATGCTTAATCCGGCTAAGCCGTTGCGCCGTTCCGAGTTGCACATTGCTAGGCAGGTATTCAGCGGGCTAACCAAACTTGATGAGCATGATGAGATCAAGCCCGATCTCGCCCATCACTGGCAGCAGTTGAGTGACTGTCATTGGCGTTTTTACATCCGACCTGGTGTGCGCTTTCATAATGGTGAACTACTGACGATTGAACATATTATTTCAAGTATTGAGTCATTAAAAACATCGAGATTGTTTTCTCATATCGATCATGTGGTTAGCCCGTCTCCTTGGGTGCTCGACGTTCACTTCTCGCAACCTGATTTTCAAGCGGCTTTTTTGTTTGCGGAAATCAGCGCTAAGGTGTTACCCCCGCTCAACATGAGAAACGATGATTTTGATCGGTTTCCTATTGGTACAGGCCCTTATAGCGTCACCACGAATAATGAAAAGCGCCTGATTCTCTCTGCTTTTGATGGGTATTTTGGGTATCGACCATTGCTTGATACGGTCGAAGTGTGGATCATCGATGAACCTCATTCTACTCTCGTGTTTCCGACTCTAGCGGACCCTATTGCAGGGGCTCGCTCTGAAAAACATGATGATATTGAGCTCGACCCAGGATGCACCTATCTATTGCTTAACCGTGTCAGTGGTCTTGCTAAAGACGATACTTGGGCACGTTATTTAACGAAAAAATTGACGTCTTTAGCGGTATTCAAAAAGTTACCAGAAAGCACAGTCACCGATTTGGGCATTATCCCTGCTCATGGATTAAAACCAGGTTGGTATCACCAGCCAATACACGCTGATTCTATTCAATATGAGAACATGCAAGGACTTGAGCTCACTAGAGATATTAAAATCGCTTATTATTCAGAGCATCCTACATTCCCAGACATTTCGCGAGCAATAGAAGAGTTATTGAAACAAGACGGAATACGTACTCAGTTTATTCGTTATGGTCATGACTCTCCTGATGCTGAAAATGTGGATATCTGGATAAGACCAATGGGTATAGCGACAAAAAGGGAAGAAGCAATTGCTGGTTGGTTGTTGGATTATAGTGGCATTGAGTTGATGTCCAAGCCAGAGGACTTTTTGGCATGGTCGACGTTGGTAGAAGAATGGCGAAGCCAAGAAGATTATAAGTTTCCAGCCCAAGAAATTGCTAAGCAGTTGGTGCAAAGTTACCAAGTCATACCTATGTTTCATTGCTGGTTAGGTATCAGCAAAGATCATTGCGGTAGCCTACAAAACGCCAAATGTAACGCCCTTGGGTGGTTTGACTTTAGCCAAGTTTGGGTCAAACCCGACGAATTGGTCTATCAAAACTACCCGCTCACAAGTGACAGTAATAAGAGAGACGGGTAATGGCGAAACCCAATAGTAAAGCGCCAGCAAAATCGGTGGATGTGTTTTGTAGTAAATGTGGCGCCAAGCTCTATCGCTATAAAAAAGGCGGAAAGGGCGCGTTGGTAAAGTGTTTCAAAGAAAGAATTACCGAAGATTACACGAATGATTTAGGCGTTTGCCCAGACTGTGACAGTGTATTTGGGCGCGATACCTTAGTTCGCGGTACCCCTGCTATTAAGATGGTAGGTGGTAAGGTCCGTATGAAATAAATTGGAGAAGTTCAGTGAAGTCTAATGCGATAACGGTACTCACCACGGTGCCCAATGAACAGCAAGCAAATGTTATTATTACGGGATTGTTGGAGAAACAGTTAGCGGCTTGTATTCAAACGCAAGTGATCGGCAGTCACTATATGTGGGAGGGTAAAGTGTGCCATGAACAAGAGATGTTGTTGATCATTAAATCCACGAACGAAGCTTATTCGAAACTCGAGCGCCTGATTATTGAACTCCATGATTATGAGGTGCCGCAAATCGTGGCGCTGCCCATAGAAGCGGGGTATAGACCTTACCTAAACTGGTTAAAGAGCCATGTAAAACCATAATGTGGAACGACCAAGAGTCACACCGATGAGTGACCTGGCCGTTGTTTGGGATGAGGTAATACCGTTGACGACTTCTGTGGGTCTTTATTTACTATCATGCGGTGGTTAATTAGTTGCATGACTGTTTTTTAAGCAAACGCTATCAACGAGATACGCTATGGCGGCGTGTGAGAGTAAGAAACAGCAATAGGGATGTAACCGCCCCTAACGTGTCACAGAGCATATCCTTTTGCGCATCCCATATATCGCCTTGCGATCCCAAAAACGCGATGCCTTCATCGCCGCCAGCCAAAACGGCATACCACCACTCAATAATTTCGTAGGCGGCGGCTAAACTCATGATGGCAAACAAAGCGAAGAGTGTGGCGGGTATTTTTGCCATGAGTTTGGTTTGGTGTACGTATTCTGCTATTGAAAACGCGTACAAGCCGATGGAAAAATGCGCGACACGGTCAAAATTATTTCGTTCAGAGCCGATCAATTCGTTAAACCAGTCAAACGGGACCTCTGCAAAGGTGTACTTTGCCCCAACCGTGTGCAGCGCTAGCCAAATGAACATCAGCATATAGGCGATGTTAGAGAAGGTGAAGCGCCGAGATACAATCCAAATCAGCACTAAAATTCCAATAGCAGGGATGATCTCAGCAATCCAAACCGCACGAGAGTGGGGATCGATAGATGAAAACCCTAAGATGACTGTATAGAGCAGGGTCAAAACCACCAAAGTGGGGCGCGGCGCAAGTGAAGCGGTCATTTAGTATCCTTACCAGTCACGATTGAATCACTATAGTACATTTTATTTTCTGTGGGTGTTGGCATGTCGATGTCATTACATGCTAGGCCAACGGATTGAATACTGAATTTGTGTGATGTAGTTCACATTGCAAGTGGTTGTTGCTGAAATTGAGTCAGCAATACTTTGAAAGTACGCTAACTTTTTCTTAACATCGCCCCACAACAAAAAAGATACGAAAGTGAAGTCATGAAATTAGAAACTGTCGATTATTTAGATCCCAATGCTCCGGAATTATTTGTCAATTCACTAAGAGAAACGGGGTTTGGTGTATTAAAAAATCATCCGATCCCTAAGTCATTAGTTGAATCCATCTATAAGAACTGGCAAGTGTTTTTTAATTCTTCTGAGAAAGAAGGTTATCGATTCAACGTAGACACCCAAGATGGATACTTCCCGCCTAGCGTGTCCGAGGTTGCGAAAGGGCATGCGGTAAAAGACATTAAAGAGTACTTTCATATCTACCCATGGGGACAAATTCCAGTAGAGCTAAAGAGTGAAATTCTAGACTATTATTCGCGTGCGAATGCCTTTGCTGAAGAGCTATTGGGCTGGGTTGAATCGCATGCACCAAAAGATGTACAAGAAAAGTTTTCTATCGCCCTGTCGGAAATGATTAACAATAGTGACAAGACCCTATTGCGGGTATTGCACTATCCGCCAATGACGGGTGATGAAGAACCCGGGGCGATCCGAGCAGCAGCGCATGAAGATATTAACTTATTGACCGTGTTGCCTGCGGCAAACGAGCCTGGATTGCAGGTGAAAACGCAAGATGGGGGTGGTTAGATGTGCCTTGTGACTTTGGCAACTTGATCATTAACATTGGTGACATGTTGCAAGAAGCCAGTGGAGGATACTTCCCATCTACCACGCATCGCGTGATTAACCCAACGGGTGAGAAGCAAACCCAATCAAGAATATCGTTGCCGTTATTTCTGCATCCCAAACCTGAAGTGGTATTATCTGAGCGCTATACTGCCGACAGTTATCTAATGGAACGTTTACGAGAGCTCGGTGTAATCTAGCTCAGCAAGTCGTTGGATCGTACGAGTCTAAAGCCAGTGAATGAAGACACTGGCTTTTTTGTGTTTAAAGCAGCCTAGAGTCAAATGTTCAACAATGTAGCGCTAACTCGAATGGTCTCTTGGTTAGGCAACGAGCGTTTTAGCGACGCATTCAATTTGGAGAAGTGCTAACATAAAAAGAGTGCATTAGGGAGCAATGTGTTGACAGAGCAAAGAGATAGCGAAGTTCATGCCTTTAGAACCGAGGATAATCCATTAATCTGGTCGGTGCTAAATCGTTTAGAAGCAAGCACGAGCAGTTGGAAGATTCATGTGTTAGCTTCGGAGCTAATGAATGATAATTTAATCCCTGTGCTTGATGAGCGACCAGAAAAAGATCTGTTCAAGCGTAACTTTCTATTGATGAATGCTTTATACCAACTACAAGGAATGTTGGTACCTGAAAAGTGGCTAAATGTAGAAGCGATGAGCATCGAACTGCTGCCTTTTGATGCAGACAATCACGGTATTTCTCCTTCCGATCCACTGCGTCAATATTACTTAGATTGGTCTCATTATGAAGCGGACACGTTGGAAGTAAAACGGTTACTGAATGACTTTTGGGATCGATATCAGGCGCATGTTGGCGCGAAGGACGTGACAATGTCACAGCGTAAGGCGTTCGATTTTTTTAATCTGGACGAAACCGCCACATCAAAAGATATCCGCCAAGCCTGGCGTCGCTGCGCATTGAAGTGGCATCCCGACCGTGAAGGAGGGGATGCGGAACAATTTAAATTAGCCTGCGAAGCGTGGTCGTTATTGAAATAATCCCGACAAAAACACATGTTTATCATTGCTACGCTTCATCGATTGCGTGCTTAGCTTGCTTATCTTGGTTGACGCATTTTAGCGCTGCGCAGCCTATTTAATGCTGAAAGAGCATCAATAACACGAGGTTTTGCCAAATCCCCTGAATTAGGCATTCTTGAGCTCCAATCCCCCTCTAGCAATGTCTGCATCGCTTTTGGTGGGTGCTCTGACCAACCTGGTTGCTGTGCGAGTTGGAATATTAACCAACCAATTGCATTTAGCTCAGCATTGGACTCTAATTGCTCCAACGCTTTTAGATCGATAGTTTCTTTACCAAAGCGTAATGAGTTGCCGCCTTTCCCTGATACACGGAATTTTCCTTCCGCTAAAATCGACATTAAGTGTTCTGAATCAACATGGCGTGGCGGAATCATCTCCAGTGGCTTTTCGCTCTCATTTTGTCGCTCACTAGGGTGTAGTTTAACGACTTCTTGTGCTTTTTCGGTCACATCAATAGCTTGATAGTCATGCATTTGAATGACGGTATTAGCAACATCAAGATAATCGCCAGAGCCGCCCATGACAATCATGGTGGAGATATCAAGCTCATCGCGCAATTGACCAACCCGATCGACAAATGGAGTAATAGGTTCGGCCCCTTTAGCGACAAGCGCTTGCATACGCTCATCACGAATCATAAAGTTGGTCGCCGAGGTATCTTCATCAATTAAGATGCCCGTCGCTCCCGCTTCAATAGATTCTTGTAGCCACGCAGCCTGAGACGTCGAACCTGAGGCATCTTGAGTGCTGAAGTCACTGGTCTCTTTACCAAAGGGCAGGTGGTTGATGTAATTGCTTAAGTTCAAGTTGTGAATTGAACGACCATCTTCTGCTTTGATTTTAGTTGCGTCAGTTGAGGTAACAATGCACTCGCGACCATCGCCAGGAATGTGGTTGTAGATTGAACGCTCGATAGCGTTAAGTAACGTAGACTTACCATGGAAACCACCCCCAACGATTAAGGTCACGCCTTTTGGTACACCCATTCCCTTCACTTCGCCGTGATTCGGACGTTGCAGTGTCACTTCTAGTGAGAGTGGTGACACAAATGCAATGGCGTCTTTCATCGGGAAATCACAGTTACCTAGCAATACGTGGTAGCACACTGCCATTGGCAACAAAAGCAATGAGATTGTGTTCGTCTAGCTGACGACGCAGTGCGTCTTGGTCTTCGATCACTTCACAGTGGCGCTTAAGCGCTTCGACATCGATTTCACGTTCTAGCGTACATTTACGAATATACTTTGGGAGGTGGAATGTCAGGATGTTCGAGGCTTTCTTGCCTAAGATATTTCGACCTTCTGCTGGTAGGTTAACTCGAAAACGTAACTCAATACCTTCATCACTAAAAACCACCGAGGTGGAATCCATAACGGTTTGGCCCGTTAATGTGACAGAGACACTGTTTTCTTGCTTGGCAAAGTCGGCAAAGGTACGTGCAATAAAGTCACGCGCCGCAATCTGATAGCTTGGTGAACAGGCTTTAAGCCATTCCAAACCTATTAACGACCATTTTCTAAAGGCGCGAACTCGAGATGCGGTGGCGTACGGGTCGGATTGGACGTGATCAATATAAAAATCGAAATCAGTAAAGTCGTATTGGCCTTTAATTTGTTGGTAGGCTCGGTAGTTCTGTTTTTCAATTTTCTTTAGTTTGGCTATCAATTGATCCATGACGCAAATTCCGCATTTCTAGAGTTTGGGGCGCGATTATAGGAGCCGCGCTAGTGATGGTAAAGACATAAACGTCATTCTACCGACGAAGAGTACGTTATTCCTTGTTTTTACGCATATTCGATGTCTTCAAAGCATGCTATTACGCATAGTCTAACGGATGATGAAATTACGCGGGACTGGGTATTGTTTAATGAGCTGTCGTTCAAACACGTCACGAGGCATAGGTTTAGCGTAGAAATATCCTTGGCCAATATCGCAGCGCTCTAGTCGAATAAACTCGTGTTGTGCTTCACTTTCAACGCCTTCAACCACGACTTGCTTGTTCAGTTTTTTAGCAATGGTAATAATTGAACGTAAAATGGCTTTATCCTGCTTGCTATACAAAACATTACTAAGAAATTCTTTGTCGATCTTAAGTGCATCAAAGGGCAATTGTTTTAGGTAATTAAAGGAGGCATAGCCCGTGCCAAAGTCATCAAGTGCAAACATGACACCTTGTGCTTTGAGCTTTTCAATATTGCTTCTTGCTACCTCGAAGTTATCGACAAGACAACTCTCCGTTAATTCTAATTCTAGATTACCTGGAGGGAGTTCATGCTGAGTGAGCAGATCGGTGACTTTGTCTGCAAAGTGTAAAGCGCAAATCTGTTTGGCTGACACGTTGACAGATAAATGAAATTCAGGGGCAATTTGAATCCATTCCGAGGCCCGATCTATGGCGCTCCGTAACACGAAATAACCGACCTCGATAATGAGACCATTTTTTTCCGCCATGTGAATCAATGCTTCATTTGATACATCACCCAAAACAGGGTGCCGCCATCGCAGTAAGACTTCAGCGCCAGTCCACTGTCCCGTGTCGAGGCTTACTTTTGGTTGGAAGTGCAAAATAAGGTCGTCATTTCGAACCGCTTGCAATAGGTAGTTCTCGAGCTGGTTGAACTCTTTTTGTTCAACTTGGTCAGCATAAGAAAAGACGTTGACAAGATTACCTGACTCCTTACATGCGACGGACGCTTGATAGGCATTATTTATAAGGTCAGTGGCGTTACTTGTATGGTAAGAGTTGGCTACGCCCATATACGTGTGTAGATGAATTTCTTGTTGATCAATGTTGAAGCCTTCACGAGCGACGCTGGAGAGACTTTGGCATAAGTTGGGTAAAAACATATCATCTAACGAGGGAACAATAGCGGCAAGGGCGATTTCTGTAGTGGAAATACGGGCAATATGGCTAACATGGGGCGTGTTTAAGTGGATCATATTTTCAAATTCGCTCAATAACAGATCAAAGGATTGATAGCCAATGCGCGCTTGTACACGCTCACCGTTAGTGAAATGAAGAAAAATGACCGATAGGTAAACTTTGCCAGATTTTACCGTGGTACTGCGTAAGATACGCTGAAGAGCTAATTCGAAGCCAGCCCTATTTAGCATTTTTGTCGAGGGGTCATGGGTGACTTGAAACTGCATTTGTGTGCCGAGTTCGCTGTGCTGACTCTTTAATGCCTCGACCATCGCATCTAGCTGGGCAATTTTTTTATCTTTACTTTGCAGTTGCTGTTGAAACTCTTTTTTTGCCTTAAAAAGTTCTGTAGATAAACGGCGCTGTGTTAAGTACGTATCAATTTGAGTGAGAGATAGTCTGATAAGTTGGCTTGTATTTTCTGCTGGTGGGCAAGCTGCAAATATTCCGAGTTGATAACCATGATGTGAAGCTGGTAAATATTGGTAATGTATATGTGTATCGGTAGTAAGGTAGCCAAGACGCACTAATATTGTTCGTAGAGCTTGCTGTATTTCCGTGGTTTTTGGCTTTGACTTAATGAAAGTGACAGGCGGCAATGTGGTTTGCGGTTGAGTGTTGTTCGAGTAGTCAATCCATTGGATTGAAAGCTGCTTATTTTCAACAATACACCACCCAAAGCACCTCACTGAGTGCACCACCAGATGGTTGCGGATTATGTCTGAAACCTTGTTACAGTCAGACGGTGTTAGGGATTTGATTTCGATAGTGCTTTCTGTTCGTTCCATTTTGGGTTACCACGTCCTGTGGGTAATTATCAACGTCAATCCGGCGATTTATGTTGTTCTGAACGGTTTAAGTATACGTGCTGAATTGGAAGGCAGAAAAAAGGCTTTCCGTCACGAGAGGGAAAGCCTAATAAATCAACGATGTGTCTCAAATGTGAGATGGTGTTACGCAGTATGGCTAAACTAAGGTGTAAGAGTCTTAAGTTTATCTACGTCAGTTCTTTTAGCGTAGTCCACACCTTCTAAGCCAAAACCATTAAGGTTTAAGAATTCTTGCTGGAAGCCATCAAAATCCCCAATTTCTTTAAAGTTACTCTCGTCCATTTGACTTAAACGTTCCGCAACTTGTCTTTGGATTTCTGGATCCAATTCTAAGTCGTCGACCCTTAGTAACCTTTCGCCATCAACGGGTACCTTGTCTTGACCATAAAGTTTAGTGCTAAATAGCCGCTGCATTTGTTCAATACAGCCTTCATGAGTGCCTTGTTCTTTCATGGTTTTGTATAGTGCCAATAAGTAAGGCGTTAAACCTGGGATGAAAACACTCGCTTTAGTGACAAGTGCCTTACAAACGGCGGCATAGGCGTTACCATTGAAATGCGCAAGTTCGAGATTGAGTGCATGGCTGGTTTGATGCAAATCAACCTTGGCTCTGCCTAAGGTACCATCAAGATAGATAGGGTGGGTGACTTCTGGACCGATATACGAAAAGGCAATGGTTTTACAGCCATTGGCAATGGAATCAGTATTGATGAGGGTGTCAATCCAGTTCTCCCAGTCCTGTCCACCCATGACTTTAAGGGTACCCTCAATCTCGTCATCGGTTGCAGGGGCAAGGGTGGTATTTTCCCACTTCTGTGTTTCGAGATTAATAATGGCGCCAGAAACACTTTCACCAATTGGTTTAATGGCTGAGTGCCAATAGTTACCGTCTTCTTTGGTGCGGCGACCAGACGCTAAGCTATAGATAATGAGGTCCACTTCACCTTCAAAATAGGTCTCTATGGCTTCAATGACTTGTTCACGGGTTTCCGATGAGTATGCGTCACCAATAATGTTAATCGCTTGGCGACCAGCTTGCTGGGCACGATGTTTGAAATGGATGTTGTTGTACCAACCTGCAGAACCAACGCCCTTTTCGGAAGGACCGTGTTCAAACGACACACCAATGGTGTCCGCTTCTGCGCCACCAAATGTCAATGCGATGCGTGCCGCTAAGCCAAATCCGGACGAGGCACCCAAAATAAGCACACGTTTCGGACCATCTTTGATTGGAGTGGCGGATTTCACGTATTCAATTTGATTATCGACCGCCTTTTTGCATCCTTCTGGATGAGATGAGCGAGCAATAACACCGCGAATAACTGGTTCAATTATCATTAATTACAACCTATCTAAGACGATGATAAAGAATTAGGGTAACGTAATAATGTTTAATCTACATTGAGCTAGACCATTAAAAAACGGTGTTTTTGAAGGGCTAATGTTAGTAAATAGCCCTTTATAGGTGAGCCAGTGAGTGTGGTAACGTATTAACTTGTAATACGCATTCCGTTATAAATAGGGGCGTAGTGCGTTTGCAACGCTCTCTGCTATGAATGGTTGCGCTTCAGCTTTCGGGTGTAAACCATCGTCCATCATCCATTCTGATTTGGTGATGACGTCTTCTAGGAAGAAGGGAATCAAAGGCGTGGCAGTTTCTTCCGCAATTTCAGGGTAGATAGCTTCAAACATTTTTGCATACCTTTTGCCATAATTAGGTGGAATGCGAATCTGCATTAGCATAACCTTTGCACCTGAATCTTCGCTCATACGTATGAGTTGCAGCAGGTTATTTTTTACGATGTTGGGCTGGAACCCCGTAGCCCATCATTAGCACCAAGCTCAATAAGAACATAATCAGGATTATGGCTGTCGAGCAGTGAAGGTAATTTGGCCAAGCCATTACCGAGTGGTGTCGCCAGACACGCTGCCATTTACTACTGTAATGGGGCGATCAACCGTTGATAGTAGGCTTGGTAGTAAGGTTGGCCAACTCTCTTCGGCTTTCATATTGTAGCCTGCACTGAGGCTGTCGCCGAGAATGAGTAAAGAGGCGGCTTTAGCATGGAATGATGCTAGGGATAAAATAAATAAAACTATAAAGGAACGTTGCCAAATCATGAGTTCTTCCATCATAAAAGCCGAATCGGTATCAAAAGTAGTGTCTACGAAAACCGAGCAATTAACAATCCTAGAAAACGTAAATCTTTCGATAGAGCAAGGTGAGTCCATTGCTATTGTGGGTACATCAGGGGCGGGCAAGTCAACCTTAATGACATTACTTGCGGGTCTAGATGTACCAAGTATTGGCGAGATTGAGTTATTGGGCGAAAAAATATCAATACTCGATGATGAAGCGCGCGCGGCGCTGAGAAGCCAACACTTGGGGTTTGTCTTCCAAAGTTTTTTGTTGATCCCAAGTTTAACGGCTCTGGGGAATGTGACGTTGCCCTGTCTATTGAGAGGGGAAAATGAAGACGTTGAAAAAGCAACGCGTTTGTTGGAGTCGGTTGGCCTTGGCCACCGATTAGGCCACCTTCCTTCTCAATTATCAGGTGGTGAGCAGCAACGCGTCGCCATTGCTCGGGCATTTATGACCAACCCCAAAATACTCTTTGCCGATGAACCCACCTGTAATCTTGATCAAAATACAGCGCATAAAATAGTGGAACTATTGTTTAACTTGAACCAAGAACACGGTACGACTCTTGTTTTGGTCACACATGATCTGTCTCTAGCCAAACGATGTGACCGAGTGTTCCTGATGAACGCAGGTCAACTAACTGAGGATCATTAATATGTCTTCCTCTGTGAATAAACGTTTACTTCTGTGGAGCGTTGATGAGATCAAGCAAGGTCAACTTTGGCCAATCGCACTGTCATTGACCATGATTATTGCCTGCATTTTTGGTTTGGCTGCGCTAGCGGAACGTATGGAGCAGGTGATCGTCAAGCAGGGAAAAGACGCCTTGTCTGCGGACACCATATATATTTCTGACAACCCAATAACAGAAGATAACCTCGAGCTATTAACTAGCAGCAATCTGCAGGCGTCTTTCTATACTCGTTTTGCCACGATGTCTTTTAGTGACTCTGGCATGCAGCTGATCACGGTGAAGGCTGTTGATGACGCATTTCCATTACGCGGTACGCTTACTTTGGCATCTAATGAGCACAAACAGCATCATGTTGGTCCAGATGAATTGTGGTTAGATGAAAGAATTGCCGACCAACTTGCTGTCAAGCAGGGCGATATAGTCGCCGTTGGAGACGCAGAGCTAACCGTGAGTGGTTTGATCGTTGAAGAGCCGGGTATTAGCTTTAATCCGTTTCAACAAATGCCTACCGCTTATATTCATCAACATTCTGTCGAAGAAACAGGTGCGATTCAGCTCGGGAGCCGTGTGCAGTTTAGAGCATACTTAACTGGGAGCGACGACGTTCTTGCCAATTTGAAAGAAAATATCACGCTGTCTCCGAGTGACCGCTGGCGTGACAAAGACTCAGCAAGTCGCAGTAATGATATTTTTGAGAGAACCACACAATATTTGTCCCTAACCGTTGCCATTATCATAATTATGGCGGCGACAACGCTGGTGCTTACCTGTCAGAACTATGTCCAAAGCCGTAGAAAAACGGTTGCAATGTTGAAAAGCCTTGGGGCGAGCAAGCGCTGGGTAGTGCGTTGGCTGGCAATACAGGCAGGGTTATTGGTGACCATGGCGATTGTAGTCGGCTTGTTACTTGGGGTTGCTTTAGAGTACTTGCTGCGGATTCCCTTGACAGAATTATTGCCGAGCCCTTTACCAAGCTACGGCGTACTGCTTAGCTGTGATTGCGGTTGCGTCAAGCTTGCTGATTGGTATTCCAGCGTTGGGTATTCCTTTATATAAACTGGTATCCGTTTCTTCTGTTGAAGTACTGCAAAGTGCCGATGAAAAACGCTTCGGATGGATCTATCTATTACTTGTGGTGCCTGTAATTCCTTTGGTGATTGTTTATCAAAATAACACACTCATATGGATTTTACTGGCTGGGATAGCGGGCCTATTTGGCGTGCTGGGGGCGGTAAGCGTTTTGTGTACTTGGTTACTGGGCCGAGTTTCGCTCCCCGTTTCCCTAAAATTAGCAATTAGCCGAATTAATCGCAGTAAACGACACACCGCGCTTCAGTATGGCGCATTGGGTCTGTCATTAATGTTACTTACTACCATCTGGTTGGTTCGTACCGATTTGTTGAGCGATTGGCAACGGACATTACCCGCCGATGCGCCTAATGCGTTTGCACTTAATATTGCTGAACATGAAATAGAGTCTTATCTGCAGATTCTTGATGAAAATTCAGTTCAGCGCTCTCAGGCGTTTCCAATTTCACGTGGTCGCTTGGCTCTAATTAATGGTGAGGATGCGCAACAAGCTCAAACTCAAGGGGAGGAAAACACTGACGCGCTTAGTCGAGAGTTAAACTTCACTTATGCAACGGCTATTCCAAACTATAACGAGGTCATTGAGGGGGCTTGGACGACGACAAATGGCGTTTCGGTGGAACAACAAGTTGCTGAAAGTCTCAATATTAAAATTGGTGATGAACTTGGGTTTACAATAAACGGTCAGAAAGTATCAGCCAAAGTGAATTCAATTCGCTTTGTTGAATGGCGAGACATGAAGCCTAACTTCTATTTTATTTTCACTCCCGACGTCATGGAAGCAATACCGAGCGCTTGGCTGGTTAGCTTTAGGATTGAGCCTAAAGACAATGCATTGATCTCATCACTGTCTAGACAGTATTCGACGGTTAGCCTTATGGATATTCGTATCATGGGTGAAAAGATACAGTCATTATTGTCACAAATCGTATGGTCAATTACGGTGCTTGCCGCCCTCGGTGTGCTCGCTGGGGTGTTACTTATCTTTACTCTGCTTCGCTTAAGTTTGGCGCAGCGTCAAGATGAGTTACGTTTATATCGAACACTAGGAGCGAGTCGTCAGCGTATTATTCGAACCATTTGGTCAGAGTATGGGATCATGGCACTAATCGCTGGACTTGTGGCGACATTAGGCGCTGAAATTGTTGTTGGCTTAATAATGAAGCTGGGCTTTGAATTGCCATGGAGTTGGCACTTGTCCACTTGGGTTGTTGTTCCAGTTCTTGCGTTTGTCACACTAGCAGCGGTGTTGTTTTCTTTGATTCGACAGATGCTTAGTACCAATAATAATGGAATATCATAGGGTTTAATGGCAATCTTTTTGAGTTATCCACAAAAACGGTGGATAACATTTGGGATAACTCAAAAGTAAAAATTGTGTCATAAAAGCATAACCATTGATGTGTCGGTGATGACGCGAAATTTTGAAAGAGGAATGTGTTTTCAACAGTTATTCAGTGAAATTATGTCAAGAAAAACATTATGAAAAATGTGATTTTTTTAATAGCCTATCACGATAAAATAGTGCTTCTATATAACGATAAAAACTAAACGAATTTACGATAAAAACGAATCAATGAACTCAGTTAATGCTCAGGTAACCAGCGGTAAAAGTGTTGCCATTATAGGAGGCGGAGTGGCTGGAGCCACTGTCGCGCTCTTTTTAGCAAAACAAGGTATTGAGGTAACATTATTTGAGAAAAATGTTGGTTTAGTGAGTGGGCCGCCGATCTGTCACCTTCATGCTGGGGGCAACCTTTATCGAGAGCTTTCTCACCAAGATTGCATCGACTTACTTAAGCAATCTATCGCGTTTGTGCGCTTTTTTCCTCATACTGTCAATCGTCGACCGACTGTGATCGCCATACCCAAGAATGATAAGGGCGAGCCTGATGCTTTACTTCCAAGACTAGAGCTACTGAGAAATACTTACCGACAGTTAGTGGCAGTGGATCCATATAACCAGGTACTCGGCCATCCAGATCAGTACTTCCAGCGCATTGAACGAGCAGAATTGGCAGCGCTAATCGGCAAACGAGGGGTGTCTTCACCAAAGACCCTTGATGATTGGTTGACGCCATTTGCCAATCATACCGATCTTGATAGCCTAAAATACCCTATTTACGTAGTACAAGAGTATGGTCTTAGTCTATTCAGAGTCGCTGCTACAATTGAATTAGGGGCTGAGCGGCTTCCTAACTTAACGATACGTACTGGTGTTAAGGTTGATCATGTTGCACCGTGCGAAACTGGAATGACGATAACCAGTGAAGGTGATTTATCTGAACATTATGCTCACGTTGTCAATGCTTGTGGTTTTCGTACTGGCATTATTGATGACCAAATGCACTATCACCGTCAACGTATGGTCGAATTTAAAGCCGCTTATGTCACCCATTGGAAAACACCAAACAATGAAAAGTGGCCAGAGGTAATTTTTCATGGCGAGCGTGGTACGCCCCGAGGCATGGCTCAACTGACGCCTTATCCAGATGGCTATTTTCAACTTCACGGTATGACTGGGGATATCACATTGTTTAAAGATGGTCTGGCGCACTCGAGCCCAACCAGTGCGCAGCCATGCTTACCTCACTATCTTATTAGTAAAGTAGAGAAAGGCTGGTCATTTGAAGTTCAAAACCAGCGTTCACTTAGTGCTATAGCCCACCTAAGCCAATACGTCCCCAGTTTTGCAACCGCACTTCCTGCGGGAAAACCGCTTTATGGTGCTCAGCAAATTCCAGGTACGAACCCAAGTTTGAGAACCGCTGATGTAAGCTTTGAAGGGGAAAATTACGCTAGACTAGAAATAGTGAAAGCGTCATCCGCGCTGGAAGCGGCGAAAAAGATCAGTGAAAAGTGGTTTGATGTCAAAAGCTATGAGTCTTCTTCTTTAAGTAACGATTTTTCCTTAGGTTTGGTTGAGGAAAGAGGAAAGGCTTTAGCTAAGTCACGGGGATACCCGGAATCGTTAGCGAAAGCCTATTAGAGCCCGCTGAGCTAGGAAGGTGCATTAAGAAATTATGTGTATTAGGCAATGCCTAGCTGTTTACTATTTTAGTGTATCGGTTAGGGGCGATAACACGATGTGTTTGTCTCTACGTATGCGGCGGCTCGATTCAATGGTTTTGTAAATACGTATAAATTGCGATGCATGGCTAGGGTGCGCTATACTTTCCGGCATAAAAAACAAGGAGTTGGCTAATGAATATTCTAGTAACAGGCGGAGCAGGCTACATTGGCAGTCATACGTGTGTTCAACTTATCAATGCAGGTATGACACCTGTCATTTTTGATAACTTATATAACAGTAAATTGGCGGTTCTTGATCGCATAGAAAACGTTTCTGGTAAACGTCCAACATTTGTTGAAGCGGATGTGAGAGACAAGGCTGCGTTAGTCAGTGCGCTCAAGCAATATAATATTGATGCCGTGATTCATTTTGCAGGTTTAAAAGCAGTGGGTGAGTCGGTAGATAAACCTTTAGAGTATTATGACAACAACGTGAATGGTACTTTGGTTTTGGTTGATGCGATGCGAGACGCTGGTGTTAAGCATATTGTCTTTAGCTCTTCAGCTACGGTATACGGTGATCCGGCATCTGTGCCAATCACAGAAACGTTTCCTTTAAGTGCGACCAATCCTTATGGGCGAAGTAAATTAATGGTGGAAGAGTGTTTAACTGACTTCCAAAAGGCCAATCCAGATTGGACCATTACGTTACTGCGCTATTTTAATCCAGTTGGTTCGCATCCAAGTGGCGAAATGGGGGAAGATCCCCAGGGTATTCCTAATAATTTAATGCCATTTGTGTCGCAAGTTGCTGTGGGACGCCGTGAATTCCTATCGGTATTCGGTAACGATTATCCAACCAAGGATGGTACGGGCGTCCGCGATTACATCCATGTAATGGACTTAGCGGATGGGCATATCGCAGCCCTGCAGACGTTAAAGCAAAATGAAGGGCTACATATCTACAATTTAGGAACTGGAAACGGCTACAGTGTCCTTGATATGGTTGAGGCCTTTAGCCAAGCTTCAGGTAAAAAGGTACCGTATAAGGTGGTCGATCGCCGTCCTGGAGATATCGCTGAATGCTGGGCTGATCCAAGTAAAGCCAATCGTGACCTTGGTTGGAAAGCGGTTCGCACATTAAAAGATATGTCTGCTGATGGTTGGAAGTGGCAATCAATGAACCCAAATGGTTACCCTAATGAGTAGAACGGCTGAATAACAATTTGTTGAAATGTGATTTGGAAAGGCGTGTTATGCGCCTTTTTTTGATCCATATCGTGTTGTTTAGTGATTAAAAAGTGTCACATTGTTATTTTTTTGGTAAGATAGGTTTGCAACTTAATAATAAGTGCGAAATTTCTTTTGAATTGTAGGGGAACTCCATGGAGTTAGCGCTCATCATTGCTTTTGTCGTTACCTCAGCGGTAATGGTTAAAAAAGAAATGGCTAAAAAATAACATCATTCACACCTTTTTGTTACATACTTTTTAAGTGAATGAATTATTAAACTAAAAACCGTACTTTAGGCTTAGTTTTTTTGTGCCTAAAATTTCACTTTTCCAACAAAAAATATTTGTCGTTAAGGATAAAAATTATCGTTTTATTTTTTTCGACTAAACTCTTAAGGTGCACGCTCTTTCCGGTCATTCGTATACCTAGTGTTTCACAATCCAAACAACAAACTATATCTAAGAGGATACTGCCATGCGCATTGCGATTCTATCTCGCAACGAAAACTTGTACTCAACTCGTCGCCTTAAAGAAGCAGGTGAAGCGAGGGGACATCAAGTGGATATCATTGATACCCTGCATTGCTATATGGATATTACGAGTAGTAGCTCGAAAGTTCGTTATATGGGTGAGGAATTGCCACAGTACGACGCTGTTATCCCGCGTATTGGGTCTTCCATTACTTTTTACGGAACAGCAGTGGTTCGTCAATTCGAAATGATGGGAACATTTTGTGTTAATGAATCGGTAGCAATTAGTCGTTCACGCGATAAGTTACGCTCGCTTCAGTTGCTTTCTCGTAAAGGCATTGGCTTACCAAGAACTGGGTTTGCTAGCAAGCCAGACAACATTCAAGATCTTATTAAGAATGTTGGCGGCGCGCCGCTAGTGATCAAGCTTTTGGAAGGTACTCAAGGTATTGGTGTGGTATTGGCGGAAACAACCAAGGCTGCAGAAAGTGTCATTGAGGCATTTATGGGTCTGAAAGCCAACATATTGGTCCAAGAGTTTATTGAAGAAGCGAATGGTGCAGATATTCGTTGTTTTGTTGTGGGTGGTAAAGTTATTGCTGCAATGAAACGCCAAGCCGCAGAAGGTGAGTTCCGCTCAAACCTTCACCGTGGTGGCAGTGCTCAACTTGTTAAACTTTCAAAAGAAGAGCGTGCGACAGCAGTAAATGCAGCTAAAGCGATGGGTCTTAACCTTTGTGGTGTTGATATTCTTCAGTCTAAAAATGGACCTAGTAGTGATGGAAGTGAATTCTTCTCCAGGATTAGAAGGCATTGAAAAAGCGACAGGCAAAGATGTGGGTGACTTGATCTTCGATTTCATTGAAAAAAACGCAAAGCCAAACAAAAATAAAACCATAGGACGTGGCTAAATGGCAAGAGAGCTTGTTATTGCGGGCGTAGAAATACGCCCTGGTGAAAGAAAAGAAATCAATATTCCCGTAGCAAAACTGTATACCGATGCTGAGGTTTCTATACCCGTTCAGGTTATACGCTCTAAGAAGGAAGGGCCGACAGTTTTTGTCAGTGCGGCTGTACATGGTGATGAATTAAATGGCATTGAAATTATTAGCCGACTCATTGCCGAAAATTTGAAATTACAAAACGGTACGCTTATTTTCGTTCCAATGGTGAACGTTTATGGTGTACTTAACCAAAGTCGTTATATGCCGGATAGACGCGATCTCAATCGTTGCTTCCCGGGATCAAAAAAAGGATCGCTGGCAGGAAGATTAGCGTATACGTTTCTAAATAGTATCGTTGCTCACTGTGACTACGGTATTGATCTGCATACAGGGGCGATTCATCGCTCTAATTTACCGCAGATCCGAGCTAACTTAGACGACCCAGAAACAAAACTACTTGCGGAAGCATTCGCAGTACCTGTTTTATTGAATGCAAACATACGCGATGGTTCACTACGAGAAGCTGCAGTAAATAATGGCGCTCGTGTACTGCTTTATGAAGCAGGGGAAGCATTGCGCTTTGATGAACTGTCGATTCAAACTGGCGTGAAAGGCGTAATTCGCGTCCTTAAAGCGTTGGGTATGATCCGCAAACGTATTAAAGCGGCGAATACTGAACCGTTTATTGCAAACCGAAGTGATTGGACTCGTGCTGATGCGAGTGGGTTTGTTAAAGAGTATGTGGCCTTAGGCTCTAAGGTAGAGAAAGGCGACATACTTGCTGATATTAATGGACCACTAGGTAACAATATCAGCCAAGTTACGTCAAACAGAGCAGGCATCATTATTGGCAAGCAAAACATTCCGCTTGTGCAAGAAGGTGAAGCTATGTATCACATCGCGTATTTTGGAGATTGCGCTGAAGAGGTATTTGAACACATCGAAATCATGCAAGATTCGATTGTTCCTGTAGAACCGAGCATTTAAATTATGCCAAACACATATAACGATAGAATGATCATTGGTAACTTAGAGCTGTGTAGTCTTCCTGAGTTTGGGATCACTGATCTAGAAGTTCGCATAGATACTGGCGCTAAAACGTCGTCTCTGCACGTTGATAACCTCACTCGTGTTAAACGTGAGGGGCGTTTGTATGTACAGTATGATTTGCACCCAGATATTTATCATCTAGAGCAAATTGTACATTGCGAATCTTTGGTTATCGACTCACGACGCATTAAGTCGTCTAATGGTGACACAGAGCAGCGTTGCGTTATTCAAACCCTATTTCGCTTGGGCGATAGAGAGTGGCCGATTGAGGTGACGTTAACCAATCGTCAAGATATGTCTTATATGATGTTGTTAGGGCGTGAAGCGATGATAGACAAAGTGTATGTCGATCCAGGCAAAGCGTTTTTGATTGACTAACGTTTTCTGCGTTGACGTATACGTTGTTGGTTTTTAGCTTGAAACCGTAATGTCCTCGCTTCTTTCCCCTTTTAGTATGCTTAACTATTTGTATGTTGAACTATGCTAAAAGGGGAGCATCAAGACCGCCAGTAGGCGGTTTTTTCGTAATTGAGCGCCATAGAAGTATAGAAATATAGAGGCATAAAACATGTTGCCATCGTCGGTAATAAAACACGCGACATAAAAAAAGTAGAGCATTTAAACGCTCTACTTTGACTAGGAGGAAGGGGATGAAACGCGTTAAGCTGGCTCTAATTCGTTATCGCTTTCCATATCGTAGTCGTAATCTTTTGATGCTTCACGATATTTTGATTTACTATTGAGTGTATGGAACGCTTTTCGACCACGAGCGAGTCTTACATACTTAAGCCAAGTGTGCTCAAGTTTACTTTTAGCTTTACTTGGATTATCGATGACTTTTAGGAAGTGCTTTTCATCAACGTTTTCAGGCGAAATGGCACCTAGCTCTAGCGCTAACATGGTTTCACCAAAAGTTACCAAGATGTCTTCTTCTAGAAGCGTAAAATCACCGGACTTAGCAAACCCACGAGGGAATTTGGCGGCATCATAAAAACGTTTTTTACCGTGGCGAAATTGAGTATCAGTCATAGCGTTCTCAATGAAAAATAGAGTGTATAGCAATGTGGTTAATCGGATCTGTTGTTGAACCTAAAGGTTGAGTAGCAACAAATTCGGTGTTATTTCAACGCTGAAAATAGAGCGAAACCGATAAGAAAGGAAGTGAATTGTTTTTGTCGAAATCATAAAAACTATTTATGATTTGGTGGGCGTTAATCGGTAGAATGATGGACGAATTATTAAAGAAGCTCAGTGAGTTAGACACTGTTTGAGAGTGGGTTATGGATGTAAAAGTATTTCAAACTTTCCTTGAAGTCGCAAAGGAAAAGCACTTTGGACGCGCGTCTGAGAACTTGTATATTACCCAAGCCGCGGTGAGTGCTAGGATCAAGCAATTAGAAGAGCATTTTGATACGCGCTTGTTTACGCGGCATAGAAATAACATCCAACTGACCTCCGCCGGAGAGCGTTTAGTAGGGTATGCTGAAATTATGGTGTCGACCCTAAAACAAGCGACATTTGACTTGTCGTTAGAGAGTAATAAAGCGCTTCAGTTGACGATTGGTGGCACACCCAACATATGGGATGCCTATCTACAAAATTGTTTGAGTGTCGTGA
Source organism: Vibrio sp. GJ43-1 (assembly GCF_055808835.1). Taxonomy (NCBI): domain Bacteria; kingdom Pseudomonadati; phylum Pseudomonadota; class Gammaproteobacteria; order Vibrionales; family Vibrionaceae; genus Vibrio; species Vibrio sp. GJ43-1. The sequence goes on along the minus strand of NZ_CM147885.1, from coordinate 1,506,605 downwards.
CGGATTCATTAAGTGGCTATGGCTTTGTTGCTGAGTCGTTGGGGCGAGAGCAATTAAATCGCAAGCTGTTAGAGCGAACCTTAGATCTAGCGTTCTCGTTTGACCCTTTTAAACTTGAAGAATTTAAGAGTCATCAGATTGCGGAACTGCCCTTAGTGCTGGTTTCAACACAGCCTCATCTTCTAGAGGAAGTGTTTAATGATAAGTACGTCTATGTGGACTGGGGAACGCAATTTAGTTTTGAGCACGCAGAGCGCCATCCTAACATTCCAGCACCTTATTTAAGGACTTCGACTGGACGCATTGCATTGGATTTTATCTTAGAGAAAGGTGGCTGTGCTTATTTGCCGTTAATGCTAGTAGAGCCATTTATCGAGTCTGAACAGTTGTATGTTGTGTCGGATTCGGAAGCATGGTCGCGCCCTCTATTTGTCAGTTATCGTAAAAACAGCACGGCGATTGAGGCCATTTTACAAGTGGAAAGCCTAATCAATACCATTGAGCCGTCGCCGTCGTTTTTAATGCAACAAGCAAGTGACTCACCAGAGTAGATTGGTCATATAAATGGGCTGTCATTGGTGAATAAAAATACCCGCTCGTTTAAGCGGGTATTTTTTTGTTAGTCTTAAAGCACTTTATTCTATGAAGATAGTAATTGTTATGGCAATTAATGGGCGCGTTTATGCCGCTGCCAGCGTTAGGTTGTTCATCCAGTGGCGCTTAAGGTAGCGATGGAAGCATAAACCTAACTTCACCACTTCCTCCATAAGCATACACGCATAAACGACTGGAAACTCAAAGCCAAAGATAAAGGCGCCAATGGCAGTGAGCGGCAATCCTACCGTCCACATAGAGATAAAATCCATACGTAAGCAGAACTTGTTATCTCCGCTCAGCTCTTAAGATGCCATTAATGATGATCAAATTAAGCATACGTAGCCAGATTGCGCAGCACATGATTACCATTACAGGGGAAGCGAGCGGATAGAGTGCTTCATCTGTCAGGTTTAACCATCCTAGAATAGTATCCCGGCTAGTCAGTAATAAGCCTCCCACCACAATGCCGAAAACAAACACGGCTTTAATGAAGAATTTTGACATACTAAACGCATGTTCAAACTCGTCTCTGCCTAAAGATTGGCCAAGCAAAATTGAGCAAGCCACAGAAATACCAAAAAACAGTGAATAGCAAAGGGATTCGAACGGCCCAATCATACTAAAGACGGCAAGTTCAGTCGTACCCATATGACCAAAAATGACTTGATACATGAGTGTGCCCATTGCCCATAGCACGGCATTAATTGTTGTCGGAACCGCCAGTTTCTTATACGACGCCCATAAACGAGTATGGGAGTCGAGTTGTTTCACCTGTAGTAACCAATGTTGGCGATAGTGAAGGCAACCCCAGATTAATGCCACTTGTAATAAGCGCGAAATTGACGTCGCGAGTGCTGCGCCAGCGACACCCATAGCAGGCACACCAAATCCGCCTTTAATAAGCCAGAAATTCAAAGCAATGTTGACGATAATCGTCACGCCACCAAGCATTAAAGGCGTGACAGCGTCACCAGATGAGCGCATGGCAGATTCGGCAACAATCACCACGTGAGTAAGGATTAATACCGGAAAGGCATACCATAAGTAGGTCGAACCTAATTCAATCACTGCCGTATCGCTGGTTTGCAGCATCATAATAAAGCTTGAAAAGACGGTAATCACCAGCGTGACAGGGATGAGAAGTTTGGCACCCACAATCATGGAAAGCTGTGTTATTGTCTTTGCAGAGCGTTTGTCGTTACGTCCCCAATATTGAGCAACAAGGACACCGTTCGCAGAGGCCATTCCAGCCATAATCATAATTGCAACGAAGTGCCATTTAGAGGCAATGCCAACGGCAGCTGTCGCTTCATGACCAAAATCGCTGACCATTAGCACGTCAGCCATTGCTAAAATCGCAACCAGTGCGCTTTGAATAGCCACAGGAAAACCAAGCTTCACGACAGTGGCAAGCATTTGGTTTTGAGTAGCATTCTTAGATGACATAGAGTGAGTGCGAGTGGTCATAGCTGCTCCTTAAACAGTGTGATTAGCATCGAGAATTTTGTGTGTAATATAAGGAAAACAATCGAGTATCGCCATGTTCAAAAATAAACAAAACCTGTGCAAATCAATCATTGAGCAATTTTGCGTCAAATCAACTTGGGAAGATGAAGTTTATTTATCGAACGAGTGTGAAGAACGTTTTTTGTCAGAAAGTGATATTCCCGAGTTTAAGTCGGAAGATATTTTTATGGCTGGCATGGCGAATCTAGTTGACGGCTACCATGTCGAACGTCGGGGAGTCGATGTGCATACGTTACTGTTTACCATCGAGGGTGGCGGTGTATTAACGACACAAACATCGGTAGAAGGCATCGAGCCATACTCTATTGTCGTGTTACCTGCACATCAGCCGTATCGTTTTGAACTTAATCCACAATACAAGCATTGGCGTATGATTTGGTTTTTGCCTAAAGAGACGGAACGTTGGCTACCTGTAGCGAATTTGGGGCAAAAAGTACTGCCGTTTCACGATTGTGAGCGTATGTGGGCGCTAATGACATTGCTTTACCACGACATTGGTCACCGTGCGAGTTATCGTAAACTCTTGGTTAGTGAAGTATGTCGTTTGATCACGGGTTTTGAAACGCAGACTTCAGATTCAACCGTTCGTGTACAAGCATTATTTAACTTAATTGAAAGCCAACTGCATTTACCGTGGACTGTACAAGCGATGGCAGAGCGTACATTCTTGAGTGAAGTGCAGCTGGGACGAATCTGCAAACAACTCTATGGAGTGTCGCCGAGAAGTCGGTTGATTAATTTAAGGATGGACAAAGCGTGCGACTTGCTCCGCAATAATGACTGGACCATTGGCATGATTGCGGAGCGGTTAGGGTATAAGGACCCCTTTAATTTTACCCATCGTTTCTCTAAACATGTGGGGTGTTCGCCCACGGATTTTAGAAAAAGAGTCATCAATAATGCTTAACGTAATATCGATGGCAATAGGGTGTGATACTAAATAAATTGCTTCAGCCACTGATCAAACTGGGACTTAGGTAATGCGCCGCTTAACTGCTCTACTTTTTGACCATTCTTAAAGACCATGATGGTTGGAATGCTGCGAATTTGATAGCGAGCAGCGAGTTGCTGTTGCGCTTCTGTATCTATTTTAACGAATCTGACATTGCCGCTGTGTTCCGACGCGGTTTGTTCAAACACCGGAGCGAATCCAACACACGGGTTACACCATGGGGCCCAGAAGTCAACAATGATCGGCTGGTTGCTGTTGAGCAGGGTATCGAAATTATCGGCTGTTCCTTCAATTGGGGCGCCATCGAGCAGTGGACTTTTGCATCGGCCACAGTTAGGGGATTCGACAATACGTTCTGAGGGGATGCGGTTAACGCCCTTACAAGAAGGACAACGTGTATTAACGGTAGACATGAGCTTTCCTAATGATGTTTTTTATGTGCCATGGCGGTTTAACACTAACGAATCACAATAGAACAATACGATTTAGTGAGAAATAACCACCGTGTCCTTTTGATAATAAGAATATCGAAGACAAAACGACTTCACAACTAGTCTTCACAACGAGCTTTCAGAATTAAAGTCAGCATGAAAAACTATCAAGACAAGAGTGATGCTAAGTAGGGTTCTGATAGACTTTCTGTTACACTCGCGTCCCTTTATTTTTCTTGTTGGCGAATTTATGTCAGACACTACCCAATCTTCGACCCAAACCGTAGAGTCGAGCTTTGCTCAGTTTTCACTTAGTGAAATAATTAACAATAACTTAGACAGCTTAGGATACCGTTCGCCAACGCCAATTCAAGCACAAGCCATTCCCCATGTTTTAGCCGAGTAAAGATGTGTTAGCGGGGGCGCAAACCGGAACCGGAAAAACGGCAGCATTTGGTGTCCCAGTGATTCAACAATTAATGGATAAGTCCGCGACGCCAAGATGCGCGCACAACGCGATACGCTCGCTTATTCTGACACCAACTCGTGAGCTAGCGCAGCAAGTCTTTGACAACCTAGTCCCATTAGCACAAGAAACCGAGTATCAAAATTGTTGTCGCGTATGGCGGGACCAGCATGGGGGTGCAAACAAAGAACTTAAAAGGTGGTGCCGATATACTCGTCGCGACACCGGGCCGTTTGCTTGATCATCAACATGTTCGCAATATCACGTTAGCCGAGTGCGAATACCTGGTCCTAGACGAAGCCGATAGAATGCTTGATATGGGTTTTATGCCTGATCTAAATCGCATTCTTAGACGCTTACCAAAGGCGCGTCAGACCTTGATGTTTTCCGCCACATTTGAACAACGAATCAAAGCGTTGGCGCATCGAATCATGTCTACTCCGGTTGAAGTGCAAGTCACACCAGAAAATACGACCGCTGATACCGTGACACAAATGGTGTACCCGGTAGATAAAAGCCGCAAACATGAACTGTTAGCGTATTTAATTGGTTCAAAAAACTGGCAGCAAGTATTGGTGTTTACCAAAACTAAACAAGGTAGTGATGCGTTAGCAAAAGAGCTAAAATTGGATGGAATTAAAGCGGCGTCAATTAATGGTGATAAGAGCCAAGGCGCACGCCAGAAAGCGTTAGATGACTTTAAGTCTGGGCAAGTGAGAGCGCTTATTGCAACCGATGTCGCAGCGCGTGGACTTGATATTCAACAGTTAGCGCAAGTGGTTAACTTTGATTTACCATACAAAGCGGAAGACTATATACACCGTATTGGTCGAACGGGCCGTGCTGGGCAAACCTAGCTTGGCTGTGTCACTGATGAGCCATGATGAGCAATACTTGCTAGAAGCCATCGAAAGGCTACTGGATACTCGCCTACCACAAGAATGGTTAGCAGGGTTTGAACCAAAGCCACTGAGTGAAATTGAAAGCGACAAACCAATCAAAGGGCGCAGCCGCTCTTCAGATAAGCGTCGCATGAAGGCGAAAATGAAAATCCACGCCAATCGCGGTAAAAAGCGTTAGTTATACTTTATCGTTAACTGTACTTTATCGTTAACTGTACTTTATCGTTAACTGTACTTTATCGTTAACTGTACTTTATCGTTAATTGTACGTTATCGTTTATTCTAGTTTGCACGAGTAGCATAGAAGGCGGCCACATCTCTTAGGTCGTCTTCGTTTAGGTTTTGTAATTGCACCTTCATCATGTCAGACAAGGCTCCGCTTCTCTCACCCAATTTATACGCCTTCATCGCATTAAATAAATACAATGGATCTTGCCCATTTAGGTTGGGGTAGTGAGCTTGTGTCGGCGTGCCATTTGGATTATGGCAAAACACACAGCTCGGTGATTTTTGCTCACCTAAATTGGCATCACCAAACCCACTCGCCGTGACAGTAAAACTCACTAAATACGTCGAAAAAACAATAGCAAAAAGACGAAGCATAAGTATCCGATAGAACGATGAACAAGACGTGTAGTGTAAACCTTTCCCTTAGGGGAGGATCAAGGGGTTTTTGATGGTTTGTTAGACTCAATCAATAAACACGAAGTGATTCAGAAAGGCACGCTAGGTTGGTGATAAAACGGTAACCTTGATAGGGATACCGTTTTGTTACTCCGCAACAAAAGATTTGTCGTAAAGCGAAATATTACTGGGTGAGTTACAACGTCTTCTTCAGTGCTTGGATAAATACATCAATGTCTTCAGACGAAACATCTTTATGTGTGACAAAGCGAATAGGGTTGCCGGGGGTGATGGTTATGCCATCTTTTGCTAGTTGTTGAGCGATGGCATCAATATCAACCGACTCATCAAGCTTGGCAAAGACAATATTCGTTTCTACGAAGTCTGCGTTGACACTAAAACCATCAAGTGCATTCAATTCATTCGCCAATTTTTTTGCGTTAGCGTGATCAATTTTTAATTGGCCAACTTGTTCTGTAAGCGCAAGCTTTCCTGCCGCTGCAAGTATACCGCATTGGCGCATGCCACCACCTACCATTTTGCGCAGTCGTCTGGCTCTCTCAATGAAAGCACGATCACCGAGTAACAGTGAACCAATTGGGGCTGCGAGTCCTTTGGAAAGACAAATGGTCATTGAATCAAAGTGTTTGGCAATCTCTTTGACATCGATATCAAGCGCCGCTGCTGCGTTGTAAACGCGAGCGCCGTCAAGGTGGAGTTTTAAGCCGTGTTCATCAACGAATTGCCTTGCTTGCGCCAAGTAAGACATGGGTAGAACTTTACCGTTAATGGTGTTTTCTAAGCTTAATAGGGTGGTTCGCGCAAAGTGACTATCGTCCGGTTTTATCGCGGCTTTTAGTTTTTGGAAATCCAACGTCCCATCAGGATTGTTTTCAATCGGCTGTGGCTGAATTGATCCAAGCACAGCTGCACCGCCAGCTTCGTATTTGTAGTTATGAGCTTGCTGACCACACAGGTATTCGTCACCACGTTGGCAGTGTGCCATTAATCCAAGTAAGTTCGCTTGTGTGCCAGAGGTGGTAAACAAAGCCGCTTCAAACCCATGACGCTCTGCAGCCCACAATTCTAGGGCATTGACTGTCGGATCATCTCCGTAGACGTCATCACCTACAGGGGCATTTGCCATCGCGTCACGCATCGCTTGCGTGGGTTGTGTAACGGTATCTGAACGAAAATCCATTGAAACTCTCCTAAATATATCCACATAGCGTGGCTTTACTTAAACACGCTATCGTTTTGGCGTCAGTGATGCAACCATCAATTATCTTCTGTTGCAGTTGTTTAAGTGACATTGTCACCACTTCGATAATCTCATCATCATCGCAAGTATGAGAATGATTTGGGGTAAGCCGTTTGGCTATGAACAGGTGTTGTATTTCATCGCAAAATCCGGCGAGTGGCGTGACTTGCCCAAGAGTGTGCATCTCACTTGCTTGTAATCCGGTTTCTTCAATGAGTTCGCGATGTGCGCAGGTTATTGCATCTTCGCCTGCTTCAATCGTCCCTGCGGGGATTTCGAGTAACCATTTTTTTAAAGAAGGTCGATATTGGTTGATCAGCACTATGTCACCGTTTTCGGTGAGGGGGAGAATAATCGCAGCACCCGGATGCTTAATCGTGGTGTGGGTCACGGTCTTCGAGTTAGGCAGCGTGATGTCTTCTTCGACCAAGGAAATAGACTTCCATTGGTGAATAATGCGGTTTGCCATAAGTTCATCCATTGAAGCTCTGTGTTTTACAACGTTATCGGTTATCTGCTTTGTTAGTACGAGTGAACAGACTTGTCATGTTGTATTTAGAGCAGTAGTAAGCGTAAATGTAATATGAGCACAACACGGCAAGAAAGTCGATGGGTGGAAAGGTCAACGTTGTGTCATTATCAGATCGAAAATGGAAACTAGGGTTACCTGTCTGTCTCGTTGTTAAAAAACTCTGTATATCAGGAAGTCTGTGATTTTATGACGTTTTAATAGGTGTTGCATGCTTGGAGCAGATAGTCTCAATTTAGCGATGATGGTCGCTGAATCCGGAATCATTGATTCTGCGGTACGGGATATTGTTCAACAAACCGACCTGCTCGCAATGGGGAGCGATGAAGGGGTTAAACAGAGCTTCACTGCTTCAATGGCCAAGTGGACAAAGAGCGTCAAGCGTAAACTCATTAAAGACAATGGAACGGATGAATTACAAGCTGAGCTGACGCTCTATCAACATGTTGTGTATTTGTCCGAGCGAGAGTTTCATGAAGAACTAACCCACGTGGTTTCTCAAATTCCTCAGCAGTCGCCATTTTATGAAAACGCGCAGCGACTATCATCAAATCCCCATTCATTACCTGAGTCTCTATTTGCTCGTCAGTTTTGTAAATACTGGTACGAAAGCCTAGTTTCGGCGGTTGAGCATAAACAGCGTGAAACACTTGACGAGCAAAAATCGAAGTATCTTAAACAGCTGTATCAGAAAATAGAAACAATAAAGGATATGGAGAATCTCCATAAAGAAGGCAGTGGCCACACATTGGGTCGTTTATGGGATTTAGCAGGCTCAGAATTAACGAAACAGGATTGGAAACACATTGAGCGAGCCGCCGAGTACCTTGAAAAAAATGCCGAGTTGAAAAAAATTGCTGATCAGCTTGGGCGGATGGCACAAGACGTTGATGCGCCTGAGCTCAATAAAGCCGAATACGTTGATAATATTGTTGTTGAGGAGAAATGTGATTTCGCAACCGATGACATTGTCGGTATACATGAAAGTAATGACATTAACAAAATGCTACCTAATGAAGCCATGTATTTGGCGGACCCTGCATTGGAAACGGTATTCTATCAACATCTTGTCGAAAAACGTCTTCTGACATATAAAGCGCAAGGCAAGCAGCGAACCATAAGACAATGGCAAACACCCACGCAGGTTAATGGCCATGCCGATAAAGAGCAAGGGCCTATGGTTATCGCGGTTGACGCTTCCGGCTCGATGCATGGCGCTCCTGAAAAGTCAGCCAAAGCGATGGCATACTCATTAATGAAAATGGCCTCTGAACAAAAGCGCGAATGCCATGTAATTCTATTTTCATCGACCTTTATTACCTATGACTTAACCGCAGTAAATGGCTTGAAAGAGGCATCTGATTTTCTTTCTTATCGTTTTAAAGGTGGGACTGATTTAAGTAAAGTATTGCGCTATGCCGTTGACGTGATGCAGGGGGATCAATACAAAAATGCAGATCTTCTCGTTATTTCGGATTTTATTACCCCAAAACAAGACAGTGAAACAATAACAAAGGTCTTGTCTCTTAAAGGTAAATACAATCGCTTTCACTCTTTATGCCTATCGAAATATGGCAACCCCGATGTACTGGATTTATTTGATAATCAGTGGCGCTATCACCCAAGCTTAGTGGGGCAGTTTATTAAGAACACTTCATTGAAGCTTCATCGAGAAACGCCAAGGTTCGCAAGTACCACAGGGTGACCTCTCATACTTTAGGCTAAGAGTTGAACCGCTATAGCCGTGCAGTAGCCCCTAAAGTATCGTTAAATCAATCGGATAGGTTTACGCCTAATGTGATGTGTAACATTAGACGTGAATGAAAAATCTTGTAACATAATGTCAACAAATGTATAAATTTACTTATGCATTCTAATTTGTGCTCAGAGGTATAGGCATGATCAAACCCACTATCGTTTCCCATGCTGACAGAGCGTTAAGGTCAGAGAGAATTACCAAGCTAGCTGCAGCGTTGTCTGACGGCGTTTACGAGCGAGAAGAAACCATTAAATTGTGTCTGCTTGCCGCTTTAGCTGGGGAGAGTGTTTTCTTACTTGGGCCTCCAGGTATCGCAAAAAGTCTGATTGCTAAACGTCTTATTCAAGCATTCGATAACAGCAGTTATTTTGAATATCTAATGACGCGCTTTTCGACGCCAGAAGAAGTATTTGGTCCATTAAGTATTCAAGAGCTTAAGGATAACGGTCGCTATTTGCGTCTGACTAAAGGCTATTTACCAACGGCCCAAGTCGTATTTTTAGATGAAATTTGGAAAGCGGGGCCTGCGATTCTTAATACACTGCTTACGGTCGTTAATGAAAAAACATTCAAAAATGGCAGTGATATTGAACGCGTACCTATGCGCCTGTTGGTTTCGGCATCGAATGAATTGCCAGATGAAGACAGCGGTTTGGATGCCTTATATGACCGCATGTTGGTACGCATCTTTGTCAACCGCATACAAAACAAGCAAAACTTCAAATCAATGTTAACTGTGGGAACGCCGCAAGAGGCTAAGATTCCGGATGGGCTGGCCATTACGGATGAAGAATACCACCAGTGGCAGCAAGATCTTGAAACGGTAGAACTCAGTGATGATGTTTTTGAGAAGCTATATCAGCTAAAGCAGTTGCTAGAAACGGCATCAGATGAAAATAAATCGCGCTTATCTGAGTCGGATCTGTATGTGTCGGATAGACGATGGAAGAAGGCCGTTAAACTGTTAAAAGCGAGCGCGTTTTTTAATGGTCGAGACAGCGTTAACCCGCTAGATCTATTGCTGCTACAAGACTGTTTGTGGAATAGCCCTGAGTCACGAGAAATTGTAAACAATGTGGTGCAAGACTTTGCCTTAAATTACGCGTTTGATCAGCAAGAAGTGTTTCAACAAATTGAAGACGGTAAAGAGAAGCTAGCCGAACTGCAAGAAGAGATTGAAGCTGAATATGCGATGCCACTTTCAATGGAGAGCACAACAGGTTTACTAAGAAAAGATGTGTACCAATATGACACTAGCATAGCCAAATCCTACAAAGTGGGGCTGCAGCAACAGATTTGGTCAAATTGGTATTGCTTCGCAGTAACTTGTCGGTATCTGAAAGTGAAAAAGGCGACAGTCGCTGGGTGTACATCCCTCGTGATGAACTAAACCGGACGATTAAGGAAGGTGGCGGGGATGTGTATGGTTATGTGAACCAGAATACTCATTTATGTCGCTTAAAAATCGATTTGGATGCCGCTAATAATTTGGTGATAAAGGATATTGCCAATCGCTCTGTGTTAACAACGTTGGTGACGAAGTCGGGTATTGATGAGGACTTACATCTAGAGTGGGAAACGCAAGCTCAGCAAGTTTTAGCGCAACTTCATCATGCGGAGCATCATTTGCGCTCAGTCCGTTCTAAGTTCCATGGTGCGTTGCCGCATAATTTCATTGATCCTATGATCCCAACGGAAATGGAAGTAAGTCTTCAAACGGTGACAAAAACGCTAGAGAGTACCAGTTCAGAAAGTGAAAAAGTCATACAGAGAGTGAAAGGGTTACGATCATTTTTTGAGTAAATCGGTCACCACATACTAGAACAGGGAGTGGGCATGTTAGGAGCAGATGGATTAAATTTAGCGTTAATGATTGCTGACTCTGGCATCGTTGACAGCGCCGTTAATGATTTAATGGCTCGCTCCCAAGTTGCCGCGTTGACAGAAAATCGCGGTGTAAGACGTTCTGTAAAAGGGCACTTGTTGAAATGGCGAGGCTCCGTAAAAAAGCGAATGACCAGAGTTTGTGAAACGGAGCGCTTTCAACATGAACTCGCTTTGTACCAAGAAGTGATTCATTGGGACGAGGCTACGTTTTTCACCCAAATTAATGACGTTGTCAAAAAACTCGAGTGGCACTCAGCGTTTTATCTTCAAGCGCGACGTTTACTTGATAAAAATAATCAACACCATAATCCGATGTTTCCGCGCTATTTTTGTGACCTTTGGTACAAGAGCCTCGCAGATGCCATTAAACAAGCAGAATTGTCTGAGCTAGAAGCGAGTAAAGAGAAGTTTTTGACTGATCTCTATCAGCGTATGGAAACCATGAAGAATATGGATACCGTTGCGGAGCAGGGGGACGAGACCGCTGTTGGTCGCTTGTGGGATATGGCCGCGGCCAAGCTAACTAAAACTGACCTTAAGGTCATGTACAACCATGCTGAGTTTTTGAAAAAGAATAAGGGCTTGCAAGACATTGCTGAACAGCTTGGTCGGATGGCAAATGACCAAGATGACCCTGACCTAAATAAGTCGCCAACGGAAGCGCCAGAAATGGTTGAAGAGTTAAGTGATGAAGCGACGGACGACATTGTGGGCATTCATGAGTCCGATGACCTGAATAAATTACTACCCAATGAAACTATGTTTCTTGCCTACCCAGAACTTGAAGTGGTCTTTTATAAACATTTGGCTGACAAACGGTTGATGAATTATAAGACTCAGGGTAAAACAAGGACGTTAAAAAAGGTTCGCACTACGCAACCAGACAACAGCCAAATTGAGGTAGATAAAGGCCCGTTTATTGTTTGTGTAGACGCATCAGGCTCAATGAGCGGCTTCCCAGAGCAGTGTGCAAAGGCAATGGCTTATGCATTGATGCAAATCGCTTTAGCCGAGTCCAGAGAGTGTTACGTTATTTTGTTTTCAACCCAACACATCACGTACGAGCTAACTAAACAAGATGGGCTGCGTGAAGCTGCAGATTTCTTAAGTTATTCCTTTCATGGCGGAACGGACTTAGAGCCAGTGTTAACGCAGTCAATCGATCTGATGTTATCGGATACCTACAAAAATGCAGACTTGGTCGTCATCTCTGATTTTATCGCGCCAGAGCAGTCACAAGAGCTAGTGGGTAAAATTAACGAGCTTAAAAACAACAAAAATCGTTTCCATGCGATTAATTTATCCAAGTACGGCAATCCGTCTCTGATGAATATGTTTGATCACTGTTGGTCTTATCACCCTAATCTTGTGGGTCGTCTCATGAAAAAGTGGTAACGGAATTTCTATCTAAATAGAACGGCTCATCGAGTGAGTTTATGTGAGTTTCTTCGAGTGAATATTATCCATATTGGCGCTTAGCTAAGCGCATTGAACATTTACCAAGCATACAGATGTTTTTTTCCTGTTTTTGTTTGACTAATCCCCCTCAATCCGTAAAGTATGCGTCTCACACGGAGACAGTGTCTCGATAACGTGTTGAAAGTAAAGGCGCCTTGGCAGAGTGGCTATGCAGCGGATTGCAAATCCGTGGACCTCGGTTCGACTCCGGGAGGCGCCTCCATTCTCTTTCTTTGGAAAGAAGAATACAATGCGATACTAGCTCAGTTGGTAGAGCGCAACCTTGCCAAGGTTGAGGTCATCGGTTCGAACCCGATGTATCGCTCCAAATTAAAATCTTATGGCGTAAGCGATAAGACACAGATGGTGTTTAACCACTCTTATTGAAGAGTTCCTGGTTGGCGCATCGCAAAGTATTGCGTGCCCTGGTGGTGGAATTGGTAGACACAAGGGATTTAAAATCCCTCGACGTTCGCGTTGTGCTCGGCTCAAGTCCGGCCCGGGGCACCATCAATATAACAAGCTATCTTAAATCGTATTGCCATCATAAGTGATACCTGAGGGATAGTAGCAAAAAGGCGCCTTGGCAGAGTGGCTATGCAGCGGATTGCAAATCCGTGGACCTCGGTTCGACTCCGGGAGGCGCCTCCATTCTCTTTCTTTGGAAAGAAGAATACAATGCGATACTAGCTCAGTTGGTAGAGCGCAACCTTGCCAAGGTTGAGGTCATCGGTTCGAACCCGATGTATCGCTCCAAATTAAAATCTTATGGCGTAAGCGATAAGACACAGATGGTGTTTAACCACTCTTATTGAAGAGTACATTGGTTGGCGCATCGCAAAGTATTGCGTGCCCTGGTGGTGGAATTGGTAGACACAAGGGATTTAAAATCCCTCGACGTTCGCGTTGTGCTTAGGTTCAAGTCCGGCCCGGGGCACCATCTATAATAGGTAGTATTTCTCCAAGTGCTATTTACTAAGTATTACTACCATAGGCAGTACTCAGTTCAGCAATACAATATGGCGCCTTGGCAGAGTGGCTATGCAGCGGATTGCAAATCCGTGGACCTCGGTTCGACTCCGGGAGGCGCCTCCATTTTATCTCTCTTTTTACATTCCCCAATGAAATATTACGAACGTTTAGCGAAGTAACTCCTGGTTGACGAATAACCTCTTCACTAACTCGATGCAGGTGTTATGTACCTAGTATTCGTTTCATTAGTTAAAACACTTGCGTCGTAAAATAGTCCCCGTTAGACTACCTAAAACACCATTGGAGCAACCATGTTTATTGTCTATAAATTGATTAAACTCGCACTGATTACAGCGGTTTTCTTGTCTATCTTTGACTTGATTTCTTACGGGGAAGTGAATTGGTATAGTCGATTGTTGGGGTAGATTTATGTAGTCGCGAATATTTTCAGTATTCGCGAATAGTAAATGTAGATTCTTATTTTTTATGGCTACGTTTTCATAAATATCATTGACTAGTGCTACTTATGAATTTAACGATCAAGACGGTCAAAGGAAAAGTAAATCAAAGCGATTATCGCATATCTCACCTTAGTATGTTTACAGTTATCATTAGAGCTGTGATTTCACTCGAATAAGTTTGCATTACAAATTATATTAGATAGTCTAAATCTATTAATTAAATGTTTATCTAGTTACTATTGTATTTATTTATCCAGACGGAAATAAATATTTGTGAATAGTAATAATTTTATACCTTTGTGTGTTCTTATTTTATTGTCAATTATCGGTTGCAAATCAGAGAATGAGATTACAGATATTAAGGTTACTTCTAATATAAATAGTTTAGAGTTTTCGGCTAATGACAATACCGATTTGGATCCAATTCTATATTCTATTCTTGGTAAAAAGTATATAGGATTAGCAGAGGCTGATCACGGTGGATCCAAAGCGTATAAATTCCGTTCTCGTTTGGTAAAATATCTTCACCAGGAGGGAGCGAGCAATGTGTTAGCGATGGAGAGTGGCCTATACGATGGTCTTAGACTTTGGCAAAGAGTTAAAGATAAGGAAGTAATAAATATACGGGATGCTTTACTCTATTCTTTTATGTTTATGTACGTCGAAACCCCTGAAATATACCCTTTGTACAGATACATTGAAGATAATGCATTCAATGATAGTCCGTTAGTCCTCGTAGGTTTTGACGGGCGTCATTCTAGTGACCCTGCGTGTGAATTGATGATTGGAGAGTTACAGATATTTATTGAGAGCAATCAATTGACTACAGTGAATTGGGCTAGGTTTTTATATGCAGGGCAAGGGACAATGTGCCCGTGGTCATACCCAGAGTTAACACAAGAAGAAAAGAACTTTTATGCTTCAACGTTGCAGCAACTAAATGTGGTCACATCACAAATGAAAGCAACCCAACCATTACCCTCAATTGAAGACCGAGATGACTTTAGAACGTACGCAACATTTTGGTTGCAAGTTATTAAAAGTATGCAAGCGCAATATGAAGAGCGCTGGTATGGTGATCACAATCCAGATGAAATAATGCAGGCTGACAATTTATATTGGTTAGCGAATGAGTGGCTACCAGAAGAAAATATTATGGCATGGGGTCATAATATACATGTTGGACGATTGGAAAATACTTGGGGCCAGTTGGGCACTAAGGCTGCATTTAGTCATTTAGAGGTGATGGAGCCCAACAAAACATACAGTTTACTTCATGTATTCAATACCGCGACTCTTACAAGCTTTGATGCAGATCCCGAAAAAAGGAAAATAACTTACTTTGTTGATAGCCGACCGAATAGTGTCGAGAGGGTTTTAGCTGGGTTAGGGGTAGAGGATGCTTTTATTTTACCATCTGAAATATCATCATTAGATACTTCATTCAGCATTAATGGCTATAGTGTAGAGAATATCGAAGACATGGCGGATGGTGTATTTTTCACGCGGCATGAAACACCAAGTTCTATCGATTCACCTAGATGATGTATGAATAACATTAGAGTAGTCAATAGAATAAGCTATCGATGAAAAACACTTCAATGTTGAATAAAACGGCTTTATCTAACATTGAAGTGTAATAACGAATAAAAATATTAAGCTGCCGATTTAACTGTTTTTTTCTCTTGTACCATTTTCGCTAAAAAATAGACATTTACGCAGGCGATAAAACCATTGGTGATGACAACTGGCATTGAGTCGATTGCTAAGCCGTATGCGGTAAACAATGCACAACCAATGAAATTCAGCACTCTTAGTTTAACAATGTCCTTCATTGTTAATGAGATCGCCACCATAATTGATGCTGCGTAGCCGAGAATTTCCACCATATTTGCGTCCATATTTTGCTCCTCTAAATCTTGCCAGATTAACTGGTACCAATTCTTCTCATCTTGAGATTAACGAGGAAGCTCCGTGCCTCGAATGGTGTATGTTGTGTATGGGACAAATACTAACAAGGCTAGAACTGTGATTAAACCCATACTTTCGCTATTGGAGAGGGTTAGCGATTACGCAAACGTTTATTCGAGGTGTTGTTGCTGAGATAACTCAATATGTTGAATTGGAGATGATAGGGGGAATTGAGGCTGCATATGAAACCGCCCACTATGATAGTGGGCGGTTATTGTTGTTAGGTCAGAAATAAGTTAATTATTTCTTGCCTTGAACAAGCTGCTTGTCTTCTTCTGTCAATTCACGGATACGACGGCTGATGTCGCGACGTGCTTTAGAGATTTCTGCGCTTTTGATGATGTGGTCATCAACACGATCTTCGTAATCCGCTTTCATATTTTTGATGATGGCTAGAATTTCATCTTGTGACATATCTGGTTTAACGTAGTCCAGAAGATTTTCAAGAAGGTCGACACGCTTACGGTTATCACGAACTTTTTTCTCGTTATCTAGCAGTTCACGTTTTAGTTTGTTCTTACGACGTGCTTGAGACACGATTTCGAATACACTACTCATAAAATCCTTTCCTAAATTATTCGTCAAAATCTATCCTGATTAAAACACAACAATCGATTGTAGAACAGTCCTTAGATCAATGCTGAACCATTGTTGATTACAATCTAAGCACTTAGCGAATAACCAATTGAGTTAAAGGGGCAGTTAGCGCTATGATTTCGGTCATTGAGCGATTACAGTGTGATAAGTCATGTTGCCGAGTCCTAAGCAATACCCTAAAGACAGTAGTGAGATTGAAGTGAGTGACGAGTATTCCTCATCGCCAACTGTATGCGAAGATGGCGTTGCACCTAAACTCAAACAAGCCTATATAGACGAACGCGTAAAACTCGAGCTTTCCGAACTAGAACTAAATCGTTCACGTGTTGTGATAATGGATCAGCATGGGCATGTCATTAAGGTGCCATTTTTAGTGGAGCACTGAGCAAAGCACATCAGGCAGAAAGATAAAAGGATTAATATGAGTATTGAACTTTCCCCGTTAGAAGCAAGAGTCATCGGTTGTCTCATTGAAAAAGAGGTGACGACGCCCGATCATTACCCGCTGACGTTAAACAGCCTGACGTCGGCATGTAATCAAAAAGCAACCGGGAGCCCGTTTTAGCGCTTGGTGAAGCTGAAGTTCAAG
The DNA here is from genome assembly GCF_055808835.1 of Vibrio sp. GJ43-1. Classification (NCBI taxonomy): domain Bacteria; kingdom Pseudomonadati; phylum Pseudomonadota; class Gammaproteobacteria; order Vibrionales; family Vibrionaceae; genus Vibrio; species Vibrio sp. GJ43-1. The sequence continues at coordinate 1,489,622 of NZ_CM147885.1, read as the reverse complement.
ATACCTTAGAGGGGTTGATTAATCGCAGGTTAGTGAGCGATGAGAGTGCATTTAATAGTCGCGTATCAAAATACCAACACCGTTTTTGTAACACCGAGTTTGGTGATTTGCAGCTAACACCTCAGGAAAAGGGGATAGTTTGCTGCATGTTACTAAGAGGGGCACAAACGCCGGGTGAACTAAGAACTCGTACGAACCGCTTATGCAATTTTAGTGACGTTAAAGAAGTGGAAGCGACACTTGATGCGATGGCGTCTCGCGAGCACGGTGCGCTTGTGGTTAAGCTTCCACGTGAAGCAGGAAAACGTGAATCACGATATGCTCATTTGCTTAGTGGTGAAGTTGATGTTAATGCTTTAGCTGAGGCATCTGTGGGTGTAGTAATATCGAACACTAACCAGGATAGTCGATTTGAAGCGCTCGAGCTTAAGGTGGAATCGCTAGAGCTAGAGGTAGCGGAACTAAAAGCATTGGTCGAAGGTTTGACTACGTAGTCTAGAAGAGGCGGTTAATAATAGCCGCCATTTCAGTTTTTTCATTAGTGTGTATAAACAACATGCTGATAAGCCAAACTTACAATGCACGCAATACTTAACGTGTTTTATTGACGGCATTTAGTTCCTACGGCTTAGTCTTTTCTCACTCTGAACATTCATATAACGGCGTACTTAATTAGGTTGAGATGACTTTGTCTCTAGTGTGTTTATCAAAAGGGTAACGCGAAATGACAAACAACGATGAATCATGGACCGTCTACTTATTACGGACCAATGAACAAAAGCTCTATTGTGGCATCACTAATAACATTACGCGTCGGTTAAAGCAGCACGAATCCGGAAAGGGTGCAAAAGCACTAAGAGGACGAGGACCTTTGTCTTTGGTTTGGACTCAGTTGGTGAGGGGGAAAAGTGATGCTCTGAAAACCGAGCACGCGATCAAAAAGTTATCCAAAGCCCAAAAAGAGCAGCTAGTGGTTAATTCAGAGCAATTTATCTTAGCGAACTGAGTGCACTTACTGGCTGAAGGTCGGAGTTTTGTATACAATTGTAATAAAACGCCAACATGATAATTACTAATGAAAAAGACGTTTTCTCTACTCGCTTCAACATTGTTCACTGCTTGCTCTGCACCTGTGTGGTCGAGCGAATCGCTTCCTGGTTATTGGGAGTACCATGAATTCCTTAATGCCTTTCCTACGCAAGGTCAATTAACCGAGTCACTGTCTCAAACTGTCAGAGCTCCCGCCATTCCACTTACGATCAAACAAAAAGATCCGGTAACGATATCTGTCGTGTATCCAGGACAACAGGTCTCGGATTATTGGGTTCGTAATATTAAAGCTTTTGAGTCAAGAATGGACGAGCTGGGTATCGATTATGAAATCAACCAAGTCTTTACTCGTCCAAATATTGATACTCGCCAACAAAGCGTATCTTTGATGGAAGCGGTAAAGAATAAATCAGGCTATTTGATTTTTACTCTCGACACGACACGTCACCGAAAATTTATTGAACACGTATTGCATTCGACTGATACGAAGCTTATTTTGCAAAATATCACCACACCAGTGAGAAATTGGGCGAGTGCTCAGCCCTTTATGTATGTCGGATTTGACCATGTAAAAGGAAGTCATGTATTAGCGGAATACTTTAAGAAAACGATATCCGAAAAGAGTGCGTATTCAGTTTTGTATTTCTCGGAAGGCTATGTGAGTGATGCACGAGGGGGAACGTTTATTCAGGATATGTCCGCTGAAAATCGTTATCGATTAGCCTCTTCATATTACACCAAAGCAAATATAGAAAGCGGTTATCAAGCCGCGATCGATACCTTGAGAGAGCATCCTGAAATCAAGTTTATCTACGCTTGTGCCACCGATGTTGCGTTAGGTGCAGCTAAAGCCATCAAAGAGCTAAAACGTGATGATGTCGTGCTTAACGGCTGGGGAGGAGGTTCTGCTGAACTCGAAGCTATAAAGCAAGGGGATCTCGACGTTACAGTCATGCGGATGAATGACGATACAGGTGTCGCTATGGCGGAAGCCATTAAATGGGATTTGGAAGGTAAGCCTGTTCCAACGGTGTATTCCGGAGATTTTGAGCTGGTTACCAGCGAGGATTCAACGGAAAAAATGGATCGACTGAAAGCGCAAGCCTTTCGCTATTCAGATAATTAACGATGCCACTAACGGATTTTAATAGCAGGAAGACACTCGCAACGCTGATTACCCGAATTGTTGTTTGGGTGATTGGTGTGTTTACGATTGGGATGCTATTACAAAGCTGGCACCTAAGTCGTGACCTAGTCCGAGAAGAAGTACAGCGTACGTCACGTCAGACGAGCAGCTTAGTGAGAAATTACTTTGATTATCGTTTGGCGTCGTTAAAAGTACTGCAAGATAGTAATGCTAAAAGTGACACTGTCGAACAGTTTTTTGACAATTATGATAGCCGCTCACTTGATTACTTTTTTCTCAGAGAAGATAACTTAGAGCCGGTGCATTCTCCGGACTTTCGTTTTATAACTCACCTGTCTGATATCATTTGGGATGATGGCAATGCACTTTTTTATGGCTTAGAAGACCACAGTCTGCAAGACATACTCCGCCAAGTTGGTGCGTACAGTAATTGGAATGCAGTTCGTGTTGACTCTCAGTTAGGTGAGTTATTTATTCTGGTTCGTCGTACGCCAGTTATTAATAGCGAGTCAGGAGAAGTGCTCGGTTTTGTTTTTGTTGGCATCGTTTTAAATGATAACGCAGGTCTATTGTCTAGCATAATGAGTGGCAGTAACAGTGATGACGTCCTGCTGAAGTTTGATGATCGCTTTGTTGCGTCAACCATTTCAGAAGAAGACAGCTATACGCATGTGTCGATCCTTGAGATGATCCAAAATGGTAAAAAGGACTTTGGAAAACTCTTAATTTCTGAGACTAACCTTTCGGTTGGTCTTAATAAGCATGTGCTCAAGGTGTATTCAATTCAACGTAACCCTAGTATTTTGGTGTTACGCAACAGCTACTTGGTTTGGATAGCTCTTTCGCTTGCAGTGATTGCTTCTGTGTCATTTGTTACACGTAAGTGGTTGAATAAAAAGGTGAGCATTGAGCTAGCTAAGCTCATGTCATATACCAAAGTGGCGGGAAATGAGGGCGATTTTAAGAAGTTCGCGGGTTCTTCTATATACGAGTTTAACCACATAGGACTCACATTAAGCGACACGTTTGATCGACTGTCTGAGCAGAAAAAACTCTTTCAGGACCTATTCAACTTTTCATTGTCACCGATAATTGTATGGTCTGACACTTCTACTATCATGCGCATTAACCCGGCGGGTAAAAAAGCACTTGGTTTGTCGATGGATTCGGATAGTGATGGTAGTGAAAGCTATTTAGCATTTGTTCAATTGATGCAAACACACGTGCAGAAAGCAAACTTAGGTGCCACGCTTACCGGAATAAACGTACCTATTGGTGACAAAGTGTATCGCTGGAATTTATCCGCGATACAACCGAATGGTATTAAAACGTTGGTGCTTGCGCAAGGGCAGGACATTACCGTTCTAATTGAAGCTGAGCGGCAAAGTAAGAAAGCCCGTAAAGAAGCAGAATCTGCAGCAAAGGCTCGAACCGATTTCTTGGCCAAAATGAGCCATGAAATACGAACGCCGCTCAATGGAATATTAGGTATTTCACAGTTGCTAAAGCAGGGTAGTGTTGACAGTCGCTATCAAGAGCAAATTGGGGTTCTCTGCCAAAGCGGTGAACATTTACTCGCGGTTCTTAATGATGTTCTCGATTTTTCAAAAATAGAAAATGGCAGTTTTCACGTTGAAAAACACACCTTTAAGTTTGGTGAGATTACAACGGCCCTAAATGGCATTTATAGCCCTTTATGCACTGAAAAAGACGTGGACTTTGTTATCAACAATCAACTTCCTAATGACGTGATGTTGAATACTGACCAAGTCAGGTTAAATCAAATACTCTTTAACTTAGTCAGTAATGCCATTAAATTCACTCACGATGGTGCCGTTAAGGTGTCTTTCTTTAGAGATACAGCGTTGCAACACTCAAGCGACGTTTTACGTATTATTGTAGAAGATACCGGGATAGGTATTTCTGAAGATCAGATGTCTCAAATTTTTGATCCTTTCGTCCAATCTGAAGCGACATCCATTCGCGAGTATGGAGGCAGTGGCTTAGGGCTAGCGATTGTGAAACATTTGGTACACTTATTTGATGGTGACGTTTTACTAGAAAGTCATCTTGGCAAAGGGACGCGTTTCACTATTGAGCTACCTGTTGAATTTATCTTGGAAAAGACAGCTGAGCAGAGAGCGATAGAGCCAGAATTAGATTTTAACTTGTTCAATAGAGCGCTCGCTGTACTTTTAGTTGAAGATAACCACACTAACGCTTTTATCGCTAAAGCATTTTGTGAAAAATATGGCATGAATGTTTATTGGGCTAGGGATGGGCATGAGGCGTTTGAACTTTTGAATAGTATGCCATTTGATTTGATTTTAATGGATAACCAATTACCGTCAATTTCTGGTATACAGATAACGCAAGAGGTTAAACTTAATGATGAGATTAGCACAACAATCTATGCCTGTACTGCGGATAATTTGGAAGCGACAAGGCAAGCATTCATGGACGCTTATGCGGACTACGTCATAGTGAAACCGATCAAAGAAAAGTCTCTCAATCAAGCTTTAACGCATTTTAAGCGTCACCACTACGTTGAACATAAGGCGTAACCGCTAGCATATGGAAGTGCGTTGTCTTCTTTGACTTATCGATAGCCATTTGTCACTGACGGGAACTTGTAAAGCGTATTTTGCCTAACAGGGCTACAACTATTACTAGGCGAAGCCCTGGCAGGCACAATTATTAAGTGCGCACTTTTAACGAGCTAGCTTATGGTGTGCCTGAGAGAAATGTCCCGCACAGAATGCACCGACAATAGACAGCTCACCAGCAAGGCATAAGACTGCTGTGACTTCTGCCAATGCTTGAGATTTTCCAGTGCCGTGTAACCCAAGTAGATCTAAACACGCTTTTTGGCTCGGCAAATTCGTTCCGCCACCAACTGTACCAACCATAATGTTTGGCAAAGTAACACTGGCGTAAAGGTCACCATCTTTGGTTAACTCCATTCGAGTCATGCCAATTGCCGACTCTGCGACGCAAGCCGCGTCTTGACCACAAGCAATATAAAGGGCAGCCAAGGCGTTCGCATAGTGTGCGTTAATTCCGATGGTGCCACTTAGTGCGCCACCTACGGTCGTCATTTGCCCAAACTCGGTCATTCTTTTTGGAGTAGTGTGGAGGTATTTCCCTATGAGCTCTGAAGGTATTGTAATTTCTGCGGTGACTTTTTTACCACGTACACTTCTTAGCGATTGCGAGTTGGCTTTTTTGTCACCAGAGAGGTTTGCGTCAAGAAAGGCGAATTCAGGTTCTATGGGGGAATGTTCAAGGATAAAGTTAAAGACACAGTTTGTGGCAATAGTGACCATATTCTGGCCTGATGCATCACTAGGTTAGGTATTCGAATACAAGATATACATGGTTACCCTCAATGTTGACGTTAATATCAATGAGTTTTCCATGTGAGGTCGTGGATTCTGCGAGGAGTTTAAAATCGTCAAACTGTGTGACGACCCACGCGACGAATTGACCAGCCTCAATCAGCGTACGAAATGCGAAGCCAGGCGTACGAGTGACGCCTTCATTAAGTAACATCGCACTTGCTCCACCGCTAGCAGTGATTAGGTTTGCGCCACGGTTGTAAGATGCGACTAATGCAGCTTCTGTAGTGGCAAGTGGAACTTGATAGTCCCCTTGCGCAAACAAACCGTTAACCCGCATTGGGCCCGCGGTGCCTATTGGCATTTTTAAGGTGCCGATAAAAAATTCGATATTTTTACTGTAATCACTCATCTGAACTTGAGTGTGAGAATCCAAAAGCTGCGCTTTAGCCAACTCGTTATCAAGTTGCTTCCAGCGGTAATCAACGTGTCGCTGAGTCAGGTTGGGGCTGCGATTGACACGTCGACTTGAAGCATGCATTTTAGGTGCAAGTTTGTTTTGTAGTTCAGTCAGAGCATCTTCTTGACTAATGTTGTCAAGATAGTCTCGTTTGTGTAGGTTAATTTTGGGCATTTCGGTCGTGGTAGAACAGTTTGGGAGAATTCTACTTAGGTCAGCGTCAGATACAAGTCAAATCCGGTCGTTAAGGTTCGATAGTATTGCCTTGTGCTTGATTTCCGGCCTTTTTCTCAAGTGATTAGAAATACTTGTAAACAATTTAACGGAAACAGAGCTGGGATTAGTCGATATTTAGCGAAACAACTGTGCAAGTGCGTTCATTTCATCTTCGTTAAGGAGTGAATTCGTGCTGGGTTCCAATTGGCTGGAGATTTCGCTTTTAAGTGACTTAAGTTGCTGAGGAGAGAGTAACTTAAGCTGTTCTTTAAGTCGTTCAAATTGTTGATGAGTCATAGGTTCACCTGTTACTAGTGTGTTGAGCAAAGCGGGATGAGATCCGTTCATCGGCAATTCTTACTAAATATTTAAGCATTAATTTATAGAATTTACGGTCAATATTTGTCCGAGAAATGTAAGCGTAGTTTTAGCACTAGGTGAAAATTGAAGCCTACAAACCCTTATGGGAAAAGGGGTTGTAGGCTCGTGCTGGTATAATGTATAGACATATCAGCGAATTAGGGGGCTATTGATTGAGGTCATTCGTTTTTCTACTCGAATCTTCAAGCTTAGAAAAAGTGTTTGCCAAGATATGCAGCTCTGGCAACATACGATAGATCAAATGGAGTTGTTGCAGTACCATTCGAGCGGAGCGATCATCTTCATCTCGCCACTCGGTTAGACGCCGATGGATATCAAATTGATCAACGGTCGAAAAGACACAGTCCTCCGAGTAAGTGGCCAGTTGATGCTCTAACTGCTCTAGATGATGGTTAATGGTTCGGTGAGCTTCTAGTACTAATTGGTGAATAGACTCATCTTCCAAGCGTTGGCGGTGTGCGCCTAGCGCGGAAACATAACTAAGTAATGCATGATTTAATGTTAGGAACCTAAAGCTTTCATCTGTTGCAAGTTGATAGCGGCCTGGTTCTGCAAGCATATTGGATATGGCGTTAGTTAAGTGTGCGTCGGCATTGTGAGCCTGTCGACGGGCGATCCTATAGTTTAGATCGTTTTTTTTGCCCACTCGATACTGACCGATGATTTGCATCAAATATTGCTTATTACAGTGAATCGCATCTGACATTACTTTGTGCAGTTTACGCGATTCCCAATCGGGTAAAATAAAGTATACCGCGGCAACCGCAAGGCCGCAGCCAATTAGTGTATCCATCAGTCTAGGCAGAACGACGGCGTAACCCTCGCCAAGTTGGTGGAAACACAGCAGAACCAACACGGTAATAAAACCTAGTCGCGTAGCCATAATTGTTGATGCGAAAAGCAAAAAACATAACACCGGACAGGACAATAAGTAGCAGCTGACTCTCTTGAGAGGGGAAGAGTGTTAAAAGGGGGACGCCAATAAACAAGCCTACTAGTGTACCAGCGACTCGCGCAGAGAGTTTTTTGCGTGTCGCGCTGTAGTTCGGCTGACAAACAAATAGTGTCGTGAGCAAAATCCAATAACCACGCTCGATCCCGAAAAATTGGATGATGCCATACCCTAAGGTTAGCGCGATAGAAAGTCGAACCGCATGTCGAAACAGAATCGATTCGGTGTTGAGGTTAGTCTTAATTTTGGCCCACATGGCAGATAAAGTATGTGGGTTCGTATCGTCCAGAATCGTTTCATCTGCGACGCCACTATCTGGGTTACTGACGTTACTTAACAGTTTTTCAACGGTTGCTAAATTATTAAGTAGATAATTTAACTGAGGTAACGACGAGAACTGGGCATTGTCCGGATGTTCGTTTAAATAGTCGATAGAATCTTGTAACTCAACCAACGCTTTAATTGAACGATCATTATGGTCGTATTGTTTGCCTAGTTTGATGGCTAGGGCAATATCCCGACAGGCTTGAGCCTGGGTTTCAAGAACATGCTTGAAACGAAACAGAACGTCGGTTCGTCCAAACTGCGCAGAGAGTTCTTGATATCTTGAATGACTAGAGCTGACACGCTCATGGATATCTTGCGCAATGAGGTAGACTTTCAGAAAACGATCGCTCGGGCCGTCCACATGCCCCTTTCGAGACCGATTAAGTAATGTGGCTTTACAGGCATTGAGAGCGTTGACTGTTTTTGCGTTGAACTTTGCTTCATCAAGGCGATACGGTTGCGGTACCAAATCAAAAGTTGGATGGAACAGACCTCGTTTAGCATCGAGGTATAGTGAAAGATCCTTGAAGACATTTGCGAGACTCTGTTGAACGGGTTGAAGGGGCCAAAAAACATTCCATATCATCGAGATAAAGTAATACCATGCCGCCCCCGTTAACAAGAGCAGTGGTTGAAACCATAAGTTAGTGCTCTCGTGCGCGCCAAGCATCGCGTAAACAGCGATAAGAAGTGAACCGAAGGCGATACTCGCATATCTAGCACCCAGCGCACCAAGCATGATAAATAGAAAGGTCGAACAAAATAAGCCGATTGCAAATGCCCACGGTGTACTAAACAAAAATTCAATCGAAAACGCGGCAATGGCGAAGCAAATAAAGGTTAAAGTGATGGCTTTTAATCGACCGACAAAACTATCATCACTTTCAGCCAGAGCGGCGGCAATGACACCAAGAATTAAAGGCGTAACCCAAGAGTTCTTGTCAAAGTACCAAGATGGTATGACAACCCCTAGAAGGGTGATCAGCATTAATATGCTGTAGTTAAAAGTTTTATTAGCCCATTGAAGACGAAGTTGACGGAATATACTCAAGAGAATGGCTACATTAAATCAAAATGACATTCTATCAGAAAGTGAGTTCTCTGTTACAGTCTTCGTCGATGAGTTGATGAGCTATTGATCTTACTCATCTCATCACCGTTGTATCGAGGTATTTTCACTTGTATTTGCACAACGATCGCCTAAAAAACGAAAGGGTTCATCGGTGCGCCGATCCTGAATATTCATAGTTAGGGGGTAGAGTCATAAAGAGAACCACCTATTTTAGAGGCCTAATCCATTCGCTCTCGGCGCTCGAATTTAAATTGGTTTTCACAGTTTTGACAGAAACTTAGATGGTATTCACAGATTGATGGAGTAGACTAATGGTTGTTTTATCTGTTTACGAATTATGAGTCACATGCATTTAACCGCGTCGCCAACAGCCGAAATTTTTACTCAACATGAATTTCGCTCTATTGAACTTGATGAACATAGCCTTACATTACATTCTGCGCGAGCCGAAGTGAGGATTCCATTCTGTGAATGGTCAGGGAAGCTGAGCGTAAAGCGTGGCGTATTCTGGTCATCAGTAACCGTTTATTCGCATGAAACTGACGCTCGTCAATTGTGTTGGGTGGTACAGGGGCTTCCTTGGCTCAAAGCTCAAGAATTTGCCAAATATGCGGTTTCTTGCTATCAACTTTGGCATGAAAATCAGTGTCGACTCCTTAATGAACAGCTCCCTAAATGGGAAGATGAACTAAGACGCCTAAGTGCTCTGCCACGGTTTTTGCCTCATTCAAGCGTAGAACAATGGAAACGCACGGTGAACACTCAGTTTCTTGATATGAACATGTCAGTGAGTGAAGCCATTAGGCGAATGCCGAAACGAGTGAATGCATTGTTACCGTGGCTTGATAATACCAGTGATACATTACAGGCCAGAAATCACACTTGGCTTGAGAATGAGTGTGAAAATTGGCAAGTGTTGTTTGCTCAGTCGGAATCCTCGCCTTTAAACCATTCGCAACAATTAGCGGTATTACACAATAACGATCATAACTTAGTGTTAGCTGGGGCAGGGTCAGGTAAAACAAGTGTACTGATGGCTCGTGTCAGTTACTTACTACAAAGTCATCTTGCACAACCAGAACAGATTCTGCTGGTCGCCTTTGGGCGTGATGCAGCGAACGAAATGAAACAGCGACTCGTTGCCAAATTGGGGCAAACGGCAGACAGTATCTCGGTGCTAACGTTCCATCAGCTAGGTCTAAAACTCCTCAATCAATCTGGAAAGATGGCTACATCACTCACGCCATTAGCCACTGAAAAAGCTCAGAAGAATGCGTGGTGCGTTGATTGGCTAAAAAAACACTGGATGACTCCGACCAATTACAAGCGGTGGCAAAAGCATCTTTCTCGTTGGCCGATTGCTTACCTTAAAGGGGATGATGAATTAGGTAGCCAATCGGAAAACCCTAAGCTTATTGCTTGGTTGGAGCAGCAACTCGACCAACTCGTATCATCGAGTTTAACTAAGAAATCCATCCAAGAACACATCGTCGACAACGAGGATTATGCTCGCCTTAATAGTGAACTGATGCTTTGTTGGCCATGCTACCAAGCGTGGCAAAAAATGTTAAAAGAAAATAGTCAGATAGATTTTACCTCGATGATTACGCAGGCCACGAAAGTGATCGAGAGCAAACAATTCTCATCGGCGTGGAAATATATCATGGTGGACGAATATCAGGATATATCCCCTGATCGTTTAGCATTAATCCAAGGACTGTGCGAGCAATCCTCGGATGAAAATGAGAATACGACATTATTTGCCGTAGGAGATGACTGGCAGTCTATCTATCAGTTTACTGGTGCTGATGTTGATTTGACCACGGGATTTTCTCAACGTTTCCCTAATGCTTCCGTTCATCAACTCGATACCACGTATCGTTTTAACAATATGCTCGGCGATGTTGCAAACCGTTTTATTCAAGAGAACCCAAATCAATTAGAAAAAGCGCTGAGTAGCCACAGAGTCGTTAAACAAAAATCGGTCATCATAGAAAATGCGAGCCGTATAGAAAAAATATTAGACGACTTAAATAGCAAAGCGAAATCTAACACCTCAGTGTTATTGCTAGGACGAAATCACTACCATCGCCCCGAGCTGTTCACGGATTGGCAAAAACAATTTACCACGTTGTCTCTAGAGTTTATGACGTGTCACAGTAGTAAGGGTAAAGAAGCCGATTACGTTATATTGGTTAATGTGGATGAAGGGCAGTTCCCAGCTAAGCGTAAATATGTTCACCTCAATAACGCTTTGACAGATACAACCGACACTTTCCCCCATGCAGAAGAGCGAAGGTTGTTTTATGTTGCTTTGACACGGGCGAAGAAAAAAGTATGGGTGACCTACCAGTCATCTCCGTCATCGTTTGTTAAAGAAATTGCCGAATACGAACAAGTCATTGTGAAGAAACAATAACAAACCGAGCCGAATTGAAATTTGACTCGATATGAATCGTTAATAGTAATGAACTAAGATGGAAGGATACTAAGTGCTAAATTTAGAACATTATCAGGCAATCATCTTTGATATGGATGGCACTCTTCTCGATACGATGCCCAGTCATTTAGACGCATGGCGGCTAACCGCTGAACATTATGGCTTACCTTTTGATAAGCGATGGATTCATTCGATGGGTGGGATGCCCAGCGTGAAAATAGCGGCAGTCGTACTAAAACACGCTGGGAGTGATGTCAGTCCGCAGACAGTAGCTAATTTTAAGTTAAAAACATTCAAAGCAATGCCTATAAACGCTAAACCGATCCCACATACCTTAAGTGTGATGGAGGCTTATTTAGGGCGTAAGCCGATGGCGATAGGGACGGGGAGCATACGAGAGTCAGCGAAACGATTGCTCGAGCATGCAGGATTGTTGGAACACTTCGATTGCTTAGTGACATCCGATGATGTGGCACAACATAAACCGAATCCAGATACGTTTTTAATTGCCGCTCAATTGATGCAAGCGAAACCGAAGCATTGCATCGTGTTTGAAGACACAATGCTAGGTTTGCAAGCTGCTCATGCTGGTGGAATGGATTGTTACTTGGTTACATCGGGTGGTTTTGAATTTCATCCAGCGGCCAAGAATTAGTTAGCACTTAATAATTAGTTTATATTTTTAGTATCGTGTTTATACGCTAACTTTACATAATTAAACTGGAGTTTGCTTACACATCGTTACTTAAGCTAAATGCCGAATATGATAAAATACCAGTGTAGTTACATATATTTGTGACTGTTTTCATTACGCCAAGGAAAGGATAAGTATGAAATCCACCTAGTATCTATTCTAATAAAAAAGACATAATACAAGAATTAATAAGTGAATCAGATGACGGTGTTGTTTATGCTGATTATAATGGATTGCACTTTACGAGTGTATTTCAACCAATCTATGATCGTCATCAACAACTGTATGCTTTTGAAAGTTTAGTTCGGATACATGACGAGAATGCGAACAGTGTTGATCCTTCGCTGTTTTTTTCTCAAATAGAAAGAGATGCTACCGAAAATATTGTTCACACACTGTTGTGTGGAAAAATTCACCTCGCCAATTTTCTACAATCAAAATTCAACCATGTGAAGCTATTTATCAATGCGTCGCCTTCAGTCTTTAAGTCGTTAGCAAACACGCCAGAGGCAGTAGAGCGCTTTGTGCAAAGGAGTTATGAACTAGGCAGTACACCTTGCCAAGTTGTGTTTGAGATCACAGAGTTTTTAGAATCGGATTTGAATGCCATAGTGAAGGGAAAAGAGTGCCTTACTGAGTATGGAATTGAAACAGCGTTAGATGATTTTGGAACATTGTACTCCACTCCTAAACGTGCGATGGCTATCAAGGCGCCATACCTAAAACTCGATAAGAGTATTGTTACCGATAAAAATAAAGTAACTGAAGCGGTTAGGTTGGCCAAAAAAATTCACGCTATCACTATTGCTGAAGGCATAGAGGACTCAGTCTACCGCGAATATGTGTGTTGATTTAGGTGTTGATTTATTTCAGGGTTATTATTTCTGCAAGCCGTTATCAGTTTCAGCTTTAAAATCTGGTTTACATTGCTAAGCTGACTCCGTAATCGCTTGAACAAGGGCTAATTTACACTAGATTTTCGGGTTGATTGCCCCTTACGTGCGCTATGGTGCGAGAGCGGCCTTTATTGACTCTAAACTTTAAAATGAGTGACTTGGTCATGCGTTCAAACTGCTGCTGTATATTGGTGTTAGCCTTTTTCGTCGCGTGAGTACGCTCTTCATGAAGGGATCCTATACTATTGGTACGATGTGGTACTCGCTTTACGTTGCTTAATGTGTCTAGGTTATTTAAGTCTCCTAGGCTCCAAAAGCTAACGTTGTCTTCATTTTTATACGCAGGTGATGCCTCACCGACGTAATTAGACGTGTTACTGCAACCTAGAGTCATAAGTACTAAAATAGTAGGGAAAGCCAATCTCTTACTTAGCATATAAACCTTTATTCATAATTAATAAAATAATATAAGCGTCTTCTTGCAGAATGTGTGGAATGTACGAGCTAAAAATAGATCGTTAGATAGATAGTAAAAAACTGAAACCAAATGTCTAGATGTACAGGAATGAATACAGTGCTATTTGGCGTGGCATGTAAGTAAATTAAGCAGTATTGATTATTCACAAACTATAATTTTTTGTAATATTTATTCGTATTTAATCGGTTTAGAACAATTTAGAGCGCCTGGTGTGTTAATTAATCTGATTATACAGAATGGCATCTCAATCATTTTTCATTTGTAAGCATAAGTAAGCGCCAGGGTGTAATAAACTTCTTACTCATTATTACTAATAAATTTGGCTGCATTGTTGAGTGTGATGAATAAATCCATATACTCCTTCGCGATGAGTATTATGGGGAAAGGAAATGAGTTGCAAGATTTTACTGGTTGAGGATGACAAAGAGATAGCGCAGCTGACACAAATGTACTTAGAGGCTGAAGGGTATCAAGTGACGGCGATCGGTGACGGTTCGGAAGCGCTACCAATGATCCAAAATATGAAACCCGACTTGGTTATTCTAGATTTAATGTTACCAGGAAAATCTGGCATCGATATTTGTCGCGACGCACGAGAGTTCTATTCGGGAATGATTATAATTTTGACGGCTGCTGAGGACGAGATGAGCGAAGTCTCATTACTTAAACTTGGCGCGGATGATTATTTGATGAAGCCTGTGAGAGGGCACATCTTAGTGGCAAGAATCGAAGCTCTTCAACGTCGTTATCAGCATCAATCAGCGATAGATAAACACGGCTCGCTTTATGACGCATTTGGAATTGTAATAAACAGCGACCGCCAAACTGCCTATTACCAACAAAAACCGCTTAATCTGACCAACTCGGAGTTTGAGATTCTTCAGGTATTAGTCGAGCATTCAGGTACAACCGTATCCAGAGAGCACTGCTGCCGTCTCGCTCGTGGTATTGAATATTGTTCAACAAATCGCTCGATTGACATGAGGGTGTCAGGGCTGAGGAAAAAATTGATTCAAGCCGAGGTACATTCACTCACAATAAAGACAATTAGAAATCAAGGCTATCGGTTGGTAGGTAATCAATCGTGACGGTTTTTACTCGGCCTAAATCTATGTTTTATTGCTTGTATCTAGAGAGCTTAGTGGGCCTTGTGGTCACCTTCTTAGTTTTTCTCCATTTAACCGCAGACTATGTAAGAGCGTCCGATGCTGAAACGTTCGTTGATAGTGGAATCAGACACGTAAAAAATTATGTCAACAGCCAGTTCGAACGAGATGGATTATATGGTCGTTTAAATAGAGTTGGCGCGTTGACATTGTATGATTATAAGTTACGAATAGTGGATAAATACAATGTCGGTCAAGACCGCTGTGAAGCTTGCCAACTTTTTACAACCACCCACGGTATAAAGGTTTTTGTCGATGGTGATAATTTGTTCTACGCCGCATTTCCTATCCCAAAATCAGCGCGCTACTTGTTGTATCGAGAATTAGAAGACCCATTTGCGTCGACTACGGCCTGGTATAAAAATCGAGATAATCACGTTGTTGCGTTGATGTTTTTGACCATGGCGTTTGCGCTTGCTGGTTTACTTTACTTACCTATTCGAAGAGTCAACAAACGCATTAACAAGTTACTACGAGCTCAGGCCTCATTTGGTCAAGGGAACTTGTCCACACGCTCTGAAGCTTTTCATATCTCGCCTGTGAAAGAGTTTGCAGAGAGTTTTAATGAAATGGCGTCGGATATTGAATTGCGAGTCAAAGAGTCTATGGTGTTTGCTCAGGCTATTCCCCATGAGATTCGAACACCTATAAGTCGAATACAAATGGCAAGCGACTTACTAAGGCGAGAAGATACGAAAGATAGAGAAAGACTGTTCAATGATATTGATGACTATATACAAGATATCTCTTCATTAACTACCGATATTTTACAATTATCCCGACTCGGGAATGGTCGTTGCAGTGCATCAAATGCTAATCCAGAACGTTTTAGCTTGAGCGAATTTTGTAAAGATAGAATTAAGATGGTTGTGGGAGAAGACGAAGTTAGGTTAGTTATAGACAGCGAGGGATCTAGTGAAGAATATATAGCGGTTCAGTGTTTCGCTAAGTTGGTATTAGATAATTTGCTTAAAAATGCTGTTCGTTATGGTTGCGGCGAAGTTGAACTCGCTATTCGGAGTTTTGATGCGTGCTGGACGATCGACATAGAAGATAATGGGCCGGGTATTCCATTGGACAAGCGAGACGAAATCTTCTTAGCGTTTTCACGTATCGATACACATAGAAACGTCAGTGAAGGAGGGTTTGGATTAGGGCTTGCTATCGCTAATCAGGCAGCAAAAAATTTAGGTTGGTCAGTTTCTGTTGATGATAGCTACCTGGGGGGAGCAAGGTTTACGATAGTGATACCTAGAACCAAATGAGCAATGGGTTGGAATATAGAAGTAACAAAGGAAACGCCGCTACAGACAAACCATCGCACCACAGACAACTGCACGCTAAATGCAAAAAAGCCGCTAATAATTAGCGGCTTTTTTTGAATGTGGCGGAGAGATAGGGATTTGAACCCTAGAAGGGCTATTAACCCTTGCTTAGTTTTCAAGACCGTAGTGCTTTCGACCACTCAGCCATCTCTCCGTTGTTGGCGCTAATATTATTCGTTACGCCCAACGCTGTAAAGACTAAATTTACCTTCAGTGAACTGTTTGCACAAATCCTGCACGTTTTGCTTTTAGAATGACCAAAAGTCAGATTGTTCTGAGTGTAGTTGAAAATAGATCTCGATATCCACTCAAATTGATAACGTTTACAAATTAATAAAATATTGTTTTTTATGCTTAACTGGTTGATTATTTTAAATAAAATGCCGTTCAGAATACGGGTGTTAGCTCAAAAACATTTGCACGAAGTTGTGAACTGATTCAAAATATTACGGTTAGTTGAAACGACTGTAAGCTGAGGTCAATATGAAAGTGGTAAAATTGTTTAAACAAAGCGCTGATTCGATTAAGCATCAGTCTGAGCTTATGCAATGGATGTCGCCTGCAATTCGCGAGTATTGGTCTGAGTTTGTTGATAAAACCCACAACCGTAATTTTCTTGCATGGGTTAGAGACTACCACAAGCCTGCAGTAAATGAACCCCATGTTTCGGATTTGACGCCAGAGATTGTGCTAAAGCCAGAAGCACAGCGTTTATACCTAGAGCTGCAAAGCAAAGTTGGTACGGTCATTCACGAGGGGGACTGGCTAACGGTTGGTCAAGAACGTATTGATCAGTTTGGCGCTGTTACTGAAGATAATCAGTGGATTCATACGGACCCTGAGCGTGCGACAACAGAATCACCGTTTAAGACAACCATTGCTCATGGTTTTCTTACCTTGTCTTTGCTACCAGCGTTGACAGATAGCGTTGATCCAGATAAACCAATGTTTCCAACCGCTAAGATGATGGTTAATATTGGTCTTAATCAAGTTCGATTCCCATATCCAGTGAAAGCAGGAAGTAATCTGCGTGCAAAAAGCACCTTAGTAAAGGTCACACCAATCAAAAAGGGATTGGAGATAGAGCGAGAGATTCGAGTGGAAATTGAAGGGATTCGTCGTCCTGCATGTGTTGCGACATCGGTGATTCATTTGCACTTCTAGACATTCTAATTAAATACAACAAAGCCCAGTGAACGCACTGGGCTTTGTTGTATTTAACACCATATATTAGGGTGCGGTTTACGATTGAAACACGAGAATCTAATAACGAATGTCTGATAACGATTCAGTTAAGGTGCCGCCGTTACGTAACAGACCTCATAATTAAGGTTAAGCGCGTTAAAAACCTTCATCCAGCGCTTCTGATTATCTTGAAGCCTATCTCCCGGTCCTTTAACTTCACACCAGAACCACTGATTACCTTTGAACGCAATAAGATCGGGCATGCTAAGCTTGATACGTTTTTAGATCAATCAGCATAGTTTTAAACAAAGCGGCGAGAACGGCGTTAGGAATGGTGGTGATCGCCAGCTCTATCCACTCTTTCTCAACGACATCCCAAGCGACAAATGGATTTTGCAGCCCGTATTTATCATCAATTATCGAAGTAAATTGACGGATTCCCGATGTTCGAATCTCTGCTAGTCGAGCGTCGATTATGTGTCTACGTTTTGTTTTAAAGCTATCGCGGTATAGGTCGAGTGGCTGGCGTTGATAAGGATTGATAAAGGCACCATCGACCGGAGCAAAGATAATATCCCAAAAAGCGAGACCAAATAGAGTGTTCAGAAAGTGATTTTCTAGATAAAAAGTCTGCCAACCCTCACTAGCTAACGAGTCGAGAACTGCCCATTCGACACGTTGAGTACTCATATCTAACGTTACGGTTCGTTCAGGGATAGGGAATACCACCTAGGTTTGGGGTGAGAGGTATTGAGTTTCTTTGCGACGTGAGCGGCAAGGCGAAGGCCAATCTCTTGTTCAGGTACGCTTTTCGGATGTTCTAGTATCGATGTAACAAATGATTGGGCCTCCAGGAAATGTTCTTGTTTAAGGCACATCCTAGCGCAACGTTCTCGTGCTGGTGGTAACTCGGTTTGTTTTAATAAATGGATAGCTTGATCATAATTGTTGAGACGTTCCAAATCTCGACCTACAGCGTTAATCAGTTTACCCGCGAGTCGAGTAGGATAGCTACCCATCGTTGTTGGGATATGTAGGGAAAACTCTGTCAGAGACCTCTCGCATGCTTTATCGATATCTTTATACTGTGCCAATAACGCGTGAAGCGTCATCGTCGTATCAATATCTTCTCTTTTATTAAACATGCGAGTATTGGGTGAGATTTCATAGTTTTCAAAACGATGAACACCAAGATCGTTGAGTACGAATTGCGCAAACTCTTGATGTTGGTTACCAAAAAAAGTAGACAGAACAGCTTGAGCTTGTCGTTATCGACTAACCGGAGTGTTGTAAAAGGAAGATTGAGCGGTGGATGGTCACTAAGTGCTGAAAGTTGTCGCAGGAGTTCCGGTTTGCGTGCTGTTTTCGGTAGCTCTGGAAAAAAAGACAAAATTTCGGCTTTAGTAAGCAATGTGCTCGCCAAGGTTACTACGTCAATATTCGTCGTATTAATGAATTGCTCGTTCACCAACTCGTGGATGCAATTTTTCATTGAGCTGAGTTCAGAGTAGTGCAACTTGTCACTACGAAACCATTCCCCTTTTCGTGTCATTAACCGTATGAGTAGACATTGCGCATCTTCTGTTAGCGCTCGAAAACGCACTAACCAAAGGTGCTCTTCATGATGAAGAAGGTCAGCATATAAATGTTCTACATGGATTAAAAGTTTTTGAAAATTAGCTAGATAATATTTAGGCGCAAGCGTAATTTGAGATGATATTGACACGGGCACCCTTACGGACACTTGAAGATATGAATTAACGTCCGAACTACTATGTAAGTGTTCAAAACAGAGAGTGCGGTACTAACTGGTCGAACACACATCGTAGCGCCAAACTGAGCGCTTCTCAAGTAGAGTTGTGGTGACCATTGCAAGCTCATGGCAGTGCCGTGATAGACGAATTCGAGCAATGGTTGGAACATATGTTTTGCCGCGGTTACAAATAATTATTTGTTCGGCAGGGTATAACTGGTGAATTATTAGTCACTTAAGGTGTACATAGTTCTTTACGTTGCGTCATTAATTAAAAACAGGTGGTAAATTTGCCTTTTTTTAAAATTAATGATTGCACTATTTGCTGCAAGCAGATAAGTTACCAACAAAGAGCACGACATAAGTCACATAATGGAGTGTACATCGTGCTTGATAGTCGTAGATACAAAGAATAGGAAGAAGTAAGCAATGTTCCAAACTGATGATGTAAGAATTAATAAAGTAAAAGAACTCCTACCGCCAGTCGCGGTACTAGAGAAATTTCCAGCGACAGAAGTTGCTTCTTCGACAACCTTTAATGCACGCCAAGCGATTCATAATATTTTGTCCGGTGATGACGATAGACTACTTGTGATCGTTGGCCCTTGTTCTATTCACGATACGGAAGCGGCAGTAGAGTATGGCAAACGCCTTAAAACGCTACGTGATGAGCTTGGCGACAAACTGGAAATCGTTATGCGTGTGTATTTTGAAAAGCCACGTACGACGGTTGGTTGGAAAGGCTTGATCAACGACCCATACCTTAATGATACCTTTAAAATTAACGATGGCCTGCGAATGGCTCGTAAACTTTTGCTCGACTTGACGGATATGGGCATGCCGACGGCGAGTGAATTCCTTGATATGATCACACCTCAATATGTGGGTGATTTAATCAGCTGGGGTGCCATTGGTGCTCGTACCACGGAGTCGCAAGTTCACCGTGAATTGGCTTCAGGTATTTCTTGTCCAGTTGGGTTTAAAAACGGTACTGATGGTAACATCAAGATCGCTTCAGACGCTATTCGTTCTGCAAGCGCCTCTCACCACTTTTTATCCGTTACTAAATTTGGACACTCTGCGATTATCGAAACTGCAGGCAACAAAGACTGTCACTTGATTTTACGTGGCGGAAAAGAGCCTAACTATAGCGCAGAACACGTCAGTGCTATTAAAGATGAACTCTCGGCTTCTGGTTTACCTAAAAAGGTTATGATTGATTTTAGCCATGCGAACAGTTCGAAACAGTTTTCTCGCCAGAAGGTTGTTTCTGAAGATGTATCCGCACAACTTGCCGCTGGAGAAGACGCTATTTTTGGTGTGATGATCGAATCTCACCTTGAAGAAGGGCGTCAAGATCTTGTTGATGGCGTTGCGGCTAAGTATGGTCAATCTATTACCGATGCGTGCATTGGCTGGAATGACACAGAAGCGGTACTTCGTCAGTTAGCAGACGCAGTTGTTGCGCGTCGTAATGCATGAAGAAAAAGCGGCGACTAGTTTGGTCTGCTAAACCGATTAACTAGAAACTGAGCGAACGAAGCCTCTACTACCATAGAGGCTTTTTTATTTGATATTTACCGTATGTCATGTTTTAATTTTGCATTGATAATATGACTAGGACAAATAATGAACAAGCATACTAGTACTTTAGTGGCGGCATTGGCTCTTGTTTGCACATTGCCAGTGGCAAATTCAGCTGTCGCTGCGCGAACAAACGACGTTTTTTCGTCGGAAGCATTATGCAAGGCGGGATTAGCATTAGCTCTAGATAAGCAACCTAGAGGGATTAATGCAAGAGGTGGCAAGCATTCTCAAGTCTTGCTGTCACTCAAAAAAGGCGGGAATGACTGGGATTACCGTTGTGATGTTAACCGTGGTTCAAAAACGATGAAGTTAGAAGCTAGGGACATGAAACGCAATGATGCCTATCTGAAACAGGCCATTCGCTATGACGTGAACAATGGGGGGCGCTCGGTCGAAGTGAAGATGAAAAGACGTAAAGGCAGCATTAAGTCTGAGCAATACCAAGCGGTACAGCTTAATAATAGTTAGTTGTGCGACGTAATGACATTAGCCGAAAATGAATAAGAGGTGATTCAGGCTCGCTTGTTATTGGTAGAGTGTGATAGCTCAAGAAAGGGACGTTATAACTTCGCTTTCTTGAGCTGAAACATGTGGTTGTCATGGCCTCAATAACTGACTATTGCAATCAAACTATTTGCTTATGATTGAGTTTGGAAAGGTCGGGTTGTTATTGATGACGTCTGGGTTTTCGGACAACACCTTTGGGTCAAACTTCAACGTTTGAGTAGGGTAGGCGATGTCAGCTTCATGCTTATGAACAATTGCCATAATCTGCAGGAGTACATCCTGTTTTACTTCATGGTAGCGTGCCCAGTTTACCGTCTTCGTAAACGCGTAAACAAAGAAATTGAGCGATGAAGTACCAAAGGAATCGAAGTTAACCATTAACGTTTGTTTGCTGTCGATATCGCGATGGTTTTCTAGCATCGTTTTGATCTCACCGACAATAACACTGACTTTGTCGCCATCGTCATACCGAAGCCCAATCGTCTCAAAGATGCGGCGATTAAGCATACGAGACGGGTTCTCAACAACAATGTTACTAAATACAGAGTTTGGGACGTAGAGGGGTCTCTTATCAAACGTACGAATAATGGTCATTCGCCAACCAATTCTTTCTACTGTCCCTTCAATATTGCGATCAGGAGAGCGAATCCAATCACCGACCTTAAAAGGACGGTCGAAATAAATCATCATGCCGCCAAAAAAGTTTGAGAGTAGATCTTTCGCGGCAAGACCAACAATCAAACCACCGACACCACCGAACGTAAGTAGACCGGATAAGCTAAGTCCTAAAGATTGCATCACCGTTAAGATGCCGATCGTAAGGAAGAACAGTCTAGCGACCTTAGCAATGGCTTGGACTGTGGTTTCGTCTCGTTTCTTTTGTGCGAGAACGTGTGTTTCGACGTTTTGAATGAGACGAAGTGAAATCCAAATGAAGATGGCGATAACAAGCAGTAAATCGACTTGTCCAATCCACTGACTATCAATTTCAGAGTGCGCGGAAATAATTAGGCCGATAGAAATCGTCGCTTACCATAGCCAAATTAACGCGCTAATCGGTGAACGAACCGCTCGGATAAGGAGATCGTCCCATTCTAAATGGGTGTGTTGCGCTAATACTTCAATACGTCGATAGATCACTCGCCATGCAATCCAAGCAATGAAACTCGACACTGTGATTAATAGGACATTACTTAACCAATCATAACCGAATGATTGTATGTAATTCTGTAGAACATCCATGGAGCTGTTCATAGGGATAAGACACCTTGTTTGAATTTCGGCCTTCGCTAGTGAGTGTAGAGTCTATCGAAGGTTTGAATAGTCAGATAATACGGGATATTTAGGCGGTTTTGTATTGAGTCACTGTATTTTATTCGTTTGAGTGTCCTTTGGGTATTTTAGGATAGAGCGCAAGCAACGGCTTAGTCAGTGGAAAGGAAGCAATGAAGAGAGGAACACTACGCTGTACGTGAGAGAGAGAACAGGCTGAGTTTATACAGCCTGGTTAGAGGTGATGTTTTATTGATTGAATAGCGGTAAGAACTCATCATAGCCAAGTTGGGCGAGCTTTGACTTAGGAATAAACTTCATCGCCGCGGAGTTCATGCAATAACGTAGCCCGGTAGGTTTAGGTCCATCTTTAAAGACATGCCCAAGGTGAGAATCGCCGATACGGCTTCTTACTTCTGTGCGTGGGTAAATCAATTTAAAATCCGTTGTCGTGACAACATACTTATCACTAATTGGTTTCGTAAAGCTTGGCCATCCGGTACCCGATTTATATTTGTCGGTCGATGAAAACAGCGGTTCTCCAGTCACGATATCGACGTAAATACCTTCTTGTTTGTTATCCCAATAAGGGTTGTCAAATGGTCGCTCAGTTCCGTCTTCTTGTGTGACGTAAAACTGCAGCGGCGTTAACGCCTTTTTGATGGTTTCTTCTGAAGGTTTCTGATACCGCTTGGCATTGGCACTGCCATTTTTATGGTCAATCAGCATCCTTAATGTCATAGGCATTTCTTGGCGATTTTCGCCAAAGATCTCATCCAAGTATTGGTCTCTACCTGAGTTATAGCGGTAGTACTTATATTTGAGGCTACTTTTTTTGTAGTAGTCCTGATGATACTCTTCTGCGGGCCAAAATTGAGTGTAAGCGATCAGTTCTGTCGCGAGTGGTTTTTTGAAAATACCTAACGATTCAATGTCTGACATAAAGTCTATCGCGACCTGTTTTTGTTCGTCGTTATGATAGAAAATAGCGGGCCTATATTGGGGCCCTCGGTCGACGAAGGACCCTTTACTGTCGGTTGGATCAATGTGTCGGAAAAATTGGTCTAGGACGTTTTCGTAGCTGACAACATCCGTATCATAGGTTACCTGAATGACTTCGATATGCCCTGATTTACCGCTCGATACTTGTCTATAGGTTGGGTTTTCAAGATCGCCTCCTGCGTAACCGGATACTACGCTGATCACACCAGGTAGTTTTTCTAAGTCAGATTCCGTACACCAGAAACAGCCACCAGCTAGCGTGGCGATATCCGTACTTTTAGCCGCGACTGCCTTTGTTGAGTCAGCATTGCCGGGTTGGCTTGTCAGTAGGAACACCAGCGGAGTAGCTAATACTGCTGCGGCTAATAGTTTTGAAAATGTTTTCATAAAGACCTCAATCGCTTAAACATCATATTGTTCGGTTAATAAGACAGGGCCACGAAGCAAAAAATTTCAACCGTTGTGAAAATAGTACGCGGTTTTTACGCGCTTAATTTTACGCGCTTATAGTGCTGCGTACGTAGAACCTAGATAAAAAGAACAATACTTTCTCGTCACTCTGCTTTGTTGTGATTGTATTTTTTCTAAATAAAGTAGGTTCGAGTAGCAATCTTAGAAGTAGGGATGTTAAAGTGGAACCGTTGATGTTGGGGAGTAACAACGAATAGAGCTTCCCAATGATGGTCGTAATAACACAGTAATATGAATCGCTTAGAGGCAGATATGCAAGCAGAAGTAAAATGGGTTGAAGGATTTAAGTTTTTAGCAGAATCCCAATCTGGTCATGCTATGGTAATGGATGGCAGTGGCGGCAAAAGTGCACCTAGCCCTATGGAAATGGTGTTAATGGCTGCTGGTGGATGTAGCTCTGTTGATGTTGTTGATGGTTTAAAAAGTGCGAGTCAGAACGTGACAGGCTGTGTTGCTAAGCTGTCTAGTGTTCGACGTGACATGGCACCAAAGATTTTTACTCAAATCAATATTCATTTTGAAGTCAGTGGCGAACAACTTGATCCGGCGATTGTGGCTAAAGTCGCGAAGGACTCATTGGAGAAGTACTGCTCAGTATGCTTGATGTTGGGCGAAGGTGTTGAGATGACCCACAGTTGGGAAATTATCTAGTTACTCATAATAAAATTGATAACAGAACGATTCTAAAAGTGGTGGTGAACGTAAATAAACTTTTTACAGTGGACTCTAATACTATGACCGCCACCGAGTTCGACGGTAACGCTGTTCAGAATAATAGACGAGAAAACCCGCAAACTAAATACGAAGCATTGCTCATTGTTCTGGGTAAACGTCTGAACAATGACCAACTTACGGCAGAAGGTGTTTCGAGAGTAGACGCGTTGATAAAGTACGTCTTAGAAAATGACTGTTCTAAGACGATTATTGCCTTTTGTGGCGGTATAACGGCTGATCAAACGATGTCTGAATCTCAAGCTATGTACCAGTACTTTTGTCAGCAGTTGCCGCAGCGTTAGAACTATCGCTCCTTGGCGCGGTATTGCTTGAAGAGCAATCCACGAGTACGCTTGAAAATATCCAGCACTTATCTCAAGTTGTGATTAGCAGTGGTCTGCTCGTCCCCGGTTCCAGTATTCCGGTACGCTTTATTTCTAATGACTATCATCTAGAGCGGCTAATCGATATTCAGAACTATCTTGATGAACAAGGGCTGCTCAAACGGTTAGTGACGAAGTGCCGAATTCACGGACTAATGATGAAGATTGTTTATGACATATCTGATCATGTTGCGGTCCCTTATCCTCACCAGACCCCGCAGGGTTATGCTTTCTTAGCCGCAGATGAATTAACGACTTATCGTGTATATTTAGAAGGAGTAAGGAATCACGTTTTTGAACGCCCACTCTCTGAAGTAAGAGAAATGCCGCTAAACACAGCTATGAAGGCATTATGCCATTTGAAAGAGTATGGTCGGCGTAATAATGACCAGCTTGTGTTTAGGTCTATTAAAATCTTAGACTCCGCTATTAAGTCGACGTGCCCGGAGTGTTCAACCCAAGTATTACGCGATAGCCTAGCGCAACTAGATAAAACATTGACTCTGTTAAATCGCTATCTTGACCCAGAAAATAACGTAAAGCGCTAGGACTGTTTTGGCATCGCCCTTAGCAATGAATAATTAGATTAATTACTCTGCTAAGAGCGTTAAAATTCGACAAGAAATACCTCTAACTTCATATAAATGCGAAAATAATTGCCAATTGAGTAGAAGCTCACCGATCCTGTTCTAAACTCACTATTAATTGAACTTTCGTTTAGCAAGTGGAATGGTGATGGTAAACTTTTGGAATAGTCTCTCGGTAAAGCGAAAAATATTCTCACTAGTAATACTGCCTGTATTACTCATCCTTTATCTCGCGTTTAGACAAGTGACAACATTAAACACTCAATTAGCTAATTTGGAAAAAGTTAAAGAGCTAGTTGTGTTTTCTCAAGTCTTATCCGATCTTCAAACTAAAGCGCATTTAGCGCGATTAACCAGTGACCCTGTTGAAACGACTGTACAATATGATCGACTTGTCACGTTGTCCGAATCGTTGTTTTCTGGCGAAGAGCTTGAACACCTTCAAGGGCTTATTGCGGATTATCAGGAAAGCATCACCTCGATATCGGATGCGCAAGATGCTGAAGAAAAAAGGGAAATTGTTGAGTGGCAAGTCGATACGTTTGGGCAAATTTTATTATTGCTTGAAAAAGCGCCGCATGGTGGCGCAATTGCGGCAGTCGATGGGCATATGACCGCATTATCTCAACTCGAGTGGTTGATGTTTTGGGCAGAAGAGGAAAACTGGCAAATACAACAATTGGTTGATTATCAAACTGATCAAGATCGTATTGAGATGCTTAAAGATGAAATTCGAAGCCTCACTCAAAGTCAGCAATTATTTGTTGAACGATTTGTTGCGATTAATGCTGACACCGAACAGGTCGCGTTACTGCTAGGTACCTTTTCAGATATTGCTTTTCAACAGAGTAGTCAGTTTCGCGGCACGTTGCTTAGCACCGATAAACCTAATGCCTTACCTGTTGCCGAAGTGAATATTGGCATAAGCGCACTAGCGCTGCGTTTAAATTTGATACAGTCTGTTTCTGATTCCATCGAGATGCAACTTCGCAATGAAATTGGTGCATTGGTTGGCACCTTTGAACAAACGCGCATGGTTTTCTTTACTGGTATCGGGCTTCTTACTGCTCTGGTTATTTTTACGGGGGTGAACCTTGCTCATCGAGTCATTAAAAACCTAAATATAGTATTGAAATACCTAGAGGGCGGAGAACAAGAGCAGCAAGTTTCGTTAAGTGATCGCGTACGTGGCAATGATGAATTGAGCCGTTTTGCTCAAGAAGTTGAGCGACTTACGATAGAGCGACAAGAGAGTCAGAAGCGACTTCTTGAAGCAAAAGAAGATGCTGAGCAGGCCAAGGAAAATGCGATTCAAGCCAGTAAAGCAAAAAGTAGCTTCTTGGCGAATATGTCTCATGAGATTCGTACACCGCTAAATGGGGTAATTGGCATATCAGAGGTGTTATCAGATACCGACTTGACGGCCACGCAAAAAGATTATGTCGACACGATTGAAACCTCGTCTCATTTGTTGCTTAGCCTTATTAACGATATTTTAGACTTCTCAAAGATTGAATCTGGGATGTTACAAATCAACCCTCACTCCACGTCGATTCGTGAATCCATTTATGATATTGCATCGATTGTTGCTCCGAAGGTTAAAGAGAAAGGAATCCAGCTCAACGTTGACATTGATTCAACAATTCCGTTTAGGGTATTAGCCGATGACCATCGAATACGCCAGATCCTAATGAACTTTATGTCTAATGCGGTGAAATTTACTAGTGAAGGTAGCGTTAGCATTGGCGTGCATCATCAAGGTGAGCAAGACAACATGGCGAGCTTGGTCTTTGAAGTAAAAGATTCAGGGATAGGAATTGATGAATCACGACAGGCGAATATTTTTGAGGCGTTTGCTCAAGAGGACGACTCTACAACAAGGCAGTTTGGGGGGACTGGACTAGGTTTGGCCATTAGTACCCAGCTTATTGAGCTAATGGGTGGGCACATTGAACTGGATTCTGAAAAAGGAAAAGGGAGTCGGTTTTATTTTACACTGAACTTACCCATTGATGAACGTACCTACCAGCATAGTCATGAACTCAAATTTGATGAGCTAGTGATGGTTTGTGACGATCTTGAGTACGAGGAGCGAATCAGACGAGATCTTACTTTTTATAATCTTGATATAGCGAGAGTGGTACCAAATCTAGCAAGTCTGCAGCCGTTTACTATGAACAAAAGAACGATTGTTATTTATGTGGAAGGTGGTTCCGTTTCTTCCAAGCACGATGAAGACAGTTTTGCTCAGTTGAATTCGCATCAGTCAGCAATTTGTTTAATCAGGCAGTTTGAGAGTGTTAATCGAGATTTCGGGCGAAATATTAGTGCGCTCATTACTTATCCGCTGCTGGGAAGTCGCTTACTCAAATCAATAGACGCGTGTTGTAAGGCGATCGAGCAAGGCGTTCCTTCGTTTACAAATAACGCTTTACTGACAGAAAGCGTCTTTATATTGCTCGTAGAGGATAATCTCGTTAACCAAAAAGTGGCGTCGCTGCATCTTAAAAAACTTGGCTACGACTATGATATAGCGAATAACGGCTTAGAGGCGGTTGAGCACTATAAGTCAGGTAAAAATTATAGTGTGGTATTGATGGATTGCATGATGCCCGTTATGGATGGCTTTGCAGCGACTAAGGTTATTCGGGATTATGAAACAGCAATAGATGCCCCACGAACTCCCATTATCGCATTAACGGCGAGTGTGGTGGATGACGATATTCAAAAGTGTTTTGATGCTGGAATGGAGGACTACGTACCGAAACCATTCAAGGCGGAGATCCTTAAACAAAAATTGGTGAGCAGTGTAGAAGTCAAGGCTGAAAATATTGCTAATCAAGCGTCTCACCAGCAGTCTACTAAGGTCAATGATGGAGGTAGTGACGAATCCCAAAATGCTGGTGACAAAAATACGTTTGCCTCCCCTGAGTTAGGTGCGGGGGAGGCAATTCGGGTATTGTTAGTGGAAGATAATATGGTTAATCAAAAGGTCGCATCGCTACATCTTAAAAAAGCTGGATATGACTATGTCATTGCTAATGACGGCCAGCAAGCGCTAGATATCTTCCAAAACGATCCCAACTTTGATGTGATTTTGATGGATTGCATGATGCTCGGTTAAAGATGGCTTTACAGCAACCAAGGACATTCGGAGCTACGAGAAGCAGCAAGGGATGTCCCCAACGCCAATTATCGCGTTAACGGCTAGCGTTGTAGATGATGATATTCAAAAATGTTTCGATGCCTGGTATGGATGCGTATGTTCCAAAACCTGTGCGGCGTGAAAAACTTTTCCATGAGATGCAAAATTTGATTTAACTCGTGTCAGCTTTTGCTTTTATATCAATAACTGGCGCCATTCTTGTGGCGCCAGTTATTATTTAGATTTGTAAAAGAGAGGTTTGGCATAGCTTCTTCTAATAGAAGCGGTTTTCTTATGAGTTGGAAGGCTGTTGTATGCACAGAAAGCTTAGGAACAACTCCAAGGCTAATGACTTGTAAATACAAGACTTCTACACTATCGCTTCGCATGATTCTTCAAAGATCTATTCGCTGGCTACACCATATAACCAAGTGAAAGATGAAAGCAGAGGCCATGACTGTGACGAAGAGTCGTGCTCACGAGTATATAAAATAAGTGTAGGGTTATATTAGAATGATTTTTTGGATAGTACTAATTGTGTTTTGTTGTGTTTGGATTCCTCCAGCACTTAGAAACAAAGAGCGTTATAAGCTCAATGAAGTGAACCGCTCAGAGGCTCCTGGTCAGTTTGTAGAGTTGACTCATGGCGCGGTTCATTATGAGCTAACCGGCAACCCCGACGGACCACTCGTGGTGCTCGTCCATGGTTTTTCTGCTCCATCGTATATGTGGGACAAAAACGTGCCAGCCTTAGTCGAGGCTGGCTACCGAGTTTTACGGTTTGATCTTTACGGTAGAGGTTATTCAGCTAGACCTTCGACTAAATATGATACACAGCTATTTGTCGATCAAATTCAATCGTTAACTTCGAAGGTGGTTGGTGAACAACCATTTCATATTGTTGGGTTGTCAATGGGGGAGCCATTACCTCAGCATTTATTAGCCAATTTCCGAGCAAAATACTCAGTGTTATTTACTTAGCGCCGTTTAATAAACCGATTGATATCGGCCCTTTAGTGAATCCCATCATTGGGCAATGGTTGGGCTATACGTTCTTTATTCCATCACTGGCTAAGAACCAACTCAATGATTTGGTTCAGCCTGAACTACAACCTGACTGGGTAAGTAAATTTGAACGTCAAATGCAATTTAAAGGGTTTAGAAGAGCGATTATTAGTTCAGGGCGCCACGTCATAAATAAGGACCCAACTTTGAATTATGAGCAAGTCGGTAAGTTCGAGATAGAGAAATTACTGTTATGGGGAACCAGTGACAAAGTGATTACGATTGACGATGCGCCGAGAGTGCAGCGGTTATTAGGTGAACATACTAATTTGGTTGTTTTGAAAGATGCAGGGCATGTGCTTCAATATGAACACTATACCGAGGTCAATAGCGCGATGATTGAGCACCTTAACCACGTTTCAAGTAAAGGTGTATAAGGTAATGAGCGTATAAGCTTATGAGCGCACACAAAAGAAACATCTAACTAGGTGCTCGCGTGTTGTGATGATTGAGTTAATGGCTTGTGATGAATGCTGGCTACATTGTAAAGTAAATATCTTAACATATGTGTTTTTGGCGTAATATTCTGACATGGTATTTAACTGCAATATTTAAAATTGATTAATCGCAATTGAGCTCGAATTTTGTATTGAGAATAAGTGGTCAATACATATAATAAACCAAAAGACTTAAAGCAGGAGCTTCTCGTTAGAGCTTCTGCTTTTTTATTGAGAATAAAAAATGAAAAAAAACTCTGTCGGTTTGATAGGTCTGATTGCACTCGTGTTCGGTTCAATGATCGGAAGTGGTATTTTTAGCATTCCTCAGAATATGGCTGAACGAGCTTCTCTCGGCGCGGTTATTCTTGCGTGGGTAATAACTGGAGCTGGGATGCTATTGTTAGTGCATACGTTCAAGCTGTTATCAGAGCATAAGCCCGATTTAAATTCGGGTATCTTCTCTTATGCAAAGGCGGGCTTTGGCGAATACGTTGGATTCCATTCTGCGTGGGGCTATTGGATCATGAGCTGCATGGGAAATGTCGCACTTTCAGTCATGATCAACGATTCTCTCGGATTGTTTTTCCCAGTATTGCTAGAGCATGGTATCGAAACAGTCATTCTTTGCTCCGGGTTATTGTGGACGATGAACTTTATCGCTTTGCGTGGCGTCCAAGCATCATCATATATCAATATTATTTCGACGGTGGGCAAACTACTTGGTCTTACCTTGATTATTTGTATTTTGCTGGCCACATTTGATCCGCAACGCATGGTTGTCGATGTTTGGGGAGAGCAAAACAATCTGGGTACCGTTTTCTCGCAAGTTCAAAGTACCATGATGGTGACCCTATGGTGTTTTGTGGGGATTGAAGGTGCAGTCGTACTGTCTGGTAAGGCGAGGAAAAAATCTGATGTTGGCAAAGCGACACTCATCGGTTTTTTAGTGGCAATTACCATGTATACGTTAATTTCAGTATTAGCCTATGGCATTCTTCCTCAAGAAGAACTTGCGCTATTATCGAACCCTTCGGCGGCTTCATTGCTCGCTCATGCGGTTGGGCCATGGGGACGGTTATTAGTGAATATCTGCGTGTTAGTGTCGGTGTTCGGTGCGTTAGTCGCATGGACGATGTTAGTCGCCGAGGTGCCATTTGAAGCCGGACGAGTCGGAGAGTTTCCAAGCTTTCTTGCAAAAACAAATGAAAACGGCGCGCCATCGAGTTCGTTAAACATGTCGACTAGTTTTATGCAGGTATTGGTATTAATGGTGGTTCTGTTTGAAAACGTGTATTTGGCGGCGATTAATATCGCGTCAGTGATGGTGTTACCCTGCTATTTGCTCAGTAGCTTATATCTGCTTAAGATCGCGCTCTCTGGAAGCGAGTCGACGGCGATAAAATCAAAACGTTATGCGCTTATCGCGGCATCATCCGCGGCATATTGTATTTGGTTGATTACTGCTGCAGGTGTAGAGTTCTTGTTAATGGCGACCATATTGTATGCAATTGGTATTCCGTTTTTTCGCTACACTCATTCAAAACGAATTAAGCTCGGTGAAAGCGTTTATGCCCGTAAAGACAAAGTACTAGAAGTGTTGTTGGTCTTGATGGCAATATTGTCCATCTACCTCATGGCGACAGGTTATCTTCACGCATAATTACTGCGGTGTGATCGAATATCGCTTGTGAATCTGTATCGCTACAAAAAATAAGGCGCCCTGTGGCGCCTTATTAATAATGAGTGGGTAAGCCTTATGTACGCTCCGCAAGGTAAGCGTCATAATCAGGGATTTCGATATCGACTTCTTTGCCAAGTAGATCTGACTCAAACAAGAAATTAGCCGTTGCGCGGTTAGTTGCGACAGGAATGTTCCAAACGCTCGCAATCCTAAGTAAGGCTTTAACATCAGGGTCATGCGGAACCGCATTAAGTGGATCCCAAAAGAAAATAAGCATATCCAGCTTACCCTCTGAAATAAGCGCACCAATTTGTTGGTCACCGCCCATAGGGCCACTGATCATGCTTTTTATTGCCAACCCAGTGTCTTTACTTAACATATTACCTGTTGTGCCTGTTGCATAAAGAAAGTGACCTTGTAACTTTTCTTTATTTTCCAGTACCCAACGAAGTAGCTCAGGCTTGTAATGGTCATGAGCCACAAGTGCGATAT
This sequence comes from Vibrio sp. GJ43-1, assembly GCF_055808835.1. Taxonomy (NCBI): domain Bacteria; kingdom Pseudomonadati; phylum Pseudomonadota; class Gammaproteobacteria; order Vibrionales; family Vibrionaceae; genus Vibrio; species Vibrio sp. GJ43-1. The sequence continues at coordinate 1,457,396 of NZ_CM147885.1, read as the reverse complement.
GCTTATGTGCAGGCATAGTACGTATTTTCTTTTGCATTCATTTATCCTGAGTTATTGAAATTCTACCAATGGGAAAGTCTTGGCCATCGTCCGATATTGATTACTTTTTCTAAAAGCTAAAAGCTAGAAGCGTCGGTTCTGTTTGGATTAACAAACTCTCGCGAATTTCACATTCATATAGGGTATTCGATGGTAATCGTCCTTACGTTATCAATCAATTAGGTTTAATAACAAGTGTGACAATTAGTGTGAATGAACATTAAAAATAGGTCGAAAGCCAGTGGGTGACAATGACTCTTCGATCGCGTCAACACTTAGGTTGTCAGGTGTTAGCGTTTTAATGTGAGGAGCAAGGTCATGACCGTAAGGCTCATGTCGTAGATAGGACACCGCTTGTTGTATCGACAATCGACCTTGTTCCACCATTTTGTCAGTAGGGGAAAACGTCACCTTGTTGCGCAGTAATCCGCGATAAACACCATGACTGAGATAGATGGACAGTAAATCGACGTGTTCACTAAGGTTTGCTGCTCTTACTTCACTGATTGCGGCTTCAATGGCAACAGCGCTACCGACGATATAGCGAAGGTTCGGTCTTGTTTCAATCACTTGCTGCACCAGGTTACGCTGTAACTCCTTGTCGTTATCCGCCCAAAGTGTATCGGTGACCTTTATATCTGAGTCTTTGATGGCTTCGAGAAAACCAAGAATAACGGGTTTAGTCCCGCCGCTTGATTGCGGCCCCGGCAGTAGTGCTAGTTCAACACTGCCGCTATTATTGGGATGCTTATTCGCGAGAAATTGCCCGGTTTTGTACCCCATCCAATACCAGTCGACCCCAACGATGCCTTTTACGTGCTTTTTTTGATTTGCATCGACGATGAGATGGTTGACGGTCGCAAAAACAGGCGTATCACCTAGGTATATGCGCCTAGGTCATGCTGAAATGCGGTTGGAGAGACTGTGCCCAAGACAATGGCATCTGCCCCCCAAACGTTACAAGCTTTGAGTTGCTGACGCTGTTTTTCAATATTTGGATAGCCCCCGGATTCAAACACCTTAAGCTCGACGTTTAACGCCCTTGCTTCTTCTACCATGCCATAATTGACAGATAGCCAGTAAGAATCTTTCAAATGAGGGTAGATAGCGCATAGTTTCTCACCAGCACGGATTGTTGTCGTGCTGAGCATGAATGCAATTGCGCTAACAATTGGAAAATAATTCATTTTTTTTGACATGGACTCATCGTTTAGTAGCAACTGAAGATCGAACCATGCAAAATATAGCGTACTATCAGAGTGTAAAGAAGTGGATTCTCACGGAGTCATGCATGTTACTCGCCAAAGCTAGTATTGGACGTAAACTATTTTTCTCATTCGCGGTCATGGCACTTTTAGTGTTGTTCTCGACGGCGATCGGTGTGTCTGGGTTTTCATTAGTCGCCAAAACTGAAAGGAAGGTTGTTGAGGCAGCGATGCCATCAATGCTGGAAGCTCGTGAAGTCTCTGAATTGAGCACCAGTATCATCGCGTCGGTACAAACATTGTCTAATGCCAAAACGAAGGTACAACATCAGCAGGCGGGTAAAAAACTGTTTGGCCAACTAGAGTCGCTACTTAGTCATATTAAAACACTAGGGTCTGACTCTTTTGATTCAGAACTACTTGGTCAATTGGAGCAAGATGTACAAGCTATCCTTGATTCACTTATCGAGCTCGGAATGTCGGTTGAACGTCGCATTGAATTGGACCAGTCGATACTAGAAAAAGTTGGACAGCTGCGTGTAGCAGCACAGGAATTAGAAGAGCTCACTCGTACTCAAGTCCTGAACACAAGCACTATCGCAGTCGCAAATGTGACTCATATTTATGGGCTACTCGAAAAAAACAAGAAAGAAGATGCGCTGGACGCGTTGGACAGCCTGGTTGAAATAGACCTCGATCTGTCGGAGCGTTTACACGAACTGCATTTGTTAGCGTTTAAAACACTTAATCAGATAGAAGAGTCACGCACGGTAACGGTGTTAGAGCGGATTGAAGAGTTGCAGTCGTCCTACCAATATAACATCACGATTATGAAAAGACGGGTGCAAGGTGTTGAAGATCCGGCGAGATCAAAGCAGATGACCCAACTGTTGGCGCAGCTTGAGCAAGGGGCGGATGTCTTCGCGTTAATGAAGCAAACCAATTTTGAAGGCAGACATTCGCTAACCTTAAATCAAGAAACACTTGACCAATTGACTGCTTTGAACAAAACCGTAGCGAAGCTGGTTGATCAGTCTAATGCCGCGACGTCACAGGCGGTTGCTCAACTTTCATCGACTTTGAATTACGCACAATTGACGTTGACTTTACTGTCTATTCTGAGCTTTGTCATTGTTGTGGTTATTGTTTGGAGGGTGGTGTATCTATCGGTGGTCAAACGACTTGCAGCGTATTCCTCTGCACTGCTGTCTATTGCAAAAGGGCAACTTAAGGTCGATTTAGTAGTGAAGGGCAACGACGAGCTTGCTCATATGGGACAGGCTATTATTACGGCAAGAGATACCGCTCAATCACTCAAAACGGTGGCAGAATCTGAAGCCAGTGCTCGTAAGGCACTTCAAGAACATAAAGCACACCTAGAGCAAACGATTGCAGACAGAACGATTGAACTCCAAAACAGTAACGCGAGCTTAAACCGAGAAGTAAAAAATCACGCCCAAGCGAGAAATGATGCAGAGCAAGCAAGCCGAGCGAAAACCGCGTTTCTTGCCACTATGAGTCATGAAATTCGTACCCCAATGAATGGCGTTCTTGGCACGGCGGCATTAATGGAAGAAACCCCGTTAGATGAGAGACAGCAGCATTATCTCGGTGTGATTAACCGCAGTGGGCAAAATCTGCTCGCGATTTTAAATGATGTTTTGGATTATTCTAAAATTGAAGCTGGCCATTTGGATATTCGTAACAACCCTTTCGACCTTACTCGTATGGTGCGAGATTGCTATCAATTGATGCATGGTAAGGCGTTGGAAAAGCAGTTGGAATTTAAGTTTAGTATCGATGTTGACGTTCAAAGTGTCTATTGTGGCGACGTAACACGCTTGAGCCAAGTGCTCAACAATCTAGTTGGGAATGCCATTAAGTTTACTGACGAAGGAGAAGTGTCTATTCACGTATCCCGTGATCCGGATGATGAGACCTGTTTAGTCTTTGAAGTCTCTGATACAGGTATGGGTATTAGCCCCAACGATCAGCTTGCACTGTTTGATGCCTTTACTCAGGCTAGTCATGGCAAAAGTGTATCGGGCGGGACTGGTTTAGGTTTGGCGATTAGCCAAAAACTGGTGAATGCGATGCATGGCCAAATCTATGTCGACTCTTACCTAGGTGAAGGCAGTCGTTTTTGGTTTATTGTACCGCTAGAAACCAGTGAATTTGACAAGCAAGATGTCTATGAGCCAATTGGTCGGGCTGATGCTGTAAGCGCAAAAGTACTACTGGTCGAAGATAATCCAGTTAATCTCATGGTTGCGGAAGGTTTCTTGGTGAATATGGGACATCACGTTCGCTGTGCCGAGAATGGTGCCGATGCTGAGGTACTTTTCACTGAAAATGATTTCGACATCGCGTTGCTGGACATTAATCTACCCGACACGGATGGCGTTACCTTGATGAAAAACTTGAAATCACAGAGTACGAACGGTGATGAACAAATCCCAATGATTGCCGTTTCTGCGCATGTCTTTACTGAAGAAGTTGAAGGGTATCTCAGAGCAGGTTTTGATGGGTATCTTCCTAAACCGATTGATAGAGAAGCGTTAAAGTCTCTTATTCAGTCTAAGATACATGGACGAGAACTGAGAGCGGCACCCATACCATTAATTGAGGTCGATATGGAGGCGAATATGGGGCTGAAGAATACAACAATGGTTGATGAGCAAGTATTAGAGCAAGATGTCAAAGTCTTAGGCGTGACGCGAATGACCAAAATCGTCGATGCATTTACCTCATCCAGTCAGGTTACATTGGAAGAGCTTGAGCGTGCTGCTCAGCAAGGAGAGGCTAAACGTGTTAAAGATTTAGCGCATAAACTAAAAGGATCAGCAGGAGCGCTTGGTTTAACAACCTTGTTTGAACATTGTTTAACCATTGAAAAATCGCAAGACCCAATTGGTGATTATATTCGCTTAGTTGACCATATTGTTAGCGTTAAAGCTCAGTCAGTAGCGGTTCTAAATAACATATTAGTTAGATTAACTCGCTAATCCAAAGGTTTGTAACCACCAAAAAGTAAGGGCTCATTAAGAGCCCTCACTTTAATCATTATTTGGGTTTATCTTGAAATTTAACGCTTGAAGGGTCGAAAGATTGTGTGTCTTCTGGCTCTTGGTTAGAAAGCTCTCGAAGATGATCCAGTTGATGCTCAAGCATGTTAACTGCATCATAATCACCATCGGAACACGCCACGTAAATCTGTTGTTCGATCGCCTCAATGCTATCTTTAATGCTCATCATACACCTCCAAAGTGTTCAATAGAGCACCTATGCGGTCAATCAATAATGTCGTCAACGGACTAAGCGTAATCTGACAAAGTGTCCATTAACTATGCCGTCAACTAATTATGTCATTAACCTATTATTTCAATTCAAGTCGATTTACTTGTGGTTAAATCGGCTTACCTGTTCTCAAATCGATTATAGTCCAAGAGTCCAAATTCGACAGGTTGTGTACGTTGGTAAAACTCATGCACTTGGTCGCTAAAGCGCCAAAACTCGGGAGAGCTTCGTCTAACCGCATAATTGTCGAGTAGTTTTATGTAGTCATCTTCATCGTCAATTGATCTGAGTTGAGTAACAAATTTTTCCACTTGGTTCTCTTTGATTGAAAAATAGGCGGCTGGGTAGCTACCGATAACCCCGCGAACAAGAGTAAAGCTATCGTTGGCGTAATCACGGTTATTCTCTTCTGAAAACAGGCTGGAAATATTCACGTGTGCATTGTTGTGAAGCAGGGTGAATAATTGATTATCGCCTTTATTTGTCTCAATCATAAGCATAGTGATCTGCGGTACAGATTTGAGACCTTCACCCTTAATATCATCGACAGTTCTCAATAACGCTTCGTTTTTACTGGATAAACCCGTATTGACAATTTGGTATCGGTCGCTAAGTATCGGTGCCAATTCTGCTTTAATCTTGCTAAACAACTCTGCCTTGTAATTCTGAGTGAGGTATAGCACTTGGGTCGGCTGACTGAACGGCGCGACATTACGTTGTAAAAAGGTACTAAATTGTGGGCTTTGATCTTGGTACCAACTGCTGAATTCTTTGTGTCGCATCGTATTTGGTAATAGCGCTAAAAAGTTACTTTCTCCTTCCATACGCAAAAAGTCCATGAACATACGTGTGATAAGTTGATGGCCAAAATTCCCATAGACATCAAACCCTGCAACTAACAAGTAGTGAATACGCTCCAAAAGGGCATAATCAAGAACCCAGGCTGTTTTAGGTGGATGACCTACTAAGCCTTGCACCACTGACGCACTATCAAAATGGCGGAACACGGTGAGTGCTGCATTAGGATTGTTGCCGTTACCTTTCCAAAGTAAGTCCGTGGTTAAGTATTTACCGCCTGTAAACCACTGATTCATGAAGTTTGACTTACCTTCTAGATAGCGCGCTTGTTGGTTGGAATATTTAACCCAGTTGGTAATAGGTACGGTATTACTTTCTTTTTCACTTGGCAGTTTTAAGTTATCGGCCTGTTCTTTGTAAAAATCGACAACTTCGGGAATGTCCGACGTCTCGGGGTCGATGAAAAAGACCCAGAATCGGTCATTAATGACATTGAGCGCGAGCTGACCACGACAAACCGGACCTTTTATATAAGCCATTATGGTGTTTTGCGCATTATCCAACATGAAATTAAAGCGAGCTTTAACAGGCAATGCTTCAAATGCCGTCATTGGATTCGCTGCGACGGAGATATCGTAACTTGGCAAGGTGTTAACGGTGTAGTTAGGCTCAATAAACCACTCATACCACAATTCAAGCTTGGCATCGTTTAACTTGAACGGCATGTGTGTCTTATCAACAATGGTGCCTTGGTTCGGAATCAACCGATAGTAGACTCGCACGAGGTCAGGGTTATCATAAGGCCTGCGCGTCACGATGCGTTTTACTGCAGTGTGCCGGGTGGAGTGCTAGAACGAACAATTTTGAAAAAGCGTGGCTTACCTTCTATCTCAGAAAAATAAAGGTTTGCTAAAAAGAGGTGCTCATAGATATAACGGGCAGTGAGTTGGTTTTTAAGTGATGAGGTATTAAGAAGCTCTTCATACTTATCAACCATAGTTTGTTCGTCTTTGGACAATGGAAGTGGGGCATTCATCATAGCGCCGTTACCTAGCCATGCCACTAATGTTGAATATTCATCATTGTCGATATTTGGCATACCAAAAGGCATTCCCCATAAAGGGTTTTCTTGCTCATAGGCATCGTATTCTTCAATGGTTGGACAGACTTGTTGGCGATTAACCGAAAAATCAAAGCCTTCGAGTTGGGTGGTCTCCGGTAATGGATGACGCGCTTTCTGCGTGAGCATACGTGAGATAAGACCAGCATCTAAATTGGCAGATAGTGTTTGATCGCGTTCGTTAAGAACCGGAAAGAAGCCCATTTCTCGCCATTCTTGAGTGCTTTGGGCGTCTTCAAAGAGGCGGGTAGGTTGCGTGGCTGTTAGCCGTTCCCCTTGATAAACAAGTGCTTTGCTGGCACCTCTATCGATTCCTTCAACCGAAGACATTTTTAGTTGGCATGGTGCGTCGTAGCAAGCATGACAAACCACACATCGGTTATCAATAATGGGCTTAACTTCATTAATAAAGAAGTCAGCGTGGGTCGATTCAACCGAAACGGTTCGTTCTCTTACCTCTGGCTTACCAAACAATTCATCATAATTGAGTCCAGCGTAAGTCGCACAACCAGCAAAAACGACGATACATAAATAGACAACACGTTGTTTCATTTTCATAATATGCTCTCAATGCAGCGTGTCAAAACGCGTATATCTCCTTGTTAGTATGTTACTAATTTTTGTTTATATTCGATTAAAGATCTAGTGATTTGTTATTTTGGACAAAAAAAAGCCTGACATGATGTCAGGCTTAATATGCGATACGCTGCAATTTTTGTCGCTTAATGTGTTAAGCAGTTTTAAGTTCTGCTGCTTTTTCTTCAGTAATAGGTTTAGTGAAGAAAGACAGAAGAATACACACACCCATCATTGCTGCTGAGATGGTGTAAGCCAAGTTATAACCGCCGCCGTGGGTCATAGAGTAACCAACCACTGCGACACCGATTGCACCGCCAATACCCCAAGAGGTATAAAGTACGCCATAGTTGGTGCCGTAGTTTTTCAGGCCGTAGAATTCAGCGGTCAGAGACGGGAATACTGCCAGTAATGTACCGTAACCGAGTGCAGCAAGTGCAGTACCGATGATCAATGTGAATTCACTATCAAAGGTTGCGAACAAAATCATGTTGATGCCTTGCAGAATAAACGCAAGCATCAGTGTGCGAATACCGCCAATTTTGTCAGACAAAATACCCGCACCAATACGACCACCAGAGTTGAAAATCGCTAGGATAGATGCGAGGTATACTGCATTGGGTAGGTTGGCTTGAACACTAGCAATGTTAGTAATGTTGCCGATAATCATTAGGCCAGTCGCAGAAGCCAAAGCGTACATTACCCAAAGCGCGTAAAACTGTGGCGTCTTAAGCATTGCTTTCCATGAAATGTCGACAGCTTGTTTTACTTTTACAGGGGCTTGTCCAGCTTTAACTTTAGGTTCTGCTGGTTGGTATCCTGCTGGTGGGTTATTAATCGTCGCTGCGAGTGGCACGGCAATAAGTAAAATACCAATACCTAAGATCATGAAGCTAGAGCTAATACCCATTTGGGTAATCAGCGCAGATGTCAGCGGTGCAAGATACACAGCCGCTAAACCGAAACCAGCAGCGATTAAACCGTTGACCATGCCTTTCTTAGAAGGGTGGAACCATTTCATCGCAGAAGGCGACAAACATGCATAACCAAATCCAATACCAGCACCAGTAATTACACCGAAAGTGATGTTAAGAACAAGCACAGACTCTGCGAAGCTTGAAGCAATCATGCCAAGACCTGTTAGCGTAGCACCTAAAATAAGGATGTTACGAGGGCCCATGCGATCTTGTAGTACACCTGCTACTAATAGACAAAGCGAAAAAGTGATTGTCGCGATTGCGTAAGGAGAAGATGCGTCAGCAGCACTCCAACCCCATTCACTTACTAAGGCTTTGTTAAATACACTCCAAGCATACAGGATGCCAAGACAAAGGTTGATACAGAATCCTGCAATAAGGATTCGCATGGCTTTATCAATCTTGCTCATTTTTGTTCTCTGGTATTTCGAACAATGTTCGGGGGTTAGACAAATTTTCAAATTTAGTTTGCGTTTATCAACAGACGACGCAAAGGAGCGCGGATTATAACCAATAAAAATGTGATTGGAATCGATTTCTTTGAATTAATTGAAATAAAAATCACACTGTAAATAATATGTAAAAATAATGTTTAAACTTGATCTAACTTATTAATGTGCATGGGCAGATCACAAATTCTTAAAGTAACCAGATTTATTTTTATGTAATTTTTTTGTTAAAATAACTGGCGAGCAATTAAGTAAATTACGTAACATACTGTAACGAAAGGGAAGTGAACATTTCCAATGTTACTGAGTTGTAATTGCCCTAAGAATGGCAATTTTAATAAGATTGCTGGTTAAATATTGAGCTTGTAATTGCCTTAAAGACATATGACAATATAGACAAAATGAGTTTTCAAAAATGAAAATGGACATTTCATTCCTATTTTTACTACTTTTCGAGGTGATTTATGTTCATTGCAAAAATCGGTATGTTACTTGGATTTTCGGTTGGGGCGGGTTATGTGGCCGCTGATCATATCCATTCCTATATGCTTGGATTTTCTATCGCTGCGTTAGCGGTAGGGGCTTGTTACCTTATTGCATTTGCTAGCACTAAGTATCCGCAATTTGCGATGGGTTTGTTACTATTAGGGACAATGGCAAAATTGACTGTAACGGTAGTTGGCGTCGGTGTCAGTGTGTCTTATGACTTAATCTCATCTCCACTTGTCTTCTCATTGTCCTATTTGTTTTACCTGATTGCGGTAACGTATCTTTGGTTTAGCTTTAAAGATAGCAGAATGCCAATCCCAGATATTATGAAGCCAAAGCTTGCGTCATAACAGCGTATGCATTGTGCATGACCCTCTGTAGTAAGCAGTAGATAGAATGAAAAAAAGAAGGACTCAGGTCCTTCTTTTTTGATCGTAGCCACACCAAAGCCTCTCATTAGCATGGCTTCATCGTTTTGCCCACAACAGCTCGACGTTTTACGCAATACTCGATGAAAATGAGTATTTGTCTTGCTTGTTGGGACCTCTCACCACCCCGCGTTTTAGTATCTCTTAAGTCACAAAACAGATTTTATGATAGGGAAGTCACGAGTAGCAATTTATTACAAATATAAATGATAGTAATTATCATTTATATTTGTAATAATGCGCGAGAACTGATTATTAGAACAGAAATAAGAAGGAACTATGAAACTAAAACTGTCGATGATAGCGAGCTCAGTGGTACTTGCGCTCACTACAAATGCTCAAGCGGAAGATGTTACCGCCTTAAATGAGGTCGTCGTGTCTGCATCACGAGCTGACAAAACCAATCAAGATAGAACTCGCTCCGTTGTAAAGGTCGATATGGAAGAATTGGACGAAATCCAGCCCAATTCTGTTGCAGAGGCGATTAAATACGAACCTAACGTCTCTATAGAGGGCGCTAATATTCCGGGCAATCAATCGGTTAACATTCGAGGTTTGAGTGGTAATAAGGTATTGAAGATTATCGATGGTAATCGCCAAAACATGCAATACGGTCACCGCCCAAGCTATTTTTTAGATCCTTCTTTGCTCGGAAATATTGAAGTTATCAAGGGACCGATGAGTTCTTTGTATGGTTCGGGTGCTATTGGTGGCGTCGTTGTTCAAAATACCCTGACCGCCGATGACATTTTGGAAGAGAACGGATTAGGTGGTCGAGTTAAAGTTGGTTATCAAGATAATGGCGATGTTTGGACCAATACCGCAGCCTTAGCGAATAAAAATGATGATATAGATTGGATTATTGCGGGTAGCTATAAAGACAGTGGTCACATGAAACAAGGTGACGGCACAACACTTTACGGCACGGAAGCGACGAATAAAACAGGGTTAGCGAAGTTTAATTGGCAGATTAATAACGCGCATAAACTTGGCTTCAACTTGCGTTATGCTGATCTCGATGGACGACCTCCAGTTGTCGGGGATTCGAGTGGGCAAGTTAATGATCCTAGCTTACTGATTAGCCGTCGCACTACTGACCAGTCTTATGGTGTTAACTATAATTTTAATCCTAATAGTGCCTGGTTTAATGTAGAGGCTTCTCTTTATCGCAACGATACTAAAATTACCGAAGCAGACCCATCCGTTGTTGGTGAAGACATTTCACAACTACAAACAACGGGCTTTAATGTTACCAACCAATCAGACGCGGGGAAACTTAAGGTACTTACTGGGGTAGACGGTTATTTGGATGAGTTGGATGCAAGTCGAGCAGCGTCTGTTTCTGGGCGTCCAGAATTACCTAAAGATGCCCAAACATTCGTGGTTGGTGCATTTGGCTATGTGAACTATGACCTGTTTGAAACGTTAACCGCTGATGTAGGGGTTCGATACGATTCTTTCTCTTCAAAAGCACAAGGCTTTGACGATAACAATCAATCCGCTTGGTCACCATCAGTCGGTCTACTTTGGCAAGCTCAGCAATGGATGGCATGGTCTTTACGTTACGATGAAGCATTTCGAGCACCAGACACATCAGAACTTTACATGAGTGGTACCCATTATTCGTATGGCCCAGGTGGTCCGAGTAACGTATTTGTGCCAAACCCCGAGTTAAAACCGGAGAAGTCACATAACGTAGAGTTAAAAGGGCAGTTTGACTTTAATAATGTTATCGCGGACGACGAATTATCCATAACGACTAGTGCATTTCACAACCAAGTTAAAGATTTTATTAATCTAGATGTCAACTCGTCTCCGAGCAGTAGCTGCGGTATCGGTGGTTCAATGGTCGGCTGTGCGGGCACGAGTCGCTCGAGTAATATCAATAACGCAGAGTTGACAGGTTACGAACTCGCAGCCGATTATCGCTGGCAGCAATTGTCACTCGGCCTTTCCTACGGTCAAACCCGTGGTAAGGATACCGATACTGATGAATGGATCACCAACATTCCGGCGGATAAATGGGTCGCAAGCGCTCAGTATGGGTTTTGGAATATTGATACAAAGATAGGGACTCGAGCCACATTTGTTAGTGGCCAAGGGCGTGTACCGGCTGGGTACACTGAAGGCCCTCACGAGTCATATCAACTTGTTGATTTTTACGCGTCTTGGGAGCCAACAAGTGAGCTAGAAGGACTCAAAGTGGACCTTTCTCTCATTAACGCCTTCGACGAAAACTACAGAACAGCTTGGACCAAAGTGTATCAGCCCGGTCGCTCTGTACGCCTGAACGCCCAATACACCTTTTAATCCAATATAACGAATGAAGCGCCTTCTAATAGGAAGTCGCTTTTTTTTGATACACGTTTAATATTAATGAGTTATCTGCAATGTTTCGGGGAAAGAATTAGTGCAAAACTCAATTACGCTAGAAGCACTACATATATTAGATGCGATTGATCGACGAGGCTCGTTCGCAGCCGCGGCGGTTGAGCTAGATAGGGCGACTTCGTCATTAAGTTATCAAATTCAAAAGCTTGAACAAGATCTCGATATTATGATTTTTGATCGTTCTGGCCATAAAGCGGCGTTAACGGATGCCGGACGTTTGATTTTAGAGCGTGGCAGAGTCATTTTACACGCCACCGAAACGATGGTGCATGAAGCTCGATTACTCGCGAACGGGTGGGAGCTCGACTTAACCATTGCTTATGACAGTATTATTCCAGTTGCCAATTTCTTCGAGCTTGTCGACAAGCTGGGGTCGGTGAGTAAAACGCGAATTAAGTTAGAAGAAGAGGTGTTAGCCGGATGTTGGGAGTCACTCAACGAAGACCGAAGTGATCTCCTTATTTGTCCTCAGCCGGAAGTCACACCTCAAGGGGTAAAAACTCAGGTTCTAGGACCAATGAGTATGACATGGGTAGCCGCATTCAATCATTATGTTCATAAAAGAAGCGGTGTCTTTGATAGTCAGGCAAGAGAGAAGTATCGCGTTATCGCGATTGCAGACACAGCTAGAGAGCAACCTGCGTTAAGCGTTAATATCTTGGAGAAACAGCCACGATTAACCGTTTCCAATTTAGAGGCTAAGGTTGATGCGCTCATAAACGGGCTCGGTATTGGTACTTTACCTACTCAAATTGCCGACCCTCTCATCAAAGCAGGTAAGCTCAGCCAAATTAATGGTACGACGCAAGCTGAAATTGATATTGTGCTAGCCTGGAAAAGAAACAATATGGGTGAAGCGAAATCATGGTGTATCAAGCATTTAACGAAGAATTGGGATTTAAAGTAACCACTAGTTAGTGGTGTGAAATTAAGTGCTTGAATAGGTCTATACGACATATTGCATTAATGATGGTGTAAATGTATTGGTTACACCGTCACGCCAGTTTGGGCTCAACTACAGAAACTGAACGCTTTAGGACAGTCATTTAATTTAATATGAGCGCTTTGGCTAGCGTAGCCAGTGCTCCCATGATTATTAACGTTAACGGTTTAGAGGATATACGTGTCCTAGCGTAGTTTCAGTACCATATCGGCAACGCCGTCTTCAAATTGAACATCCAATTCAAATCCTAATTTTTGTGCCAATGTTAACATGCCTCGGTTGGTTGGCATGGTCATCCCGGATATCTTCAGTGTCTGTTTCGCAACGCAATAATCGATAATTTTTTGCATTAAGACGCGTCCTAACCCTACGCCTTTTAAATCCGATCGAATCAATATCGCAAATTCAGCATCTGAATTGTCTGGGTTAACCAGTACTCGAGAAACACCGATGATTCGTTGTTGCGTGCGACTCGCATCAACAGCGACGAAAGCCATCTCACGATCGTAGTCAATCTGAGTCAAATTCGCGAGTGCTTCGTGATTGAACTCACCAACGTCAGAGAAGAACCGCTTATATAAATCCTCTTTTGTAACATTATTGATGAAGTCAGCGTGCAAAGGCTCATCTTCTGGTTTGATTGGTCGCAGTAGTATTTGTGATTGATCTTTAAGAGTAATTGTTTCTTCCATTTCCGTTGGATAAGGTCGGATAGCTAAGCGAGCTTGTGGATCACCACTAAATGGCCTAACAGCGATGGACGCGTCGAGAATAGTAATATCGTCACCATTTAAGAGAAGTGGGTGGATATCCAGTTCATAGATCTCAGGGCAGGCGACAATTATCTGTGACACTTTAACGATGAATTCGGCGAGTTTTGCTAAATTAATAGGGTTGGGTGATTTATGAAAACGTAGGGTTCCATTATTAATGGCGCCGACAATTAGATAACGAGCGAGTGCCGTATTAAGCGGGGGAAGCGCAGTTACGGCTTCTTTACTTATGTTCCAATCCGAGCCACCTTGACCAATAAACAGCGCTAGGTCCGAATGTTGGATCTGTCACGGCTTTAATTCTTATTTCTTGTCCGCCAGCGACCTTAGCCATTTTTTGGACGGTTAGTCCTTCTATTTTTGCATTAGGATAAGACAACGTCGTTCGGTCTAAAATGGATTGCGCTGCACTAGATACTTCATTTAGGTCTCGCAAGTTCAACATAACGCCGTGAATATCAGACTTGTGTGGGATATCGGGTGAGCGAAGCTTCAACGCTACAGGGTAACCAATTTGTTCAGCAAGGTGAATGGCTTCTGAAGGGTCATGAGCAAGCCAGGTTTTTAAGACGGGGAGTTTAAATAAATCAAATAACTGCTCACATAAATGAGACTCTAGCAAGGTCATATGCTCAGGAGACTGCTGTTGAGAGGTGTGACTAGAAAGCCAGTCATGCGCTCGACTTAGTTGTTCAGAAGAATATGAATCCGTAGTAGTCGGCGTTTCCATTAGTTGCCACTGGTTACGTCGATAATCCACTAAGTGCATAAATGCGGTTACCGCACTTTCTGGTGTTCGATAAGTCGGAATACCATTTTCAGTAAAGAGCAAGCGAGCTTGTTTTGCCGTTGCCTCTCCGGACCAATTCGTTAAAATATTGAAACGCTTAGACTTAGGGTGCGTACGAAGCGTTTCAATCACTTGTTGGGCTGTACCTTCTGACTCGGACACTGCAGAGGGACTGTGCATGATGAGAATCGCATCTATATCGTCACTATCTAAAACGCAATTGATCGCTTGGATATAGCGCTGCGCTGTAGCGTCACCAACGAGATCTATTGGATTGGATTGAGACCAAGTAGTAAGTAATACTTGAGATAAGTTATGTAGTGTTGTCTGTGACAATTCCGCGAGCTTACCACCTCGGTCGGAAAGGGTATCAAGCGCCATCAAAGCAGGTCCCATACCATTAGTAATGATGGCAAGACGTTCACCACGTAGTGGAACGGAATGCGTTAATGTTTCAACCGCAGCAAATAATTCATGAGTATTATTTACACGTAGCATACCCGCACGTTGTATTGCTGAGTCGTAGACAATATCGAGGGATAGCGTAGAGTCAGTAAGTGAACCCATGCTGTTTGTCCGTGATCTACCTGCTTTTAGCACTAAAATACGACGGTTGCGAGATGTCGCTCGTGCTGCCGACATGAATCGCCGTGCATCACGAATAGAATCAACATAAAGCAAAATAGATTCTGTTTTGCTATCGCGTGCTAGGTAGTCGAGCAAGTCATCAAAATCAATGTCGGCACCGTTACCCAAAGAGATGAATGCTGAAAATCCGATGTTTTTATCGTTTGCCCAGTCCAAAATAGTGGTACAAACGGCAGATGACTGAGAAATAAACGCCAATTTACCAGGCTTACAGTTAACCAGGTGAAAACGACGCGTTAAAGTTTTGCCATGGAAGCAAGATACCGAGACTATTCGAACCCAAAACTCGCATACCAGAATTCTTTGCAATATCAATACATTGCTGCTCCAAGCTTTTCAGAGGTGTTAATTGGCTGGCTTCGTCTATTAAACTCGTCTCTACCGAGTGTGGTTTGTCATTTTTAATGGCAGGATACTCGACGTCGAGCGTCATATCAGATGCCATTACGATGACGATTTTCACGCCGATCACTGAAAGTTCAGTAAATAGCTCGACATTCCGAGAGCCTCTAGTACAAAGAATGGCAAGATCTGGAGCAAAGGGTAGCTCGCTAACGGAACGATAACATAGAATACCATTTACGGATTTATATCTAGGATGAACAGGCAAGATTGTGCCTTGAAAGCCGCCAAGCAAGAGATTCTTAATCACCACGCCACTGCAGCTCGCTGTGCCTTTGCTGATGCCCCGATAACTGCGATAGATTCGGGTTTAAAGAGTACATCTAATGACATGGTTCATCCTTCTTTACTAATGACGATTAGGCGTTCAATGAACAAGTAGTAACCCAGATACATTATCGCGATGTCTATAGACTTCACGGTTATGAAGGCGGTTACGACCAAGAGCAGCATGGGCTGCTTTAGTTACTATATAGTAGCGCAGTCCATGTTCAGTCGGAATTTCATTGTCTAAATTTAGAGATAACATATTGCTGTGTCTCGAATATTGTGTAACATGTCACAGCATTGGACTGCTGACATTCGGAATGATTGAATCAAACAATTTCTGTCGGCATGATTTAGAGAATTTGATATTTGGGCAGTAAAGCTATGAAAAAAATTGTTATCGTAAGTATCACCGCATTGTTGGCGGCTTGTTCTTCAGGTGACTACGTGTCTGAAGTTAAATCTGAAAGCTACCGTGAAGATTACGCACCTGTTGTCGAATCGACGACAGACCAACCTGTCGCGGTTGCGGCAGCGGCAAGTGCGACAGAAGCAGCAAAGAAAACGGACGTAGCAAAAAAACCTGCACCACAAAAAGCAGAGCCTCAATCCGTTGTAACGAAAACTCAAGCTCAGCCTGCAAAAGCAAGCGCCGCAGATAAGAGTGTCGTTAAAATTGTCCCACCATCGAAAAAGCAAATCGATCAGGACTATCGTTACGGTTTTACGATTCAGGTAGCGGCGGTTGGTACGAAAGATAAAGTGGCCTTATTCTCAGAAAAATTGCCTAAAAACGGTCAACCGGTTTGGGAAAACTACAAAATGGTCAATGGTACTAAATGGTATTCGGTATTGTACGGAGACTACGCCACACGTAAGAAAGCACAAGCAGCGATCGCTACATTGCCAAAAGAATTTCAATCGCTTAAACCATTTGTCAAAAGTATCGATAAGATTAAAAAATCCGACTACCCAACATTAAGTAAACTTAATTAGCGCTCAATCTATTGATTTTTGGCCTCTAGTTAGGCTCGCCGAATATTATGCATCCAGCTATTGAGTTACAGGCTCATGCCCTGGGTGCATTTTTGTATGTAAAATATGCATACAGTAAGGTTTTCGGGATATTTAACACTTTTTGGACTGAATCTTAGGGCACGATCGTTTATGATTTACGTCCAACGACCTAAGGACAGATGTACAATGTCAAACATGAATATTCTTCTACTATGTGGTGGCGCCTCAAGCGAGCATGAAGTCTCACTTGTGTCTGCTGATTACCTAGAATCTCAGCTACAGACCAATCCTCGTTTTGATGTTATACGCGTTGAAATCACAGCAGACGGCTGGCGATGTCAAGATGGTCAATTGGTGTCCTTGGACGTCAACAAAAAAGCCCTAGTTGGAGAAAATCGTCACCACAACATCGACTATGTCGTTCCGTGTATCCATGGCTTCCCAGGTGAGACCGGAGATATCCAATCGCTGCTGGAAATTGCAAACATTCCTTACTTTGGCTGTGGCCCTGAAGCAAGCTGTAATAGCTTTAACAAAATAACTTCTAAGCTATGGTATGACACCCTTGGCATTCCAAATACGCCATATCTATTTTTGACTGAAAATAATAAACGCGCACATACGCAGGCTCATGATGCATTCGACAAATGGGGAAAAGTGTTTGTTAAGGCTGCGAAACAAGGCTCGTCAGTGGGTTGTTACAATGTCACCAATAAAGAAGTACTTTCAGATTCTATTGATGCGGCATTTGGCTACTCTGATCAAGTTGTGATTGAGAAGGCCGTAAAACCCCGTGAGCTTGAAGTCGCTGCATATGAGTATAAAGGGAAATTGCATATTACGTTACCTGGCGAAGTCACTGCGCCGGAAGGAACCTTTTATTCGTATGATGAGAAATACAGCACTGAAAGTCATTCGACCACGGATGTTGAAGCAAAAGGCTTAACTAAAGACCAGCAAGCGAAAATTCAGCAGTATTCAGAGAAGGTCTTCACCCAGATGAAGTTGCGACACCTTTCTCGTATCGATTTTTTCTTAACAGAAGACGATGAGATTTATTTGAATGAAGTGAACACATTCCCCGGTATGACTCCAATATCTATGTTCCCTAAAATGGTGGAACACTCAGGCGTGAAGTTCGCTGACTTTGTTATTGACTGTATAGAGCGGATAGCCTAACCGTTGAAGCGGTCATAGTCATAGCACTCTAATAATAGTCATAACACTCTAATATCAGCGGGGTGTTATGACGGTTTAAACTTACTTTTCTCTTTCTCCGAACTCTCTGGATTACCCGTGTATTGAAGTGGCATTGCGGGACTGGCCCAACGTCCAAACTCTTGTATATCCCGTACTTTATAACCTTCACTCCACAGTTTTTTTACGGCTCCAACACGACCAGACTGTGAAGAGAAACGCCGATAGTCCGGTAAATTCAGCAGCTCACTAGCGCGTCTCAAAATTCTGTAGATGGACGAATCGTCTAGGACGCCATCCTTCATATTGCCATGGCGATCGATTGAGACAAAAAGCGGTGTGTACGGGTTGCAGTCTAGCCATGCAATTAACATTGATGCGGCAGTGTGGCTCAACACATAACGCGTGCCATCTATGTGTAGATAACTCGTTCCATCTAACGTTTCGACATGTCCTTGAGTTAATTGTCGTAAATCCTTTCGCTTTAACGCACATTCATACATGACGTAATAGATAGCAAGGTCACGTCGGTCTCTAGGTTCAGGTGACGCTGAAAGTAGGGCATGTAAATCACTTAAATGATTTTCGGTAAATGCATTAGTCTCTTTAACTTTGTCTGCGCCTGCTATTCGGATTTCATTGAGGCTTAACCCTATTTCTCGACCTTTCGTCGGGTCTTTAAATCCGAGAACAGTATGTACCACGCCTATAGTGACCGTGTAACGCTTTAGCGTAGAGTATTTCCTCGAGTGTCGCTCTTTATCAAGAAAGCGTCTAACGGCGGTAACCGATGCAGGAATACTTGAAACGCCATTTAATCGACAAAACTCATTAAATAGACGCCAATCTTTGGATAGCGCTAGTAATGAACTTTTTGAGTAATAACAGCTTGTTAATTCATTAAATTGCGCTGGAGTTATAGAGTCGACCAGAATCGATTTAAATTTATTAACTTGATGTCTTTCTGTGATCAAAGGTATGTCTTTTTTCATTTTAATGCACTATAACTTAATTGATTGGTAAATAATAACTGATAACATAGACGCGTTAATACAAGTTTAGCAACAATAAATAAGAGATGCATCTTTATGGCTTTAGCAAGTTATCGAGGGTTCACCCTTAAATCTATCGGTAGTGAAAACCAAATCTGGAAAGTCACGATCAAAAACCGTGAGCTAAAGGGCAGTCTATCGGCAATTAAAAAAAGTATCGATTGGTGGTGTGATACTGCCTCAATTATCGATCCGACACAGCTAGCAACAGCGACACAACGAACAGATAGCGCTGGTGTACAAGAGCTGTTTAATGGCTATATGATAAAAAATGACACTGGCGAAAATAACGCATGGTACTGTATGTTTAATGGTAAACTTATCAAAGGTGGTAAGTTAGCTATCCAAAAGCATATCGAAGCTTACCTAATCGCAAAAAAGAAAGCAGAGCAACTAAAGAAATAACATGACACTTGTATATTCAACGGAAATTGGCCGTATCAAAGAAGACAAACCTACACCTCAGCGTGAAAAAGGTGATGGTATTGTCCGCATTCAAAAGCAAACCAAAGGACGTAAAGGTAAAGGCGTTTCCGTCATTTCTGGTTTGGATTTAGATGACGCGCCACTAAAGCTACTCGCGGCAGAACTTAAAAAAGTATGTGGTTGTGGTGGATCTGTTAAAGACGGCACAATTGAAATCCAAGGCGATGCTCGAGATAAAATCAAAGCAGCACTTGAAAAGAAAGGCTATACCGTTAAGCTATCTGGCGGTTAACAATCGTGACCAAGTAAAGCCAGTACGAGTGACGTGCTGGCTTTAACTAAACCTTCGGCTAAGTCGCTATAACATAATGAGCATTTTCTTAATCCAAATTAAGAAAGTGATTATTAGGTATTTTATGGTAAATAGCGTTACGGTTAAATACGCTTCAACAATACTCGACGAATAGCGGTAGGGAACGTTCAATATAAGGTTTCTTTTGTAACTCTAGCTGCCATTTAACATAATATACATAATGCGCACTAACGTACCCAAATTTAACATTTAGGCACACACGTTCAAAACTGTCTCATCCATTACAGTACGTTATTGATATGTATACCGAACTCCCTATGAAAATTTCTTTCCTCAGCGTTAATCCCTCATACAATCCGAATGGCTTGCTGCATACTGTACGTCTAACAACCTAAAATTACGCGAAAAAATAGTTTCGCCGCCCTTCAAATTCCTGAGGCACTTCATGTTTTATGAGTCATTCAAAATGTTTTACTGCTGTGAGCTTTCACCTATGCGTTAAGGCGCTGAGTTTTTCACGTTAATGTTGCCATCGTTCGTCCGGCATTCACCAATTCACTCACTGTAAAACTGCTGAACGTAATATTGATTGACCATTTGTTTACCCATGAACTTCTGCATCTTCTGTCCATTCGTATCGTGGGCTTTGGTGAATTAACTTGTCTCTCTGGGCACTTAAAATACTACTCAGAAAGTTTCAGGGTTGAAATACTATAGCTTACTCGCTAGTTCCAACTAATGTTCGCTTTGGAAAACCGCCGAGCTACACAATCTATCTCTATCGACCAAAACACTCCGACACCTGAAACAATGCAAGCATAGCTTTTTGATTAAGACGCTTAATGTTAACTAGAATGTATTTTTAAGCGATTTGTATTTTCGTCTACCGCTAAGTCAACGATCACGGGATATGAATCATCTTCTCTAGTGTTATCTATCGCGCGATAAAGTCACCCTGTCACATTAGGTAAGATTGGTCATACTATAGTCCTGATACACTCTAAGTCCTATACGTACTAAAATCAGCACTGTGTTACCGCGTCACGCAAGCCGAATTCTACCTTACATCATTCGTAAACATCATCACGAATGCGACACTTATATGCCATAAGATTCACATAGATTATTAGCCATTACCTAATGCTGTATATTTAAACAGTGCTTCGCGATGGGTGTCACTACTTTTTAAAGTGACTGTATATGTCATCAATCGACCCAGATACGTCGAGTGGATTTGTGAGCCCTTGCACTAACATCATTGCCGAACTGATTTCGGCTAATGTGCTATTTCGCGAGCAGGCGACTCGCTCTGGAGTTGACATATAAGTATGTGGCCAACCAGCATAGCCACCTTTTCGCCAGTTATCATTCGCACCACCTTCACTATCACTTGGTAATCGAAAGTCATCTTCTTCTGCGTTATCGATGACAACCATAACTAAGTCTTGGTCTCTTGGGTAGTAACCTGGGTTCATGCCCAAAATTCGTTCGATTTTTAGGTGTGTTAGGCTTTTACCAAAGCTATCGAATGTACTACGGTCTGTGACCCAGAATACACCATCTTTTCTACCTAGTGTCTTGTTGGATTTGACGTGCTCTTCAAAGATTGCCCTTGGAAACACACAAACTGGCATGTCAAGTTTATAGTTCGTCACTGGCACGATAGCCGTAGGGACTTTGTCGATAACGGCCAAAGCGGAGCAAAGCTGAGTTGGAGTGACTAGGTTCTTAGACTGCTGCATTAACCGTCGAGCTAATATGGAAGACGATGGAAACATAATATGACCTCTGTAAATGCCGGGTAGTAAAAACGACAACTCTTGCGTCAATAAGCTGTCTCAATATCATTATGGCACAACGCTCATATAACGTAGTACATGATAATAATATGCCTCAATGCCTTAGTTATAGTGCGTGATGGATCCTCTTCTAATCTTACTATAAGTAAACACTTACTTTTGCCGTATACTCCAGCACACGAGCCAGCATAATATGCTAGTGGAAATTAAGCGCAATTCCATTCTGTAATTTAGTTACAAAATGGAATTGCATCTCGATATTGCGGCAGCATAATGTGCTTTGGTAAGTTGCTGTTATTTCGTTGTATTTTAATCAGTTATGTATGCTGTCAGCATGAAATGGTATGTATTGAGACACAAAAAAAGGCTCCCTATTGGGAGCCTTTCATGTGATTCTGTTTGATTTTAACTACTTGGGTAATTCTGCTTTTTCTTTACGTATTTGCTCTGCGACCATTTTGATTGCTTGAGCAGTACTAATACCTTGCTGCATAAGTTCTTGAATTTTCTCGACAGCAGCTTGTTGCTCTTGGTGAGATAAGGTTGGTAAATCGTCAAACATAAAGTCCTCCTGACGAAGTGTGTCTTAAAGAAGGACTATAAACGATAATCTCAATCAGGCAAGCGCTAATAAGTGGTCATGAAGTTAATCGTTGCGCCCATGGCTTGTGGAGAGGTGTAACTCGCAGCAATATCGATTTCGAAAATGTTTAACGGGCTTAATCCAATACCAGCGGTGATCGTTCCCTCCGAATCACGCGCCATATTTTTCATGTACCCTCCCCTAAGTTGGATTTGTCGAACTAGATCAACTTCAATACCCGCTCGTAGCATTTGTACGTTATCGTCAAACTGGGTAAATTTCTTTTCTTCATTCAAGTCGTAGTCCACTGAAAACTGAAAATAGTCGGCAATAAAACCTGCACCTACCGTATAGAGTGGCGTCAGCTGATATTCGTATCCATAGTTAATATTCCGACCTCCAATATCAACCACTCCAGTAGCGGTTTTAATGTTTCTCGACAACATATTTTTTGCAGAGAACCCCGCTCTAAACGGGCCATTGAACCAGAGTGCGCCCGCATCTAAGTTAAGCGCTGTTTCACCTTGCGAGTTTTCACGAATATTATTGAGGTTAAAGTCTTTTAGGGAGCTTACTGACGTGTAGGTATAAATACGCTGTAACTTAGGTGTGACACCAAAAGAAAAGTGTTGCCCAAAGAGTGTCTGATATCGGGCTAACGAGATCCCTACTTCGGTGACAGCAACCGATGCGGTCTTGACCGCCGACTGATTCGCGTTCTCTATATCTGTACCACCAGTCGCAATATCTGGTGTGGCTACATTTTCAGCATACGCTTTACCAAATATATTCGCCGCTAGGTAGCGATTTGGTATTCCAAATGCTATAGCCCCACCAAAATCTACTTTCGCCTGAGTACCATGCAAGGCATTGAGCGTAGCGCCTGAAGGCGAATTAATGGCAGTGTCGATCTTATCTAACATTTGGTCTTCGTCGTTATAGCTCACGCCTAAACTCGGAACTAACATGCTTAAGCGTCGTCATTACGTCTATAAATGGCGACTAACGCCGGGTTGTAGAATGGTGCAGTAAGATAAGATGCAGAGACAACACCGACTCCGCCCATCGCATCGCCTCTTGCATCAATCGCTAATGTTGATGCGTGTGACATTGCGAAAGGCAACATTGAAGCTGTTGAAACTAATGAGAGTGTGGTGAGCGTTTTAATTCTTGAGTTCATTACGAAAATGCCGTTAATCCTTTATCTAGGTATTAACGGCATCAATTGAATTTACTTTAGTGATTAGAGCATTGTTTTACTGATGTTAATCATCAACTGAGACATCAAACGTTTTACTTATAATCTGAGAGCGCTCAAAGAGAATTGGACCTTGCCATCTTGTTTGTTTCATTGAAACGGCTAACACATACTCTGGTCTGGTGGAATATTCTTTGCCTTCAGTTCTGTTGGGTAATCCGATTCGTACTCCTGACCCCATACTTGCGTATATTTGCCATCCACATAATCATAGAGCCCGACTTCTAGCTTAGGTAAAGGGCAATATGGATTCAGTAATGCGTTTTTCTCAATTTGCCACTTATCTTTAGCGGACCATCGCACCGTTTGCTTTAGCGCTTGGTCTGTAAAAATAAGCCACTGACTCCACGCTTCACCATCAATCCGTTTTACTTCTAATCGATATAGACCAACATCAATTGGTGAAGTCAAATTGTAGCGAATCCCGTAAATCGCCGATTGAGTGACAACGTCACTAGCAGCATTAGTAAAAAACTCACGATCATTCGAAATTTTCCGATTGACCCACTTTTTCAGCGTGATCGACGATATCGCTATCTCCGACTCGAGTTCAATAGTTGCTTGAAAAGTGTCTCGCCCGGGGCTTTGAATCGATTGCTGTTTAACTATGACAGAACTTAACCATTTCGGTAGTGGCTGTGATGAGTAGCCTTTACCACAATCGGCTTCGAGTGACTGAAGAAACAAACGGTTGATATGAGTTTTTATCGTTTTCGATGGTTGTTGTTGCCAAATCTCAACTAAAGACTGAAACATTGATTCTTGATCTTTCGTCAATAGATGTCGATGTGCTTGTGAGATTGGCGTATTGTTCTCAAACCACTCAGCACCAACCTGAGTTGATGCTGTGAGTAGTGAACAAATCAAAAGCAATGAATGTTTTGACATTAGCCTTTCATTTTATAACCAACACCACGCAGAGTTTCAATTTCTAACCCTGGTAATTTTTGGCGTAATTGTAATACGTGAGTATCTACCGTTCTTGTCGTAGGGAAGTGATTATAGCCCCAGACATGGTCGAGTAGTTCATCACGGGTGAACACTCGGCCTAGATTGCTTGCCAAGAACAGTAATAGATCAAACTCGGTACGAGTCAGCGTGATCATCTCGCCTTTGTAGTCTACTTCTCGTGTAGATTTATCGATCACCAAACTATCAGTAACCACTTTGTTCGTTTCTTCAATATCTGACTCAGGGGCACGAAGTTGTGCACGTACACGAGCAAACAATTCAGCTTCAGCAAATGGCTTTGTTAGATAGTCATTTGCGCCAGCGTCTAACCCCGTCACTTTGTCTTTTACCGTAACAAGTGCCGTTAGAAGAATAACTGGAACATCTTTTATTTGTTTCCAGCCAGGTAAATGTTGTACTGAATCACCATCGGGTAGCTGACGGTCTAGAATAACGAGATCCGCTTCTTCCCAATACTGTTCAACTTGAGAGATAAGTTCTGCATGTAGGCAGTTATACCCGGCTAACTCTAAGCTTACTAAAAGGCCGTCAGCTAGATTCTTGTCATCTTCAACAAGTAGCAGTGTCTGTTTCACAGGGTATCTCCAAAATAAATGTTGTAGGCGGTCCAGCTAGTGACATTTTGCCACCCATTCGACCCACCATAGATTCTACAATCGTAAGTCCTAACCCAAGGCCAGCCTTACTAACAAATGGTTTCCTCAGTTCGCGCCAATCGCTTGCTGACAATGGACCATTGTCTATCACTTCAATTCTTAGTGAATTTGAAGAAGTGATGACATTTAACGTAACCGGAGCAACACCGTACTTTATCGCATTGCGCAACAGGTTATCGATACATGTACCTAGCCAATATATATTGATTTTAACGGCGATGTCCTGATTAATAGTCAGATTAACGTCAACTTCAAATTCCTCCTCCGCTTTGAAGCTTAACCAATCTTGGACAGATGGAAGCCATTCTGTTGCAAGGGGTTTGTTATCTGACTGCAAATAATCTTTACTCGCTTCCGCTAATTGTCTTAATCGCCGAGTGTCTTCACATAACCTTCGGAATTCATCATAAACAGATTCTGGTAATCTCTCAAACTCTCGACGAAACCCTTCTACTGTCAAAGACAAACTCGCAATAGGTGTTCTCAGCTCATGGGTTAAGATCTGTAGTACAAGCATACGACTTCTTAGTTCTTCACGCTTGCTATTCCAGCGATAAATAGCCCATCCAATAACCAATAGTATATTCGCGATGATCAATACGATCATGCTTATTCTTAATACATCAGAATGATCTTCTACTTCCCAGCACAAGTTACCGCGTTGTACAAAACAAGTGGATGTTTGTGATGCCAGTTTGTAGTTGAGACCCGCTTCTTTAATATTATTCTTCCAAACATTCGGTTCAAAGAGATAGTACATATCTCCTCGCCTTAGCCACAACTCTCCATTTTCTACAAACATTGAAGAGCCGCGTATAAGTGAAATAACCGTTTGCTCATCCATGACTTGCAATCTGCCAAGCAATGAACCAGGCGGTGAGAGTTCGCGTTCATTAATATGCATGAACTTTTTTAACTCTTCTGCTTTCTCTGGATACTTGGCAATGTATCTCGCAGCGTATGTCCCCCCTCCTGGATGAATCAACCCACTTCGAGCAAACCACTTCGTTGATATTTTTCTTCCACTACACATCGCTCGAGTGAAAACTAATGGTTCAGTAATCAACGGGCTTAGTGGCAGTTTACCACTGCACTGCTGCGCCAATCGATACAGTTGCTGAATTGACTTTAGAGGATACTTTGTTGTTTGTGGCAACATAGACACCTAGCGTCAACAACTGTGTTGGGAAGTCCGCTTGGATGACACGAATGTCATAGGAAGCCTTTGCTTGCTCATAATCAAAAAAGCTTACAAAGTTATCAATGCGTTCCGGCAAAGATTCAGCGCTCGCAGAACTAGCGAGCGGTAATATAATCGCAAGCAACAATGTTTGAGTTAATTTCTTCAAAGGGCTGATCTTGTCTCTACGTAGTGAGATTGCAACAGAGTTTTACATATTATCGGCAAGATTCACGCCAAGTGCACGCAAATATTCTGTTAATAATGTGTTTATCGTGTAAAAAGTCGAAAAAAAAGCCAGCTTCCGCTGGCTTTCTCGATTGTCACGCTTTTATCAAAGTGCTTTTGAAATCGCATCAACACTTTCTTTAGCATCACCAAATAACATTGACGTGTTTTCTTTAAAGAAAAGTGGGTTTTGAACACCTGCATAACCGGTGTTCATCGAGCGTTTAAACACGATGACATTCTTCGCGTTCCAAACTTCAAGGACTGGCATTCCCGCAATTGGGCTATTTGGATCTTCTAGCGCCGCTGGGTTTACCGTGTCGTTTGCACCGATAACCAAAACCGTGTCAGTCTCAGGGAAGTCATCGTTTAGCTCGTCCATTTCAAGAACGATGTCATACGGAACTTTCGCTTCAGCAAGTAAAACGTTCATGTGACCAGGAAGACGACCTGCTACCGGATGAATGCCAAAACGGACATCGATCCCTTGAGCACGAAGCTTTTCGGTAATTTCATGAACGGGATACTGAGCTTGAGCCACTGCCATACCATACCCAGGAGTTATGATGACTGATTTGCTATCTTTGAGCATTTCAGCCACGTCTTCTGCTGTTGTTTCACGGTGTTCACCTTGCTCTTGATCTTCAGAAATTACAACTGTTTGACCAAAACCGCCAGCAATAACACTGATAAATGAACGGTTCATCGCCTTACACATAATGTAAGACAGAATCGCACCAGAAGAGCCCACTAACGCACCTGTAACAATCAGCAGATCATTTGCAAGCATGAAGCCTGCTGCAGCGGCAGCCCAACCTGAATATGAGTTCAGCATTGACACGACAACTGGCATATCAGCGCCACCGATAGAAGCGACTAAATGGTAACCAAATGCGAACGCAATCAAAGTCATGACAAGAAGCGCAAACATGCTGCCATCTGCTTTCACGAAGTAGATCATAAGAAGCGTTGAAACGACAATCGCCGCTAAATTCCATTTATGCTTGTGAGGAATATTCAGTGGTGAAGAAGAAATGACACCACGTAACTTACAAAAAGCAACAATGGATCCTGTAAATGTCACCGCACCAATGAACACGCCTAAAAAGACTTCAACTAAATGAATAACATGTTCAGCGTGCATTTCAGCGAGATCGGTTGAAATAGCAACAGGTGGCTCCAAGTAGCTGTTATAGCCTACTAAAACCGCTGCAAGGCCAACAAAACTATGAAGAATCGCGACTAATTCTGGCATCTCAGTCATTTCTACTTTTTTTGCGTAGAAAATACCGATCGCACCACCGATTGCCATTGCGATAATAACCCAAGCAAACCCTTGGGCATCTGGGCTAAAGATCGTCGCAATCAATGCGATAGTCATACCCGTTATGCCATAGTAATTGCCTGAACGAGCAGATTCTTGCTTAGAAAGACCTGCTAAACTCATGATAAAGAATAACGCCGCGACAATATAAGCGGCTTGTACTAATCCTGCAGACATGTCGCCTCCTATTTGTCTTTACGGAACATTTCAAGCATACGCTTGGTAACAGTAAAGCCACCAAATATGTTGATACTTGCGATAAGAACAGCAATAAACGCAAGCACTGTGACCGCTCCGTTACCTTGTCCTATTTGTAATAACGCACCAACAACAATGATGCCGGAAATAGCATTAGTTACAGACATTAACGGTGTATGTAATGCATGAGATACATTCCAAACTACGTAATAGCCAACGACACATGCAAGAATAAATACTGTAAAGTGAGATAAGAAGGCAGCAGGAGCAACGGACGCCACCCAAGCGAATGCACCAAGCCCAACAGCCAACCCAGCGAACTTTTTAACTGGAGATGTTGGTTCTTCGACTTTTTCTGCTTCAAGCTTAACCGGAGCCGCTTTCGGAGCAGTTGGCTGAGCAGAAACCTGAATGGGTGGCGCAGGCCAGGTCACTTCACCTTCTTTAACGACGGTGACACCACGCAACACCACATCGTCAAAATCAATATTGATGTTGCCATCTTTTTCTTTGCTCAATAACTTGATTAAGTTAACGATATTTGTCGCATAAAGTTGGGAAGACTGTGTAGGAAGGCGACCAACCATGTCAGTGTAACCAATGACTTTAACGCCATTTGGTGTTGTCACTACTTGATCCGCTACGCTGTATTCACAGTTACCACCATTGGCAGCGGCTAAGTCAACAATGACGCTACCCGCTTTCATTGAATCTACCATTTCTTTGGTTATCAGCGTCGGAGCAGGACGACCAGGAATAAGCGCGGTGGTAATGATAATATCAACATCTTTGGCTTGCTCAGCATAAAGCTCAGCCGCTTTCTTGTTGAACTCATCAGACATTTCTTTGGCATAGCCATCACCAGAACCCGAGTTTTCCTTGAAGTCGACTTCTAGGAACTCAGCCCCCATCGATTCAACTTGCTCTTTTACTTCAGGTCGAACATCGAAAGAACGAACAATCGCACCCAAACTGCCAGCAGCACCAATCGCAGCGAGTCCTGCAACACCCGCACCCGCGACAAGAACTTTTGCTTAGTGGAACTTTACCCGCAGCAGTAATTTGTCCCGTAAAGAATCGTCCAAACTCATGAGCCGCCTCAACAACGGCACGGTAACCAGCAATATTCGCCATTGAGCTTAACGCATCAAGAGCTTGTGCACGGGAAATTCGAGGAACCGCGTCCATTGCCATCACATTAATGTTTTTGCTCGATAGCTTGTCCATCAATTCAGGATTTTGCGCAGGCCATACAAAGCTGACTAGGCTAGCTCCTTCGTTGAGTAGGGCAATTTCTTCATCCGTTGGCGCATTTACTTTAAAGATAAGCTCTGAGTTCCAAACCTCTTCGGTTGTCACTATTTTCGCGCCAGCGGCGACATAAGCGTTATCGTCAAAGCTCGCGAGCGAACCTAGCTTGTGATTCTATTGAGACATCAAATCCCAATTTTAACAGCTGCTCGACCGATTTCGGTGTTGCAGCGACTCGCGTTTCACCTGCGAGGATTTCTTTTGGCACACCAATTTGCATAGCTGTTCCTTAACTATTGGCACAATGATTATTCTTTTTTAACCAACCAACTTCATAACATCAAGTCTTTTGTAAGAAAAAGACTATATTTCATTACATATAACTGAATGTAAGGAAGATTAAACAATCTTTTTCAGTAAAAAAACTACATTTATTACGCTATTTAGAGGTCATACCTGTATAATTTTAAGGTTTTACAGGAAGAATTCAGGTAGACGCGTCATGTTATGACAATTTTACCTGTAAGCGGATGACCAACATCAATTAATACCAAAAACTCAAACTGGTCTTTCCAGAAGTAACAACCATGGCAAAATGGCGTTAAAACATGTTGTCGCCCATCTGATCAATAAACATCTGTGCCTTTTTTAGCATTAACTCGTTAGCATCAGCTTCATTGCCCAACACATCTGAACGGATAAAACGGTGTGTTTTTAGTTCGTCCGCGATTTGCTTAGTGATCTTACCGGCTACTCTATACTGGCCACCTTCTGAAAGCGCCTCTTGATAAACTAAAAAGCCTTTGTATTCTACAGGCTCTACTTCTTTTGCTTCTTCTTGGCGTTTTCCACCAAATAATTTTGAGAAAAATCCCATCTTAGATCCTTTTTATTTAAGAGGTTGTCATCGAAGATCGACTCTATGTCCTAGCTAGCTACGTCATACCTATAGGCAGTCACTGAACCGTTACTATTGATGAGTAAACTACAGTTAAAAGCCAACCGATATTTGTTTCCCTTTACTTGTTTGCCTTATGGTGTCGACTCTTTGCGGTTTGGTCAACCACACTGCAACAGAAACGCGTTGCCATTAGTGCGGTTGGACTAATGTCAGTAGAAACCTGAATATGCATGTATTATCAGGTATGCGAGCTGAACACCATACTTTTCAAACTTTCATTAACAAAAGACTTGGCAAAACATCAAATTACCGTATGCTAACTATCATATACATGTAAATTATTAAGCCCTGAGCCGTACCATAAATGTCACCATCTTTTGCTAGCTCAAACTTGTTCCGACTGTTTATTCCTGTCGTATTGATTAGTTGCGTACTTATCGGAATGAACCACATTATTGAAGCAACGCAAGCCAATTCAGGATTTACAACTAACCTCCCCTACATTCTTTTTGGCACCGCACTTGCGCTCAGCCACAGCTTTAAACAGTCGCGCATCGCCATGGTGTCGATGGCGATGCTTCTTGCTTATGCGGTTATTCAAACCCGTTTGCAAACACCAATCTCCACTGGTACGACGCTGCTTGAATTATCCCTTGTCAGCTTGTTACTTCCAGTATCATGTTGCCTAGCTTTCTTATTTCCCGATACTCGGTATTTTCAACCGGGGTATGTATATCTTTAGCGCCATTATCTTGAGCTTTTTGCTCTGGACCTACCTCATTTTGACGCATTTTTATACTGGCGGCTTTAGCGGGTTTGAAGAAGATCTTCTCTTCTCATTTCCAGCCATATCGAGACTGCCTATCGTATTGATTCTGTATTGCATCGCGATGACGGGGGCTACAGGTATTTTTGTCCTTAATTACAATCGTCCTATCGATGCTGTCGTTTATACTTGTATTTTGCTAACCAGCACAACATTCATTTTTTTCCACCTTCCTTATGTCTCCAGTACGCTTTTCTCTCTTGCTGGAGTATTAGTGATTATTTACGTAATTTCGGCAAGCCACCAAATGGCGTTTAACGACCGATTGACGAATATTCCAGGTCGACGAGCACTCGAGATGGATATGAAGCACTTGGGGCGAAAGTTCACGATAGCGATGCTTGATGTCGACCATTTTAAAAAATTTAACGATACCTATGGGCACGAAACAGGTGATGACGTACTGAAACTCGTTGCCTCTCGAATGGCAAGCACGGGTGGCAATGCGAAAGTCTACCGCTACGGGGGTGAAGAGTTCACTATTCTTTTCAAAGGAAAGACGGTCAAAGAAAGTAAGTCTTTCTTAGAAGATCTTAGAGGCGAAATTGAGCACTATAAAATGGTCATTAGAGACAATGAGCAGCGCCCTAAAAACAATAAAGCGGGGGCTCAACGTCGTGGTAAAGAAAATGACAGTTCCACAGTGAGTATTACCGTCAGTATTGGTGTATCAGACAGCAAAAATACTAATAAACCAGAACAAGTGCTCAAAAAAGCAGATAAAGCGCTATACAAAGCAAAAGAGCTAGGAAGAAACCGTGTTCATTCAATGACATAAGCACGCAAGCTACCTTATAATGCCAGCCGTCGATCTCTTACTACACAATGTCAACAAGGTATCTAGTCTTGATTAAAGAACAATACCAAGCTCCCCCCTTTAGAGCACTACCATAGTTAATGCTAAACCCCACGCCGATATTATCGACAAACTGAATCTTAAAGGGTGGTGTCATCAACCAACCCACGGTACCTTCATAGTAATACTGCGCGCCAATCGTACCAACGGTATCACCGCCAACATCAACACGTCGAATACTTGAATATAGCGTTTGGACAGAACGTCCCCAATCAGTAACGTCATAGAAGAATTTCGCTTCGTTGGACCAATACCAACCTTCTGGAGTACCCACATCACCATTATTCGCCTTCCCCCAACCCACACCAGAAAAATAGTTAAAGGTTGAGTTATACTTAACATGCCCCCAATTTCTTGGTGCTGAATACACAAATCCTACTTTAGGTTGCACTGTCGCCGCCCACGCATCTGTGTTGACTAATTGACCATCAATGACTGGTTTAAGATACTCTTGAGATACATTGGAGTTAAAGTCGTAGTCGCTGACATAGTATTGCAAATGTACACCTACGCCCGTTTCAAAACTCCAATGTTGAGAAAATTCAATATTTTGTTCATAGCTTGGTGAATACACCAAGTATGGTTTCTTTATGTAAGTCCGTCGGTTGATTAGGGATATCAACAACATCTCCTTCTGCACGAAGGGCTGAAAACCTTAAAATCGCCCGCTGTTTCATTATATCGTTACCCTCGAGTTCGAAGGTAAAAGGTAAGGTAGAGACACCAATGCTCTTCCTTAAATCAAGTGCGTCCTGAGAACCGATATTATCGTTATCAATATTAAGCCAGTCGTTAGGATCAAAATCTTTAATGCCGAGCGTTAAGGCATCGCTATCGGTAAGAATAATCGCGGCAGCGAAGCTATCTTCAAATATGCTCGCGTAACGTGGATCAGCATGAGCCTGAGTACAGACAAAAAATAAAGCCGCCAGCGGAGAAAAGGAAGGGAAATTGCGCACTCAAACCTCTTAGAGTGTAAACATGTCACTAAATATCAAGTTCAGCGATGAAAAAGACGGTTAATGAAATCCGTATCTAGCTAAATATGTGGCCTTCGTATCTTAAACGGCGAAGTGCCCTGTACAAAACGTACCAAACATCACTCTTTGTTTTAACACAAAAATTCTATGTGATTGAAGGAACTAAGTCTCCATTAATAGGCAAAACATATCTATTTCTACCACTACGTTTTGCTTCATACAACAATTTGTCGGCGCATTCATACAAATTAGTGATGGGTTCTGTGCCCTGCGGAATAAAACTGATGACACCGAGTGACAGCGTCACAAACTCTGCAGTAGAAGAATAAGCATGGCGAATATTCAAGCCACTTACACCGTCTATAACGCGCAACGCATGGTCTTCAGCCCCTGCAATATCACAGTTACTAATGAATATAACAAATTCTTCTCCGCCATAACGTCCAACATATTCCCCACTTCGAATAAACATAACGTCAAGAAATTGAGCAAGATCTATCAGGCACTGATCGCCTTGCGTGTGTCCATAATTATCGTTGTAGGCTTTAAAGTGATCGACATCCATTAAAATGACGGATAGTGGGGCTTGGTGGCGACCATGCCACTGGACTAACTCAAGTAATTTTTGGTCCATAAAACGGCGGTTAAATAGCTTAGTCAAACCATCTTCATTGGCTTGGTGCTGAAGCGCCTTATTAGCTTCTTCAAGTTGGGCGCTGGCCTGTTTAAGCTCTCTACGCATATGGGCAATTCTTTGCATTGCAATAAGCTTAGATTGCAACACTATTTTATCTACAGGTTTCACTAAATAGTCATCACCGCCCGCCTGAATAGCTTTAGCAATCATTTCAGGCTCTTCATGACTACTTAAAAAAATGATAGGAATCCAATCCTCTAGATACCGTTCCCGTATCTTAGCTGCGACTTCAAACCCGTCCATTTCTGGCATAGAGATATCCAGTAACACGAGTTCAGGATCAAAATTAGGATAAAGGGCGAGTGCCTCTTTGCCACTTGCTGCTGTCGCGACCTCATGCCCCAATTGTTTTAACCTGATCTGCAGTTGCATTCGCTCTAGTTGAGCATCGTCAACCAACAGTATTCTCATTGAAGAATCCATCGAAATCATAGCTTTCCCTGTAAAAACTAAACTTTCTAACTATTACTAAGATATAACACATAATAGAACAATATTCATTTAAGCCCATATTTTCCATATGATTTGACTCGTGAGTCGGGAAAATCGCATTTAAACGAGGATTTTTTTGCGACACAGTTTATTATTGACTTTTATCCTGCCTTTTTTAGGATAGGCGAACATTTTTCAGAAGAGATAGCCGTATGTCTGATACTCAAAACACCGAAACAACAACTGTAGATCTAACCACCATCTCACCTGAATTGCGCAAAGTCATCGAATTTGATGAAGTACCGGAAGCTCTACACAACATGATTGTATCAATCCATGAAGTGACAGAAGAAGCGGTACGTGAAGCATGGGACTCGCTACCAGGAAGTGCTCAAAACATTCTTGATAACTTCGAACAATTCCATGGTCTTATCTCTGTGAGCCAAGGTTTTGCAGGGGTAAACACAATGGAAGAGTTCGCATCAATGGATCTTCCAAAAGACATGAGCGACGAAGAAAAAGAAGATTACCGTGCGAACCTAATTGATAAAGTACTACATAACTGTATTAAAGACATGGTTAAACAAATCAAAAAAGCCCGCCGTGACCCAATCTTGAAGCGTGAATTTAAAGAAGTGTTCGAAAAGTAACGTCACTTCAAGCTAGAGTATATGCTCGATATCAAGGCACTGACTATAGTGCCTTTTTTATATAGCTGTGCCTTTTTATATTTAGTGACCCACTCTAGATCTGGGACTAACGCTAGTTCTGGGGCTATAACGCTAGATATGAGGATCTAACGCAATATCCCGTTGTGCCACACTCACCCCTTTAATTTGAGCATATACGCGTTGCCCAATGGCTAACTCTAATTCTTCGACAGCCCACTGAGTAACCACAGCGACAAGCTCTGAATCTTCACCTAAGCTCAGCAGTACTTCAACGCTTTGGGTTGAACTCCCATGCGCGCCCATGCTAATAGACTTAATCTCGCACGCGAGAATATTCCGTATCGAGGTTTTCGAAGGCCGCTCTAAAGCAATAGAGACATCACTCGCTCTTACTCGTAATCGAACCAGTTCACCTGGCTCCCCTTGTGTATGCTGCACCCAAAGATAGCTCTGTGAGTTGAGCGCTACCTTTGTTAATGCGTAACGTTGGCTCTGCTCAATAATCCTACCTTTGAACAAAGCACTTTTATCAGAAAAAGATTGCCATGCTTGCATTGAAGGTGAGCGCCACACTTTTTCAATTGATCCCGATTCAACAACTTCCCCATGGTCAATCACGATGAGGTGCTGAGCAAGACGAAGTATTTCATTCAAACTATGCGTCACATAAATAATGGGAATGTCGATACAGCTCGAAAGGCGCTCCAAATAAGGCATTACCTCACGCTTTCTTGGTAGATCCAGAGATGCGAGTGGTTCGTCCATTAGTAATAGATCCGGTTTGCTCAACAATGCCCTACCAATCGCGACACGCTGTTTTTCCCCCCTGATAGTTGTGAAGGATATCGTTCTAGCAAATCGTGAATAGACAATAGAGCAAGTATTTCATCAAAATGCGTTTGATCGAAACTTGTGACGCCGTAACATAGGTTGCGACGAACTTTCATGTGCGGAAATAAGCGTGCATCTTGAAACACATAGCCAATATTTCGTTTTTCTATCGGAATATTAACGCCCTGATCAGAACAGAACAGAACAGTGTCTTGAACCTTAATGTTTCCACTGTCAGGTTCCGTTAAGCCACTAAGCAAATTAATAAATGTTGTCTTTCCTGCACCGGAGCGACCAAAAATAGCCGAAATACCTTTAGGAGGAAGTTCAGCGCTAAAATGGAAGTCCTGCTGTGACAACCGCTTTCGAACATTAATATCAATCACTTTCAACGCTGAACTCCTAGCCGCTTTTGGGTCCAACGGTTCAATCCTTCTGCAAACCATAACGATGCCAGTGAGACCACTATAGAAATAATACACAACCTCATTGCTGCCGCTTCAGCGCCTGGAGTTTCCAAGAAATTATACATCGCCAATGGAATGGTTTGCGTTTCTCCTGGAATGTTAGACACGAAACTGATCGTCGCTCCAAACTCACCTAGACTACGTGCAAAAGCCAACATTGTGCCACTGATTACACCAGGAATGATCAGTGGCAAGGTGATCGTACAAAATACCCTTAATGGAGAGGCACCAAGTGTACGCGCTGCCTGCTCTAACTTATGATCGACACTATCCATCGATAAACGAATAGAGCGTACCAT
This sequence comes from Vibrio sp. GJ43-1, assembly GCF_055808835.1. NCBI lineage: Bacteria > Pseudomonadati > Pseudomonadota > Gammaproteobacteria > Vibrionales > Vibrionaceae > Vibrio > Vibrio sp. GJ43-1. Next base: position 1,421,390 of record NZ_CM147885.1, on the reverse strand, counting down.
TAATGGCAATGCCACAACGATGCAAGCTAACACGGCCCCTTTCCAGCTAAAGCTAAAACTAATACCAAACCATTGGTACAGGTGCTGCCCTATAAACCCTTGACGCCCCATAGAGATTAGCAAGAGATATCCAACGACAACGGGCGGAAGAACAAGCGGTAAATGAATCAAGCTATCGAGCAAACTTTTACCAACAAATGTTTTCTTGCTCAATATCCACGCAAAGAAAATACCAATAGGGATCAACCAGATGATTGCAACACTGGCAACTTTGAGGCTCAGCCATAGTGCTTGAAGTTCATATTCACTCAACATCGTCTATTCACTATTACCATCAATAAGTTCACCCATTTAAATCGCCGTCATTATTTTAATTATTTGTGTCAACTTGATGAAATAAGGTCGTCTAATCGCGGTAGAATGCTCATAAACTCGAACGCCTTTAGATATTGTCAGCACTGTTAGTCTCCTCCTTACTGCCCTTCAGAATCATCGGTATCAAAACCATACGCCTTCAGTAGCTGTTGTCCTTCGTTAGACAAAACAAACTCACGAAATTGTTCTGAAGGCTTAGATTGGCTCAGTTTTACCAAAGGATAAATAATGGCATCGTGAGTATTGCTATCAAATGTCGCGAGTACCTCCACCTCATGGCTAAGCAAAGCATCCGTTTTATATACAATCCCAAGTGGCGTTTCACCGCGCTCTACCATTGCCAACACTTGTCTAACATTACTCAACGGCGCCAGTTGATTTTTCACTTGTTCCCACACACCGACTGACTCTAAAGACTGCTTAGCATAAATCCCAGCAGGCACCGACGTCGGAATACCAATGGCTAAACGACCATCACCCAAAGCTTGTTTCCAAGATTGCGCCTCAAGCACGACAAAGGTTTGATCTGGCAGTAATCGAGTATTTGATACCACAACCAGTTGGTTTCTCGCGATGACAGATATTGCCTCCCCCGAGGTAATGCGTTGCTCGACAAGATAATCAACCCAACGTTCATTGGCTGAAATAAACACATCGGCAGGCGCTCCCTGATACACTTGCCTAGCTAAAGACGCCGACCCACCAAACACGGTTGTAACGTCTACACCGCTTTGCTCTGCATAGCTCTGAGCTAAGGCGGTAACGGCATTTGTCATTGATGACGCTGCATAAACGGTAAGTTTTTCAGCTAACACAAAAGGTGACATTGTCACCATCATTAATGCGATAACTCGTTTCATTATGAGTCCAACTGGATATCTGGCCATAGCACGTCAAGATTCATGTGTGCTTCTATCGCGTCTGCAATTAAATCAATCGCTTTTTCCTTTTCGTCGGCTATTGAAAATGATGGTATCTGAGAACCATTAACCCATTCAGCGACCAGCTCTACCATATCAGCAGAATCAAAGAGACCATGCCAATAGGTCCCAAGTACTGTTGAGTCCTCGTTTATCGCCCCATCAGTGACATTGTCACTACTGATAATAGGTTGTTTCTCATCAACTTGTGAGACACCTGCATGAATTTCATAACCTTGGATTGGTAAACATTTATCTAACAGCTGAATCTCACCAGTAACGTTTTTCAACTGCTTGTGTTCCGCTAATACCGTGTCTAACTGCAGTAGTCCTAACCCTTGTGTTGTACCAGCAACGCCTTCAATGCCCAGTGGATCTGAAATTGTGCTGCCGAGCATTTGATAACCGCCACAAATTCCCATCACTTTTCCACCATAGCGCAAATGACGGAAAATTTCTTTATCCCAACCCTGCTCTCGTAGATACGCGAGGTCATCTCTTACAGATTTAGAACCAGGTAGAATAATTAGATCAGCACTGCCTAACGGCTCGCCTTTACCGACGTACCTGAAATCAATATCAGGATGCAGCCGTAATGCATCAAAATCGGTATGATTACTTATGCGTGTGAGCACTGGAACCACGACACTTAGCTTAGTCTTATCGTTTTTAATTTGCTCGCCCACAATGGCATCTTCAGCTTCAATATTCAGCCCATGCAAATAGGGAATGACACCCAAAACAGGTTTACCCGTTTTCTTTTCTAACCAGTCCAATCCCGGCTCTAAAAGAGAGATATCACCTCTAAATCGGATTGATCACAAAACCAATGACCCGGCGCTGCTCAGATTCAGACAACAGTGCTAATGTGCCGTATAAATGGGCAAATACACCACCCCTATCTATATCGGCCACGATAATGACGGGAACGTCTGCTTTTTCCGCAAACCCCATATTAGCAATATCATTTTCTCTTAAGTTAATCTCTGCAGGACTGCCCGCCCCCTCAATAATAATGGTATCAAACTGATGAGATAGTTTGTTAAACGAGTCCATAACATAGGGCATTGCAATTTTTTTATAGCCGTGAAAATCAACCGCATCCATATTGGTAAAAGCTTTACCTTGTATGATGATCTGCGCACCCGTATCAGAGTTGGGTTTAATCAATACAGGATTCATATCTACCGTTGGTAACACCTTCGCCGCTTGGGCTTGCACCACTTGTGCACGGCCAATTTCTCCCCCATCTTGAGTGACGCCACTGTTCAGTGCCATATTCTGCGACTTAAAGGGGGCAACGTTCACCGCTCTTCTCGCCAACACCCGGCACAAACCTGCCACCAATACACTTTTCCCGGCATCTGATGTGGTGCCTTGCACCATCAGAGCTTGTGAAGTCCGACGCATACGTTCCTAATTATCCTTTCAAAGCCTTTGGTTAGTTTACCTTTTTTACTTAGATATCCCAAATACTGTCATAGTCAAAATGACAGTATTACTCAACAAAACGACAAGGCATAAATAAAAGCCAGCGTGAATTGAAAATGAATGCATGGCTCAGACACCGTTAAGCGATGGTGCGCTTTAATAGACCACGAACTCGCATAACAACCAGCCCTACAGAATAGGATATTCACCATGAAAAAAATAACTTATGCCATCATTACGGCCCTCACTTTCGCCCCTGCTCTTGTATTCGCTAAAGACGGTGGGCATAAAACAGTCCCAGCCGTCGTGTATAACGGTCCCGTTGATACTACATCGGTCAGTCAATTGCTGGCGGATAACAGCATGTTTAGCGAACAAAACGTCATCGTTGATGGTTATCTCGTGCGCCAAATTAAAGGCGACAAGTTTATATTTAGTGATGGGAACGCGGAAATACAAGTTGAATTAGATGACGTCGTTTTAACCACACCAATTGATAATAAAACCAAAGTCCGTATTTTTGGCGAGTATGAGGGTGGCTCTACACCGGAAATTGAGGTGGACCATATTCAAATAATGTAACGAATGTCTCGACATAAGATAAATTGGTCTGTATTTTGCAGACCTTTTTTATATATACTTGACGAATTGATCATTTTGACCTTATGTCGACATTCATTACGGAGTTCTCATGCTAGGTAAAGCAAGTCGTACTGCCCTTTTAGCGTTAGCAGTCACCGCCCCATCGTTAGTTCAAGCTAATAATTTTAATTACAACGCGTTTCAAGTTCGCTTAGGTGCAAACCCAGGTACAGTAGGAGCAGAGTTTAGTACTTTCTTTACCGAAAACACTCATATTATTGTACGTGGAGACTCTCGCTTTGAAGGCGACTGGGATGTCGCTGGTGGTATTGGTTTTAATGGACCTGCTGGCCAATTTGCCGACATATATGGCCAACTTCTCGTTCACAATGTAAAAACGCGCGACGATGAAAAATTTGATAGTGAATTTATGTCAGAGTTTAATATTGGCTCGCGTGTATGGCTTCTCGAGAATATCGAAGGCGTTGGTCAAATTGGTATGTTAAATCGCCGTGATGACACGGTATTTATTTGGAGTGCGGGTGCTCGTTTCCACTCAACGGATCAACTTGCTCTAGGTGCTGACATTAAAGATGGTGGTATTTACGGACCACAAGTACAAATGTCAGTCAGATTTGAGTTCTAACGATCAAACATAATCGATATAGCGTTCGAAATTTAGTTCAAATAATACTCAAACAGCAAAAAGGCTTTCATTATGAAAGCCTTTTTATTGTGTTTACCAAGTTCGATTTCTGCTTAGATCTCGGTTTACTTAGATTTTGGTTTCGGTTGTACGTATTTTCTACCAACATCCACCAAGGCTACATCTCTAAAGAAACTTCTGCCTAATAGCACTGGGTATTTAAGGTGCGTACGGTCCGCTAATGTAAACTCGGTCTTGCTTGTCATATCACCAATAGTAATTGCTGAAAGAACAACTGGTCGTTTATCACTCTCTTCTGAACCAGACTGTTTCACTTTTACCCAACGTTCAACGGGTAAGCTCATTTCTTTCGACTCAACACCTTTGTGCTTAACCTTGAATTTCACCCAGTCTTTTCCATCGCGTTCAAATGGGACAATATCCACCGCGCTCAATGATGAAGTCGTCGCACCAGTATCTACCCTTGCCTTTGTGGTTACTTTCATGTCAACAAGACGAACATATTCCTGCTCACCTAGAATCAATTTCCCTTCACCATTTTTCACAGGCGAAGGTTTCACCGCTGGTTTAGTAGGCTTTTCTGCGGGTTTGGTTTCTTTTTCAACAATCGCAGGCTTTTCGGCCTCAGGCTCAGGCTTAACTGGATCAGCTTTCGTCGTTTCAGAGTCGGCTGGAGATTGCGTTGCAGATGAGTCCGTTTTAGGCTCTTCTACTTGTGGTGGAGTCACTGATTCAGTTTGGCTTGTTGTAGAACATGCCACTAAGCCGCCACTCAACATCAGTGGTAAAATCACTTTCCACGCTTTCATTCATTCACCTTTTTATTACTTTTTTTATAGGGTTACCGTCGCCATTTTGCTAACTACCATTCAGTGGTATCAACGAATGAACGACGATTTACTTAAACTGCGCGCTATCGTTCACGCGCTAAAATTACGGTTAGCTCACAGACATAAGAGCATTAGCGACATAAGGTAACTGCGTTTCTGACAAACCTAGCAATATTAATTCGACCGTCATCTACACCATAAATACCAAAATCAGTTCGTAGGCGCTGCATTTGCTCTGCTGTAAATCCTAGCACAGTAAACATGCCTTTGTGAGCCATGATAAAGTCAAATTGGTCAGATGAATGATTGTTTTTTAATTCTTTACATAGACCATCGCGTAACGAAACCAATCTTTGCTGCATTTCTGACAGTTCTGTTTGCCACTGACTCGTTAAATGCTCATCGGCCAAAATCGTTTTGACCAGTGCTGCACCATGATCTGGTGGCATCGTATAGGTAGAACGGGCCAAGGTCAGAAGTTTTCCACGGGCGTTCGCCGCTTCCTTAGCATTTTTGCCAATTACAACCGCCGCCCCAGTTCGCTCACGGTACAGACCAAAGTTCTTGGAACAAGACGTCGTTAACAACATTTCTTCGACATTTTCTGCCATGTGACGCAGACCAAATGCGTCTGCCTCCAGGCCGTCACCAAAGCCTTGGTACGCAACATCAACAAAAGGAACAAATCCATTACGTACGCTCAGATCGGTTATCTGTTTCCAATCCTCTAGCGAAATATCCGCTCCGGTAGGGTTATGGCAGCAACCATGCAGTAATACAACATCGCCAGCGCCCGCTGAACTGATATCGGTCAACATCGCATCAGTGTCGACCTGCTTGGTTTCAGTATTGAAATAGCGATAAAACTTAACGTTTAGACCTGCCGCTTCCATCACTGGTTTATGGTTCACATAACTTGGATTCGATAACCATACTGTCGTACCCGGTGCTGCAACGTTAAGCAGGTCCCCTAACATTCTTAGACCCCCACTTGCACCCGGTGTTTGAATGATAGACATTCGGTCATAAATAGGGGTTTCACCAAACACAACTTTGGCGATACTTTGATTGAACTCTTCACAACCCGCTAAGCCGACATAAGCTTTGGTTTGCTGTTCATTGGTCACAATTCGTTGTGCCTCGGAAACAGCTTTCATAATTGGCGTTTGGCCTTCACTATTGCGATAGACACCAATACCAAGATCAACTTTATCCTCGCGAGGATCGTTTCGGTAAGCGACAGAAAGAGAAAGAATAGGATCGAGCGTAGGCTCGGATAAATGAGAAAACATGAAAGTCACAACCCTTTGAAATTCAAGCAATGGCTTTCACGTTATCACTAGATTCGAATGATTGAAATACTTTTATGCGCTCGACTATGCGAGCTGCAGAGAATTACACCACAATCAGCGAAACGATGAGCTAAATTTCAGTAAAGCGATGAATAATTTGGTTAGAACTGCCGCGCCACTCAAGTTCTGGGTCAAATAGTGGCTGCTCAAACTTTCCATCCACCAGCACATCCACAAGATCTATAACCTCACGCTGCTTGGCAGACAAGTTCGCTAAGGTGTAACCTGACCATAACCAAATATCTTTTCCAACGCACTCGGATTTTACTCGCTTAACCAATTTAAGTACCGCTTCAACATTAGCCGGATGCAGTGGATCCCCTCCAGATAAAGAGAGTCCACGCTTCTTAATTCTCGTATCATTCAAATCAGCAATAATTTGATCTTCAAGGGCTGGTGTAAAAGCGTGTCCAGAGCGCAACGACCACGTCGATTGATTGTAACACCCTCTGCATTGGTGCTCACAGCCAGAAACAAAAAGCGTACATCTTGTCCCTGGTCCGTTTACAACGTCTATCGGGTGATACTGATGGTAGTTCATAATGGTTAAGTCTCTACATGTTTACTTGGCGATTCAATGACGACCGAATAAGTGAGCCGTCTGCACATAACACTATGCGAAGACGGCTCATATTCTACTTTTGCTAGACGTCAAGTTAACCTTTAACAAGAAGTCATTACCCTCTCGTTAGGTTAGACGCAGTATCACAACAGACACTGCGCTCAACGCTGCTAGCTGGCTTTACTACAAGTGTTTAACGCGTCGTTTCACTTCTTCTTGCTTTCCGAAGTTGAAAGGGCGAGCATCCGGGCTACCTAAATAACCGCAAACACGGCGAGTCACGGATACTTTCGATGAATCGTGGTTACCACACTTAGGGCAAGTAAAGCCTTTACTCGCACAATCAAACTCACCTAAGTGTAGCCACATTCGTAACACTCATCAATTGGCGTATTTGTACCGTAGTAAGGCACTCGACTATAGCTGTAATCCCAAACGTTTTCTAACGCTTCGATGTTGCGCTGCATGTTCGGGAACTCGCCGTAACAAATAAAACCACCTGACGATATTTCTGGATATGGCATCTCAAAGTCAATTTTGTCGTATGGGTTGACCGTCTTTTGTACGTCTAAGTGGAAACTGTTGGTGTAATAACCTTTGTCAGTAACCCCTTCAATCACACCAAATTCTTTAGTATCAATCTGGCAGAATCTGCTACATAGGTTTTCACTTGGCGTTCCGTAAAGGCTAAATGCGTAACCTGTTTCTTCTGCCCAAGATTTTACGGTTTCTTTCATGTGTTTAATGATATCAAGCGCTTTATCACGGATGTCATTGTCATCAAACATATGCACTTCAGTACCAAACAACGCTGTCATCGTTTCATGAATACCGATATAACCTAATGAAATAGATGCTCTACCATTTTTAAAGATCGGCGCAATGGAATCATCCGCTTTCAAGCGAACACCACATGCCCCTTCCATATATAGGATAGGTGCCACACGAGCTTTCACTTTTTCAAGACGACTAATACGCGTTTCTAAAGCACGACGAGCCAATGTCATTCGATCATTAAGTAACTCATAAAACTTATCAATACACCCGTTTGCTTTAATGGCGATACGAGGCAAGTTCAAGCTAACAACACCTAGGTTATTACGACCTTCATGCTGCAGTTCACCGTTCTCTTCATAGGTATTTAAGAAGCTACGACAACCCATCGGCGTTTTAAATGACCCCGTGACTTCTACAACTTTGTCGTAGTTAAGAATATCTGGGTACATACGTTTTGACGCGCATTCCAATGCTAGCTGTTTAACATCGTAGTGTGGGTCTTGAGATTGATGATTCAAGCCATCTTTAATCGCGAATACCAATTTAGGGAACACCGCCGTTTTACGATTCTTACCCAGACCAGCAATACGGTTCTTCAAAATAGACTGTTGGATCAATTTTGATTCCCAGCTCGTGCCAAGACCAAAACCAAACGTAACAAAAGGAGTTTGACCATTTGCAGTATGTAACGTATTTACTTCATATTCTAAAGATTGAAAAGCGTCGTAACACTCTTTTTCAGTTTGCTTGATCGCAAACTCTTCAGGCGCATGAATATCCCACTCTTTAGCAATCTCAAGGTGTTTGTCGTAACTGGTCTTTACATACGGAGCAAGCACTTCATCAATGCGGTTGATGGTGGTGCCGCCATAAATATGGCTTGCCACTTGCGCTATGATTTGAGCCGTAACCGCCGTCGCTGTAGAAATAGATTTAGGGGTATCGATCTCAGCGTTGCCCATTTTAAACCCATGAGTCAGCATGCCTTTCAGGTCAATCAGCATACAGTTAAACATCGGGAAAAACGGGGCATAATCGAGATCGTGATAATGAATATCACCTTCATCATGCGCTTGTACAATATCACGTGACAAAATACGTGTTTTCGCGTAGTGTTTCGCGACAATACCCGCTAACAAGTCACGTTGAGTTGGAATAACCTTGCCGTCTTTATTCGCATTTTCGTTTAATAAGTCGGCATTGCTTTCTTCAATCAGACCTTCAATCTCTTTGGTCAGCGCACTTTTCTTCTCGCGCGCTAAATCACGGTCGTGACGATATTCGATATACGAACGAGCCAGTCCTTTGTATGGACCTTGCATCAATTCGTTCTCGACGAGAGTCTGGATCTCTTGGATGTCTACATTTTCGCAATCCTGCAGTTTAAGCTCCACTGCTATCGCGACATTAGCCGCATAAAGCTCGAGCGCTTTGTCTGCATGTTCTGCTGCTCTTACTACGGCAGCTTCTATACGATCCTTTGTAAACGGAGCACGAGAGCCGTCTCTTTTGATTACGATTGTTTTCACCCTTTCTCCTATCCCCTCAATATTCACAGACTTATCCACAAATACACTATATGGGGGTGTTACGATTGATTCTGACACAATATATTGTGGTGTATTTAACGAGAAGCGCCAACTAAAAGTATTGATCTAGATCAACCAATATGAGGTAGTGAGCAAGAAGAATTCAATCTTACTGAACTTGATCCCAGTTAATAAATTGCAGACAGTTTTCATTAATTTTTGCCAACTTTATGTTGATCTTTTGGCATCGCTTGCGGCACATTGGCTGGACGAATATTTAGAATTGGCAAGGGCGATGTTTAGAACGATCTGTTATGAAATAATGAAATTTACTTGCATAATGGCTATAAGTATTTTTCCTACAATCACGTATGCATTAACGGTAACAAGTTGGAATATAGAGTGGCTATCTCTTACTCCTTCCAATCGGTTTGAACAGAGCAAGCGAACCGATACCGATTTTCAAGCACTCTCGCGCCATTTAAAACAAGTGTCACCCGACGTTCTAGCATTCCAAGAGGTAGACTCCATCGCCGCCATTCAAAAAGTGGTGGGAGACGAGTACACCATCTACTTTTCTGACCGAGCACTTTCCCATAACCATAAACACCAGTTTAATGAGATCAACCAGTACACTGGCTTTGCCATACGCGACACATTACAAGTCAACGATCTCCCTGATTTTCCTCTTACCCAAGGAAATCGACTACGATTTGCATCTGCGGTGACACTAACCCATAAAGGTAAAAAAATTCAGCTACTTTCTGTACATCTTAAGGCGGGGTGCAGTGGAAAATACTCCTCAACATCGTCATGTAAACAGCTCAAACGTCAGGGCAAAGCTATCAACAGCTGGCTTAAGCAAGTAGAGCAACGAGGACAGCACTACATTTTACTAGGCGACTTCAACCATAATCTGGCTTATCGCGGAGATTGGTTGTGGACTCAAATGACCAATGGTCTCACTTACAGCCCAAGATTAACGAGCCAATCCACTAAAGCAAGTTGTAAGGTACGATCTAATAGAAACCCCAATCGTACCCATCAGTTCCGATCACTGATCGACCATATCATCGTAAGTCCATCGCTGCGTACGTCCCCAGCAATTCAAAATACCATGGAGACCAAAGACGTGCTGTCTTTTAACATGAGCGACCATTGCCCTATTAGCGTGACGCTGTATTAGCCGCCACACTGATATCTATAGCGAGTGTTTAAAACCCAACTTTAGCAGTAGCTTTCTGGGTGGGCAGAACCCCGTAAAACCACTTTGAATTAGGTTTAGTCCAATAAATACGGTAAACCAAACAAAGTGGTGACTCGCAAATACCGTTAGTAACACAGACACTAAAACCATCGAACCCGCTAACACTCGAATACCATCTTCAACTTTCATGACGCTCTCCTTTTATACTTTCCTTAGTCTCATTCTTCTTTGCAAACGTTTACTGTGTGACGCTACGAGTCATGGCTGAGCACACCATTAGTGACTGTCAACCTGAATAACACCACGCTTTAACGCAACATAATAAAGAACTGGAATAATCAATAAGGTTAAAAGTGTTGAAACAAAAATCCCGAAGATTAGGCTGATTGCTAACCCATTAAAAATAGGATCATCGAGAATGAACACAGCCCCTATCATCGCGGCTAATGCCGTCAGCATAATGGGTTTCGCTCGGACTATCGCGGACTCAATCACCGCCTCGCCCAAAGCCATACCATTACGTAATTGGTGGTTAATAAAGTCGACAAGTAGTATTGAATTACGAACAATGATGCCTGCAAGTGCAATCATACCTATCATAGACGTCGCGGTGAATTGCGCACCCAACAAAGCGTGCCCCGGCATTACTCCAATTATGGTCAAAGGAATCGGAGCCATAATGATCAGCGGCACGACGTACGATTTGAACTGCGCAACAACTAATAGGTAGATAAGTACCATTCCAACTGCATAGGCAATGCCCATATCACGAAATGTCTCGTACGTAATAGTCCATTCACCATCCCAAAATATCTCCACACCTTGTAACCCAGAAGGTTGATTAATATAGGACTGTTTCGCGTCTAGTCCCTTATCAGCCATGGTAGTGGCAATATCCGCCATCCCATACAAAGGGCTATCCAGCTCACCAGTCATATCACCTACAACCATGATCATAGGGACAAGATTTTTGTGTACGATATAATTATCCATTGGCGTTTCACTGATTCTAATCAGATCGGCGAGTAAATACGGTGAACCATTCACACTACTTATTTTCATGTTCATCACCTGTTCTAAACGAACCTTAGCACTCTCCTTTGCTTGAATCTGAATAGGTATTGGCGTTTTGCTTTGCTCACTGTGCAAATAGCTAACGGGCTTACCGCCTACTGCCGTCGCCAATGTATCTACGACTGATGAATAAGAAACCCCCAACCGAGATACTTTGCTTCTATCTATAACCACTTGCCATTTTTGATGTGACTCTGGTAGGTAAAGATCAACATCAACAATGTCTGGGGTCTCTTTGAATATTTCACGTAATGTCAGCGCCGCTTGTTCACGTACCTCTTGCGTTGGTCCATAAACTTCCGCCACTATCGGAGACCAAACGGGTGGTCCTGGTGGCACTTCGACGACTTTGACTTTCCCACCAAATCCATTTGCGATATCCACTAAAATCGGTCGTATCTGGGCTGCGATCTCGTGACTAGAACGCGTTCGCTCAGACTTATCGACCAAATTAACCTGAATATCACCTTTATCTGGTGCCTGTCGCATAAAATAATGTCGTACTAAACCATTAAAATTAATTGGCGCCGCAGTGCCCGCGTAAATTTGGTAATCCTTTACCTCCTCAACGTCATTAAGCGCATCACTCAATTCAAACAATACTCTTTGTGTTCGCTCCAAGGCGTTACCTTCTGGCATATCCAGAATCACTTGAAACTCAGACTTATTGTCAAACGGTAGCATTTTCATTACGACCAACTGTTGCACCGGTAGCCACAATGACACAGCAATCGCCACCAACACTCCAGCTCCCAACAAAGCACGATTGCGTTTTTGCATACCGCTTGTGACAAACGGAGATAGTATTTTATTAAAGAAATCAGCTTGCTTACCATTAACCGACTTACTCGACTCATTGCTTTCTTTTAACAAAACGCGTGCAAGCCACGGCGTCAGTACAAAGGCAATAACCAGTGAAATTAACATTCCCATTGACGCATTGATTGGTATTGGGCTCATGTATGGCCCCATTAATCCGGAAACAAACGCCATGGGTAGTAATGCAGCGATCACGGTGAGGGTTGCCAGTATCGTCGGTCCACCCACCTCGTCAACAGCGCCAGGAATCAGCTCTGTTAGGTTTTGTTTCCCTTTCACCATATGTCGATGAATATTCTCTACTACTACAATAGCGTCGTCGACCAATATTCCGATGGAGAAAATCAACGCAAACAAAGAGACCCTATTCAAAGTAAAGCCCCAGGCCCACGATGCAAACAACGTCAGCAATAAGGTTACGATTACCGCGACGCCAACAACAGCCGCTTCACGTACCCCCATGGTAAACAACACGAGTAGCACCACGGCTCCCGTGGCGAAAGCAAGCTTACCAATTAAAGTGTTGGCTTTGTTGGCAGCAGTCTTTCCATAATCACGGCTAATATCAACTTGCACGTTGTGAGGGATCAGCGTGCTTTGTAACTCAGTCAGACGCTGTTCAACCGCTCTAGCAACATCGACCGCGTTTTCACCACTTTTTTTGGCAATTGCTATGGTAACCGCTGACTTCAGTTGATTTTTATCGCCTGTCCATACCACTTGCGTTGGAGTGTCCGCGCCTAACTCGACTTGCGCAATATCGGATAAATAAACAGGTTGACCATCATGAAGCCCCACCACCAACTGTTTCACCTCGTCAGTTTTGGTTAGGAACTCTCCGACCTGCAAAGGAATTGACTGATTATCTTGCGTTAGGCTAAGCAACGCCGACGTGGCGTTAGCATCCGGCAAAATTCTATTTAACGCATCAATAGTGACGCCGTAACCAGACATTTTCGCTGGATCCAGTCTAACATCCACGATCGTGGGTTGGCGGCCTACTGTATAGATATCTCTTGTCCCTTTAATTCGCTTCAGTTCTGTTTCTAGACCGGAAGCCAAACTGGTTAAGGCTTGCAACGACACCTGATCGTGCTTGCCTGACAATGTCACAGTAACAATCGGCACATCTTCGATACCACGTGGCTTAATTAGCGGCGTTCCCACGCCCATATTTGGTGGCATCCAGTCATTATTGGAATAAAGCTTATTGTAGATTTTAACCACCGCCTCGTTGCGAGGAATGCCTACCTCAAAAATAGCCACAATCATCGCCCCACCATGCTGCGAGAAAGAGTAAATTTTGTCTATCCCGTTAATTTCTGACACGATTTGTTCTATGGGGTTTGTCACTAAACTTTCTACTTCGCCTGGGGAGGCGCCGGGGAAGGGAATATATATATCAGCAAAGGTGACGTCAATTTGAGGCTCCTCTTCCTTCGGTGTCACCGTTATCGCCATTAAGCCAAGTAATAGCGCGACTAACGCCAATAACGGCGTCATTGGCGACGCTTGAAATACGGCAGCAATACGACCAGAGATCCCCATTTTTCTAGAGCTCATTTTGTTATTATTCATCATAGGCTCCTACTTCTCTGTTAGATATGACACAACATCAGAGATAATTTCATCACCCGCTTCAAGGCCGCTCAATACTTCCAGTTGATCGCTATGTTCTTGCCCTACTCGTATTGGGTTCATAGTGACTTGCTCACCGTTCACTCGGTAAACCATACTGAGTTCTCCACGTTGAATGACCGAACTCTGTGGGACCAACAGCATCGGCTGGTCATCATAATGAAACATGATGTTGACCCATTCACCAGGGAAAAGTTTTTCTGGTTGTTCTAAAAGCTCGAGACGAAGACGAAAAGTACGAGATTGGTGGTGAGCATAATTGAACAGTTTTGCGTCATAGGGGTTTAAAGTCTCCCCCATTTGTGTAATCACTGTAAATTGCTCTGCATCGTTAACATCATTGCGATAACGTTGCGGAATCTCAGTAACCACTCGTAAGGGGGATAAAGAAAACCCAGTGATTAACTGGCTGCCCGGCGCAACGGTTTCACCAAGTTCTACATGGCGCTTAGTCACAATACCGGTATAAGGCGCAGTAATGCTGGTATACCCTAACGACTCCTTCGCCTGCGTCACCGCAGCGGTTGCTTGTTTTACGTCGGCGAGCGATGATCGCGCAGCCGCTTCCGCAGTATCGAGTCGCTCTTTGGAAATCGCACCTTTGGGGAATAACTCACGATAGCGTTTTACCTGCGCCATTGCTTTCGTCTTCTGAGCATTCGCGCTATTGAGTTGTGCTAGCGCAGCATCAAGTGAGGCCGACTGCTGCTCTGCACTAATTTCTAGCAATACGTCCCCTTGGCTAACCAAGTCATTAACATCGGCATTAACTGCCACAATACGCCCTGAAGTTTGCGCTGATAATGTACCTCGGTTAACCGCTTCAACTGTTCCGTCTAATTCAACTACAACATCGACAACCTGCTGATCAACAACGGTGGTTTCGAAAGCGCACGAGATTGTACTGACCATCGTACTGCCCAATACCGCCCATTTAAGAAAACCCACTTTCATGTTCACCTCTTTTACTTTAATTAGACACTGCTAATATATATCCATTCTTTAGCAATGTCTAATATTAACATTAGTTAATGCTAAAATATAACTACTACTCACTTATTGGGTGAAATGTTGACCCGTGCTCAGGCAAAAAAAAGGCTCGGTCATCAAACCAAGCCTTTCTATCGGTGCTGTTACGTTCAAGTAACCATCAAAGCATGTAGATTATTGCTTCGCTAATACTGAACCAGTGCGTTTAGACAACAAAACATCGCCAATAAACATTCCGACGAGCATCATAACCACAAAGCCAACAATGCCCGTGCTTCCATTGGCGATTGACGAGATAGCAGGTCCAGGACAAATGCCCGCGATACCCCAGCCGAGGCCGAACAAAGCAGACCCAGTTAACAATTGAGCATCGATCTTCTTATCATCTGAAACGCAGAATTGATCAGTACACACTGGCTTCTCCTTCTTACGAATAATCAGCCAATAGCTTGGTGCAAACACCATCAATGCGCCGCCCATCACAAAAGCGAGGTCAGGAGACCAGTGACCAAATATATCCAGAAAAGCCATCACATTTTGAGGATCGCTCATACCAGAGACAATCATGCCGATACCGAACAAAAAACCACTAATAAGTGAGATAATACGTTGCATCATTGCCTCCTATAGTACGTGTAACATAACGCTAGTCGTTGCCATTGCAACGGCCATAAAGGTCATTGTCGCGACAATAGAACGCTTTGATAAACGGCCCATTCCGCAAATGCCATGCCCACTGGTGCAGCCATTACCCAACCTAGTTCCCAAACCGACGAGCAAGCCAGCGACTAAAACTAATGGCGTAGACACAACCATCTCAGCAGGCGCAACATTCAACAGTTTTGCTGATAGAACACCTCCAACCACCATGCCTAACACAAACAAGATACGCCAACTAGTATCGCCCGATTTAACTTGATGAATTCGGGCAACAATGCCACTTATTCCAGCAATCTTGCCGTTGAAAAATAATAACAATGCGGCGGATAGCCCAAGTAACATACCACCGAGCATCGATGCCCAAGGGAAGGTAAACTCCATAATGACCTCTTTAAACATAAAAAATGATTTAAGTTGCAAAATTCATCAAAAATTCTGCAAGTTAAATCAACTTCAATGTCCTGTAACTAGTGGCAATATAACGTATGCAACTGTTTAATAAGTCCCACAACACGCTCATCTTTGAGTGCGTAGTAAACATGTTGTGATTCCTTTCTTGAAGAGACTAAGTCCGCCTTCTTTAACACAGTCAAATGTTGTGAAAACGCTGATTGACTGAGGTTTGAGTTAGCTTGTAATTGACCAGCCCCCTGCTCTCCATCCACTAACTGGCACAACACAAACAAACGGTCTGGATGCGATAACGTTTTTAATACCTCTGCGACATCCGTTACGCGATCTTTCATATGCAATAAATCCACGTTGTTACCTCTGTGTGTCATGGTTTTGGTTGATTATCTACGCATCACATACTTTAGTCAAACCTTAATTAGAATAATTGAATTTAGATTAAATTACATTAGACAGTGCTAATTTAACGCGTTATAGTAATCGAAACTGAAATGAATTGACGGCAAGATCGTCTATTTAGCACGATTAGCTTTAAATAAAATGAACAGAGGTATTGTATGACTAAGATAGTAATCGTAGGTGGTGTTGCTGGAGGCGCATCTGCCGCGGCACGAGCGAGACGTTTAAGTGAAGATGCTAAGATCGTGATGTTCGAACGTGGACCTTTTGTTTCTTTTGCGAACTGTGGATTACCTTACCATGTAGGCGGCGACATTCAGGATCGAAGCAAGCTGTTATTACAGACTCCTGATAGCTTTCTAGCTCGCTTTAACGTCGACGTTCGTGTCATGAATGAAGTCACGTCAATCAACCGCAGCGATAAAACTGTTACGGTCAAAAATTTAGTCGATGGCAGTCAATATACTGAATCGTACGACTTTCTCTTACTGAGTCCCGGAGCGGCCCCTTTCGTTCCACCTATCAACGGTATTGCTAACCCCCTTACGCATACTCTGCGTAACATCCCGGATATGGATCGCATTCTGCAAACTATCCAAATGAATAAACCCGAGCATGCCACTGTCGTAGGCGGCGGTTTTATCGGCTTAGAAATGATGGAAGCGTTCCACCAGCTTGGTATTAAAACCACCCTCATTGAAATGGCAGATCAAGTCATGACACCTGTCGATAAGGAAATGGCGGGCTTTGCACATGCGGAAATCAGGGCGCACGATGTTGATCTTCGATTGGGGGTTGCGCTTGAGTCTGTCCACTATACCAATAATGTTCAAGTGGCCAGTAAGGATGCAGGCGAAGCAACTGAACACCAACATTTACAAGGTAGTTTACAGCTCACCCTTAATAACGGTGAACAACTCAACACCGACATTCTGATCATGTCCATTGGCGTGCGTCCAGAATCAAGCCTAGCAAAAGAAGCCGGATTACAATTGGGCGCATTTGGTGGTATTTACACTAATGACGCCATGCAAACCAGTGACCCTGCAATCTATGCCGTCGGTGACGCGGTCGAAGACAAAGACTTTGTTACTGGCAAGCCAGGCTTTGTTCCACTCGCTGGACCTGCAAATCGTCAAGGCCGTATGGCGGCAGACAACATGCTTGGGCGTAGTGAAACCTATCAGGGTACACAAGGTACCGCCATCGTTAAGATCTTCGACTTAGCTGTTGCGTCGGTAGGCAAAAATGAAAAAGTACTAAAACGTGAAGGCATTCGCTATGAAAAAGTGTACGTTCATACAGCCAGTCACGCCAGCTATTACCCTGGTTCTGAAATTGTGTCGCTAAAACTGCTCTTTAGCCCGGAAACAGGCAAAATTCTTGGGGCTCAAGCCACAGGTAAAGATGGCGTGGACAAGCGAATTGATGTTCTTGCCGTTGCGCAGCGTGCGGGAATGACAATAGAACAACTCCAGCACCTTGAGCTAACTTATGCTCCTCCATATGGCAGTGCAAAAGATGTCATTAACCAAGCTGCGTTTGTTGCCAACAATATACTTAAGGGTGATTCAACTCCGATTCACTTTGATGAGGTAGATAACTTGACAAGCGATCAAATATTGTTGGATGTTCGTAACCCTGGTGAGCTCGAAAATGTCGGCTTTATCGCTGGTGCAATCAATATTCCCGTCGATCAACTTCGTCAACGTATGGATGAGCTACCGAAAGACAAAGAGATCATCATTTACTGCCAAGTTGGGTTACGCGGTAACGTCGCCTATCGCCAACTGGTTAACAGTGGCTTTAAAGCGCGTAACCTTATTGGTGGTTACCGTACTTATAAGTTTGCGTCAATTTAACGGGATACCGTGATACGTTGGCTTATCACGGCTCATGATACAAAATGACCAGGTATAGATATCGACTAATTACAACAACTCAATAACCCAAAAAACAAAAGGAAGCCTAGGCTTCCTTTTTTGTGTATTGAGCACAGTGCTAATTATTTTGCAGGCTTGTTCTGGCAATGTTCAATGGCGGTAGCCATCAGTTCCAATGCAGATTTTTCACACGCTGGTAGCTGCGCATCACTACTGTTAATCGGTGTAACACGCTCACCCCATTTTATGTACCCTGCTCCCCAAGTCAGTCCAGCACCAAATGCCGCTAAAAGAAGGTTATCATTGGGTTTTATCTTCCCTTGCTCTACCGCCTCACACAACGCGATAGGTACTGTCGCCGCTGACGTGTTGCCATACTTCTGAATGTTCACAAACGCTTTTTCACGTTCAATGCCCGACAGGTCGCACAAGGTTTGAATAATACGAATGTTTGCTTGATGAGGGATCACCACATCAATGTCTTCTTTGGTCAAATTTGAGCGAGACAATACGGTATTCGCAGCAGCGCCCATACCTTTTACTGCACGCTTAAAGATCTCTTTACCAATGAATTCAAATTCAAAGTAACCGTTATCCGCCGCGAAACGATCCATTGACGTACCAAATTTTGGCACCGCTAGAATGTCTCGTCCTTTCGCGTCACAGCCAATCTGAGCGTCTTGCAAGCCCACTTTGCTTTCTGTGCGGCTTAATACCGCTGCCCCTGCGCCATCGCCAAACAATACCGCCGTATCTCTTTCACTCCAATCAAGGAAGAAAGACAAACGCTCAGCGCCAATAACAATCGCATTACGGTAGTTACCCGACTGAATCAATTTAGTCGCGGTTTCTAAGCCGTAGACAAAACCCGTACATGCCGCGTTTAGATCAAACGCCGCCGCCGCAGGAACGCCCAAATTCTGTTGTACACGAGAAGCGGTATTTGGAATCAATGAGTCTGGTGAACAAGTAGCAACAATAATCAGATCAACGTCTTCTGCCGTAATACCAGCGCATGCCATTGCATGTTGCGCCGCAACCGTCGCCATATCTGAAGTGTTAACGTGGCTAATACGGCGAGTTTCTATCCCAGTCCTAGAACGAATCCACTCATCAGAAGTTTCCATTACCGTACTTAGGTCATGGTTAGTCAATGTTGCTGGTGGAAGGCACTTACCCCAACCAGTGATTTCGGCATAATAAGCTGTCATTCTGTACCTATCTATATTGAATCATTAAGCAATTTTTCCATCATATCACAACATTTTGATTGTTAATGCAAATGCAAACAATGCTTGTAGGCTGCATTCACCACACAACCATTCACACAATAAATGCAACCAACCCAAACTCATACCTAAAACAGATTGGGCAGGCTTTTTCATGACAAAATCGGATGATAATTAAACAAAAAACCATCCAGCACTAATGGTTAAAACCAAATATCAACAGGTCTTACCAATAAAAAACCATGAGCTATAGAGCGTCGTCAATGACTTTCAATTATGACATTAAGCTTGGTTTTGTGAGAAATATCGCGCATGAAGAAGAACTTGCGGATAGAGTTCAGTGAACAAGCTCGAGAATCGTTGGTAGTTCTGCTCTAAGTCAACGCCACATTCGGCTAGAGGTTCCATCCTTAGGCTGCGTTGCGACATTCTTTCCAAAGCGTACTGGATATTGCCCAGCTCTTGATACGACTCTAACCACCTATCACGCCACATAAATTCACTCATGCGTAGAAAGCGTTCTGGCAATGGCGCAGCATCCACGACTTGCGGTGTGGTAACGTCGCGATGTGCATTATCAACAAAATGCCGTAAAGGCAACGCATGATAATGCTGCCAGTGTTTCGCTAAACAATGATCCCAAAACATATCCAACGCTATAGGGGCAAAGCGGCGCTTCTCTGGCGCAAATAGCGCTTTGCATTGTTTAATAATGTCATGACTATCCGTGTACGAGTCCACGCTGCGATGTAGTTGGATACCACGAGCTAACTCCACGCCATAGATTTTTGCTGGATCGCCTTTAACGAAATCGCCTAACAAGTTTCCTAGCAAACTACTATGACAGTGATCGGCAATGTGAAGGTGCGCTAAAAAATTCATCCCGTTCCTTTTATTCAACTTTAAAACAGTGTGGCTACTACTGCGCGTTTATTCAATCTATACCGCAATAGATTAAAAGCCTGGTTCTTCCTATCACTTACCTGTAAAGGTTTCGCAACACTTCTCACAATGCTAATTATCGGCAAAACCTCGACGAAATCTACTACGCAAGGCTACTATCCCAATCTTCGTGGAAACATAATATCCGTGCTAGTGGCAAGGAAACCACCAATCGGAGCATGCTGGACACGCAATATACTGGCTACTTATTGCAGCCAAACCAACGCACAAAAAGCTAACATAAGCTCAAATCAACAAAGGAATGCATTAACATGGACAAGGATCATAGCTTAAGAGAAAACCTACTAGCGTTATTACTCGGTAGTGCATTGGTTTCACTTGGTGTCATTTTTTTCAATCACGTCGGATTACTCACACGGTGGGACTGCGGGTCTGGCTATTTTCATTACTAAAGTATCAGCATTTACGTTTGGACAGGTATTTTTCGCACTAAACCTGCCTTTTTACCTACTCTCCGCAACTCGAATGGGCTGGCCATTTACCATTAACACGTTTATCGCCGTTAGTATCGTTTCATTTGCGGTTGACCATCTACATCATGTTATTCAAATCAGTCATATTGAGCCTCTGTATGCCGCCATTATCGGTGGTGGTTTGATTGGTATTGGCATGCTCGTGATCTTCAGACACAAAATGAGCTTAGGTGGATTCAATATTCTTGCATTGTTTCTACAAGAGCGCTTTGGTATTCGTGCAGGTAAAGTTCAAATGGCGCTCGATTGCTCCATCGTGATTCTGTCTTTCCTCATCGTTGACGTGTCACTAATTGCACTGTCTATCTTGGGAGCAATTACCACAAACCTTATTCTTGCCATGAACCACAAACCTGGTCGCTATCAAGCTGTGGCTGCTGCTAAGCCTCAGACTTAACACAAATAACACTCGAACTGATAAAATTCATACCAATCGCTACCGTGACTGGATGGTTACTGTAAGGAGTTAGGTACGGCAAGGAAGATAGGTACGACAAGGAGTTAGGTACAGCGAGTATATAGATACAGTGAGGGTATAGAGTCATAAAGGGCTTGTGGTCACAAAACCTCAAGCCGCTCACATGTCACTTCATTCTTTATGGCTTATGTCAGACAGAATAACAGTCATGTCTCAAAGCTCGCTATCATTACGCTTATTTGTGACCTTGTCACAGATATACTCTCCTATTGGAATAGCGGATGTCGCGGCTGGGGATGGTGCGTTACAAACATGCAAGCTCCTCGCACTTTCCGCAAACAAAAAGTCATGGACTAGCGTACCGTCAGATAAGACCGCTTGGGCACGAATACCTGCTGGATAAGGTTTAAGGTCATCGACGGTAATGCTCGGGCAATATTTATTCACCGCTTTCAAGTACCCCGCTTTCCACCACGAGTTCTTGAGTTCGGTCAGTCCTGTTTTGATGTGCTTTCGGGTCACCTTCCAAAAGCCTGGAAATGTCAGCATTTGCCAAGTGTCCTGAACACTCACGTTAATCGCCCCGTAACCCTCGCGCTTCCAACCTTGTACAGCATTTGGCCCTACGGTCACAGAGCCATCAATCATTCGCGTTAAGTGCACACCCAAAAACGGTAAGTCTGGGTCTGGAATAGGATAAATAAGATGATTCACCACCCTATTATGACGGCTATCTAACCGATAGTATTCACCGCGATAAGGGATAATTTGAAAGTCAGTTTTGATTCCAAGCAACTGCGTCATTCTATCCGCCATCAACCCACTACAAGTGATCAAAAACTGGCTAGTAATCGTCAATTCCTTAACCTTTTCCTTATCGTGTTTAACGCAGCCGATTATGATTTGGTCGTCGTGCTCTATTAGCGCCGTCACCTTGGTTTCAAGTTGAATGATGCCGCCGTTGGCCTCAAATTCCAACGCCATCTGCTCTGTCACCAGGCGATAGTCAACAATACTGGTACTGGCAACGTAAATTGCACCTAGTCCGATAATATTGGGTTCAGCTAACTTGAGTTGCGCTTGGTCTAGCAAGGTGACCTCGATACCATTCACCTGACATCGTTCATATAACGCCATCATACGTTGTTGCTCGACGGCATTCGTCGCAACCAGCAACTTACCGCAATTTTCCACTGGTATCTCGTGAGCACGACAAAATGCCAACGTTCGCTCGACACCGCGCTTACAAAAATCGGCTTTCATACTGCCCGGTGCATAATAAACGCCAGCATGAATCACACCACTATTATGACCCGTTTGATGCTGAGCAACCCCCGTCTCTTTTTCTAACAATAATATTTTACTCTCAGGGTATCGCAGCTGCAGCTGCCAAGCGGTCGACACACCAACAATGCCACCTCCCACTACCACATAGTCATATTCCGTGTCCATGTTACCCCTTAAGATGCTGATACCGATTTCGTTTGTTGCGCTTTACTGTTTTGAGCTTTTGTGTCTGGAAACTTAAGGCTTTGAGCTTTACGTTTCTCCGCTTTAAATACGCGATTACTGTGTATAAAAATCAAGGCAAATACACCGCATGCAATCACACGAACGAGGATAGGAAGATCATGCCAAACTAAGCAAACACCTACCACTACAAGTACGACTCTCAGTAGTACCGTTAACGGGCCTTCGAGGTAGCCTTCAATTGCACCGATTAACGCGTAAGTCCCTATGATGGCGAAGAACCCAACACTCACTACCGACATCACATCCCAGCTAACCAAACCTGTGTACGCGATAAGTAAAGGAACGAGATATAATCCTTTAGCAATTTTCCATGCGGTTAAGCCCGTTCGCATCGGGGGCGTTTTCGCGATTGTCGCAGCCGCAAAAGCGGTCAAACACACTGGCGGGGTCACATTGCTATCTTGAGAAAGCCAGAATATGATCAAATGCGCCGCAAGTAATGCTAACCCAACCGCTTCCATTCCAATACTTTGCTCTAATAAGGTTTCCACAAAATCTGCGGGAACTAACGCAACCAACTCTTTCGCCGTTTCCAATGGCATCGGCGCATTGAGTAAATGTAAACGCTCTGGCGCCGCCAACATAAATATGGCCTTCGCTTGCTCGGGCAATTGTCCCGACACCATCAGTTCAAACAATTGATTTTCTGCAATCAGTTTATATAACGCGGGTGCAGACAAGGTACCAAGCACAATATACGCTGCCGTCACGGGAAGCCCCATGCCAAGCACTAAAGACGCGAGTGCTATCAAGACCAGCATGACCAACAAATTACCACTGGCCCAACCGTCTATCATCAAAGAAAAAGTATTGCCGATACCAGTGGTACTGATCACATTGATTACCAGTCCGATACCCACCAGCAATATCGCCGTGGTCGCCATATTCTTAGCGCCTTGTGACAGCGCTTCGACGATCGCTTTCGGTCCCATTTTATGATCTTTAGAAAACCACGACGCTACGACTACGGAAAGAATTGAGATGCCCGCAGCATAGGTTGGTGTAAAGCCTTGCACCAGCAATGTCACCAGAACGGCGAGTGGAATCAGATTGTGCCAGCCTGATATCAACACTTTCCATAAAGGCACTTCGCTCGTGGTAATCTTTTGAACGCCACTACGTTTGGCTTCTATCCGAACAAAGAACGCAACGGATAAAAAGTAGATCAACGCCGGAACAAAAGAGACGGCAATAATATCGACGTAAGGGATTTGAGTATAAGACGCCATAATAAACGCACCCGCCCCCATGACCGAGTGGCATCAGTTGTCCGCCAGTCGATGCGGCGGCCTCTACTCCGGCCGCAAATCGAGATGGAAACCCCGCTTTTTGCATTAACGGGATACTAATTACCCCCGTCGACACCGTGTTAGCGACACTTGACCCTGAAACCGAACCCATTAGTCCTGAGCCAATCACCGCTATAAACCCAGGCCCACCTATGATTTTTCCGGCGGCGGCACGAGCGACGTTGATAATGTAGTCACCCACACCAGAACGAACTAAAAACGCCCCAAATAAAATAAACATGAATACGAACGTCCAGCTAATACGCGAGATTGCGCCAAACATTCCTTCAGACGAATAGAAACTCCGATATAACAAGGTTTCCATACTCAAGCCGGGGAAATGAAAAATACCGCTTGCCCATTGCCCCCACAGTACAACGTAACTTAGACAAACGACAATGAGAATGGGAATAAACCATCCCATCGTCCGACGTATCAGTTCAATTACGATAACAATCGCTAGAATGGCAAATACCCAATCGCTGGTGACAAATTTAACGCCACGCTCGTAAAGTGCATCTTCGGCATAAGGGATATACAACAAACATGCAATGGCAGCCAGCGCGATAAAGACATCAACCACAAGCGCTGCTTTACTGGACTTCAGTGATACATGAGCAGGATACCAAAGGCTGCATATCACAGCGAACCCAGCGAAGTGCGTGGCAGAAATCCAAAGCTCCGGTAACGTTGATAGCGTATTAAACCAAATATGAAGTAAAGACAGCACGACACCAAACACCGTGATCGTGGTCGTTACCCACGGAAAATCACTGCGGGTCGGCAACTCAAATTTTTGCAATTCCTTTTGAACGGTGTCGCTCATGACATACTCCAGCCTATTGGCTTCTGTTCCTAACTATCCACATATTTAAAGTGACGTATTTAAGGAATGCCTCCATCGAACGCGAAGGCATTGTCGCGCCATTAGCTGGTAAGAAACTACACTACTGGCCAAACGCCTGTAGCCGATGATTGCTCCGTCCAACTAACAGCGCATTTTGCACGCTGTTAACTTACTATTTAGCAATCAGGTGAGATGGGATTTCTAAACCCACTTCTTTATAGTAACGAGCGGCGCCTGGGTGAAGTGGAACCGGTAAACCAGCAATGGCTTTTTCAAGCGCCATGGCTTTTGTCGCTTTATGAATACCTTGCAAAAATGCCAAATTTTCATAGATAGCTTTGGTTAGCTCATAAACATCATCATCAGAAATGTCGTCTCTTACTGCCAAAAAGTTAGGCTGAGCGATCGTCGTAATTGGTTTGTCTAAACCGGGATAGGTATTGGCTGGAATATCGTATTTAGTCCAAAGGTTGAACCCCCCATTTGCCTCTTTAATTTGCTCATCGGTAAAAGACAAAATAGAAATATCATTACCAAGGGCAGCAAATGCTTGAGTGACCGCGCCCACCTAAGCACCCCTGCTGGTGTGTTCATCCCGTCAATCGTGCCATTTTGTAGGGCACTCGCGCTACCGCCGTAGCCCATAAACGCAAGATTAAATGAGTCAGGATCCACCTTTAACCCTTTCATAATTTGTCGACCCGAGTTTTCAGTTCCTGAATTCTTTTTACCAATAGAGAACTTCTTATCAACCAGATTATTTAAGTCAGACACGGTACCGGTTTCCGCTAGCTCAGTACGAACGATAAAGTGCTCGACGTTTTGCCACAGCATAGACACTGAGCGTAACTGCTCTTGACGACCACTCTTTGCATATGGACCTTCACCAGACCACGCCCACGCGCCGTATAGACCTTGTAATATGGCAAACTGAGCTTCATTCTCATTCAAAAGCTTGACGTTTTCGCCTGATCCCGCAGAACTAATCGCCGATAGAGAAAAATGGTATTTGGGTGCTAGCTTGACCTTGCTCAACGTGGCCAGCGCCACACCTACGGGGTAATACGTTCCCCCCGTAGACGCCGTTGACAAAATATAGCTTCGCTCTTGTGCGATAGCGGCATTCGTGACCAGTCCAAAAGAAGTCAGGGCGATGACTAACGCTTTAGCTACTCTATTTTTGTTCATTGTTACACTCCATGTTATTTAGCGTTACGTACTTGTTATCAATCAATCTTCTATAGCAAATGCGATGCCAAAATATAACCAATTGATACATAACAACATTACTGGAAAACAATGATAAAATGAGCAAATTATTGCTCAAATGAGCCACGACACATGAGCAAGTTTTTGCTTATCCAAACACCGAGAAAGTCGTGCGACAACGTCCACATGTTAAACGTTTGTGACTTCGAGGATGTTTTAGACGTAATCCCACTAAGCAAGTTTTTGCCGATAACATTACGTCATAGGCTCGACTCTCTAGATCACTTCACGACATGAGTTTGCAACTAGCTCTGCTTTCTGCTCAAGAATAAAAACAATCAATTCGCCAACTTTATCGATACAAATATCGTTGCTTCGTTACTCTGTCGCTTGTTACTATGTCGCTTGTTCCTATGTTGCTTGTTCCTATTTTGCTTAGTTACTATGTCGCTTAGTTGCGCTAGGTATAATCCCCTCGATTCAGACCCAGCTTTTGCATTTTTTGATTAAGCGTTCGCCTTGGAATATCTAATTCAAGCATGACATCCGTGATACAACCATGATGGCGAGACAACGCCTCACTCAACACCTTTCTTTCGAAGTTATGCAATTGAATCGCGAGTGGTACACCGCTTTGTGTCATTTCGGTCGTAGAGCTAGGTCGCATCGTCAGAATTTCCATGACAGACACGCTATCATCAAGGGCAAAGCGCATTGCGGCGTTCCTCAATTCACGGACATTACCAGGCCATGAATAACTCAATATCGCCTGTCGATCAGCATCGCTTAATGTGCGTGCGTCTTCGCGAGTATGGCGAATAAAGTGTTCAAACAAGATTAGGGCATCATCTTCCCGATCTCGCAGAGGAGGAATGTGAATTTGAGCGACATTGAGGCGATAATATAAGTCTTGTCGAAATTCGCTATTGTCACTCAAGTCCTCTTTTGCCGCAGCAATCACTCGTAGATCCGTACTGATCGTTTGATTCCCTCCTACCCGCTCAACGGTATTTTCCTGTATACATCGCAGAACTTTCACTTGCATGGCGAGTGGCATACTCTCTATTTCATCAAAAAACAACGTCCCTTTATCAGCATATTCAAGCTTACCAATTCGTCTTTTACTCGCCCCCGTAAACGCGCCAGCTTCATGGCCGAACAACTCACTTTCAAATAGATTCTCAGGTACCGCGCCGCAATTTATTGGTACAAATTCACGTTTACCGCGCGGACTCTCATTATGCAAACTCGTGGCAACCAACTCCTTACCGCATCCCGTTTCACCATAAATAATGACATGAGTGTCAATGCGAGCCAGCTTGACCACCTGATCTCTCAGTTGCACCATTGCCGTACTTTGCCCTATTAACACTTGCTCAAGTCCGTTAACACTGGCCAAGTATTCTTGTCGATGTTGAGCTGACGCTTGTGCTCGATAAGAAATCACCGCCTCATTAACGCGTTGTGACAACCTTTCTGGCTGAAAGGGTTTTTCAATAAAATCAAACACACCTTGTTGCAAGGCACTTACCGCCATGTCGACATCACCGTGCCCGGTAATTAAGATCATTGGGGTGTGAATATTGTTTGCCGTTAGGTCGGCGAGTATGGTCAACCCGTCTATATCGGGTAATCGGACATCACTGACTATCGCATCGTAGTCGCCATTCAGAATCGCAGACTTACCCGCGCCCCCAGTGCTAAATGCTTCCACTTCGAAACCTGCGAGTTGTAACCACTGGCTTGTTGCTTGTCGAACAATGTCGTCATCTTCAATTAGTGCTACTCGTGCTGCATCGACGAAAACCATAACCCATCACCTAAATAAATACTCTTTACCTACGTTAGGTAAATTTTCAATAGGATAAAAGGAGCTAAGTCGCACTTTTTGATCACAACTCTTTTACATCAATCAGAAACAGCGCAGTCTTTAAATAAAACAAAATCAGTCTATTACAGGATACATGATGAGATATAAGTGGATAATTATTATCGTTGTCGTCATGTTGATCGGTGTGTTCTATGCAACGAGCCGAGAAGTATCACGGCAATGGCTTAGCAATCAAACCCAGACTCTTGTCCAAGAACGTTTGCTTGAATATATCGGTGAAGTAAGGCGGACATTGAAACGCTTTTATCACCTTCCTTACCTAGTCACTAATAATCCTAGAACCATCGCATTAGTGGCTGGCGATTTAGATCTAAAACAAAGTGTTGAAGACGAACTATTCCAACTTGATAAAGCCGCAAATACTGAAGGTTGGCTGATTCTGTCGGCCACAGGTGAAGCGCTTGCCTCGAGTTTAGTTGGAGAACGATTCAGCCGATCAGATAGGCAAGCCATCGCGCAACAGATTCACTCTCAAGGCGAAGGTGTATCGCTGGTGAGTAAAACCAAAGGTTCGACGCCGTTTTACTATTTGACTGCCCCGATTTTTATTGGCTTAGACATAGAGGGCATAGCGGTAGTGCAAATTGATCTCAGTCTGTTAACCGAACAAATCATTACCAGCCGTGACGTCATCACCTTACAGAACCAGCAGGATCGGTTTTTTTGTCTAGTAGCAGTCAATACAGTGCGGATTGGCTAAACGACTCATCCCATCACATTATGCAAAATACCGAGTTGCTGTATGACAACACGCGTATTAAAACCTGGCAACTCACTGACTCAGAGAATATCTCCGCCGATAGTTACCTAGCCCACACTGTTAAACTTGACGACTTAAATTGGAAAATTAGTTACCTAACGCCAATGAAACCAATGCAACAGACGATTAATGTTGTCGGTTGGAGCACCGTCACTTTACTGTTATTCGCCACTCTACTGATGATCATCTTCTTTCAACGCCATCAAAAGCAACAAAGTAAACAGCAGATTCAATCGATTTTGGAGGAGTCACAACAACGCCTTACCCAAATGATAAATAAAACACATGTTGGCTTAATGGTGATTGATGATCGCGGTTTTTTATTCGATGTAAACCCTATGGCAAAACGCCAATTCTGTCTTCCCGATAGACATAGCAAAGCGATACCTGCATGGGAATTATTTGATGCCGGTAACCCAAACTCTACTACGCTCAAATTACTAAAGAACCTAGCGATTCATAAAGAGCATACCGAACTAAGCGCGGTGGACACCATGGCAAAGCGAAGCGATGGCAGTCTTTTCCCTGTGCTTTTTTCATTAACCCTATTTCCATGGCATGGTCAGCCCTTTTTCCTTGCCACTGTCATTGATATCAGTAAACGAAAAACGGCCGAGCACGCGCTACAGCAAGCGAACCAAGCGCTTGAGAAACGTGTTGAAGAACGTACCCAAGCCTTACAACAAGCGCAGCACGAGCTCGTTCAAGCAAGTAAAATGGCAGCATTGGGACGAATGTCGAGCGCAATCACTCATGAATTAAATCAACCCCTCACTGGGCTTCGTACGTTGCTTACCACCAATGAGCTTTTAATGGAGCGTAATGAATATGAAATGATGCGCGCTAACCACACGTTAATTCAAACGCTCATCGATCGTATGGCAAATATGACTCGCCAGCTAAAAAGCTTTGCTTATAGTAAACCCGAGTTACTCAACCCTGTTTCATTAACTGAAGCACTCGAAGAGACACTGCGTATTTACCAGTCAAGATTATCCTCGATTGACATACGGGTTCGAGCGCCGGAAGTAATGCCAACCATTACAGGTGAAGAACAACGTCTTAGACAAGTGCTAGGTAACCTGATTTCAAATGCCATCGATGCGCTCAGCGATACTAAGGATCCTGTGCTCACCATCGCGATTAGCAAGGTGAACACCATGATAGAAATACGAATAATGGATAATGGATGCGGCGTACAGCCTTCTTCAATAGACGCTATTTTCGAGCCTTTTCACACCAGCAAAAAGATAGGTGACGGACTTGGGTTAGGGCTATCAATCACCGCTAACAATATGCGAGATATGAATGGGACCATCAGCGCTCATAATAATGCGCAACACGGCATGACGTTTACCCTATTGCTGCCGGAAGCTACCGTTTAACGCCATTAAATGCGCCATGTTTAACGTCGAATTAATCGAGGGTCTACGCCCTACGCGCTCATAATGTGAACAACAACAAACTTTGAGGCGTAGAGCGCAAGAATGATGTGAGTCAGATATGAAATAAGTACAGTTAGGATGGACAATAATAACAACGGAATGACCATGAAACATAAGACTCTGTTCACCGCTTTGCTCATTGCAACGCCATCTATCTTCGCGTCACCTGCCCTTTTTGCAACGCCTTATCTCACGATATCTACGACCACAACCAGTCGCGATTACCCGCTCGAGAATGACAATGCGGTGGTGATTCCACTCACCAAAGACAAATATCAACTGTCTATTTCTGGCATTGAAGGGCGATGTGATAATCAGCTTCCAAGCAAAATCAAATTTAATACACCAATCCCTCTGCTGTGTGGAGAAACCACTCAATTGCCTCTGACCATCAGGTTCACAGGGGATTATTCGTTCTCCTATCACGAAGATAACCAAACCTTACTGTTTAAGCGACAGCCTAAAAAAGTCTCCCAGACCGCGTTTAAACGCCCACTACCTAAAGTACAGTGCGAAGCATTTAGTGAGGGACCCAAAGACCTCAATGTCTCTTCTGCCTTTGCCGATGGCACATTGCTTCGGGAAGCATTTTCCGGTGAGGAAATACGCGTCAATAATGGCAAGGTTACCGTCACACCCTCTCAAGGAAATGGCGGTCTAATACTACTAGAGCCAGTAGTCAACGAGACAAAAACATCTAATACATCATCACATAAAACGCTTAACTACCGTAATGCTAACATCTATTTTGTCATGGTCGATCGTTTCAATAATTCTAAGCGTTCAAAAACACAGCCTTACTCTCGGCATAAAGATAACAAGCAAGAAATTGGTACTTTTCACGGTGGTGACTTAAATGGCGTCACAGAAAAGCTCGACTACATTAAGAGCCTAGGAACCAATGTGATTTGGTTATCGCCAATTGTTGAGCAAGTGCACGGTTTTGTTGGTGGTGGTGATAGCGGATCTTTCCCATTTTATGCTTATCATGGCTATTGGGCACGAGATTTTACCAAAGTTGACGAAAGCTTCGGTAACGAGGAAGACCTGAAACGTCTAGTATCAGAGGCCCATAAACGAGGAATCAAAGTTCTATTGGATGCCGTCATTAATCATCCCGGTTATGCGACGTTAGCGGATGCACAATTTGATGCGCTCGATGTTATTCCCGCGCCAGAAAGCCTGCCGACTCAATGGGCGGACTGGGCACCCGAGGCGGGCGAAAATTGGCATAGCTTCCACAGCAACATCAACTATCAATCATCAAATTGGAAAGACTGGTGGGGAGCGGATTGGGTTCGAACTGGACTGCCCGGTTATGACCAACCTGGTTCAAGTGACACTACGCTATCTTTGGCGGGATTGCCCGATTTCAAAACGGAGTCGACTAAACATGTTCAGCCGCCGCAATGGCTGATGAATAATCCTGGCACACGTGTTGCACCACGAGACAACTATACCGTCACCGACTACCTCATTGAGTGGCAAACGGACTGGGTAAAGCGCTTTGGAATCGATGGCTATCGCGTTGATACCGTCAAGCACGTAGAGCCGGAAGTATGGAAACGACTTAAATCCGAAGCGGCAGACAGTCTAGAGCAATGGCGCTTGTCTAATAACATCTCTGGTCAACCTTTTTGGATGATGGGAGAGGTTTGGGGACACAGTGCAAATCGCAGTCCCTATTTCGACGATGGATTTGACGCATTAATCAATTTTGATATGCAGAAAAAACTCGATAAAGGCGCGGCTTGTTTTAGTCAAATGGCCGATACTTATCAACACTACTCCAATTCAATTGCCGACTCTACGGACTTTAATCCCGTCAGCTACATGTCATCTCACGATACCGAATTGTTTTTTAGCCGATTTAAAAACTATCAAATGCAAAAAAATGCGGCTAACGCTCTACTATTGAGTCCGGGCGCAATACAAGTTTATTACGGAGATGAAATCGCAAGAGACATAGGACCTTTCGCCGATGATTTCCATCAAGGTACTCGTTCAGATATGCTTTGGTCACTCGATACCAATAAGCAACAGTTACTCGCACATTGGAAAACCGTCGGTCAATTTAGAGACCGTCATCCTGCAATTGGCGCAGGTGCGCACCAAGTTATCGCTAATAATGACGCGTTTGTATTTTCCAGAATCCTCGGCGAGGATAAAGTCGTCATTGGCTATTTTGGTCGATGAATTGAACTCATAGCGCTCATTGTATGAGCGCCTGTTCACAACCATAACTAGCGCGGCGTAACTAGCGGGGTCTAAATAGAAAAAGAACCCGCTTTCATTGCCTGGAGTATTCACATCTTTTCGCTTGTTCTGTAAAGTGCCGACTCTACTGGTGACATTAATCAACATACAGCGGTAAAACCATGAAAACAGATAACGATATTATCGACACCCTTGAATCCCTTGAGCAGTTCTTACTTTCAGTTGAAAATGGCGGTCTGGGGTTAGAAGGCGTTGCTGGTGTAGGAATGGCGACAAACAATTCTGATGGTCGCCACTTCGTCGCGGTCTTCAATGACAAGCAACAGCTCCTTCTCGCTCGCTGGATCAGCGATGAAATTTTCGAAACAGGCAAAGAACTGGTACGTACGGGACCAAAACGTCACTAATACTAAATACTCGCTGGCGTTCTTCTACTCTCATTTTGAGTCACTTAAGATAAATGAGTTACTCAGCCTGCACGTAACGCCAGTATTTTCGTAAGATCCGAAAGGTCTGAGTATTGCACCATTGCTTCTTGTTTCGTATCAACCGCAACGATAGACATTCGGTCCGCTAACTCGTTACCTTCAATTCCCACATGCCCGTTAACGTGGTGAATAGCGACTTGGTTCGAAATTTGTTGGTAAAGTTCAAACATTGGCTTAATCAAATCTAGGTTTTTAATCTCTCCACCCGACTTTTTCCAGCCTTTCGCTTCCCATCCTTTCGCCCAAGTGGTCATGCATTGGATGGAATACATAGAATCACAATAAATCGCTACGCTACGCCCAGCCAATAAATGCGTCTTTGCCAAATGCATTGATTGATGCAAGCCATTAAGCTCCGCAGTATTATTGGTACCATTAGCTTGATACTTCCCATACCACAACTCGACAAGTGCGTTGTTTTGATACACCGCCAACCCTGTGCCTGCTTGACCTGGATTGGGATCACATGCGCCATCGGTAAATATCTTAATGTCCAATGGCATTGCAGCAATATCTTGTTGTGATAGCGGCTTAGCTTTGGCCTTCGTATTTTTTTTAGCGCCTGTCGCTAATGACATGGCTGAAGTGCGCGTTTTTACCGGACTATTACCTGTTGCACCGTTAGAACCAAATGCTTGTTCTGCTTCTGCTAACGTCGGAAACGATTTGAACTTCGCACCAGTAAACTTATCAACTTGAGCCTTACAATCTGCCCATGTAGAGAAAATGCCTGTTTCTCTTCCTTTCCACACCACATAATACTTCTTAGCCAATGCTCTACCCTTTTATATTTATACGTTACATCTACGCTGATTTGGCTTCACACGATATCGTAAGCCCATATCGTAAACGTGTGCTGTATGACCCAAGTAGTCAATGTGAATACAGTCACCAACATGAATACCGTCACCAGCGTGAACACAGTAACCAAGCGTGTATGAAAATGCTACGTAACCTTCACTTTTATAGTGTGATTGCTGCTAATTTCAACGACAAAACCACGTTGTAAATTCATGTAATCAACCAGTGTAATAATAAGCGTAGTCGAACCAATGCAACGAGGCAGTATTACCCACTCCCACTTCCTTCCTTGCTTTTGACTTGTGCAATATGAAAAAAGCCAGCACTAGGTGCTGGCTTAGAAAATTTACGGCTTAAAAATTAAACGAGTTTCATTTCTTGAATGATATCTGATGCAATTTCAGGTTTTGTACTGGTTGGCTTTTCATGAAGCCCTGATTTAAGCTGCCCTTTTCTGTTACGCAGTCCTGTCTCTAACTTCTTAACTGCACTTAGCGATAGCTGGATACATAACATCGTCAGTCGCTTTTGCTGAAACTCTAACACCTTCATAATTAGTAAAGACTTCCACTTGATGCTGGCCATGTTCCTTTGTGATGATAATGTCGCAGCTGATTAGTTGTGGAAAGTGAGCGGAAACCTTCTCAAATTTGCTTTCTATTTCTTTGCGAGAATCGTCGTTGATTGATACATGATGTGTTTGAACATTTACTTTCATATAATTCTACCTTTCCAATCACTGTGTCATTTAAACGTAGCAAACTCCACGTCATTTGACCAAGTGAATTTGTACACTTTCGTGATTAACTTCTTTGTTCTCAAATAATTTTCACACTGCCCCTTGAATACGAAGTGATGAGACAGAATATATTAGGGGCACGAAGCGGGAAAACGATGTTTTTTTGACCGAACACTCGGTCAGGACAAGTTTTAACCTATTGAAAATTTTATAAATTCCCAACCCCAACACATGTGACAGCGTCACTTTAAGCGATTATTTATTGCCATAGTGAGAGGCCTATCAATGGTCAATTACGCTATTTCGTGTTACCAGTCAAACATGCACTTTAACGATCAATATTCATTCTTCATCATCTTAACGCCTCTGTTCAAACACGCCTCTGGATTCACCTTCTGTCTTTGCTATTGGCTCGACTATCTCCTCATGCCAGAACCACTCACAAATTTGAATAAACGTATTCATAAAAACCACGGAAAGAGCTAGAGATCTGCTCAATCAAATCAAAATACGTAGTGATGGCGCATTAAGTAACGGTAAGATAAAAACACTCTCTTCTACTGTAAAATCGGGGCTCAGTGACAAGATCTGATTACTTTCAATATCCAAGAACTACTACCCTAGCACTAGCTTTTCGCACATTTGGGTGATATTGCTCGCAGGTTGTTATGCAAGAGGCTAATTTTTCAACATAAAATTAGTGATGCGTATTATGCTTACCTTGATGACAGACTCGTCAATTGAATGAATCACAAGGTACTTCCAATGAAGAAATACGCTATCGAAACACAAACTAGTAACGACTGCCCAGAATGCGATTCAGATGAGTATCTATTGTCAGAAGATGGCGAAACCTTCCTTTGTGCAGGCTGTGGATTCTACACGCAAGAATATTCCAAAGATTGGACGGAGATGTATATTAATAAAGTCATGGTTCAAACACAGTCTAACTCACACACTTGCAGCCTTATTCACTAAACCATTGAGTTCACTAATATGCGCAACAACTTGTGTCATCGCGGATAGACATGTCACATTGGGTTGACTTTCTACACAGACTTTAGCGAAATGTACCGTCTTAACGCCTGTCGCGATGCCCATATTGACGCCTTTTTCAGTGTCATCAATGTACACGCATTCCTTAGGTAAAAAACCCATGATTGTCACAGCATACCGTAAAAGATCAGGTTCTGGCTTCCAACTATTGGCATCAAACGCTGAAATAACTTTTCCCTTGAAACGATCGGAAAGTCCAACAATAGACAACATATGCAACGCTTTTTTTGTTGGGCTGTTGGTGACAACGCAATACTCAATCATCTCATCGTCTAAATAATCTAAAAGACGTTCCACACCATTAATTGGCGTAAGTCTTGATTCAAATAGCTCCGTAGTCAGACGTCGGTAAATCGGCTCAAGCAGATCCAACGAGACGTTGGATTCAGTGAGACGCTTAGCTGACATCAACACATCGGCTATTTTCCCTCCAGAAAAGTTTTCCGCCGCCACTTCTAATGAAAGCGACACTCCAACCTCTTTAAAGGTCGCAACTAGCGCCTCACAACAAAGCATTTCACTATCGACTAGGGTTCCATCGCAATCGAATAAAACACATTTCACTACTGACATACTTCTTTATCTACCCATACCTACTTAATTCGTTATAAATATTAATAGACTATGAGTATACAAAACGGTATCTAAACGAGGGTTTGCAACATTTTCCTAAGCAATAGACGAAAGTTTCGTGCTGATCACCGTTTTTCAATCCATATGTCGACTAAGTTTGAATTATCACTAAGATTGATGTTCAAAGTCTCATGAATCAGTGACAACGCGATGTCATCATTACTCATTGATGCGCTCACGCCGACAATATCAGACACGACGACAACATCTTGCTCACTGCAGATGATTGCCGCGTAAACCGCTTCTCCTTCACTAAACCCTACATACAAGCTGTAATCCGGGTCTAAAATGATTTGTGTCAAAAACTCAACAATGTAACTTTGGGTCTCTTCGTTTTCCCACATCTTAGACTGAAGAAGTGAAAACATGATCGTAAGTCTATGAAAATCAACAAGGTGCCACTCGATTGTTGCGGAAGCACTTTCTGCGACCAATAGAGGCTCTAGAACCCTGCTGGTTAAGGCGTCTAGGTATAAAGCTCGCCCTTTAATGCTTTCTGATGTGGGAAATTCGACATCTACTTGGCTTGCTAACCATTCATTCTTTTTGTTATATAGAGCCATTGCCGCGTCTTTCATTGTAAATCCTATTTGATTTTTTTCTGACCGTGGTTATTGTATACACAAGCTCTTATTTTAAAGGATTGCCCCAATATGTTGAAAAAGCTTATGATTGTTCCAGCTCTTGCCCTTGCCTTAGCAGGCTGCGGAGATAAGGAGGTTGGTGATGTTTCACTTGGCATGTTTACATTAAAAGACATTAAACTCAACACATTAACCGATCCTGAAGTACCCGGTGTTACGTGCCATATCGCAAGCATTGAGGCTAACCTAAGCTTTTCAGACCCGAGTGATAGTTCAATATCATGTCGTCAAACCGAGTGAAATCACACCTGAAATGATAGCACAGATCGACAAATCAAAATCCGGCGAGGTCGTATTTAGAAAGTCAAAAAGCATACTTTTCAAAACGATGAAAGTTCGTCGTATCTTAGATGCAGACAATCAAACTCTCATGTATTTGTCTTATTCAACTAAAGAAACATCGGGCAGCTTTAAACACAGCCTCTCCACGGTCCCGTTGTGGGGAACCAAAGCGTTTGTTGAGCCCGTTGCTTCAGTTCAATAAGCTCTAATAAAACGATAAGCTCTATTAAAACTCTAAGATCTATTAAACTCTAACCCCTATAAAAAGAGCCCTTTACTGGCTCTTTTTAAGTTAAATCGTGTAAACAATAATGATAAGTAACTAAATAGTTTCAACCAACGCTTATGGAGCGCTAACTTTCATCATCCGGCGGTTCATCACCGGATGCTAAATCACACAAGTTACAATCGATGCACTTGGTAATACTCGTTTGTTTATGACAAGAAACCAGTGTTAAGTTTTTACTGTTTCTTTTTGCCTGCATTAAAGCTGCATCCGCAACATTAGCGAGCTTGCCTTGCTCTTGCTGCTCGGTAAGATGTGAGACACCAATACTTACTGTCACACTAAATATTCGACCTTCAACACAGGTAAATTTGAACGCCTCAACTTTTTCTCGAAGTCTTTCTCCAAGGAAAAATGCTTCACGTAGCTCTGTGTTAGGCAATAAAATGGCAAATTCATCGCCCCCAAAGCGACAGCAATAATCTTCAACACGCAGCGATTCCAGCATAATTTTGCCAATTTCATGGAGTACATGATCTCCAGAGCTATGCCCTAGTGCGTCATTGATTAACTTGAAATTATCAACATCCAGCATGAGAAATGAAAATGGCTGCTTATGACGTTGAAACGACGCATATTCACGTGCTAGTTGAGTTTCTAAAAACCGTCAGTTATAAACACCTAGTCAATTCGTCTCGAATAACCATCGTCTCTAATTCATTGTGCTTTGCGATTGTATCACTCACATCAATCGCAATTCCAAATATCCCGATTACCTCACCATCACTGTTAAATAATGGTGATTTCATGTTTTGGTAATACCGAACACGGTTATCCTTTAAAATATTTTTTTCAAGCTTAGAGACCGTATGGCCACTAAGTACCAACTGGTCATTAACTAGGATATCGTCACTGTCATTCAGATTAAAAAACGC
Organism: Vibrio sp. GJ43-1; assembly: GCF_055808835.1. Classification (NCBI taxonomy): domain Bacteria; kingdom Pseudomonadati; phylum Pseudomonadota; class Gammaproteobacteria; order Vibrionales; family Vibrionaceae; genus Vibrio; species Vibrio sp. GJ43-1. Next base: position 1,383,206 of record NZ_CM147885.1, on the reverse strand, counting down.
ATCGTCTTTTTTGCCTAAAATTTGCTCACTGGATAAGTTAAACAACTGGCAAATGGCTTCATTGACGAAAACATAGCAGCCCTGCGCATCTTTAATAAAAATGTAACTGTCGAGGCGATTGAACGCTTGTTTAAAGTCAACCTTACTAATATCAAGTTGAGTCAAATCCACACCCCTTATTATTGTTTTTAACTAGACTAGTACTCTCCTTACCCATGTCAATGTTATGGCTATCAATATGAACCTAAGCCAATAGCAAACGTAACTAAAAGCTACTTCCTGCGACTTTCAACAGGTCATTAATGCAATTCATTGCAACAATTTGACACTTTTTGTGATATTATGCGGAAAATTTTGATCCCTTAGCGTTTAGTATGAGATTCCCCGGACAACGTAAATCAAAGCATTACTTTCCAACAAGTAAAAAGAACCTATCAGTGAGCCAAGCTCAAGCTGCGCCGAAATACTTTCGACCGACTATCATTGGTGTTGGGCAAACTATTGTCGATATTGAAGCTCGAGTAGATGATTCCTTCTTAGAGAAGTATGAGTTGAGTAAGGGACACTCACTTGTTCTCGAAGAAAGCAAAGCGGATGCTTTGTACCAAGAATTGGTTGAACAAGGCTTAATTACTCATCAATTTCCAGGCGATACGATAGGTAATACCCTACACAATTATTCAGTTCTTGCTGATAGTAAATCCGTGTTGCTTGGCGTGATGTCGAAAAACATTGAAGTAGGTTCGTATGGCTATCGCTACTTGTGCCGTACTTCGTCACGTATGAACCTCAACCATTTGCAAACTGTCGATGGGCCAATTGGTCGCTGCTACACGTTAATTACTGATGACGGTGAACGTACCTTTGCGATCAACGAAGGTGAAATGAACCAACTGCTTCCAGAGAGTGTTCCAGAGTCTATTTTTGATAAAGCGTCGGCGTTAGTGGTCTCATCTTACTTAATGCGTGGCAAACCCGAAGACCCAATGCCATTAGCCGTAGCTCGCGCAGTAGAGCTTGCTAAGCAAAAGTCTGTACCTGTTGTCCTCACTCTCGGTACGAAATGGGTTATCCAGGGTAACGAAACGTTTTGGCAAGACTACATTAAAGAGAACGTCACGATTGTTGCAATGAACGAAGAAGAAGGCGAAGCCTTAACTGGGTTTGCCGATCCCCTTCTTGCGGCCGATAAAGCACTAGATTGGGTTGATTTGGTCTTGTGTACTGCAGGTCCCCATGGGCTATATATGGCTGGCTACTGCGACAATGTCGCGCTTAGAGACACCACCCATGAGCTATTAGAAGGCCCAATTGAAAACTTTAACCAGTTTGAATTCAGCCGAGCTATGCGCAAACAAGATTGTGCTGACCCGCAAAAAGTATATTCGCACATTGGTCCATACTTAGGTGGCCCTCTTGAGATCAAGAATACCAATGGTGCTTAGTGATGGTGCACTCTCGGCTCTGCTACATGATATGACGGCAAATGCATTCCATCATAATAATGTACCAGGTTCGGACAAGCATGTGATGCCATGTTTGACCTACTCTTCTTTGTCGCAAATATGTAAATATGCGAACCGAGTCAGTTACGAAGTGTTAATGCAACACTCACCAAGACTGACTCGTGCGTTGCCCGAACGAGAAGATAGCCTAGAAGAAGCGTACTGGGATAGATAAATAAAAAGAGGCTAATTTAGCCTCTTTTTTTAATTGAACTAACGCTAACCAGTTGAACTGGTCAAATTTAGTACAGCATACTGAATTTTTGTCTTTACAAAGAATTATTAGCCAGTATTATCTCGACGCAAACGTTTTCCTCATTAATTTTGTGGCTTTAAAGGACCGTTAATGCTATCTGACATCGAAATCTGCCGTAGTGCGTCACTTTCTGCTATCACCGACGTTGCCAAAGACGCTGGTTTACTTGATCACGAAATACTTCCTCAAGGTGTGCATAAAGCGAAAGTCTCGCTAAAAGCAATTGAACGTCTTCGAGACAACCTTAATGGTAAACTTATTGTCGTCACTGCAATTACCCCAACCCCATTAGGTGAGGGTAAAACCGTCACCACCGTAGGTCTATCTCAAGGACTTAAAAAACTCGGCGAAAGGGTATTTGCCTGCATTCGACAGCCTTCTATGGGACCTGTATTTGGCGTAAAAGGCGGAGCAGCAGGCGGTGGCTATGCTCAAGTTGCACCAATGGAAGAGCTCAACCTACACCTAACTGGCGACATCCATGCCGTGACTGCAGCGCACAATTTAGCGGCTGCGGCGATAGATGCCCGTATCTATCATGAGCAGCGCTTAGGCTATGACAATTTCGAGTCTCGAACTGGACTCTCTGCGCTTAAAATCGATGTAAAGAACGTTGTTTGGAAACGAGTTATTGACCATAATGATCGGTCGCTACGTATGGTTACTGTTGGCAAAAACGAAGTCAATAAAACCATCAACGGGGTTGAACGCGAAGACGGGTTTGATATTTCTGCCGCGTCAGAGCTCATGGCCATATTAGCGTTATCTGAAAGCCTTAACGATCTTAGAGCTCGCATTGGTAAAATTGTTGTCGCATACAGTATCGAAGGTCAACCTATCACCACTGAAGACCTGCAAGTTGCTGGCGCGATGGCTGTTAGTATGAAAGACGCGGTTGAACCGACACTCATGCAAACCTTGGAAGGCGTGCCTACCCTTATTCATGCTGGTCCCTTTGCTAACATCGCTCACGGTAACTCTTCTATCATCGCCGACAAAATTGCAACCAAGCTCGCGAGTTACACCGTCACTGAAGGTGGGTTTGGCTCCGATATGGGCTTCGAGAAAGCTTGTAACATTAAAGCCGCTGCAACCGATAAAAAACCGGACTGTGCCGTCATTGTCGCCACACTTCGCGGCCTTAAAGCCAACTCTGGCTTGTATGACTTTAAACCAGGAGCACCAATCCCTGACTCCTTATTTGAAGATGACGAGCAAGCACTTAAAGCCGGATTTGAAAACCTGAAATGGCACATCAATAATGTAGCCAAATACGGCGTTCCTGCGGTGGTCGCCATCAATCGCTTCCCACAAGATTCACAGCAAGAATTGGATTTATTGACTCAGTGGATCAAACAGTTTGATGGTAACTGTCGCGTCGCCACTAGCGAAGGATTTTCCCTTGGCGGAGATGGTACCATTGATCTTGCAAAAGAAGTAATCGCTGCCTGTCAAACACCAGTTAACTTCAAACCACTGTATACCGCAGAGCAGTCTGTTAAAGAAAAGCTAATGGCGGTGTGTGAAGCTGGATATGGGGCAGCAAATGTCTCGTTATCTTACCAAGCACAAAAACAGCTTGAGCTATACGAAACTCAGGGCTTCAATCATTTGGCCGTTTGCTTAGCCAAGACACCGCTATCTATCACGACAGATGGCAGTATTAAAGGCGCTCCCGTTGGATTTGAAGTGGTGATCAGAGAGCTTAAGCTATGTGCTGGTGCTGGCTTTATTTATGCGCTTTGCGGTAACGTAATGACGATGCCGGGCTTACCGGATAAACCCGCCTTTATGTCTCTTGACCTTGATGATGAGGGTAACATCATCGGTTTAAGCTAGATCGGTTTGACTAAATCAGAATAATCTAGCGAAAAGACCAATTAAGTGCTCAAAAAAAGCGACGAGTAATCGTCGCTTTTCTGTTTCTATCATCAGGTTTCAACCGCGCAGTATTGTTATACCTAACTACGCTATTAGCGACTTTACTTAGCGACAATCAACGTTAGCTCTACACGCCGATTGCAAGCCTTACCAAAAGAAGTGCTATTGGTACAAGCTGGCACCGCCTCACCATAGCCACGTGTATAAATGATTTGGCGAGAGACTTGATTCTTGATTAGCGTTTCTTTCACCATTGCCGCGCGCTGGTCCGATAACACATCATTTCTCACGATTGCCCCTGTATTGTCAGTATGACCACCAATTACCACATCTATCCCCTGCTGCTGAGACAAAAAATTGGCCAAGTGAAACAACCATTGGGAAGAATTATCAGAAACACGTGACGAACCAGTACTAAAGTGGATTTTTTCTTTGAGGCGAATCATAACGTAGTCACCTGGGACGAGTTCATAATCGAGTCCATGATTAACCAGATAGGTTTCTAACGAATCCCAAGCCTGAGTACGATATTGACCATTGGGACCTTCCACAGTCGCCCCTATTGGCGCGGAATGACTGATATGGGGTGCATTGACCCAGTCAGGATGCATGACGTCGTGTTCAGACCGTGGAGCCGTATCGAGCATGCCTGCGAACATTTTGTCAGTTATCGATGATGTAGAGCTGCAACCCGCCAATAACCCGACCGCAATCAAACACGCAATTTTCTTCATGACACACTCCAAACGCTCGTAGCAACATCCAATATTTCTTTTATCGGCGTGAATATCCGAAACTTTACCAACGAGAAGAAAATATTCTTCATTTAGCTGTTTCAGATTGTTACTAATTGCTTGTCTGAAGTAATTGGTAACAGTTACACTCGAGGTATTATTAATAATATGATGCATCAACATGTTTAAATCACTTAGCAAACTCGCCGCAGTACTTTCTCTCGCCGTCCTAATCACCGCTTGTGGGGAATCCAATACCCCCGTTGAAGGCAAGCAATACAAAATCCTACCTAACGATCTTAGCCAACATAACCTTCCTCAAGTGACAGAAGTTTTCTCGTTAGGCTGTGGCCATTGTCGCAATTTGGAGCCACTGTTGCCGGAACTTGAGGAGCTTACTGATTCTAAGCTAGGCAAAGTACATGTGATGTTTAACGACAGCGCACAAATTGCTGCGATGATCTTTTACAGTGCCGTCATGCAATCTGAAGACCAGCGTATTCCTGAAGACATGAAACTTGAATTGTTTGCTCTAGTTCAAAACAGTGAGCTGGATGGCCAGCAAAAACAAATTGAGTTAAATCGAATTTTTGAGTCTCGTACTATGGTCACACCTTACGACTTTGATGAAGCGCAGCAAAAGGAGCTATTCGAATATATTGAACTGGCTAACACGGTATCAACTGAAGCTCAAATTAACGCAGTACCGACCTTCATCGTCAATGGTAAGTATGAAGTGGTACTCGCAGGTCACGAAGACATCAAAGAAATCGCAGAGACGATAAATTACCTAAAAACCAAATAAGCATCACCGTAGAAGCCACTTTAGCCAGTGGCAGTTTACCTAAATTAGATCAAGGAATTACCGTGTCAAAGATACTTATCCCTCTCATCGTTGTACTGCTCGCAGCTTTTATGATTTACCGTACATGGACAAATAACAAAGCTGGCGAAGTGAACTTGCAACAAGGTCAGGCTTTCTTGCAAGAAAACGGACTAAAAGAAGAAGTGACCACAACCGAAAGCGGCCTTCAATATCAGGTATTACATAAAGGCGAAGGTACGGTTCACCCTTCCGCTAAAAGCAAAGTAAAGGTTCATTACCACGGTACGCTCATCGATGGCACCGTCTTCGATAGCTCTGTTGATCGCGGCACGCCGATTAGCTTTGGTTTAAACCAAGTGATTAAAGGTTGGACTGAAGGTCTACAACTCATGAATGAAGGTGACAAATACCGCCTGTTTATTCCTAGTAACCTTGCCTACGGTAAAAGCGGCTCAGGCCCTATCCCACCAGCCTCTGTTTTGATCTTTGATGTTGAGTTGATTGCCATTCAGTAGTTAGAGGTTTACAACGCTTAGAGTGCCAACACAACGTATTCAAGCTTGAATCGACAAAAAGCTCCTTGTTAGGAGCTTTTTTTGTGGGTCCTTGGCAGGGAGTTAACCCAGCCTATCCTCACTAGGGTAAATAGTCGTCACCAGCGGCTGCGACAAACGCCATTTCTACCAATAAATTCGGATCGGCCAATTCAACCTTAACGCACGCTCGGCTTGGTGCGCATTGCTCTGGGAACCACGAATCCCATACTTCATTCAATGCATCGAAATTAGCGAAATCTGTCACGTAAACCGTGACGGAGAGAATTCTAGATTTGTCACTACCGATGGATTGAAGCATGGTTTCAGCTTGGTCGAAAATCTGCTGGACTTGACTTTGCATTCCGGCAGAGGTATCCGACTCCGCCACTTCAACAAAGTGCGCAATTCCGTTAAATACGGTCACGTCAGACCAACGCTTACAAGGGTTAACTCGATGAATCGTCATTTCTTTTTCTTACCTTAGAGAACAAACCACTATGATATCAATTTGCCTAATTCTGCCAACAATTTTAGTCATTGATAACCGATATAATTGGTCGTATTCAATAGCATAAATCCGACATTAATGTCGGATTTATGCACGGTATTAGATATTACGATACTTAACATCCATGACCTTCTCAATGTAAAGCTCTCGCTATCCTCACGCAAATGAAGATCTCCCAAAGCACCTAGCTAACTCAAAGATAATGGCTAAGTCACGTAAATAGTGTTCTTTACGCGCTTTGGGAAGTGAAGCAAGCTTTGGAGTAAAAGTAAATGTGCTAAGGAGAGCTCAGACATCGCTTTCAGGCTCTGTATCAATTTCGTCATATAAAGCCTTATATTCCCACTACAAACTCAATTCACTTTGTTTGATGACCAAACTCGCGATTTTCCTGCGTATCGTAACTGATCTGCTTATCTACGTTCTTTAGTTGGACTCCAACCTTATCAAACGCTTTTTGGATAATGCTTGCAACATGAAGCTGACCTTCTTTCATTAGAAAATTTGCTCGGTCTTGATTCGTTTCGAATACGCAAGCGATTTTTAAGCTCTGTGGAAAAGACGAGCATTTGACCGTATGAGTCACCCAAAGAAAACCATCGTAGCCTTTTAACGTATCTTCACAAACTTCGGTTAACACCTCTCTAATTTGATTTTCGATCTTCTTATCTGATTTACGCATGAAGCAAACTTCCTATTTACACTTAAAAAAAGCTGTCGGTCAATATTGTCTAAAACGATATTAGGCACTGTCGCTATTTCAAATACAAAGTATTTATAGTAACACTGAAAGTCTCACAGTGTGGAGCCTGTAACGGACGGCCTTACCTGCTGATTTCAATAACTCGTATTCAACGGCTAACGAAACGTTGGAATAATCGCCGAGTATCCCTGGTAGAAGACCAACCAACGCCATCACGCTACTTAGCACAATAAACATAATACCAGGTAGTACCCAACGGCTCATTTTACTAAGTTCACTACTACGCTCTTTGCAACCGACTAAACCTAAGTTATCCAATAGCATGGTGAGAGCCCAGCCAAATGCTGGGTTAACTAGCGCTGAAGAAAATACAACAATCGCCGCCGATTGTGTGGTTTTCCCTTCACGCGTCATTTCCATTCCAGCTTCTAGCAATGGAACAAATACCCCTACAATTAACGCAACACAAAGTACCGATTGCCATATCGCTAAATCCATTGGGTAGCCCCAAACCGCAGCTATGATACAGAACAATGCCGTTAGCAAAGCGCCAGCAGGAATAGGACGTTTAGCAATAGCCGTCAGCACGATATAAGTCCCCCATGAAGACGTAAAATTAGTGCCTCCAAGCAAAGAGCCGAACGTTTGACGAATTGAAGCCGTGGTCATGGTGTCGTCAATGTTCATATGCACTTTTTCCGTACGTTCTGGATAGCTTATTTTTTGAAACACTTGATGCCCTAAAAAATCCGGCGACCACATCGCCACTGCCAAGATAGCAAAGGGCAATACCACCATGAAGTGCTCAACCGTCGGTAAGCCTAGCATCCAGCCTGTATCTTCCCCCCACCAATACATCGGGTTCATATTGGGTAAACCAGGCTCGGTTTGAAAAGAAAACGGAGCACCCATGGCAAAAGCTAACGTACCACCTAGTAAGCAACTAAGAGGTACCGCTAGCCAGCGCTTACGAAAATGCTCCAACAAAGCATATAGAATAATAGTGCAAAAGATCACGACAAAAGCAATGTGGCTCATACCGATTCCCTCAGCCCAAGCAAACAGCTTTTTAACTTGAGAAACGGTTCCAACAAAGCCTAGGTAAAGTAATAAACCGCCACACACACCTTTGCTGGTGAGATTTGCCAACATGCTGCCACCTTTACTGATGGCTAATATTAAGCCAAAAGCGCCAATCAGCAACCCAAAAGCCATTGGATGCCCGCCTGCTGCAACAACAATAGGAATCAAGGGGATGAGTGGGCCGTGTGTACCAGCGAGGTTAGCAGTCGGTAATAAAAAACCAGAGAAAAGAATAATGAAAACAGAGGCTATAAGTAATTCATATCGAACATTTTCTAATACAAAGCCTTCATTTAACCCTAGAGCCCCGGCAAAGGTTGCTGCAATGGCGCCCACCATAACAACCTTACCAATAGTCGCCGCCATCGCTGGGATGGTATCTTCTATCTCAAATCGATAGTCTTTAAACGGCAAATTGGGACGCCAGCGTTTAGGCGCCATGATTTGTAATTCATGCTCTAAGTATTGTTCTCTGGAACCAAATTCCGATCTTGGTTTATGTTGTTGTTCATAAGAGAGCTCATCCTCATTGACTTGAGGCTTATCTGTTCGTATCTGCACGGACTCTAAAGTACTGCTCATTTTGATTCCTTTCGTTCACACTCTAAGGTGTGTTTTCCAACAAACGTTATTTACTCACTGTGCGAAGATATAGTGAGTCGTTGTCTCTATTCACTGCAACAAAGCACTCGATGACAGTTTTTATGGGCCCTTGAAATTCACTGTTAGATAAATGGAACCATTCAGCCTATTACTAAAAACCATCGTTGAAATTCAGCTGCTAGTACCTTATACCAAACGAAAAAAAACAAACAGTCTCAGATAGTTAGACATTAGTCGTAGAGTACGGCTACCAATATGACCTTTATTGTTAAATTGGTTGGAACTGAATCAGGCACTTACGTTCTTATCGGTTTCGTCACCTTCGCGAAAGTGAACATCTCTTACAACGTGTAGATAATTGAAAACCTTCGATTCAGTCACGTAAATCAGTTACGCAACGTGCAGAATGAGATCCCCTTTTTCAAGGGGATGACGGTGTTTTTAGGGATAGTTCGAGACACGCAAAGAGGCAAAAGGTATTGGGAGAAAGATAAAAGGTACTGCGCTAGGTTACAGCCTTTTATTACTTCGGCTGATGACCCGTCTTCTTAGCAAGTTTTTGCATAGCCTCGGCAAACGTTGTTGTCCTACCTTTAGCTTGAACCTGTATTATCTTGTACCCCATCTTTTCCAGCGCTTGCCGCTCTGCCAAGACAGCTTTGTCATCTGGCTGGCTACCTTCGGCAGGCTGATGAATGTAACACCCCTCTAATTGGCCATCTTCAACCAGTTGGTGGTGTTTCAGTGTATTGATATCAAAATTCATAGTGAGTCTTTTCATTAAAAGGAGAATTTCTGTGGTAGGTTAGATGCGCTTTAGAGGCTTTACTACGCTGTCTAAACCTTCTATTTTGAGTGCTAAACATAGCTTTAATAAGTCGCCTAGATCACCGCTAGGGAATCCTTTTTTATCAAACCAGAGTAAGTATTCTTCTGGAAGATCAATAAGCATACGCCCTGCGTACTTACCAAACGGCATTGGCGTTCTGGCAAGTTTAACTAAATTTTCTTTATTTAACATAATCTATTGTCTGCTGATCTTTTCCGATAATGGCGTAACGTAGTGACAGATTCGCTTACGCTAGTAAAACACGGCTAGCCAAATCGTTTTTTCTGTCGCCGATGTCGATTTTACGCGATGCTTGGTATGTGCTGGAATATTGACGTAGTCACCGACATCGAGGACGACTAATGTTCCATCATCATATTCAATGACATCGGTTCCTTTTAGAACCGAAACCCATTCATGCTCTTCTTGGTCGTACCACTCTCCTTCTGCACTCGCATGGCCATCGGAAATAATACGTTCGATACGAACGGACTTATGCTTTTGAATATCTTCAAATAGCTCGCTATTAATAATATCTGGAATCTCACTAAAAAGATTACCACCTTCCATCTTTTCACTCCAAACCTTGTCAGTTCGCGATAGATTAACATAACACTCACGTAGCCAACACTATGACGCAAACACGTTCCGGTAATTCGACTTAAAAAGTAACAGGCATAGGTACACTGTTAGTTCTTTGCCACAACGCTAGACTAAATTCCATAAATAATGGTGGTACAAACCTACCGCGCCTTTAATTCAGATTGAGTAAATCCTGCGTTGGTAAATCAACTTATCTTACAAAGTTTTGAAGGCGCGAATAAACAACATAGCCAATTTATCGAATATTTCGTGCCACTTGTTGGGTTTATCCAGTTTAACCAAGTGACAAATCAGCGTGCAGTATCGGAACCGTAAAATTCGAAGTCACAGACGAGGGTAAAGCAGTGCTGTTAGAGCGACATCACCTCACTTTCTCATGGCCGTTGTCGACTAAGTACGTTGTTCAAACACAACATGCACACCTAAGCATAACAATAGTACAAGACCTATTTCACAACGCATTTCCTTTCATATCTCAAATTTCTTTCTATAGTTTAGGTTCCGTTATTATCAATATCATCATTAAGGTGGGCAGTTCATGGAAGAAACGACCCGTTTAGACGAGCATATACCTTTGGATTCACCAGGCCGTACCAAAGATGACCACGGCTCCGCACAGTTAATAGAGGAATATAGCCACTTACTCGAATCCCTTTATTCCTCCAGTTTATCCCCGCACGGATTCCAATCTTTTTTGGATAAGATGGTAGAAGAATTTCATCTTGCTGACGCTGTGATTTACTTTGCTAGTAAATCAACTGGACAAATCTACTCCGCATGGATGGCTGGCTCTAAGGTGTCTGCCGTTTTAGAGCATATGGACAAGAATCTAAGCGCTATTGATTATGTAATTGAATATGTACAAAGCAGCCCTATCAGTCGATTTTACACGTTAAACCACGATATTGGACGCCCCACAGGGCCTGCGCGAAGTAGCGCCGTAATTCATGGGGAGAATTGGTTTGATTCACACTTCAGTGACGTTTGCGGTGCCATCATCCATCACGATGAAGAAAGCGTCGCCTGCATATTCACGCATAGGGAAAAAATCAGCCAATGTTTACGAAAAACGAGGTGTTAAAACTCGACAACTTAATGCCTCATATTAAACAGGCCTACTTGCTGTACCAGCACAACAAACGTCTATCTAATGAGACGGGGTGGGAAACGACGCTGGAACACATCCCACAAGCGAGTTTACTGTTTGGTGCTAGAGGTGAATTAATTTACTCTAACCAACATGCAAAACGACTCATTGCAAGACTCTCCGGCATCTCAATCAACGAAGATCGACTGGTATTTGATGATCTTGATTTCTCTCGACAATTTGTCGTTAATATTCTGCGAGCCGTGAGTATGAAATACACTCAGCATTCTAGTTTTGAAAGCATGTCCTATTGCGACAATAATAGCGAACAATGCACACTCGTGTTCACACCGATCATCGGCGCTGAATCATCGCAAGGATCCATCGTATTCTTGCTCGATAAAAGCCACACCATTCGACTGAATCCAGCCCTACTTCATCAGCTTTACCAATTAACTGAAACAGAAATTAAAGTTTGCGAATACACCGTTCGTGGTTTTAGTCGCCAAGATATTGCTGAACAGCTTAATCGATCGCCGCATACGATAAAAGACCATTTAAAATCCATCTACTGCAAGACGGGTACAAGAAAACAATCTGAGCTTATTGTGACTATTATCACAACCTCCAATCTCGCCTCCCCCCCACTTGGGGGTAATTACCTTCCACTCATTGCTTCCAACAACATTGTTTCATTTACTAATACAACCTTTAAATAGCCAAGAAACGCTGGCTATTTACTTGGACAAACAAATAGACAACGTCAGATGAGCTAGGCATAGACCCTACATTGGAAGTGAGGCTTAACATGAAACAACTTAAATCGGCACTGGCACTATCGATTGTGGCAGTGCTTGCGGGCTGTGGAGGCAGCGATGATGATGTTGGCGCCAGTAATGGCTCCAGCTATAACGTCAAAGCGATTGATGGATACCTAAATGGTGCGCTTGTATGGCTCGACATCGATGGAGATGGACAACAAGATGATGGCGAACCACACGCAGAGACATCAGGTCTTGGTGACGCGACGCTCGATTTGACGGATGCCAAAGACCCACTAGGCAATCCAATTTCCGATCCAAGTAAATATCCCGTTGTTGTTCGAGCAATTCGAGGCAAAACGGTGGATGTTGGCGATGGTAGTGGCAATCAACCAATACTTGAAGATTACGTCATGTCTGCTCCCCCTGGGCAAGCAGCCGTGACCCCCTTCTCTACTTTAGTTCACGTTAAAGTAAAAAATGGCCATTCTCTTGATGAAGCCAAACAACAAGTCGCCTCAGATTTAGGCGTGCCAGAAGAAGAACTTCTAGGTGATTTTTATGAATCTGGCTCCGAGAGCACGAAACATATCGCCCAGATTATTGTTAACGCCAAAGTGCTACCGAAAAACACAGAGCAACTCCAACAAAACTTGTCTGGTGATACGTCGAATCACGATGTCGACGGTTTGCTCACTCAGCTAAGCGACGTTGTTCAAGACGAAAGTTTCAATCCTGAAAGCGACATCGTTGTGGTTGATGGCAATGGATTAAAAAAAGCAGCCGATACTGATAGTGATCTTGATGGTGTTCCGGATGCACTCGATAACTTTACAGATCCCAATCCAAACGACTACCCAGAAAATTATGTCTCATCATGGGATGACATTGATAATGATGGTATTGGTGACCGGATGGATCCCGACATCGATGGTGACGGAGTCACCAATGATCGAGACTTTATGCCCTTCGATTCCCTAGAAAGTAATGATAACGATAATGACGGTATCGGCGATTATACCGATACCGACGATGACAACGACGGCGTCCTAGATATATCAGATGCCGATCCCTTCGATCCTACTATCGGACTCTCTGATATCGCAAAACTCATCACATTCTTTGAATCCTACGATACCGTTTACTCACTATGGGGAAACAATGACTATGACTCACCTGAAGCCGACAGAGAAGCGTTTGGTTTGGATGTCATTGATGGCAATCCCATCGCGACGTTCACACAATCTGATTACTTAAGTTACGATGACAATGGCCAAAGCACATGGGAGAGCATATCTGATTTAGGCTCCGAGGTGCTTTTAACCAGCACCGGCTGGAATGAAATTGGCGACGATGCCTCTCTTGCTTATGACGGTAGTGATTGGACGATCACAGTGGGATCACCGGAAGGGCTCAACGCTCAATATACTCGGCGTCGGTTCCGTGACCTCATTGAGCGGTGACAAGGTCACAACTATTGGTGACTATTGGCCTTATTTGAATACCAACACTCTATTTTCTGATGATGCTCAAGCGCTCACCTTTTCCCTTGTAACCCAACAAGATAATTATTGGCTTGATGACAGCGCAGTATCCAATATAGGTACAACACCCACCGATATATCAACGCTTGTCAACGCACAAGCTACCAGTTCATCGCAAGAATCTTCACCTAATGCCGCCCTGTCCGTCATCGCACTCAATGGCGTATTCATATCAGAGGACATTATTGTCGAGTTGGTCGAAACCGAGACCGAAAAGCTGGCGTACTACTATCGCTTTGTCGCTCCGTTGACGGCAGAGCCTATAAGTTACGACAGTTCGGAACTCGTCACTTCAACGTGGAACCGTTCGACCATCCACAACGTTGAACTTTTCGAGCTCGCACTTCCGGCCATTATCCGTAATAAAATCAACATCGAGCAAACGACATTCATCCTCTCAAACTACGATAATGCGGTCTACATAGGCTGGAAAGACGAACATCAAGTAGGAGGAAGTATTGCGTCTAACTTCACGTTGTTAAATGAGACGGCACTAGATGACTATCAGGCAAGTCTGCGAGCAGAATTTAATTGCCGTATCGGTGATAGTGAACAGAGTAACTCGGCATTTTCGGACTATGCGCCTGCATTAGAGCATTGTGGTGGCGCCTTGCCAATAACAGAGAACCTCCTATTAACCCATAGCTTCTATCGAACTCGTGGTAGTGGTGGCAGCCGTGAATACTTTTTTCTGACAACGGCACCGCTGTCGTAGTTAAAGACGATGACCTAAGCAACACGTACCAAGTGCAGTGGGCATTGGAAGATAATCTTGTAACCATTACATTTGACGATGGAGGAACATGGATTTGGGCAATGGTCGATCAGCATGAATCCCGTGGTGCGTTTAAATTTTATGAGACTTGGTCTGAAAATGGACAGACTTTTCAAGAAATCTGGTCTGATGATATCACGCTCTATGAAGACAAAGTGCTGTGTTCATTTGAGTCTGATTCCATCACCTCAGCAGAGCAATTTAGCGCTGCCGCCGAGCGTTACCACTCTTGTAGAGCAGACAATAAACTGTCTATTCAGGCCGCTGATATCGATCAACTGGTTTTAGCCAGTAGCTGGCGAGAAGGCAACGCCAGTGACGTTTTTGTGATGTCAGATGATGGAACATTGGATGGCGTATTCAATGGTATATGGGACGGCGTTTATGACTGGTCGCTCCAAGATCACAACATAATTGAAATATCCCATCGCAACAGTGAGTTTGTAGAAGTCCGCATCGCGTTGCTAGCTGACAGTCAAAATGGCTATTTAGTCGCCGATTACTGGTCTGGCGATGATGATGCATCTGTGTATGACCTTCACAGCTTGTCATCAGAGAATAATTGCGATATGAGTAACGACGACACTTGGAATGACGAGGAGCCAACAAGTACGTCTTCAGCTACTGAGTTTGAAAACCAAGTCGAAGGATGCATTGATACACAAAACTTTAATAGCCGTGTCTATATGCCTCGATTCGCTGATGATTTAGTCGAAGACAGTCGAGTGCTGGTAATGGAACGCCGTGATATGCACGATGACACCGTTGTGTTCAAAATGGATGATGACACGGGATTATCTGGGGATGCCTTGCTTAAGTCTGATGATGAGTGGTTGCTGGGAACTTGGGTACTTAATGATGATGAAAACCCTAGTTACACCGTGACGATCATCAATGGTCTCGACACCTATCAATTTACCTTTTATACCGTCGACGTGATGTCTGAAACGTTTGTCATTAAAACCTTTGAACAATACACTGAGCTGGTCAAGTGCTAACGAGATTAACGGAGACACTGGCGCAATCGCGACATGGCAGGTTAGATTCAAAGAAGATGACTTAGATAACTATACATTTTCCAGTGATTAAACGGCAACGTTAGCTCAAATCATAAGCCCCACATGTGTCTACGTCTAAAGAAGTACACATGAGGGGTTTATTAATTTCCCTATTCAACCCACTCCGGTAAGTACCCTAAACGTTGCTCCAGTTGAGATTGATACAGAGACTCCGGAAAAACTCGACGACCATCAGACTCTAACCAAGCTTGTGGTTGATCAGGCAACCATTCTTTGTAACTGGCCTCTCCTTTTTTAGTCGCATGCTTAGAATATTCCTGCATGGACGCAAACGTAATAGGACTGCCATGATTACCAATCATATACGGCGCGATTAAGCGGCCATATTTGGATTTACTCGACATCATTTCAAAGTTTGTTTGCGGCGCGCCGATGTGCTCAAAATTCCAGTAGGTCAGCCCTGCTAAATGATTGGGTAAGTTACTAATAGCTGCTCCCCAGCGAGACGGTATCCAACCCCCTTTTAAATTATCAAACAAGTTAATACGCGGTTGCGCACCGTGTAAATCCGATGACGTCGATGCGAGATAACGGGTTCTCAAATGCACATTAGATGACGCTCTATGGGAAAAGCCAGGCGCATGCCAGGCATTAGACTCATCATTCACATCCATCGACAAGTTATTGAAAGACGCATTGAACTGCAGTGATAAGTGACCGGGCGTTCCTGTAAGCAAAACATCTCTGACAGTAGAATAACCGAGTTGCGCTTAATTGAACCCCTGCATTGAAGTCAGCGAGCGTGACCTGTTTCACCCAGCCATTCACCACGTTGTTTAACTCCAGTAGGCTCCAGGCGCTATCGTGGATGGTGCCGTCTTTGCTTCTTGCGTGGTGTTTAAATTTTTCCTGCCAATTACCTCTTAAGGTTAAATGTTCAATGCCCACGTTTTCAATGGGCTCGTACGCTTCAACCAACCACTTGTCTTGGGGATCGATATCTATCTGTACAGGTGCTTTGAACACCAACACATCCCCTTCAACTTCGGTGATTTGGTGATATTCAACAATGTTTAAGCTACGGTTTATTGCCGTCCATGACGCCTCTAATTGATAGGGGTAAACCTGTTTCTCAATGATCTCTTTTCGAGAAATTTTACCACTTAGCCGTACCCAATCACCCGCCTCAAAGCCTTTGGTACTTGATAACGTTATCGATTTGCTTGCTCCACCAACGAGCGAAGCGATCACGCGACTGCTGTGCGTGCCTTTACTATTCCCTTCAAACTTAATAATGCGCGGTGTGGTCCACATTTTACTACTATCAACAGGAAGTAATGGCTGGGACATATACAATTCTGTCGCCGTTTGTCCCATACCTCTTAGCACGATATTACTGCTTCTGATCTTAATAGTCTGACCATCTAACACGTCTAATTTTGACGCTGGATCAATGCTAGTCATGTCAGAGGCTTCGTTAATGCGATAACGACCTGCAGAAAACTGGACGATCGCTCCCCGTTCAGCCTCCTTTTCGACATACCGTTCAGCTTCAGCGACTGCCCTCTTGATCGCTTGCTTATCACTCTTACCGTCATTGGCGTTTGCGCCATAATCGTCGACGAGGAAAATTCTGTACCCGGTTGCTTGGTCATATTGGATATTTTCAGCGGTAAACGAACTCGCCTCATGATTCACCAACATCCTGGTGGGGATCGGTTTTTCGCCAAAATGATACCCAGCATAAGAAAAGTTATTCAGTACCGGTTTATTGGTGTTGTTTTCTCCAGAATACAAATCACTATTGTGCTGACGCGTTGCCAAGTAATGTTGCCAATAGTCTGACACTAATACGTCATCCGCGATGGCAGTTGTAGACAAACATAACAGGCTAACGCTCAATAAGTTGGGTATGCTTTTTAATTGTTTTTTATTATCCATCATAGCCCTAACCTATCGTCTTAAAGCGACTGACGTGCTGATTGATCGCCTCTTGCGCATTGGATAAATCGTCGGTGCCATCTCTTAAACGTTTTGCCATATCTGATGTATTGTGTGAGATGTCCACGATAACTTTCATACTATCGTTGAATGACTCGGCGGTTGAACGCTGCTCAACAACGGCTGATGAAAGGTTAATGGTTTGCCCAGTGACATTATTGACGCGTTCTAATACTGCTTGAATTTGCTCTCCTACGGCTTCAACTTGCTCTTTTGACTCATTCGCATACCCCTGACTACTCTGCATAACGGACACGGTTTCCGTTGCTTTGTCTTTCAAGGTCTGAATTATCTGTGCAATTTCGGTGGTGGATTCTTGTGTTCTCATTGCTAACAAACGAACTTCGTCTGCTACAACAGCAAATCCTCGCCCTTGCTCACCCGCTCTCGCCGCTTCAATAGCTGCGTTAAGCGCCAATAAGTTGGTTTGTTCTGAAATACTGTTGATCACCTCAAGAACCGAGCTGATGTTATGTGTTTCTTGCGCCAATGATTCGATACTAGCTGAAGCATGGTTCACCGCCTCATATAACTGCCCTGTCACGCCTATTGTTTGCAACGTACTTTGATTACACGTTTCTAGTAATGACTGACTCGTACTGGTGTCCTCCGCTACTTGCTCGACCGCTCGACTTATTTCTGAAATCGTCGCAATCATTTGTGTCATGGCACAAGCCATCTGCTCGCATTCTATTGCCTGTTGCTTAGAACTGCTTTCATTGCTATCAGCCATGGCGATGATGTTCGAAGACGTTGTATTCAGAACTTCAACTTGGTTTCTAACGTCACCAATCATACTTCGAAGTGCCGAAACCATACGATTAAGCGAATGGGATAATGTACTCAGTTCGTCTGAAGCTAGGTGACTTTAAGCTCATGAAACAACTCGCCACCCGCAATTTTTTCGACTAGGGTATGGGTTTGTTTTAACGGCACAGTTAATGAACGCCAAAGCACGAAGCACGTCAATATACCCACCACAAGCGCGATGATTGAAACCGATGTACCAAGCAACATACTGGTGTTCTTATTGCGCTCCATCTGTATGGTCACTTCTTCAACAATCAGTTTTGCGTTGTCACGAACTTCGGCAGCAAAGACAAGCATCTCTTCACGAGATTCCGCCGACTGCTTAATTAGCTGCATTAACGCATCAAACGTTTGAAGATATTGTACGCTTGTCACGTCACTTATCGCTTTTAGTTCAGCCGATGCTTCTGCCCATTGTTCCATGTTGGAATCATCTAAAGTCAGGACCACTCTCTCTCGCATGTTACTCAAATGGGATACTTTTAACGTTTGTTCTGCTGAAGAGATGGATTGCAACCACGCTTGTTCAATATCGATTAGATTTTGGTTGAGCTCATAAACGTTAAGAACGAGTTGGTTAAATTGGTTAAACTCTTGTCCATATTTGACATTCGCAGTTTCGAATTTTTCAACATAGTCACGATACACGTCGTCGGAGAGTAAATGCTTGCTGGCAATAAAATTATCTAGATTGAACTTATGCCAACGGTTGAAACGCTCGGCATAGATCGGGTCCCTTGTGCTCACATAGCTGTTTTCCAATACTTGCAGACCAAACACCTCGCGTGCTCCGACGTTCGCAAGATTAAGCTGTGTGACGTTTTGATCATACTGCTGTCGACTGTATATTCCCTCAATAAGCATGCTGATAATAAAAATAATGAGCAGACCAAAGCCAACGATAAGCCGCTGCGCAAACCCTAACCTAGCTAGTGTGAACATGTTAACGTCCTAATAGTATGTAATGTAAAAAACAGCAAGGAGGCTTAAACCACCTTGCTGTTTGAGTCGTATTGCTGTTTGAAACGAGTCATTGGTTGAAACGTGTCACTGTGTGGTTATTTCGTTTTCTGCAGAGTGACCTGTTGCGGTATACCGAAGTAGCTCTCAAAGCTCAATCTGGTGGTATTACCGGAGTGTGATACGGTCACTTTATCGTTGGCGATTTTGGCATCCCAAAGACCTTCAATGTCAATACGAACCGCGGTAGGCTTCGCCTCGGTATATCGCGTCATATTGAGATCTGGTGTCACACCGCTGACAACCACTTCATCATCGTTGACCACTCTCGTCATAATGATGGCGGGTTGGGCGATACTTTTTACCAACTGGTTATCGAAGGAAGTAGATTCAAATGCGACATAGCCCGTCGTTTGTGTTTTAGCGTCGTAGGTCACATGCGCGTTTCGGTCTGCTTGAATAACGCGGTAAGGTTTGACTTCACTTTGTAAATCGCTCGCTAACGCTTTCATTTTCTCTGGTGTTGCTTCAAGTACCAGTAAATACTCGTAGGCATCGCTACTTGGGTTATTGCCATGGTCAATCCATGCACTCGCGAAATGTCCTTTCGTAACAGCGCGAGTCTTGTTGTGAGCAGATTTTTGTTGCTGACGGCGCACCTCAACTAACGAATCACTGACCACTAAATACCCATTACCTTGCCCATCGATTAGCCAGTCACCTTGCCCGATCTGTTGCTCAAATGACGGCGTATCAATCTTCACACCATTGATCCATATCTCGTCGGCTTTTTCGGTAATCGCATGCTGGAATAACGTCGTTTCTACGTTATATGGTGATGCATTTTTAGAGATATCACTACCGAGCATAACGATTCGGTCATCGATCGCGAACGTCGTTTTACGGCTAGTAAAGCTGCTGTCGAACTTCGCCATAGATGGCGCATCGAACTTAAAGCCAAACATGCCATATTTGCCATCAATATGAGATGCGCCACTAAATGGTTGGTTACCGCGTAACATTAATGTATGTGAGTTTGGGCTATCTAACTCTTCCAATGGTAAGTGAATCGTGGTTGCTCCCGGATTACGGTTCCAATCCCACCCTTCTTCCACAAAACCAATAGCTTGCTGCTTTCCATATGGAACCACTTGTACCGCACCGTGGCTTTGGTAGCGGCCATATCGGTTATCTCGATAGTAGATTTCAGATGACCAAACATTACTGTTGTAGCCCTTCATCGTCACCATTTTGTCGTGGTAGCGATGGATACCAAATGCACCACCATTAAATGCCCAAAAGCCCTGCGGCAACGTTGCGGCTTCGACTTTTTCACCAAACAACTCTATAGAGTCTGCCGTTGATTGTTGAGTCATTTGCAAGTAGGCAGCGGCAAGTTGATGATCAACAGGTGCCTCCGTTTCTGGGTTACCAGACATCGCAAGCCAACGATACGACTCACTCATATGGCGCAATTCTGGTGGGTTAAATGGATGGCGGCCCGATAGACCAATACCAACTTGAGGGTTACTGTATACCCAAGCAGACAGCATGGCTTTTTTCAGTGCTGCACGCCCAGTATGACTGACACTAAATGGAGTACCATCTAGAATGTAAACCAGTTGAGCGGCATTGGTGAATGCGGGGAACGAGTAACCAGGATAGTTACCTTCATGTCGCCACGCGGTACCATCGGGTCTTAACCCGTCATAACCACCCGGTGGGGTTTGAGAAAGCGCAATATTGATGTAATTGCCAAACTTCTTCAGCAACGCAACCTTTCGATCCTCATTAGGTTCTAATAGGATTAACGCCAAATGTTGTAACGACAGCGTGTTAAAGTAATCCAAGTCCGAACTTTCCGGCCCTGCAATCATATCGAAGTTGGCTTTAAATTCTCTTGAATACCAAAGTAAAGCGTCAAAAATAGGCTGTTGCAGCTCTTGCTCTGCTAATACATCAGACATCAGCATAGCCGAAATGTACCACCAGCGAGACCCGTAGCCCCAGTGGTGAGTCGTGACAAGTGAACTACCATGGACGAAACCCTGATCCATCATATGAAGGGTCATGTTGACGTACATTTGTTCTAGCTCTTGCTTCTCTGTCTCAGAGTCTGCAAGCAGGCGATATCTGGCGACATTTAACATTAGGCTCGCGTAGTCATCAATATCAACATACTCTTCAAACAGCTCCTTATCACTCGCCTTCATAAACTGCGGCTGATAAATAACTTTTTGCGGGCGTGTAATGATGTGTCGCCCTGTAATGTGGCCTTCATCGTCGATATTGATCGACAATTCTTGATACTTTTCTCTAATGTTATCGACAGAACGAAGATCGGCATAACCGCGCAAATTTCTCGCTTCAACAAAGACTTGAGTCAACGAATCAGAGACTTCTTGCGCAGCAAGCAACTCTTCAGATGTCGCCGTCGGTATTTCTGCTGCTAGCCCGAAATCAATTTCTGGGATCACGATACGAGTTTTAACTTGATCATCTGACCATTGGTAACGTGCGTCATCCACCGACAACATAATACGGTCGATATAGAATGCGCCAGACTCAACACTTGACGGCGCTAAGAATCGGATACTATCCATATCACTTCTTGGTCCACCGAGAATCGCTTCACCACCCGCGCCTTCACCTTGCGCGCTATCGGTAATACTCACGCCTTCAACTTCGCGCCCTTGAATATCATTTTGTAATGACACACCAATTGTTCTCCAATACGGTGAAGTTCATGTTCACTTTAAAACCAGCATCACCCGTCGCCTTTCCTCCAAGGCCTCGCCCTAGATCGACAACCATATAATCATCGACTGGAGTTTCGTTATATACCCAAAACGAAAGTACTTGAGTTGCTCGACGACCCCATGCTTGAGCCGCTTCCGTGTCGGTAATCAATCGAATAGGTTCATTTACCAGCAATGTACTGCCCGATGTCCAATCCCATTTCAATGAATGCTCACCTAGAATATAGCGATCATCACTCAGTGTTATCGTTGATCCTTCACCTGCAGACACGCCTGCTGGGATAGACTGATCAAAAGAAATAATTTGTGACTCCATAACCGGAGCCAATTGTTGTGTTTGCTGAACGCGTTCTACAGGCGTGAATTGCGAACAACCTGCTGCACCAAATAGGAACGAAAGCGCAATCGATATTTGCGTCAATTTGGTAGAAAACATAAAGAATGAATCCTTATTTGAAAAGTGAAACCGCGGTATCGATGTGCTCTACTGAAAAAATAAAGCACACCATCGCGGTTTCAACCTATAGGCTAGAAACGATATAAAGCACTAAGTGCGACAGAGACATCTTTATAATCATCGACTTGGTAGTAATTCACACCACCATTCATTGACCAAGCTTGACTCATTTGTAGCTGAGCATTCAAGCGCGCTTCCAACATATCGCCACCGACCTGATTTCCAACAATCACAAAGCGTGAACTTGGGTCATCGGCAACTAGACTCGCACTCGCACGAACCCTTTCATCATTAAGATCGGCGTAATACATCATGCTAAACGTCGGAGTTAATAGTCCAAGTGTCGTACTATAACTTTGATGTAAGTTGACGCCAGCCCCCAATTGCGAAATAGAGTACTGTTGACGGTCATATCTTAAACTCGCTGGCGAGCCAGTTTCTTGATAATCAGTATGTCGATACCATTGATATTTATAAGAGACCTTAGGTTCAATCATGAAATAATTCAGATCGAACATCGCACCCATTGTATATTGAATACCAAAGTTATAGGCATCGTAACTTGCCGTGGCATTCGTCTCGCCTTGATATCCAGAGGACGCACCAATAACACGTTCGGTGCTATTCATATTTCGGCCAAAGTTAACGTTACCGTCTATAAACATGTAATCGTTGTACCAGTCAGCATACATCATGGTTTGTAAACTTTCCACTTCCTTTTTATTTTGCGAATTCTTTATATCAATGTCAGATTTAGAATATGCTAAAGAAAACCCAAGCATATTGATATTGTCAAACGCGCGGTCAAAGCCAATATTCAATCCATAATTGTTCATTGAATATCCATTGACATTTCCTTGGCTTGCTTTATCACCAGCGCCGCCAATAAAACTTACCCAGTTATTCCAATAGGTACTTGGGTTACCATAACTTGCCCCACTTCTAAGCAACCCTATTCGCTCATTCGCATTGGCCCTCATTTTATCGACCAATAGCAACGTAGCCATGATCTCACTACCCTCTGCGTCTGGGGTAATTTCACCAGCAAGACGAGCTGCTGCTTCATCACTACTGCCGACTGAAGCAAACAAGTCGAGTAGCTGCTGTGACACTTCAGACCCATTAGCTTGGTTATCTAAAGCAAAGTTAAGCATATAGTCAGCGACAAACAATTCACTGCCTGAAGCGCCACCTCTTGCAGCTTGAGAAATAAATTCATTCGAGTTGTTCGCCTTAGCGTTAACTAAATTCTCATTAGCGTTAACTAAAAATGCTGTATTATGCGACACAACTTGGTTTTTATTATACTCATCAAACCCTTGAGTAGACGAAAGAGAAGTATCCGCCATTACATTAAATGAAAGCGGCGATATCGCAAAGCATACTGCCAATGTGGTTTTATTAAAATTAAATTTGGAATTCATAATAACTCTCGAAATTAGGTAATGAAAATCAATTAAAAGCTAGCTCTTACACCTAACTTTAAATATTTAACTCGAAGATCATCTTTTCCTAAATCGAAGTTTTCTTTATATTCGACATCTTCAATGTAATATTCCGCTGTCAAGCTGACTGAGTCAAAAATTGGGTAGCTCATTTGC
This sequence comes from Vibrio sp. GJ43-1, assembly GCF_055808835.1. Lineage (NCBI taxonomy): Bacteria > Pseudomonadati > Pseudomonadota > Gammaproteobacteria > Vibrionales > Vibrionaceae > Vibrio > Vibrio sp. GJ43-1. The sequence goes on along the minus strand of NZ_CM147885.1, from coordinate 1,359,365 downwards.
AGTGCGTAACGAGATACTTTATTAAGTGCGACTGTTCCATCAAGCGCGGCACTTTCATACCATGTATGTTGATTTCCCCAACCAATCGCTTGTCGTATGTATGGCGAGAAAGTAAAGCCATTGTCCGCTCGATAGAAGTAATAAAGGCGAACTTGCTCACTACTTTTATCATCTGATAGCCCCCACGTTTCGCCTTTATCGCTCCGAACCCCATTGTTATAATAGGATGCCGTAACACGACTGTTTGGAGTAAACGAATAGCGAATACCTGGCTCTAGCTCCCATTGTAGATAGTCTGATTCTCTTGTAATACCTTGGCTTGCGTTAGTATCTGATTGTCTTTCTATCCCGCCCTTCAAAACACCCCATAACGACCAGCTATCAGCAATATCGTGGATATAGGTGACGCCAGCTTTATAATGGTCGACTTTCGTTCTACTGTTACTTTCAAACGAAGTCACATCTTGGCGGATATTGAGGTGTGGTTGAATCCAACCCTCGGCATAGCGGAAGCGATACGCCGCTTGTCCTTCTGTCCGTGTATAATTTTGGTTTGTTTCGTGCGTCCTATTTCTATACCCCAAGGTGTAATACCAGTTCGAGCCATCGGGATTAATACTCATATCAAGCCTTGGCCCTGCGTAATTATAAGTCGTTCCGTAGTCGCCTGATTCCCACGATAATGTCGCATTCACTCGTGCAGCCTGTGCACTTAAAGGGATCATGCACAGCGCTAAACTTATGCAACTAACTCGCACCGACGGTGAGAAGAATTTGGTTTTCATTGTGACCTTACCATCCTATGTTAACAATCTCACAAAGTTTCACTTAGCCCATAAACAAAAGGCATCGAAAGTCAGAGAACTATCAATTAGTTGTAAGTTAACGTCAACATGTGACAACGAAAGAAATGCGCAAGATCACGGAACATATCGCAAGCACATGAAGCTCATCACACTTTCGAATTACACCACTTTGACTTGCAAACTCTTTCACTTAGCCTTTATGAAAATAAAACACGCCTTCATCGAAAAGTAATGAAGGGGAATGTATGATTACCAATAGGGAAGACTAATGAAACTGAGATATAGCGCGATAGCTTTAGCAGCCGCTACTGCTCTGTCTGGATGTAATTCTGAGAGCAACGACGCAAGCGACAATAATGGCCAAGCATGGATACCGCCTAGTGCATCTAACGTCGTATTAAAGGGAGATCCACTCGTTGGATCAACATTAACCGGGCAATATCAGTTTACTGATGCTAACCATACTCCTCGCCCAGAGGGCGATAGTCTCTACGCTTGGATGCGCCAAAACGCTCAAACCCCTTATGTAAATGATAGCGTCATCGGTAATGACCTGACTTTGCCACTACTACCAGAGCACGACCAGTCTCACGTTTACTTCTGTGTTACACCAGTAGCTGACGGCACATCAAACACCGTTGGTGATCAGGCCTGTTCCGCGCCAGTGCTAATAGACGCACCTGATAATGGCGAAAAACCTGAAGCATCAAATGTCACGATCGACAACACCTCTCCTACGGTTGGCGATCCCCTAGAAGGCAGCTACGATTATTACGATGCGGACGGAGACTTAGAAGCGGCGTCTGAATTCGAATGGCAACAAAACGGTACGCCAATTAGCGGCGCTGACACCAAACAATTCAATGTCACCAACGTACAAGAAGGCAAAACACTGTCTTTCTGTGTGACTCCAGTATCAGAAAACCCAGACAATACCCCACACTATCCAACGATTGGCGACAAAGTCTGTTCTGCGGTTACCGATGTTGTCCTTCCACTAACCGGTGATGCGCCAGTCGCTAACAATGTCGATATTGTCGGTAATAATACCGTAGGTTCATCGTTGGTCGGTGAATATGACTATACCGATGCGGATGGCGATCTTGAGGGCAGCAGTCAGTTAGTTTGGAAGCGCAACGATACACCGATTTCAGGCGCAACCTCTGAAAATTACACGATTGAGTCTGCTGATAAGGATCAAAGTTTAACGTTCTGTGTTACTCCTGAAGCATTAACAGGTCTTCCTACTACTGGTACAGAAACCTGCTCAGCACCAATGACTGATATTGGCGATCCCGTAGGCGATGTTCCAACCGTTACGTTAAAAACCATCACCAGTGATAATGATGTGAATCACACTATCCTTGGTGACGTATTAACTGCGGGTTACGACTATACGCCTTCGTCTTCCGGTAGTGCTGATAACTCAAGCGCCGTATGGAAAGCCGAAGATACGGTTATCAACGATGTTTCATGTACGACAGGCTCTGATTGTACAATCACTGTCAAGCAAGAGCACATTGGCAAAGCGCTAAGCTACTGTGTGACGCCAAAAGCCAACGACAGTGTTGCAGGTACTGAGCAATGCACAACTGGCATCAAAACATTTGGTATCGATTTCTCAGGTAAACTTGAATTTGGTCAAGATGTAACCGTTACGACAAACGGCTACACCGTGAATGCTATTTCGTGGAAAATCGATACATCAAACAGTGAAGGCCCAGCGGGTGACTTAAGCCGAACTGAAGTTGCTACAGGTACTACGTACACCATTGGTGGCGAAATCATCGCAAAAATCACGCCTGAGTTTGAAGCGACTAAAGGTAATAACAACGGCGTGGTTGATGACAATGACTGGCATAAAGCAATGGCTGAAAATGTCTTCCCTGTAGATGAAGCGAACTCAGCGCAATATATCGGTAAAGAATTAGAAGTCTGTATCGACTCTGTAGAAAAAGGTGAACAGTGTTTTATCGCTTCAGAGCAAAGTGATATTACGGGAGGTGTCTACTACGACGAGCTCGACGTAACCAAACGCGCGATTGAGCCAGCTCGCCAAGTCGTGTTACGCCATTCAGGCAAAGCTGTGGCTTTCCACCGTCCCCTTTCTGCGGCTGAATCCATGCTTAAAGATCAGGTGGGGTATGGTGCGAATCTACCAGACTACACAAGAACTCAAACTGTGAATGGCATTCAATGGGCGGTATATTCAGCAGAAGTTGATGCAAATAAAGTCGCACTCAATGCCTGTTTAAACCTAAAAGACGATTCAGCTTGGTTCCTTCCAAGCAGCCGAGCAGATAGTTCTTACAAGGCCAACATTTATGTTGACCAAGGTAATGCTGCACCTGAATTTAACTACTTGATGCGATTAACAAAAATTGCCCAAAATACGGCAGAAGGTCTAGTTGGTCGAATAGAAAAAGATGGCACTGATTACCATGTTTCTCCAATTTACGGCTGGCCAATTAACGGCGAAGGCGGTACTGCAATGGCTTACTGGAGTGCATCGCAAACAAACTCTAACACTGATACACTCAATGCCGTTCAGTTCTACAAAGATGGTTCATCAGGTAACAACTCTATGTCTAACTGGCGCTATGTGTCTTGTGCACAAGTCGCCAACTAAACAAACTTAATGATTACTTCATAATAAAACAAAGGGGCTTTTTAGCCCCTTTATGCATATCCTACGACTTCACTTCGTAAACCAAAATATCACCCGGCTGACACTCCAAGACTTCACATATTTTTTCAAGCGTACTAAAACGAATTGCTTTCGCCTTACCATTTTTAACAATCGACAAGTTTTTCTCGCTCACCCCAACAAGTCACCGTACTGAAGAACATGGGTTATAATCAATCGGTGCAACGTCAAAAAGGCCGATTATTGGCGAACAACCTCGTATAACGCAGGGGCGTTAACTACCCCTTTTGGTGCTACAATTCCGTTCTCACGAAAATACCTACGCATCTCGTTCGTCGCTTGTTCAAAACTGGTGTCAGACTCCCACACAGCGACATTAACAAATTCAAAAGTAGAACCTTGGGTAATAGACTGATGAAGATTAGTTGAAACATAACCTGGTTGATCTTTCAAAAAATCTCGTGCCGTTTCCCAGAATTTTAGGGCTTCTTCACTTTTACCCTCAGGAACAGTAAAGGGATTAATGAGCACCACTTGTGCATAGGTAGTGAATGGAAGTAATAATGTAGCGGTTAGTAGACCGAGTGATTTGCATTTTTTCATTATGAGCCCTCTTTGAATTAAAGAAATGATATATGCAAAAAGTAGCGCATTAAAGGTTTCATAACTCACTAAGTTGTAAGAAAGTTATAATCCAAGGTTCGCTTGTATAGCCACTACAACAATGCCATCTCTCATAGGCTTATAACACAAGACGTTGCTATGATGTGATTCAGATTATACGAACCGTCACGCTCCCGCCCCGAAATTTAGCCATATGGAAAAATCGCTTAGAACAATCTCGTAAGGACACCATATCAGCATGAGATTTGGGAACGTCGATGACTCACAGAAAGGGTTTAAAAAATCAATGGGGATGTGAAAGACTATAAGTAACGAAAAATTTGATGTGTTTAATTACATCTAAGCAATGAAAGGAGAAATGTCCCAAGCGCTTCTTGGGACATTTTTAAAAACTTTATCGGCAACTAAAGCTATCTGAACCTTTTTATGGCACTTACACCACGACATTGCCAATATGTTTAATTTATCTTATTCCCAATCAAGGATAACCTTGCCAGAAAGCCCGCTACGCATAGCGTCGAAGCCTGCTTGGAAGTCATCAACCTTGAAGTGATGAGTGATGATTGGCGTGAGATCTAGACCAGATTGAATCAAAGATGCCATCTTGTACCACGTTTCAAACATTTCACGACCGTAGATGCCCTTAATTACCAAGCCTTTGAAAATAACTTGGTTCCAGTCTACTGCCATATCCGATGGTGGAATACCTAGCAGAGAAATTTTGCCACCGTGGTTCATGTTAACCAACATGCTGTTAAATGCTGATGGGTTACCCGACATTTCAAGGCCCACATCAAAGCCTTCCGTCATGCCAAGTTCGCTCATGACATCTTCAAGCTTCTCTTCCATTACGTTAACCGCGCGGGTCACGCCCATTTTTTTAGCAAGCTCTAGGCGGTACTCGTTAACATCAGTAATAACAACGTGGCGTGCACCAACGTGCTTCGCAACAGCGGCTGCCATGATACCAATTGGGCCAGCACCAGTAATCAGGACGTCTTCACCCACAAGGTCAAAAGATAATGCGGTGTGAACAGCATTACCAAACGGGTCAAAAATAGACGCAAGATCGTCAGAGATGCCTGCTGGAATTTTAAACGCGTTAAACGCTGGGATCACAAGGTACTCTGAAAATGCACCCGTTCGGTTTACACCAACGCCTGTTGTATTGCGACATAGGTGAGTACGACCACCACGACAGTTACGACAGTGACCACAGGTAATATGACCCTCACCAGAAACACGATCACCAATCTCAAAGCCACGAACTTCCTGACCAATACCCACAACTTCGCCCACGTACTCGTGCCCGACTACCATAGGAACAGGAATCGTGTTTTGAGACCATTCATCCCAATTGTAGATGTGAACATCAGTACCACAAATAGCAGTTTTCTTGATGCGGATAAGAAGATCATTATGACCCATTTCAGGCTTTTCAACCTCGGTCATCCAGATGCCTTCTTCTGGCTTTAGTTTTGAGAGTGCTTTAATTTTCATGTTGTTACCTATAATTCCCACTTGCGATACAGCAAGTAAAAATACAATTCTAATGTTGAACGAGCGCTATAATTAACGCTCGTTCGTTGACTCATTCAATTAAATACTTGCTTAGTTGTTGGCAAGAATTAAATGATTGCCATGTCTTTACCAACTTCAATAAACGCATCAATTGCGCGATCAAGTTGCTCACGCGAGTGCGCTGCAGACATTTGAGTTCGGATGCGAGCTTGCCCTTTCGGTACGACAGGGAAAGAGAACCCAACGACATAAATGCCCTTTTCAAGTGCGCGCTCTGCAAATTCTGCCGCCACTTTAGCGTCGCCTAACATGATTGGGATAATCGCGTGATCTGCTCCGCCCATAGTGAAGCCTGCGCCTTCCATACGTGTGCGGAAGTGCGCCGCGTTCGCCCATAAATGGTCACGCAAATCACCACTTTCTTCTAGTAAGTCTAGAACGCGGATCGATGCATTAACAATTGCTGGTGCCACAGAGTTAGAGAACAAGTACGGGCGAGAACGCTGGCGCAACCAGTCGATAACTTCTTTCTTACCAGACGTGTAACCGCCTGACGCGCCGCCCATCGCTTTACCTAGCGTTCCGGTAATGATGTCGATACGGTCAACCACGTCGTGGTATTCATGTGTACCTGCACCAGATTTACCCATAAAGCCAACCGCATGAGAATCATCAACCATCACTAATGCGCCGTACTTATCCGCTAGATCACAGATAGCAGGAAGGTTCGCTACTACGCCGTCCATTGAGAATACGCCGTCAGTGACGATAAGCGTATGACGAGCACCGACTTCTTTAGCGGCAATCAATTGCTGCTCAAGCTCTGCCATGTTGTTATTTGCATAACGGAAGCGCATGGCTTTACACAAACGTACGCCATCGATGATTGAAGCATGGTTCAATGCATCTGAAATAATCGCATCTTCTTTACCTAAAATAGTTTCGAACAAACCCGTGTTTGCATCAAAACATGACGTGTAAAGAATCGTGTCTTCTTTGCCTAGGAAAATAGACAGTTTCTGCTCGAGTTCTTTATGGATATCTTGAGTACCACAAATAAAACGTACAGACGCCATACCAAAGCCGTGCTCATCCATACCAACTTGACCAGCTTTAATAAGCTCAGGGTGATTAGCAAGACCTAAATAGTTGTTAGCACAGAAGTTAAGTACTTCTTCGCCTGAAGCGATTTTTACTGCTGCTTTTTGTTGAGAAGTGATGATTCGTTCAGACTTATACAGTCCTTCCACTTTTACTTCTTCAATTTGATCTTGGATTTGTTGGTAGAATGCAGAAGACATCTTAGATTCCTTTTTTATTATCCTAATACCACCGATTTGTAGGGCATAGGTTTGTAGGGAAAGACGGGGACCGTATTGGTCAGTCTTTAATGAAACCATTCTAGTTCATTGTGAAGAAAACAATTATCCCTTAAGATGGAAAACCATTAGTGAATTCAAGGCAACAATAATGTTTGATCATCGCCTCATCAGCTTATTACCTGATCTCGCCTCCTACATTATGGTGGTAAATGAAGGCAGCTTTACTGCGGCCTCCAAAAATCTCGGCGTCACACCTTCAGCTTTGTCGAAAACCATTACTCGTTTAGAAAGCGCGCTATCCGTGAAGTTATTTGAACGAACCACGCGCAAACTCGTCATTACTCAAGCAGGACAAAAAGTCTACGATCAAAGCGTCCTAATGGTGAATGCCGCTCAGCAAGCCATTGAAGTATCCCAATCCGATCATACCGTCCCAAGCGGAACATTAACTGTTGCAGCGCCAGAAGCTTTTCTCAATTCAGTACTGCAGCCCTTTATTACTCCGTTTCTCAAGCAATACCCTGAAATCCAGCTTAAAGTTCGCGCCCTAGATGGCAATATTGATTTAATGAAAATGGGGATTGATGTCGCGTTCAAGCTTACCGATAAGCCAGACGAAAACCTAGTCATGAAAAATGTCGGCCCAACGAATCTCGTATTATGCGCCAGTCCCGATTACATCGCGCAATATGGCATGCCAGCCACACCTCAAGACTTAACCCAACACGACTGTTTGTACCTTGCCGAAACGGCACGAGATAATATTTGGGATTTCTTGAAAGACGATGAATTTCTGACGGTTAAAGTGACAGGTCGCTACGCTGTCAACCAATCTCAACTCCGTTTAAGTGGGGTAAAAGAAGGCTTGGGCATTGGAATATTTCACGATTTTGTGATCAAAGAATCGTTGGCCGATGGCAGCGCTGTTCAAGTTCTCGCAGACTGGACAATAAAAAGTAATTATCATGGTGCTATTGCACTACAGTACGCCCAAACTAAGTACTTACCCGCCAGAATGCGAGTATTTATTGATTATGTCATGTCCGTACTTCCACAGCGGCTTTCGTTATAACGGGTCGATACAAACATCGCCAAGCATGATTAAACACAACACATCCCGGTTAGGTAAAACGATTTATGTTAAAAGCCACACATCACGTTGCCATCATTTGCTCCAACTACGCCATCTCTAAGCACTTCTATACCCATATCTTAGGTCTTACGGTTTTGGATGAAAACTATCGAACAGCCAGAGACTCTTACAAACTTGACCTCGCTTTGCCAGACGGCACACAAATCGAGCTATTTTCATTCCCTGATGCCCCAACCAGACCAAACATGCCCGAAGCACAAGGGCTTAGACATTTAGCGTTTACCGTCGAAAATATCGAGCAAGCTGTTGAGTGGTTAAGTCAACAAAAGATCCAGCTAGAACCCATTCGAGTGGATGAATACACAGGGAAACGCTACACGTTTTTTAAAGACCCTGACGGCTTACCACTAGAACTGTGCGAAGAGTTGTCATTTTGAACAATATCACGTGTTATCTAATATTGGACATGATGTGTCGATGCCCCATCGACATACCAATTTGCACCTGAAACAAAACTAGCTGTAGGGCTTGAGATAAAAGCGACAACATTAGCAATTTCTTCAGGCATAGCAAGCCGACCCATCGGGTTGCGATCCAGTACACGTTGATATTGTTGCGGCGCGGTGTTTTTACAGCGTCCCCACAATCCATCTTCAGTAAACGTATCACCCGGCGACACTGTGTTTACTCTTAACTCTGGGGCGTGAGTGAGAGAAAGTGATTTCATATAATGTGCAAGCGCAGCCTTGCCTGCACCATAAGCATTGGCATTAGATACCGTGGTTCCGCTCGCCTTCGAACCTATATAGGTTAAAGCTGCAATGGGGGATTTTAGTAATATAGGTACAACAACATCAATCGCTTGTTGAGTCGCCAGAAGATCTTTATAGACAACATCATCCCATTCATCAGACAACGCGCTTACATTTGGCACAAAAATATCGATATTGGCGATGGAATGAACCCAAGATGTAAACGCGTCTAAGTCATAAACATCAAGAGCTTGACCCGTTGGTTTGATGTTCACATCATCGAAACACTCTAGCGCGGTATCTATTCGTTGCTGGCAACGGCCACAAAACCAAACGTTAGCGCCCTCTTTGGCAAACGCTTTCACAATTTCAGCCCCAATACCACTTGAGCCTCCTGTCACAACAACATTTCTATTTTCTAATCCTAAATCCATACATCTACTCCCAAGCAGTTATTTTAATGAGCTCTATCTCCAATCTATTCACTTAAAATCCTCCCTTATCGCCAAAACGAAAAAAGGATCGAGCGAAAGCTAATCGCTGTAACCGGGATGTCGTTAGATTTAAGGTAATCCGTTGCCAAATAACGATAGTTATAAGATGTTAAAATGTTCATGTGACTCCTCAGCATTCTTTGATCGTTGACCTTAGAATCTAGTATCAATATACATCCCCACACTGACAAGAAATCATCACAAAGGTACGAAATATGATACCTTTAAGGGCATATATGGAAGGAGACAAGAATGAGCGAACTGAACCTCGCAATTTGCAAAGAGATAAAACAGCGATTAAAACAGTCAGGTTGGTCTTATAAGAATATTGCGGAGCAGCTTGGAACCTCAGAGGTGAGTATTAAAAGGTTACTTAATGGGCAAAGCCATCTTTCCGTTTCAAAGCTTAATGAGATCTGCGAGTTAATAAAAGTACCTCTATCCAAAGTGATAACAACGGCAGAGGACGCCATTAAAACCGTTTCGCTCTTCACTTCGGCGCAAGATTCTGCATTCTATGACAAGCCTGAGCTGTATACTATTTTCCATGAAATTGTGAATGAAAATGCGAACTCATCACAGCTGATGACTGTATTTAATTTAAACGAACCTTCAACCTACCTTTACCTACGATCGCTAGAAAAGCTCAATCTAATTAAAATGTTAAAAGGCTCAGACTTTGTACTTCAGGTACCTAAAAGTACCGCTTTTTCCGAACAAGCTAAGTTCCCTCTACTATTCAAAAACTGTGTCATAGAGAGTGTGCAAAAACACGTGCAAGTAATTTCACCCAATGACAAAAACGCTTACTTTATCACTTGTAAGCTTCGTCTCACTCAGCAAGAATTTAGCGACTACAACCTGAAACTGGAACAGTTAATGTTCGAGGCACTACGGCTCAGTCAAACGAGAAATTCGGCGACGCCAAACACCCAGGAATACACCATTATTGATATGGCTGCGAAAGGTGTTCACCATCCCAAATTGGCATTGCCCAAAAATATTGCTAGCGATCTAACATAAGTAGCGCACTATCCGTATATAAGACCGATCTGATTGTGAAGCGTGACGAATACTGGTCAGCGTTTTTTCAACGAAAAAGTGACTGCATCGCTCGACTAACGGGGAGCTTATTATCAGCGATATAAACGTACATCTTACCTGTTATGTCTTTTTTTACTTTATCGAGTCGCTCTACATTGATTAATGTTGAGCGATGTATCTGCCAAAATCGGTCTGGATCCAATTGACGAATTAGCTCTTTTATCGAGCTACGTAGAATATACTCTTGATAGCCTCCTTCGACTGACGCAATCAAGGTGATGTACTTATCTTCCGCTTTCGCATAGACAATATCATCTACGGCAAGTATATGAATCTCATCATGCTTCGTCGCTTTTATCCACTTGGTGTAGTTGGTAGTGCCGCCAACGGAAAGGTGCTCAATCTTCGCCATTAATGTTTGCATTGTGCCGTCAGTATCTGAGGATGCTAAGCGCTGTTTAACCCGCTGACAGGTTTCAAGAAGTCGCTCTTCTTGTACTGGCTTAAGAACGTAATCAATAGCGTTCGCCTCGAAGGCAGAGATTGCATATTGATCAAACGCCGTAACAAACACAATGAGTGGTGCGGTCAGTTGGTTTTTCTTTTCCAGCGCGACCAGCTGGTTGGCGACGTCAACCCCCGACATTCCCGGCATTTGAATATCAAGAAACACCACATTAGGTTGGAGTACTTTAATGGCCTCTAATGCTGATTCTCCATTTTCACAAGCTTCGACAATCGTCAATTCAGGCCATGTTTCTGCTAACATCTTATCTAAATGAAATCTGAGCAATGGTTCATCATCGGCAATAATCGCGGTCACTGAATTCATTTTATACTTCCTTATTTATCGGTAACGGCAAGGTGATGGTTGATACTACGCCCTTCTTCTGTCCGGCACTAACAGAAAGAGAAGATGCTTTGCCGTATAGTGTTGATAAGCGCTCTTTCACATTCGCTAAACCAATGCCGTTGCCCGTCCCAATATCATTTTCTGCCCCGCCGAAGCCACAACCAGAATCAATCACCTGCAAAGTACAGACGCCCTGAACTATGCTGCCTTTTATTTGAATATGCCCACCAGCCACATTTGGCTCAATTCCATGGATCACCGCATTTTCTACCAAGGGCTGCAATAGATACGGTGGAAGATGGAAGCTTGCGAGTTCATCTGTTATCTCGATGTTATAGGTTAACCGAGGCCCCAACCGAACCTGCTGAATACCAAGGTAAGCTTCAATTAATGCGATTTCAGACGCCATGTCAACATAGCTTTCTCTGTGCCGGGACATTGAGCCTCGCAGTAACACTGTCAGCTTGTCCAACACTTCTTTCGCTTGACTAGTATCGTAATCAATCAAGACATTAATGTTTGCCAAAGTATTGAATAAAAAATGCGGCTCGATTTGGCTTTGTAACTGTTTAAGTTCTGATTCAATCAACGCTCTATCTTGTGTTGCTCTGTCTAGTTTTGCCTGCTCGATTTGTTGCTGGAGCAAAAACTGTTTTTCTTGAGCATAGAAAAAGTAAAATGAAATCGCGGTAAATATTACACCGAGCAGTAAAATAGGTTTTAGCCCCTGCCACTCATCAAACCCCGGATATTGCTTTAGCCACAGATAAGCATTCAGCGTACCTAAGCACACTGCCCCAACAAGGGACAAGCCAACCGCCACCAAGTTGAGCTCGGCGATTTTCGGTAGAAAACGTTGAATGAACCATGAGCATGCCACCGCACTATAGCCATAACCTAAACTAATGATCGCATTTTCTAAATAAGATGCCGCCCAAATTGATGAAGTAAGCACAGCAATCGCAAGACAAAACAACGTTGTAAAGATCATCGATTGCAACAGGTTAGAACCTTTGCGTCCGCATTGCATAACTAGAACCTTCCTTTTATGTTTATCAACATGTTATAGCGATCGGGTAAGTTTGCATATACGGATTTACTCTTACCCGTCACATAACGTGCAGCCAGCTCCAAGTGCAAATTCGAATCCCCCGTATCCATAATTACGAAATCCAACCATTGCGTTGCAATCACTCCACCATCTTCAGGAGACAGCATCAGATCTATCTTTGGAGTCAGTCGATCCGTTAAGCCCAATCCACGGCTCCAATCCCAATGGCTCCATGCCGCAGGGTCAAGCGACCAGTGTAACATTACGCTATGTTGTACAAGATTTTGTTGTGTATAACCTAGCCCGTAGGACTGAGCAACTAAAGGGTGTACTTGGGACGTATTGTCATAAGCCGTCTTCCATGTTTGCTCGCTCCACGCCCTTTCATCAAACCAATATTCCGCAATCACACTATGCCCGGCCTCATTAGCCCATGTTACCCCCATAAGATACTGCACAGCATTGTGGCTCTCTTTTAGTTCTGTAGGAGCGGCGTCCTCAAACTGATAATTCAAATAGCGGCGCTGCATCATAGCCGAGGAGTGAAACTCCCATGACTCGCCAAATACGGTGACAAAGCTGCCACCAATAAGACCCTGCCGGACATTGTCATAATAACCAACAGCCTGTATTTCTGAATCTCCACGCAAGGTGTAATAACGTGCACCTACCCCTTGCTGCTGGTTCGCTTCATCAAAATCAGAGCTGGTTAATTGCGTCCAACTAGAGTCTGTTGCGATCAACGTCCACTCAGAGCTCGCACCATAATGAGACAACGCCAACGTCCCTGCGCCCTCTTCAATTTGAATGCCAACCGGATTACGGCGGTATGGATTAAACAGATCCAGCACTCGATATCCATAACCTACACCCCAGTCTATCCGGGCCTTTCCCAATAATACGTCAAGTTCTACATCACCAAACGACACCTGAGATTCATACACGGCTTCCCTCACGACAGCATCAAACTCTTGCTCTCGGTAAGCACTCGATGATGATTCAGCATCATTCAAGAGATCACTTCCCAGCAAAGCAACATTCGTGGAAAACGCCTTAAACCCAACACCAATATCAACCAATCCATTCACGGTTTGAACGGGTTCTCGGTTTTTTTCAGGAAAAAACACTGAGTCTTGCTCCCCTACACTTTGCAAGTTAAGTTGGTAGTCCACCGTTAGCATCAACGATTGTGTCCATGGTCCAGTAAGATCACTACCATTGCTCTCCTTTGCCAACCCTGTCGATGGGACGAGTACCCCTAACGCGAGGCAAACGAATACCGGTACATATTTAACCTTGCGTGCCACGAACATTACTCTATCCCTAGCTGCTTATTTTTTGATAAAAACGCCGGGTTATAATATTTGCTCGGCAGCGAGTAAGGCTCTATCGACTGATATTCGATCACCGTCTTTTTGTTTAATTGTATTTGGTCTTGCAAAACCATGGCCGTCACGCGGGGTTTTCCCGCTCTGATTCCTTGTTTAAAATGCGCTTTTTTCGCTAGCTTTCCAGAGCGTAAATACAGATCGGCTTGAATTGGAAACGCATTCTTGTCATCAATCCACAAATCTATCTGCTGGTAACTGGCACCCGTGGTTTTTGCCGTCAACTTGAGCTTTTTGGTGTTTTGTACTGTCCCATCTAATGCCGTTATTTCTTCCGTTTTTAGAATTTCACCTTGATAGTCCTGACTCCATGTTAATGTTGAAATATCACCTACCGACGCCTCACCCAACAGTTTTTGCATTGGGGTTATACGAATAGGACGGCGACTTTTCGGCATCAGCAACCAGTAGTTATCGCCCAGCATAAGCATCTTTTGCCCTTGCTCTACTTTGGCTTTAAACACCACTAACGATTCACGATTGGGCTTTAAATACACATCGTACAAGCGTGTTTTGTCCAAGTTATCATCTTGATAAAGTTTCACTTCTGACACGACTCTAGATGCCTCTGAGTCTAAACGATAATGGTCAGCTTGTTCGATTAAGGCACTGGCTTGCGTTAGGTTTTCATCGACTGAAAGCACGCTGTCAGCGAAACTCGGCAGCGTCGTTAAAGCCATTATGGTGGCAACAAGCCATTTCGCTCTGATTAGGTGACTCGATGACTGTTGGTGACCTTTCTTTTGGTGACACCGCTTTGTGTAACCTAGCTTTTGATGACATAGCTTTTGGATAGTTGAGCGGTTAATAGTTGAGCGGTTATTTAGTAAATTAAACATAAGCGAGTGCCTCCGTAATTGGTTTTTTTGCCCCTTTACGCGCAGACATAAAAGCAGCAAACATACAGATGAACAAAATAGCGAGTGACGAATAGACAGCAACTTGAGGCGAGAATATGATCTCTAACGGATAACCTTCAGACCGTCCTGGAGGCGGTGGCATTTGAACATCAGCGACTTTAAGAAATAAGGTCGTCGCAAGTGCTAGTCCTGCGCCAATCGCACTGCCAATCACCGCAATTAACATTGACTCTCTCACAAAACCGCCCACAATTTCACGCGGATAGCTGCCTAGCGCTGACAAGGTGCCTATTTCGCGCGTTCGCTCTGTCACCGTCATCGTCATGGTGTTAAACAAGGCAACGAACACCACTAATGCCATCACTAAACCCAACACGCCAAAGATGCCGTTATACAATCCACGAACTTTATGATAGAAAAATGCTCTGTCCTGCCATGGTGTCGTCTCTAGGTTTTGCGCTGAAGTGTCGCCCTGATTGTGATATTGATTAAGCCGCTGCTCGACATCAGCCATCCCTTGCTCTGTATATTTAGTATCAGAAAGATACACTGACAACGTGCTAATGCGGTCTGTACTTAATAAATCTTGTGCTGCCAAAAGCCCAACATATATCTGACGCTTATCCATCTCAGGAACGCCAGTGGAGTAGATCCCGGTTACTTGGAAGTCCATCGCATTAAGCGCGCCATCACTTGTTGTAGCAAGTAACGTCACCCAATCGCCTTCTGCTACCCGTAAATTACGTGCTAAGTCTTTGGCTATCATGATACCGCTATCATCCTGACCTTCTGCGCCAGACTGATTGTCACTTTGACTCGCAAGTACCGCGCCGGACTGCATATCAACAACGCCATCACGAACGTCAAACTCACTGGGTTCAACACCATTACCGATGAAAATCGCTGACTTTCTACCGTTAGATATCAAGCCTGAAAAATACACTCTCGGCTGGACGCTTTTTGCATGCTCAACCCCCTTCAACAACGCGATCAGCTCATTAGGTTTGGTTAAGCCATTTTCCAATGGCGTTTCTTCCTCCGACGTAAAGTATCCCGTTTGAGTGACCGTGATATGCCCCACATCATTGGCTGTCGACTTTTCAAGTGATTGATAGGTAAACAATCCAAAGCCCGCCGCAGCGGTCAACGCAAAAATAGCGATAGCAACAATGGATAAAGACAAAATTGTCCGCCTGCGATTACGCAGTAAATACAACAGCGGCATTTTGAATGAATAGACGGTGCGCATGATCATAATCTTTCCCTTTTTTTAATTGGTAGCCATAGCCATTACTCGTCTTAATAACGAAGACGCTTAACGTTCTCTATCGCGATTAGCTCGCCCATTGATAGGCGCTGTGGCTTATCTTTCCATCAATTAGCTCAATCGTTCTATCGCATCGTGTTGCCATACGGCTATCGTGAGTAGCAACAATAAACGTGGTTTTCAGCTCATGACCCAGCGTCTTCATTAATTCGATCACTTGGCTTGCTGATGCACTATCCAAACTCGCTGTCGGTTCATCGGCAATCACCAAGCTTGGCTTATGAACCAACGCTCGGGCGATAGCAACTCGCTGTTGTTGACCACCAGACAACGCATCCGGTCTATGGTGTGCCCAATCCGCAAGTCCGACTTTATCGAGCATGGCGAGCGATTGCTCTTGCTGCTCTTTAGTACTCAAACCGTTTAGCATTAATGGATAACTGACGTTTTCTAACGCACTCATCACTGGGATTAAGTTAAAACGTTGAAAGATAAACCCTAAGTTTTGGCGACGAAATTGAATCAAGGACTTAGGGTTTTTAGATAACAGCTGGCTTCCAAACATAATTTCACCATCGTAATGGGTATCGAGCATGCCTAAGATATTCAATAGCGTGCTTTTTCCTGAACCCGATGGGCCACACAATGCCACCAGCTCACCTTGTGCGATCTGCCCTGTCACGCCATCTAGTGCCGAAATCTGATTCTGACCGAGTGAGTATTGTTTTGAGATTCCATCAAACTTCATCATTTTTCTGTTCTCCTTCTGCCTTTTTATTGATGTTAAGCGTACCTCGCCTTTGCGATGAAAAAACGAGGATGCGATAAACGGTTTATAGGAAGAATTAACGGTCAATAAGGTGAGTTAATGGTAAAGAGTGTGGTGAACCGAAATAGCCAAAGTAATCAAGGATGGCAAATTGTGAATGAAGCGAGCGTAGCTACCATTCAATAGTTTTTTTGTCTCGCCGAGTTTAATATGGTTGCAAACAATCAGATGATTAGGTGCTGTTACTATGACTGAACGCCAAATTGCCATTCGGAAAGCGAGGGTTAACGAGTTAGATACGCTCTATTCACTCGTGACAGAAGATGAAGCATGGACCCGCTATAATGGTCCCTACTTCCCCTATTCAACGCCTACTCGTGAGGCGTTTGAGCTTGGTACATTCGCACGCTTATGTCGCGGCGATGACATGCAGCTCATTATCGTCAATGAAGTCCCGATAGGCAGCGTGAGTTATTATTGGGAGTGTGAGGAAACACGTTGGTTGGAAATGGGCGTGATTATCTATGATTCCAATTTTTGGAATAAAGGCATCGCCTTTGACGCTATACCTTTATGGGTAGCACGACTGTTTTCAACACTTCGTATTGAACACGTTGGTCTTACTACGTGGTCAGGTAACCCAAGAATGATGGCATGCGCGGAAAAGCTAGGATTTTTACAAGAAGCCCGCTTAAGAAAAGTGCGTTATTTTGAGGGGGAATACTATGACTCGCTCAAATATGGCATGACCCGTAGTGAGTGGCAACGGCTATCAGGCCAAAAACTATCGTCTGACACGCTAGCACCAACAAAGCGATAGTCTCAAATGCTATAATCTCAAAAGCCATCATCTCAAACGCCATTATCTCAAACGCGATGTTATCAAAGCCTATCGTCGGCCTACTTTTGCGCTACGAATAGCGGGTATAAAAATGCATGGTTAGCGGCCCTAAGAGGACATTTACCCGTTAACCGTTAGTCACAGCGTGATGCTTGCTGTATAGTCTCTCGTTTTTCAAGGAAGCGCCCTCATGGAAATGCTCATCGTTTCATCAGAACAACAAAAACGCCTGATCATGATATTTAGTCGTACGACGGCAAAAATGTCCGATAAAGCCCTGCTTAATGATCTCGACGCTCACAACATTAATTCCTCGGTTTATCCAGCGTTTAAAACTGCACGAGATTTACGCGTAGAGCGCATTCAGTTTATTACGGGAAATGATAAAGCCAACTCACTTGATGGTGGTGACTTTCTTTATCGCTACTTGTCTAAGGGTTACATTTGTTTAGGCAATTATATCTAGGTCAACCCAAGCCTGACTTGACGCCTTGGGGTGTACGATCAGTACGGATGCAGCCAAAAATTGGCTTTGGGCTTTAGTTGGCTGTGGGGCTTAGTTAGCTTAGAGTATAGTTGGCTTAGGGGCTATAGTTAGCTTAGGGGCTATGGCTGGCTTAGGGCTACATGTGGTTACACCGTCACTTGCGTAACCCTAATTGTTATACCACTATTTGCTTGTTAAGCATTTCGCGGTATAACAAATCAAGCCCTTGATATGACTAGCCAAATAGGCGTTGCCAAATACTTGGGTTACGTCTATCGTGGTATTCAATACGTAAAGTATCCACTTCACGAAGTGTTTGCTGCGCAGCGTCTAAATCGCCCTGCTGCAAATCCTTATCAACTTGTTGTAAAGCGGATGACAGCTTGTTGAAACCTTCTTGGTAAAGATCCATTTTCTCTGGCGGATAATCACCTTGCTTGCTTTCTGCAATCAACGTATCCAATGTCGCGACAGGTGTCTTCATTTCTTCAACAGATTGTGCTTCAGCGGCTTGTTTAAACGCCAGCTTCATCGCTTGCATATTCTTTTTTAGATCAACGCCTTCAGAGGCAAATGCGGTCGAGCTAGCCGCAAGCATGAGTGCAAAAGCACCTGCTTTTATTGTTGTATTCATTTAAGGTTCCTTTTGAAAGAAATGACCTAAATGCCCTATCAATCAACGATATCAATAGCAATCAGGTCACATACGGTTAATATTGTACTGAACTGTCGAAACAAGCCAGTACAATAATTGTTTCTAAACGTAATAATGTCTGTGTAATCAACAGCCAATCACAAGCGCCAATTAAGTGCATTGTGATTAATTGACGCCACTCGACCTATTGCAAGACATCTCTTGCGGATGAGCGGTTTAAAACTCAGCTTTGAGAACTAGGCTTTTTGGGGCTAAGCTTTTGAAACTGTGCATCTTGAAGCTGTGCATCTTGAAACTAAGCATCTTGAAACTAAGCATCTTGAAGCTAAACGCATTGTTACCAAGTTCCTTGCGACGAAGTACCTTAAAGCTAAGCTCCTTAAGGTTAAGTGTCTTGTAACGCCTGAAATTCTGCAATAGGTGCTCTGCCACGAAGCTGTAGGAAGCTAAGAAACTGTGTGGTGCTAAACGTAATGACGTTTTCGGTCGGCATGCCGACTTTAACTAACAACTCGCTCACCAGATCCAGCTGGCCGATCGTGTCACAGAAATGAGAGTCACTACCCGTCGTAATAAACCCGCCAGCTTGCTTCACTGCCCTTGCTATGTCGTAACAGCGATCCACACTGCCCACTCGGCTGTGACCTTTTAAAGTAGAAGCATTGATTTCAATCGCAACATGATGCTTAGCAGCACACCGAGCAACGGCTTCAAAGTCGAAATCAAAATTTGGGTTGCCTAAATGCCCTAGCGCATCAATGTTGCCACTCTCGATAACGTTAATTAATGCCTGTGTGTGGACATCTTTCGTCGCGGGTCTAAATACAGGCTCATGAAAACTGCCAATAATCCAATCCAGTGAAGAATAAGAGCTTGGATGGACATCTATGTCGCCCTGTTCATTTAAGATATTGGCTTCCACGCCACGGATAATCGCGACATCGAACAAGTAGCGAGGCAATACACGCTGATTAGAGAAAAACCAATAATGAGGGGCGCCTGGCATTGAATCCGCGTGGTCGGTGGTACAAAGTATTTTTAGCCCAGCCTGACTTGCCGCTTGAGCGTTTTCCATAATAGTGCTGTATGCGTGCCCACTCGCGTACGTGTGAGTATGAGTATCAACAACAAATTGCATGCCTGCTCTCCTAGCTTTAAATGACGCTTTTCGTAATTGAAATGGTGTCACTAAATAAGTATTTGGGGAAGGTTTCCTAACAGTAAAATGAAAGGTCGCAAAATAGCTACCTTACACTTCACTGTCACTTAGCTTCCTTCAGCGTATCGCAGAAATATTAAAAGAAATCGATACCACCGCGACCGCTGTTTGGATCTTTACTTTTGGATTTTTCAACTGATGGTGTTTCTGCTGCTTTAGGTTTTGATTTTTTACTGCTCTTATCTTTCTTTTTAGCAGAAGCACTTAAGTTCGAACCCGGGTTTTTAGCTGGATCTTTCTTAGACATCAGATCTTGCTTAGACGTGGCATTTTTCTTAGCATCACGTTTGGCCGATTTAGCTTTTTTCGACTCTTTTGATGCCGATTTGGAACCTGACGCTTTCTTCGTCTGTTTCTCATCGGTATTTTTTATCGTTTCTATTGGCGGCTGATCGCACACCACCACATAGTACTCTTGATTAAATTCGAAAAAATCACCATCATACATTTTGCGACGCTTTCTTGTTTCCAGTTCGCCGTTAACCGCAACATACCCTTCAGAGATAAAGTGCTTAGCTTCACCACCACCACCAACTAAGTTTGCCACTTTAAACAACTTATAAAGCTCTATCGGGTGACTGGAGACCTCAATACCAAGTGCTTCTATTTCTATTGCATCTTCTTCATAGCTTTCATCAAAGTGTTCGTCATTCATATCGCAGTTACTCAGGTAGGTGTCTTTGCTTCATTGTCGGGCATTGTACTGGTTTGCGCCCATTCTATCTAATAAAAAGCCCCGTTAAACGGGGCTTTTCTTTGCCTTGGTGATACCAACACTCGAATTTTAGCAACTACAACATCCTGTTATTACCAAGCCAAGTTCTCATTTCCGGCAGAGACGATTTTTTGTAGGGGTGGATTGCCATCATGCGTCCAGATTTCCAACAAAAATTCATTCACATGTTCCGCCGACGAGAAGTCTATGCTGCCTTTGCCAGATTGCAGTGATAATGAAGCAATTCGACTGTCATAGACTGGTACCACTTCACCAGTACTCTGACTCGCAAATTCAGTATAAATAGACACTAATGCACGTCCCGATACCTCTGCACTTGCATCAACTGACAGTGTATATGCCTCGACTGGGTTATAGTCTAGTTCATCTGGAATAGAGAGATCCTCCATCGTCCGTTCTGCAACAACTGGCGCGGGTGTGGGTGTACCGCCTCCTGATGAGTCACCGCCACCGCCGCCACCACCACAAGCTGTCACCATTCCTAATGTCGTGATAAATAATATAGAGTTTTTCATATCAGCCTCCTAAGGGACGTAGCATTTGCCCGGCGTTGCGTATTGAGATTCAAACCAATTTTGTGCTTGGTCGCCTGCCGATTCGGCATAAGTTGCAAATTGTGGGTAGGCAACCACGAGGTCTGTTCTTTCGGTTGGCCATTCCCATTCATCATTTATCATCAAGGCCCATGGTAGATTGCCCGAGGTTTTAAAATACACACCACTATCTGCGTCACTAACGTCAACACCTAAGCCAGCGAAGAGTTGTGCGTTAAATTGCTCTGTAGGTTCATAGTTGGGTAAGTGAACTTCCCACGCTCTTCCAGGTTGCAAGTATCCTTCCCCATGATAATAACCCGGCGTTGCAAATATAAACGGGTCATAAGGCATACTCATCAGTGACGACGTATCCGAGCCATCAAGGAAGTTAATGTGGAGAGTAAAGTTGAGCTGTACGTCCTCTTGCTGCGCGCAAGATGCCAACGTTCGGTGATATTCACACCCCTCAACTTTGTAGACGGATGTATCTTCACTAATTACAAAAATCGCTTCATTAGAGATGCTTTCAAGGCCACTACTGGCAAGTTGACTACCGTTATGAATTTGACGAGTGGTTGTGGTGTCAATGTCACTGCGATTAACGCCTTTAAAACGCAACGCAAACCCATTGTGATATGATGCCCCTACCGCACCTAAGTAACCATCGACTTTAGATTTGACTACCGCACCGTCACGCAATATCTCAGTAATTCGGTATCTGACTACCACATCATTCATGTCATAATCCGCGGTATAAGGCCAATTATCTTCGTACGCTACCGTGGTGTAACCCGTTGCGTTCGGATAATACCGAACGGAGAGCCCTGTACCTGTCACGGTCAACGCATGATCCTCAACCTCACCCGATGTAGAGCCGCCCGAGTAACTGAGTCCCGTTTGTTGACTGAATCTAAATCGACTCCATGTTGAGCCAACATCAGCGTCTAAAGCCGCGGTTAAAATAAGATCATTGTTACCAGCTTCAAGAAGCTGATCGGTGAAAACCTGCTCTCCGTCGTCGGCAAAATCTCCATCTTGGTTCCAGTCAATCCATGCAGAGAGGTAACCGCTCGTTGACGCATTCACTCTCACTATACTGTCTAGTCCGGGTTCAACTGAAGTAACAAAACCCACCCCATTTTCATCATCAAGGCCGACTTCATCATCTGCCAGCCCCGAATAAAGCCCATCTTGATCGCCATCAGGTGCGGTTGCTCCCATCCAGGTAACGCCATCCAACTCATGTCTTGGACCATTGTCAGCAAGCTTCGTCGAATAACTTATCGGCGCGTCACCGAAATCGATGTTTGAATCCTCATCGATAACTGGGGCGTTTGCACATCGAGCACCATCGTTTTGACTTGAGTAAGGACCATCAGCAAATTTAACTGCGGGCACAATACCAGCTGCAATATTCGCTGCATTACCCGGAGAAAGATCGATTCGGTATATTTGTCCATCTTGGTTACGAGCAACATAATAATAGCCATCCACATCGAAGTATCCGGCACCAAAAGTCCCTAATTCTCCTGTATCACCAATATACGTTTCTTGCCCATTACTTGCATCAAACGAATACAATCCACCTGTGCCGTTGTCAATACCATACAAGTTTCCATCACTTGGATGGAATGCAAAATCAGTAAGGTTAACCACCGCTCTCGTACTCACTTGGTTGACAGCAAGTGTCGCGCTGGAATCAGCAGCGAGTGGGGACACATCAATGGTAAACAGACCTTTCCCTTTTCGGTATAGGTAATAGACATCTTCATACACATCACCCACGTAAAATGTATGGCTAGTTGGCAGACCTGTGGTTGATATTGTTTCTGCGATAAAATCTTCGCCCAAACGAACAATTTGCTTATTTGACGTGTCATAGCCGTAAATGTAACGACCATTGAAATCAAACCCTACCCCATTAATATTGGCGTTTAACCCCGTATCACCTTGTAATAAAGACGTGGTTCCGGTCACGAGGTTCACTCCGTAAACCTGTACTGGGTTGGCTTGAAACAGGTAGGCTTTGCTCGGACAGGTTTCAAAAGGCGAAGCGGTAGCATTCGCTGATGTCAACATGGCAACGGCGACAGTGAATTTAATCGCGGAGGCCAATTTAATGTTTTGTTTTAGTCTTTGCATTATCTAATCCCTTGATTGACGCTGGTTACCAACAGTCATACAAGGAACATGCCATAACAATTTACTATTGATAATCAAAAGCTTAACTATAGGTTAGCTTGAAGACATCAATTTGAGAATCAAATTGAAGAAAGCGGGCGTTTGCGAATATTAGTCGCTAGGTTATTGACTGGTCGACGGTGATTACACAATGTACACATCACGTTTGCACAGACAATCAGCAGTATTCCGCCAACTTGATATTGATTAAACACCACATCAAAAAACACCAATTGCCAGACTGCGGTAAAAATAAGATTACTGTAAATTAAAGGGGCGATTTGAGAGCTAGTTGGTGCCAATTGATACGCTTTATAACGGCTTGTTTGGGTATTAATGATCATCATCGTTAACAATGCGAGTAACAATATTGTTTCCCAGTGCCTTGCTATATCCCACGATGTTACATTCAAGCGCCATACGTCTCCAAGAGCACCCACGGATGTCACCATAACAATCGGTGCTATAGAAAGGCCTGCGAGTAAAAATGCCCACGCATTATTCTCTATACCAGACATGCTGCCTTTAGACGCCCTATGAAGGCTCAGTTGTGAACCCGCATTAAACACACCAGCCAACAACCCGATCAATATTTCTGGTTTCGCAGTAAATCCTGATATATCACCCGCAAGCAACACTACGCCTATCGATGTTACGACAAAAGAAACAATAGTACTGAAGGATAAACGAACACCGAAAAATAGCGTTTCAAAAAGCATGATAAACAAAGGCCCCGTACCGAATAAAACAACGCTTTCAACCAAAGACAGTTTATCGATCGCGTAGATAAAGCACAGTTGGCATGCACCAATGCTCAAGGCGCGAAATACGAGAATTCTACGCATACCCTTGGGAGGCAGCCGAATCGATGTCAAAGCAAGAAATAGTAACAACACTGCCGCTGGTAATAGAAAGCGTAATACCGTTAGATTACCCGGTGAAACATCGCTAGCAAGAAGCTTCGTCAACACTCCCGTGATTGATAAGCTTAATGTAGACGAAAGCATAAGCCCTACTGCACGATAACCTGGATTGATTTGCATTCTATTACTCGCTACAACGTGATAACTGATTGTTAGTATATTGATCTCCACCACAGTAAAATAACGAGTAATTGTGAACTATAATGTTAGAAAAACTTAACTATAGATATTATGAAAAGCCATATCCCACTAAAATCCATCTATGCCTTTGTTAATGTTGTTGAAACAGGGAGCATGTCACGCGCAGCTGATCAGCTAAATGTTAGTCACTCTGCAGTCAGCCAAGCAATAAAAACACTAGAAATTCAGCTAGGGACCCAGCTATTTCAACGTATTGGGCGCCACGTAACCGTCAACTCGCAAGGTAAAAAATACTACCGCAATGTTGCCCCTGCTATTGCAGAAATCATTAAAGCCAATGAAGAAATACTTAATAAAGGGAGCGACGATAGAATGACCATAAACATGGTCAATTCACTCGCACTGCATTGGTGGATCCCGCAAGTTCCATACCTGCAAAAAGCGCTACCTCAGCTTGATATCCGTATATCAAACCGAGTCGGAACATTTAGTTTAGAGTTAGAAGGTGTCGATATTGCGCTCGTTCATGATTCTATTGATGACTGGCAAGACTACTTTTGTGAAAAGTTAGCTGAAGATGACCTGGTTCTCGTAGCAAGCCCAAGCGCACTGACGACAAACCCACGTTTATCTGCCACTGAAATGATGACACGCTATCCAGCTATTTCAGTAGCCAACGACAGACGTAAAAACGATTGGCAAGTCTGGTGCGATGCCCATGACGTTGATGCACCGGAATCGCCGAATAACTTGACGTTCAATGCTTCGGTTCAAGCCATACACGCCACAATCCGCAACCTAGGCGTTTTAGTCACTCACCGCCAGTTTGTCAAAGATGATATCGAACATGGGCTGCTGGTTGAAATTGGCGAACCTATCGCGAACCCGCTTCAAGCCTTCTACTTTGTCTGTGCCCCCGACAAACTTAAATCCAAGAACGTTGCCACGCTTCGACACTGGCTTAGGCAGCAGTTTCAGTCTCAGTCTTTGGAGAAGCAGTAATCTTAGAGCGGGCTTCGACAAACCGCTGCGCATATCCGTAACATTACGCGCAACCGTGCACATCAAGCATCGCAATATAATCACTTAACCATGCTAATAACTTTTAGAACGCTTCTGACTCTTTCAAGACATAACGGTTTTTCCCTGCACGCTTAGCTTGATACATGGCCTTGTCAGCATTATCAATCACAGCATCAAGGGATTCATTAGAAGTGGCAGGCCAAAATGCGACACCTAAACTTGCTGATACTTGGCAGCCATGTCCTTCAAGTTCAGCTGGAGTAGACAGCGCTTCGAGCAAGGGCTCTAAAATATCCTCAATGTTGTGCTGGCTCTCAACACCAATCAAGAACTCATCACCCGCAAGCCTTGCGACCAGTGCATGTTCTCCCACTCTGACCTTCATTCTTTGCGCGACAACTTTCAGTAACTCGTCACCAATGTGGTGACCAAATTGATCATTAACGGCTTTAAAACCATCTAAATCAATAAATACGACAAACAAAGACACACCATAGTCATGCTGCTGCTGTAACGTTTGCATTGCACTCACGCGGTTAGCCAGTCCGGTAAGCAAATCATGATTCACCTGATAGTTGAGTTTTTTGAGCTGAACTTTTTCAGACTCATCACGAATCGCTAATACAAACGCCTCTACTCTCCCGCTCTCATTGGTCAACGTTCTTAATTGAAGTACACAAGGAAACCACGAACTGTCTTCATTTTGTACTTTAACGTGATACACCAAACTCCCTTCCAGTAGTAGCTTCTTCAAAACACGGATGCTCGGAACGACTTTACCTTTAACATTAATTTCAAAAACTTGCGCTCGCCAGCCAAACCATTTCACACTGATTGGGTTTTGCATTTCAATCGTGCCATTTCGGCTCAACATCAACATCGCTTCTTGATGCTGTTCAAACATTAACTCAATTAACTTTCGTCGATGTTCCGCTAAATACTGCTCAGTGAAATCTTCAAACTGGATTAACGAGTGCTCTTCACTACCCATTGGATGGCAACTCACCATAAATTTTTGGTTAGTCTTGTTTTTTCTTAATTCTACTTCATTCAATATTGTTTGATTTTGAATGGCATTGACAATGGCTTCAACGGTGGCTTTCGGTGTAAACACCGCATCCAGTAATACTCTCGCATTGCTGATTTTTTCATATTTTTTAAGCTGCTTAGCCGCATGAGGATTGCTGTACATAATATCTAAATTGGTCGACGTCACCATGATGCCTTTTTGCATAACATCCAAGGCCCTATTAATGTACCGATTCTTACTTTCTAAATGCTCTAGCGCTTGATGGAGTTGACGTTCTCGCTCTAACAAACTGACAACCATCGCGTTAAAACAACGGGTTAATCGCCCCAACTCATCATTGTGCAACACGGGGATCTCCCGTTTCTTCACCCCTTCTTTAATCATGGTTTCCATAGAGTAATGCAATGAGCTCAACGGCATCACGATCAAATTATGTAACGTTCTCGCCAATTGCCAAGCAAACAACGATAGGCATCCCGTTAACACGCTTAACCAAAACCACATATGCTGTTGTTCTAAGTGAAGCCGCTCTAACGAAACCCAGACGATCAACTCCCCTAAAGAATCATCCCCTAATTCGATATTAATGGAGCGCTCAACGAAATCGATGTTGTCACACACCAACTGCTCTTGCATCCAAATGCAGTGTGATGGTGTTCGGTCAATAAACGCCAAACGCGCCACTTCTGCATCTTTCACTTTGGCTGCAATAATATCGGGGTCAAAAGACAGGTAAGCCAATTGCTCTTGGGCTGTCGTTGCATCATCAAACATCAACGCGGCTTGAAGTGTATTCGCCACACCTTTCGATAAGATATTAACCCGTGTATCAAGTGCCTGCTCTTGATAATGTCTTAACATCGTTATCGCACTCGACCCGACTACAATCATTATGAATGTCACAATAAACCAAGTAGGCAACATCATTTTGTAACGTAAAGGCATCGACGCAAAACGATCGGCTATCATAAGTCTACCCCTACAATTTCAGCTACACTGAGTAATTGAGATCTCAAATTTATGCCACTTTGTTTAACATGAGCGGTGGAAATCAAAGGCTTAATTCGATTATTCACTCGAATGAAAGCAATCATTCCACCAAGGTTGATGAACTGCATACCATTACCAATCAAAAGAGCATGAGGAAATTGCGATTTTAGTTGCGATATAAGCGCCGCACTCGCGGATTCAATATATAAAATATGACACGTACTTGCCGAACTCATGGTTTCGGCGTTATAAAATGCCTGACCACCCAATTTGGCTTCAACGATTTTTTTAAGGCCATCTCCTACTTGAGAATCGCGAGCGACACAATATTCTTTTGCCGATACATCTCCACTTTCCGGCCACTCTGCCAACATGGCAAACCTAAATAAATACACAGATTTCAAATCATCATCACTATATTGAGCAAAAGCAGGAACGCTATAACAGAACCACCCCAACATCATTAGCAAACGGTGAAGTCCGCGAAAATGCACCATAATGCGACCTTTCCGTTATCGATTCAGCGAAGCGGCATAATCCCACTCCGCTGTTATCCAATATTGCGTACCATTTTGAAAGGCCCCAAACGTTTCTGGGTATTCTATTGTTTGGTTTGCCCCTAAATTCTCCACAGATGCAGTAAAGCGTGGGTATCCCACTTTTGGTAACCAACTCAACGCCATTTCAACGTTAAATACGCGTGGCCAACGCGCACTCGTCTCACTGTTTGAATCGGGATGTAACACAGAAGGAGCAATATATTGCATCATGCTGCTCATCCAAAAATTCGCGGAAATGTCCCACATTAATTGCGCATTAACAAAATGATTAGGTTGATTTTCCAAGTTATATGTCACTTCATTATTGGTGCTGCAAATAGCACCAGAACAGTCACCAATAATACGCTTGTAGCTGTAGTTGGTATTAAGCTGTAGATTCTCAAGAGCTTGCCATTTCATTGCGATCTCACCGCCATAAGATTGCGTTGAAAGTGGATCGATATATTGCGATACGTATTCTTCGATCACCGTGCCACTTGTACCCGGCGACGATCCGTCAGAAATAACCCACTGATTAGACGACACACCTTTGTAAACTCGGATGTTGTCCCTTTGGCTGTAAAAACCACTGACACTGAGTTGCAGGCGGTCTTCATTCCAAAAGCGATAGCCAAGTTCATACGTTTCTACACTTTCTACCGCTAAGTCTTCATTACCTTTATAGACGTAACTATAAAAGTAATCATATTTGTTACCGTCACTAAATTGAGCGCCTTCAATATAGCCGTTTTGTTGAAATTCCGTGCTTAACTCCAAGCGTGACGGCGTCACAATAGCCCGCCCCCAACCCGCCCATAAACGTTGCGATTTGGACAAGGCGTAACTGAAACGAGCTTGGGGTTGTGGTGCAACTCGGTTGGTAATATTGTCATACTGCCAACGGGATCCAAGCATCATCGTAGTTCTATCGGTAACAGGGACCGTCCAGTTAGCAAACAGTCCGTAACTTTGATTAAAAAACTCCGGTGATTGCGTCGTGCGTAAATACGGCATGGTGAATTGGTCTTGTAAGGAGTATGACGCGAAGGCCTCATCAATTAGACGAACATTCACACCGAGCATTAATTGAGTCCCTACTACGTCATTTAATGTGTAACGACTATCAAGATCGAGTCTCGCGAATTGCGTATTTCTATCAGTACTGTCGTTCGAGCTATAAGTCAGCCACGCATCGTTTTCCCATGTGTCGGCATTAGCGCGCTCATAGACATGATTCATACCCAAAAATACTCCTGAGCCACCATCACTTGTTCAAAGTACTCAGTACTAGGTTTACCTGGAAATAAAAAGTGTGGGTTATATTTTGCCCACAGGTAGTCTTCTTCAGAACGTATACCACCAAACTGCACATTCAGTGTATTTTCTAGATGTTGGTAATCCAACCGTCCACCAAAGCGCCCCGTTAATACGCCAAAGTGCTGATTGGTTTGAACACGCTCTTCTTCACTCGTCCATGGCATATGCTCAACATATTCAACATAGCCGCTAATATGTGTCTTTGCGTTTAACTGCGTTGCTTCATGAAGTTTTACTTCTCTATATTGGTAGTTACCTGCACTAACCGACACCTTTCCTTGTGGCGCACTTTCCGCATCTGCGGTAATAATATTCACTACACCGTTAACCGCATTTCCTCCCCAAATAGTGCCAACGGGTCCTAGCACAATTTCTATTTGGGCGATACTATCTAAACTCACTGGAATTAAATCCCAGTCCACGCCTGAAAACATCGCATTAAATACGCTTCGACCATCCACCATCACCAGCAGCGAATTATTTAAGGCTTGATTTGGTCCTCTAGCGCTAATTCCCCAGTCATAGTTGGAAAACTTAGCAACATGTAAACCAGGAGCAAGGGCTAAAACGTCGGCCACCGAGCGAGCACCTGAACGATTAATTTCTTTTGCAGTAATCACATAAACAGATGCTGGCGTATCCGCTAAACTCTGCGCGTTCCGAGTGGTCGACACCACTTTCGTCTCAGCTAATGACGCCAAAGGCATGTCAATTAATGACATTAGGTCATCGGAGGCAACCGTATGAGAGGCAAGTGCAAGACAAGATAAATGAATGAGGAAGGACGATTTCGCGGTCATGTTATTACTCAATGGCCGTGTACTGAAAATATCAGATACAACTAGAAAATACGCACAAGGCAGCATAATAGACTGCAAAATCTACCATTTACCGCGTCCAATTACATATAACAAACCACGCAATCGCTTCTAATAATTTTAATCATCACGATAAAAAAGGGTTATTCCCTAATCTCCTCAGACTCAAACTATTTACGCTCAAGGGCTACGAGAACACCATCGCCGGATTATTCTATCGATAAGCGATCACTTAACAGCGCTCGATCAGCTCGCCATGCCCTACAAATCCTATGCAGAAGCGTACGAAAGCGGGAAGCCACCCTACAACTATGTCTTACAACAATCCCTACAATGGGTAGTTCAGCGAACAAAAAAAGGTCGTTCTTTGCCAGAACGACCTTTACATTCACGTCATAACTACAATCCAACTAAGGGGATAATGCTAATTACTTACTGCTTACTACTTAATGCTTACTGCTTACTGCATAGTCAGTTTGCGTTTAGAAATTTGCCATTAAAAGAAACCCAACGGTTTGGTGTCGTAACTAATCAACAGATTTTTGGTGTTTTGATAATGGTCTAGCATCATTTTGTGTGTTTCTCGTCCGATACCTGATTTTTTGTATCCGCCAAACGCAGCGTGTGCCGGATAGGCGTGGTAGCAGTTCACCCATATTCTACCCGCTTCAATCTTACGCCCCATTCGATACGCTAAGTTTGCGTCTCGTGTCCACACTCCCGCGCCTAAGCCGTAATCGGTATCATTGGCAATGGCTAACGCCTCTGCTTCATCTTTGAACGTTGTCACTGCAATGACAGGACCAAAAATCTCCTCTTGAAACACTCGCATTTTATTGTTCCCTTGCAGCACCGTTGGTTGAATATAGTAGCCACTCCCTAAGGATTCGGATTGTTGAGCTATTTCCCCTCCAGTCAGTACTTTCGCGCCTTCTTGTCGACCAATATCCAAATAGCTCAAGATCTTATCAAATTGTTCTTTAGAAGCCTGAGCCCCAACTTGGGTGTCCGTGTCCAAAGGGTTACCCTGCTTAATGCTCTGAGCGCGCTCTATCACTTTGGCAATAAACTTGTCGTATACCGATTCATGAACCAGCACTCTAGACGGGCACGTGCACACCTCGCCCTGATTAAAGAATGCCAACAGCATTCCTTCTACACACTTATCAAGGTACTCATCTTCGTAGTCAAATATATCTGGGAAATAGATATTAGGAGACTTCCCTCCCAGCTCAACCGTTGAAGGGATCAAACTCTCAGCGGCGCATTTAAGAATATGATGGCCGATCTCTGTTGAACCTGTAAATGCAAGCTTTGCGATACGATCGCTGGTGGCCAGTGCTTGATCAGCTTCGCTGCCAAACCCATTGACGATGTTAACTACGCCTGCGGGTAACAACGCGCCGACCTTTTCCATTAGCACCAATATGGACGTTGGGGTTTGTTCTGCTGGCTTTAAAACCACACAGCAGCCCGCAGCCAGTGCAGGAGCTAATTTCCAAGCCGCCATAAGAATTGGGAAATTCCAAGGAATAATTTGACCTACAACACCAACCGGTTCAGGAAAGTGATAACTTGCCGTGTTCACATCTAGCTCTGCCGCACTGCCTTCTTGCGCACGAATGCACCCAGCAAAATAGCGAAAATGGTCAACAACTAAAGGAATGTCTGCCGCTAACGTTTCGCGTACGGGCTTACCATTTTCCCAACTCTCTGCCACGGCTATCTCTTCTAAATTTGCTTCAATGCAATCCGCGATTTTCAACAAAATATTGGATCGTTCCGTCACACTCGTGCTCGCCCAACTTTCACGGACGGCATGTGCGGCATCCAGCGCTAATGAAACATCAGCACCACTAGAGCGCGCAACTTGACAGTAAACTTCACCATTCACTGGCGAGATGTTGTCAAAATACTCTCCACCAACAGGCTTGACCCATTCACCGCCGATATAATTATCATACTGATTTTTAAAGTTAATGACTGAGTTTGCGCTGCCCGGTTGTGCATAAATCATCGTGATATCCTTCTGTCTATTACATTACGTTGTGTCGGTTCATTGTTTAGGAAGTGTCTAAAGGTATGGCAATATTCGACGTGCGACTTAAACGGTGCAAATGCAGCGAATGAGTCAGCGCTTAGAATATGGTTTAAAACAGCCATCAAAAAATCAGCTTCACAAAACCAACAACGCAATTCACGCGCCAACTATGAAAACTTGCCGTCAACATAGCGCAACGCTATGATTACAATCCATTAACATAAAACACAATAATCGACAGGTGCGATATCGCGGGAATGCCCCCTTGTTCAACTGTTGCAAATTGAAACACCCTAACTGTCACAGGATGGAACATTCATGCGGCTACAACATGTTCATACTTCAGATTGGCTCTCAAGCTCATGGCACCGCAGTAGTGAAGCCGGACTCAAACAAAGAAAGCGCCCTGATGATATTCACTTAGCACCTTCCGTACTGAAACAGCGACGTCACCAGTCCTCTGCACTGATTAACATCGTGGAGCGCTACGCATTACCTTTGTTTAGCCAGATGTTTGCTCGAACGGACAGCCGTCTTATTTTAACAGACCAAGAAGGGGTGATACTGGCAAGCTGGGGACAGGAACGGTTTAAGGAAAAGCTAACATCCATTGCGTTAAGTTCAGGGGCCTGCTGGCAAGAGCAAGTCAAAGGCACCAACGCCATTGGCACCGCATTAATTGAAGCAAAACCCGTGACAATTATCGGCGAGCAGCACTTTATTCACCAACATCGCTTCATCAGTTGTTCTGCCAGCCCTTTATTCGACCACCTTGGACAACTGATCGGCATTTTAGATATTACCAGTGAACAGCAACAGCACGACACTACCATTCAAGTATTAGTACAAAGTATGGTGCAACAAGTCGAAAACCACCTTCTTGACACCATTCCAGATGGCTCGATCAGAATCGACCTTGCTTGCGACAAATCTCTATTACGCAGTGGTTGGCAAGGGATTGTTATTGCGAATGAATCTGGTGAAATATTGGCCCATAACCAAGTCGCCACACAACTATTAGACCAGACTCCTATATTAGGTAAATCAATAGATGCGTTATTGGATGGTTCACTTTCCCCATCACCTTTAGTGTTTCAAAAACAGCACCTAACACCAAGCCTTCCCCGCTCTCAATCGTACACGGCCTCCAGTGATTTACATTTTGGCGAGCAATCTATTGAAGATGCGTGGCAACAAGCCAATCGAATTATTAATAACGACATTAGCCTCCTTATTTTGGGGGAAACTGGCGTTGGTAAAGGAGAGTTTGTTAAAGCGCTTCACAAGCAAAGTAAACGCAAATCGTCACCGCTTGTTTCCGTCAATTGTGGGGCGTTACCTAAAGATCTGATTGAGTCTGAACTGTTTGGCTACGCACCTGGCGCATTCACTGGAGCCAACAACAAAGGTTATCAAGGTAAAATTCGCCAAGCTGACAAAGGCATATTATTCCTAGACGAAATTGCCGACATGCCTCTTGAGGCACAATGTCGTTTATTGCAAGTATTACAAGATAAAACGGTGGTGCCTGTTGGTTCCAACCAACACTTTAACGTTGATTGCCAAATCATTGCTGCCACACATAAAGATCTTGAACAATTGATCGCCGATGGCCAATTTCGAGAGGATCTCTATTACCGAATTACGGGTCTTACCTTTAGGATCCCGAACCTAAGGGACAGGCACGATAAACTGGCGCTAATTTCTCATATTCACCAGAAATATGTGACCGTAAAACAAACCCTTTGTCCACAGCTCATGGCCTTACTTTGTCATTACTCTTGGCCGGGTAACATTCGTGAATTAGACAATGTTCTAAAGGTCTCCACTTTGCTATCTGGTGATGAAGCCGTTCTTACACTTGATCACCTCCCGACACAATTAGCCGCACGTTTGACTTCAGAAAAGCCATCCGATGCGACAAGCCTTCATTTATCGGTTGGTACCACTCATGCCGATTTAAAAACTACCGTCGACGACACCTTACTGCACACCTACAACGCGAACCAAGGCAATATCAGTAAAACGTCGCGGGTCTTGGGTATCAGCCGTAATACAATCTACCGAAAACTAAAGCAACTCGGCATTCTCTAATGCTCAAAAAAAGCACCTACCTTCTGTCGGTGCTTTGCCTTCATTTATCCGCTGATTTTTTTGAGTATCGGTGCGCTTACCGTTCTCGTACGGTTATGGTCGCTGGCATCCCAACATAGAGTTCCTCTTTACCCGCATAGTCTTTAGAGTCCGTTGTGTCGGGAAGCTCAAACACTATCGTACTATTGACATCATCACTGCTCACCGTTGCTATTTGGCTCGGTGTATTAGTATTCACGCGGCCTTGTCTTGGGTAGTCATACTGCCCACTTTGGAGCGCTCGGTTTACACTCACAACGATTTCATTTTTTCCTTTTCTCACGCAAAACTTAAATCGCTTTCCTCGTTCTTCCATCGCTTCTTTATCAACATGATGTAAAGGATCCTGAACCGTCACTTTCCACGTGCTTTGTGCTCTATTCATGATCACCAATGCCGACTTATCGACCGAAACAGTCAAAGGGTTCCCTTGAGGTACAGAGATTGTCTTTTCACCCGCCGTAAAGAAACTCATGGCGATACTCTCATTCGCCCCATCATGTTGATACATACCGTGTATTGATTCATCTGCTATCAAAGTAGATGAGCGCGTTAACCTTGTGACAATACTAGGCATTTGATCTGCCGTTACATTAGGAATGGCCACATAGCGATAATGTGAACGCTCTTCATTAGCTTGCGGCTCAACGCCATGATGAATCGCAAGGTGGATAACAGGAACATCACCACGAAGCGTTGAGTTGACGGCATCCCCTCCTCGTAACATCACATTGGTTTGTACCGCTGAGCTTGCCATCACGACATAACCGACGTCCCCTTGATGGAACCATGCAGTGCCTCGCACAGGCAGGACTTGATCGACATAACTCCCAACCTCGATTGTCTCAAGCTCTTCACCCTCTATTTGATAAGTCACATCGCTCTTCCATTCCACTTGATCAATGGTCGTAATAATGGGCTCATCGGATTCTTCGTTTTTTACTCGGGAAACTTGGCTTCCAGTCGCATAGGCAGCATCGCCAATAAAAAAGACCGATTTATTCGCTGATGCTGAATTATAAGGTGCCTCACTTGCGTATTTAAAACCAGCAACACCGATATCACCATCCGACGCCACGCCAGAATAGTGATTTGGATTAAACAGCTTTAAGTCACTTTTCATCGGTAATTCGTCAACTCGAAGCTCCTCTGTTAGCCCTGGTAGCGCGTGCCAATCCCAACTGTCCATCACATTTGAATACTCTTGACCATTGACTTTAATTTGCAATATCCCACTGCCATTGTGATAGTCAGGTGTCTGGATCAAAACTTTCTGCACCGAGTGTCCTAGATGAATTCATTTTAAAAGACATGTAATACGCGGGGCTACCCTGCTCACCACGACGATGTACCAAAAAGTCACTATTCCAAAATGCCACACTTGCCGATTTTTCATGTGTTTGGTTTAACAACTGATCACCCAGAGTCACTAAATCGGTTTCATTTTTTATTTCAGTATCATGGCTCTTAGCTTCTAGTATTGAGGCAATACCTTTTTGCATTTTTGTACTACCAAATACTTCCGTAATGGGAGAAGCATGGCTGCGACCACTTACTTGAAAGTCCAACCCACCCTTATAGAGTAGAGCTGGGTAGACGTCAGTTAGGAAATAGCTAGAATCATTGTATGGCTGTGAGCTGACTTTCCATGGTGTATCGGCAAGCGTTTTCATTGCAGAAAAAGGCGTGTCGGTCATCCATTCAAAACCATAAGCAAAAAACGCCATGTCTTGGCGAGAGCCTGTGTGATGCGAAATGGTACCATCAGGAAGCATCCCTGCCTGCCCATACTTATAAGCATAACGAGCATTCGTTTCCAACCAAGTATTTAGGTCCGATAAGCTACCTTTTGGTTCCCACCCCGGAAGCAAAGTAGTATTTTGCTTAGCAAATGGCGGATAATCACGATACCACCATCGTTGGTAGGTAAGAGGACGATTATAGTCATGCCATAGTGCAGCCATCATCACCCATGTCCGCATTCGGTGATGGCGATTGGCATCGGCCCAGGCACCGGGACTGTGTGCGAGATCATTAGGTAAGTAGTATCGATTGAACTTTGGCCGCCTTTGCTTATACGGTAAATCAAATGCGATCTGCAATAATTCATGAAAACGCTCTTTTGCTTTTATGGCCAAACTATCGCCCGAAGCAATGTCTTTTTCCATATCAACAACCATCATCAATCCGGTTGAACTCATTGGATCGGTAAATCGCCATTGATGCGTCACCATGTTGTGCATCAATGTTAACGTATTGGCAAAATCGCGCACAGGGAAGTGTTCAACATAACGAATCACCGCTAAATACAAAGCATGTTGTAGATTTGCTCGCTCTTCTGGTATTCCATTAGGTCCATAAGTATCACTATCACCTAATGCGGCGGCTAATGCTCGAATTTGATGAGCGGCTAACGTTAACTCTTTGGCAAGTTGACGAGCGCCAATATCTAACCGTTCGCCTTCGCTACTGGCGTGGTAAAACTCAAATCCTGTAAAGGCGCCATTATTATCGTTCAATTCAGCTATATAATCTGCAACTTCACTATCCTCGAAATCAAACACAGCCTGAAGTCGCTTGGACGACTGCATAAACTCAAACGCTCGCTGATAAAAACCTTGCCATTGTGTTTCGGCGCCGACATTTACCGTTATGTCGTAACGTCTTTTCGCTTGGTTGGCTTCCATTAAAACGACTTGCAACGGATACGCACCTACCTCC
Organism: Vibrio sp. GJ43-1; assembly: GCF_055808835.1. Classification (NCBI taxonomy): domain Bacteria; kingdom Pseudomonadati; phylum Pseudomonadota; class Gammaproteobacteria; order Vibrionales; family Vibrionaceae; genus Vibrio; species Vibrio sp. GJ43-1. The sequence goes on along the minus strand of NZ_CM147885.1, from coordinate 1,322,543 downwards.
AATGGCGTGGCCGATTGATAGACTAATTGACCAAACAAACGACCTTTACTATCGCGAACATTTTCAATCGTAAATAGCGACGGGCCTTCACCAGAGCTTTCGGCAATGCGATAATGCAAATCACTTGATACATTATTCGGTCGACGATTACCTTCAAAATTGATCTTACCAACCACCCGACTTCCGGGTGAAGCATCTAGGTTTATATCAAAATAATTCGAGGTCAGTGCACCCATTGGTGCAAAGGTATTTTCATTCTCTTGCGAAGAAACCCCATTATCGATATCAATTAGAAATGGATTGCCTTCCCACGCACGACAATGCCCCGTTGCAATTAACAACAGGGCAATCGCACTTACTACTTTACTTTTCATTATATCCCTACAGTACTGTGAATATTACAAAGCAGACAGTCGTCAGCTTAACGCAGGGATTTTATGTTTCATTCGTTACTTTAAAATTCTCTTAAAGTAATTTTACTGTCAACGACTAATTTATGAGAACACCGTTCAAACTCACTAGAACAAAATTCAAACTAGCTATTAATAACTTATATTAGTCACACAGCATAGAACGATTTGATGAATATTACACTGCTAAGTTTAGAACGATACTCGCACATCAAGGTAGCCTAAACATTGTTATTATACGCTTTCTGGTTGAGGCTCTTTTGATATTGTAACCTGACTCATAATATTGTTTGTTACATCAATAGATTGATGTTCACGTACAGGTAAGCGATATCGAACGTCGTTAAGCGCTTCTAAATCCAGTTTCTTCAAGTCAATTTTAAACACCTGAGGAGAGCCATACATACGAATAGAATAGATTTGATGAGTAAGATCAGAGACTGTCGCCCAAAGGGTGCGATCCGCACCATTACCCGATTCACTATTGATATGCTCACGACTTGTTCCATCAGGAATATCGACGGTATTTAGTATGTGAAACGCCAAGTTGGTTGCTTCTACCGTGTCATCAGTTTGAAAAGCAAAATTTGTCATCATGGATGCACGAACAAAGCGGTCTACAGGCGCTGAACTGCCCGGTAGTCCAGTAAACCCAGAGCCTTGTGCCACCGTTTCACATGCAAAGTTGTTATTCAGCCAAAACGCATTCGGGTTTAAGCTTTGTATATTAATTGGCGTAATATTCATATAATTATTGATAACGTTTTCTTGTTGCCAGCCAATCACAGGATCATTGGTCAACACACCAATGGGCATTAAATCTGTAATCGTTAAGCGCCCATGTGTGTACTCCAGAACAATACTGTGGCCAAGTTTGTCTTGAATCGGCATATGAAAATGAAACCCTGGTGGTAATGCGCCTGTAAACGGGTTAGAAACTCTCAACTTATCCTCTCCATTATCAGCCATCACTGTCGACAGAGTACTTTCTTTGGATAAACAAATGTCTTCACGCCTTACATCAAGAGCGTCGATAACATCCTGACACGTAGAACAATTTGATAAAATCCAATTTGTTAAACATGGATAAAGTAGTGTCTTCGAGTTTTTGTCTGCCACAAAAGGCTGATATTCACTTTGTGCCAACGTCATTGTGCCTGTTGTTAGCCCTTGTGTATTTAAGCCATTTGTTGCGAAACTTTGTCCCAAACTACCCATGGCCACAAAACCATACTTTCCTTCCCAACTATAAAGCTGTTCAGCGTCCGGCGTTTCAGCATTGATTTGGAAATTTTCTAACTGCTTATCTGAAAGTTGAAGTTCGGTTTGAATCTGATTCAGGATCTTACGAATATCTTGGCTATAACGATAACCTGGTTTTCGAAAGAATATGTCTGAGTCTACATCCAGAGCAAACTCTAGTGTTCGACCAATGACCATCTCGTTCTTTTTGGTTCTAATATAAAAATTTGTACACATACCTACCCCTTACCATTAATAATGGTATACTCTAACGCTACAATTAATTCATCATAAGTAAAGCTACGAATATAATAACTTACACATCAAGATGATTATAAAAACAAACAAAAATACATTTTATTCACCATGTTACTTACTAGTATAAATAACAAAACTCACAACACCATTACACCACTATTACACTCCCTGTAACTATAAAATAGTTTTACGTGTTCTAAAGTGATTGAGCGGATCAATCGAATAATGTTGTTTAACTTTCATCAAGTCGATATAGCTCGTAGAAAAGTAGGTTTTCGTTGGAATCGAGCTATCTTTAAAACTAATAAAGGCTCCCCCTGTGCCATTGATTCGGCAATCACGAGCGTCATCCATCCAATCTAGCGCTCTATTTAGGTGGAGATACACTTTATTATCCTGCTCTTTAGCGACGTCCAATACTTTTTCATTCCACCACGTTTGATATTGGATCGTGTACAAACGATCTTTGTATGGGAAGGCACTGTGTAATGTGTTTACCACATCTTTATTTTGATAGAATTCACCCGTAATTGCGCCTAATGTGACGTAACTAAATAGCCCCAGTTTGACATTGGCAGGCCCAAGCAACGACGAGGTCAAGCTTTTCAACAAGGCTTCATAGCCATTTTCAACCGATGAGTCACAGGCCAACCCATTAGCGTCGACAAGACGAGAAGTGATTTTATGGGGCGCGGGGTCATCCAGATCCGGCGGAATTGGCGCAGCATTCTTGTGGCTCAACAGCTGACGGATATTATAGAGCGATTCACGATCCCAACTACTGGCTAAATTCAGACCATAATCCATATTGGGAACATCGCTGCCACCAACCCCCGTAATCGTCAGTAACGGTTCAGCGCCAAACTTATCATTAACAAACTCTCTAAGCTTCGTTTCGTTGCCATCAAAGTACCCGTACATGACACATTTGTGAGTAACCGTTTGATAGTCAAACTCCTCAATCTCACTATGTTTCGCGGAAACTTTAAGGTTGGTCCCGATCAATTCAACGTTACTTTTATCCTTGATAACCGCTTCCCATTGCCTTAACACATCAAGGGTTGGCATAGCATGAATAGGCAAAGACAGAGAGCCAAGCTGATAGGGGTTCCATGACAGTTCAAATTTTTGGATAAGCTTGGGTAAATCAAAGGTGTCAATGACGAGTTCAGTAATGATGCCGTAACTCAACCCTCCCCCTCCTTTCAAGGCCCATAAGAGGTCTTTCTCATTTGGGTTAATGGTTAACTCATGTATTGTTCCATCTCCCAAAAGAATCCTAGCGCGAACCAATGACTCACAACACATACCATGCTTTCGAGTCCACGGTCCCCAGCCTCCTCCCATGATGAACCCACCAATTGCAACAGTCGCGCATGTTCCATGAGGAATCATCACTTGGTTTTGTGCAAGCACCGTCGTCAATGTTTCAAAGCGCACACCTGGCGTGACTCTCACTCGCTTAATACCTTGCTCATTGCCTTCAAACTTTATTTGGTCGGTTTCATACTCATTAGTAATCTGTGTCGCGGTTACTGACGCCAGTGTTAACTGACTTAAATCAATGACTATAGTGTCATTAGCCGAACACTCTCCTTCATGGTCATGCCCACCGGAACGTACTCGTATTGGCAAATTATTACGTGTCGCGCACTTGAACGTATTAGCAACATCTTGCTCGGTTATACACTCTACAATCGCAAGTGGCTTAAATTGAAATTTTCGATTAAATACTTGTGCCTTTTCATTATATTGATAACGTGAATCCTCGCTTAGTGTCGTCACTTGATCTCTCGGTACGCACAACGCCATTTCTCGCATGAAGCTAGTGAAATTAAGCCCTTGTACTACCACTGGGTTGTCACCAATGTAAACCTCAGCAACATACAGGTTGTGTACATTTAATTTGATACTTTTCTGAGTGACAAGGCGACTGTCTTCATTAGCGAAACTATTAAGTGAAACCCGAGGATCAAACTGACTGGCTTCTAAATCAATTGTTATGCGATTGGCATTACTCAATTCATCGTGATACACAGCCTGTAGAGCTATCTCCGAAACGTGAGGGATATAAACTCGATGATACTCCCCTGCTTTGAGGACCTCGGGAAAATATGAAGCGGCGTCTTCTTTGGCCACTTTAAGCAATTCCGACTGAGAGTCATTGCGTATCACGACCGAAATCAACCCTATTGGTAATGCACGGCCAATAGCCCGCCCAACAAAATACAGCGCAACAGGGTTTAAACACTCCGCTTGGCGGTCAAAATTCAAGCTCAACACTCGATTGGAGTCATCGAACATTTGAGGGTGACAAATGCACTCCATCACTTTCTCAGCGCTTAACGCCGCCAGATAAATATTAATGGCACCAATATCACCGCTAAAATGATCCGCTACAGTGTTCTCGTTATGCCATGCGCCAACATAAAAAGGACTCACCGAATCTGACACATCAGAATATCTTGTCTCTATGTCATCGATCGGGAACACTGCGATCGTTTGACCGTTAATTAGAATCGTTAATCCTTCAATGTGCTTGACCGCGCTAATATGATACCAACGGCCATCATTGAAACCTGATTCTGCCGATAACACTCCTTTAATCGACGATTCACCACCGATAATAAATCGTAGCGAGCCATTACTTTGTATGCTCAGTAACAAACCAGACGCTTGATGGCTAATTAAAGTGCCAGAGTCCGTTGTCTTAAACCAACACTGTAACGTTATATCCGTGTCGAGCGACCCACTAGCGAGCTTGTCCAGCGAGCTCGTTAAATAGTCATTTCCAGAAAATCTCAGTGAATAGTGCATAATTAACCTCTTTAGAGATACCGTGAACCACGCTCGACGATATTAATTAGATTCGTATAACGAGTTACTCTAATACCAATTTGAGCGATTTATTATTACGGTTTATTACAGCAAGCAAGGGATGAAGAGAAAGATTGCAGCTATGTGGTCAACAACCATATTGCAATTTACAATGACAAGGGACGCCTCCCTTGCCATCAAGTTATTTACCAATCAATTCTGCTGAATTATTACCCACAATCGTCCATGCAAAGTGGTTGAGCATTAAGAAAGCCCCAAACAAAGTCTGTTTGTAGCACTTCTAAAGATTGGTTACCGTTGTCTTGGTAATACCATTTTTGATTGGGGATCCCATCATGCGATTGTTGATAGCCAAATTCACTGAATGTTGGTTCAAATACACCTAGGTGGAAGAAGTTTGCTTTATCTCGCTCGCCCGTTTTCGTTGCTTCAATGAGTGCAACACCCGCCCTTGCATGACAACCAATACAACTTGAGTTAGACATAAACCCAGCCTCTGTGATCGAGTTCCCTAAATGAGTGGGTCGACCTTGGTTATCCGTGAAGTTCACCTGAGAGCCCTTCAAGCGATAGTTTTTCCAAGCAAAGTCCGATTTACTCGGAAGCACACTGACAGCTTGCGGTTTGCTTTGTGTTGCTATACCAAAATGCGACAATAACACCGTGAGTTGCTCTGTTGGCTTCCCTTCTGGGTACTGGAGATCGCGAGCGAATACCACGGAACTTTGAGCTAGATTGTCGCTTTTCTGCCATGGCGAAATATAGTTAGTGGACTCTCCAGTAACAGGCCTTGTTGCCCTATACCCAAAGCTATCATTACAACCCGTAAAGTCGCAGCGCCCGGGGTTATTTTTATGCTCAAACGTCGTCCAGACCCAGCGGGGAATATCTTTCGAAGAGACATGAAAAGCCATTAACAGGTGATTATCCGTAATATGGCAATTTTTACCATTTTTCAACGTGACTAGGTGTCTTGTGTATCTGTCTGATATATTGATCTGATGCCGCAAAGTCAACCATTTGCTCTGGATATTTTGCGCGCATCGCGCCGATCAATTTTTCACTTAACCAGTTACTTTTAATCATTATTGATTGAGGAGGAAGGTCAACCGTTGCTAGTTTGCTTGAAGCAGAATTCACCGCTGACTGATTACCAAGATGATAAGGTGCATTGTTAACTTGATTAGCATCGTTTCGACTATACACCGCTAACACACCATCACTATTGTATAAATTGTTGCGATATAGGTACTCGTGAAACTCCTGATTTCTGATGGTCACTTCTGCATTAGTTTGGCGAAGTACACGACCAATGCTCTCAGGGTCGTTCGGTAGAATGGTATCGATCTCTGCAGAAGTACATTCATTGGCTAAATAGGTCGCAATTTGGTCTTGTCTCTCCTTGATTACCGGGTTACCCACTTTGATCAAACTCTCAAAGTTTTCCACGAATGACTGTACATTGCTGCTATTAGCACTTTTTGCATTGGTGGCATGCTTCGCTTTTTCAATAAGTGCCTGTTGCTCCTCCCCTGGAAAATAAGGGCAGTTTTTAAAGTAAGCACTGTCTTGATTAACCACCTGATTAGGGTTACAGCAATCCGCTGAATTTTCTGAACTACATAACGGTAACGGATTTTCGGGCCAATTTTGGGTCTCATCTGCCCATTTCACCCAAAACTCATCATCAATCACTTTAGTAAATAAGTACCACGAAAATAAATCTGGACAGGTCATCGCCGGATTTGTCACCCCGTCTCCAAAACTCAATTTTCCATTATCGACAGAAAGCTGGCAAAACTCCGCATCGCGAATATCAGCGTCAAAGTACATCCCATAATCAATATTATTGGGCATGATCTGAACGAGACCATTCTTGCCGCCTTTTGCATTGGCAAACGCTCCCTTTCCATAATACGTACCGCTCTCTACCGAACCAGTCGCGACGTTTGTCTCAATGACATTGTCACTAAGCGCATTTTCGAAGGTGAGCCTAAAATATCTTGAGCCACTAGGGCACTCGCCCTCACAAGCATCAAGATAGTTTGCATTGCATGAAATTCGGTCTTTATAGCTTGCAAAAGTAAAGTCGGCACCATTGAACAAAGGCCCACTCACTGTGACGTTCACTGCTTCACATTGGCCTGATTCTGAAGAAAAAACAAACGACCCCTTTGCCTTTCCACCATCATCAAAGATGACATTCCCCAGTGTCCATATGTTCGACTCGATACCGCTCGCCACGACAGGTCCAAGTGCCAGCGATGCCACTAAACCAATTAATATCCGTATTGTTTTCATCCTAGTCTCCTACTCTTTAACCAGTACCTGATTGCATGACCAGTACAACGTCAGCAATCAAATGACCTCTGTGCTTTATCCAGTGCAAACATTCTGTCCACCCAAGGATAATCACCACGGACAAAGAGTAGAGCGAAAAAACGCAAGATGTTATTACGGCTTATTACAGCAGGATCTGTCGAGAAGCACAGCTAGCCATTTCACCTAAACGATGAAGGGCCAGCCTGTTCACTTTCATAAATATCGGAACACTCAAACGATAAGGAAGACAGCAATGAAGTCATCACTATATGGATGTTGAATCTAATTCTAGCGCTTGCCCTTTGAACACTTTAAAATTGGTCGCTGCCAATCTCACTCGACCACGTTTTCGCTCAATAAGCAGTGGCTCACAAATCCCAGCAGATAACAGCTTGTCTGAAATCTGCTTCCTCGCCCTGTGAATTTGAATATTGACATGAGATTCAGACAAACCAATATCTTTGGTTAACTGCTCTATACTACGCCAGCCTTGTAGATCGGCAGGCAATGAATTAAGTCGATCTTGCCCTTTGTATCTCGCCAGCAACGCTGTTAAGTAGTGATGAGTGCGTGTATCGCAATCAATATCACCATTGCGATTCTTTAATGTGAGTTCCGTCAACTCTTCATCTTGGCTAATGTTGAAGACATAACATAAGTCAGCGTCGACATTTTCGTTAATCGCGACGGTTTCATTAACCGTTTGATCAGCCCCTTTCATCAACTGCCACATTGAGTGAGAAAACTCTAACATCTCTCCATCTTCAATTTTATGAACCGAGGATTCCGATAAGTTTTCGCAGTACCACTGCTTCTCACTGACGTCATAGTAAATGATCAATTCAGGTGAGGTTTCAGACGGTAAAAAGTGATATTGCTGTAATAAAATGGGCTTATAAGTTTTACTGTCATCGGGCTCAGAGGAAGACATCGGCACTAAAGCATCACAAGGTTTATCTAGGTTTTCGACCACGAAGGTAATGTCTCGACGATTTGCAAAACTGATCGTATCGTGGAGTGATAAAGGCTGCAATGAATTGGCAGTAATAGGTTGATTATTTAGCCAAATTCCATTTTTACTGATGTCTCGAATATACCAACCTGAGTCTATCCACTCAATAATGCCATGAATGCGTGAAATTTCCGGACTGTCAATGACGGTATCAACTGCCGAGGTCAAACGCCCAAACTGATGGAATGCTTTCAGGTAAACCTGATAATTTGTCGACTGTGATATTAAAAATGCCATAGCTCCCCTCACAAAATAGTCATTGCCAAGCCCGTTTAATAAGACTCTATATCGGTGATAATAGCGTTGGGGCAATAGAAGTCTATTACACCAGTATTACAAACTAAAACATGCCACTAAAGACCCACGCTATACGGTTATGCCGTTCATTCGACAGCGACCATCTTATCTGCAATTACCATGTAACGTGATGCATTGTTTGCCCCACGAAATTCACCAAGGCTGATTTATCTTCGTTCTTATTGATAATTAGTTGTGACAACTTCATAGAAATTTCATTGTCTAAGCGTTCAAAACCCTTACCGACATCAACTTCACGTAGACGTTCTGCTAATTGCTCTGGGTTTTCCGTTTTATTGATGACTTCTCTTAGCTCTTCGTTACTCGCCACCTTAAGCATTAACAAAGTCACACTCTTAGACTGCCCCGTACTTGGTAGCTTCTCACCATCATCATACTTAATATCATCCAAGTCACATAGCTCATCTAAAATGGAAAAAGCACATCTATACGCTGCTTTTCCTATCGTCAAAGAGATCTGCTGAGTCGATGTAGTGCGGCTAGCACTCTCTTTCACTAAATTTCTGGCATACTCATCACTCATAATAGCGTGAGAGACACTCAGATCGCTTTTACTTAGATCATTACCTGCACATTTTAGTAGTAATGCACTTAACACTGGTGTGTTATCGAATTCAAGAATGGCACTGGGTATATAAAATATATTCTGTAATATAACTTGTAAGTTTTTACTTTCATCAAGATACTGGTATATGCTCGATGTTTGGTCTTGAAGCTGACTGCTGGTTATTATCGATGTCAGCAATTTCAAGCAACAAAATTGATCTCTAATTACAAATGCTTCAGTTAAGTCTGTTTTTACGTTCATTTTATTTTCCTTATTGTAAGTAGGTTAAAGTCAACCCAGCCTTCCTTTCTTCTTGTATTGTCGTTCAAAAACATCATTTCATTTCTTAACTCTCCCTCCTGTGTTTTATTGCCTTGCGTATGACACTGGGAACACCCAGACAAAGGCGTATATGGTTCTAATACATTATTTGCTAAAAATGGTTGATCATCTGAATCTGTCCTTTTATTTTTAGCTGTTGACATTAATACTCCCCCTCTGACCATTGAACTCCCACAGGGGTATAATTTTTCCAGACTGTATTCAATATCGGACTTTCTGGATCCACTGGGAAATCATCTGAAAACTCTCCATAGTCATTCGACAGTATAACGCTTGGCTTTATATTTGGATTATTAACTACACAAGATGTTTTATCGGCTACTTTATAGTTAGACAGCTTAGCCTTTTCACCATAAAAACACTGATTTTCGATTTCCTCCTTAGACATCTCTTTACTGAAAAATAACCACCTGCTGTCTAAATACGATCCATCATCAAACTCAGTAGTTGTAGGCGAATTGTGTTTGTACTCGTAGGTAGACCATGTCCACAAATTTCCTTTATACGCATTTGCAAGGTTACTGGGAATATCTCGACTAACTATATGTAGCCCAACCAAGCCCACTAACTCTAACTCACATGTCTCGGTTTCATCATTTACGACAAAAGAAACCGTTCGATGTAAGTCTGTATTGTCCTCTTGTAGAATTTTCCATGCAGCTTTTACGAATATAGCGCCTCGCTCACTGTCGTTCACGCCATTAAACGTACCAGATTTAAACTTGACTCCACCTAATTTTATTTCATCCTCATATTCTAACAAGCTGTTATATGCGACATTATTAAAGTACACCTGAAATTTGAGTTTATTCTTTTGTTCATCATACACACGATGGCCTGAGGCTGTCTTATCCATAGTGAGCACTTGAACTTTGGGTCCAACGGGCACCGACTTGTGTTTCACTAAAAATTCAGACAATCTACTGTTACCCTTTTCATCGCCTGCAACTAGCTTTTTACACGACTGAGGAATGCTCGATCTTGAAGAAAACCATGTCATGTCCTCTTTATCATCAAGTACATAAAAGTCATTCAGCGTCATCCATGACTGCCACACTGGATACGTGTCATATGTTGTATCAAATTTCGTTTTTAAGTCAGGAAGCCCAACATGACGTGCCGACACTGGCCAACTTAAAGAGTTAAACTGTTGGACTGTTAGCCCTTTTACGTCTAAATCTGTAATCCTATTTCCAACGACAGCAGGAAAACACGCTTGAACATTGGTATAACCCCGTTTTATGTAGTTATCACAGGCGATAGGAAGCTGCTCTATAGCATTCAACTTTGCCTCGTCGATGCGTTGTTCTTCACCTACAACTGGTATCGATAACGTTAAACTTAGAACCGCTATAATTCCTTTAAACATAATTCCCTAATCCAATGATATTGATTACCTAACTACTAACGACTTATTCAACAGCATATTGTCAATAAACCCAGTAGCTTCCTGATTGAGTGCACAATGATGAGACCTATTAAAATATTCGGACTTTTGTTTATTTCCGTTCTGGTACTCACTCATCAGCAGATAACTTCCTGCTAAATAAAACTTGTCATCGTGTTCTTCTGCAAGCGTGATTGAACGCTTCAGTATTTCAATAGCTTCCGTTAAATTTCCAGACAAATACACACCTTCGGATAGCAACGTTAATAAAAATGAGGTGTGTCCAACACCACCAGTATTAACGTACTTTTCATAACCTGACCTAATGAGCTCTACACCATCACAATTATTGCCAACTTTACATTCAACCCACCCTAACATTACTTCAGAATGGGCAATCCAAACCTCATGGTTATACTCTACCGCCAAATCAAAACATATTTTTGCATATTTCTTTGCGTTATCGATATCTTTTTTAAAGACAAACAAAAACGCACAATAATTGTATACATGTGTTTTATCTGTTGGTAAGTCAGACTGTTCACAAAGTTTGATAGCTGTATTTAAGCATCGTTCACACTGTTTTTCATCGCCAAGGAACCAATAGTTGATTGCTTGAATAATATATAAAGACACACCAGGATCGAACGAATATATTGACAATTTTTCATGGTGTTTTTCATAACAAAACAGATCAATTACTTCATCTTGTGTTTTAACCGATGTTAAAAATCGTCCTTGTGCAAACTCAACAGCACCTTTTAGTTGTGCAGCCGCAATGAAAAGGTGCTCTAACCTTGAACTTTGAGCAATCTCATATAGCGCTTCAATCTCCTTTAAGGCTTCCCTATGCCGTGCTTTAACTACCAGCATCATTGCAGAGCTCCACTGTATAAGGAAAAGTTGCTCTGCTTTTTCATTTATTACCGTGATTGAATACTCCCGGCACAGAGCCATTGCTCTTACGATTTGAGGAGTAATACTTTCATGAGCATAGCCAAGGGTGGCAGAGTATGAGATAGAAATCGCACTTCTGGTGTCGATTTCTATCTCAGCAAGGCTCGCGGTTTGTTCTATTCCCTCGATAAGAGATAACGACTTCTCATAGCCAATAATGGCGGTATCATGTAAACCCACCTTCTTATTTTGATCACCAAACAACTTCCATAACGCAAGACTTTTCTCTGTCCTTCCTGCTAATTCATAATGGTTTGCCATTAAACGAATATCTGCTCCCATGCTTACCTCTAACGCTTCGGCTACCGATAAATGGGCTGCTTTTCTCCGGTCTTTATGAGTACTTTCATAGGCGGCATCCATAACTAAGGCATGCTTGAAAATATAACTATTTCCATTCATTTTACGCTGCAAAATCACCAAATCGGCGTCAACCAGTTCTTTCAGATCCAATTGCACCTGAGCTTCGTCTTTATCAGAAGCCTTAACCAGTAATCGATAATCAAAGTCACGTCCAATACAGGCCGCAAGTTGCGCGGTATCTTTCGAAAATGATAAGGAATCTAGTCGCTGCTGCAGCAAAGCTCGCAACGTAACAGGCACCTGACTCTTCATATCACTATTCACAAAATCAATGACACCATTAACTTTGTGAACCAATCTCTGCTTCTGTAGACTTGCAATCAATTCTTCGATAAATAAAGGGACGCCATCACCTCGTTCAACCAATAATGTCAATAGCGTTTCTGACAACGGTTGTTTATCAAAAAGATCATTAATAAACACCCTTGACTGATGCACACTTAGTTTGTCAAGTTGCACTAGTGTTTTTGGTATATTCACTAAGGATTTAGGTAATGAGTTTCTGGACGTGGTCAACCATAAATGACGCTGTTGTACAAACCCTTCGGATTGCACGAAATGTTGGATGAACTCCCTACTTGTTGGATCACTCCAATGTAGGTCTTCAAAAACAAAAAGATATTGCTCCACCATCTTTTGGTTTCGCGTTTCACTGCTACAAAATAAGCAACTAATCACCTCAAATAGCCGTGTTTTCTGTAACTCCGGTGATAATTCCGTTAGAGAATCAGAATCTGAAATGGGTAACCCAAGCCACGCAGACAAAACAATTAGCCCTTGCTTACCTTGAACTCCGTTCAACGGCGTCTGATCAACGGCCTGCTTGAGGCGCAAAGTACTCTGCAATTCAGTGAGCCCTAAGAGCGACAATTTATGCTTAAGCATAGACAGTATCGGATATAGAGCATTGTTCTTGTGCTCAGGGAGACACTGCCCAACAAGGTGTCTTCTGTTTTGCAAACTGTCTCTAAATTCGATCACCAAGCGAGACTTCCCTATTCCCGCCTCTCCTTGAATATGAATTAGTGGACTAACCGAATAACTCTCTTCCGATTGATATGCCACTATTTGTGAAAGTTGCATAAGTTCACAGTCTCTTCCAACAAACGACCTATGTTTACGGCTTCCTCTTAAAAACCCAAACGCCTCCGATTGCCGTTCTCCACATAGCAGGTAGCAAGTATTCGTATCCTGATCGCTAACTCTTCTACTTTGTTCATTTAAAACAAGTCCATCAAATTCAACATAGCTATCGAGTATTGCATGCACATTTTCCGTACAAACTATTTGCCCGTTTTGAGCTTGCTCGACTTAATTCCATCGCTCTATTAGCTATTCTTCCTTCTGGCACGCAATTAGGGAGTGCGGCTATTAAACCGATATCAATACCCATTTTCACTTGACTAACAATTGAATGCTGCCATTTTAATAGTGCATTTTTATTAGCTACATTGCTTGCTATTTCAAGTGCAGCACGACTACATAAACGGCTATCGTTATCTGTAACTTGAGGGTAGCCGAAATAAAATAGCAAGGTGTCCCCTAAAGATCCTATATGACATGCACCATAGCGCACCGCAATATCAATGCACTGCTGCATTTGATCTCGATGGAGCATATCTACAACATCTTGAGCAATCCGTGGCGCATATGAATCTGCCACGCTATCTGAACTAATAATGAGTGCCAGCACTGCAATTTGTTTACGCTCACTTAAATGCGAAAATGATATTTTACCATCCGTTATGACGGTTTCATCATGGCACGAAAAAGGAAGGGAGCTTTCATTACTGTCGTTAACACATAACGGTGAGCGTTCCAAAACGCCTACTAAGTTACTAAAGGTTAGCTGGTTGAATTCATGATACAACTTAGCCGTGTCACTAGGTCTCTGTAGCGGTCTTTTATTTAAAACCCGCCTAAAAAAAGTTCGCCGAACTATGACCGACGAGAACTCCCAAAGGGACATTAGCTTGGCTAAGCTGCTGATGAAAAATTGAAGCTAAGCTCGTTCCTGTGAATGTCGGTACTCCGGTCAAGCATTCTAAAAATACCAACCCCCAGACATAGATATCCGTTTGCGGTAAGGGCGGCTCTCCCCTTAGCTGCTCCGGTGCACTGTATGTCGGAGTACCTAGTGTTTCTTGAGTGAGCGTAATACTTTTATAATCAAGCTGTCTTGCTTCGTTTTTTAGAGTGCCGATACCAAAATCTAAGACCTTTACATGTGTTTTTGCCCCAACTTGATACAGCATAATGTTGGCAGGTTTAATATCACGGTGAATCACACCTTTCTGGTGAGCGTGCGCTAATGCATCCAACACACACGACATAATTTCCGCAGCCAAACACGCATTGAGCGCGCCATGAGTTTGCAAATGCTGTTGTAGTGTTTCGCCCTCAATATACTCATAAACGGCGTAAATTAAGTAATCACCTTGCTGACCTTTGTCGATAAGCGTGACGATATTAGGGTGATTCAGTCGAGAAATTAACTCTGACTCTCGGTGGAAACGTGAAATATAACGATCTTTTTTGCTAACGCTAAAGTCATCGCTGAGAATCAAAAATTTTATCGCAACATACTTCCCTGTACTATGTTGCTGCGCCTTATAAACTTGGCCAAAGCCTCCCTCGCCAATCTTCTCTACAAGTTGATATTCCGTAGAGTGAAAACACGTTTCAACAGAACTCTTTGTCCTTTGCAAATTACCCACACTGTTCCTTAGCATTTGATAAATTGACAGAAACCGAAGTATAGGCAATGTATTGCCTATCTGCTGTAAATGTGGGAGTTTTTATTGACATTATGCATAACGTTACGACATACGACACAAATTGCGTATTGATAAACTACACTTTTACAGTAAATTGTGATGTATTTTCGTAAAAATCAGCAAAACAACATTCGATTTAAAATACATTCCTATGCAGAAACGTAATGAAGTAAACCAATATCAATAAGAACATTAGGTGTGTATTTGAAGGAAAGAAAAAGCGGATGCTGACTGTGTAGCGATGAGCTCAGTTGAGGCGGAAATAACAAAAGTGGAACGGCGTTTAACATCCACTCTTGTTATTTAATGACTCAGACGTTGTTATTTACCTAAAGTATGAGCGGTGAGTAGTGCTGCATAAACGGAGTTGGCGGTCACTTCAAATGGCATGTTGTGGATAGTTTCGCCTTCCGCACAAGACGCCTCAGCAACTTCCATTAACTTCTGTTTATTCACCTCTTTGACACCCATATCATGTAAGTTGGTCGGCAGCCCTACCGCTTTACAAAAGTTTAGAACTTCTTCAAGCTCTTCCTTGGGAGCATTCTCCAACACAAGTTGAGTTAATGTGCCAAACGCCACCTTCTCACCGTGCAATAAATGGTGACACTCTTCTAATTTGGTTAAACCATTATGAATAGCATGCGCCGCAGCCAGACCCGAGCTTTCAAAGCCAATACCCGATAAATACGTGTTCGCTTCAATGATGTTTTCTACAGCCTTTGTCGACACTTGATTTTCAACCGCCGCTTTTGCCTTTACCCCATCTGCAATCAACGTATCATAGCAAAGACGCGCTAAAGCTTGTGCAGATCGAGTTGGTGCCCCGCCAGCCATTGTCGCCTTACCCGAGATACCATTTGCTCTTGCCTCAAAATATGTCGACAACGCATCGCCCATTCCCGCAACCAGCGTGCGAACAGGTGCAGCAGCAATAATGCCAGTGTCCATAATCACCGTATCCGGATTCGATGGGAACATTAGATATTCGCTAAACTCACCTTCTGGTGTGTAAATAACGGCAAGCGCACTGGTTGGCGCATCTGTTGAAGCAATTGTCGGTACAACAACTACAGGTAGCTTGGTATAAAATGCAATTGATTTTGCAGTATCGAGTGTTTTACCACCACCAATACCCACTACAACGTCGTTACCATTACTCTTACATACTTCGATTAATCGATCGATTTCTTGGCGAGAGCACTCACCAACAAATTGTTCAAAATTAACCGCAACTGATTCAACGCTACAACTCGTATCTACGCGATCTCGAACCAGACCCAATACAAAGTCATCGGCAATGGCCAACGGGTTACTTCCGAAAACCGATATGTATTTGCCAATATTGTCGAGTGCCCCTTCGCCCTGAATATATTTGCTTGGAGAGATGATGATTTTGTCCATGTTCTATTCCTTTAAATTCGTAATTAACTCAAGCGCCGACCCCTAAATAAGAGGAGCTTCTACTTTCTAAATTGTGTAAACACGGTTTCTACAGCAAAGGCACCCGGATCTTTCGTTCCTGATAAGCTTTCACTATTAAGATAAGAGGAACGCCCCGCGTTCGCGTTAGTCATAGCGACGGTAGATTGAGCTCCGATCATGGCAGCATCAATCGCGGCTTCAAATCCGTAATTAACCCATGCTTCTAACGCTGGATATAACGCATCAATCATCGTGCGATCGCCAGGTTTAGCACCACCGTATGCCATCATTTGCTGAAGTCCCTTTGCCAAAGCCTTTGGAAAAGAACCCGTTGTTTCTAATTCACGACCTGCCGCCGTAAACATGATAGAAAGCAATACTCCAGATGATCCGCCCATTACCGAAGTCAAGTTATTAGCGATAACCGTTAATAATTTGGCGTGATCTTTTAGTGGCAAATTATTTGCGTTCAGTTCCGATAAGACCTTACGAGCACCAGCGCTAAACGTTGAACCCGTATCGCCGTCGCCAACAATTGAGTCCAAATGATTGAGTTCTTTTTCTATCGTAATTATCGCATCACAAACGGTACGGATAGCTAATGCAGTCCCTTCATCATCCGATGGTTCAAAAGCAGTCTTCTCTATTTTGTTGTGACATTTTAACGTTGGAATTTCACGGCGAATCACGGCGTTTGGCCACGCCTCAACCTCAACAGGTGCTTGTATTGCCGCAGAAATCTCATTATTTAATTGAATAGTGGAAATAGAGAAACCTTTCATATCAATTGCAGTCATGAGCGGTGCAGCGCCAATAATCAATTCACATTGACGACCGAGATCAGACTCAATTACTTCCTTGGTAACGATATTCATCTCAATCGGAGATAAACCACCGAGGTTATTTAGTAGAATGGCATTGTTTGTGACAGGTTTAGCTAGAAGAAGTTTGTTCACCATCGCTGTGACAAGCTCTCGAGCTGCTGGAAGTGCAATGGTCTCAATTCCTGGTTCTCCGTGGATACCAAGACCGAGCTCTGCTTTACCCTGTGCAATACGCTCGTTTGTTTCTCCAGGTAATGAACAGCTCGTTAGAGCAACGCCAATTGATGCAGTTTTTTCATTAGCATCCAACGCTGCTTGTTTTACTTGCTCAAGGGTTCCGCCTTGCTCTGCAATATAACCCGCGACTTTTTGGACAAACAAAGTACCCGCTATTCCTCGCGGCTGTGGGTTTTCGGGTATGGAAATATCATCCCCGACAACGACCAAATCCACCTTGTGTCCCATCTCTTTTGCTTTTTCAACAGCAAGACCAAAATTAAGGCGGTCACCCGTATAATTTTTTATGATGACTAAACAGCCAGCAGGTCCAGTCACATGCAATATAGCATTCAACACGGCATCAACGCTTGGGGCTGCGAATAAGTCGCCACAAACAGCAGCTGTCAACATTCCTTCGCCAACAAAACCAGCATGAGCGGGTTCATGCCCTGATCCACCACCGCAAATTAACGCGACTTTCTCTTTATTCCAGTCATTGCGAGCGACAACTTTAATATCACTTTCAAAGTCGAGTAACGTGAGGTTGTTACGTTGAGATGTATATAGCGCTCCATAAATGGAGTCAATTACGAACGAGTCCGTTGAATTCAAAATAAGATCAGACATATATATTCCAAGTATTTTTAATTAAAAATTCCATATGCGACGTTTTTGCATAAACGTCGTATTTACTCATAGCAGTAACATGGACATTATATCGGTTAGGTTTATTACCACCTGTAATGCCATAAAAGAAATGAATGGCTAACTTACGCTTTGCTAGCCATTATTTTATACTCTAGTACTATTTATCACTTATAGAACGCTGTTTTAAGTGCAAGCTCTAACCCACGAATTTCAGCTAAACCTTTTAAGCGGCCAATACAAGAATATCCTGGGTTAGTCTTTTTATTTAAATCGTCAATCATTTGGTGCCCATGATCTGGACGCATCGCAATCAAGCGGGTTTCACCTACTTTTTTACGTCGTTGCTCTTCTTTGAGCAATGCGTTGACCACATGATACATGTCCACGTCTCCTTCAAGATGAGCCGCTTCATGGAAGCTCAAAGGGTTCTCTTCTCTTTGAGTTGAACGTAAGTGAGTAAAATAAATACGATCACCGTATACATCAATCATCTTCACTAGATCGTTATCACCTCGTACACCATACGAGCTAGTACACATTGTAATTCCATTCATCATGCTCGGAACAGCAGTGGTCAACGCTTCAATATCTTCAATCGTCGACACTATGCGTGGTAAACCAAGAATAGGTCGAGGCGGATCGTCAGGATGTACCGCTAATCTCAGGCCATACTGTTCGCAAACTGGCATAAGAGCCTGTAAAAACAGCACTAGATGCTCTCTCAGTTTTGATTTATCAATACCTTTATAAGTGTCTAAACGAGCCTGAAATTCCTCTAAAGTGTAACCTTCCTCTGCACCTGGTAAACCTGCAATAATATTCGATGTGAGTTTATCTATCGCGGCTTGTGGCATTGACTTAAAACGCTCAAGCGCTTGATCCACTTCCTGCTGTGTATATTCAAACTCTGCACCTGGTCGTTTTAAAATATAGAGCTCAAATGCAGCAAATTCTATTTGATCAAATCGCAGTGCTCTTGACCCATCCGCTAATTCATACTCTAAATCAGTTCGCGTCCAGTCTAATACCGAGCATAAAGTTATAACATACGGTATCAATACCACATTCAGCGAGGTTAATTAATGACTGCTTATAATTTTCGATCCATTGCTGATAATTTCCTGTGCGAGTTTTAATTTCCTCATGTACAGGCACACTTTCAACAACAGACCATACGAAGCCTTTATCTTCAATGATATTTTTTCGTTTTAATATTTCTTCTTTAGTCCATACTTCACCATTAGGAATATGGTGAAGTGCATTTACAATACCTGTCGCGCCCGCTTGTTTTATATCATCTAAAGATACAGGGTCATTAGGGCCATACCAACGCCATGTTTGTTCCATATTGCTTCCTCTTTATTTTCTTAAGGAAGCCAACGTATGCTAAATAGCGAATATCAATAATTAGCCAAATAAATAACCATCAAAATTAGGATCATCTACATTGGATAACTCTAAAAGCGTCTGCTTTACATTTTCAAGATGTTGCCACATGGCATCTTTTGCGCCACTCGCGTCCCGTCTAACCAACGCGGCCAAAATCACTTCATGGTCTTTTAGCCATTTTTTACGATAGTCTTTGTTTTCAATCCGAGAGTGTAACTGCGCCCACATCGCGCTACTGTGTCTTCTAGACCACAGGTCTTTAGCGACCTGTGCCAGGACACTGTTTTGAGAAGCTTCGGCAATCAAATAGTGAAATTGTTCATCAGCGTCATCTTCAATATCAGATTGATTTAAATCCGCCGAATCTAAAAACTTCCTCTCGTTATCTAACGCTTGTTTCAACTTGATAATGTCATTTTTTGTCACTTGCAACGCAGCTAATGATGCTATTTCTGACTCAATATATTGTCGAGCTTGAAGAAGCTCAAAAGGACCAACATCACTCAATTCACTGCTAACGATCACAGAACCGTTCACAGCATGTGTTCTTCGAATATAGATGCCCGCCCCTTTTTTAACTTCAACAACACCTTCAATTTCTAGCATAACAAAGGCTTCTCGAACTACGGTACGGCTTACGTCATAAGTTTCTGCAATTTCTCGTTCAGATTTGTACCTATCACCTACGACATATTGGCCATCAAAAATATCCAGCTTTAGACTGTTACCTATTTCCTGATACTTTTTTAACCTAACCGTACTGCTGTTCATTATAAATCCTTAATTATTACCAAAAATTCTGACTTTAAAGCCTAGCTCTGTCGACAATGCTACCATTTCTTGGAGTACATCACCGTAACAGATTGCAATGTGATTACTCATATAGTGCCCCATAATGGTCTCTTTACTCACTCCAAGATCGGTTGGTAAAAGCGGCCACTCTGGCGTTGCACCGTTCCACCACTCATTGCGCTTTTCTTCTGGGAGGTCGACGATATCTCCACGGCCAATATCCATGATAAGTTTATCATCAATATTATAGCAACGTGCCCAAGTAATTTGTCCTGGCTGACCAAGGCCTGCAAATGTGCCACCACCAATAGGGAACTTACGACGAACTTGACGGTAAGAGTTTACCCCCTCTAAAGAATCAACTTGTTTGTTAAATCCATACGCGCCGCTTGAGCCAGAATTACACATCATCCATACGTCTTTGTTGTCATGCTCTCCACACCAGCGTAAGTCATGCATAAAGACAGCGCCATGAAGCCCTTTTTTCTCAAGTAAACGTTTTAGTAACTCTGCTGGCATTGCATTGCCTTGATCCGCCTCAGTCGCGCAAACAATAGTAGAACCGTTAGATTCGGGACGGCATGCTGAGTTCAAAAGCCCTTCTGCAAAGTCGGAAGGTGGAAGTACTTCAAGCATTCCAATTTGGTGCTGCCAACCGATGCAATCTGCTTTGTATTCGTTGGCCATATCCAAAACCGTCAGATAATCCCTAAGCTGTTCTTTGGTTGATTCCGGCGTAAAATCACCCTCCCAATGAAACTTAACCCCTTTATCCACCACAAAGTCAAATGCATCTTCAATACGCTGCTGCTCAATGAATTGGCCACGATGAGCTATCCATGATTGGTCAAATTTGTACTCAGAGAAACCATATGGCATAAGTAGGCGTGGGCCAAAGTAAGAGTTCACCATCCCTTGAGACGTATCCCCTAGCATTAACATCGTAATACGTTTGCGTTTGATTTCCTCTGCAACAGCATGCGCTAAATCAACAGACTCTTTTTCCAGTGGGATAACGGATTGAATCTGAGCATCATCATACTTGATTTGACCAGTGGTACACCACTCTTCAAGTCTCAACATAAACGCATCGTCGATAGACCAGTCTTCAGCGTCAGTCCAAATTCGACTATGTTTACGGTCAAAAGACTGTAGCGATGCTGATGTTGACAGTAATCCGACCAACCCAGGCCATTTTCTATTAAAGTTGGAGCAAAGCAACAATGGTGTATCTTTACCAATTACGCCCTCAAGTGTGTGCGTTCCCCAAGCAAAATGTACAAACAGCCCAACGATCGGGTCTTGGATATTCCACAATTTCTCTTGTGCCTTATGAGGACGATCAATACACCCTTCAATGACATAAGGTTCCCACCCTAATTTCTCGAATGCTCGCTGCAGTTGAACCAACGCTAGTTCCGCTTCAGGCTGTGCAAGTTTATTTGGCTTCTCATAAAATTCACCGGGCCAATATATCGCAACTCTTTTCGTCATTTGCTACTTCTCCAAATAAAATTCTTCAATTCGCAATCACTCTACCCTATTTGGCATGCCAATTTCAATTTTAAAATCATCAAAAAGCAGAGAAGTTAATTTACTTTTGAACAGCGTCATGTTTTGACACCTAGCTGACAGAGCCCTAACAAACAACTATAATTCATTGTTTTTAAAGCAAAACACATTTGCATACAGTATAATTACTGCAAACTCATTTTTTTGATGAATCACTCAATTAAGTTATATTCTCTTCGAAAAGATGTGATGAGTGGCACACCTTTCCCATATTTGGGTATTAATTGTTCACCAAATCCCTATATTGGCATACCAGTGGAACATAACAGGACAGGACACTTCCTATGAATAAAAAAGTAAAATTACTCACAACCCTCTCTACATTAGCGTTAAGCATTAGTGCATTCAGCGCAAATGCGCTGACATTACGTATGGCCCACAATCTGGCCGAGGACCATCCGACTAGCCAAGCCATGCAAAAATTCGCCGATGAAGTGAAAGAGCGCACCGAAGGTGATGTAAAAGTTCGCTTGTTTTTCAATGGTGTACTTGGCGATGAGCGCTCTGTTGTTGAACAAGTGCAACGTGGCGTCATCGACATGACACGTGTTGGCGCAGCAACATTAGAAACATTTGACCCTATCTACTCTGCATTCACGCTCCCTTATCTTTTCGACGACCGTGAGCACATGTATAAGGCATTGCAAGGTGAAGCTGGTGAGTTTGTTTACACACAAACATTAGAGACAGGTCTTAAAGGACTCACCTTTTTTGATGGTGGTGAACGTAACTTTTACACGATCAATAAGCCAATCATGAAACCTGAGGATCTTAAAGGCCAAAAAATCCGAGTGATGAATAGCCCTACAGCAATCAAAATGGTTCAGCTAATTGGTGGTACACCAACTCCCCTTGCGTATGGCGAAATTTTCACTTCCCTTCAACAAGGTGTTATTGATGGCGCAGAAAACAACCCAACCGCACTCACTCTTGGTCGTCATGGTGAAGTAGCGAAGTACTATAGCTTTGATCGCCACAATCGAATCCCTGATTTCGTCTTAATCAGCACACGTTCTTGGGAAAAGTTAACGCCAGAACAACAAGAGGCCGTCCAAGCGTCAGCCGATATCGCAAGAGACTTCCAGAAAGAACTTTGGGGTGAGCAAGAAGCGTTAGCCATCGAAGAAGCCAAATCTAAAATGGGGGTTCAGTTCTTTTACCCTGAAATTGAACCGTTCCGTGAAAAAGTGGCACCTTTGTATGACGAGTATCGTGAAAATCAAGAGATTGCAACGTTACTTGACTTAATTCAACGTAAATAATATTTACGTAGGCCTAACCTCGTTAGGCCTACGTACTGGTGGTAGTTATGAATCAATTATTTAAAAACCTTGAACGGTTTTGTATTGCCATTTTAGTCGCGCTTGTCATGTTATGTTTTTGGCAGGTATTCTCCCGCTATGGATTAAATAACCCAAGTACGTTTACTGAAGAATTACTACGCTCTTTTCTAGTATGGATGGTTATGCTTGGATCAGCATTAGCATTTAGAACGAGAGAACACCTTGCTTTAGTGTTTATTTTTGAAAAATTAACACCACGCAAAGCAAAGATACTCCGAATTATTAATGATTGCATTGTTTTAGCATTTACACTGCTAGTAATGGTTTATGGCGGGTATGATTTAATAGTTTCCGCGGGCACTCAAAAAACCGCAATCCTTGGTATTTCCATGTCGTTAGTTTATTCATGCGTATTTATATCAGGCTTACTCGTTACCGTAATTCAAATACAACACATAATAACAACCTTCAGCACAGAGCCTCAGGACGAAAATAAATCGCCTGCCGATGCTCATACTGTTAATTAAAGGTATTGATAATGTTTGATGTCATTTCTGAGCTCATGTATGAGCCGCTGTTTGCAGCCATATTACTATTTAGTACGTTCTTTATTCTTCTTTTCATTGGTGTACCGATTGCTATCGCAATTGCGCTCTCTTCCGCCATACTAGGGCTGTTCATTATGCCCGACATGGCAGCGTTTGTCGGTGCTCAAAAAATGTATGCTGGTATTGATAGCTTTACTCTATTAGCGATTCCCTTCTTCATACTCGCCGGAAATATAATGAATAGCGGCGGTATAGCGTTGAGACTCGTCAATTTTGCTAAGCTTTCAGCAGGTCGATTCGCGGGCGGTCTAGCGCACACCAACGTCGTTGCTAATATGCTATTCGGTTCCATTTCGGGCTCATCGATTGCTGCCGCGGCAGCTGTTGGTGGCGTCATGGCTCCTTTACAAAAGAAAGAAGGCTATAGTCCTGAATTTTCAGCGGCCGTGAACATCGCTTCAGCGCCTTCAGGAATACTTATCCCACCTAGCGGCCCCTTAATTCTGTTCTCACTTGTCAGTGGTGGAACGTCGATTAGTGCGTTGTTCATTGGTGGCTATATCCCAGGAATGATGATGGGACTCGCATGTATGATCGTCGCTTGGTACTACGCGAAAAAGAATAACTACCCTGTCGCAGGAAAGCCTACTTTTCAAGAAGTTAAAACCGTCACTTTGCAGGCACTGCCGAGTCTTCTATTAGTTGTTGTGGTTATCGGAGGTATTGTTGGGGGCATTTTTACAGCGACAGAAGGCGCTGGGGTTGCCGTCATTTATTCATTAGGTCTTTCTATTATCTATCGAATGGCATCACTGAAGGACTATATTGAGACGTTAAGAAAATCACTGACTATGTCTGCGTCTATTTTATTCTTAATTGCCGCGTCAGGTATCATGTCATGGGTAATGGCCTTCACTGGAATCCCAGATGCGATTAGCGAATTAATTCTTCAAATTGAAAACCCTATTCTTGTATTACTACTTATAAATCTTTGTTTGCTCGTTGTTGGGACCTTTATGGACCTTACGCCAGCTGTACTTATATTTACGCCTATATTTATGCCAATCGCTGTATACCTAGGCATGGATCCGGTTCACTTCGGATTGATGATGATATTCAACCTCGGACTTGGAAATATGACACCACCAGTAGGCAGTGTTTTATTTATTGGTTGTAGTGTAGGTAATACCACTATTGAAGGGGTCACTAAACCATTAATTCCATTTTTCTTTGCTTTGTTAGTCATGCTCATGTTCATTACATTTGTGCCATTCCTAACAACAGGCCTACCAACTTTACTTAACTTAATGTAATTGATTTTTATTGGAATAATTATATGAAGACTACAAATAAACTGCTAAGTGTAAAAAAAGACAACCCTTGGTTTTCTTTAGAAACTGAATCGACAACATTAAGACTGTATTTTTTAACTGATGATATCGTCCGTCTCCGAGCTGACTTTAGTGGTAAGTTCGATGAAAGATCATACGTTCTTACCATGACTGGCTGGGAAGACAGTCTTGATGAATTTTTAGGGAAAGAAAGGCATCGAATCGACTTATTATCACCAGAAGTCATTGATAACCCGACTCATTACTTACTAAAAACAGCATCGATTACCGTCAAGTTATTCAAAGACCCGTTTGTCATTAAAATCTATGACCAAGATGGCAAGGTCATTTACGCTGACCTTCCAAATCGAAATATTCAACAAGACCATTTAGGCCGTGTTTATCACTACAGTGAAGTAAAAGATGAACGCTATTTCGGCTTTGGTGAGACCACTGGCAACATCAACAAGAAAGGCGAGCATATTTCGCTTAGTCCAAAAGACGCCATCAACCACGATCCGTCTAAGACCAAGAACATGTACAAACATATCCCTTTCTATATGCGCGTTCAAAATGAAACAGGGCATGCTCTAGGCATGTTTTATCATAACAGCTGGGAATCCGAGTTTCATATGGATAGCGAAGTGTCTGGCTACTGGCCTAGATACTCTTACTTCCGCTCTGAAGGTGGTGATATTGACATATTCTTTATCAATGGACCAAAGATTACCGATGTACTCGACCGCTACACGCAACTTACTGGCCGTCCTTACATGCCACCCAAATACTCAATGGGGTACCTTGGCTCAACCATGTATTACCCGGAGCTGCCAAAAGACTGTGATGATGCGATTCTTGGTTTCATGGAGCAAAACGACCGCGAGCAGATTCCAGTCAGTGGTTTCCAACTCTCTTCTGGCTATACAGTAGGTCCTGATAATAAGCGCTATGTCTTCACCTGGAATGACACTCGCTTCCCTAACCCATCACGTTTCTTCAAAGCAATGGAAGAACGCGGCTGCCCTGTTTCTCCAAACATTAAGCCCGGTATATTAGTCACCCACCCTCACTATGATGAGTATGCGACAAACAATGGCTTCATAAAAACTGCGGATGGTGACAATCCGTATATCGATAGTTGGTGGGGTGGAATGGGGTCTTTCGTCGACTTTACTCATCCAGATGGCCGCAGCGTATGGAAAGACCAAATGAAAAGGTCTTTAATTGACCACGGTGTCACTTCCATCTGGAACGACAACTGCGAATACGAAATCAATGATCGTATGGCGAAATGCCATTTTGATGGCATAGGTGGCACTGCAGGCGAGCTGAAATCCATTCAACCTACCCTGATGGGGAAAGTGGCTCATGAAGCACTGGAAGAATCAGCGCCAACCGTTCGTCCATATGTCATTAACCGCTCTGGCTTAGCCGGTATTCAACGCTATGCCCAAACATGGAGTGGCGATAATCCCTCTACGTGGGACGCAATGGAATATGGTCTAAAAACGATTATGGGTATGGGGCTTTCAGGTGTCGCTAATAATGGTGCGGATGTCGGTGGCTTTGCTGGCCCTCGCCCTGAAAAAGAATTGTTTGTGCGTTGGGTACAAAGCGGTGTGTTCTACCCTCGATTCTCCATTCACTCATGCAACACCGATAATACGGTCACAGAACCTTGGATGTATAAAGACGTCACGCAGCTTGTTAGAGACGCCATTCAACTTCGTTTGTCGCTGAGCCCTTACTTGTACACTTGGTTGCGTCGTTCAACTCAAACTGGCGAGCCTATTTTACGAGCCCTTATTGTCGACTTCCAAAACGATCCAAACGTCTTTGATGTTGAAGACCAATTCATGTGGGGTGATAGCCTACTCGTTGCGCCAGTCTTGAAAAAAGGACAAAAGCAGCGCGATGTCTATCTGCCGATAGGACAAAGATGGTTACGCTGGGGAACACATGAAGTCTATGCTGGCGGCCAAACTATTACGCTAGACGTAGAGCTCGATTCAATTCCAATGTTCATTAAGCAAGGTGGGTTAGTCACGAGTACTCATGATATTAATCATCTAAAACTCGACCAAGTAAACACATTGAAGTTACACCTTGCCCCTGCAACTGGCTCGCATGAGCTGTATGAAGATGATGGCGAGACTAACAACTTCCAGTCTGGTGACTACAAACTAACAACATTCAACGTCGACTCAAAAGACATCTGTACCATCAATGTTGAATCTAAGGGCGACTATGTTAGCCCAATATCAACCTTTGAATGGCACGTCATTAGCCCTGAAAAAGGGGCATTCTGGTGTAAATTGGATGACGAACTTCTGCCACAAGTTCTCGATCGCAACCACTTCGCTGATTGTGACAAAGGGTGGATCTTTGACTGTGCGGACAACACAGTTCGTGTTCGCTACCCCAACCTCAACCAAGACCACAAACTTGAAGTTAGCTTTGAAAAATTTGACCTAATTGGAATGATTGAGGACGCAGAAGATGAATAAACTCGGTACACATATCCAAGTTTGGAAACCAACATGGACACCAAGTGAAGTCGAAGAAGCCGCAAAAAAAGCATCGGCACTTGGCTATCACTTCCTAGAAGTCCCAATTCGCGCTCCGGAAACCGTCGATGTAACCGCAATTAAGGCGATCCTTGACGCTTATGACATGACTTGTGTCTGTCCATACGTGCATGCTGCCGATCTCGACATCGCGACCGAAGATGAAAGTGTTCGTATCGCCGCAGTAGCAAAGATGAAAAAAGGCATCGACTGTGCAGCAGCACTGGGCGCGAAATGGATAACAGGCCCAACTGCTTCGGCGTTAGGAAAGTTTGATATTCAACGTACTGACCTTGAAGTCGATAACTCTGCGCGTTCTATGGCTGAACTCGCTGAATACGCAAAACAGTACGGTATTAATATTTGTATAGAAGCACTCAATCGCTACGAGAACAATCTTATTAATACCGCGAAACAAGGCCGAGAATTCGTTGATAAAGTAGGCGCTGATAACCTTTTTGTACAGCTTGATTCGTTTCATATGAATATTGAAGAGTCCGACATCCGCGGTGCCATTTTGACATTGGGTGATCGTCTTGGATATATACAAGTTGCTGAAAATTATCGTGGTTATTTAGGAACAGGTGAGTTTAATTTTACCAAACTGTTTAGAGCACTCGCTGAAATAGACTACCAACATTTTATTGGTTTAGAAGTCTTTTCATCAGCCGTATCTGAGCCAGCTCACTCTGGAAAACTCGCTATCTGGCGTGAAACTTGGAGCAATAGCGAAGACATAGCACAACACGCATTTAGATATATAGAGCAGCAAACCGAAGATGCCAAGCGCTATCACTCAATGCTGTCTAACGGCACGATATCTTAACCTCGTAAACACAGGAGCTGCTTCGGCAGCTCCTTGGAGACTCTATCGTGGACGTTAGTTTTGCACAGGCACTAGGCTTTCTTGGCTACTTAATAGGAATCACATTATCCCTTCAAAAAGATGATGCGAAGCTTAGATTTCTATTGGTTTGCATGTGCGCAGTCATGATGGTGCACTTCGCTCTATTGGGCAGTTATATCTCCGCTTGTATGTGCATTCTAAACGGCGCACGAACCTACTTTTCAGGCAAGACCAAAAGCCGACGCGTTATGCTGAGCTTTATCGCACTCATGTGGTTACTCGGTTTATCTCAATTCACTGAGTATTATCAGCTCATCACTATTTTGACATCTAGCCTAGCCACGTATGGTCTGTATCGAACGAGTGGTATCCAGATGAGGTTGCTGTTCCTCACGAACAATGTCGGGTGGACTATCAATAACTATATTGTCGGTTCGATTGGCGGCACATTGATGGAAGCCACCTTTATCATAATGAACCTGATCACCATTTATCGCTTGCGTTCCGATAGCAACAAAGTACTAATTCAGGACAATAAATAATGTTAAAAAATATCCCCCCAATTCTGTCCCCTGAGCTAATGAAAACATTAATGGAAATGGGCCATGGCGATAAAATCATCTTAGCCGACGCCAATTTTCCGGTCGTTTCCAACGCTCAACGAGTGCTACGAGCAGACGGCCATGGAATCGCTGAGCTGTTGGATGCCATCTTAACCTTTCTCCCTCTCGATGATTATATCGACAAACCCACCTGTGTGATGGAGCCCATCTCGATTAAACAAACACCTGAAGTCTGGCACGACTATGAGGTCATCATTGAAAAACACGACCAATTTAAGGGATGGGAATTCAAAGAACGATTTGATTTCTATAAAGAAGCGCGGACGTGCTTTGCCATTGTTGCTACCTCAGAAAGAGCGTTGAAGGCCAATATCATACTCACGAAAGGTGTGATTCGAGAACAGCAATAACTTGCGCATCAAACCCATTATTCACACAACTCGTTGACAGAACGAGCATAAGAAGACAACGAATTACAGAGACTATTTTATGAAAAACATTAGCAACACTGAGCTTAACGCTATCGTCAGCACTCCAAATTACGACCGTCGTAATCTAAAATCTCGTATCGTACATCTTGGATTCGGCGCGTTCCACCGTGCCCATCAAGGTCTATTTACTGACGAAGTCGCACGAAAATCAGACAGTGATTGGGGTATCTGCGAAGTCAACCTGTTTGGGGGCGAAGCGCTCATCAAAGACCTACGTAACCAAGATCACCTCTATACTGTCGCAGAGAAAGGTACTGACGCAACAGACGTAAAAGTGATTGGCTCAGTCACCGAATCACTGCACCCAACCTTAGACGGTGTAGAGGCTGTGATTGAAAAAATGGCCGAGCCACAAGTTGCCATCGTTTCAATGACCATTACTGAAAAAGGTTACTGTGCCGATCCTGCCACTGGCTTACTCGACAAAAATAACCCTTTAGTTATTGCCGACCTAGAGCACCCCACCCGACCTAAGTCGGCTCTAGGCTATATTGTTCAAGCGCTGAAACTGCGTCGTCAGCGAAGCATCGCACCGTTTACTGTGATGTCGTGCGACAACGTACAAGAAAATGGCCATGTCGCCAAAGCAGCAATCTTAGAGTTCGCTCAATTGTTGGATTCTGAGCTTGCAGCTTGGATCGAACAACATGTCACCTTTCCTTGTACCATGGTCGACCGTATCGTCCCCGCTGCAACTGAAGAAACGCTGACAGAAATTACCACACTATTAGGCGTTCAAGATCCTTGTGGCATCGCCTGTGAGCCCTTCCGTCAGTGGGTGATTGAAGACAACTTCGTCGCTGGTCGACCTAATTGGAATATCGCTTGATGCAGAATTTGTTTCTGACGTTGTACCCTATGAAGAAATGAAATTACGTATGTTAAACGGCAGCCATTCCTTCCTTGCCTACTTAGGCTACCTAGGCGGCTACGCGCATATTTCAGACACAATGACGGACCAAGGTTACCGCCAAGCCGCACTTGATATGATGATGCTTGCTCAAGCCCCGTCACTAACAATGCCTGAAGGAACAGACCTTGAAGGCTATGCTAACCTACTCATCGATCGCTTCACTAACCCAAGCCTAAAGCACCAGACATGGCAAATTGCCATGGACGGTAGCCAAAAGATCCCACAGCGTATGGGAGGAAGCCTGCGATTTCACCTAGAGCAAGGATCTAACTTCAAATGGCTGGCTACCGGTATTGCGGGCTGGATGCGCTACGTAGCGGGTGTCGATGAAAAAGGTAATGACATCGATCTTCGAGACCCAATGGCAGCTAAGCTGAGTGATATCTGCGATACACACGGACTGAATGCTTCCGTTGTCCCTGCTTTACTGTCTGTCGAAGCTATTTTCGCTGCGGATATTGGTAAAAACCCGCTTGTCATTGACGCCGTTACTCACGCTTACCAATCACTTATCGACAACGGTGCAAGAGCAACCGTTTCAGCGCTTTAGAAGGTATTCGGATGAAGCACTTCTTATGTGACGACTTCTTACTCAGCAACGAGACGGCTCGCCGTCTCTATCACGAGCATGCTGCGGATCAACCCATCTATGACTACCACTGCCACCTTAACCCGGCAGAAGTTGCGCAGGACCGCCAGTTTGCGAACATAAGTCAAATTTGGCTTGAAGGTGACCACTATAAATGGCGCGGCATGCGCTCCGCTGGCATCGATGAGCACTTGATAACGGGTCACGCCTCGGACTACGATAAATTTCAAGCGTGGGCGAAAACCGTACCGATGACACTGGGTAACCCCCTATTTCATTGGACTCACCTTGAACTACGTCGTCCATTTGGTATTACGGGAACATTGCTCGGCCCAGAAACCGCCGATCGTATCTGGCATGAGTGTAACGACAAATTGCAATGCCCTAAGTTCTCGGCACGCGGCATCATGAAACAAATGAATGTTGTCATGGCTGGCACCACTGATGACCCCATTGATTCATTGGCGCACCATAGCGCCATCGCCAACGACCAAAGCTTTGACGTCGAAGTTTTGCCCAGCTGGCGGCCGGATAAAGCCTTCAAGATTGAGCTGGAAGGCTTTGTTGACTATTTAACATTACTGGGTGAAGCCGCGGATATCGTAATTACCAGTTTTAACTCTCTACTTAATGCGTTAGACAAACGCCTAGCTCATTTCGACACTCATGGCTGCCGAGCGGCAGACCACGGCATTGAAGTGGTCCGTTACGCTGAAATCCCCTCCGAGGAAGCGTTAAACAACCTACTCATTCGTCGCTTAAATGGTGAGGTTCCTTCCGAACATGAATGCGCGCAGTTCTCAACCGCAGTTCAAGTATGGTTAGGTCGGCGCTACGCCAAGCTAGGATGGGTAATGCAGCTGCACATTGGTGCTCAACGTAACAATAATAGCCGTATGTTTAAACGTCTTGGGGCCGATGCTGGATTCGACTCCATCAGCGATCGCACCTTCGCTTGGGAATTGGCTCATCTACTTGATGACATGGACCAAAGTAACGAGCTGCCAAAAACCATTCTCTATTGCTTGAACCCACGTGATAACGAAATGATGGCAACCATGATCGGTAACTTCCAAGGTGGTGGGATCGCTGGCAAAGTGCAATTTGGTTCAGGTTGGTGGTTTAACGACCAAAAAGATGGCATGCAGCGTCAAATGGAACAACTGTCTCAGCTAGGATTATTAAGTCAGTTCGTGGGTATGCTGACCGATTCTCGCAGCTTCCTATCTTACACTCGCCATGAGTATTTCCGCCGCATCCTTTGCAACATGGTTGGCCAATGGGCCGAAAATGGCGAAATACCCAATGACATGTCGATGCTGGGCTCACTTGTGGAGAATATCAGCTTTAACAATGCCAAGTGCTATTTTGATGGTTCGAGGGCTTAATATGAAACATATCGCCATTATTGGAGAATGCATGATCGAACTCAACGGAAAACCGTTTGGTGAGATGCATCAAACCTTTGGTGGAGACACCCTTAATGCGGCAGTTTACCTAACTCGTAGCTGCGCTCTCAATGCTAAATTGAGGGACATTAAGGTCTCTTATGTGTCCGCATTGGGCACTGATTCCATAAGTGACGGAATGCTATCTCGTTGGCAAGAAGAAGGCATTCATACCGAACTGGTGCTGCGTGATAACCAAAGAACGCCAGGTTTATACCTTATTCAACTCGACGACGCTGGCGAACGAACCTTTTTGTACTGGCGAAATCAGTCTGCTGCCCGTTACTTGCTGCAGCACCCTAATTTTAAGGCCATAGAAACTCAGCTGATGAATGTCGATATGGTATTTGTCAGCGGAATCAGCTTGGCTATCTTATCTCTACAAGATCGACAGGCATTATTGGCCTTATTAACACGGCTGCAAACGCATGGTATTGAGATAGCTTTTGACAGTAATTATCGTCCGGCCTTATGGCCGAGCGATAATCTTGAGACCGTTAAAACGGATTATCAAGCAATGTACCAAATCACAAATTTAGCGCTTGTGACGTTTGATGATGAGCAGTTGATTTGGGGTGACGTCAGCCCTCAAGATACCCTAAGTCGATTGCATCAACTTGGCGTAAACAAGGTCGTCGTCAAGCTGGGAAAAGACGGCTGTCTCGTGGGTGACCGCACCCAAAATGAAACCTATTCAGTCACAACTACGCCCGTGAGTCGTGTCGTTGATACAACGTCAGCAGGTGATTCATTTAACGGCGGTTTTTTATCTTGCTACCTCGCAGGTGGCAGCCTAAAACAATCGTGTCAGCGAGGCAATGCGCTCGCTGGTGTCGTTATTCAGCATCGAGGCGCAATTATTCCAACCGACGCCACCGATACCGTGACAAAAATTTAACTAAGGATACTCAATGTCGACCATAAAAGAACAACTCCAAGCGCTTAAAGTGATTCCCGTTATCGCAATCGATAACGCTGAAGATATTATTCCCTTAGGTAAAGTATTGGCGGATAATGGCTTGCCTGCGGCGGAAATCACGTTCCGCTCCGATGCCGCAGTAGAAGCGATACGGTTACTTCGAGAAACGCAACCAAACATGTTAATTGGTGCTGAAGCACGGTGTTAAATCGTGAGCAAGCTATTGCAGCCAAAGAAGCGGGCGCAACATTCGTTGTGTCTCCTGGCTTTAATCCAAACACAGTCAAAGCCTGCCAGGAAATCGGCATCGAAATTATACCAGGCGTCAACAACCCCAGTACCATTGAAGCGGCGCTAGAGATGGGGATAACCACCTTAAAATACTTCCCAGCAGAAGCATCTGGTGGCATCAATATGCTTAAATCTTTATTGGCCCCCTATGGTGAAATAGACATTATGCCGACTGGCGGTATTAACACCAAAAATATCACTGATTACTTAGCGCTTCCACGAGTGTTAGCCTGTGGCGGTACATGGATGGTAGACAAAACCCTAATTGAACAAGGGCAATGGGATGAGCTGGCACGATTGACACGAGAAGCGGTAGAGTTGGTTGATTCATAATCACCCCACCTCTCACCTTCCCCGTATTCGCACCGCTGGAATACCGCCAATACGGGGCTTCGCTCACCATCATCAGTGGAACAGACTATCTTCCAACTCTATTGGAATCGCATTACACCCGACCTTTGTTCCGAAGGTGAGTAAATAACACGCTATTTTTGCTTAGTCTTGAAACAAAGCCTAAACCGCTTTTCCCCTATCGCCTCAAAGAGACGACGTTTAAGCCATTTCTTTCCATCTCGATGGTGATATTTATCGAATTTTTGTCTACAATGACGCACTTTTTATTTATGTCAGGTCATGAACATGAACGACTCTAAGTCACAACCAGCTTTACCCGATCGCCTTGCAGGCAACCCTCGTAGCCCGCACCACGTAGCAGAAATTTTTGAGTATAGTATTGGTATCCGCCTCAATGGCAAAGAGCGTTTCGACGTAGAAGAATACTGCATCAGTGAAGGTTGGGTTAAAATTCCTTCACCTAAAGCGCTTGATCGTTGGGGCCAACCAATGCTTATCACGCTAAAAGGCACGGTTGAAGCGTTTTACAAATAAAACGAATTCACCAAACGAAAAAACCTCCGAAAGGAGGTTTTTTTATTATGCGGTATTACTTATCCATTAAGAATCCAAGTCTTTCTGTTGCTTTGCTCTTAAGTCTTCCAGCACATAAGGTGGGGCTATTTTACCAAGCTCGTCTAAACATGAATTTGCATGCTCATTTCCATAGCGCACATAAATGTCACAAACAGCGTATAATTGCTCCGGGGCACCAGAAATTAAATACGCTTTTTCAAACGACTTTGTTGATTTATCAATGTCATACTCTTCTTGCAGCACACCATTTAAATACCAGTAGTAGCTATTATCTTTTGCTAACGTTGCAGCCGTTTCAATCTCATTGGCCGCGTTCTTCTTTTCATCCATACGAACCAAAGTTAACGATTTAGCATAGTGGAGAGACGCCACATCTTCATTAATGCTTATTGCGGTATCGAGTGTTTCAATCGCCAATTTATCTTGATTTTGCGCGCGATAATTATCAGCAATGTTTAACCACACTTGCGGGTTATCATCGTTTTCGATGAGCAACGTCTGATAGTGTTTGTCGGCCAGTGCCCACTCTTGGCTCCAGCGTAACACATCGGCTAGCAGCAACTGGGAATCAAAATCGTCTTTGTTGGCTAAATAGTCCTTAAGTTCTGCAATAGGTATTTGCAATTGTTGCTGCTGCTCTGGCGTAACATTGGCGTAATCGCGCACTAAGCTGGCGCTAGCCGTCACTCGCACCACCTCATTTTTGTCTGTCAGTAATGGGGCAACAATACGCCAGCGATGTTCTAGCTGATAAGGCTCAGCACCAATTATGGCGGCTTCTCGCACCACGTAAGAGGGATCTTTGAGTCCTCGCGCCACGGCCACCAGCGCATTTTGACTAGGGTAATTCGCTAACTCTCTGAGTGCCTTGGCACGTACTTGTTCCGGTTCGTTGATATTCTGAGCGGTATAAGAGAGTTGGCTCAGTTGCTGCTCAAGTGTGGTTGTTACGGTTTGTTCATCGGGCGTGGTAACAGGTCGTTCATTATGGTTTGTCCCAGATGGCGCAATGTTGGCGGCGATAACGGATGCGGATGCAAGCGTCAGAAAAGCACAGGCTAACGATTTTTTCATTTGAGTTGGTTCCTAAAATTTGCTGCTAAATGACGCTGTCACGGTGGCCTTTTTCGCGGACATCTCGACTTGGTGTTGGCGCAGTGCTTCATCACTAAACTTGCCGTGGGCAACAGGGTGACCCGTCGCTCTTAAGATATAAGCTAATGCCTTATCGGCATGCGCAAAAAATTTATGCCAACCGGCTGCATAAATAGTTAAGCCCCGGCTCGCCTGCTTTAGTTCTGATAAAGCGGTTCTTAGGACATTCGCCATGGCAGGCAAATTTATAATCACAACTCTGACACTGGCTAGTTAATGTGCGTGACTTAGCAAAGCCAAAATTTTGCTGGGCTGGGCTGTACGCCATCTCATCCAATTTTTGATGGTGAATATTGCCGATTTTGTATTCTGGGTAGACATAGTGATCGCAACTGTACACATCACCATTGGGTTCCATTGCCAACCCTTTGCCACACAATTCATTGAGCGTACAGAGTGGATTAGGACGCCCTGTCCACGTTTCAACGCTCGCTTCAAAATACTGAACGAACACTTTACCGATGTCTTTTTGAATCCATTCATCAAATACCGCGATAAGAAAGTTGCCCCATGCTTGATCAGATACGCACCAAGGTTCTACGACGGAATCTTTATGGCCCGGGATCAAACGTTTATCGCCTTGCTTTAGCTGGTCCGACGCCGCCCATGTTTGTGGCGCAGTAGTTCGGAATGTTTTCTGCTCAACAATAGGGATAAATTGCATTTGAGGGGACTTAACAACATCGCGCAAGAATCGATAGACCTCTAGAGGGTTTTGACTCGTCAGATTATTCACGCAAGTTAATGTGGCAAACTTGACGTTATGTTTATGCAGTAACTCAACCGCATTCATTACTTGGCGAAACGTACCTCGACCCGCTTTGTTGGTACGGTAAGTATTATGAAGGAGTTCGGGGCCATCAATACTCAACCCGACTAAAAACTGGTGCTCAGACAAAAACTCACACCACTCATCATTAAGGAGCGTACCATTCGTTTGTAAGTCATTTGAGATCACAATGCCAGCAGGGCGATACTTCGCCTGTAGCGCTACGATTTTTTGAAAATACTCCAACCCGAGCATGGTCGGCTCCCCACCCTGCCAAGAAAAAATAATCTCAGGTGTATTTTGTCCTTCAATGTACTGACGAATGTAAGTTTCTAATGTCTCGTCATCCATTCTAGGAGAGCATCCTTTTTTGTATTCCAGCAAGTCCTGTTTGCTTAAGTAATAACAGTAAGTACAGTCGATATTGCATGCTGCACCAATCGGCTTGGCCATGGCATGTAACCTTTTCGACGCTTTACCGTTAAATTGAGGGCCTTGAGTGATATGCATACTGAGAACACCTGAAATGAGTTGGACTGTCCCATCATAATTCTCATTCACTGTCTTTGCTCGTTATACCCTTTATAACCAATTGGAATGACCAAAATCGGTAATCTAGCCTTCCACACAAGACCAGAGATCCTTGTCATGCCATCATTAAAAAGTAAAACTTATATTGGGTGTTGTACCCTCTCATTAGCCCTTGTCATGACAGGATGCACGACACAACCTAACCACCCTATTGCCAAACTCATCAATGATGACCTTGTCTTGGTTGAAGGCGGGAGTTTCGTGATGGGTTCAGATGGAGATACCGCTTCAAAAGCTGAGCAACCCTCTCGAGAAGTGACCGTTGACAGTTTCTATATTTCTAAATTTGAAGTCACTCAATCTCTATTTGAGTCCGTGATGGGTTCATCCATGAGCTACTTCTCCGGCGCGGACATTCCAGTCAACAATTTAAGTTGGCAACAAGCGAATTACTTCATTGAACGCCTCAATGAGTTAACTGGTGAATCCTATCGATTACCTACCGAAGCCGAATGGGAGTTTGCAGCCAGAGGGGGCAACAAGAGTAAGGGCTATACTTATAGCGGCTCAAACAACATCGACGATGTCGCATGGTATGCGAGTAATTCAAACAACCAAGCGCATCCAGTAGGCTTAAAAGCGCCAAATGAACTGGGTTTATTTGATATGACAGGCAATGTCGGTGAGTTCGTTATTGATGCGTTCGATGACACTTACTATCGTTATGGCCCTACAGACAACCCTAACAATGCTCATGATAGCAGCATCAAACTCGCCCATAAGTCGTTACGTGGTGGCAGCTTCTCATACGCAGAACATGACTCTGAAAACTATCGCCGTGATTTTGCCAGCCAATCCATTATCATGTCAGATATTGGGCTAAGACTTGCTAAAGACAAGTAATCATGCCGTTCAATAAACATAAAGCCACTGACAGTACGCTGCTCATATGATCGTAAGACAATACCGAAGGTAAGATACCGCAAAAATAGGACAAAGGATCGTCCTTTCACTCTCCGGCTATGAGCTCACTCTCCAGCGATTAACTCATCGCTCTTTTGTTGAACCCAATGCTTTGCCGCTTGCTTAAACTTATTCCGCAACCAGCGATGACCACTTTCATTGGTTCGGCTTGGATGCCAAATCATAGATAAGCCAAGGTACGGTAAATCAAAAGGTAAAGGGATGGCTTTTACCTTATATTTATCTGCAAAGTCAGCAATGGTCGTCCCCGGTAAAATCCCGATGTAATCCGTCCCCGAGATCACAGGTAACATCTCTACCGCGCCAGCCGCCCGATACACCACCCTTCTTTGCTGAAGATCACTAAAATCTTCGACCTCTAGTAGGCTTCGTCTTGTGTGCCAACGCGATACCACAACATGTTCTTCCTGTAAAAAATCCACCATTTCTATCGAGTCATTGATTCTGGGATGAGTCTGGCTACACACTACGAACAAGTCTTCGTCATACAACACTTCATGCTTTAAAGATGTTCGCCCTTTAGGGGTCATATCGATAATTAAATCATAGCGTTGTAAACGAAGATCGGATTCATAATCTTCGGTAAACAAAGGGTGTACTTCTAGAAAAATATCCGGTGCTGATGCGGAAATGAGTTTGACCACAATAGGAATAAGATTGAAATTTGTCGGCGATACGCACGCGATTGAAAATATCCGCTTCGATTTCTTTGGATTAAAGTCGCGAGAAGCCGAAAGTGTGGACGTGTAGTTTTTTAATGCCGCTGATAACGCGGGATAAATATCGCTAGAAAATGGGGTCGGCTCCACACCCGATGCATTTCGGTGAAACAGTGGATCATCATAAATATCACGCAACTTGGCCAACGCCTTACTCACCGCAGGCTGGCTGATATCCATACGGTTGGCCGCTTTTGATAGATTTTTTTCTTCATAAATCGCCACGAAAATAGGGATAAGATTCAATTCTGTGTTTTTCATAAGTATCCATCGCAACCCCACTGAAATTTGAGGTTGCTGTTAACGTCGACATTGTCTGCAATTCAACATCACAGACACTATTGAAACAGTTGGCAAATTTACTCTTTTGGCAAATTCAATGCAGTAGGAAGGATCCGATTTTTTAGTACCGTAAACCGCGTACTGCACTTTGTACGCGGTTTCAGCGCATCCTCACTGTGCTTTTGACTGACTTTACGCCACACCTGCAACAACAAACTGGTGCTTTCCTTACCCGTTTGCCACTGCCTTGCTTGCTCTTGCCAATGCTCATTATTTGAAACCGTAGATAAAGCAACTTTCCCTTGAGACATTTTCAGCTTTCGATAGGTCAGTAAACGTAATCGCGAAAAGTTTTTGTTTTTCAATGCGAATAGTAAATTAAAACCCTCTGAGAAACCTTGCTGTTGAACACGTCTGTAAAGCAAAACGCTACCAGCAATAAGCATGAACAGTAAAACCGCCATGCCAGCAAGCCAGCGCTGATATTGAGCAACAAATGACGATAATGTATGACGAACCGAAATCGTTTTACCTTCTAAGGTCACCGTTTCCAATATTTTGGTACTGTTGTTCCACCAAACCACATCTATGTCAGGAAGGATAACGTTGCCTCCTCTTTGCAAGACATAAGTATGCTGCTCAGTTCGCTGCGCTTTATACGCCCCCCGTTCATGACTGTCACTTAGGCGAGCTAGTTGACGATAAACTTGATAGGCATGCGTCGCATCTTTGGGTATTAGGCTAGGAATAAGAATCGACAGAGTATCATCTGCATTAAGTGTTACCGTGCGCGTTATTGACTCTCCCGCCTTGAGTTCATCACTCGACATCTCCCATTGCTGCGTTAGCGCCATATCACTCGCAGAAAGCCAAGACTGCTGCTCTGACAATTTTCCAGTTGGCATTCTAACCTCAAATGTCATCGGCTGCGTATATAGCGTCCGAGAGGCCGAGCGTACATTTTGCGTCGATACTTGCGTTTGGATGGCGATAGGAGGAATAACAAATGTCCCAGAGGTTTGTGGATATAACGTCACCTCCCACCGCTGCTTTGACCACGTGATGCCATTCTTACGCTCTGTTGAATTAATGGCCATTGGGTTACGTTGCTTGGCAATAAGGTTAGGCACATCTATACGACTGATACGTGTGCCCCCGGTAAACCAACGGGGGGTAGCGACTTCAATCGACAAAATTATTTGCTCATTGACCGTAAATTCTTGAGGCTTGTCAGCATTTTCCTGTCCTAACCAGGCCGACATTTTAACGGTCCGAATCTTCGAGCTGTCCTTCTCATTGGCAAAGGCTGAATGAGACAACATCGCTACTGTCGCAAGCAACACTAAAACGAATTTATATTTAAGGTTCACTTGCTGCCTCCCAACGCCATTTGATCGCGATATTGAAGTTGAAATTTGGCACGTAAAAATTGTTTTGGATCTGCCTCTACCCGTTTTAACCACTTATCCGCCAACGCCTCGCTACCCAGGATTTCATTGGCATTTAATGTCTCTTTTTTCATCAATATACCCGAGGCCATTTCTTCCGCACCATCTGCCGTTTGTGGGTTATCCCCTAATTCAATAGACTCTTCCATGCTTTCTGTTGTGTTGGTTTGACTCTCGCTCACTCGATTGATTTCGTCGATAATACTTTCCATGACAGTCAAATTCTGTGTGGCATTGCTTCGTAAATTGTCATCAATAGTTTTGGACTCTACGACCGTACGGAGCATGTTTCTGGCCACTAGATACTCTCGCTGACGAGCAAGGGCAATGGCGGCATAATAATCGCCTCGTTCACTGTCCATTTTAACAAACTCCGTGTGCGCCAATCGATATTCCATCGCGTAATAGTAAGCGACACCTTTATATTGGGGTTTGGTATAATGCTGCGCGGCTTCTAGATAGCGCTGCTGGTCGAATAAACGCTGACCTTGTTGATCTTGAGTAAACCAAAGATCCATCCACCATTGATACCCTTTATCCATTAGCGTTCGCGTTTGCATTACTTCGTTGCCGTTTGTCTTAAGGCTAGATGTCTCAACGCTAGATTCAGCGCTCTCCTGCAGTAATGAATCTTGGTTGGCAAACGCCGTCGTAGGCGTGAACGTGGGCACAACCAACACGATAAGTAGACACCATTGAACTAACCAACCTTTTCTAAACCAAAGCAGCATCAGTAACGCAATGGGAACCAATAAGCCATACCCCATGTCTTTCCATGGCATGGTCGACTCTCCATTGATTTCCATATGCGTATCAATATCACGAGACAACGCCTGAATATCACTGCTATCAATACTAGTCTGAAAAAGGCGGCCATTGGCGGCATTAGCCAATTGCTTCAATGCCACTATATCTAACGGACTATTAGTGACAATGTCACGGTTCCCCATCGCAAGCACCAATAGTTGGGTAGAAGATGACGCAAATTCAGATTCAAAAGCCTTGACCGTTGCTGGGGTCGCACCATCGGTAATGAGTAGCACCGTGCTACCAGGCTGGCCGTCGAGTTGCTGTTTAATGATCGGTAAGCTGTTCTCCGCCGCTTTCCCCGCCACTGGCATTATTTGTGGGTCTATCGCCGCAAGAAACGGCGCAAAAACGCGGTTATCCTGCGTCGTGGGCATCGCTAAATGCGCCGAGCCGGAATAAACCACAAGCCCCGTTCGACCGCCATGTCGTGTCTCTAGCAAATCGTGTATTTTATGCTTCGCGCGCTCTAAACGATTTGGCGCAACATCGGTTTGCAGCATACTTTCGCTAACATCAAGCACAATCATTAAGGACGCTTTATCTTCACCAAAGGGCGAGGCCTGACGTTGCCACGTCGGTCCAGAAGCGACGACAATAAGTAGAGTGGTACCGAGTATCAGCATTTTTAGCGGCAGTTGGTTATTCCATCCTTGTGATTCGATAGTCAATGCTTGCCGGAGATGTGACGGTAAAAATCGGCTATCTTCAGAATTCGCTTCTTGTTTCCACCGCACATAGAACACCACTGCCATCGGGATAAATGCCAATAGCCATAATGGTCGTATAAAATGAAACTGTGTAATAACCTGTTCTAACCATTGCGTGTCTATCATAACGTGTCTCCCGCTTTCTTATCTTCAGCGCTTCTTGGCTGAACGGGGAAAAATCGCCGGGTCACACTTGCTACAGTAAATGCCACCAACACTAAACCAATCACAATGGACACAAGATAGTGATGGATACTTTGCTTTGGTCTGAAACTGGTACTCTCATATAGCCTTGGCTCGAGTTCAGAGATTACCTGGTATGCTGCCGTTAACGAATCACGATCGAGCGCCTCAAAAGACTCGCCTCCTGTTTCACTCGCAACACGGCGAATGGTCTCCATGTCCAACGCTTGTTCTCCAACGGTTCTCGGATCGCCCATTGCAATCATATGGATACGCACGCCTTTTACAGCGGCCACTTTGGCGGCATCAATCGGTTCAACAAAGCTTCCCGTATCATTGCCATCTGTCAAAACAATCGCCACTTTTTCTCGCTCAGACTCATTACTGCTGTCTTCTTGCTGATTTTCAAACACCTTAATTGCTAGACCTATGGCATCGCCTAGACGAGTACTTGGCCCCGCCATTGCTACACTGGTTTGCCCTAGAAGCTCTCGCCACGCTTGATGATCGGCGGTAAAAGGGGCTTGTACAAAAGCTGCATCACCAAACAAAATCATCCCTAAACGGTCGCCCTTTCGTCCATCGGCAAACTCGTTCAAAACGTCTTTGGCCGCATGTAAACGCGACACTTTCTTGCCTTGGCGTGAAATAAAATCTTCTTCAGCCATCGACCCAGATAAATCGAGTACCACCATGACATCACGCCCAATGCTTTCTCGATATTGCGGCGGCCCAAGTAAGGTCGGCTTTGTTAACGCTAGAACCACTAATATCCACGCGACCAAAAGCACAGCGCGTTGCCACCAGCGCGCTTTAAGTTGGTGGGCACCTTGCCGTGGCGGCTCCCCTAAAGCATCGACAAGCAATTGAAAAAACGGCACTTTGGTTGCTTTTTTCTTGGTTCTATAGGCAGGAATAAGATGATAAATAACCAAGGGTAACGGCAGTAATAATAGCCATAATGGATGGACTAACTCTACACTGCTCCATTGGAATTGACTGATATCAAGACCGGTAATGCCTATGCTAGCAAGTAACATGCGCGTCTCCAGAATCGTGATGAAGAATCCACTGCTTTAACTCACTCACCAAGGTTTGTTTTTGTTCATGGGTTAACGCTGATTTTGGATTAACGATACTCTCCATCCACTGCATGCCTAAATGCTCATCAACATGACAACGATCGTTAGGCACCCAAACCGGGTTACTTGGATTCATACGGTCTAACGTAGTAAGAAAATCCACGCCATACAACGCTGCAGCCTCTTTGTCTCGGTAACGTAATACTGCTTTCATCACCAAAAATATTTGATACTCAGCTTCGGGTTCAAGCACGTTAACTTGCTGTATCGCTTGCAATGCTTCGCCACGATAACGATTTTTCC
This sequence comes from Vibrio sp. GJ43-1, assembly GCF_055808835.1. NCBI lineage: Bacteria > Pseudomonadati > Pseudomonadota > Gammaproteobacteria > Vibrionales > Vibrionaceae > Vibrio > Vibrio sp. GJ43-1. The sequence continues at coordinate 1,279,208 of NZ_CM147885.1, read as the reverse complement.
ACCAATGCATCACTAATTTAGCGATAACCACCAGCAATATAGCGACAAACACCACTGCGACAATCTTCCAGCCTAATGTTTGAGGAAACCAGCTAATCGGTTCAGGTATATCGACATCTACCATCTCTCGAAGTATGTAAGTACTTGGCGGTTTATGCTCCATCTTTGCAGCCTCCCACCGTTTTCTTGAATTGGGCGATGTGCTGTCCAGATGTATCCAACTCGACTAACGGAATATGATAACGATGCATCAGCTTGGAAAGTTGCTCTCGCTTGGACTCAATACGGTCTTGTAGCTGACGATTGACGACTTGTAGCATCGCCTCATTCTGGATACTAATTTGTTGGGATCCATTACCCATCACCCAACCTTGCGTGGACGCATGAGTCGGCAATTGCTGCTCAAACTGATCAGACACCATAATGGCTAATACGTCATTGTGCTGTTGTAGGCGTTGTAAATGGCTAATGTTTTGAGTACTCGCATCACTCCAATCGCTGATCAATATCAGCGTTGTCGATTTAAGCTTTAAGCGCAGTAGTAACTGAACAATATCGTCAAATTGCGTCCCTGCGGCATCGACACTCGCGGCATCAAGCGCTTGGTTGGCGTGGGCAATGCGCTTTAATTGTGCCAACAGATCATTTTGGGTTCGTTTCGACTTGCTCCATGTCAAACGCTGGCTATCAGCGAGCAAAAAGCCAACTCTATCGCTGTCTTTTAATACCCGCCAAGCACACAATGCGGCAATTTCCGCCGCAACGACCGATTTCATCACTTGCACAGAGGAGAAAAACATCGCACTACGTTGATCAACAACAATCACCACATCTCGATCTTTCTCTTCGGTATAGGTGCGAACATGCGGCTTGCCTGTTCGCATCGTCACCTTCCAATCTAAGTTTCTAATATCATCACCAAGTTGGTAATGGCGCAGTTCTTCAAAATTGAGTCCGCGACCTCTAAACAGAGATTGATGTCTCCCGGACAAAGCACTGCCCGCTTTAAGGTTGGGGAGTAAATGAAAAGATTGAGATTGAGACTGCAAACGAACCAATTGCGCATAATCGCAATAAATTCGCGCGTCGCGACTTACCGAACTAGGAGGCGTGGTTGGGCTTATCATATTAATGACACCCTCTATCCGATTTCAACGCTATCAAGTAACGTGTCCACTACAGCTTGGTGACTCACACCATCAGCTAAAGCATCATAAGACAAACTAAAGCGATGCCCCAAAACCATGGAAGCCATTGCCCGTACATCATCTGGCAAGACATAATCTCGCCCTTCTAACCACGCATTGGCACGGGCACACTTATCTAACGCGATGGATGCTCGCGGGCTTGCCCCACGGCAATCCATTCGCTCAGTTTACTGTCTGGATAACGTTCTGGTTTACGTGTCGCCATCACAAGCGCCACAATGTACTTTTCAACCAAATCTGATACCGCAATCGTAGGCAATTCACTGCGTGCTTGAAGAATTAATTGAGGGTCAATCGGCGGTAAAGGTGACGCATGGTCGGCTTGGCGATCAACCTTCTTCTCCTCACTTCGAACTAAACGAATAATGGCAAGTTCGGCATCATCTTCTGGATAATCCACGTTCACTTTCATGATGAAGCGATCCATTTGCGCTTCAGGCAAAGGATACGTTCCCTCTTGTTCGACTGGGTTTTGAGTGGCGAGAACCATAAACAATTCTGGCAATGCGTGTGTTTGGTCACCAACCGTTACCGTGGATTCAGCCATTGCTTCTAGTAACGCAGCTTGCACTTTAGCGGGGGCTCTATTGATTTCATCCGCCAATACAATGTCATTGAATATCGGACCTTGCTGAAACGTAAGCTGTGGTTTGCCTTCTAGCTCTTGATATACCTCCGTACCCGTAACATCGGATGGAAGTAAATCTGGGGTGAACTGAATTCGTCCAAATCGACTATTAAGCGCACTCGCCAGTGCTTTAACTGAACGCGTTTTCGCAGTCCCCGGTAAACCTTCTAATAAAATGTGTCCGTTGGTGAGTAATCCAAGCACCAGTGCTTTTACAACATGCTGTTGTCCCACCACATCTTGCTCAATACGGGTAATGAGTTCGCTAATTTTTTGCTGTGCTTGGTTCATGTGTCATCTCATCAAGTTAGGTACTTTGCGTGTATTGAACGTTCAGAAAAAACGGCTCACGCAAGAAATCAAACGGTTATCAGTTATTACGACGATCAGCCAGTGATTAAAACCACCAGGTAGCGTGCCAACACTCAGAGATGGCATCTTAGTGACATCGTCATAAGAGATAATTAGATAGTAGTCTAGGTTCGATAGTACTCAAGCAGCTCATAACCTTTGGTTATAGTCAGTATAAAGCGACGCATAGGCGTAATAGGATTAGTTTAGTTGTCAGTAGGACGTTTCACAGAAATAACGTCCCAACGTCCAATCACAAAATAACAATTGGAGTCCCTATGACGACCCGTTTAAACAAAGCTGCTGTTGGAGTCAGCTTACTGGCTGCTTCTGGTGCCGCAGTCGCTGCTGAACAACCGAATATTCTTGCCATTTGGGGTGATGATATTGGTATCTACAACATCAGTGCCTACAACAATGGCATGATGGGATATCAAACGCCAAACATCGATCGCATTGCCAACGAAGGTGCATTGTTCACCGACCATTATGGACAGCAATCCTGTACTGCTGGTCGAGCTGCATTTCTAACGGGTCAGGAACCATTCCGTACCGGCCTCCTCACCATCGGTATGCCCGGCTCTGATCACGGCATCCCTGATTGGGCACCGACCATTGCAGACTTACTGAAAGAGCAAGGTTATATGACCGCGCAATTTGGTAAGAACCACATGGGCGACCAAGACAAACACTTACCGACCAACCACGGCTTCGACGAATTCTTTGGTAACCTTTATCACCTTAATGCGGAAGAAGAGCCAGAAACATACTATTACCCGAAAGATGCTGAGTTCCGCAAAAACTACGGCCCCCGTGGCGTCATTAAATCGTCTGCCGATGGCAAGATTGAAGATACAGGTCCGATGACGCGTAAGCGTATGGAAAATGCCGACGAGGAATTCTTAGAAGAGTCGTTAGCGTTCATGGAAAAAGCGGTCAAGGCAGACAAACCATTCTTCATCTGGCACAACACCACACGTATGCACGTTTGGACACGTCTACAAGAAAAATACCAAGGTAAATCTGGTATCAGTATCTACGCCGATGGCATGTTAGAGCACGACGATCACGTTGGTATCCTACTGGATAAACTTGACGATCTAGGCATCGCGGATAACACCATTGTTATCTATTCAACCGATAACGGCGCAGAAACCGTCTCTTGGCCAGATGGCGGTGCGACACCGTTCCACGGTGAAAAAGGCACGACATTTGAAGGCGGCATGCGTGTACCGCAACTTGTTCGTTGGCCTGGTGTGATTGAACCGGGTTCAAAAATTAACGACATCATGGCGCACCAAGACTGGATCCCAACCCTTCTAGCCGCAGCTGGTGATGACAACGTCGTTGAAAAACTCGCTTCAGACAAAGGGGCAAGCTACAACAATAAGAACTGGCGCGTGCACTTAGACGGCTATAACTTCTTACCTTACTTTGAAGGAAAAGAAGAAAAAGGCCCTCGTGACTCGCTACTGTACTTCTCTGCGAATGCTGAATTAAACGCAGTTCGTTGGAACGACTTTAAAATCTCATTTGCGTTACTAGAAGGTAACATCACAGATGCGGTTCGTTTCCAAACAAACTGGCCTCAAATCGTTCACTTACGTGCCGACCCATTTGAAAAAGCACCGCACGAATCAGGCATGTACCTTCGCTGGATGGCGGACAACATGTGGTTGTTTGTACCAGTAGGCGGAAAAGTTCAAGAGTTCATTGCAACCTTGCCTGAATACCCAATGCAACAAAGCCAAGTACTTAACCCTGGTAACTTCAACCAGAATACTTACATGCTTCAAGGCAAGCTAAAGCAACTTGAGCAAGCTAGCCAACAAGTAATGAAATAGCCCTATGTTATTTCGTTGACCTTAATCCTAAGCCGCTAATTGTATTAGCGGCTTTTTAGCGAGAACCATAGTGAAAAAGAACCCTCGCAGTGGTTCTTCACAACAAAACCCTACCAACAACAATGAGAAATAGTATGAACGCGATAAAAAATATAATGCGTATCATCATGGTGATTATTAAGGTGCTGATGAAATTTTCAGTCTTTATGTTAACCATGTTTTTAGGTGCTTACTTGTTAGCACCAATGGGGACGATCAATTCCAAGAACGTTGATATGACCACCTTTACCAACACTCCAAACGACGCCATGATGATGATTTTCAATTCAGAGTACTTTAGTGGTTACCTATTTTCCGTCACCATTGCCCTCGCCGTTTTCGTTGTTTACCTACTTTGGCGCGTCCATGAAGTTGCCGTGCATAAAGCACATGAGCGCAAAAGCTCTCATATTCAGCTCGTTTTCGCGCTGTCGCTTTGCGGCCTGTTTGTACATAAAGCCTGGTGGGTTCTGGCGATCATTATCGCCTTCGCTAACTGGGAGCACATTGGCGCATCCATCAGCCGCGTGATTAAAAACAGCCGAGCATCAAACCTTGATCTTTCCGATACAAAACATGAGGTGCAATCATGAAAGAAGTAATGATCCCTTATATTTTGATCATGTGGATTTTGGTCTCAACAGGGGCCATTCAATGGACTCTAAGAAATGCGTTCTGGATTATTTCTGGAGGCGTATTCATTCTGGTGATCTTAGGTGTGCTTTCTCGCCTTTGGGCGCCAGTGGATTTAACCTACTCGTCTACCATCAAGGCGCCACATTCTGTTTTATCCCCTCTACTGCGGGAGCAAATCAATGAAATTCACGTCGACCACAATCAGGTCGTCAAGAAAGGCGATGTCATCTACACCTTAATCGATACGACTTCCTATGCTGAATTAGAAAAAATTAAAGCTTCGATAGTGAAACAAGAAGAATCTATTGCTCAAATGAAACGAGATCTGCGTAGAGCGAAAACCTCACCAGAGATATTTAAAGAGCGTGATGTCGAAAACTATAGGTCACAACTCAGAATTTCAGAATCTTCCCTCGCGTCGTTGCATGCTGATTATGATCGTGTTGAATTTGAACAAGAACGTAAGACTGTACGCGCACCATTTGATGGACAAGTCGCGGTAGTTAACGTCGCCGATGGTAGCCGTGTAGGTAATATGCATATCTACGATACATCCCGTAAGTTTCTAGAGATGCGCATTCCTGACCAGACTTTTCGATACGTCAAAAAAGGACAATTCGCTGAATTCTATGTTGATGCTTACCCAGGGGAAGTGTTCCGTGCTCGCGTACACAGCTTTACCGCAGGAACAGGCGAGTCATCCATCTCACCGATTCAGGGGCCACAAAGTGTGCGTCAACACGTAGGCGCAAACACCAGTACCCATGGTCGAACAGTGGTTCTAGAGATCATTGAACCTGAAGGCAAAGTGATTCCTATTGGTGCAACGGGTTCGGCGTGGATTGCTGCAACCAAACCACACGCTTTCTTTGGCTTTATTGATGTGATTGGAGCTGCGACGGTACGTTTACACTCTTATAAATCTTATCTAAACGCCATGTAACTGAGTAATTAACGTAGCGACACACCGTCGCTCAATCGCTAACGTTCAAGGTTTGCTATCAAGCTACGCTGATCTTGGACGTTGCCATGTCCCTTTGGCAACCCATACACGTCGTACGTCTTCGACTTCTGTGCTTAATTTAGTGCTACATACTGCCTTTCTACCATGCAATTACGCATGACCGTTTTATAGTTATTCAGATTGTTACTTTGCTGCGCGGCTTGATTCGCATTACCATGCATACGACCCACAACCAAACCACCCGCAGCCCCTACTTTTGCGGTATCGGAACCACTACCGCCCGAAATGGCCCCAACAGCCGCACCAGCCGCTGCCCCTTTAAGTAAACCGCGAACAGCAGAGCCTTGATTGCTCGTCACCTCTTCTTGCGTATGGTTCGCTAACGTTTGGCAATGGGCAAGCTCTTGTCGAGCCACCTCTTCGGTCACATTGTTATAAGTAAAAATCAGCTTGGAGTTGGGATCAACAATATCGCCCCCCGTCGTTTGGGCAATAGCAAAGGGTGATACGATGATAATAGCAGCAGAAACAATAAGCTTATTCATGAGCGGTTTTCTCTAACTTGTTAATTAGTGGAGTTTGGATAATTATTAGTTATCAACGCTTGTTCACAATCAATACTTGTTAATAATCAACACTTGTTAACAATCAAGAATTGACTGTAACTAAACTTTGTAATAACCAAACCTTGTAATAAGCAAAGTTTTCAATAACTAAAGTTTTCAATAACTAAAATTATAAAAACTAAAACTTGTAAAAACTACAACTTATAAAAACTAAGAGTTGTTAACGAGTCAGTGAGTTTGAACTATTTACTGTCACTTCATAGCGTAAAATTACTGATTCAAATAAATACAATTAAAAAATACCGTAATTTTACGGTGTTTATCGTTTTATAAATTATGGACAATAATCCGAAACCCACAATACAGGTCACGTTCCGTGAAAACCAGTAAACACAAAGCAATGGCATATTTAACACGAGATATCCTCAATCAATCGATTGCGCCTAATGAAAGGCTTGTCATCCAAGAGTTGTCCAACCGATATGGTCTTGGACTATCGCCTATTCGCGAAGCCACACAAGAGCTTGCATCGCTAGGATTTATAGATTACCAGCCAAATATTGGTGCGTATGTCACCCCGCTTACGGCGCTTGAATTACGTTCTTTAATACAGTTTTTAATTTCCCACTTTAGAGACTTTGGTAATAGTGTTGCCTTTCAAGAAAAAGAGAGGTCCTCTATTGATAGGCTAACAACGCAACACGCCGAGGTTATTTTTCATTGCATGCAATTACGTAACGAGCTAAATAAAAATGAACGTCATAATTTGAACGTGATTATTATTGAAGACCATTTAGTTGCTTTGTTGTCACTGCTTAGAAATCAGCGAGTCGCCGCAGTAGTGGATGTGTTTTTTGGCTCGGTGATGACAAATCTGCGCCGTTATATCCGGCTCTATTTGATGTATTACCCAACACACTGCGTACAATTGATCCCTATTCATATCATGGAAAATATCATGGTTACCTTTACGCAAGATAACCATGCTGATTGTTCCGAGCTCGTTGCTCAATATCTGTGCGATATGCAAGATATTCTTCTTCCTGCACTACCTTGGGATGCCGACGCTGGAGTATCTAAGCCCTCAGAGACCGAACACTCCACCGTTTTCGTTTAAGCGCTAAATGTTGACACGGAGAGGTTACCATCACTACTCAAGTTCAACTGGTGGGCGGAATGTCATTTCATGCATGACAATATCCGCAGGGAGTTCTAGCAGGTGCGCAATGGTTTTAGCCACACTGGTTGGGTTCATGTATTCCGGACGCTCAGCTTCACGAAAGTTAGTATCCGTTCCACCGGGAAATAGCGATGTGACTTTAATGCCATGAGGCTGTGCCTCTTTCATTAAGATAGCACTGAAGCCTGCAAGGCCTTGCTTCATTGCCGTATAAATACTCATGGTCGCATTCGCGCGCTTAGCCACAGTACTGATGACATTGATAATTTGTCCTTGTTGCTGTGGCTTCATGACTTTAAGGGCTTCACGACACAACAAAGAAGGCGCACGAAGATTAATGGCGTACTGCGCTTCGTATTCTTCTAAAGTGAAATCTTCAATCGAGCATTTACGGGAGATCATGCCCGCGTTATTGATTAATACATCTAAGCCGCCTAAATGAGAACAAGTAGACTCAAACATACTCAACACGTCATCGACAATACTGAGGTCGGCGGCAATGGTATGGCAACCCGTTACCGAACTCAATTCATACAGTTTTTGCGCATTTCGCCCTGTCGCGACAACATCATGCCCTTTTTCACACAGCTCCAACGCCAATGCGTAGCCAATACCGCTCGTTGCGCCTGTTACTAAGATTTTCTTTTTCATTAGAGCCCTTACTTAACCTTCAAAAAGGAGACGTCGCTGATTTGCCAACTATGAATTAAACCATTAGCGGCTAACTCAACTGATTAAGCCACTAAGTGTAATAGGTTCCACGTGTTTAAGTGAGTAAGTTACCGGATTCAATATCACACTCTGGTAAGAAAGGACCATGAGGAGATGGACACGCGGTGACATCACCACAATTGATGATTACGACCAGATGGATTGACACCCAATACAAACCCTACCATCTGCTGACATCGTCTTCACTTTCGTTTACTCAACATAGACAAAAATAGCGGCTGACTATTATTAGGTGCGAGATTTATGAAGAACAACACCCGCTATATAATCGGCATGACTTTACTTATCCTTTCTTGCAGTAGCTTGGCTGACCCTTGGAAAAAACATAAACACCATCGCCATCATAAAAAAGAGGTGCACGTTGTCCATCACTACGACCGCCACCGCCTGCCGGATTCAGCGATATTTCTTGCCATTGCTGGCGTGTCTTATGCCTTAATTAACGGTCAATACTATAAAGAGAATGATGACCATTATGTCGTGGTCGAGAAGCCACCGAAAAGACGCTATCGCTTAGGTCAAGTGATCAGAAAATTGCCAGAAGGTGCAACGGCGGTCAATAAACGAGGTCAACAGTACTTTGTCTCAAGAGGAGATTGGTTTTTATCGACAGGTCAGGGGAAATTTGTTGTCGTCAGACCGTAACGTATTATGGCTTACGTGTTAGTGAGACGTTTATTGTAGACGCTCTATCAGTCATACCACTCGCGGATGAGGGTAAAACCTTGGAGTAAATAGCGTTAGAATAAATAGCGTTACAGTAAAAAGGTGCCCGCGTACTCGCGGTAAGACCACTAACGGGGTAGAGGTAACCAAGCAGGGAACTTACGCGATACTCATGATAATGCTAAGAGTATCGCTCGGTTTCATGTCCCTGAAAACGAAGTATTACATCACCCAAGTAAGGCTAAGTAATAGAACCACTGCTGACGTTGCTAAAAACATCGTCGCTAGAGATACGATTTCTACAAGCGTTGACGTTTGTTTAGTTGCAGTTTGGGCTACTTCTGTTTTTTCTGCTGAATTGTCGAGTGTTGATAGTAGTGCTGAGTTCATTTTATGTACCGTTTTGTAATTTGATTTCAAGAACAGGACAAATTTTACTCTAATCGTGACGCAGGTCAAATATTATTTGGTAATTAACTTACTAATTATATTCATGTTCGCTTATTAGAAAAGCTAATGCTTGGCCAATAATCACCACGACTTCTATCTCACTATCGGTTTGCTCGTGTTCCCTAACTAGAACTGATAAACCGTCATCAGCACCTCCTCCTCTGCCAACCCTTTCGATTTATCCTAATTCAACGCTCTCAACCCGATATATTAAAAACGTCGATTTAATGCGGAGATGAATTGGCGTTTCCTATCACTTTTCCAACCGTATTCCATCATCAATGACCAATCACGATTAAAGTTGTAGTTCGCACCAACGAGTCCCGCCCATTTATCGGTATTGCTTTGTTTTACCTTATAGTCAATACCAACCCCACTGTAGGTGTAAGTCCCTGTCAGAGTTAGCGTGCTATCAAGATAGGTCGCGCCGAGATATAACGCCACTGATTGTGAGCCCACAGTAGGGATCACTTTACCCACTCGAGGCGAAACATTGAGAATCAGCCCTTCTGCATCATTTTTTCGCATGTCAGCATAAGTAAATGAAATTGGCAGGGTAACAAAATAATCATTCCATCCTGTCGCTAAGATGGTACCTAACGTATAGTTATTTCCGTCAAGCTGAGCTGGCGCGACAAACTCTGCTTCCTCATCTTTCAATAAACACACTATTGGTCGTTGGAGGGGCGGTAAACTGCAGTCTGCTCCCATTTGGTTGATGAGATCATTACCACTGAATTTAATCCCTATATCAGCCGTGCCAGTGATTTTCCCCACTGCGCCAAACACATTCATAAAGGGAAATACCCAAGCATCAAGTTTGAGCTGAGGTGACTGCGTATTGTTGCTATTGTTATCAAAGGAAACAAACTCTATCGGGTACTTCTGAGAGCCATTTATCCCTACATTAAGGTCTGTTATGTCCATATACTGAAAAGTATCGGTATAGATAATGCTAATACCATAAGGCTTAGGCAGTGAATACCCTTTATCAATCACTTCCTGAGCAAAAAACGGCAGTGCTCTATCCCATTTTTTTGCACCTTTCGGTGGAACCTCGGTGTTCAAGTCTTTATTCGCGATACCAATGTCCCCAACTCCAGTTTCCGTTAAGTCATAGTTCACTGAGCTCGACACTACCCTGACGCTACCAACGGCTGATGCACCAGAGCTCGTAATTAAGTATATTGGAACATCATCATCACCCGCTAAAGTAGTACTGGCATGCGAACTACTTTCTCCCAAACTCACATCCGCCCCAATTGAAAATCGCCACACAACGCTACTGATAGGACTCCAACGATTGTTCATCGTCAAAGATAAGCAAAGCCTCATTGTTGCCCAATGCTAAGCCTACCCAACATCGTAACGATCAACATCTATATAGGTCACGCTACCATCTTGGTTATTGTAGATCGCCCCAATTCCGGTGCCCCCACCTATAACAGGCACTTTGACTCCCGCCATGCTGATTGCAGCATAACCGTACGCTTCATCGACTAACGTCGGTATTTCACTGTACTCATCACTCAGTTTTCCAACAATTTCAGCGGAAGTTGCATCTATCTCATCACGCACCATTTGTCGCTCATTGGGAGGAATAGCGCTGCTACACCCAAGTAACACAAGAGATGACAAAGAACCTAACCACCGTAAACTTGTCTGCATGCTTTAAAGCCTCATTTTTATTATTATTCGTGCGGTCAACACTATGGCGGCACATCCTACTAAAACCCACCCACTAGAAATACCGTACTTTTACTGTTGCCCACACAACACTCCGCCTTGAATCCGTTGTAAACATCAATCACGTAGAATACTTATTTTTAGTCCCTAGTAGTAACCATACGCCATGACCAACGATTTTTCTCGGTACCTCAGAAGACTATTTGTTCTTACCTCACAACTTAAGTCTAAATACAGAGTAAACCGCCATGCCGTAGACTATTATTTTCCGCTTACACAGAGCAGCACAACGGATGTACATATGGGTGTTTAGTAGAAAACACTCAACAAAAGGAAGATGGCGATGTATCAAAAGACCGAGAAAATAGACCACGTTAAGGCGCTAATAGGAACCGATTTACCCATTATTCAAGCCCCAATGGCAGGCGTGCAAGATCACCGCCTTTGCGTTGCGGTTAGTCAGGCAGGAGGACTTGGTTCACTGCCATGTGGCATGTTAGATATCGACACAATGGTCAATGAGATTCGATCCATCAAAGCTAAGACGACACGTCCCTATAATCTCAACTTCTTTTGCCATGACATGCCGAGTTATAACGTCGCCAAGCATACTAAATGGCAGCAACTGTTAACGCCGTTCTTTGATGAATTAGACATTGATAAGAGTACTCTACCGACAAGTGCCAGTAGAACGCCCTTTGATCACAATATCGCCGATGCTATCGAGCCCTTTTCGCCTACGGTAATCAGCTTTCATTTTGGTCTCCCTAGCCCGGAGCTCGTTAGCCGAATTAAAAGCTGGGGAAGCAAGATCCTATCAACCGCAACCACGGTTCAAGAAGCAATATGGTTGGAGTCTAACGGTGCAGATGCGATTATTGTGCAAGGTGTAGAGGCTGGTGGACACAGAGGGATGTTCTTATCTCAAGATCTTTCTAGCCAAATGGGGCTTATGGCACTGCTTCCGCAAGTGGTTGCGCAGGTAAATATCCCTGTCATCGCCGCAGGAGGCATTGGCGATAATTTAGGCGTCGAAGCCGCCCTTTTACTAGGCGCCACAGCCGTACAAGTGGGTACTGCCTATTTATTATGCTCAGAAACCAACACGTCCCAGCTCCATCGGGAAGCGATAAAAACAAACTCGATACAACCAAATACGGCAATCACCAATCTCTTTACTGGTCGTCCGGCAAGAGGGATTATCAACCGAGTCATGAAAGAACTGTGCTACATCAACAAGACTGTCCCTGACTTTCCTTATGCGTCGATAGAAATGGGGCAATTACGCTTAAAATCTGAGTACAAAGCATCTAGCGACTTTTCACCATTATGGTGTGGTCAAAATACCCTGGGGTGTGCCGAAATATCGGCACAAGACTTGACCTTGAGTTTAGCTGGCCAGCGATAAAAAATATCCATGCGAATAGCCCATTCTGCGATTTAACTATTCGCTATTAAGTGATTAAATTACTCGCTTTTTAAGTGATTAAATTACGCTTTTACACAAACGATGATTGCATTACCTGAGCGTTGATCCCAAGGTAATATTTTATCGTAATCGTGCTCAAAAATGTGTACCTCAAACCAAGGTTTAAGCATGGCCGATATTTCTTCAATGGTGAACGCGACCATAGGATGCTCATCTTGCCAAACTTGTGTTTTTTGACCGTCTGTCTTTTCAATATTAAGCTTAAGTAGCTGCTTTTCACCTTCGCCAGCGTAATGCCAGCCAGAACGAAAACTGAACGTCTCACCTTGATGCTGAGTAGCGTGCTTCACAAATGAGCGATTGTCTATTTTAAGCCGATCAACAACATTAAAGCAGAACACACCACCGCTATTGAGTGCTTTGAACACACTAGAAATGCAATCTTGAAGCTTTTGCAGTCCATCACAGTAGTGAATCGAATATAAGAAGCAAGTAATCAAATCTAAAGGCTGCGCCGCGTCAAAGTCACTCATGTTTTGCACAGTAAATCGCGCCTCAGGGCATCGTTGTGCCGCAATATCAAGCATAGGTTGGTTGATATCTAACCCACTACTTTGGTAGCCAAAATCAATAAAATGACGAACGTGAGGCCCCGTCCCACAAGCCAGATCGAGATGTGATTTACCCGAATTGCCAAATATTTGGTGCAACCTTTGAACGCAATGACTCTGAGATTGATAGTCAATATCAGCACACATAAGATCGTAGTAATGGGAAAGGTCAGTATAAAGGGCGTTAGCAGACATGGTGGCCTAGTCGTGGTAGACATAATTTTTTGGTGGCGCATCGTATACGACTTTACTTCTTTCCCTAACAAGATATTGCCTCAATGGCTTATAAACCCAAGCGACAGCATCTAAGAGTCTATTAAAGTAAATAAAAACAAGTAGTTAAAAATCATCTTTCGAAGAAGGCATGAGATTTACTGACCATTGATCATGTAAGGTTTATCTGAGAAACACATTTTTGGTCATTTGCCACCTAGATAGCTTGTTAGACCTTCACGGTAAAGCACAAATTTATTAATAGGTGATTGGCTGCACAGCCCATATAGAATAGGGCTTCCAGCGTGTTCTGTGATAACATACGCCCATCAGCTTTATGAATGTGCAACTGATCTCATTTGTTTGACTGATCATGGTAGCAACCTGCTATGAATTAACTAAATGAGGATCCACCAATGAGTAAATTAACAGCAGAGCAAAGAAAAGCTCGTGATGATGAGCGCTTTTCACAACGTGTGGCAGAACGCAGAGAAAAAGGCGAAGACGTTATCGCCTATGCGCTGACGACAAAAAAAGCCGTGAAGTTTTTAAGTAAGTCTGAGAGAAAAGAACTCAACCGTAGAAAGCTTGCTAATCAAGAAGAAAAGCAACTCAAAGAAAAAGAAGAACTTAAGCGAATTGAAGCGTCGTTCACCAACGACACTGACGCTGAATAGATTAATTAACCTTAATCGGTGAACGTTAAGCCTAGTATCGACATCATGCCTTTAACAAGAAAGGTGTCGTCACTAGGCTTTTTCAGTATTACGCTTCTCGATCAGTCCTATTTAACACCAATCTCTTACGACTTGCTGTTAAGTAGCTCAGCATAACCACCTTCACGCAGCGCTTTCTCCATAATATTGACCACACGACGACTGGTTGTGTGATTAAGTAACTCAGATCGAGTCTCATTGCTTAGCACTAACGCTGATATATGCTCAATTTCATCAGCAAATCCCCCACCCTTAACTGGCATTGAAATCTGCTTGAACTGACCTTGATAAGTTATGTCTATCGTCGTCGGGTTCCACCACTTACCATGAATAATAATTTCTAGCTCTGGACCACGGATAATGGCTTCTCGAGCGAGATCTCGAGTAATGGAAGCGCCTATTTTACCTTCCAGCGCACCTGAAAAAGTAAACGTAGCGTTTTCATCCACTTCACTTTGAGGATTATCTTGCGCAAATTCAACCTGTGGTTCAGTCACCGATACTCCAGCCAGTTGGCATAGATCCGCATACAACCACAGGCCATAAACGCCAACATCTAACGTCGCACCGCCACACAATGTAGGGTTAAATAAATGCCATGTACTATCAAATTCATGCCAATTACCAAATGACGCCTCCACGGAAGTAATGGCAACATTTTGCTGTCGAATAAATTGCTTCATCTCACGGTAAGCGGGAAACGTCACGCTCTTCATGGCTTCAGCTAACAGTAAACCCTTACCTTCAGCCAATGCTGCCATCGCGTCCCAATCGGCAAGATTGGTCAATGCGGGCTTTTCAACGAGCACATGTTTACCGTTGTTTAAAAAAAGCTCAATCAATTCTTTATGAAATGGGTGAATGGTAGCGATATAAATGGCATCGACTTGGCTGTCTGCCGCTAGATCCGCGTACGACCCATAGCTCGTATTACAGCCATATTGTTCTGAAAACTGTTGTGCTCTACTTAGATCTCTCGCCGCGACGGCGTAGAGTTCTGTGTTTTCCACCGACCCCGTTAAGTCCTTAACAAATCGATGAGCAATATTACCCAGACCTGCAATGCCCCAGCGTACTTTGTTATTCAAACGACTCTCCTTCACGGTTTGGCTATAAATAGCAGATTTATTAGGTTATTTTCCTTATCTCAGGCAAGCTAATCAAGTAAACCTGCCATTATTCTTTATGATAACTATATTGAATTCTTTATGATAACAGTGTTGGCATCGCCACATGAATCAGCAGTTGGCACAACATTCACTAACCAAATGGATTAACTTATGGCAAACCCTGAGCATCGTGAAGAATTGGATAAGCTCGACAAAGTGAGCGTCTGTTTTTATCGGTTCGGCATCTCTCTATTTTCTGTTGCCTTATTTGGCTGCGCCTTTATTGCGTCACATCAGCTTAAATTGATCACACTGCCTGACAATGCATCACAAGTGGTGATATTGGTATTTTGTCTTGCGAGCGTGTTCACCGCTGCGAACTTGCATGTTTACAGCAAACACGTCCGAGCGATTATCGTTTGGTCGACGTGGCTGGGTTTATTGATCATGCTATATTCCGCGCAACAAAACCTATACTGGCTCGCGCTTGGTTTTTTCTTTGTTACTTTTTCCGGTATCGCCCTAAAAGAGTCATTCTGTTTTAAGGTTTACGGTCTAAAATTGGTGCCGCTATTTCTCGCAATGAACACCCTTTTCATTTTGCTGCAATACTGGCAAGGCGTACTCGTTTGCTCTTCTATCACTGGGTTAATCATGATGTATCTGGCAGTGCAAAAATGGCGAATGCCGCTGCATTTTGATATTGGTATTAAAGCCAATTATGAAATTTAGTATACAGCCATAGTGATAGAGACCGAAAGGGATCCCCCTTTCAGTCTAGTTCAGCTAATATTATGTTTAGCTTACAAAAACTAACCGCCGCCATCGATTAATACAATGCAGCTATGCAATGCACTTATATAACGCACTAATGCAATAACTAGAAGTGAGATTGAGCCACGGACAAGCTCATGCCGTCGTCTTTCACTGAGTAATCCTTCAGATCTTTCTCTTCAAATTGTAACTCACCCTCTACAATTTTTACTGACATATCAGCTCGGCTATCAAACACAAACTTACAGCCAGTAATAACCTCGTGGTACATCCCTGACACATCGAAAACGTCTTTTTTTACTTCAATTTTTTTAACTGATGAAGCTTAGAGCCATCATTAAAAAACATCACTGTCTGACAACGATTTTTCAATGACGTATGTAGATGAAAGATCTCATTACAAGAATCTATAGTAAATATAATCATAATTATTATTTTTTGCCTTGAACGGAGCAGAAAGACTAAAGGATTATAATTACTACGACCATCTACTCTTTGTAAGAGTTTTGTAATGAAAAGCCAGTAAACATAGAGCTTTAGCTCAACACTATACTTTCCATCCCTCGCGTAATAACTGTGTAATATCTTAAGCTACATTTTTACACTAATTTAAATACTGAAATCACAACGGAATTTCAAACAATTTAAAATAAGGGAATAAAATGTCGAATGCAAATATTGTCAGTGACTGCATGGTAAAACAAGTTGGCGAAGTAGTTGAAGTGACACTTCATGGAAATATCACTACTGGCTATGACTGGTACCTTAAGTCAAAACCTGATGCGCTTTGGTTGTCATCCGCGGTATATACAACTGACCTACACGCACCTGGTATAGTCGGTGCTCCCGGTAAGCGAACCTTCACTTTTTTAGCCAAAGAAGCCTGTACAAACGAGTACTTAGAGTTCGCATATATGCGACCGTGGGAAAAGGCACCCGTTCAGACTACTCGTTACGAAGTAACAGTTTCTCAAGGGGAAGCAGCTCTAGCTAACGCCTAACAAAGTCAACTATCCCTCTATCTTGTGGAGTGAGATACAAGGTAGATGGATAGTTTGATCAGGTATTTACATCGTCAAAAATCTGATTTTCGCATTAAGGAAAACATATTATGGATAACCAAATAGCCATTGCTTAGGTTACAAACTTACTAATATACACGATGGTGTTTCATTTATTATTAATTTGAGCTGGGATCTAGCTGATAGCAATACAATTTCTGGCATTGGGAAAGTGATTGACGATAAAGGAAACACATTAGTTAATTCGAATATTGTTGGTGACTTTCGCCCGTACTGGATCGATGGACCACGGGGCTTTATGATTAATCTTACAGGCTATCCATTCGTTATGGGCATACCACCTGTTGGTGAATATATTCCACCAAATACAAAGCTAAGAGTGATTTTAAATGACTCTTGGAATCATGGGAAGAATAATGCGGAGTTTAGCTACCAATTAAATGACAATTGGCATTATGTCGATGCAGCAAAAGTCGAGCGACTGTACTTCCATGTTATGGCATACGGCTCCAAAGTTAATTTTGATAAACGTGAGGTAAATTTGACTAATTGATTTGTCACTGCGCTCGATAGTGGACGAGTGACAATCGACTAAACCAAGCCCTGACTATAACCCCCTCGCTTATACTCCGTTACTTCCAAGGCACAGGCGCTAATCGCTGCTTTAATAACGAGATAAACCCAGAGATACGAGCGGAACGTTCTTTCTCTGGGCTGCTTAACAGGGCGACGATATTGGCGTTAGGTAAAGAATAATCCGGTAACAGGCGCACCAGCTCACCACTATTAATTTGAGGTTGAACGTCCCATTCCGATCGCATGATGACGCCTAAGCCCGCCATAGCCCAATCCTTAATAACTCGACCTTCGTTACTTGCCAGCGCCGGATTGATTCTGATTACTTCATGTTTCCCATCTTCAACATGGGTAAACGGCCACAATGTGACGTCCTCATTATTCTCTCTTAGCGCAATACACTGATGGTTAACTAACGCTTGAGGGGTTTCAGGGCACCCCATTGCTTGAATGTAAGTTGGCGATGCGCAAATGAAGCGCTGATTCGTCGCCAGAGTGATCATTTTTAATGATGAGTCATTTAACGCGCCGATATAAATAATAATGTCCCACTTATGGTGACTCGACCAAATAGGATTGTCGGACAGCTCCAACTCGATATCGAGTTGCGGGTGTTTCCGTTTATATTCCCCCAGCATCGGAGCAACATAATCATTACCAAAACCAAGCGGAGCCAAGACTCTCAGCTTGCCACACACCAGTTCTTTTCTCTCATCAAGCTGTTCTTGTAACTCATCCAACTCTCTAAGAATAGAAAGCCCTCTCTCCAACAAGATCTGCCCTTCTTCTGTTAGGCTCACGACTCGTGATGGCCGCTGGATAAGCTGAATCGATAATTTTCGCTCTATGTGCTGGAGCCTAAGAGTGACAGAAGGCGGCGTGATATTTAAAGCTCTGGCCGCATCGGCTAACGTTCTATGATTAGCAATTGTGGCAATGAATTTAAGGTCTTCCGTCGTGATCATTTGGCTCAAACCTAATCTATGAGTTAGTAAATATTAATGTAAAACAAAACATGGTTTTTAGATACTGTTTACTCATCAATAGATTTGGTGTCTTTGAGATACATCAATCTAATTTAGCGTCTGATACATTAGGTCATGCCACTATGCTTCAAAATTCAGATTTAAAGATTCACTACTATAAGTTGGATACACCATTCTTATTCGTCAATAAACCAATATTTCTTAATAACTTAACAAGATTGCGCACTGAAATAGAGGGACTCAAGTGTGAGTTGCGACCACACTTTAAAACCCTCCGAGCCCTTGAATCAGCACCATATCTACTGCCTAAAAAAGATTCTCCTATTACCGTCTCTACCATGAAAGAAGCGGAAGCACTGGCAAGCGCAGGCTATCGCGATATCATTTATGCGGTTGGTATTGCTGCGTCTAAGTTACCGCGTGTCGCTAACCTCTTATCCAAAGGCATCGAGATCAAAGTCATACTAGACAGTGTCGAACAGGCTAACCTCCTGAATGAATTCAGCATAAACAACCATTGTGCTATCTCGGCACTAATAGAAATAGACTGTGATGGACATCGAGGTGGTATCACACCTGACGATCCTACATTGGTCAAAATTGCTCAATTGTTGGACCGTGGTGCAGCCTGCTTTCAGGGCATACTCACTCATGCCGGAGAGTCATATCAATGCTTTGATCAAGCATCATTACGCGCAGCAGCCCAAAACGAAGTCGACGCGGCAGTCAACGCAGCCCGTCACCTTCGCGCCACCGATATTATCTGCAACATTGTCAGTATTGGCTCGACGCCTACCGCACACAGCTACCAAAATTTAGATGGCATCACCGAAGTGAGAGCCGGAGTCTATGGTTTTTTTGATCTCGTCATGACAGGAATTGGGGTGTGCACGACCCATGATATTGCCGCGAGTGTTGTCACCACAGTGATCGGTCATAATAAGGAAAGAGGCAGCCTTTTTATTGATGCGGGATGGATGGCGCTCTCTTCTGATCGGGGAACCGCCAGTCAACCAAAAGATTGCGGGTATGGTCTATTAACAGATAGCGCAGGTAAGGTACTCGACAACCTGCAAGTCACTACCGTAAACCAAGAGCACGGTATTATTGAAGCCGTGGACGGCAGCAACATTAATTTTGATAATTTCCCGATTGGTTGCCGCTTACATGTCCTACCTAACCATGCTTGCGCAACCGCTTCAATGCACCAGCACTATCACGTGTTTGATATACAGACGAATACCTACGATGTATGGACCAGAGTTCAAGGGTGGTAACATGATTTATTTAAGCGAAACACAAACAGCACAATTAATTTCTCACGAGCTCGCCTATGTTGCAGTAAAGGAAGCACTCGTCGCCGCAACAAGCAGTGAGACGCAGTTATTTCCCGTCATCAATGCACAGGGTCCACAAGTCGACTCCATGTTTTCACTCAAGTCTGCTTGTACTGAAAATTTGGTTGGTTGGAAAACCGGAAGCTACTGGCCAGATAACCATCAGCATGGCATACCTTGCCATGGTACGACCGTTTTTTTATTAAGCCCAGAAACGGGTGAGTTAGTTGCAGCGGTCGCTGCGAGTCAAGTCAATGCCTACCGGACTGCTGCTGCGGATGCAGTTGCCGTCGATTACTTAGCTAGAAAAGATGCATCAGTATTAACTGTGTTTGGAACAGGCCATCAAGCTCAGTATGAAGTATCTGCCATTGTCGCCATTAGACCAATATCTCGGGTCATTGTGGTTGGCAGAAACAAAAGTAATACCGACATATTTGTTGAAAAGCTCATCAAAAAAGGCATTCCTGCCGAAGTGGGCACTGCTCAATATGGTTGTGAGCAAGCCGATATTATTGTTACCGCTACGACAGCGACCGCGCCATTATTCCAAGCCGACTGGGTTAAGCCTGGCACCCATATCTCTGCGATGGGCGCAGATAAAGTTGGCAAGCAAGAGCTACCAACGGAACTCTACCCGCGTGCAAGACTATTTTGTGACTACGAGTCTCAATCTGTTGTTATTGGCGAGTTCCAGCATACGACCAATGCTTCTATTACAGAAATTGGAAAAGTCATTACCAGTGTCGCTGTTGGGAGTGCAAATACCGACGATATTACTATTTTTGATAGTTCAGGTATCGCAGTTCAAGATCTGTTTGTTGCAGCTAAATTACTTGAAATGGCGAACGTCGAATAATTCACATTCAGAGTACCGTGAGGACGGGGCTAGAATCATATCACCAAGACAAAAAGCGAACGATGTGGTTCGCTTTTTCAACTAAGTGACGAATACTTATAATCATTGTGAGATTCCCTTAGAGTTCGACTACTCAAGTAATGGTGGGCCATGCATGTAAACAAAATGAGACCCTCCTATCCTCTGATGTTATAGGCATTTAGAATCAAAAAAGCGAGCCACTTGGGCTCGCTTTCACATCGTCTTTGTTATCGCTTAATTTACAGTAATTCTACCGACTGCTGAGCAATTACGAATTCTTCATTAGTTGGCACAACTAAAGCCACTGCGCCTAGCAATTCTGATTTACCAATGATGCCTGCCGCGCCAAAACGAGCAGCTTCGTTGCCTTTTTCATCTTCAACAAAACCTAGTAGCTTAAGGTTACGCATGATCTCACGACGGATAGGAAGCGAGTTTTCACCAATGCCGCCCGTGAAGATAACTGCATCTAAGTGGTCTAGAGGAATCAGGTAAGAGCCAATGTATTTCGCCACACGGTATGTAAAGACTTCAAATGCTAGCTTAGCACCCTCATGACCGTCCTCCATCGCTTCTAGCACGCCACGAGCGTCAGAAGTAATACCAGACACCCCTAAGAAACCAGACTTCTTATTAAGCGTCTCAAACACCTTCTCTTGGCTCCAGCCTTTTTTCATTAGGAATTCGATAATGCCAGGGTCTAGGTCACCACAGCGAGTGCCCATCATCAAACCCGATAGTGGGGTAAAGCCCATAGAGGTATCCACGCTGTTACCGTTGCTAATGGCACATACAGATGCGCCATTGCCAAGGTGAACAGAGATAAAGCTTGATTCTTCTACTGGCTTGTTCAGCATCTTCGCCGCTTCGCGGCTAACGAAGTAATGGCTAGTCCCATGGAAGCCGTAACGACGGATACCATATTCAGAATACAATTCACTCGCGATAGCGCCTGTGAACGCTTTTTCAGGCATTGTTTGGTGGAAAGCCGTATCAAATACTGCAAATTGAGGAAGCGCAGGGAACGCTTCGATCGCAGCACGAATACCAATAGCGCCCGCTGGATTATGCAATGGTGCAAGATCCGCAAGTTTTTCAATTTCTGCCGTTACTGCTTCATCAATACGTACTGTCTTCGTAAATTTCTCGCCGCCGTGAACAATACGATGACCGATTGCAACGATATTACTCGCTAAACCTAACTCTTCCGTTAAACCAACTAACTTACCGATTGCTAGCTTGTGATGGTTTTCTTCACCTTCTACTGCGATTTCGGATTTTTGCCCGTTAAATTTCCAACTCATACGAGCATCGGCTAGGCCAAAACATTCACCCAAGCCACTTAAGACTGCCTCACCGCTTTGAGAATCGATAACGGCAAACTTGAGAGATGAACTACCAGAATTGATGACGAGAACAAACGAATCAGACATGCGAAAATGTATCCTGTTATTGAGCATTAGTGGAAGAACGCCTTCCTAATATATTCTACACGTATTATTCAATAATTTTTGAATCTTTCAACTTTCTTTTAAATAAACATTTGTATCAAAATGACATTTGTTGATGATGATCAATATTTAAATTAATTCACCCATTGAATTTAATCAGAAAACCTAACCCTTTTGGGTTAACAGTCTGCATGTGCGAATCTTATAGGCACAAAAAAGCCGAGCATTCGCTCGGCCTTCAATTAGTGTTTAATGCTCAATAGCATTAAGACTCAGTGTTACGTGATTGACCACGCTCACCACGGTGGCTACCACGGTGGTCGCCGCCACGGTTACGGTCGAAACGACGTTCACCTTCAGCACGTTGACCACGATTAGCACCGTCACGGTTACCACGGTAACCGCCACCTTCGCGATTGCCACCTTCACGGTTGCCGTCACGTTGGCCACGGTGACCTTCACGACGCGCACCACGGTGGTTATCACGACCGCCGTCACGACGAGGACCGCGAGATTCACGGAAGTCGCTAAATTCAACAACCACTGCGCCTACTTCTTTCTGACGAATACGTAGCTTACGAAGTTTACCAGCAACGTCAGACGTCATTTGCTTAGGCAGTTGAACGTAAGTTTGGCCTTTATCTAGCTTGATAGCACCGATAGAGCCTTTAGTCAGACCAAGTTCGTTCGCAAGAGCACCAACGATGTCTTTAACTTGAACGCCTTGCTCACGACCCACTTGAAGTTGGTACGTATCCCAATCTTGAGTGTTGAAGCTACGACGACCATCACGGCCAGCATCCGGGTTATCACGACGCTCTTTACGACGCTTCTTGTCACGTTCAATCGCTTCGATCATTGGATCTGGACCAACGTAGAACAATGGACGCTTGCCTTGCTGACGCTTAAGAAGAATCGCTGCTAGCGTTGCTGCATCAATTTCTAAACTTTCTTGAAGCTTTTCAATTAGCTCAGCGAAGTTCTCTAGAGACTTGTGACCTTTCTCTGTTTCAAGCTCAGCACCAAGCTTAACCAGACGAGCGGCTGCAACTTGGTCACGAGGAGGAAGTTGAATCTCTTCCATTTGAGACTTAGTTACACGCTCAATCGTACGCAGCATACGGATTTGGTTTGTGCGAACAAGAAGGATAGCTTTACCCTTACGTCCAGCACGACCAGTACGACCGATACGGTGAATGTATGACTCAACATCGAACGGGATGTCGTAGTTAAATACGTGAGTGATACGAGGCACATCAAGACCACGAGCAACAACGTCTGTTGCTACTAGGATATCGATTGAACCCTGTTTGATGTTGTCAACAGTACGCTCACGTTGAGATTGAGGAATATCGCCGTGTAGTGCTGCAGCGCTAAAGCCACGTGCACTTAGCCAATCCGCTAGACGCTCAGTATCTTGACGAGTACGAACGAAAACGATAGAAGCATCAGTCTCTTCAGTTTCTAGTAGACGAGCCATTGCTTCGTCTTTTTCTACGCCTTTCACTACCCAGTAGTTTTGAGCAACTTTATCAACTGTGTGGTTAGTACCCGCAACGTCAACACGTGCTGGATCACGCAAGTAGCGATCAACAATTGTTTTAACCATTGGAGGCATAGTTGCAGAGAACAGAACACGTTGTGCGGTTTCTGGCGCTTTTTCTAGAATCCAAGTAACGTCGTCAACGAAGCCCATTTTTAGCATCTCATCCGCTTCATCAAGAACGAATGTGTGAGCTTGGTCTAGGTGTAGACGGTCACGAGTTAGAAGGTCTTTAACACGACCAGGTGTACCCACAACAATGTGAGCACCGCGGCTTAGAGCACGCATTTGATCAACGATAGAAGCACCACCGTAGATCTCTAAAACTTTCAAACCTTTGATATCACGACCAAGGTTTTTGATTTCAGCAGCAACCTGAATCGCAAGCTCACGTGTAGGAGCCATGATGATCGCTTGAGGTTTGTGCTGGTTAAGATCGATTTTGTTAAGAAGCGGCAAAGAGAATGCTGCTGTCTTGCCCGTACCCGTCTGAGCTTTACCTAACGCATCTCTTCCTTCTAGTAATAGAGGAATTGCAGCCGCCTGGATTGGAGTTGGCGATACAAAGCCCATAGAGTCTAGAGCTGAAAGGATGTTTTCGTTAAGCGCTAATTCATTGAATTGAATTACAGAATCTTGCATTGGGATCCCATTAAAGTAAATATAAACACAGGTCCCATGAGCTCTACCAATTCCAAACTGATCCAATACTGTCGAAATGACAATAGATAAGAGCTGATTCCATTCAGATGCGGAAAAGTGACAAATCGCATCAAGCCACTAGGGACGTAAACAAGGAGGCGGATTATTCCCTAAATGCACAAAAAAAGCCAGAAAAAATTGAAATACATCACAATTTTCTTCATACATCGTCATTTTTGAGTAATGTGCAATCGAATTGGCAACTTTTTAAGCGTTCCCCTCTTATATTACTGCGCTTTCACCCTTGAGTTTCAACTAGGCAATAACCTAGCCTTTGGGTATAGTGTTGGCACTTTCATTGCTAAGAAGTAGATACATGTTTCAAGATAACCCGCTACTCGCTCAACTCAAACAGCAGATTCAAGAGAACCTTCCTAAAAAAGAAGGCACAATCAAGGCAACCGAGAAAGGTTTTGGCTTTTTAGAAGTTGATGCTAAAACCAGTTTCTTTATTCCACCACCGCAAATGAAGAAATGTATGCATGGTGATAAAGTCGTGGCCATTATCCGAACTGAAAATGATCGTGAATTAGCAGAACCACAAGAACTGGTAGAGCAAGGTGTCACTCGTTTTATTGGACGAGTAAAACGCTTTAAGGGCCGTCTCAATGTCACACCCGACCACCCTGCCCTTAAAAAGCTCTCACTGAAAGCGAAAACTCAAAAGGGCATCAAAGCCGATGACCTTAATGAAGGCGATTGGGTTGTTGCACACGTTATCAACCACCCTTTAAAAGGGGACAACGGTTTCTTAGTTGAAATTTCTAAGAAGATCACCGATGGCGACGACAAAATTGCGCCTTGGTGGGTAACCTTAGCGCAAAATGATTTACCTAACAGTGAACCGACTGGTTTAGAGTCTTGGGAAATCAAAGACGACTCAGCATTAGAGCGTACTGATCTGACAGCCATGCCATTTGTTACCATTGACGGTGAGTCTACCAAAGACATGGATGACGCGCTGTATGCGAAGAAAAAAGACAATGGCGACTTTGAAGTCACCATCGCCATCGCTGATCCTACCGCTTATATTACACCTGAAGATGAAATGGACGTTGTGGCTCGCCAGCGTGGCTACACCATCTATCTGCCAGGTCGCAATATTCCAATGCTTCCTCGCGATCTCGCTGACGATGTCTGCTCACTGATTGAAAATGAACTGCGCCCAGCACTTTGCTGCTCGGTCACCGTAGATAAAGATGGCGTTATTCAAGATGACATCAAATTCTTTGCGGCAACCATGAAATCTCATGCAAGATTGGCTTACCAACACGTATCCGATTGGTTAGAGACAGGTTCAAGTGAGACTTGGCAACCAACTGATGAAATCGCGACGGTTGTCCGTGACCTCTACGACTTCTCTTTAGCTCGCGCAGCATGGCGTGAAAATAACGCCGTGGTTTTCCCTGACCGCCCAGATTACCGCTTTGAATTGAGCGATGATAATGATGTTATCGCTATTCACGCGGACTCACGACGTTGTGCTAACCGTCTCGTTGAAGAAGCCATGATCACGGCTAATATTTGTGCGGGTCGTACGTTAAAAGAAGCGTTTGGCTTTGGCGTCTTCAATACTCACGCAGGTTTCAAGCCAGAAAAAATTAAAGACGTACTCGAGTTGGTTAATCCAGTAAACGAAGAGCCTATCTACACCGATGAGCAAATCACCTCATTAGAAGGTTTTGCTGCATTACGTCGTGATTTGGGCGGATTAGATTCAAGTTATTTGGATAACCGCGTTCGCAAGTACCAAGCTTATAGCGAAGTAGGCAATGAACCGCTTCCTCACTACGCGATGGGACTTGATGTCTACGCGACGTGGACATCACCCATCCGTAAATACGGCGATATGGTCAACCACCGTCTTCTTAAGGCACATATCACTCAAACAGAGCCAACCCAAAAGCCTGATGATGTATTAGGCGATGAACTGGCAGTCCACCGTAAGCACCATAGAATGGCGGAACGTACAGTGGGTGATTGGCTCTATGCGCGTACGTTGGTCAACGAACCAAAAAACCGTACCGAATTTACTGCCGAGATTTTCGACATTAACCGCGCAGGCATGCGTGCCCGTTTAACCGAAAATGGCGCAGCAGTCTTTATTCCAAACTCGCTCATTGTGAGTAATAAAGAACGTATTGTCAGTAATAACGAGAATGGCACTGTGTCGATTGATAAGAACCTCGTTTACCGTTTAGGCGATACACTTAAAGTTCTATTGTCAGATGTAAATCTAGAAACGCGTAGCATTGTCGCTAAACCAGTTGAAGTGTTTGCTGAGCCTGCCATGGCCCCAGAAGAAAAGCCGTCTTCAAACGAAGTGTAAACGCCTCACTTGCTAAATTGAATAAAGCCAGTTGGTATTCCCAACTGGCTTTATTATTTTCTGGGTATTATTTTCCGGGTATTACTTTCTGCCCACCCAACTTTTTCTGCGCCACCAAGGATAACGCTCAACGACCATCTTAATTAGGTCAGGGGCAGATCCACCCTTAGTCGATAATTTGACTGAGATTCAACCTTTTTAATTACGCTACCCTGTAACTTAATGCCATCTATGTGTATTTCAGCTTCTCGTATATCAGGTAAACGTCGGTATGTTACGTGAAATTGAGCCCCTCTAAATTCTCGTTTCACCGTCAGTTCTGACCAGCAAGATGGGAGTTTAGGGTCAATCATTAGCCCTTCCTCACAACCTTTTAGCCCCAGCATTTCTTCAATAACCATCCGATAAAACCAAGCACCAGTCCCTGTGTTAAATAAGTGACTTGAACGCCCAGCAGTATCTGGATACTGATAATAAGCCCCACGATAATAGTTAGGGATATAAACCGAGTAACTGCCCTCTTCGCTCAAACGTATCACTTTGTGGGTCTGCTACCATTTTACGTAACACACTAAATGCGCGATCTGGTTCATTAATGGCATAGAGACTAGCAGCATAAAATGCCGCCGCGTGATTATAAATAGAGCCGTTTTCGCCAGATCCTGGCCATTTTTGTGTTACCCGACCCACATCTTCACGCATGGCAGTAAAAGCGGGCGCGCACAGCATCACACCGTAAGGTGTATCCAATTGCTCATCAATAGCCGTAAGCATTTTCTGTTTCTGAACGGCACTTGGCATATTCGCTAAAAGCGCCCAGCTTTGTGTATTCAAAAAAATGCGTCCTTCTTTATCTTCCGGCACACCAAACGTCACACCATCATCAGTAATGCCACGGGCGTACCAATCCCCCTTCCACAAATATTCATGGGAGATCGTAGCCAATTGTTCTATTGTCGACTCAAACTGTTTAATCAGTGCCGCATCATTATACTTACGTGAAATCTTCACCCACTTTTGTAACGCCACACTGAGTGCTTGCGCTAGCCAACCCGATACCCCTTTACCTTTAGGCCCAACCATATTCATAGGATCACACCAGTCACCCTGTGCAATAAAAGGTAAGCCTCGATGATCGCGCGCTTCACACATATATATCATGGCTCTATTCATGTGCTCTAACACTGAACTTGGCCTTTCATCATCCGCCCAGACCACAGGGTAATGAAGAACCTTTAAATCATTAGTTTCATTTAAATAGGACTCAAGAATAAGAGCAAGCCAAACGGAGTGATCGGTATGCGGGATCTGGTTAATGTACTTCAACGTTGCTTCTGGCGTGAGTAAAATGCCGTCTGGCATCTCTCCATCCACCTTTTGTTGAGATAATGAGGTCAGAATCACCTTTCGAGTCGCTTCACTTTGTACATACGCCATCCCCATACCGTCTTGTAAGTAATTTCTAGTTTGAGGGTCTGTCGTAAGACGGTGTGTGTCACCATGGTAAAACACTTGCCTAGGCAACCAATGGTTCACGAAGTGGTTAAATGTGTCGTCTGGGGTATCAATCTCTATTACACCAACACCAGATGATACGTAATCTGCATATGCTCGCGTTGCGCTATCTTTTTCATCACCAGTATGCGCGTCAATAATTTGCTGAATCTCTTGCTTATTCAGTGCAGGACCGAAGACAAAGTTTAGTTCTTTTTTCTCTCCATGCTTAAGATCCAATTTAAATTGCATCGCGCAGGTAGGCATCTCATAGCACGCTTCTTTACAGCTCAAATCCCCCTTATGTTGAAGCGCACTAGGGTTATGAAGTCCGCCGTGCCCTTCAAATCTGGGAAGGCTTGTTTCATAAGCGTCCGGAGCCATATCAGAATAAAAAAAGGTCATATCTTTAAGATGCTTATTCTTTTCGTAGTCTTCTAACTTTTGATAAGGCGTAATCGACGTGCACACAATGCTATTAAGTGAAGCATCATAGTGCGCCCCCATGTTCATCCAAGACATGTAACCAACAGGGAAATAAGGAATGATGGAGAGTTTACGCTGCGTTGTTCCCGTATTGGAAACCGTGACATTCCATAGCTCTGCAGCTTCATCTTCTCCTAATGTTAAAGTAATGACCAATTCAATGTCACTGTGCTTCACTACCCATTTCACATCCGTTAATCCCGGTTGAAACTCAAAGCTATCAAGTTGGGTTTTTATGGGCGCAAACGGCGCCGAAAATAACTCACCTGTTTCATCATCTCTTACATAAAAAAAACGCCCTGGATGATGAGCAAAATACGGTTGCTCTGGCTGCATAAAACTTGTCGCGGCGAGGTTGGGAACATGCGTATACTTCTTGGGCTCAGGATTCATATACTGTGCCACTACATAACCTTGGCAATTAACATGAATCATCATCTTACGATTCCACAAATACCCTGCAGAGTTCGGAAGAAGCGTAGGATCCGAAAGCGAAAATCGGGTTCCTTGTTCGAGAAATGTGGACATGATGAGACCTCTTTACACATTATGGTTATGATTTTCTGACCTGTTTAATGACGTGTTAAACCTAAAACTATTTCGCACATCGTATGGAAGCTCGGTTACTTCCTCACAATGCCCGTTGATTTTCTAATCGTTAAAGTGGGTTCAAAACTGTGCTCTATAGGCAGTTGTTCGCCGTAACATAAATTCAATAATTGATGGCAAGCATTACGGGATATTTCTTCAAGTGGTACATGAATGCTGGTCATTGCCGGGGAGGTATAACTTGATATATCGATATCGTCATACCCTACGACTGAAACGTCCTCACCAACACATAGTCCTTCACGATGCAACGTTGCCATCGCCGCCATCGCGCTGTTATCGTTACCACAAAATATGGCGGTAAATGGTTTATCTTTATGCAGCAAACGTTGGGTCGCGAGCGCACCTTGCTCAAAGCTATAGCCACCTGACTCGACCAAATCATCATCAATTTCAATACCCGATAATTTCAGCTCATCCACAAAACCCTGATGGCGCTTCTTCGCATCCTGTGCACTCATTCTTCCACTTACCACTGCAATATCTCTATGCCCAAGCGCAACAAGATGTTGGGCAGCGAGCTTTCCGCCTTGATAATGGTCTGCGCTAAACGTTTTTTGACTCAATTCTTCGATATCACGATTAATAAACACCACTTTTGGATAACGTGCTTCAATTTTCGCCAATTCAATCACTGACAACTCCGGGCATGACATCAGTATTCCGTCACAATCACGTTCTATGAGGTAGTCTAAACATGCTATCCGCTCTTCATCCGTAGTCGCATCCTCCGCATTCGCTAGAATGATGTGTTTGTCACGCTTGCGTAATTCCCTTTCTATTGTTTGCAACATTTTTCGATGAAACGAACCAGAAAATGAGGGAACCCAAAGACCAATAATGTTCGACTTCTTAGATGACAATGAACGCGCCATACTGTTGGGGCGATAATTAAGTTCTGCCATCGCTGTCGCGACTTTATCCATTGTTTTTTGCGAAATCGAGGCGTTACCCGACAGATATCTGGAAACAGTTCCAACACCTACTCCCGCTAATTTCGCTACATCTTTTATCGTCGCCATTGAACATTACCTTATGAGCTACTCACGTTTATACTTGCTCCATATTAGTTAACTTTCATCACTTTAGACACCATTTTTTACACGTATCATACAAAGCCGTAAAATTCGTGACGTAATTCTCATGTTTATAAATTACTCAAAAAGTTTCTAGATCTAGAAATAAAGAAGCGATATAAAATAGCAATTGGAATCGATTCCATTAAAGAAATACTACTTAGGAACAATAACAAATTAACGAAAGGGTATTCTCATGATCAAGAACGTGACACTCGCTGCTGCCATCGCCATTTCCGTCTCACCTGCTTTTGCCAAAGAAGAAGCTGAAGTTATGCACTGGTGGACATCTGGCGGAGAATCCGCTGCGATAAAAGTATTAGCGGAGGCTTATGAAGCCGATGGAGGCGCTTGGAAAGACAGTGCCGTAGTACGGTGGCTCAAACGCTCGCTCTGCTGCTATTAACCGTATGATTGGTGGCTCGCCTACGACAGCCGCACTGTTTAATACCTCGCAGCAATATCATGAGATGATCGCCGAGGATATGCTCAATAATATCGATGCGGTCGCCAAAGCCAATAATTGGGACCAAATCCTGCCACAGCCAACGCTAGATGCCATCAAAGTCAATGGTCACTTTTACGCAGCCCCTGTCAATATTCATATGCCTGGTTGGTTCTGGTATTCCAAAGAAGCATTTGATAAAGCGGGCATTCAGCAAGAGCCGCAGACTCCAGAAGAGCTGTTTACTGCATTAGACAAATTAAAAGCTGCCGGCTATATCCCCCTCGCACTAGGCGGACAAAACTGGCAAGAAAACCTCTTATTCGCCACCGTACTGAGTAATATTGGCGGTAAACAACTCTATCTTGACGCTTTGGGTAAAAGAGACTCGAAGACGTTGAACTCTGATGAATTCAAAGCCGTTGTAGACACATTTTTAAAACTCAAACCATACGTAGATACTGGCTCACCAGGCCGTAACTGGAACGATACCACCAGCTTAGTGATCAACGACAAAGCCGGTATTCAGGTGATGGGAGATTGGGCAAAAGGCGAATTCACCCAAGCGAAAAAAATTCCGGGTCAAGACTATGGTTGTTTTCCTGGTTTAGGCGATGATTCTCTTTATATTGTTGGTGGCGACGTCTTTGTCTTTCCTAAAACCAACGATAAAGAGCAAATTGCGGCTCAACAAAGTCTTGTCGAATCCATGCTGAAGCCTGAAACCCAAGTGAAATTTAACAACTTAAAAGGGTCTGTCCCAGTTAGAACGGACATCGATGTGTCTTCCATGGACATTTGTGCACAAAAAGGCGCGGCCATTTTAAAAGTTGCAGAGCGTCAGATTCCTGATGGCTCCATGTTGATGGAAGAATACCTCTATGGTTCATTAAAGGACGCCGTGACCGAAGTTTGGAACTCTCCAAATATCACCACAGCTCAAGCCGTCACTGTCTTTGAGCGCGCACTAAGAGACTAACCTGACAGGCATCAACAGCTATGCTGCTGATGCCTTTTTCTGTATCCAATTAACACGGGAGATCCCCTATGGATCTAGTCGCCATTAAACGGCATATTAGAAGAAACACGCTAGCTTATGTAGCCATCCTTCCAATGGCGTTTACCGTTATTGTGGCTTACATGGGCACGATGTTTTGGTCGGTGAGATTATCGTTTACCAGCTCCAGAATGTTACCTAAGTATGACTTCGTCGGATTATCTCAATATGAACGCTTATTCGAAACATCACGCTGGGTAACGTCGCTCGAAAACCTACTCATTATTGCCTTTTTATTTTTGGCTATTTGTTTTGTTCTTGGATTTTTACTCTCTATATTTATCGACCAAAAGATCAAAGCGGAAAGCTTTTTTAGGACCATCTTTCTTTTCCCTTATGCCATGTCTTTTATCGTAACTGGCTTAGTGTGGCAGTGGATTTTCAATCCACAGCTAGGAATTCAAAGTGCAATGCGCAGTCTAGGTTGGGAGTCGTTTACTTTTGATTGGATCGTGAATCCAGACATGGTGCTCTATACCGTTATTATCGCTGCCGTCTGGCAAGGCTCTGGTCTGGTTATGGCATTGTTACTTGCTGGACTTCGCGGTATTGATGAAGACCTTTGGAAAGCGACCAAAATCGATGGCATTCCGACATGGCGCGTCTATGTCAGCATTATATTGCCCATGCTTCGTCCAATGATTATCACCACCGTCGTACTGCTTTCTATCAGCATTATCAAAATGTATGACGTGGTGGTAGCAATGACACTTGGTGGGCCAGGTGTCGCAAGCGAAGTACCAGCAAAGTTCATAATGGATAACCTTTTTGAAAGAGCTAACATCGGCATTGCCACCGCAGCATCAACTGTGATGCTCACCACCGTTCTGTGTCTTATCGCACCGTTCATTTATACCAATTACATCAAGAAACAAGGTAGGTAGGCTATGAATACTCTCTCACCTACAATGACGCCAGCCGTCACTAAACGTCCAATGTCACCAAGAGCACGTTGGGGACGGGTCGGCATTTACGGCTTTTTGATCATAACAGCACTGTTTTTCTTACTGCCTCTCTATGTCATGGTTGTGACTTCATTTAAAGAACTCGATGAAATTCGTATGAGCAGTATTTTTGCCCTGCCCCAGCAACTGTCTTTCGACTCATGGAAAGTCGCTTGGAGTAGCGCGTGTACTGGACTCGAATGCAATGGTTTGCAAGTTGGCTTTTGGAACTCAGTTAAAATTTTGATACCAAGTGTGATCATTTCTGTTCTGTTTGGCGCGGTTAACGGCTATGCGCTTTCCTTTTGGCGAATAAAAGGCGCTAACCTTTTATTTGCTTGTTTACTACTTGGAGCATTTATTCCCTACCAAGTTTTTATTTACCCGCTTATCCGCGTCTACGCGGATTTAGGTATCTATGGCACACTTACTGGCGTTGTGGTATCGCATGTTATTTTTGGTATGCCAATAATGACGCTACTATTTCGTAATTATTACAGCACACTCCCCTTGGAATTGTTTAACGCTGCCCGAATCGATGGCGCAGGTTTCTTCAAAGTGTTTTTTGCCATCATGCTGCCTATGTCTGTGCCTATTATCATCGTGGCCGTGATTATGCAGGTAACCAATATTTGGAATGATTTCTTAATTGGTTTGGTTTTCGCTGGTACCGAGAACTTACCAATGACAGTACAGCTTAATAACATAGTAAACACCACAATACGGTGAGCGTGCATACAACGTCAACATGGCCGCTACCATTCTTACTTCTCTTGTTCCTCTGATCATCTATGTGGCATCGGGACGTTGGTTTGTCAGAGGCATCGCTTCTGGTGCAGTAAAAGGATAATCATCATGGGTATAGTCAATATTAATAAGCTTGATATCAGCTACGAGAGCACCAAAGTAGTAAAACAATTAGACCTATATATCAATGATGGCGAGTTTCTCGTTCTTCTCGGGCCATCAGGGTGTGGAAAGTCCACCTTACTCAATGCAATTGGCGGACTGATCGACTCCAGTGGTGGGAGTATCTCATTTGATGGAAAAGATGTGACATGGACGGATCCCAAGGATCGTGGTATCGGTATGGTCTTTCAGTCCTACGCACTTTACCCAACAATGTCGGTTGAGAAGAACATGTCTTTTGGGCTTCGTATTGCAGGTGTTGATAAAGATATTATCGCCAAAAAAGTACAATGGGCGGCTAAATTATTGCAACTCGAAGCATTACTCGACCGTAAGCCATCAGCGCTTTCTGGTGGGCAACGACAACGGGTTGCGATTGGTCGTGCACTCGTCCGTGATGCCGACATATATTTATTCGATGAACCTCTTTCCAATTTAGATGCAAAACTTCGAGCAGAGCTCAGGCTTGAAATCAAGAAACTTCACCGTACCTTGAAATCAACGATGATTTACGTCACTCATGACCAAATTGAGGCGCTAACTTTAGCGGATCGTATTGCCGTCATGAAAGATGGCATCATTCAACAACTTGATACACCACATAATGTTTACAATAAACCTAGCCAATCTTTTTGTGGCAACATTCTTAGGGTCTCCAGCGATGAACTGTGTTGAGGGGCAATTGAAGATCAAAGGTCAAAGCACGTATTTTCAATCCCATCAGCTGTCGCTTAATGTCACCGACTATCCGTTTAAATCACCAGCGATTGATGGCATGCCTGTCACACTCGGCATGCGCCCAGAACACTTGTTCACATCATTAACCAAAGATGATGACGAAAACAGCCTAACGGGCGTTATCGAACTGGTTGAGCCAATGGGTTCAGATACTCTCGTGTGGTCAAGATTTGACAGTGAACATACGTTATCTCATCGCACAACCACAGAATTTGAAATTCATGCCGGGGAAAACATTACCGTAAAAGTCGACGCCGCACGCTGTTCAATATTTGATTCCAACACTACCCAAAGGTTATAAAAACTAGGTCCCGATACTACGCAGTACCGGGACCTCTTTTTTACCAGTCTGGTCTTGCTGGTAACAATTACCTTACTCCCAGATTCCTAATATTCTAAGTTAATTTACCGAATCAATGTCAATAATCATCACTCGAATTTCGGTACTGGATGCCGCTTCATAAATAACCCCTAAGGTTTCATTACCATTCACGCCTTGATCTTTTAAGACAACAATATCTGAATAGGCACTATAGCCATCTCTAAATTGAGTACGCTGCGTGAAATCGTAAACACCACTACCGTTATCTATTGCGCTCCATATTGCTAGATCGTTTCTATCAGAACTGATTGCTCCGTTCCCTTGTGGGCCAGACATAAGCACTCGATTATCTCCGTACCGAACTAGACCAATATCCACTTGATCCAACTTGAAGAATATCGAGCCATTGACTGAGTGACGAGATTCGACAACCTCAACCCAACTCACGCCATCGTCTTCACTAATATAGTGATATCGATTAAAGTTACCTGTCCCAGTGACGCCATCGTTACGAGCAGACATGAGCAACCGTCCATCATTAAGCTGCACCATATCTGCTTCACTTGGTTCTTGGGCATAGGTCGGGGTTTGCTGTCCTGCATGCCAAGTTACGCCATGGTCATCACTGTATATAGACACCACTGAAAGGTGCGAAAACGCATCCAAAACAATCGCCGGGAAAATCAACCGACCTGACGTTAATTGAATACCCTGACCCGGTCCGGCGTTAATGCTCTTCCATCCAGGATCACCTTTCCCACCGCTTGCACCTGTTTTAGTCCACCCCTGCTCACCTGGATGATTAACCACATTGCCATTTTCACGTCGCATTAAAGTGGCATTAAAATCACCCTGTAATACATTCGCCACGGTGAATGAAACCGATTTATACGCTGAACTTCCTTGCGTGGAAGAACAGCCATTCCCCCACGTGACTGTTTTCGAGCTGTGTGATTGTCCAGCCCATTGGCTGGCAATTAACGTACCATCGACATAGAAACTCGCATGAGTTCCATCGCCAGTAATACGATAATCATGGTAACCACCAATATCGAAACCTAACGGGTACTCGAGATTTTGACCATTCGCGTACAACACCGCTTTGACTGACTTGTCCTCGTTCACGACTAAATCAACCAAAAATCGCGTATTACCATTACCGTAGTATTGAACGTTACAAGAGCCATTTGCCACTCTTGACTGCCACCCTAACTCCCAACCGTTGCTGTTTGCTTGGGTAATGACACTCGATGCCGATGTTAGTGACCATGTTGCTCTACCATTAATAGCCGCATCTCCGTTAGCAAACCAGTTCACATCGCGAACTTGGTCCAACACATCCGTCGCGGCAGACCACGTCTGACCATGATCATCACTCACGCGATAAAGCAATTTATGGTTGGGGTCATCAAACGGCACGCAGTTGCCATTTTGAGCGCAATCGATATCCCACTGCGTATAAAAAACAAACAACCGCCCTGAAGTGGAATCTAAAATAGGTCTAGGATCAGAAAACGCCTGACCAGACACTTCATGGATCGCTTGATAAGCGGACCATGTTTGCCCGTTATCCACTGAACGTCGGCTTTTTATACTGGTCGCTACGCCATTGCCCGGATCCCCAGATGTACCGCGACCTTCGGCAAACGCCACGAGTGAACCATCAGCAGCGACGATCATTGATGGTATTCTAAAATGGCTGCTGCCTCCTTCTCCCCCTTTAAAAACCACCACATCTCGAATATTTGGGGCGATAGCATTCGCTGGTGACGTCATTAGTAATAGCGTAAACAGCAACGATGCCAGCCACGCCACTTTCATTAAATCTGTCATCCCTTTTATTGACTTTATAAATTCTTGCACTGTCTTTCTCCTTGTTGATACAGAAAACGACACGCACCACCACAGACATCGAGTATCCCGTGAGGATACTCACAAAGTGTTTATCGTTTAAATATTGTTGGCAATAACTCTCGACTTACTTAACGACTTGCAAAAGCGCACATTGCGTCGACGCATGCCCCTTACCGTCTTCTCCCCCGATAACTAACATACCCAGATCTGTCGAGACACTCATCCCGTATGCACATGCACGGGGCAACCGAACCTATGCGCTGCCATTGCCTAGCAGAAAATAACCACACATCGTCGCAATAGGTCTTGGTTAACCCCTGATGGGTATACCACTGCTTCTCTTTCGCCCTTTGTTGACTACCAATAAAGTAAGCGCCACCCGCCACTAAATACCCAGAAATTGTTAGTCCGGAAAAAGCACCCGCTACACCTTCATGTTTCGGAAACGACTGCTGAATACAGGTCAATAAATGGCTAACGACTGGATGGCGAGGATGGAACGTGAACTGTTTAACTTGAGTGCTGCGTAGCCCTGGTTTCACTTCGCCTTCAATTAAAACCACCTTATGCCCATCATGAATCAAACTGGCACCGCAATTAGCGGGGTATGGATTTTTCATTAAGACTTGCCACGTTTGAGTTTGGCAGTCGAACAACCACACATCCTGATTCCATTGGTAATCTTCTGGTGCCATTGACATATATTCGACTAACGTCGCTTGATGTTTAACGGGATCTTCGTGCGGATCGATTAAAGATAACCGCCGAACAAAATCATCAAACAACGGTTTGTTATAGCCGCCAAAAAATGCGATTTTGTCAGGACTAATCTCACAGGCATTAGCACCTAGCAATCCAATAGGGGTATCTGAAGACGCTCTAAGCCACTGACTTTCTTCAAAGGCAACGGATGCACCAACTTCTAAATAATATCCATCCGTCAGCACTTGAGTTGTAAAGCTGTTTTCGGCTAATCCGGCACCAGAAAATACCCAAATACGGTGTTCGGTCGCCACCATAACTGCGTCGTTTCGCTCTGAAGCAGGAAAGGTGGGCAACGGCTGCCAGCCTTGATGCAACGTCTCTAAATCTAAATAAAAAAGTTGCGTTCCAGCACTTCCTAGCCCAGCAAAGACTCGCTGACCAACACGCGCCGCGACACCATTTTTTATAGCGATGGGAAAATCAGGATAAGCGGTTATTGACAGAGTCATGGTGCGCTCCTAATTCGTCACTTGAACCGATTTACCATCCCAAGACAGTAAGTACACTTCTTTACGAGCCTCACGTTGCTGATCTTCTCCCCCAATGACTAATACGCCTTTATCAGTGGTAAATGACGCACCATAAGCCAGACCGTGCGGTAAACTTGTCGATTGTGACCAGAGCCCATTAGAGAGCACGTAGGTTTCTCGGTTAAATGCTTTGCCAAATCCGTTATGGGCAAACATGTTACCTTGCTCAAACGCACCTTTGGCTCCGTGGAAATTCGCCCCGCCAGCCACAATCATGGCACCATTACTTTCACCTGCGTATGCCCCTGCTACCCCTTCTTGCACACCCTGGCCTGTAGGTTGAGGAAGATCATGCAAACTTACCCATGGTTGCGCCGCACCAAACCGGAATTGTTTCACCTCAGCCGTTCTCAGCCCCGGTTTAATTTCACCGCTGATTAATGTTGCCATTGGCCCTTTCGTTACAATGGCAGAGCCACAATTAGGAATAAACGGTGAAGCCCCTAAGTCATCCCAACGTCCAGTTTGGGGAGAGTAGCTCAACACATTCTGGTTCCATTTATAGTCTAGCGGCTTCATTCCCATGTAATCATCAACAATTTTCTGCCACTTTTTAGGCTGTGTTTTCTTATCGGTTGCGTTAATGTCTGAAAGATATTGGTCAAAGTAACCCTTGTTGTAACCGCCAAAAAACAGCACCTGCTTCCCATCGGGAGAATAAGACGCTGCTCCCAATAGGCCGACTGGAGTTTGCGTCTCAACCTGCGACCACTCATTGCTCTTAATGTCATAGCGGTACACCGTATCAAACAAAACAGGAGCAGCATCGTTGGCACTTTGCTTTCCTGAGCCACCAAATATATAAATATTGTTATTAACGACTGTCGCGGTTGCACCACTACGAGAAGGGCCTGTAAACGTCGCTTGTTCTCTCCAACCTTGCGATACATTATCAAGGTCAAGCATATAAAATCCTTTACCTGCTGAGCCAAGTCCGACGTAAAGCTTGTTGTCAACCTGGACACCGACGCCACTTTTAAAACCAATCAAGCAGATCCGGCCATTGCTGGTTGGCATATAGCGATGCGCTACATAAAAGTGTGAGACTACCAAGGAGTGAAGTTGCGAGAGCCGGGATTCGGGCACGGCGTTTAGTGAGATTGTCCATTCTAATTATTCCTTTTATTTATACCATGATGCCAACAACGCTCCAGCCAACATGAACGTCGTTTGTTTAACTTTCATACACAGTATTGATCAAAAAAAATAATTTTTACAAGATCAATTTAACAAAAAAATAATCTTTATTGAAAATGGCAAGAATTTTGGCGGAGAAGGTGTAAACCAAGTGGGACATAAAAGAAAAGCCCGCCGAAGCGAGCTTATTAAATTTATATAATCAGAGTACTAACTCGTCATTAGAGGCATAACCACTTCCGCAGTTTCTTGTACGGATTCTGAGTATTCAGGGTAGGTTTCAAGAAGCTTATTGACTAACACATCCACCAGCAACAATGCGCCCACTTTTGACGCAAAAGCGCCGCCAGTTAAGGGGCCTTCTGGCCTTGCGGCAACCAACATTTCGCTCGAAATAGCCGATAATGGGCTATGACTAATATTCGTTAACGCAATCACTGGGATATTGCGTTTGTAGGCTTGCGTGGCGGCATGGACCACTTCTTTGGTTGAACCCGAACTGGACACCGATATCCATAAATCGCCCTCACTACAGCGAACGGCGTTCATCGCTGCGAGATGAGTATCTTCATACATAGTGACCTTTTTGCCAATTCTTAGTAATCGAAATGACAAGTAACGCCCTACAATACTCGATGCGCCGACCCCTACACAGCTAATAAAACTGGCTTCATGAACAAGGGTACAGATTCGGTCTAATGATTTTCTATCTATGAGCTTGGCGGTATCTTGTAAACTTGCTACCGCATTTTGAGCAGACACATCGCATACGTCTCCATCAACGATGGGGGCATTGCGCGTCGCGGTTTGGCTTAAATCTATCGCAAGCGCCATACGAAAATCAGAATACCCTTTGTACCCCATATCACGGCACAGCCGGACTACTGTCGCTTCACTGGTTTGAGTATTCTTGGCAAGATCGGTGATCGTTTGAAACTGCACGTCATGCGCATTTTCTATGATGTAATCAGCGACGATTCTTAGTTTTTTACTCAACGGCTCAATATTAGAGCGCATCCTGACTAAAAGGTTTTTAGGCGAATTCACAATAGCCTCTTTCTCATGTTGGCATAGCTTCTGCTAGCGTAAAAATAGCAGACTCAGGAAAACAATGACATAGCCCTAAGTATTTAAGCAGTAAATTAGTAGATTCAACAAATAAAGCTGCAATTTAATGGTTGGAAACCATACAAAAAGGGGATTTTCCGTGGAACGATGCCCCTCTTTGTATCGCTCATTACAGACTTAAATTCTTAGAAAACGGGGTTTATAAGAAATCAGCATCTCGCATTTTTGCTATAACATCGGCTTTCTGTGTTGTCGTTAAAGCGCGAATAGGCAAACGAGGATCACCAACATCAATACCATGTAACGCCATGGCCGCTTTACCTGCAGCGACACCACCGTACTCAACTAATACCCGAATAATGGCGATAACCTTATCCATTAGAGCGCTAACCTGCGCTTGATCACCACGATTAAACGCTTCAATGATCGCTAAATATAAAGGCGCTGCGTAGTTATAGGTGCTACCCACCGCGCTGACTGCCCCAACCGCTAGACCTAGCAGGCAAGAACTCATCAACTCCAAACGGTACGTCAAATTTCCCACCAGCCACACGCACGCAACGTTGATACTCATAAAGGTCACTATGATTGAACTTAGCGCCAGACAGGTTAGGAATGCGTTCATTTCCTTGAATGAGGAATTGCTCTAAATCAACATTCACCCCGGACATGCCAGAATGATAATAATAGAAGCCCTTCGACGGTGCAGCCGCCGCAACTTGAGCACAATATTCAACCAAATCCTCTACATTACCCGGCTTAAAAAAGCAGGGGCCAATCGCAGATGTCGCTAGGATATCAAGCGTGTCGGCATGGCGAGTCAATTCTAATGTATCAACAATGCTCAACGCCCCGGTATGTACAATTAGATCTAACTGACCATCCGCCGCTTTCTCCCAGCGCTTGGCAATGATTTTTCGCTCTTCGACCGAGCAGTGGATCCCTTCACCTGTGGTTCCACAAATGTATGCGCCAGTAACGCCCTGTTCAATAAGGTGTGCCGCTATCTGATCAATCGCCCCAAGATTCACGCGATTTGCAGAATCAAACGGCGTATGAGGTGCAGCAATTAAGCCTGACAATTTTTTCATCTTCATCCCTTAAAAATAACATCTATATA
The DNA here is from genome assembly GCF_055808835.1 of Vibrio sp. GJ43-1. NCBI lineage: Bacteria > Pseudomonadati > Pseudomonadota > Gammaproteobacteria > Vibrionales > Vibrionaceae > Vibrio > Vibrio sp. GJ43-1. The sequence goes on along the minus strand of NZ_CM147885.1, from coordinate 1,238,026 downwards.
TTCTGGTCATATAGATGGAACAGAGGTCCCTATTCCATCTTATAAGTTGGTCTCGTTTCTTTTTAAGCACTAGCGTGATGATCACTTGAATAACCTAATGCTCAAATGGCTCATTACTTGGCTACTGCCCGTATCCCAACATAAGTTCTGGTAGGAACAACGTAAATTGAGGGAACACCGCAATCAGCGCCAACACAATAAACAAAGGCACCAACAATGGAATAACGCCTCTTGTTAACGTGTGGAATGGAATGTCACCGACTTTCGAAACGACGTACAAAGCCATCCCCATCGGCGGTGTCAAAATACCAATCATTAAATTCAAAATAGCCATGACACCGAAATGCACCGGGTCAATACCGACCGCGGCCGCGACGGGTACTAAGAAGGGAACCAATAACAGCAATAGTGCCAGTGATTCAATAAACGTACCCAAAAACAGCAGGAGTAAATTGATAAGTAACAATAGAACCAGAGGGTTATCACTAATGGTTAGGAAGTAGTCCGCCATCATTTGTGGCAATTGCTCACGCGCAACAATCCAACCAAACACCGTTACACCCATCACCATTAGAGCCACTACCGCTGTGGTGTTAACCGTTTCTTTTAAAATATGTACAAAACTAGAAAGTGTTAATTGACGATATACCACCGTACCCAAAAATAGCGCATATAAAGAGGATACAACCGCCGCTTCTGTTGGTGTGAACTTACCAGAGAAAATACCGCCAATAATAATGACGGGGGTTAATAGCGACAAAAACGCTTCTTTAAGTGACTTAAACTGGTCTCGGCGAGATGCACGAGGTAGCGTCATATAGCCGCGTTTCTTACAAATGACATAGCTCATAATCATAAGCGATGCCGCGCACATTAAACCCGGTATTGCACCTGCGAGAAACAATGCGCCAATGGACGTATTAGACACGACACCGTAAATAACTAACGGAACCGATGGTGGCACCAGGGGACCAATAATGCATGATGCCGCCGTAAGTCCACCAGCAAAATCGTCGTCGTATTTTGCATCTCTCATTGACTTAATTTCTAACTGCCCAAGACCACCCGCGTCGGCCAAAGCCGAACCAGACATTCCAGAAAACAGCAGGCTTGCCATGATATTGACATGCCCTAAGCTGCCCGTAATGTGGCCAACCATAGATTTGGCGAAATTAAAAATTCGCTCTGTAATACCAGCACTGTTCATTAGGTGCCCAGTTAATACAAAGAACGGAACAGAAAGTAAGGTAAAGTTATTGATACCCCCCAGCATTTGCTGAGCAGCGAAGTTAATACCGGTACTTTGTGTCAATAGCAAAAATACCAGCGCGACAAAAATGAGTGAGAAGCCTACTGGCATCCCTGCAAAAAGAAGGGCTAACCAGCCAAAAATTGAACCTGCCATATCGAATCCTACCTAGCCCTTGTTTGCGAGCTCTGCTCACACTCTACTTCGTCGTTGCGACGAAAATCCTTTACGAGCTGAACCATTTTTTCCACTTGGCGAACCACCATAAACGCCCCACCCACTGGCAAGCTGTAGTTCATCCATTTACTGGATATTTCCAATGTAATCAGTTCAAAAAATGCGGTACGTTGCACGTGTTGATAACCAAGGTAGACGATGGCGAAAATAGAAGCTAAAACCGCCAGTTCCAGAGTGAAAGCCAGTACAAAGCGAGTATTGTAGGAAAGCTTATCCGAGAAAAATGTGATTTTGACGTGTGACCCGCTTTTGATTGCCAATGCGCAACCAATTAACGACATATACATAAAGAGCAGCCTTGCTAACTCTTCGCTCCAAAGGGATGGGTCATTTAACAGCCATCGTGTGCCTATTTGCCACGTCAACACTGCCAGCAACACCGCCATTAGAGGAACCGTTATAATTTCTTCTATATTATCAATAATCTTACGTAACATTTTTAGCTCCAAGGCTGGCCCCTAATGGCCAGCCAAGCTTGTTTACAACCAAAGTAAATCGCGACCTATTGTTTAGGCTTAGTCCTTACATTCCGGCTAATTTTTTCACAATCGGCTGACCAATTTTTGCTTCAAACTCTGAATACAGTGGCTCCATTGCTTGACGGAATGGTGCCAAATCAGGGTAAGTGACGTTAACCCCTTCAGATTCAAAGAAAGCGACCAATTCAGCTTCTTGTTGTTTCACTGAAGCCGTATGCGCAGCCCCCGCTTTTGCTACGGCTTCAGTGACAACATTACGCTCTGCATCAGACAACTTCTGCCATGTCGTATCTGAAATGATCACCATTTGATCGTTAACAATATGATTAGTGATGGCTAGGTTCTTTTGAACCTCGTAAAACTTCATCGTTTTAATTGTTGGAAGTGGGTTCTCTTGACCATCTACCGCATTGGTTTGCAGTGCCAAATACACTTCAGAGAACGCCATGGGTGTTGGAGAGGCGCCAGACAGCTTCGCGTAATTCAAATTTGGTTTGGCATTTGGAACACGAAGTTTCAATCCTTTAAAATCACTGATCGATTCCAATGGTCGGTTTGATGTGGTTTCACGAGTACCGTTGTACCATGTGTCCAAAGCACGCCAGTTAAATTTAGTCAGCATTTCCTCACGGATGCCTTGTCCAAAGTCCGATTCAAACATACGGCGCAGATGCTCGTAATCCTTAGCGACGTAAGGCAACGTAACAGCTTCAGCTCGTGGGATCCAAAGACCCATTCGCCCAAACTCTGCATAAGTAATGTCCAAATCGCCCATGCTTAACTGTTGCAACATTGCTCGGTCATCACCAAGCTGTGCGCTTGGAAAAAGTGATAGTTTCAATTCACCATCACTAAGCTCTTCAATGGTATCGGCAAGCAATTTAGCTGACGTGTACTCAACCGATCCAACCGACGCCTGCATACCCATTTTTAGTGTTGTTGCTGCTTGTGCTGAAACTGCAAATCCGAGTGTCAGCATCGCGATGGTAATTTTGTTCATGGCTTTCATATTGTTCCCTTATATTTATTTTCTACCTGATTTCACCACTTTCAAAAAAAATTTTATTTTGTTTGAAAAAAATCTTCGTTATGGATTATCATAGCGGTGAAGATTATTTTCAAACCTAGATTTAACAAAATGTGATCACGGGCAGATATTCGAACCAGATAACATTCAAAGTACTCATCTAGTGCCCTTGTCCATTTACATTTTTTTGTAGTAACACTTGATTTGAGAGGTCCACCGTGAGAGATAAAGCGATTAACATCAATGATTTAAAAGGAATTCTTAACGGACAGACTGTCGTTTCTATACAACCTGTAGATGGCAGCCCGCTTGCTAAAACCGAGATTGTGGTGGCGATGGCTCAAGCCGCCGAACAAGCAGGGGCTCGAGCGTTAAGAATTGAAAGTGTCCGTAATGTTAAAGCGGTTTCGGCTCACGTGGGTATACCAATCATTGGAATTGTGAAGCGAGACCTAGTCGATAGCTCGATAAGAATCACGCCATACTGCAGTGATGTGACCGCATTGGCCGAGGCTGGCGCGACCATTATTGCCTTTGACTCCACCGACAGACCAAGACCAGAAAGCAGAGAATCCATTATCGCTACTATCAAAAAATCGGGCTGCTTTGCGATGGCAGATAGCGCCTGCTTTGAAGATGGGCGCTGGGCTCATGAGCATGGTGTTGAAATCATTGGTTCTACCCTATCGGGTTATGTCGGTGACGTCGAACCTACTGAGCCAGATTTTGAACTTGTTAGACAGTTTTCGCAGGCGGGATTCTTTACAATGGCGGAAGGTCGATATAACACACCAGAACTCGCCGCCAAGGCCATTGAATGCGGCGCCACGGCAGTCACCGTTGGTTCTGCCCTCACAAGACTAGAAGTCGTGACTGGTTGGTTTAATCAAGCTACGCGCGCTGCCGAGGTACACTAATGAACACCCTTGCTATAGATATTGGGGGCACAAAGATTGCTCTGGGATTGATTAAAGACGGGCAACTTGACGAACGAATACAGATTCCTACCACCCGTGCGCTTTCAGCAGAGCAGTTTGCTGGCTACATTCTCGAACACTGCCAAACGTGGCTTAACGAGGTGGATAAAATCGGCGTGTCGACAACAGGCCTAGTCACCGAGCAAGGTATCAGCGCCATCAACCCCGACACACTCGCCTTCCCTACCCCATTTCCCCTTCAGCAAGCATTGGAAAAGGCGACCAATAAACCAACGCTCATGCTAAACGACGCGCAAGCCGCCGCTTGGTATGAGTATTTACATATTGGTCATGGCGCTCACAATATGGCATACCTCACAGTATCGACTGGTGTTGGCGGTGGACTCATCATCGATGGAAAGCTCCATCGAGGCCACAACAATTTCGCGGGACATATTGGTCATATGGTTGTTGACCCAAACGGGCCTTTATGTGGATGTGGTCTACAAGGCTGTGTTGAAGCCCTAGCCTCCGGCACCGCAATACAAAAGGTTGCTAGCCAACAAATATCGGCTTGTATCACTAATGTTGAATTATTCCAACGAGCTCACCACGACACACAAGCTAACGCTATTATTGACAGTAGCGCGCAAGCCATCGCCACCGTATGCAGCAATTTAAAAGCGAGCCTAGACTTAGATATTATCGTCATTGGTGGCGGGGTTGGCCTTGCTGATGGTTATATTGAAAGGATAAGGCGCTACATAGCAAACAAACCCGCGGTCTTTCAAGTCACTATCACCAAAGCAAAAGGCAACCATGACGCCTGCTTACTGGGCGCTGCTGCGCTTTTTGACTAGAACATACAATTTCGCTGACACATACCATACTGTCAATGAGTAGAATGCCGACCAGACGCAATATTAGCAAAGAGACAAGGATTCCGTATGACACTACACGCTATTTCCGCTCACCGCATTTTTGATGGCGAAACCATGCACTTGGATTCTGCCTTACTTTGGGAGAACCAGCGCATTATTGGTATCGTACCTAACGCCTCTGTCCCTAGCCACGCGAAAATTAGTCACTACCCGAATTCAACGGTCACCCCGGGATTTATCGACCTTCAAGTCAACGGGGGTGGCGGGGTCATGTTCAATCAGGACACTGACGCGGACGGTATTCGCACCATTTGTGACGCTCACCGAAAACATGGCACTGCGTATTTATTACCCACCCTCATCAGTGACAGCCAAGATAAAATCAATCAAGCCTTAATCGCTACCGAAGACGCACTTAATGCCAATATTACCGGTGTGATAGGCGTTCATTTAGAAGGCCCATGGCTGAGCCCCAACAAAAAAGGCGCTCATGACAGCCACCACTTCTATGACCCTAGCGTCTCGTCATTAAAAGCGCTGACTTGGCCAACTCATGGCAAGGTGCTCATCACATTGGCACCAGAAGAGGTCAACCACGAAGCCATAGAGTGGCTATCCCAGCAAGGCATTATTATATCGTGTGGGCACAGCAACGCGACTCAAAGCCAATTAAATCCAGACACATTATCTTATATCAATGGCTTTACTCACCTCTACAACGCCATGTCTCCTTTTACTGGCCGCGAGCCTGGAGTGGTCGGTAGTGCACTAATGACAGACCACGCTTGGTGCTCAATCATTACCGATGGTATTCATGTCGATCCAACGAGTGTGAAATTAGCGCAGCGAATAAAACCAAAAGGAAAGTTAGTAATAGTGACGGATGCCATGGCAACGGTGGGTAGTAGCGACGACTATTTTGTCCTAAATGACGAAGTAATTCGGGTTGTTGATAATCAGCTAGTCAATGCCAATGGCAGTTTGGCTGGGGCTCATATTGGCATGGACCAGTCCGTCGCCTATGCCATTAGTTGGGGTATTGATGAGTGCGAAGTATTTAAGATGGCATCAACCTACCCAGCTCACGCATTACAAAGTGAACAAACTCTTGGCTACCTTAAGCCTGAGTATATCGCCGCAGCAACTATCCTAGATGAACACTACCAAACCGAAGCCGTCATCGTTGACGGGAAACTCTTTACTTAACCTTCAGCTTGCAGAGCACTTTAATTAACGCTAGCTCTGCACATTAAGCCGCTTAGGCCATACTTTTCCCCCTATGAAAATATGGCCTATTTTTTATCCCAAGTGCTCAGGTTTGACCTTTCACTTATTATCTGAAATCAGGCATAACACTCACATAAGTGAAACGATACATTCAGAAACGCGTTCGCGCCACCACTTATTAATGTTAGTTATATCAGTTATTTACTATAATCCAATCACATCGACCTATAATCAACGCAAATAAACACCACCAGCACCATACCTCAGATTAATGTATTTCACAATAGCACTTACATCCCGCAACATTTTCCAATGTATATTTTCATTTTTTTATTGTTCTTTTGAAAATAAATTGATTTCGATTAATTTCTAAAGCAAATTAACAATCTATTATACCGACATAACAACGAAGTAAATAAAACATACAGGAAGTAAAAATGAAATTAGCAACAACTTTAGCCTTAACATCTTTAGCATTAACGCCTATGTCATCTTACGCCGCTCATACGGTAATTAACGGTTTAGACTTTGGCCCATTAGCGCAACTTGTAGGCACATGGAAAACAGCAGAAACCGAGCGGTGTTGATATGTCTCCTGCTCAAGCTGGCACACCACAGGGTAAAGGCGCTCCAGCTGTGACTCCATTTTATGAGGTCATGACATTCGAAGTGGCCGCTGACGCTGTGAACGCTAGTAAACAAACACTTGTTGCCCTTTATTACAAGCAAGAAGTATTCAGAAAAAAAGACGATTCTAAATTCCATGACCAACGCGGTTATTTTATTTACGACCAAGAAAACCAAATTGTTTACAACTCTTTCTGTGTACCAAGAACAACGTGTGTAACAGCAGAAGGCCCTGCCGGAAATAACATGACATTAAAGATGTCAGGCCGTGGTGTTGCTGAGTCTAATTTTATGACTGAAAATGCAAGTACGACTGACTTTACTATGAATCTAAATATTGAGGGTGACAAACTCACTTACTCTCAATCTACTATGCTAAAAATCTACAGTGGTGTATTTGCTCATACTGATGCGTCTGTATTAGAGCGTGTAAAAGACTAGTCCTTATTAATTCAGACCTACTCTGGTACGTATTATACGATTTAAACGTATAGACCATTGAATTGATATATTCCCAAAGTCCCTTGCAAAGAGGGACTTTGTATTTAATCTAGCCTAAAAAACAAAACCATATAGCACTTATCCTTTCCTCGCGACCTCTTCCTCTACTACCCGTTCTACCCATTAGTCTCCGTTCAATTCTAAAAAATCCACACAAAAGCAGCTTACCCCTCAATTTACCCAACTTTCTCTGCATAGATATCGCATTAAAACCTCGAAATACGTCGCAAAGTTTGGCCATTCCCTTCCCCTTATTGTAACTAAAACCTACAACATCCTAACCACTACCTATAGTTCATGAAATTTTTCAAGAGTCCGGCGCATGAACACCCATTTTTGGCTACCATCCAAACAAGTCATCAGATGCCTCCATTTAGTCACGGTGCTGTCCATCCTAATAAGCCTAACAAGTGGAATTAGATTTACACTCATGACGGAAGAACAATGGCAATTTTTATCCCCCGTTCTACTTCAAGGAGATGTCTACACGTGGCACTTCCTTTCAGCCTCATGCTTATCAATATTGTCCGCTGTCTACGCGACTTTCAAATGGAGAAGTTACCAACATCGTCGTCGTGATACTCATACACCCAGTCGCTACCATCGACTCACACGATATTATGGCATCACGGTTTTGCTGCTAACCATTTTGTCCGGTTGGTTCCACTACCTTGACACAGCTCTAATCCAGACCTCACGCCTACATTTATACTCCGCTATTGGCATTATCAGCTACTTAGTACTACACAGTTGGATCTATGTCATTCAGCTAGGAAAAAACAGCGTTCATTGGCTACTCCCCACGCCTACTCGTGGGCTTACGCTTCGTCTCCTTAGCTTTACCACCAGTGTCATTGTCCTTTCGCTGTTACTTTTCTACACCCTATTTTTCCAACCACCCTTCTATAAACTCAACGCTTTGGAAATCAACAATCAATCTTTATTTGTTGTTGATGGCGTGAAGTCTGAGAATTTTTGGGATAACTCACCCATTTTGAAAGTTCAGACCACCTAAGCGGCGACAATTTCCAAAATGGTCAAACAGAAATTAGCGTCCAAGCCGCCTACAACTCTGAAGAGCTGATTTTTTATTTTACTTGGCAAGACCCATCTCAAAGCCTTGAACACCTCCCGCTCGTGAAAACAAATGGCCGCTGGAAGGTAAAGCAAAGCCAATTCGATACCTTTGAAGAGTCGAGATTTTACGAAGACAAGTTTGCCGTCATGTTCTCTCAATCATGCGGATATGGGGCCGATGGAAGTGTCAAGCTGGGACCAAAACCCTTACACCATGCACCAGCCAACTGGCATGGCAAAGGCTATCACTACACAAGCGGAGATCTAAAAGATCTGTGGCACTGGAAAGCCGTTAGAACCAATCCAATGGTTCAAGCCGATGATAGCCATATCGGTCCTGCATTAGCGCCAAGGGCGGGACAAAAACGATACACAGCAGGCTACTACAGCGATGCAAAAGAGAGCGGCGGATACACGATGAACTGGCAATGGTTTCAAACTGAGCACATCATACCTAAAAGGCTGCCTACCGCTTCCTTTTCTTCAGCACAATCCCTCACATGGTTTGGCAGCGAACCTTACAAACCACAAAACGACCACTACCCCGAAGGCACATTCCTACCGTCCGTCATTTTACAATCTAATCAGTTTGAAGGCGATCGTGGCGATGTTCGTGCATTCGCGACTTGGAACGACGGAGTATGGTCGTTAGAAATGGCGCGGAAAAAACAAACAGGCTCTCAAACCGATCTTCCCTTCCACGGTACGGTGTGCATGTGGGTTGCTGCGTTTGATCGGAGTCAGATCGGCCATACTCGGCACCAAAAACCAATACAATTGGTGCTCCCGCTATGAAACTTCGAATCTTAAGCTCACTGCTATTATTCGTCTTCGTCGTAATAGGACTATTCGTATTTCCTCATCAACGACCTAGCGAACCCGCATCAACTCGATATTCTAAAATCTCACTCAACGGTTTATTTGTCTCGCCTTGGCAAGGCCCTTGGTCATGCATTTATGACCAAAAAACTAAGCTACTTTGGGAGAAAAAACCGATGATGAAGGAGTGCATCATGCTAATTGGACCTACTCATGGTTAATCAATTCCAATCCATTTGAGTCCGACCTAAAAAGCACACAAATGCCGAAAGGGACAACCAAAATACAAGGTGCATCCAATAAGGGGGATTGCCACTTAGTTGGGCAGCAATGTGATACCCAAGATTTAGTCGATGCCACCAATAACGAACAATTATGTGGCGCGACACGATGGCGACTCCCTACCTATCACGAACTCAATTCCATTAGGACCTCCCGCCATAGAATAGGAACGGCAACGATCGATACTGATTTCTTTCCTTTCATCCTATCTGGGGATTACTGGAGTGCAACTAAGGAACCAAAGCTAGACGCTATTTATTCCCGCCATGGCAAAGGCGCGAGAAGCGTCAACTTCTTTAATAATAACGACTTACGACTGCCATACCAAAATGCGGCTTTCGTCATATTAGTCTCTGACGATACCTCGCACTTAACGATCACCTATTAGCGGTTCGCTAATAACTATTAACTATTAACTATTAACTATTAACTATTAACTATTAACCTAAACAACCAACACGCTCAGTTAGCTAAAAACAATAAGGAAACGACAATGAAGGGGCTATTTTACCTTGCTACTATTATCATATTCACCCTCTCCTCCTCAGCCAACGCGGAGGCGATCTACCACCGACTCATTTGGGATAACTCCCCTCAATTTGAAGCCACAATTGGCTACACGCCCACCACCAACGCCGAGTACTATGTTACTTATGGATTTTCGCCCAATGAACAAAATTGGCAGTCAAAGTCTCCTCATACCTCAACAACCTTCGACAACACGCTAGAAAGCGAGTTTGTCACCCTCTCTTCACTGCCCGCCAACTCTCCCGTTTACTATCGTGTCTGTTCAAGCAGTGGCTGTGGTGAAAGGCTGTGGTTCAAAACTGCCCCTACCGATAACAGCCCTTATACGGTGATAGCGGGAGGAGACACTCGAACCGGTTGGACGACAAGACGCAAAGGCAACCAGCTCGTTGCCAAAATAAGACCTCTTTTTATTATGCATGGCGGCGATTACACCAATGCCAACACCGCCAGTGAAATGTCTGAGTATTTGTCGGATTGGCAACTCACCTTTTCAAATGATGTTATCGAAGGCACGGCTTACAAACGCATCTACCCATTTATCGCCACTCATGGTAATCACGAAGATCGCAATTACAACACGTTATGTCAGGTATTTGGCGTAGATTATAATAGTGATAATTACTGTGATGCCAAAGACACGTTCGGCGCATTTAATATCTCGCCATTGCTACGGGTCTACACGCTCAATAGTCAATTTAAAAATAGTGGCTGGTCTAGCCATGCCAACAGCATGAACCAGTGGCTTTCACAAGACTTATCGATAAATGCTTAGCTCAGCAAAATGGAGAATGGCGCAGTACCACAAACCCATGTATCCCCATTACACCGGAAAGTCAGACAACACCATTCTGGTGAGTTGGTGGGCACAGCTTTTCTACAATCATGGGGTTAACCTTGTGGTTGAGTCTGACACTCATATCAATAAAATCACACAAGCGCTGAAGCCCTCTGGTATTGGCTTTACTAGCACGACAACGGGTGGGACCGTCTATGTTGGTGAAGGTAGTTGGGGTGCACCTGCTCGTTCCGCCAATGATCCTAAAAGTTGGACAATCGATTTTGCCAGTATCCAGCAGTTTAAAGTTATCAGTGTCACGCAAGAAAAACTCACGGTTCGCACCGCACAATTTAGCTCAGGCGCAGAGACACTAACGAAATCACAGCGAGACCTCGACCCATTAATGCTGCCCGGAAGTATTCAGTGGTGGTCAGCCAGTGACATAGGAGACTCCCTTGTTCTAAGCAAAGCAACCAACGGACTCAGCATTATTGATTCTGGTAATGGCGGCCCAGTTGATCCCCCAACATCCAAGGAAATAGCCATCGGCGAAACCAAGTCTGGGCTAGCGGGTTCATCGTCTGCGGAGATTCACTTCTCTATCCCTGTGCCAGCAGGAACCAAAAACCTGTCTATTTCTACCAGTGGCGGTTCTGGCGACGTCGATCTTTATGTTAACCCGGGTCAAAAAGCCAGCTCAACTCGCTATGATTGCCGCCCTTATAAAAGCGGTAACGCAGAGTCATGCCAATACACTACTCCAACGTCCGATACTTACTTTGTCATGTTAAAAGGTTACTCAAGCTTCTCTTCTGTCACGCTTAAAGTGACGGGTGAAGTCGATGGCAATACTGGTGGGGGAAATGGTGGTGGAAACGGAGGTGGTACTTGCGACGTTACCAGTATTAATGTCTATCCAAATTGGCCACAGCTAGACTGGCAAGGTAACCCGAGTCACGCAAGCAGTGGTGATAAAATGGTGTATCAAGACAGTATCTACCAAGCCAAATACTGGACTCAAACCATACCCGGCAGCGACAACAGCTGGAGTACGGTTTGCCAATAAAATAGGCTTAAGACCCATCAAATGCATTCGGTGGTGGGTCTTTATTGGTTAGGGGCCTTATTATTCTTTTACTGTGAATCTGTTTTCTTCAACTCACAAACTAAAAAGTGAGATCGATGAAAAAGACAATGCTCATTTAATACTGAGCATTGTCAACGATAGGCGTACCGCTACGAGTAAGTATTTCGTTACAACGTTTTCATATACTCCACTAACGTTTGCTTTTCTTGAACGGACAGTTGTGTGCCATACACATGGCCCTGATTATTATTACCCAACAAAGACGTATCAAGCAGTGAAGAGTGCTCCGTTTGTTCATTGACGAAACCCACGTTAACAGGATCAAGTTCGCGACTTCCTACGTAGAATGTTTTTAAACGTTCTTTTGGCGGAGTAAGCAACTCCATCAAGCTCAATACTGACCCATTATGTAGATACGGAGCCGTTGCCCAAATACCATTAAGTGGCCGTGCTTTATATACCTGTCCTGTTAGGACTTCTTCGTTAACTGGACTCGGTTTTTGGGACTCAAAAAACTGGGTTATTTGACTGTCTATATCTTTGGCTAGCGCCTTGCCTTTCACCAATTTAATCGTGAGCTCAAGCGCTTGAGAACATTTAGTTGAACCAGCTCGATACGCCTCACACCTTTTATACACCTTAATGAGCTCACCATAAGCATCTTTGAGAGCCGCAAACTCAGCGACCACTTCTGCTTGCTGGAGTGCTTTATCTTTATCAGATACGTTAATTCCGTTGTTCTCATTAGCCGCTAACTTGCCTCCCATATACTGTACGAATGCGGCTCGTGCGGCATCTTCAAGTTGATCGATAGCACTACCAACCACAGAATTCACCAACGGATTAAGACCAAGAGTGGTATACCCTATCGTTGGCCCCGCCACGATTGCTTCTTTACGACCTTGGTAGTTATCAGCGTTTCTCAACGCCACTAAGTTTAAGATTTCTTGAGAGTCGGTTTGTATTTCCGAAAGCGGCGTTAACACGGCTTGGTAATTTTGCCCTTCGTCAGCACGCGCAACAGTAGTGTGACAACTTGCACATTCTTTATCATACAGAGCTTTCCCTGCTTGGCTTTTGTCTGTATCAATCTGGAATGCCGCTAACTTTGCTTCACTCGGCCATTGTGGGGATCTCAGCTGCGCAACGCGAGCTTCTAATAGGCCCAATCCGTTAAAGTCTATCGAGCTACTATAGCCAAGCCCATGACTCTGGCTATTGATATCGATTTTTCCATAAACCCCAAGTACCTCGCCACCATTTCGAATCAAAGCTCCAATACTTAACGGCCCGTTAGGCGCAAATCCCGTCCACTGAACATAATCAGACTGATGCGTCCCCCAGATAAAGGGGTAACTGACTGGCGCATTTGCTGGGCGAGCATTCGTCGGCTCAGCAGTAAAAACACTCAAAACTTGATTGAAAATCGCACCGATCGCGTCTAGCCTTCCATAACCGTAGGGTACTTGTTGGTCGTTAGGGACATTGATCATGTTACGATTACTCAATACGACAATTTGTTCCTGCAACGCCTTCTTTAATGCCGCTTGTTCGGAGCTTGATGTATTCTTGTCTAGCAACATGTTGTCAGCAAAGCGGGAAAATTTTTCAGGATCAGCTAACGTTGCGGTTAGTGCAGCCACCAAATCGACATTAAATGTCTGAAAATCCGCCATTGTCGGCCCACCATCAATCCGCATTCGCAAATCTTGGTAGGTAACTTCCGTTGTATGACAGGCTGCACAGGTTAACCCCACCCACGCTTTTCCATCGCTACCCACATCTTTTGCAAAGCCAACACTTAAACCATCCGGATTCAGTTCGCTTGCCTCACTCGCGATATAACCATATTGTTGAATATTGGCATCACTGCGAAAAAGCGCCACGCTGTCACTCTGCTCTAAGTGTAAATACCACTTATATGGAAGGATCTGGGAACCTTGGGTGGTATAGTAAAATTCTTGCTGTGATGCTAGTGTCCACCCTTGCTGCAAATTCACAGCACCGTTAACACTATCCGCTACAGGTTCAGGATAAACGAGTTCGGATCCCGTTTGATACGGAATCAAATCAAGTAGACCCTTTGCCTCCATCGCCAGTATCCTTTCTCCTATCAAGCTACTGTCTATTTTTTGCTGTTCTATAGTATCCGCGGCATGGGTACTGCCAGCTACTAAACCAATCGAAACCGCAATCAACAAACTAAAATTGCACATTTTCATAATCTTACCTATCTCAGTTAGTTAAAAGGGTTAAACCGTTTCCGACTGTTTTAGCGCAACCCTTAGCGAAGGTTTTTTCTTCAGTCGCGTATTAAGCTCGTCCTCTGTGCTATACCGCTCAACCCCGCCTTTCCATGTTTCTAAGACTGGAATGTTCTGCATCCCTTTGGCAGAGAACCCATCTTGCTCATTAACACTCATGTGGTTTGATTGTTGACTCATGGTCATTCCTTTATCGGTTGCTACTTTTTTAAAAACTATCTTCAAAAACTAATACAAGAGGAACGAAAGGGTTATTACAGCTCATTACAACTCAACAAAGCAGAACAAAAGTATACAGTTCCCTTCAATCGCCTGTTTTAACTCGAAATACGAGGCGTATCTCAACATCACAGACAAAGCCTCTACTAGATTTTTCTTAGCAATAAATGGCAATCAAACACCGCTAGCCCTTTACTATCTCTACGATCCCCCTAAAATGGGCAAAAAATTTAACACTGAGGGTTTCATTCATGTCCATTCAATGGTTTCCGGGCCACATGCACAAGGCACTTAAAGAAATTGAGGAAGTGATTCCGCAAGTCGATGTCATCATCGAAGTCCTTGATGCTCGAATCCCTTTTAGTAGTGAGAACCCAACGATCGCGAGCCTAAGAGGCGATAAGCTTAGTCGTTAAAGTGTTGAACAAACGTGACTTAGCCGATCCAGAAAAAACCGAGCTTTGGATCGAGCACTTAGAAAAAGAGCAAGGCGTGAAAGCCATTGCGATTACCACCAGTAATCAGCATGAAGTGCAGCAAATCCTTGAGCTTTGTCGAAAGCTGGCTCCAAATCGCGAAGCGATTGGTAAAAACATTCGCACCATGATCATGGGTATCCCTAACGTGGGTAAATCCACCATCATCAATAGCCTGGCGGGTCGCACTATTGCCGTAACTGGTAACCAGCCTGCGGTTACTCGCCGCCAGCAACGAATCAACCTGCAAAATGGGGTCGTGCTATCTGATACCCCAGGAGTACTGTGGCCAAAAGTGGAAAACCCGCACAGTGGATTCCGCCTTGCGGCAACTGGCGCAGTAAAAGATACCGCGATTGAATACGATGAAGTGGCCTTTTATACAGTTGAATACCTTGCGCAATACTATGCAGAGCGACTTAAAGAGCGCTACCAGATTGATGAAGAGCTACCAGAATCTGACCTAGAACTCATGGAGTTGATTGGTAAGAAGCGTGGTGCGCTGCAATCCGGTGGTCGTGTCAATCTTCACAAAGCTTCTGAGATTTTGTTGCATGAGCTACGCAGTGGCACGCTTGGACAAATTACGCTTGAGCTGCCTGAAATGATCACCAAAGAGTTGATTGAAGTCGAGATTGAAGAAGCTCGTAAGACAGAAGCGAAAATTAAGAAAAAAGAAGAACGCCGTAAGCGCTATTTGAAGAATAAGCGCTAGTTATTACCACTATCCGCTCAAAAGTCACTCAATAAAACGCTCTCTTTCATGAGAGCGTTTTTGTATTCGCCCGCCCTGTCTCTCGAGACAAATCCGCGCCTTTAGGTAACGCACTGCCTCTAAATCATACCACTAGAATATCGGTGACATTGTCACCTTTGCATTTGCCAACAATGTCCAGCCTAACCCCATATAAAATAGGTTAATTGCTAGCACGGTTATACTTTGCCAGTTTTTATGCGCTGGTGACTCTGCCCCGTTGTCTTTAGTTTGAACGACAAAACGGCGTTGGAGACTTAGCGCTAAAATAGAGACCAACAGCAAAGATAAAAAACTGCCCACAAAACTGGCAATTAACAATAGGTTTGCAATGGATTGTTCGAACCACATAGCGGTATAGAGAAATATCAGGCTAGTACTTAGACATGGCCGAAGCGCCACAACCAGCATCACCCAATAGGACGACGAAATATTGGACGCTCTGCTAGTAAATAGCATGGACGGTTCAATCTGCTTTACTTGATCGCTTTGCCTCAACAAAAATACCACTCGTTTAAGTACGCCAAATAGCCCGATTGCGAGCATCCCTGCACCAACCCACTGATTAAGATTGCCCACTAACGTTATGGTGTCTTTAAACCCTAAGACTAAAACCCACTGCAAGGCAGATGCCACCAGCCAAGTACTAAGACCCTGCACGACATTGATTGCCAAAGCAAAACCCGCTATCCGGCGTAGCGTCGGTTTAGAGGCGTGCATAGCAATAAGCAATACCGACTTACCATGACCAGGACCCAGTGAGTGAACAAAACCGTAGCCACAAACCGCAAGAACCACCCACCATTGTGAGCCACTCCAGCCACTTACGCTGAACCATTGCTCCCCTTCTTCTGGCTGATTCACTTCAAGGGCGTCAGTGAGGTGCTCTAACAACGTCCGTTGCAGCGATTGAAAACTCCAACGCAGGTAAACCCAGTTCTCGGCAATCCAATACAGTCCACCTATCAGCAACACGCTTAAAAGCACTATCGTGCAAGCAAACTTAATTCGATGTCGATTATTTACCACAATAGATACTCACCGTTTGGCTAAAGTGCTGGCCCAGATCCGCATCTTCTTCGCTGTCTCTTGCGAGCGACATGGCGTAATTTTGAATGTCTTGCGATGGCGAGGGCTGTGCTAAGCCGACGTGACATTGAGAAGCGACACTCGAATCTAGCTTGATCGCCCGTGAAGATTTCCACGCAATATCAATAAAGTAGGTGTTGTCATAAGTCTGAATAGCCAAGCTCTGCGTGGAAAGTTCAACTGATTTAGAAAGCGGAAGCAAAAATACCAATACCATTCTCTTACCACGCTTTTTTAAAGAGTACGATGTAGGTATTCGAAACTTAAGTGGCTCACCATTCAGATACAGATAGGTAAAATAATGGGTATTAAGCAAATTCGACATTAAACGCCGTGCTTCTTGTGATGCACGCTCCTCACTCTCGAAGATAGAAAAGTCGCCATCCAATGCATAAGCACTGGTAAAAGGATCAAACACCCACTCCATTTCGAGGCTATCTACACGAGTACCTTCTCCATGAATAGTTAAGGTATGGCTTATCCAAGAGTGTGGATGACCGTAGCAAAATGGTGACAGCACCATCACTAACAAAAATAACCGAACGAGCTTTATTGCACGATGTTTTCGATGACCAATCATCCTATGTATGCGCCCCATACTAAGAAGCATGTCGAGCCGCCAGATCGTCGCCACGACGCTGCCATTGCTGTGAAGAGACATCGTCAAAAGTGGCGATCAGCATCGAAAATGAGTCCTGCTCTTTATCGGCTAGCGATTGTGCCAATGGCAAATCTACCCGCATCGGATCAACGGGCTGATTGCGCACTAGCACCTCAAAGTGAAGATGCGGACCCGTTAGACGACCGGTATCACCAGACAACGCAATTTTCTGCCCGCGCTTAACTACATCGCCCTTCTTAACGAGAAAGCGGCTTAGATGTAGGTAACGTGTGGTATAAATACTATTGTGTTCAATCACTAAGTATTTTCCCGCGTATGGGTGCTTCCTTAGTGCCAACACTTTACCATCCCCTGTCGAGTAGATTGGCGCCCCTACCGGCGTCGCGAAATCGGTACCATTATGAGGTGAGACTCTTCCCGTAACTGGGTGCTTTCTGTCGCGATTAAAAGGCGATGTGATCCTGCGATATTCTTTGGCAACAGGGTATCGATTGAAAGCTTGCTCTAAGCTGTTTCCGTCACGATCATAGAATCGACCATCTCGCGCTAAAAAGGCGGACACAACATCTTTACCTATATAAAAGCGGACACCTTGTATCTCGGAGTTTCCAGTTGAATACGAGCCTAGATATTGTTCATTCACCAATACTTCAAACTTGTCTCCACGCCTTAAATCACGGGAAAAATTAATTTTTTCAGCCATAACACGACTAATGGTTGCGATTTGGCGAGAGCTCAACCCTTGCTTATTGGCAGATACAGAGAAACTTCCAACAATTTCGCCTATGTACATACGTGGCTTCCACTGCCCCTGCTCTTCTATGAAGTCATAATGAAACCGTGTTTGGTTTGGTTCTTCATCATTGCTGATACGAGAATAGACTGATCGTTCAACCAGGCTATGGTGATAAGTCAGTGCGATAAGCTGACTTGTTGACCTATCGACAACAAACTCTAAGCGCTTCTTTGGCACAAGATTATCGAGCTTTAAATCTGAGATATCCGCCGACAACAGTTCAGGTATCGTTGCGAGCGGCAGGGCCAGTGTTTCGAAAATCGTACTTAACGAGTCACCGAATTGAATACGGTAATGAATACGTTCAACATTGGCCATGTTGAGCTCTGATACCGATTCAAGATCTGAATCAAGTAAAAGCTTGGTATTAAACGGGGTGATTTTTACCGTGTAGTCGTCGTTCTGCGGGTAAGTAGCGAGTGAGAAGGCATCTGCAATAAAAGATCGACCACTGGTGAGTGTCATGCCAACAAGAATAACAGTGAAACAAATTAGGCTAATGGCTAAAGAAAAGGGTCTGTACAACATAGGTAATGAGCGAATTACGTAAATTTGTTACGTTATAACATAACAATACAAAAAAGAACAATCAGAGTGCGTACTTTAACGACATACTCGTTTCTAAGATGGTTCTATGGTTCTATGGTTCTATGGTTCTATGGTTCTATGGTTCTATGGTTCTATGGTTCTATGGTTCTATGGTTCTATGGTTCTATGGTTCTATGGTAAAGAATACATAGAGAAAGAAAGAAACAAAGAAATAAACTGATAAAGCCGTCGTCTTTTATTGAAGGGTAAAGGGAGGAGTCAGATTTTAGGCACAAAAAACCGCACGGCATAATAAAGTCACTTCATTTAGGTAGTTAGACTTAGCACGTGCGGCTATTTTTAAGGCGCTAAACGGAAACGTTAAAACATTCAATTCGTCTCTGTTTGTTATTGCCCGTTTATCGAATGATGGTTATGGCACACCATGACCTTTAGACGCAACCCAAACTCGGTACCATTGTTCGCGAGTAAGTTCGATGTCCATCGCTTCGACAGCCGCTTGAACACGGTCAATTTTCCCTGAACCGATAATTGGTAATGGATTTGAAGGTAAACGTCTAACCCAGGCAAAGATCACTTGGTCGATACTGCTTGCGCCCACTTCTTGACGAATCGCTTCGAGTTCACCGCGTACACGTTGCGCTTGATCTGACTGCCCAGAGAATATTTCGCCACCTGCAAGCGTAGACCATGCCATTGGAGAAACACGTAGTTGTTGCAACTGATCCAGTGTGCCGTCGTGAGCAACGTCAAAATTCAACGGATTAATTTCCACTTGGTTTGTGACTAGTGGCTTACTTAGACGGGATTGAAGTAGATCAAATTGACGAGGAGAGAAGTTCGAGACACCAAAATGCTTCACCTTGCCGACTTTATGCAGCTCGGTAAACGCTTCTGCCACTTCATCAGCGTCCATCAACACATCCGGACGGTGTATCAATAACACGTCAATTTCATTAATCCCAAGTCGCTGCAAGGAATTATCTACCGACTGGTAGATGTGTTTTGCACTGGTGTCGTAATGATTGATTTTGCGATCAGCAAATTTTTCACTGCATAAATTGATATCGCATTTAGTGATGATTTGAATCTCATCCCTGATTTGGCTATCTAGCGCTAATGCTTCACCAAACAACTGTTCACATTCATAATTGCCATAAATGTCGGCGTGATCAACCGTTGTTACACCGAGTTCAATATGCTGTTTGAGAAAGGTTAATCGTTCCTGAGGGGTCATACCCCAATCAGCTAGTCGCCAGTACCCCTGAACCAACTGTGACAGCTCTGGCCCACTTGGCGCAGTGGTGACTTTCGAAACTGCTTTTGAAGCTGATGTTGAAACCGCTGTTGAAACCATAGGTTTACTCCTTATTTTACCTAGCGATATCCTAAGCTGCTTTCACATTGCCCTCAATGGATAATTACCGCATTTGGTGAATAACACCCTTATCCCCGCGCCACCGCACCTAAAAATGACACACAAAAGGTAAAAAATCATCAACCCAGCCAATGCTCAACCAATACCCGCCAAGCAATCAAATGCCCAGCAAGCCAACAACCGAGCTAGACACACTAGCAGACAGCCCGGAAGAGTTATTTTTATCATTCACAGAAGCAATCTAAAAATCTAAAGCAATAACAATGCACCTATAACGAGAAACATCCAGTTAACATCAATCTTATTTCCTGTCAGTTACCCCCTCTCAACTATTGACAAACATAATAGTTAAAAAAACATCGGTCCAATTTATGTGACCTAGATTAAACACCTGTTTGAAAGAAATATTTTACACTTAACTCAAATGACGCGTAGATGAATTCGCGAACTGGAATACAAGAAAAATATACAAAACTGAAATACTAGCAATATGTAAACCTGTCCCCCAACAGTGGTATTTAAAAATAGAATCTATTTTTAAACGGGGTAATAAACTCCAAAAATGGATAACAATAAAAAGGAAATAACTATGAAAGGTCTATTTAAACTTTCTACGCTTGCAATCAGTGTATTTGCCGCTTCACAAGCTGGCGCGATTGAGCTTTATAATAATGAAGGAACTGAGCTGACTATGTACGGCGCAATTGCGGCGCAAGTTAGTAAATATGATTATGATAAATCAACGGCTATGGGCAGCCCCTTTGCTTATGATTACAACAGTGATGTCACTCATGTTGAAGACCCAGGCTCATACGTTGGTTTTGATATCTCCCATACGATGGGTAAATTCAGCGGTGTCGTTAAATTAGAGTTTGATGTTAACTTTAATACTCAATCAGACCTATCAGACGACGCACTTGCCGAGCGTCAAACATACGTTGGCTTTGGACATGAAGATTTCGGTACCGTTACAATTGGTCGTCAAGAAAGTCCATATATGAAAACCGACAAAGGTTACTACGCATACTGGGTTGGCGGTCTAAACATGATGCAATCTGATGAGCTTGGAAGCCGCCGTACTGCCAATACCGTTGTTTGGCAAAATGATTTTGATAACCTGTATATCGGACTTCAATACCAAGCAGCTCGAACAGCAGATATGATTGCGTTTGGTAATGGTTTAAACTTCGGTTCAGTGCTAGTTGGGGGTGATTTTGCTGACGCAACTGTTCCTACCGGTATTAAAGTCGACGATGGTTACGGCGCAGCGATCGCTTATACATTCGATTTCGGTACGTACATCTCAGCAGCATACAATCAAGCAAATAATATAAACGGATATTTCTTCGACACATTAGGTGATATTACTGATACGAAGCTGGCAACCGATGCCGAAGTAATGCAGTACGCGCTCGCAGTAGAGCATCACTTCATGGAAGGTGCGCTTTCACTATCAGCTCGTTATGAACATTTTGAATCGAAAGATAATGGCGTAACTCAAGCATTTAAGAGTAAAACAGATAACTTCGGTATAGGTGCAAACATGTACGTATCTGAAACAGTTCGTATCTATGGTGGATATGAGTTTGCTAAAGACAAAGATGAGCTTGCTGGGGGCACTAAGTCTGAAGCGACTATGTTTAACCTTGGCGCAGCATGGGCTCCGGTTCCATGGGGCGAAGTCTATCTTGAAGCTTATCGCGATGACGTAACTTTAAATAATTCAACTGATTGGACTTCATTCGACCTAAATGGGAGTCCTACTAAAAAACAAGACTACAATGGCACATCAAATAACTTCTTCCTAGGCGCAGCCGTATTCTTCTAAGTCAAATTAGATAAAAACGTACTGACTAATCCAGCCCTTAAGTTCCCTTAAGGGCTTTTTTACATCTCTCCAACAACACTATCGTCATTACTATTAAAGTTCCATCGACTATTTTGCTCGTGAATTAGACAGTCTGACCCATCAATTAAACTTATTAATACAACACCTCAATTACCCCCTGATAATCGAATGCATAAAAACTTATAAAAAAACAAACTGTGATAAACCTCATGAATACAATGGCATTTTATTAATAGACTGCTTGCGATAATTACTGGTTATTAAGGCCGTTAATAAGATTAACAAATATTATACATATCAATAATCAAAGTATTATCTAATTAATAAAGTAGTCGCTGGTGTTTTAAACAAACACTCGCTTTTAATTACCTAATATAAGTACAAAAATATGAAGCAATTAAATTTTTCGCACGCCCTTTCCCTGCTAGCTTTGGCAACTTTTTCTTCCACTGCAGTGGAGCTCTACAACGATGACAACACAGATCTGACGATGTATGGTGCCATTGCCGCGCATTTGAGCAGCTATCATTATGACCCAGAATCTCCAATGGGCAGTGGCGAAGCCATTGGTTACGAGTCTGGCAACCTCTACATCGAAGATCCCGGCTCTTGGATTGGATTTGACATCACCCATACCCTCGGAGATTATCGCGCCATTGTTAAACTTGAATACGATGTCAACTTTGGCACCCAATCCGATGAATCCGATGTCGCTTTAGCCCAACGACAAACCTATGTAGGCTTTGGCCATACGACCTATGGCGACATTACGATTGGTCGCCAAGAAAGCCCCTACGTAAAATCCGACGTCGGTTACTACGCCTATTTTGCTGGCGGATTAAACATGATGCAGTCAGACCAACTGGGCAGTCGCCGCACTAAAAACACCCTGATATGGAAGAAAGAAACCGATAACTTCTATATTGGGCTGCAATACCAAGCCAAGCGGTCCGAAGACCACATTGGATTTGGTAACCGTCTGAACTTTGGTGCATTTCTGCCAGCTGTGAGTGACGAAATCACCATCGATAGTGGTTTTGGCGCCGCCACTACTTACACAACGTCCCTTGGGACTTATTTTGTCGCGGCCTATAACCAAGCCAACGATATTTCA
This sequence comes from Vibrio sp. GJ43-1, assembly GCF_055808835.1. Classification (NCBI taxonomy): domain Bacteria; kingdom Pseudomonadati; phylum Pseudomonadota; class Gammaproteobacteria; order Vibrionales; family Vibrionaceae; genus Vibrio; species Vibrio sp. GJ43-1. The sequence goes on along the minus strand of NZ_CM147885.1, from coordinate 1,215,197 downwards.
GGAAAGGTGATTGATTTGCTCGGCGATGCAAACCAAGAGATCACACTAAATAATGCCAATATTAAACAATTGGCACTTGGTGTAGAGCAGCACTTCTTAGACGGCGGCGCTTCCCTGTCTGCTCGATTTGAACGATTTGAAGCTCGCAACGGCAACTCTAGGTGGCACCGACTTAAATACCACCACCGACAACTTTGGTCTAGGCGCAAACCTATACGTTTCGGATTCTGTGCGCATTTATGGTGGGTACGAGTTTGGCATTGAGCGAGACAACACCACCAACGCCGTTGCCACCAAAACCTCCATGTTTAACCTTGGCACCGCATGGGCGCCTGTTCCTTGGGGTGAGCTCTACCTAGAGTCATACTCTGATGCTGTCACGTTAAACAACTCAACCAATTGGGTAACAGGTGGGGTTCATGACTATTATGGCAGGAACACTCACTTCTTCCTTGGCGCAGCAGTATTTTTCTAACTAAGGGCAGCCTAAGCAGCTAACTTCAGACAACTTATTCCGAATAACTCATTCCAAACAACGAAGCCCAACTAAACATGGAAACAAGAGGCCATTTCTCTTGTTTCCTCTTTCTCCTGTCCCTTCCCTCCTCACACCAATCTCATATCGATCTCTAGGAACCCGGAACGCGCCATTTCCCTTTAATTTTCCGCTCATATCCATACCCTTTCTGGTGTCTTTCGAGAAAGATCACAACAAAGTGCTATTATTTTACATAGAGTTGTATTGATTAATTACTAGACAGCAAGGAAGGTAAGGTATGTACGACCTAAAAAAAGAGTATGACCAGTTCGGCCCTTGGTTGGTCGAAATCCGGTCAGAACAAGATATTCCTCCGCAATTTTCCGAGCAACAGCATTTCTTTGACGATGCCGTCTATAGCTTCAAAATTCCAGTTCACCAAGAAAGAAGGAACATGAAACCAGGCATGTTGCTCTATCCTGAAGTCGTCATCATTCAAAATGACTTTATTTTGCATCTAAAGATTGATGGGGAACGCATTCAGGCTGAAAAAATGTGGTATACCGACGTGCTCTTTCTCACCCACGGAGGAGATTTACTCGATAACTATATCGGATTACAGTCCATTCAAGGTGAGATGGTGATCAAGTACAACCTTGTTTCTCAAGACGTCGCGAGCCATGTCATCAAACTGCTACGGGAAATGGTTTCACCACGTAAGCATTACCCAGTTTCTAACGAGTTGAATGATCACAGCTTACTCGACAAAGTGACCTACAGTTTTTATTGCGGTACTGAAAAGCCCATCGATCCTTTACACATTTTGGCCTATCAAAGCGAGCTGTCGCTCACCGAGCGCAAACGCAGTAGTCTGATGGATCTGTACCATAACTTCGTACAATACAAACTGCTTCGCTCGATGATAATGACTGATGGTGTTGATTTAATCATCGCCAATCAGGGTAAGCACATTATTGATATCAAGGATGCCAATTACAAATTTGGTCACACCTTTATACGCTTGGGGCTTATCGAAAGTATTGCATTGGAACCCCACCCCAACTTCCCTGAATTAAACGTGTTGATCATTAAAGTCGCACTGTGTGAATTTACCTTAGCCGTCGACAAACATTTTTCTATCGACAAAGTTCTGCAACTGCTGCATAACATCCATCACGTAGAAGAGATGGTTTAACCGAAATCTCCTGACGCTCACACAGTCTATCGCGTTGTGTCAGGAGAGACCGTCACTTGTGCTATCTTGGGGGTTAAGTTCGCGTATTATTAAACGTAATGAGATACGCATTCTTAGACGCATTGTTGCTGCAACCAGTTGGCCAATTTTTTAATTTCAGGCTGACGGGCTCGGCTATTTTTGTAAACAAAGTAGAAATGATCCCCGGTTTCCAAACCGTGTGACGGTATCATGACCAAATCTTGCAGATCGCGCTCCGTGACCATATAGCCATTAGCAAATGTGATTCCTTGGTCATATTTAGCCGCTTCTACTGCAAGCAACATATGACTAAAATGCTGCATATCGATGGTTTTTGGTAACTCAATTCCCCCTGCTTCGCACCATTTTTTCCAATCTCTCCCCCTTTCTCTAAATACCGAATCGGTTGACAGTATGGGATAATCCCAAATCGCCTCTGGTAACGGTTTATCGTGGATTTCTTTCCATATTTTTTGACTGCAAACCGGATAAAGGACTTCATTATAAAGCGGCACGGCCACGTAGTTTCGCGTAGGTTGTTCAACGGTAATAAAGCAATCTCCCGTTTTATCGGAAAGATCGGGATCCTCTGCCACCATGTTTAGTGTTAGCTCAATATCTGGGTAGAGTCGCTTGAATTCCGATAAGCGTGGTATAAGCCATTTCACCGCAAGGGAACTGTATAACGCCAAACGGATTGTCCCTTGCTCACCTTCTCTAATTCTCTGGCTCGCTTTGGCAATGGAAGCGATAGCAGGGCTCACTTCTTCTAGGTACTGCTCTCCACTTTCCGATAGGGATAATTTCCTCCCTTGCCGAATAAACAGTATTTCACCTAAGTAATCCTCAAGTAGACGGATCTGATGGCTCACCGCACTTTGCGTCACACTCAGTTCCGCCGCCGCAGTCGAAAAACTTAAGTTTCGAGCGACGGATTCAAAGCAGTGTACCGCTCTCAATGGAGGTAGTTTCATTATCTAAATAACTCATACTAAAAAAATATTTATCATTTAACTTCATCCTAAAATATCCCTATCCTTTGGTAAAGCAGCAAAGGAGAATTTTATGAGAGCGATGTCAGTCACCACCGCAATGTTATTGCTTGTTTTTGGAAACCAAATTGCGATTTTGTCTGACGCGATGATTAAGAGTGTCGGTAATGATGTTGCCGTCTTCCAGTTTGTTTTTTTCCGTCAAATCTCTGCGGTATTGCTTTTATTGCCTCTTTTTGCGCTTAGTAAACCCAAAAATCTCACTGCCGGACTTAAATGGCACATTGTTCGAGCACATGTCTGGCTATTTGGTGCGGTATTCATGGTTTACGCCATCTCGTCCATGCCTTTAGCCACCGCCAACGCGATTTTCTACGCGGCACCTTTAATGATGCTGCCACTGGCTGCCCTATTCTTTGGCGAAAAACTCTCCTCTCAAACCATCGCTGCCGCAATCATGGGCTTTGCTGGCGTATTGGTGATTATTCGACCCGATCAAATCGATTTTGCCGCCCTTGCCGCTTTGGTGGTCGCACTCACTATTGCCGTGAACAATTTACTTATTCGTAAATTGCCCAAGGAACAATCGGTCGTGCATACGCTACTCATTACCAACCTAGTTGGCATCCCAGTATCCTTATGCCTAGTGTATATGGAGGGGGATACTTGGGACTGGAGCGCTTTTCCTACCGCAGCAGCTTCAAGTACTTTTATTTTGATATACGCCGCGACGTGCGTGTTGACGTATCGTGCCGTAGACAGCAATAAAATCGCTAGTGCGGAATACAGCGGACTGATTGGCGCTGTGGCTGTTGGTCTATTATGGTTTGGGGAAGTGCCCGATATTTTTATGGCAATTGGAACCTTGATGATCGTCGTGCCTATTATTTGGCTCACTAAACGAGAAAAAAGACGCAACCGATCGCATATTAAATCAACATTAATTGACAATTAGTGATCTAGGTGTGAACAGAATGTGAATGAGGTTTGTAATATTTTTTCATATTTCATATACTTAATCGTGAACCCTGATATGGAAAATCATTATGAAACACCTTGCAAGGAAATTGCTAATCTCTTCACTGTTCGTCGCTTCATCCCTCCAAACTGTCTCTGCTAGTGAATGTGAACCCGTCACCATCGCTGACATGAACTGGAACTCTGCCACTCTCATTGCCAACATCGATAAGTTTATCCTAGAAAATGGTTATGACTGCCCAACAGAACTTGTTCCTGGCGATACCATGCCAACTGGCGCATCCATGATTTCAAAAGGACAGCCAGATATTGCGCCAGAGTTTTGGAGTAACTCCATGCGTGAAGCACTGGATGCGGGTGTAAAAGAAGGCCGTATTCAATACGCAGGCACAACACTTTCTGATGGCGGCGAAGAAGGCTATTGGGTCCCCGCTTATATGGTCGAAAAAGATCCTTCGCTTGGCACTATTGAAGGCGTGATCGCTAATGCTAAGCTCTTCAGCCACCCAGAAGATCCAGCTAAGTCAGGCTTTTATTCCTGTCCAGCAGGCTGGAACTGCCAAATTTCAGCAGGCAATCTATTTACTGCACTTAACTTAGAAGACGCTGGATTTGAAGTCATTGACCCAGGGTCAGGTGCGGGCTTGTCTGGTTCAATCGCTAAAGCTTACGAGCGTGAAGAAGCGTGGTTTGGCTACTACTGGGCACCGACTGCAGTATTAGGTAAATACAAAATGGTTAAAGTCGACTTTGGTAGCGGCGTTGATGCTGAGCACTTTAAAGAGTGCATTACCAATGAAGACTGTTTAACACCAAAAGCGACGATGTACCCACCTTCAGTTGTTGAAACCGTTGTGACAACGTCATTTGCAGAGAATTCGCCTGCCGCGATGGAATACTTCGCTAAACGTGAGTTCAGTAATGAACAGATGAATGGTTTACTTGCTTGGATGGAAGATGAGCAAGCTGACGGTGAATTTGCCGCTGAACATTTCATGAAAGAGTACAAAGATACATGGGCTGCTTGGTTACCTGCTGATGTTGCCGCTAAAGTGCAAGCTGCTATCGACGCATTGTAGTTCAAACGTATTTACAATTCGAACAGAGAGTAATCCGAACGCATTTTTAGTTCGAAAATAGCGACTCTCTGTTGCGGCGAACGAGCATTGATCATTGACGAGTGTGACACGTGCAGATCAATGCTCTCTTTATAACAACGATAAGTATGGTCGCCTTTGGGTTAGCGTAATTCTTCACCTTTTCGTTTTAGGCAAAGATGCTATATCAAGCGACCTTTTTTGCTATTGAGCCATGGTTATCCTTTGAAAGGTGACCAATGACAAACCTTTGTGGTGACGCATTAAAACGGCAAAAAATAGTGGCATAAGTGGTCAAGGAGTGACAGATGTCCGATGCCAGCTGGTTGAGTGAAATTCCTCAACTTGATAGAAAACAACTACTCGATATACGAAAAACACTTGATGGTGCGTATAGAGAGTTCTCCAGAGAATACGGAGACACGATTGAATCCCTATTCGATCCGCTTCTAAGCTTCCTCATATGGTTTGAAAAACTGCTACTAAGTAGCCCTTGGTGGCTCATTATTGGCATCTTGGCAGGTCTGGCTTTTGTTGCCAGCCGCTCATGGAAACTCACCCTTTCTGTTGCCGTCGCCTTCTTTTTAATTGGTTTCTTTGGTATGTGGGACAATACCATGCGAACCATGAGTATTATTCTCGTCTCAACCTTCGTCGCCATTGCGCTGGGCATCCCTACCGGAATACTGATGGCACAATCGAAAAAAGCACGAGCGGTCATCACCCCGATTCTTGATATCATGCAAACCATGCCCGCCTTCGTTTATCTTATACCTGTGGTTATGCTACTGGGCATAGGTAAAATTCCGGGTGTTATTGCCGTTGTTATCTATGCCATTCCACCGGTTATCCGTTTAACCGACCTTGGAATACGCTTAGTGGATAAAGATGTGTTAGAAGCCTCCACGGCCTATGGCGCCAGTCCGATGCAGCGTTTATTTGGGGTACAGGTACCACTTGCCATGCCAAACATTATGGCAGGCATTAACCAAACAATTATGATGGCGCTAGCAATGGTGGTCATTGCATCCATGATTGGCGTGAAAGGGCTAGGTCAACCAGTACTTAAGTCTATTACTAACCAATACTTTACTCTTGGTCTTCTAAACGGCCTTGCTATCGTAGCCCTGGCTATTATCTTTGACCGCGTCTCGCAAAGCTATGCTAAGCGTACGCAAGCACATTTAGGAGGACGAGACTAATGACTCAGCCTCAACCTATTATTCAGATCAAAAATCTGTACAAGATCTTCGGGCCGAAAGACAAATCCTACTTGCAAGCGGTGAAAGACGGCGAAAGCAAAGATGATCTTCTTGCTAGAACCGATCATACCCTTGGGCTGCAAAATATTAATCTTGATATTTATCCCGGTGAGATATTCGTTATTATGGGATTATCGGGTTCAGGTAAGTCGACGATGATTCGTCACTTTAACCGCCTCATAGACCCATCAGAAGGCGAAATCATCGTCGATGGCTCTGATGTGATGAAACTCTCTAACCAAGAGCTACGTGACTTCAGACGCCATAAAATGTCGATGGTATTCCAGCGTTTCGGGCTACTCCCGCACAAAACCGTTATCGACAACGTCGCTTATGGGTTGCAAATTCAAGGTTTAAGTAAAGACGACCGTTACGCAAAAGCGGGAGAATGGATTAAAACCGTAGGGCTTGATGGGTATGAGCAACAATACCCTAGCCAACTCTCTGGTGGACAACAGCAACGTGTCGGGCTAGCTCGAGCACTATGTACTGACGCCGATATTTTGCTAATGGATGAAGCCTTTTCTGCACTCGACCCGTTAATTCGAAGTGAAATGCAAGATCAACTGATCGAACTGCAAGAGAAACTACATAAAACCATCATCTTTATTACCCATGATTTGGATGAAGCACTACGAATTGGTGATCGCATTGCCATTCTTCGTGATGGTGTTGTCGTCCAGCAAGATAAGCCCGTAGATATCTTGTTAAACCCGGCCGATGATTACGTTGAAGCCTTCGTAAAAGACGTCAATCGAGCAAGGGCACTGACCGTTGAAACCGTCATGCAACCGCCTATTGCTCGTATTACCGCAGAAACTCTGGGTGAAGCCATTGCACAAATGCGTCGATCGTCAGAAGATTATGGTTACGTCGTCAACGATGATGGTTACCAAGGTGTCATCACGCAAGAAACGTTAGACCAAGTCGAGCAAAAAGATTATCACAAAGAAATCCCGTCTCAGATGCTTGACGATGTCCCTGCCGTTCAAAGTGATGCGCTACTTGAAGCCGTTATACCTGAAACACTAGACAGTGATCATCCACTGCCTGTTGTCGACGACAACGGCGACTTACAAGGTCACCTTTCAAAATCAACACTTGCCGATGTGTTAAGTGATACCTCTCAATCAGGCGATGAAGAGAAACCGTCTGCGGTAAAGAATAACGCTGCATAATCGCAGCGCTGATACTGAGCCTTGAGAACTCCCTACATATAACGCTTAATCACACCTTTTTGGTTGTGATTAAGCGTTATTCGTTTGCCACCGAAACCTTCACTAAACATACCCCTAAAAAATACACCAACCCCACACCATCAACACAAAAAATAGTATGGCCAGCCGCTATATAATGCACCAAGTGCAATTTTGCCCACCTTCATATCTGACACCTAAATACCACCGCTTATATTTTGCACACCAATAAACACAATCGATACCGTACAGCCGCTTATCCCTATAATTCAGATAGTTGCCTCACGCCCCCTAGTGACCTGAAATCCATGTGTCTATAGAATGCGCGCCCAAACCGTTTTACTTCACTCCCTACAGAGAACCTGAACATGAATCAAGTATTCAATTCTGCACATATTACAAAAACTGTCCTACTCACACTTTGGATTGTCGCGGGCACCGCCATTCTTCAAGAGTTTGGTATTCACGACAAATGGCCTGCTTTCCTTGCGCTAATCTTCTTCTTTGAAGCGAAATTCGATTTGAGCAAATTAAAGAACATCTTCGCAGCTGGCATCGCTGGTATTGCAATGGGTATGCTTATTCCTTCTGTTCTTGGCGCGCTAGCACCATATGTAGGTGGTCTAAACGCATTTTACATCTATGTAGGTGGCGTTGTTCTTATTACTATTGGTCTAGGACCTGTTGCGCACTTTGCGTTTAGTTACATTACCTTTGCTTACGTGGTTATGTGTATCCTACACAAAGATCACGTTGTTGAGCATGGCTTCTCATGGATGGCAACAGGCCTTCTAGGCGGCGCAATGTACATTGCTGGTGTGACTGTTATCGCTAAGTTCCTAGCTAAAAAACAAGCTAAGGCAGAACTGCAAGCAGCTAACAGCTAACAGCTTAATAAGGCCTTGATATTCAACTATCTAGGCCTTTCTCTTTCATTTTATAGATATTTCTTGTACAACAGTCAGTATCTTAGCTTCTATTCCGGATACGACTGAATGAAAAACCTGCCATGGAATGCCTGGTTACTTGCTACCGTTCAACCGTTTGTGTTATCGGTCGGCGCATTAAATGTGTTTCTTGGTGGTATTATTGGTGCATCCCTGCACGACTCCCCTGCTTATGCTACGCTTCCTGTCACCACGTTGATCCTTGGTGTCTCGCTCAATGTTTTCCCCGCGGCAAAAATTCAACGACTTATCGGCCGGAAAAATGCTTTTATTATTGCTGCAATCGTTAGCAGTCTCGCTGCTTTTTTTGCTAGTTGGAACATTGAACAAGGTCACTTTTGGGGCTTCACACTCAGCACTTTTATCCTGGGCACCCAGCTCTCCTATGTGGGGCAATATCGCTTTGCCGCTATAGAAAGTTGTCACACCCCTTCTCAACATCCATCGGTAATTAGCTTAGTGTTAGTTGGCGGAATCGCCGCCGCATGGTTAGGTCCAGAACTGTTAAATTTTGGGCAAATGGTGGCAATATTTGACTCGGAATATGCCAATGCCTATGTTGCATTAGGGATACTTGAAGCGGTGGGGGCGGGTATTTTAGCTGTCGCGATGAAGCCACTCGACGTTAGAGAAACCGATAGCAATTCAGGACCAGTTCGAACCATACCACAACTTTTTCAACAGCCTATATTATGGCTAGCGATCGGTTCAGGGCTAACGGCCTACGCGGTGATGGCATTTTTGATGACAGCCACACCTTTAGCAATGTCTGAACATGGACACGATATTCAAAATGCAAAGTGGGTTATTCAGAGCCACGTTATGGCGATGTACCTTCCGTCTTTAATCACACCACTCATTATTAAGCGTATCGGTCTCTATAAACTGATCACAGTTGGCTGCGTGGTCTTTCTTGGCTGTATTGTTGTTGGCTTAGCTCAGTCATTCTGTCCATCATTACTGGTGGGCACTGGTTGCTTTGGGAATAGGCTGGAATTTTTTGTTTATCGGTGGCACAAGCTTATTACCACAAACTTATCAACCACATGAACGCTTTAAAGTCCAAGCGGTGAATGACTTTTCCATTACCACTTTCCAGGCAGCCGGATCGCTAGGCGCTGGTATTGTGCTGTTCTCCCAAGGCTGGACGTGGATGCTAATTGCTTCTCTATTTCCAATAGCGCTGCTTATGCTTCTTAATTTTTCCGTCAAGAAGGTCTAACAGTCCACCAGCCATGTCTTAACACCCACCTAGCCAATCACCACATTGGTTAGCTGTCGCATTAGATTCTTCTGAACATCGTCAACACTACGCTTTTTTTAACTGGCGTTCTTGAAATAGAATTATGCTATAGTCGCCGCCACTCGCGAAAGGAGCATCGTGAGCTATCTTTACAAGTAAACAAGGCTTGGAGCTTTGCTCACTTTATATAAAGCGATAAGGCAAACGATATGTATGACGATGTAGTGATCATTGTAGATCGATTAGGCAATCAAATTGGTGTAGAAGAAAAGTTAAACGCTCATCGATTAGGCCTAAGGCATTTGGCGTTTTCCGTATTGCTTTATCGTAAAACCAGCGATGGGTTTGAATATCTACTGCAAAAACGAGCGCTAAGCAAATACCATAGTGGTGGTCTGTGGACCAATACCTGCTGTTCTCACCCGCGTCCAGACGAAAAAATCACACAAGCGTCCTCTCGACGCCTTTATGAAGAAATGGGCATTGAAGATAAACTCAATCTTGAAGAGATTGGGTGCATTAGTTACTGCGCCAAATTTTCTAATGGTTTAACGGAAAACGAGCTCGACCATGTGGTGATTGCTAATATTGATGACATTAGCACCCGCTTAAACCCCGATGAAGCCAGCGACTGCAAATGGTGGAAAGAAGACGAGCTCGGCGCTAATTTACATACTCATCGCGATGAGTTTACCGCTTGGTTTACCCTCGTTTATAACAAAGTGAAACAGCATATCCATAACCTAGAGCTAAACAGCTAAACACGTTAGGGTAACGGTTTGCTATTACCTTTAAAATGACCATTTTATGTTAGCAAACAACAGTGTAGAGGGCGTTTTTCCAAACAAGCTCTCTGCGCTACCATCAAATCTTTGCACTACGGTAAGCAATTGCCAATCTTCGGCTAATGAATATCGGTTAGATAAGCCAACAAAGTACGACCCGTCTTGATAGTAACTTGCTGATGCCGTGAACTGACTCAGCGGTGACAGATCAAAGCTCACATCGGCATACCCCGTATAGCGAGTAAAACTAAGTGTTCTTGCCGTTAATGGTAAGGTTAAATACGTCGCGGCATCAAACGTCTGTTGAGGCTCACTAATATATAGGACAGAAGCCCGAGCAAGCCAATTACGTTGCCCGCCAAAACTATAATCCGCTTCAACGCTAGACACTAGAGTTTGCTTGTAAGCTTGAGGTTGCTGGTAAGTTTGGGGTTGATAATCCTTCAACCAAGGATCAAACCAAGTCAACTCACCTCGAATACCTGCGCCTTTGATGTCCCCGGCAAAACCTGCACCGATCACATTATCCACCCCCGAACGTCCTAGCAAAGTTTGCACATCCCAACCTTGAAGATTAAAGAGATAACGGGCGGAATAGCGCTGTAAGTTACTGTCTTTACTTGGGCTGTAAACCACATCTAAACTACTGGCAAAGCCTAGCTTGCGGCTAATCGAAATAGCGTCGGTTCCTGATTTTTCCTCATAATCAAAATCATAGATCGAGTACGCATTATAAAGATCATTAGGGTTCCAAATCGTATTCATCGCCCAATTGATACGATAACGCCCTACACGAGCGCGCCACTCCTCTCCCTGCCAATCCAAATACAAGCGGTCAAATTGGCTATTTATGATGACCTTGTCGTTATCCACAATATTACGAGATAGATCAACATACCCCGCATCCCACTCTGTCACTTGCGAGTAATAGGGTAACGATAAACTGTCCCCTATCAACACTCTGTTGCGCATTCCTGCGTTAAAACGAAATGACGAAGTAAAGCGATATTCATAATTAAAACGCTGATGAACAAGGTGATCCAATGTGTTATCACTATGATCGGGCACCGAGCCCGTCGCCATGTATTTAACGTACCCTCCAAGATCCCAATTACTCTCAGGAACCAAACCTGGGATCTCCGCTTTGACCTTTATCATGTAGCAAGCTGCACCCACAATAAAAATGGTCGTTACTAACTTCTTCAGCATCATTGAACCACTGCGACTACTTTTGCCATGAAATATAAATCGCTCGTAAAAATGATAAGTCGCACCTCGCTATTACAGAGCACATGGATACCGTAGAGCACGTGGAAGTTGCAAAGCACATTACTGTTGGGGAGTTCATAAGCTATTATTGACCACTTTGAGCAATGTCCGACACTAACTGCCCATCTTCAAACACAATCACTCGTTTTGCTCTTTTAATGACTCGAGGATCATGCGTCGAAAAAATAAATGTCGTCCCTTCGCCCTCATTAAGCTTTTGCATAATATCCAGCAACTCACTGGTACTTTTTGCATCAAGGTTGGCGGTGGGCTCATCTGCCATCACAAAACGGGGCTTTGACGCAAGCGCACGCGCAACGGCCACTCGTTGCTGCTGCCCTCCTGACATCTTGGCTGGACGTTTATGCTTTTGATTGGATAGTCCAACCTGATCCAGTAATTCATTGGCACGTTGACGACATTCTCCCTCCTCTACACCTTGTAACTGCATAACAAACTCTACATTCTCCATAGCCGTCAATACTCGGTAGCAAGCTGTAGTCTTGAAAAATGAAACCAATATGATCACGTCGAAATGCAATACGTTGCTTCTCAGATAACCTAACAATATCTTGCCCATCAATGACTACCTGGCCTGATGTCGGCTCATCAATACCGCCTATCATGTTAAGTATGGTGGTTTTTCCTGAGCCGGAAGGCCCCATAATTGCGACAAACTCACCCTGTTCGATCGTCAGAGACAACTCTTGCACGGCATGGACGGGAAATTCGCTATCCGCGTTATAAATCTTAGTCAAAGCGCTCATTGATATTGTCATAAGTTACATACCCACTGCTCGATAAAACATGACGTTCCACACCATAGCTTGAAAAGTCATACGCAAAATCCAATTCGTTCCTTAAGACATCTCATGACTAATTTCTCTCGGCCATCGCTTCCACAGGTCGCTGCTTCAAAATTTGCCTTGCTGGATACAACGCAGAAACGCTCGCCGCGCACAGAACCATTACAAGTACCATTCCGTATTGCTCTGCACTGACTTGAGGATACAAAACGGTGTCTACGCCATATACACCAAGGCCATCTGAATGTGAGCCAAGGGAAATTCCAGTGACGTTCAGCACCCCAATAACAAATGCACTGCTTACTACGCCCAACACCGCCCCCACGCAGCCCAAAAATACTGTCTCATACATAATAAGTAAAAAAATCTTAGCTTTAGGCATACCTACGGCCATCAATACACCAAATTCTTGCGTGCGTTCAAACACTGACATCAACATAATATTGATAATGCCAAACCCCATTGCAACGACAAAAACAGCCAGCATCACTTGATTACTCACTTGCATCGTTCCCATCATCGACGCAAGCAGTGGCTGTATATCAAACCATGCACGAGCTTCATTCTCTGGGGGTAAATCCGCATTGATCTCGGTGACGAGTGTGGTAATAGATAGTCGACTCTCTGCTCCCATTTCAGCGGCGGCCAAAATAGAAAATTCATGGACTTGAGGCAGATGAGTAATGGTCTGAATGTCCGACTTCTGGACTAAAACGGTACCTTCGTCATAGCTCGTTGAAGGCGTTTTGAAAATGCCTTTAACACGAAATGCGGCGCCCGTGACTTCACCGCCTTGGTCCGTCAACGTCAACACCACTTTAGATCCCACTCTTAATTTTAATCGTTCTGCGTTCTTTTGTGATACCAAGATAGGGTGTCGTCCTAATCCATCAAACCACGTCCCATCAATAATATGCTGGGACAGCGGAGTAAAATCCGCTTCTATCTCATCATCAACGCCAACAATTCTCACCCCACGAGTACTGCGAGCAGACGCAATCATTCCGTCAACTAGAAAGCGTGAGCTCCATTTCAACACGTCGGGCTGATTATCTAACTGTGCCGCTATTTCTTGAGCGTCGATGACATACGCATTAATGTCCGCATTTTCTTTAAACTGCTTATTCTGAATCTGTAAGTGACTGGTTTGCCACGCAATAGCATTGTGTACCATGTTATCAACAAGCCCATTCATAAAGCCCATCATAGTCATTACACCGAGTCAAACCAAACACCATTGCCCCAAGCATGATGCTGGTTCGTAATTTATTTCTCCAAAGGTTTCGCCACGCCAGTTTAATGATCATGATCGCCCCCTTTTAGCGCACTGACCAAATTAAGACGTAGCACCTTCCAAGTCGGACCTATTAGGCACATCAGTAACATAAGTGTGACTGCAAACGCTTGATTGATAAACAAACCTAAGTTCAGATAGACGGGAAGAATCGGTTCAAACCCAGCTTCTAGCATGACCTTGGCAGCTTCGCCAGTGATATGAATAGGATTAAAATAGAAATAACCCAGAATCGGCATTGCGAGTGCAACCCCAAGCGCAATCCCTAAAATACAAATAAAGCTTGATTCAATAAATAACAAAGACACCAACTTTCCTCGACTCATGCCTACCGCTAACATGACCCCAAACTCTCGTTGGCGCTCTAATGTCATCATCATGACCGTCGCAAACAATCCAAAACCGACAATGCCATAAAGTAAGTAGATGAGAAAAATACCGCCCGCTCGATCCAGTTCTATTTGCTGTGCCATTTCTGGTGAAAGATCTTTCCAATCTCTCACTCGAATCCCATCGGCAAAATGGCGAGATAATGAAGCCTCTACTGATTCAACATCGCTAAGTGTTTTTGTGTGTAAAACCCAAGATGTGAGCTGGTTTCCAGTACTGTATAATCGTTGCGCCTCACTTATTGGCATATAAACAAGTTGATTATCCAAACTCATAACCGGAAATTTGAGCAAGCCATTTACAGTGTAAAGACCCGAAGCTGTCTGACCTTGGTAGCCTTGACCATACAATATTATTTCGTCACCCACCTCTAATCGTAGATATTTGGCCAGCCCTTCACCAATGAGTACACTGCTACCTTTTAGGGAGTCACTATCAAAACGAAAACGTCCTTGAGAAACCTTTTCACTCACGCCAGAGTAACGATCTTCCAGTTCGGGGTTTACACCCAACACCATAACCCCTTTTGAACGTTCACCCGCCGCTGCCAATGCGACACTTTCCAACCTTGGTAGGATATATTCGATGGATGGTTCAGACTTAAGGTAAGCAAAATCATCCAAGTTAGCGGACAATAGATCATCAATACTCGCATTGTCTGCGTAATCAGGATCTTGTAACTGAATCAACCCAGTATAAAAACGTGCTGCGTTATCGATATTGGCATTATAACTCCCTTCCTGAAAGCTGCGCGTCAGCAAAGACAGGCAAAGCGCGAGCGCGAGTGCAGCAGCCGTCAATATCGTTCTTCTTTTTTGTCGCCATAGATTACGCCATGCAAGCTTAACCAGCATTGAGTCCCCTTTTGTTACTGTTTCGCATCAACCACGGCCTAAGTGACAACGATTATCGCAAGGTTTTCATTTGGCTTTGTGAGAAAAAGCCGTCTTCAATAGCAAAATCAAATTGTGCTGCATGGGTAATCAATTCGGTCTTATGACCTGGTTTATCCGCGGGTACCATTTCCATACGTGTCGCAACCATTCGATTACCTAACGTCTTAACATCAAAACTCTGCATCGTGCTGACTTTTTCATCAAACTCATCATAAAATTCCGCTTTGCGCTGTAAATAAGAGGTTTGTGAGATCCAAAGCCTCACTTTGCTCCAGACAACAGGTGCATCAGGCTTAGCGACCGCATCAATCACCCACGTATTCACACCATCGAAACTTTCTTCACCCACTAGCTCATGGGTATAGTCCACCACAATTGACGATTGGTTGATGAGATCGTCGTTGGTAAAATCCGATCCCATCCAAGATTGCCCCAGCATTGAAGGGGCTATTTTAATTACTCGCTCGATGTTTGGAATCCAGTTCCACATTTCGCGATCACGTTTTAGCGACGCTGAGCCCTTATCCTTTGCTTAAGCGCAGTCACTAACACTAGTGACAAGGCCTGATTTTTAGTCCAGCTCTTCATGCTCATACTACGCGTCCACTCTGGTCGAATGATCCTCATCGTGAGTTCTGAATAACTGGCATCACCGCGCATAGATTGATCAGATTGCTCGATTATCTCAGTTGGGGTTTGAGCCATTAGCGCAGTGCTAGGCAAATAAAAAGCCAAAAATAGGATATGAGCCATCAACCTCATCGATACTTACCTCTATATCGTCATCGCGCCAAAATAGTCGTCGCATTACATTGTGTAAACTATAGCAATTTCATATGGTAATAGTTGTGATCATCGCCACTACCTGTTTTTAATACCACCAGAATTGTGTGTCGCCCTGTATCTCGACAACGTTCGCACCACATAAGTGCAGGCGCATTCCACCCCAGTTCAATATGGTGCAAACACTGAATGAAATCATGAATATCAACCAACAATCAGTTACTTAATTACTGGCTCAATTCTTGTAAGATTAACTCCATAGTCAATCACTCGTGCACCAAACAGGAGAGTCAACATGCAAGATATTCTCACGATCGTTCTCGCAGGCGGAATGGGGTCACGCCTTAGCCCCCTTACCGATGACCGAGCAAAACCGAGCTGGTGCCATTCGGCGGAAAATATCGAATTATTGATTTCACCCTAACCAATTGTCTCCATTCTGGACTAAGACAAATATTGGTACTGACTCAATATAAGTCACACTCCCTTCATAAACACATTCGAGATGGTTGGTCGATATTCAACCCTGAACTCAAAGAGTTCATCACCGTCGTTCCTCCGCAAATGCGTAAAGGAGGAAAATGGTATGAAGGCACGGCTGATGCTATCTATCACAACATGTGGTTACTATCGCGTAGTGAGGCCGAACATGTCGTTGTGCTATCTGGCGATCACATCTACCGCATGGATTATGCCGCGATGATTGATGCTCATAAGCAAACTGGCGCCGAACTGACCATCGCTTGCATGGATGTACCAAGAGAAGAAGCCTCCGCCTTCGGTGTTATTGAAACCAATGACAAGCAACAAGTAATTAATTTTAAAGAAAAACCCGATGATCCCGCGTCGATGCTCAGTGACCCATCCAAGTCTTTAGTGTCGATGGGCATTTATGTCTTTACTATGAAAACACTGCAAGATGCGCTTCATCAAGATGCGGAATTAGAATCCTCTAGCCACGATTTTGGTCATGACTTAATCCCTAAACTCATTGATAGTTCAGGAGTCTACGCCTACCATTTTGGGGAAGAGACAGGTCGAGTCGCAAAAGACTGCTACTGGCGAGATGTCGGCACAATCGACTCATTTTATGAAGCAAACATGGATTTACTTGAGCCCGTTCCCCCCATGAATTTGTACCAAAAAAACTGGGGAATACGAACTTATGAGCCACAACTGCCACCCGCTCGAACCGTCTCCTCCGCAACAGGCAACGAAGGTATTTTCATCAACTCCATTATTTCAAACGGTGTAGTGAACTCAGGGGGCTCGGTGCACCGTTCAGTATTGTCGTCGAATGTCAGAATTAATGATGGTGCCACCGTTGCCGATAGCATTCTATTTGATGATGTGAGCGTCGGTGAGCAGTGCCAACTTCAGGGGTGCATTATTGACAAGCATGTCCTCATCCCCGATGGCACGGTTATTGGTCAGAACCCAGTCGAAGATGCGGCTCGATTTACTATTTCCAGTAAAGGTATTGTGGTCGTTCCAGAAGGCTACCAATTTTCCTAATATCGACTTATATCTATTTAAGCCGACTTATATCTATTTAAGCCGATTTAAACCCATTTATATTTATTGGAACGCCCGTCTAACACAAAGCCCGCCAGAGCAATAGAGTCAGGCGGGCTTATTCGTTAATTTCATTTCACATGATATATGTTACGTCATGCGTCGCTCTGTATTACAAAGTACACACTTCTTCCCAACTACCATCACTGCCAGGTACAGAATTGGTCCACCATTTTGCTTTGTACACCACCCCATTGTGACTCATCTGATCTCCACCACTGGCATGACTCGGGTTTCCTTGCCAATCCGTTTGCGGGAAGTTAGGGTAAGCGTTAACCCCCGTAGAGCTACACGTGCCCGGCGTTCCGCCATTACCGCCACCGTTATTACCACCACCAGTCGTCAAATCACCTAGTGGTAAATCTGGTTGTTCAAATGCAAACGCATAATCCACACCATTCACGTTAACCGTATAGTTGGCTGGGCCAGAAATAGGTAAGTAGTAAACCATATCTAGCTCATACGTCGCACCAGCGGGTAAGTTTTTCCAACTTGGTAGCGTAAAGGCCACGCGGTGCATCGGCCCATCAAGCCCACCGATATTATTTGCTCGTGTATGTCCAGAGGCAATGACTTGAAGACCTCCACCAGACTGATCTTTTGCGTTATCCGGCGCAGATACAGGAATATCGAATTGGAATTCAGTGCCACCCGGTATATCGCTGCCTGTGTTATTGGTAAAGGTTACTTTAGGATTGATTGGATAGTTTTGGTCACCGACTTTGAAGCCACCAATGGAAACAGAAATATCTACCGCTTCCGTTGGTATTACGCCAGTGGCAACGCTATTTCCATAAGGTGTCGCACTAAGGAATTTATCGTACATTGCCTTAGTCATGCTATTACCCATATGGTATTCACCATTACCCGACGCACAGGCTTGTTCAGTAAGATCGATCGCGCCACGATTTCCGTTTGCGTCAAAGATGTAGCAATTATAGTCGCCCGCTAGCTCCCAGAACATGATGCCACCAATTTCTTTGTCAATGACGTAGTTCGCTTTGGCATTGATTGAATCAACATCCTCTGTCGACAGGAACACTTTTTTATCTGCGTTCCATAGCCATGGCGCGACAGCGACACTGTCATAGTGACGAGTATAATTCCCAAACAAAGCATCATCAGGATCATTAACCGGATCTAAACCGTATGCGGTTGCATAAGAACCCATAATGCCTTTTTCTAAGTTCTTTGCATGCCACATAGGGTTAGAACCTGCCCCCATTTCGACACCATTGGCATCCTTATCGTGCCACATGTTGTCTATGCCTAATGCCCCATAGCCACAATTGTTCTTCTCACCTTCACCTGTACCAGCCGCACATTCTGCTTGATTAGGTAACGGTGCACGCCCCCAAAGTCCATCCGTGCCGCCAGTAACATTTTGCCAACCACGTGTGTAATAAGGTACGCCAATATTAATTCGACCCGCTGGCATTGAACCGCGGAAATAGTGGTAAGCCCAATCGGTGTTTAAATACCCAATACCACCATAGGCAGCCGTTCCATATACATTCCACTGAGCCAACTCTGAATCTTTGCCCGTATCATATAAGGCAGCATTATGACCCACATGATCATTCCAAGCGCCGTGTAAATCGTAAGACATGATGTTGACGTAATCCAAATACTTGGTTACGGCCATGGTTTCCATTCCTCTCAACAAATAGCCGGAGGATGGCGCTGCAATGGTCAACATATAGTGAATGCCGTCTTGCGCACTAGCTGCATCCAATTTTTCACGGAGTACTTTCATCAACACGTGATAAGAGTTCATTAAATAGGCACGTCGAGATTCCGAGAAAGCCACATCATCTGGATTGCCTGCTCCTGCCATTGATGTAGGGTACTCATAATCAATGTCTAGCCCGTCGAACTGGTAGGTTCGCATCATTTCTACGGCTGAAGTCGCAAAGGTCTCAATACCCTGTTGGTTAATCGACCCGTCCGCATTCGTCGTCATGGTATAAAATCCACCATCAGCAACTCGGCTACCATCTGCGGCAAAATGACCACCAGTCTCTGCCCAGCCACCAATCGAGATCAGTGTTTTCACGCCATGTTTCTTTTTCGCGGTTGCTAGAGCGCCAAAGTGACCTTTAAAACCTAGAGCCGGGTCGACCTCTACACCTGGCCATTCTTTATTTACTGCTGGATTGCTAGGATCGTTAACGTCACCAACATTAACCTTGCCATCAGACCCAATACTGACAAATGCATAGTTAATATGGGTCAATTGCTCCCAAGGAATGTCATTCACTAAATAGGAGGATTGAGGGTCATCGCCTGAACGCCAACTGGTAAAGTAACCAATGACACGTCTAGGGTGATCCGCCCCCATAATTTCCCGCCCTTCAGTATCATACGCTGTACAATATGGCACATCGATACCCGCTGTTTTATAGAGCCCATCCGGACGACATTCCGAGTTTGCTACTAGGTACCGCATTCGCTTGCATGTGGAAGGAAGTCGAGCAGATAGCCGCTAAAATACTGACTTTTCCCCACTTTCTCGTACGTTTAATACTATTAGTGAATTCCATTACCATTCTCTCCTTAGATAGTGTCTAGTGCTGGTTCTGCCATCGCTATCGATCCCTAAAGCGCAATAGGATTGTTAACAAGGCATTTACATTAACCAAATCCACTTTAGCTTTGAAGAAAATAAAGTGTGCGTTTTTCGTTCTTATTGAGAGTTTTGTAGGCAAAAAAACCCGTTTGACTCGCAATTAAATGCGTAATCTATGTAAACCGACACCACTTATTTTGCATCGATAATGCATTTATCAATTACGATAAATCACCAAAATATGTTTACTTAATGGGACTATTCTCTCCTTTACTCATGCTATTAAAACAATCTGTCGTCAATGCTTGGACTATTTTCTCAGCACATCAGACACCTCACTCAACACAAATGAAATCAATCAATTAACCCATAATGATGCACCAAGGTAATGATTGTGTTATTAATTTGGTTTTCACATTCTTCAACCGAAAAAAGGAGCCTACTGGCTCCTCTGATTTAATCTATGACAACAAACTCATTATTATCGATATTCAGGCAGTTCCGTCCTTAAGCCCTTTATCAAGCTAAAACACATCAGCAGTAATACAAACACGAACGGAAGCGCGGTAGCCACAACGCCGGATTGCAATGCTTGTAATGCTTCTTTACCGCCAATCCACAACATGACACCCGCAATTGCGCCTTCAATACAAGCCCAAAAAATCCGTTGCGGTACTGGTGCATCAATTTTGCCACCAGCCGTTATACTGTCGATGACCAAGGAACCCGAATCTGATGAGGTAATAAAGAAGACCAAAATCAGTACAATTGAAATCACTGAAAGTACTTCACCATATGGCAGAGCGTCGTACACGTGAAACAAAGTCAGTGAAATGTCCGTGAGTCCTGTCGCGCCGAGTTCACCAATATTGTTCATGACTTGATCAATCGCGATACCACCAAATACCGACATCCAAATCACAGTGACCACGGTTGGAATACAAATAACCGCCAACAGAAACTCTCTAACCGTACGACCTTTAGAGACACGCGCGATAAACATCCCAACAAATGGTGACCATGAAATCCACCAAGCCCAGTAAAATACCGTCCAACCATGCATCCAAACGGTATCATCACGACCATGAGGAATACTCAGCTCAACAATATTGCCTAAATACCCGGCCGTCGTCGTCCAAAGAGAAGACAGAGCGACGTCAAAGCTAACAGCGGTCACAAACACCAACAATAAAAACGCTAAGATCATGTTAACGTTACTAAGTACCTTCACCCCGCCATCAATACCACGAATAACGGAAACAACAGCGATCATTGTGACAAACACAATGACACCAAGTTGCATCCCAATTCCACCATTTAGGCCAAATACGTAGTTAATGCCACTTGTCGCTTGCTGAGCGCCTAACCCAAGAGAAGTTGCCAGACCAAATAATGTGGCAAGCACCGCCATAATATCAATGATATGCCCTAACCAACCCCACGCGCGATCACCAAAAACGGGATAGAACGCAGAGCGAATGGAGAGCGGCAATCCTTTGTTATAAGTAAAGAAGGCTAGAGATAGCGCAACAATGGCGTAGATACTCCAGCCATGAAAACCCCAGTGGAATAATGTCGCGCCCATAGCAAGTGACTTTGCTGCTTCCGTATTAGGTTCAACATTCAGTGGGGTGCCCCACCAGTCGGTGAAATAAGCGGTAGGTTCTGCTACCCCCAAAAGAGTAGGCCGATACCCATGCCAGCTGCGAATAACATCGCGAGCCAAGAAATCGTGGAATGTTCTGATTTAGCTTCCTTCCCACCAATGCGAATTTTTCCTAATGGTGAAACCAGCAATGCTAAAGCAAAAAATATAAAGAAGTTGGTCACCCACAT
This sequence comes from Vibrio sp. GJ43-1, assembly GCF_055808835.1. Lineage (NCBI taxonomy): Bacteria > Pseudomonadati > Pseudomonadota > Gammaproteobacteria > Vibrionales > Vibrionaceae > Vibrio > Vibrio sp. GJ43-1. The sequence continues at coordinate 1,193,585 of NZ_CM147885.1, read as the reverse complement.
GAAGAAGACGTCGAAGTCTTGGATGATGCCATTTTTAACACTGTTTAACGCGCTAAGCGCTGTGGAAGGTTCAACGATGAGAAGTGAAAGTAGACATAGGATGACCAGTGCGGCGCTTGTCCCGAATACTGGGTTATGAATATCAAACCCCCATTTTTGTACATTGTCCTGACCGACCTGATAGTCCGTCGTCTCAATACTATATTTCTTTAATGCTTTTTCCATAAATACAACTAATACGCTTCCTACTTGTTTTACTCAAATGAGAAAACAAAAAAACCGCCCTCCATTTATTTAGAGCTCTAATTAATAATTCGGCGCAAATGCTAACACATGTTAAAAAATGGTTCAAATCCAACCTATTCCAGAGTAAAAAACCTGGTATATACTCATATACAAGCACAAAAAATCGTTACGTACTCTAAGTAATTTCCTTTATGGTATTTTTATCGAAACATGGATCACCATTACGAGTATAAAACTTACGGGGGGAGTAAGCTTTATACGAAAGTTCCATACCCATCCGTTATAGTATTCACCAAAAAAGACACGCCCCACCCTTTCCATAATTCGCACCTATACCTTTCGAAGTTGCTGGCCAATCCGCGTGATGTCAGATCACAAAAATACCTCTGATGCGATTATAAATGGATCGAACAAAAAACAGTTGCCCTATACTTGGTCAATAGTACAATTTTTAATGACAAGATTTTCAATAACAATAAGTTACCTAGGAATTATGCCATGAAGAAACCTTCCATCATTGCCATCACTATTTTGTCTACTTTTCTGTTTGGCTGCAGTGCCAATACGACACAAGGTGCCGCAGAAGGCGCAGCTGTCGGTGCGGTGTCTGCAGGAATGCTAGGTGCACTCACCGACCTTATTGTTGACGGAGAAGTGAATACGTATCGTCTCAGCCGAAATGTCACTGCTGGCGCTTTAGCAGGCGGCACAGCAGGAGCTGTTGATGGCTACTCAAAGGACCAAAAAGAAGAAGCAAAACAAGCGGCGCAACAAGCTACAAAGCCTAAGCCGACACTTGATTTCGGTCCGGATATAGACGCCTCAGTTAACGCTCTGATTGCTTGTCAATATGACTCCGCATTTCGCTCAGCATTGGCGGCAGAACAGGCTTCCCAGCAATCTTATCAAGAAGCAGGCGTTGCCATGCAAGCGCTGATTGACTACGACAGAGACAACTCACAAGGGGTCGATAATGCGGTCAACCGCTTCATCAAATTAAGCCAATCTGTTAGCTCTACTCAAGAAGCAAAAACGCAGCTGAAATCTTTGCATAAAGAATTGCAACAAGAGCGCCAAATCGCTGGAAAACCGCCGACTTGTAGCTAATCATTTTTAACTATTTTTGGGGTTTCCCTTGAACCCCAAAAATACACCCCCACCATAGTATTAACCCATCCTATACACTAAACCTATCACTTATCTATGCGTTAGCTGCTCTATGCATCAGCTTTCTCTGGGCATCAACATCGGTGTCTCGGCATAGTACTTTGAGTCAAAAGGGGCAATTTCATGAAATTTAGCTACGTTAATACCACGGTCATTCATTTTGGGGTTGGACAAATCAGTGCGTTAGCCACTAATGTACCAAGCGACGCCAATGTGCTCGTTGTTTATGGCGGCGGGTCGATAAAAAAGAACGGCGTTTATGAACAGGTTGTCGCCGCACTTAGCGATCATCGCTGGATGGAGTTTTCGGGCATTGAAGCTAACCCAACCAAAGAAACCTTAGATAAAGCGATCGCGATAGCGAAATCTGAGTGCATTGATTTCATTGTCGCGGTTGGCGGTGGTTCTGTCATTGATGGCGCTAAATACATTGCCGCAGCAGCGCTGCATGACGGTGACAGCTGGGATCTCGTGACGGGCAAATATACCGTTGAAACCGCCATCCCACTTGGCGCTATTCTAACGCTTCCGGCCACTGGGTCGGAATCCAACATGGGGGCAGTAGTCACCAAACGATCCACGAATGAAAAACTCGGCTTTATGTCGCCTGCAGTTCGACCGGCTTTTGCTGTTCTTGATCCGAGTGCAATGAAAACACTGCCGGAAAGGCAACTCATTAATGGACTGGTTGATGCGTGGGTTCATGTCTGTGAACAATACATCACCTACCCAACGGGCAATATGGTTCAAGATGGCTATGCGGAAGTGCTGCTTAAAAATCTTCTCGTGCTCGGACGTCAATTTGAACAGCAAGATGACGCTTGGCGTGAAAACCTAATGTGGACAGCCAATCAATCACTCAACGGTCTCATAGGCGCTGGTATGCCTCAAGACTGGGCGACTCATATGATTGGCCATGAATTAACCGCCTTATGGCACGTCGACCATGCGCGCTCTCTCGCCATTGTTCAACCTTCTTTACTTCGTGCTCAAATTGAAGCAAAACGAGCGAAACTAGAGCAAATGGGGCGAAATGTCTTTGGATTAGCCGATACTCCGTCATTAGCAGAACATACCATCGTCGCCATTGAGAGCTTCTACCAGGGGTTAAATGTCGATCTCGTGTTGTCAGAAGTACCTGGAGATAAAAGTGACGCTATTGAGCAGATTATTGCTAAGCTAAAACAGAACGGCTACCTCGAAATGGGTGAAAATAAAGGCATTACCCTTGATGTCACTCGTACCATATTAGCAAACGCACTGTAGTCTAACACTGCACTTAACCGACAAATGTTAGTGCTTTAGCTCTAGATACGAAAAAGGCGTTAAACGGAAGCTTCAGAGGAGCTCTATTTAACGCCTTTTTATCTCGTCAGTGGTGTGACATCGCCATATCGTCAATAAAACGATGACCTATACCGCTGCGCTAGCGTGATTTTACACTTTCACGTTTTACCAACGTTGGCTCTAGTTGAATGAGATCAGGCCGCTCAACACGCTTCTCTATTTTATCGAGTAGCGTTTCTACCGCCGCTTTCCCTAAACGATACTTAGGTTGATGGATCGTTGTTAATGACGGTGTCATAAATTTAGCAATATGAATATCATCGTAACCGATAATGGATAGCTCATCAGGAATTTGGATATTCCGTCGGTCGGCGACATTAATAACACCCATGGCCATCATATCATTACAAACAAATAATGCTGTTGGCAAACGACCGCGCTCGACGAGTGTATTAAGCGCCTGCGCACCACCTTCACACTCAAAGTCTGCTTCCACAACCCAGTCTGAATTTAGCTCAAGATCGGCTTCCTCAAGGGCTTTTTTGTAACCATCGAAACGCATTTGTGCTTGCTGTCTATTTAACGGCCCTGTGATACAACCAATTTCCTGATGACCAGACTCGATTAAATGCTTGGTGGCAAGGTAACCACCAAAAAATGAATTGTCTTGAATTTTATCACTTTCAAAGTGAATAGGGCCCCAATCCATCACTACCACTGGAATCGTCGGATATTGCTGGAAAATATCGATTTTCTCCCCTTCTAAGGTGGAGCACATCAGTATTAAGCCATCGACGCGTTTTTGCATCAAGGTATCAATGGATGCACGCATTCGCTCAGTATCCCCCTCTGTATTACAGAGGATAAGATTGTAGTTTTCTTGATAACAGCTGCGCTCAACGCCTTTTACAACTTCACCAAAGAAAGGGTTCGTCGACGTTGTCACCAACATGCCTATCGTTCTTGTTCGATTCATTTTCAAACTTCGGGCAAGCGCAGATGGCGCATAGTTTAGCTCTTTTGCCACCTTATTCACGCGCTCTGATATCTCTTCGCTAACAAATCGCGTTTTATTGATGACATGGCTAACCGTCGAGGTTGAAACCCCTGCATGCCTTGCAATATCCTTCATCGAAGCCATTTAGCCTACATCTCCATTCTAGCTTTGCTGCGAAATAAACTCGTTCACTTCATCTAAAGTTGGAATCGACGTTTGCGCGCCGAAACGTGTCACTGAAATCGCGGCTGCCGCATGGGCAAAAATAATGGCATCCTCAATACTTTCACCACGTATTAATGCCGTGACAAATGCGCCATTAAAGGTATCGCCTGCCGCGGTGGTATCGGTCGCGTCTACTTTAAACCCTGGGATACGATTACCACGTCCGTTTTGGCTTAACCAAACCCCTTGAGAACCCAGCGTAATCATAACAATTTCAATGCCTTTATGATGCAATAAACTTGCTGCTCGTTGAGCTGATTCATCATCGGTAACCGTCACGCCCGTTAACACTTCGGCTTCGGTTTCGTTGGGTGTTATCACATCAATACACGATAGTATGCTATCGGGCAACTCACGCGCTGGTGCAGGATTTAGGATGACATTCGTTTTCGACTGCTTAGCAAGTGCGACCGCATACTCAATACCTTCTAACGGGGTTTCCAGTTGCGTCAGTAAGTAACTGGCACCATCGATCAACGTACGATGTTTTTCCACCTGCGTCTTAAGTAGTTTGGCGTTGGCTTCCGCTGAAATACAAATGCTGTTCTCACCGCTATCAGCGACTTGTATCATCGCAATACTCGGTGGGAGTATCGGCTTCCACCGACACACCTGCCACGTTGATGCCATCGACTTGAAAAGCTTCACGTATATTTACGCCAAACGGATCATCACCAACGCATGCAATAAACCCAGTATCCGCCCCTAATCTTGCCGCAGCGACCGCCTGATTCGCCCCTTTTCCGCCAGGGATAACTTGGTATCGGTGACCATGTAACGTTTCACCAGGTCTTGGAAAAGAAGGCACCTTTAAAACGTGGTCTGCATTGACGCTACCTAAAACAATGAGCTCATTCATATAGTGTTCCTTGTAACTAGGAATAAGAAAACTTTGGACTAACCGATTAGTCCAAAATACTCTCTGTCAAAAATGCATGACGTTATTGCGGCCCGCCTGACTAACGAAAAGAGCAAATACCGCTTCCAATAAAGAACTGACTTCAATAGACGCCCTCATTGCAGGCGTCTATTGACCAATCAGCGCACGTTACTCGTTAATGATCTTAAGAGGAACCGGAATATACACTTCTACCGTTTCACCTTTTAATACTTTAACTGCCGTTTCCACGCCTAGCGCGCCAATCATATCGGGTTGCTGTGCAACGGTTGCCGCTAACTTGCCACGTTTTACCGCTGCAATGCCATCGTCAGTACCATCAAACCCTACGATCATAACGTCTTTGCCCGCCGCTTGTACTGCACGTAATGCTCCTAATGCCATTTCATCGTTTTGAGCAAATACCGCTTGAACATCTGGGTTTGCCGCAAGCAAGTTCTCCATGACGTTTAGACCTTTAGTACGGTCAAAGTCGGCTGGTTGGCTTGCCAATAGCTCCATATCAGAACCTTTGACTGCATTCATGAAACCTTCACCACGCTCACGCGCTGCAGACGTACCTAAGCAATACCTTCAAGCTGAATGACTTTTGCTTTTTCGCCTACTTTTTCCATAATGAAATGACCCGCCATTTCACCACCAACAACGTTGTCAGATGCAATATGGCTTGCCACATCACCACGGCTTGCGCCTCGATCGAGTGTCAGTACTGGGATATTTGAACGATTGGCCATACGGATGGCATTCGATACCGCATCAGAATCTGTTGGGTTAATTAGAATCGCTTTCACACCACGAACCGTTAAGTCTTCCACATTGGAAAGCTCTTTGCTTGGATCATTTTGTGAATCTAAAACGATAAGGTTGTAGCCAAGTTCTTTGGCTTTTGCTTCCGCACCGTCTTTCATTGTTACGAAGAAAGGGTTATTCAGTGTCGACACAACGATCGCCATTGTATCTTGTGCTGTTGCGGTCGCAGACATAGAAGCTGATAGTACAGCTGCTGAGATAAGCGTTGCCAATTTTTTCATGGTCTATTCCTTTATATATTGTATGTAGGGGGTGTTACTAATAAATGTAAAATGGTTCTAATAGTTCTGGGTACCTCGTGACAAAGTACCATGTAGCGTTGTGCTTGCGTTTCATAAGGAGCGAAACCAGCTTTCATCTCGCTCCTATATAATCGGTGTTCTACTTGTTTTTGTTATCAACCAAAACAGCTAGCAGAATAACAACGGCTTTTGCAATCATTTGGTAGTAAGACGAGACGTCAAGCAGGTTCAGTGCGTTGTTCAGGAAACCAATAATCAGAGCACCGATTAATGTACCCATGATTCGACCGCGCCCACCCATCAAGCTCGTTCCGCCTAATACCACCGCTGCGATGGCATCAAGTTCATAGCCCATTCCAGCTGTAGGTTGCGCTGACGACAGACGTGAGGTGACAATAATGCCAGCCAATGCCGCCAACAAACCACAAATTGCATACACGCCGATTTTTACTTTATCGACATTAATACCTGATAGGCGAGTCGCCGATTCATTGCCACCAAGTGCGTAAACATAACGACCAAAACGTGTGTGGTTTAACAAATACCAAACCGAAGCGAATACCAATACCATAAGCCATACTGGTACTGGAATACCTAGAGCATAACCCGTCCCAAACCAAGCGAAGGCATCTGCTGTCTCCGTGAAGCCCGTAGAAATTGGGCGTCCGTCGGTATACACCATTGTGACACCACGTAACAACGTCATGGTCACCAAGGTGGCAATAAATGCTTGTACTTTACCTTTCGCGATAATAATGCCACTGATCGCGCCCAATGCAGCACCTGCAACAAGCGCCGTTGGTACCGCTATCATCACCGGCACTTCCAACCCAACTAGGCTAGCGGCAAACGCGCCACATAGGGCCAACACAGAACCGACGCTTAAGTCGATACCCGCTGTCAGAATGACCAAGGTCATACCAACCGCAATAATGGCATTAACCGATGTTTGACGAAGGATATTGAGTATATTGTCGACGGTAAAAAAGTTTGGATTGAGAAAAGACACCACTACAATAAGAAAAATCAACGCTATCAGTGACTTTTGCTCAATTAGCCATTCCTTATTGAATAGCGTCGTCTTCTTTTCTGTTGTTACACTTATTGTTTTGTTGCTCATGCTGCTTCCTCGTTAACCTTTTTACCCACCGCACACGCCAATAGTTTTTCTTGGTTGGCTTCGTTTGCCATAAATTCGCCACTTACGCGACCTTCGTGCATGACCATAATTCGATCGCTCATTCCAAGCACTTCGGGCATTTCCGATGACACTAAAATGATGCTCATGCCATCAGCCTTAAACTTATTGATCAGCTGATAAATTTCTTTTTTCGCCCCGACATCCACACCTCGAGTCGGTTCATCAAGGATAAGGACTTTAGGCTTAGTCATTAACCCTTTAGCGATCGCCACTTTTTGCTGATTACCTCCAGATAAGTTACCAATGATCTGGTTTCTAGACGGCGTTTTGATATTGAATAACTTAATGAAATCTTCCACAGCGATAACCTCATCACCATGTTGAAGCTGTAAGCCGTTCGACAATGTCTCTAATGTACAGAGCGACATATTGTCTTTCACCGATAAACCCAGCACTAAGCCGTCGCCTTTTCTGTCTTCAGAAATATACGCGATACCGTTGGCTAACCCTTCCTGAGGGCTATTGGGATTAATCGTTTTTCCATAAAGTGACACATCGCCAGCTTCTCTTTTCAGTGCACCATAAACGATTTTCATTAGTTCTGTGCGACCAGCGCCCATTAAACCAGACACGCCTAAAATTTCGCCTTGATCAACATGGAAGCTCACATCAGTGACGCCAAGACCGGAAACACCTTTGACTTCTAGGCTACGCTTACCGTGCACAGCATGAATACGTGGGTATTGCTCATCGAGCTTTCGACCAACCATCATTTCAATCAAGGCGTCTTCGTTTGTGTCCGCGACGACAGTTTGACCAATGAACTTGCCATCTCTCAAGACGGTAATATCATCACAAATTTCAAAAATTTCTTTCAATCGGTGAGAAATATAAACAATGCCGCACCCTTGCTGACGCAATTCATTAATCACATTAAACAGTGACGCCGTTTCGGTATCCGTTAATGCATCCGTCGGCTCATCCATGATGATAACCTTCGACTTAAATGACAGTGCTTTAGCAATTTCGACCATCTGCTGCTCACCAAGGCTGAGCGCACCAAGCAATGTTTTTGAGCTATGTTTTACATTTAAGCGTGATAACAAAGCATCCGCATCTGAATACATTTCGCTCCACATAATGCGACCAAATGCGTTGGTTTTTTCACGTCCAAGGTAAATGTTCTCAGCAATCGTGAGTTCCGGAATTAAATTTAACTCCTGATGAATAATGCTGATGCCAGCTTGTTGAGAATCTCTCGGACCTGCAAATGAAACCTCTTGGTCTTGATAACGTAATTCACCAGCATCTTTGGCATAAATGCCTGTCAGTACTTTCATCAGCGTCGATTTACCAGCACCATTCTCGCCAAGAAGTGCCATGACTTTACCTGGATACACGTTTAGGCTCGCCTTATCTAAGGCTTTGACACCCGGAAAGGCTTTTTCTATCTCACTAAGTTGTAGTATGGGTTGCAACATAGGGCTGTCCTGCTCGCACATAATTTTTTGGTCTAAAACACAACACCAGATTGAAAGATCACGTTAGCATACGGTGTGCATTCGCCTGTACGCACTACTGCTTTGGAGTCTTGCGTTCTTACTTTGAATTCTTCATGAGACACATACGTGACTGAAATCGGTTTGTGAGTTGCTTTTGCTTCAGCGTCTATCAGATCCATTAATGCATCGTGAGCTGCTGGAGACACACGTTTAAATTCTTCCGCCAGTAGCACACCTTCGATTTGAGCTTCAGATAAGTAAACTTTGACCGTTTGCAGAAATGAAGGCACACCTAACGTTAGGGCGAGATCAATTCGCAGAGTTTCTTCTGGGATAGGTAAACCCGCATCGCAAATAGTGACTTCATCAGTATGCCCAAGGGTGGAAACTAAATATGAAAGCTCAGAATTGATTAGTGCACTTTTTTTCATTTTTGTACCTGCTCGGTTCTTTAGGTCATCGATGAACATCTAAACTAAAATTATCGCCATCGATACGTTTCGATGGCGGTAATCCTAGCGCTTATATTCAAAATTTCGAGCAAGTACTGAAGTAAATGTGATCATTATCACCACATCGAAACGTATCGATGCCTTAAACGTGAATAGTTTCAAATTGTGAATATCAAGTTTTTGGCAGGATAACTAAATAAGAAATGATATCGCTAGGCGCTGTATTGCATAAGTGTGGAAATGTATTCCCCAGAAGCAAAGTGACAGCCTATCGCTTTTAATGACGAGAGCTGTTCGTCGGTTTCCACTCCCTCGGCAATGGTGTCTATGTTAAGTAAGTTTGCTAGACCTACAATGGCTTTAGCGACCTGCTCAACGGATTCATCCTCGGCGATTTCTGTTGTAAGCAGTGCACTAATTTTAATTTTTTGAATCGGTAAATCACGAAGATCTGAGATTGAGATATGACCCATACCAAAATCCGCTACAGTGATTTGACAGCCGTGTTCTACAAGCTGATACAGTTCATCCACACTGCGCTTTTTAGATAAGGATTCTTCAAACACTTCCAAAATTAGGCAATCCGCTGGTAGATTATAACGTTGAAGTATATGAACGATTTCATCCACAAATGAGCCATGCCCAAAGTTTCTCGATGACACTTTGACGGCGACTTTCCGTAACGCACCGACGGAGGCATATTTACAGGCTTGCTCAATAGTAAATAGGTTCAACTTTCGGATGAGTTGGCTTTCTTCTGCAATTGGGATAAATTCAAAACGATTTACCTCACCAAAGACTTGATCATGCCACGTCAAGCGGCTTTTAAAGCTGACCACTTCGTGATTTGCGAGATCGACAACTGGCATAAAAGCCACTTCTAAACGATGCTGCTCTATGGCCTCAGAGAGTCTTTGTGCAAGGGCTTTTTTCCTGCCCCACTGCTCACCCATCTCTTCTGTATAACACAGCCAATTCGCCTGGCACTGTTTTGCACGGTACATTGCCAAATCGGCTTGTTTTAACAACAGACTTGATTCGATATTTTTTGATGACTTAGTGGTAATACCAATAGCAGCAGAACCGCGTTCATACTTGTTGCCGATTTCTATATAGGCGATAGCGTCAATGAGTCGCTGTGCGAATTTAGCGGCAACGTCACCATTGCACGAAGGGATCAAAACAACAAATTCATCACCACCGAGCCTAGCCACAATACCCTGTTCACCAATTACGGATTTAAAGCGTCTCGCCACCGCCTGTAAGAACAGGTCTCCGTAATCATGACCTTTACTGTCATTGATTGACTTAAATTCATTAAGATCGATGAGTAATAATGAGTATGCATCTAATGAGTGCGGATTCACACTGAGAAAACGTTGTAATTCCTCAAAGAAAGAAGTGCGGTTCGGTAGGCGAGTCAACGTGTCGAAGTAAGCCAAATCACTTAATTTATCTGTGGTATCTTTTTCTAAAGTAATATCGCGTTTGACCGCAATATAATACGTTTCACCTTGGTGTGTGAAAGGACTAATTTGCGCCTTCTCTATAAATAGATCGCCATTCTTTTTACGGTTAATGAGCTCACCGTACCATGAGTTCCCACTGCAAAGCGCAGACCACATTTCGCGATAAGTGTCAGGGCTAGTTTTTCCCGACTTTAAAACACTTGGGTTGCGATTGGCGACATCTTCTGCAGAATAGCCCGTTAACTGATAAAACTGGTCATTAGCGTACTTGATGCTCGCCTTAGCATCGGTGATCAAAATTGCCGCGGCGCAACTTTGCATCGCGTTCGCAATCAAACCGAACGACAATTCCAGAGCTGTATTTGGCGACATATGATCCACTAATGATAAACCCAATAATACTAATCGCTACATCATAAATATTTATGGAATTAACATCAAATAAAACGTCAAATTTTCGTTGGCGAAATAACAATTTTTTGACGCTTCTGTTTATCATAATCAAATTACCTGCAACACAATAGAGCAATTAAGCCAACCAGGATTAACGATCAATAATTAAATGCTATAAGTGACACTTTCATTCATTGTTATTAATTTCTTTGATCACTTTACATGGATTGCCTACTGCCAACTTGTTGCTTGGGATGTCTTTCGTGACGACACTCCCTGCGCCAATAACTGTGTTGTCGCCAATAGTAACACCCGGGCAAATGATGGCCCCACCACCGATCCATACATTATTGCCAATTTTAATTGGCAAGCCGAATTCCACGCCATCATCCACACGGGCCTTAGCCTCCAATGGATGACCCGCCGTGTATATTTGAACGTTTGGAGCCAAAAGCACGTTATCGCCTATTTCAACGCGATTAACATCAAGGATCACACAGTTAAAATTCGCGTAAAAGTTGTTTCCAACTTGAATATTACTGCCATAATCACACCTAAATGGAGGCTCAAGATACAACCCTCCCCCATTTTTCTCAATGAGAGCTTCTTTAGCCTCATTCCATTGCGGTGAGTCTGGAATGCTATCATTAAGTTGCTTAAGAATTTCTCGGCACCTTATTCTCGCTTGATACAACTCCGTGTCCCAAGCAAGGTAAGGCTCTCCCGCAAGCATTTTTTGTTTTTCTGTTTTCATCACTGATCCAACATTTAAAGACCTCTGCTTTTGCAGAAATCCATCGCTAATAAAAATCGCCGGGAAATACTCCCTTGGTGCATATAATCCACGCAACAGCGCTAACTTTATCTTGTCACCAGTATCTTATGGGCTAAGAATTAAAAAGGGAATATTGATGTGTTGTTAGATATGTCAGCGACTGTAAGTCGCTCTATGGGCTCGAACAAGCCTTTTGGATGGAAAGCGACTTAAGCGCCACCAGTAGCGCGTCAATCGTACACCTTACGCTCGCGGTATTTTGCCCAGTAATAAGCTTACTATCAATTTCCACATGCGGTTGGTTATTCTCGGCTTTGCTATACAAAGCTTCGCATCGCACCAATTCATCTTCAACAAAAAATGGAATAGCGTCAGCTCTGTTACCTGCTAATTCCTCACCGTTACTGTAGCCTGTCACTCTTCTTCCAGCCAAAATAGACGTATCGTCTTCTCGAGTGACATGAATTAATGCACCTGATGCATGACCAAACGCACAAATATATTTATCAGCGCTATAAAAATCATCAAGTAACGTGACCGAGTCAGGATCACAGGTAAGATCCCACAATGCTCCATAGCCACCACACACAATAACAGCGTCATACTCTGCACAATCAATCTGAACAATTCGCTTCGATGAAGCCAATAACTTCATCAACGCTCCCCGATCAACCGATAATTGACCATCATTAACTTCAGCGTCAAGATCATATAAAGGGTCAATCGGTGGCATATCACCTTTGACCGAACACGCCGTTACATCAACATCGTAAGCGTCAAGAGCAGCGTAACAAATGGCAAGTTGCACTAAATCGACGCTTACTCATTTCTTTAGTAAATCCTAAATTCCCATGAGATGTGACCATCAACAGTACTTTATACGATGCCATTGTTTTCATTCCTTAGTGTCGATGACTTAATCCTAGTGAATCCGTGCTATTTTTCAAAAAAAGAGAAGCCTGATGGCTTCTCGATATAATGACATTATGAGCTTAATGCGAGTGTTGGCGTAATGCTAATATTAGGTTAATGCTACGCAAGTAACCCCATGAAATAGGGAATGATGAGAGCGTTAGCTAAATCGATAAAGAATGCACACACTAAAGGAACGACGATAAAGGCCTGATGAGAGTTTCCATATTTTTGAGCTACCGCAGACATATTCGCCATCGCAGTGGGTGTTGAGCCAAGAGAAATCCCACCAAAACCAGAACAAATGACCGCTGCATCGTAGTTCTTGCCCATCGCTGGAAAAATAATCAGCAAGTTAACTAGGATAGCAACAATAAATTGAGCGCCTAATATAGCAAAAATAGGACCAGCAAGATCAACCAACGTCCAAAGCTGCATACTCATCAGTGACATTGCCAAAAACGCACCCAAGGAAATATCCGCTATCAGCGCAATAGAAGGTTTATTTGCAGGCCATCGAGTTCCCGTAATTCGCGGATAGCTATGAGGCACTAAATTCGAGAGAATAATACCAGCGAATAAACAAGTGACGAAAAGCGGTAGTTGCAGCCCTAGATGTTCAACCCCTTCATTTAAGAAAAAACCAACAATAATACAAGTATGGATGGCAAGCATCGCATCGAGAAAATCATAAGAGGTGATTTTAGTATCTGAGGCCGAGTCTGATACACCGACATCCATCGCGTCTTCTTGAGAAGGTTTAAGGTCATATCTCTTGATGAGAAACTTAGCAATCGGCCCACCCATTAAACTCGCCAAAATCAAACCAAACGTTGCACTAGCAATCCCTATTTCCATTGCCGTATCTAGCCCAAACTGTTCTTGTATTTTGGGTGCCCACGCTATCGCGGTTCCGTGCCCACCAATCAAGGAAACCGTTCCGCTAAGAAGGCCAGCGATAGGTTCAAGTCCAAAGGCTGTAGCGACCGTAATACCTGGTAATATTCTGAACAAGCATATACCCAATAGTAATCACCAACAGAATAATGAGGGGCTTCCCGCCTTTCATTAGATCACCTAGGCTGGCATTAATTCCAATGGTGGTAAAGAAGTACACGAGTAACACGTCTCGCGCCATTAAGTCAAAGTTAACCTCAATGGAAGTGGCCATATGTAATAAAGCAAAAAGAACCGAGAAAACAATACCGCCTGAAACAGGCTCTGGGATACTAAATTCTTTTAAAAATCCAACCACCTGATTGAGCCGCCTACCAACAAAAAGGACAATGATCCCCATTGTTACCGCCAAAAATGAATCAATATGCACCACGCCATTTTCAATAATCATAATTCTTACTTCCTGTTAGAAACATGTTACCGAATAGCATGCCTGTGTTTGTCGCTCTATCCAACTCTTTTTATTCAATTTTTTCACGAGTCATCCTATTGCGCGAACGGCGCTCTCGGCCCCATATACCTTTTTGGGGGCGCTCAACATCATCAAAAAAATGAGTTTAGTATCCCAATTGCTTGATACGAACCAGTGCTTGATACGAACCAGTTTTTGATTCGAGCTAATGTTTGATACCAGCCCGTATTACACGTGCTGCTGCCATCACCGTTGGTTCAACAGCCGACACCAAAGCGCCATGGCCCCCTTAGGATGCACATGGCGATAATTTCAACTCACTGTCCTACCCGTTCACCGATACTTAGTACAACTCAGACTTTTATGCCACATAGCATAAGCAAAATGGTCTCAAGCTCCGCCCAAGGCAGTAATTGGCTGTCAATCACTTCAATTCGAGACTCATAGCCTTGCAATGAAATTTCATTAACCGTTACCACTTGATTCGACACATTAAAGGCATAGCAGCCCTTAGTCGTGTTCACCACGGCTTTTACCCGCTCGGCGGTTAAATCGCTCAACATAGAAAATAATTGGTCAAAATCAAATAAGTGCTCTGCCCCTACAATCCAACCACAACTAAAGTACCCTTGACCTTTATTTTCTCGGCGGATATATGCCTGTTCTGGCGGTAACTCAAACACTGGTTCCATGTCACTATGGTCATGTAACTGCTGTTCTCGCTCACTCTGAATGGTTGAAGTTAACGCTTCTCTTCGTTCGATATCAAGCAACTCTATAGGCAAGTTACCCTGTTTAACCAGCTGGTGATAAATGAGTGCTGGCTCTTGTACGCTAACCCAATCATTGAAGGTATCGATATCTTCTGAGCTACACTGATCAACTTTATTACCAATCACCACATCCGCCGCGGCGAGTTGGTCATTAAAGTTATTATTAGAGAGATATTTTGTGTCTGATAAATTTCTTGGATCCACTAAGGTGATGGTCGCACGCAGATCGACGTAATTTAGATACTGTTCCGACGTTAAGGTTTTTATCACTTGCTTAGGGTGACCAAGGCCTGTCGGTTCAATAATCAAACGATCTGGTTTTTGACGCAGCAACGCATTAATACCGACCGACATTGGCACTCCAGCAGTGCAGCACATACAGCCACCTGGAACTTCTTTAATCATTGCCCCGCCGTCGGCAAGCATCGCCCCATCAATTCCTACTTCACCAAACTCGTTCACGAGTACGGCCCAATTCTCATTGGCGGGTTTGTTTTTAAGTAAGTTAAGAATCGTCGTTGTTTTTCCTACACCGAGAAAGCCGGTAATAATATTGGTAGGCACTTGAAGTGGCATACAGAATCCAATGAATTGAAATAATGCATTTAGTATAAACGGTTTTCTGCGCTATCACAGAGTGCGCTATTTGAAAATTCACTTCAAATGGTCAACAAAACACCAATTATATGAATACGTTAAAAAAGCGCAGATGATAAACGACAAAAGGCGCACTTTGCGTGCGCCTCGACCCTCGTTACTCAATCGTGAGTTTGCGAATCTCTAAGCCATACGAGATGCTGAGATCATTTACGAGGCAGTAGTATGTGTAACATTTCACATCCAAATTGTACGTAGGGGCTTCAAATCCTCCGTGCTTGTCGAATACATACCCTACGCTTTAACTATGGACCATAATTGCCTAATTACAAGTTTGCCACACGTTTATTTATGTCTAACTGGTCACAATTTCTAAGCGCACTAATATTGCAATACTACTTTGCAAACTTGTCACTGTTTGTCTATTTCAGAACTCGTATAATTTCGGTTCTAAATCCCCCGTCAAATAGAAAAGGCCCACACTTTTATGACCAAGAGAGAAAAATTTAAGCAGTCACTGCTCGTCAGAGTACCTAGAGAAACCATTAATCAGTTTCTGTCTAGGGATAAGACGCCGGTTTCTGTGCTTTTTCTTTCCTGTATTGTGGGTATATCAGCTGGATTTGTTGGCACATTGTTTGAGCTTGGTGTTCATTTCGTCACTGACACCCGTACTGAATGGTTAAAGGACGAGATCGGCTCAGTACTCCCTCTGTGGGCTTCTGCCTTTATCATCAGCGCCGCATTGGCATTTATCGGCTATTTCCTTGTCCACAAATTCGCACCAGAAGCCGCTGGTTCTGGCATTCCAGAAATCGAAGGCGCAATGGATAACATACGACCAGTACGTTGGTGGCGAGTGCTACCGGCTAAATTCTTTGGTGGCCTAGGAGCACTCGGCTCAGGTATGGTTTTAGGACGGGAGGGACCGACCGTACAGATGGGCGGCAATATTGGTCGTATGGTTACCGATATATTTAGAGTGAAAGATGACGATAGCCGACATACTCTTCTCGCATCAGGGGCGGCTGGCGGCTTAGCTGCGGCGTTCAATGCACCACTCGCGGGTATTATGTTTGTCGTTGAAGAAATGCGCCCCCACTTTCGTTACTCATTAATCTCAATCAAAGCGGTGCTGATTTCTGCTGTTGCTGCCACTATCGTTTTTCGTTCTATCAATGGACAGGGCGCGGTAATCAGCATGCCGCAGTATGACTCACCAAGTATGCAAGTATTATGGTTGTTCCTAGTACTCGGTGCACTCTTTGGTATTTTTGGTGTTGCCTTCAATCGACTCGTCACTCTCTTTCAAGATTTGTTTGTTAAACTGCATAAAAATGATCTAAAGCGTTTCCTATTAACAGGTTCTGTCATTGGGGGTATTTTTGGGCTTTTACTGCTCTACGTACCTGAGTTAACAGGCGGTGGGATTGGCTTAATACCTGAAATCACCAATGGGGATTTTGGCGCAGGATTTCTGTTCATTCTCTTTATTGGCCGTGTATTTACCACACTTATTTGCTTTGGCTCTGGCGCTCCCGGAGGTATTTTTGCCCCTATGCTTGCACTGGGCACTTCTTTTGGTTATGCATTTGGGCTAATGGCACAGCTTCTCTTTCCTGATCTCCCTATTGAGCCCGGTGTTTTCGCTATTGCAGGAATGGGGGCGTTGTTCTCTGCCACGGTACGTGCCCCTATCACAGGTATCCTATTAGTCATTGAAATGACCAATAACTATTACCTTATTCTCCCACTAATTATTACCGCTTTGGGGGCAACTATCATTGCTCAAATGCTTGGTGGTCAGCCCATTTATAGTCAGCTTCTTCACCGCACATTAAAGAATACTAAATTGAAACAAGAGGATCTGCCAAGTCGAGAAAACTAGGGCGCAATTTCAAATGAATTGAGATACAATCAGACGGCTAGACTTCTAGTGCTTAACTATCGGCGCTGGCAGTATTCACTTAAATAATCATAGGGAACTGATTAGGTGACGATGTATATAGCTGCTCTAAAACGACTGACTCAGTTTCATAATGTTCCAACCTCACAGGCCTCATTAGCCCTTGGTATTATAGGGCTTGGACATGCTTGGGCGTTGTACTTGCCTAATGTAGGCAAACAAATACAACCGATTCTGGCGAGTATTGGTGCCCTGCTTCTGCTCCCGGTTTTATTAAAATACCTTTTAAATAAGCATATTTTTTCAGCGGATATAAAAAACTCAATTACTGGTAGCTTAATGGCACCAATGAGTATGGCGTTACTTATTCTTTGTGATTACTTAGCATTAATATTGCCACTTATTGCATATCCTTTGTGGTTTGCAGCTTTAACCCTTCATCTCTCACTCGCCGTTTTATTTTTCTTCTACCAATTACGCAGTTTTAAAATTGCAAATATTGTCCCAAGTTGGTTCCTATATCCAGTTGGCTTAATTAGTAGCTCACTCGCAGGTACTCAGTTTGGACATACTGTATATTCTGAGACCATTGCGAGTGTCTGTATTGGCATTTACTTTTTTATGCTACCGCTAGTTCTATATCGCCTCGTTTTTGAAGGCATGCTAAAGAAACGGGCAAGACCAACCATTGCAATTATGGCAGCCCCAATCAATCTCACATTAGCTGCCTACCTAGTGAACTTTGATGAGCCTGATCCGATCCTGACTGGAGCGCTAGCAGGCATCGCTATCACCATGACTCTAATGATATATTTATGTTACTTCCGGCTTCTTAAACTCAAGTTTCAACCCTCTATTGCTGCGATTACTTTCCCCTCCGTTATTAGCTCGATCGCCATGCATAGACTCACCGCCTTTTTCGAGGTTGAGTACCCTCAATGGCACTGGCTTCATAAGTTTGGGTTTCTTGAGCTCACTATCGCTACGTTTGCAGTCATTTGGGTAAGTGTGGGGTTTATTGCTATGTATTGGCCTGAGTTAAAATACTCGAACAAAAAATGACTTTTTTATCAGTAACTAGGCCCAAACGATAAGTCCCACTTTGCCTAGACCCCCAACAGGTATAAGCAAAATCAATATATTAATATAAGTTATAGTTCATTCTGCAGGTATCACCAAAGAATAAGTATTTGGGTGGTGACAGTCATTCTATTATCGGCAATAAATAAGTGCATCGGCCGACATATAATTTCAATTACTCAGAGAATACTGTTATGCATTTAACTCAGATTAAAAAGGCTCTCCCTGACTTTATTACCCAAAAACATGATTTTTTCATAGAAGATCGTATTCATTCTAATGCCGATAAAAAACCGATTATCTGTGGCATGCAACCAAAGGCGGGTGATGTCGTCATGCAGACCAACGATTACCTGAGTCTCAATAGCAACGAAACCATAAAAAATGCACATATTCGTGCCATTCAAGAAAACGACGAAAGCCTATTAATGTCCGGTGTTTTTTTGCTCGGTAGCGATAAAAAGCCTGCGTTTGAAACTAAACTAGCACAACTTACTGGATTTGAAAGTTGCCTGGTATCCCAGTCAGGATGGACAGCAAACGTCAATTTGCTACAAGCGATTTGTAATAAAGACACCAATGTATATATAGACTTTTTTGCCCATGCGTCCCTTTGGGAAGGGGCGAGAATCGCGGGCGCTAAGCTGCACCCATTTATGCACAACAACACTCGCCACCTAGCGAGACAGATAAAGCGTAATGGCCCTGGGATCATCTTAGTCGATTCGATATATAGCACCACTGGTACTATCGCGCCACTGGTCGATCTTGTATCTATCTCTTATGAACAAGAGTGTGCGTTAGTCGTTGACGAGTCCCACTCTCTTGGAACACACGGTCCAAAAGGCGCGGGGTTAGTGGCAGAACTCGGCCTCACCGCCCACGTCGACTTTATTACTGCTAGCTTGGCTAAAACGTTTTCGTACCGCGCTGGCGCAATACTTGCTAATAAGAAAACCGCTTACTGCATTCCAATGGTGGCCTACCCTGCTATTTTTAGTTCAGCAATGCTTCCTTATGAAATGAAGCGATTAGATACGACATTAGACGTCATTGTAAAATCAGATGAACGCCGTGCAACGCTACAAAGCAGCGCAGAGTACTTAAATCGAGCGCTACGAAAAATTGGTTTTGATATTCGTAGTGAGTCTCAAATATTTGGACTCGATACTGGCTGATGCACCAAATACATTAAAAATTCGTAATTTCTTTGAGAGTAACGGAATTTTTGGTTCCATATTCTGCCCACCCGCCACACCTAATGGTAAGCATATATTGAGGTTCTCGATTAATGCAGAGCACACGAGAGAAGAGCTAGACCGTGTTATCCATGTTTGTCAGCAAGCGTGGGACAACCCTGAATTGATCTTTGACTAACGGTTGAACGTGACTAAAAAGGGCCGTTACAGAACCTAAAAAAGTCTTGTTTACAGCAATGTCATAACCGAAGCGCGAGACTAGTCACGGGCACTTAGTATGCGCTGGCTCGTCCTCTTCTAGTCAAACTACTCGTCCTCTTTTAGTCAAACGAATAGCGCCGTTAGTCAATACTGACCAACGGCGTGGTAAATTTATCGATAGGTTGTCAATTTATTGCGAGTATGATAAGGCATTAATGACGCTTGTTTCACTAGATCCAAGAAGCGACTTTATCGATTAGCTCATCTTTTGGCGTGGGCTTAACAATATAATCGTTCATTCCAAACTCGTTGATTTTGATGATGGTTTCTTCACTTTTATCTCCGGTGTAACCCACGATTGGAATGGACGCATACTCTTCGTTAGAGTCTCTAATCATCCGAGTTGTCGTCAAACCATCAAGTACTGGCATCTCGATATCCATTAATATTAGGTCAACCGACTCTTGCTTTAGCTTATCCAAAGCAACCTGACCATTCTCAGCCTGCAAAACGTGCAATCCTTGCTTTTCTAACATGATCGATGTGATAGAGCGAAGGGAGTGATTATCATCAACGATCATGACCGTTCTTTGAGTCGAGATTTCATTATACGCTTGCAGAACTTTCAACTTGTTTGAGCTGATCAAACATCAGGTAGTCCAACGAGTTAGCCGTCTGTTCAAAAAACTGTTGCCACTCGAACAACTCTATCGCGACATAACGTTGAAAATATAAATTTCTCGTGTCCATCGGATCATGTAGAAATGCTATCCTCGCTTCAGTAAAAGACAGTTTACCTTCTAATCGAGACATAAACGCCCAACCTTGGCGATCAAGCCTGCCATCGATTACGATAAGGTTATACTCAAACTGATGCTCTTCGTACTCAGATGCCTCTTCCATTGATACCGTCTTGAGTGCCAGTTCAGTTTGGCTGCTCACTTCACTCAGTTTTTCCTGAATCAACGAATGCGCTTGGCCGATATATAGTAGAGATTTTGATTTCATTAACTCGCGCTTAATATGAGTAATTTTATTGGAAGTATAATGCGGAAACTGAAGTTCAAACTCAGTCCATTTTCCTTGGGTAGAGCGACATTTTATTTTGCCGCCAAACGAGGTCATCACCTTTTTACAAAATGATAGTCCCAATCCAAATGTGCCATTTTTCCCTGTTGTGTAGAAATCTTCAAAGATATTCTTAATCAATTCAGGCTCAATCCCTAAGCCAGTATCTTTAACTAACAAACTATACCCATCACTGGTTTTCTTTGAGCGTATAGTAATACTAAACTTGCCAGTTCCACGATGGCGAAACGCATTTTTAAGCAAATTATAAACCACGTACTTTAGTAGTGTATCACTACCTAAATACTCAAAGTCTTCATCAATCTCTATATGAACCGCTCTACGCTCTGATTCATTTTTGTACGCGTAGCTTGTCACCGCGTTTTCTAAGACCAATTTGGCACGATGCTTACAAAACGTCGATGTTGATACTCTGTTTTTATCAATCGATGTTAACAACAAATCAATGGTTTCATTACCAGCCCAGATGACCTTCATTGAATCATCAATAATGTCATTCATGGTCTGTATTTCTTGTGCATTAAGGTGATAAGAATGTCGATAAGAAGAATTACTGTTTGGTACCACAGAGCGCATCACTTCAAACGATGATAACAACGCACTTAACGGGTTCCTCATTTCGTGGGCTATCCCAGCACCAAACGATTTAGCAATGGAGACTTTAGCTTCATGCTCTGTTTGGTTTCGAAAATAGAATAAATTGCCGAAAACATAAGTAAAGCCAAATATCGGGATGAAGCTGGCT
Source organism: Vibrio sp. GJ43-1 (assembly GCF_055808835.1). NCBI lineage: Bacteria > Pseudomonadati > Pseudomonadota > Gammaproteobacteria > Vibrionales > Vibrionaceae > Vibrio > Vibrio sp. GJ43-1. Next base: position 1,172,110 of record NZ_CM147885.1, on the reverse strand, counting down.
TTATGCGCTAATTCAATAGTGCCGTTAGACACAAAATACGCCGCCCCCCCAGCCAATACTAGCGATATCACGACCTGCATAAACATCACACGTGTATCGTGAACCAATAAAATATGAATAAAAATCGACGACATGAAGGACAATACCCACACATCAGACCAATTATTCATCAACATCATGTAGAAAAAGAAAAACGGTAAACAAAGCCCAATTGCAAATAGATAATAATGGGGAAGATACCTCTTCAAGTATCTTGGAAGCGAATGACGAAAAGCCAGCAACAATGCCGATGCACTACAAAAAAGTCTTAACCACACGTTCTCGTATGGCTGAGGAAATAGAAATTCCCATACCCAATAATACAACGGGTAGCCTAACCCGCCCATTATCACCACTAGAAATAGGTTAGGCTCTGCATAGTTATAGATTTTTTGAAGTCTACTCATCCAACTCGTCCAAGAGACTGAGGTTAGCGCAACTGGCGAGATTCACGTTTCAAACCCATTGCTTAGAGAAATATGCCAACTCTGTCTTATAATTTTCTTCGATTATCAATAGTATGGCTGAAAACGGATAGTAAATACAACAACGCCTTCATATCTCGAAGGCGTTGTTGTGAAATTAGTCGTGGGCGAGTGAATGAACATCACATTATCGCAAACCATGTAAGAATTCATGACGCGTTGCTGGGATAGATTTAAATATTCCCCCTAATGCCGTTGTAGTGGTTTCACTGGTTGCATCCATGACCCCACGCGATTTAACGCAATAGTGCACCGCGTCGATAGTAACTGCGACATCATCCGTTTCAAGTAGCGTTTGCAACGCCACTAAAATTTGTTGCGTCATTCGTTCCTGTACTTGAGGGCGTTGAGCGAAGAACCTAACAATACGATTGATTTTAGACAACCCGATAATTTTACCACGTGGAATATACGCCACGGCGGCCTTACCATCTATGGTGACAAGATGATGCTCACAGGTACTCGTGACCGTAATATCTTTCACACGCACCATTTCACTGACATTCATTTTATTTTCAATGACGGTAATTTTAGGAAAACGCTCGTAGTCTAAACCTGAAAAAATTTCATCTACGTACATTTTTGCAATACGTTGTGGCGTTTCCATTAAGCTATCATCAGCTAAATCGAGTTGCAGTAACGTAAGAATTTCCCGCATATGATGTTCAATGCGTTCTTTTTTCTTCTCGACTGACGGTGTTTGGCAACATTGGTGTCTCTAACCCGCGCTTCGAGAGAGCTTCCTTGACCAATTGTGCTGATTCGCTTAACTCTGACATTTGTATACCTCTTACTAGTCCCGCAAGGGACGACAGGATACTCGGAATCCATTTGAATTACACCCCCATTTTATCGTTAGTTTTGTCGTACAGCCCTGCTTTACTTAGGGGCTACAGGATAAAAATATGATAAAGTTAGCCTGATATTAGCAATGAATTAGGAAGACATATTTTATGGGTTGCTGCGACGCTCCGGGCTTAATGCCAATAGAAGAAGCATTATCAAAAATGCTCACACCAATCAAACCAATTACAGACATCATTGAACGCTCGCTTCCTGAAGCATTAGGGTTTGTCCTAGCCGAAGATCTACGCTCCCCAATGAATGTGCCACCATTTGACAACTCCGCAATGGACGGATACGCCGTTCGTATTGCCGATTTAGAACAAAGTACCACATTGCCGCTTGCTGGTAAGTCTTTTGCAGGCCAACCATTTGAAGGTGTATGGCCTGAGAAAAGCTGCATTCGAATTATGACTGGGGCAAAAATCCCTACTGGTTGCGATGCCGTGATCATGCAAGAAAATACGCAGGTTAACGGTAATGCCATTACTTTCAACCAAGACAACATCAAGCCCAATATGAACATTCGTCCAACCGATGATGACATAGAGCAAGGTAATGTTGTACTGGCACAAGGCGCTCGCCTCACAGCTCGCGATATTCCAATGATTGCGACACTGGGTTTTAGCCACATCAAGGTATTCAGAAAACCAAAAGTGGCATTTTTCTCTACGGGTGATGAACTCAGACCGTTAGGTAGTGAGCTGCAAGATGGTCAGATATATGATAGCAATCGCTACGGTATCAAACCTCTCATTGATAACTTTGGCTGCGAAGCCATTGATCTTGGTATTATCCCAGATTGCCAAGAAACACTGCGTAACACCTTTATTAGTGCCCAACAAGAGGCTGACGTTGTCATTACCTCTGGCGGAGTTAGCGTTGGTGAAGCAGATTACACCAAAGACATCCTTGAAGAGTTAGGGCAAATCGGCTTTTGGAAGCTCGCTATCAAACCAGGCAAACCTTTTGCGTTTGGTGAGCTTGACCACGCGTGGTTCTGTGGACTCCCTGGCAACCCCGTTTCTGCAGTCTTAACCATGTATGTCTTAGTGCAGCCACTCATTGCAAAACTGGCTGGCCATACACAATGGAAAGCTCCCGAGTCAATCCCTGCAACCACTAAAACCGCGTTCAAAAAGGGACCAGGTCGAACAGACTACCAACGTGGCATTTACTCCATTGTAGATGGCAAGTTTGAAGTAGAGTCAACAGGTAACCAAAGCTCCGGCGCGTTCCGTTCAATGAGTTTGGCAAACTGCTTTGTTGTTCTTGAGCAAGACCGAGGAAATGTGTCGGTTGGAGAGACAGTGCAAATCCAACTTCTCAATTCAACACTTTATTGAGGTGGACGTTGTGGATATTCTCTCCGACAAGGAAATGCTTCGCTACAACCGTCAAATCATCTTGAAGAACTTTGATTTTGAAGGGCAAGAGGCACTTAAACAGTCATCAATATTGATGATTGGTGCAGGCGGTTTAGGCTGCGCTGCCAGTCAATATTTGATTGCGGCTGGAGTTGGTCAATTAACTATCGTTGATGACGATCACGTTGAACTCTCTAATTTACAGCGTCAAATACTCCATACTGATGGGGATATCGGTACGGCAAAGGTCGAGTCAGCGAAGGCATCGCTACAAGCGCTAAACCCAAATGCTAAGATTATTGCTATTCAAGAACGTCTCGATGACTCCGCATTATCTGAATTAATACAACAGCATTCGCTTGTTCTGGATGCCACTGATAACGTTGATACACGAAATCAACTCAATCGGCTTTGCTTTGAATCGAAAATACCTCTTGTTTGTGGTGCCGCTATTCGAATGGAAGGACAAATATCAGTATTTACCTATGACGACGACCAACTCCCCTGTTATCAGTGTTTAAGTGCGCTGTTTGGAGAAACGTCACTGTCGTGTGTAGAGGCTGGTGTCATGTCACCCGTTGTTGGCATCATCGGTGCAATGCAAGCCTTAGAAGCGATCAAAGTCATTGCGAACTATGGTCAAGTTAAAAAAGGTAAACTATTGTTATTCGATGCATTGACCCTAACTTGGCGCGAACTGGGCCTACCTAAATCCCCAGCCTGCCCAACTTGTCGCTAATGTGTTAAATAGACTCGCCCCCTCGGTTTAGCATACCATCAGTATTGCTAGACCGACTTTGATGTTGATGACTGTGTAGATTTGACCATGTTAACGCTTAGAAACGCGTGTTTGGCCCTTAGCTTTCCGCGTTACTTTATCTTTGGATCTTAAGGAGGACAATTTGAAATCTTTAAAAGCCGCTTTTATCGTTCTAGGCGCAGGTCTTAGTCTATTGGTCGCTCTTCTTTGGTTTCCTCTAACGCATTCGGTCGCCACAATACAGGGGCAAGTAATCAGTCAAACACTGACACAGTCTTTAGATGGCAATCGTCATTATTTAACCGTTGAACTACCCGATAAATCGACAGTAAGAATCACGACTGATCCCGCACGTCGTTGCCAAATAGGTACACTTGCCACTTTGGATCAATTGCAAAGCCCACTCTCCTCGACAAGCACCTATCAATTGGTTTCTTGTCAGCAGCAATAAAAGGAAAATGCTATGACACTGCCACTGGTCACGCCCACATGGTTATATGAAAAACTGGGTGAAGATGACTCGCTTGTGATTTTAGATGCCAGTATTGAATTCCAGATTCCAATGGAACCAACAAAGGACAACGACGGGGTAATTCCGCAATCTCAGCGCTTTGACTATGACAACGTTTTTTGTGACGCTAGCAGCCCCCTGCCGCATATGATGCCGCCAGAATTGATATTTAACCAATTGGTCTCACAACTTGGCATCACCCCAACCTCGACGATTGTGGTGTATGACAACTCAGGCACATTTGCCTCTCCTCGCGCTTGGTGGATGCTAAAAGCACTTGGGTTAGAGCATGTCTATGTCTTATCCGGTGGACTCCCTGCATGGAAAGCACATCAATACCCCGTTGATACCGCATTTGTTACCCCACAGCCGAGTAAGCTAGAGCAGCCTGTGGATCACAATCGATTTCTTAACTCGGAGCAAGTGTTAGCCATCTCCAATGACCTTTCTCGAACCATTGTCGACGCTCGCTCGCGTGCAAGATTTAACGGCGAGGTAAAAGAGCCTAGAGAAGGCATACGCAGTGGACACATCCCTTCTTCTGTTTGTTTGCCATTTTTAGAGCTCATGCGAAATGGCACATTAAAGCCCATTAGTGAGCTTCAATCATTATTCTCTTCTATTAATGACGATAAGAACACACCACTAGTATTTAGCTGCGGCTCTGGTGTCACCGCTTGCATTTTGGCGCTTGGCGCCTCGATGTGTGGGTATAACAACCTTGCTGTTTATGACGGCTCTTGGACTGAGTGGGGACAGCGACATGACCTACCAATCGAATGCTAATCACGCATTAGCGGTATGAATTGAGCGTCAGTCAGCCCCTTAATAAACATGCGTTAATCCGTTATAAACCGTGTGGCTGTGGTAACGCAGCCATTTACCCGTAAGATTCACCTGTTTATAAATCGATAATTTATCGTATACTAACGACATGATAACATTTTGTTATGGATTAACTCGTGGTAAACACTACTTGGCTACATACTTTTAGAACACTCGTCGAAGTCGGTCACTTTACTCAAACAGCAGAAAAGCTATTCATGACTCAACCCGGAGTCAGCCAACACATAAAAAAACTAGAGCATGATTTGGGCTCTGAGCTTCTTCGCCGTGAAGGAAAAACCTTCGAACTGACTGAGCAGGGGCACATCGTCTATGAGTACGCGGTAAACCTGGCCAAGCATGAACATATGCTAAAAGAACAGCTCAGTTTCGATGACCCACATCAAGGTGCTTTTCACATTGCAGCGCCCGGAGCTATTGCTACCGCTATCTACCCTGAACTTATTTCTCTGCAAACCAAATACCGCGGGCTATCAACACACCTAGAGGCTGGTCCCAACAGAAAAATCATTCAAGATGTCCTTTCAGGGAACGCTGATATAGGCATTGTTACCTACATGCCTAACCAATCTGAACTCATGTGTGAATCCATTGGACGTTTAGAAATTAGCCTTGTGATGCCAAAAGCCTATGTGCCGAGCGCGAGTATTTTGAGTGATATTGAATCTTTGGGCGTCGTCGCCCACCCAGATGCACAGCATTATTTTGAGAAATTTTTTGAACATAGCGGTGACAAAGCACTGCAAGACTTGGACTGGTCCAAGTTGACTAAAGTGACTTATATCAACCAATTGAGCCAAATTCTTCAACCTATTGCTATGGGGATTGGGTTAACCGTGTTGCCTAAAGTTGCGATCAATCACTCGGCGTATCAAAATCAAGTGAGCGTGACGCCAACCCCAAACGTTATCAGCGAGCCTCTTTATCTCATCAAAAAGAAACGAAGGGAACTACTCTGACACGTTATCAAGCGTTATTAAACATACTCAAAGGTTGGGCGTTTTCTTGAGTCGCTGATAGCGCATAGGTTTGCTGGACGATACACATAGAGCGCCATAAATTGGATGGCCTATCGCTGAATCAATGAATCAGCGATATAGCCAGTACTCATCAAGTTTGGTGGGTTTGACTACCTTCTATATTTCTCATCTGCTCATCGAGGTTCAAGACCGTCAGTGCATTACTCACGCTTGTTGCGATAACATCGATAACGCCAGTTCTGAGTGCTCCAAGCAACGCCATAGGTTTACTATTTTCCGATGCAATAGCAATCACTTCAGAGATCATTCTGTACTCTTCCAACCCTAAACCGATTACGCGATCGCTCATGACGGTATTCGCAGCCCGACCTTGGATATCAAAAAAGTCATAGCCTGCAAAATCACCGACAACGCCTTGGTGAAGCCGTGACTGAACCACTTCATCAGCCGTAAACCACCCTAAATCGACCATATAGCTATTTTCACTCATGTCACCGACACCAACGAGTGCCATATCGGCTTTACGTGCTAAATCCAGTGTTTGCTTAATGGTCGCATTTTGCATAAAGGCGAGCTTTTGCTCCTTATTCTCTGCATAGGCGGGCGCATAGAGCGTTTCCGATGAGCCGCCATAGATTTTCGCTAACTGCCGACAAATATGATCGGCATTAAAAAGACCGCCTCTCGGGTGAATACCGCCGATACCACACACAAACTTACAAGCGCGTGGACTGATGACACCAGTATGATGAGCAACCGCGGATACATTGCGCCCCTGCCCAACCGTGACCACCATGCCCGTCTTCAATGTTTGCGCAAGATAGTTTGATACTAAACCCGCAACTTGATTGCGTTGTGACTGCCCATCCGGCTGGTCTAAGGCAATCAATGCCCGCTTGATGCCAAAACGCTCCATCAATCGTTGCTCTATTTTAGCGCTATATACTGGGTGATATTTTACTGTAATGTCGACAATGCCTTCGTCTCGTGCTTGTTTCAGGAGGCGCCCGATTTTTGCGCGAGAAACACCAAACTTTTTTGAAATTTCTTCTTGAGTGGCACCATCTTGATAATATGCCACTGCGATTTCAGTGAGTACGTCTGCACTTGTTTCTGAATTATCCATACACTTAGCTCTATTTTCGAGCCTGCTCTACCTCAAACAGGCATACATTGGTTCACACACTGAACATATGTATGAGCATACGACATTCGTGACATTTGCTCAATTGCATTACAATATCTCAGCCTATTTTGTGAGCTAGTCGAGGATAACCACGCCTTTACTGGTGCTAAGCAATCTACAAAAGTGCGCTACCGTTATCAAAAACCGAAAGTAATCGGATGAATGAGCAATTTACCAGGTATATTTTATTGACTTTCAGCCTACATGAGTTAAATATGAATCAACATTTACTCACGAGCCAAACACATGCTCACGCATGAATGCTCGCTGATTAGGATTCTGTTCAGTAGCCAACACACGTGCTACTGATGTCGCCCTTTTATTATGAGACGACCTTGCCTCAACTATAGGAACGTACCGATGAGCAATAAATTAGCGCAACTACGCAAACTGACGACTGTCGTCGCCGATACTGGTGACATCGAAGCCATTCGTAAATACCAACCAGAAGATGCAACGACTAACCCTTCTCTCATTTTGAAAGCAGCACAAATTGCTGAGTATGCGCCTCTTATCGATCAAGCCATCGAGTACGCGAAAGGTCAAAGCCAAGACAAAAACCAGCAACTTCTAGATGCTGGCGATATGCTTGCAGTGAGCATTGGTAAAGAGATCCTGAGTACTATCCCGGGTCGCATCTCAACAGAAGTGGATGCTCGTCTTTCTTACGACACAGAAGGCAGCATTACTAAAGCACGCAAGCTTATTAAGATGTATAACGATGCCTAGTATTTCTAATGACCGCATCCTAATTAAACTTGCGTCAACATGGGAAGGTATTCGCGCAGCTGAAGTGCTAGAAAAAGAAGGCATTAACTGTAACCTAACGCTTCTTTTCTCATTCGCACAAGCTCGTGCATGTGCGGAAGCCAGCGTCTTCTTAATTTCACCATTTGTTGGTCGTATTATGGACTGGTACAAAGCGAAAGAAGGTCGTGATTTCGACGCACAAGAAGATCCAGGCGTTGTATCGGTCACCTCTATCTACAACTACTATAAAGAGTATGGTTACAACACAGTCGTCATGGGGGCGAGCTTCCGTAACATCGGTGAGATCCTAGAGCTAGCTGGCTGTGATCGTCTAACCATTAGCCCTAACCTACTGCAAGAACTAGAAGAAGCAGAAGGCGAAGTCGTTGAGAAGCTGATCGATTCTAAAGGCCAAGCAGCACGTCCTGCCGCTATGAGTCACGCTGAATTCCTTTGGGATCATAACCAAGACCCAATGGCGATTGAAAAGCTAGCAGAAGGCATTCGCAACTTCGCTATCGACCAAGGTAAGCTTGAAGAGATGCTTGCAGCAAAACTATAACCCAATTCAAAAAGGCACTGATAACAGGTGCCTTTTTTATTACCATTTATAAATTTTGGAAGACACCATGAATCGTAAACAACTCGCTAATGCTATTCGAGCTCTAAGCATGGACGGCGTACAACAAGCCAACTCTGGTCACCCTGGCGCACCTATGGGTATGGCTGATATCGCCGAAGTACTTTGGCGTTCACACCTAAACCACAACCCGTCTAACCCAGAGTGGGCTGACCGCGACCGTTTTATCTTATCTAACGGTCACGGCTCTATGCTGATTTACTCTCTGCTTCATCTAGCAGGTTACGAGCTTTCAATCGATGATCTGAAAAACTTTCGTCAACTCCACTCTAAAACACCAGGCCACCCTGAGTACGGCTACGCACCAGGTATCGAGACAACAACCGATCCTTTAGGGCAAGGCATCACGAATGCCGTTGGTATGGCGATGGCAGAAAAAGCGCTCGCCGCGCAGTTCAACAAAGAAGGTCACGATATCGTAGACCACTTTACTTATGCCTTCATGGGTGATGGCTGTCTGATGGAAGGTATCTCACACGAAGCATGCTCACTAGCGGGTACGCTAGGTCTTGGTAAGCTGATTGCTTTCTGGGATGACAACGGCATCTCGATTGATGGCGAAGTAGAAGGCTGGTTCTCTGACGATACGCCTAAGCGTTTTGAAGCTTACGGCTGGCACGTAATCCCAGCAGTAGACGGTCACGATGCTGACGCGATCAATGCTGCCATTGAAGCGGCTAAAGCCGATCCTCGTCCAACGCTAATCTGTACGAAAACCGTTATCGGTTTTGGTTCCCCAAACAAAGCAGGCACACACGATTGTCACGGTGCACCACTAGGCGCTGAAGAAATTGCAGCAACACGTAAAGCATTAGGTTGGGAACATGGTCCTTTTGAAATTCCATCGGAAATTTACTCAGAGTGGGATGCAAAAGAAGCAGGCGCAGCTAAGGAAGCAGCGTGGAACGAAAAATTTGCAGCTTATGAAGCAGCATACCCAGAGCTGGCAGCTGAATTCAAACGCCGAGTAAACGGCGATCTTCCTGCACAATGGGAAGAAAAAGCATCGGCAATCATTGCTGATCTTCAAGCTAACCCAGCAAACATCGCATCGCGTAAAGCGTCTCAAAATGCACTAGAAGCATTTGGTCAAATGCTTCCTGAGTTCATGGGCGGCTCGGCTGACCTTGCCCCTTCTAACCTAACCATGTGGTCTGGTTCTAAGTCGCTAACGGCAGAAGACTTCTCAGGTAACTACATCCACTACGGTGTTCGTGAATTCGGCATGACGGCTATCATGAACGGTATCGCTCTGCACGGTGGTTTCGTACCGTACGGCGCGACATTCCTAATGTTCATGGAATACGCTCGTAACGCAATGCGCATGGCTGCTTTGATGAAAGTTCAAAACATCCAAGTGTACACGCATGACTCTATCGGTCTTGGTGAAGATGGTCCGACTCACCAACCAGTTGAGCAAATCGCATCGCTACGTTTAACTCCAAACATGAGCACATGGCGCCCATGTGACCAAGTTGAATCTGCAGTGGCTTGGAAACTGGCGATTGAGCGTAAAGATGGCCCTACATCTCTGATCTTCTCTCGTCAGAACCTGGCGCAGCAAGATCGTGACGCAGAGCAAGTAGCAAACATCGCCAAGGGTGGTTACATCCTGAAAGATTGTGCAGGTAAGCCTGAGTTAATTCTTATTGCAACAGGTTCTGAGGTTGAGCTAGCTGTTGAAGCGGCTGCGCAATTGACTGCTGAAGGTAAAGCGGTACGTGTGGTTTCAATGCCAGCAACCGATGCATTTGATAAGCAAGATGCGCAGTACCGTGAATCTGTATTGCCATCTGACGTGACAGCTCGTATTGCAGTTGAAGCGGGTATTGCTGACTTCTGGTACAAGTATGTTGGCTTTGGTGGCAAGATCATCGGTATGACAACATTTGGTGAGTCTGCGCCAGCGGGTGAGCTATTCAAGATGTTTGGCTTTACCACAGAGAACGTCGTTGAAACGGCACGTGGCCTGCTAAAATAAATGACGTGATGTCGATAAATAAGAGATTAATATCACGTCACCACAACGAGATATCGCTCTAGTCTTTTCAAGAGCCGTAACGGTTATCCGTTATGGCTCTTCGTTTTCCTCGCTCCAATCTTTCGTCCTCTCCCTAAACCCTCACCACACTTTATAAACACTCACTGCACTTTGTCCATAATGCACTTTTCGCGCTGTCATTCATCCGTTAGAACCTACAGTATCAGACACCACTACAGATGAGGTTGGTTGCATAATGACAACTGTCTCAAAAGTGAAACAGGATCATGCTTGATACTCGTTCTGTGCTTCCTAGACTATCAATATAGGAAGGAATCGTTGAAACGGAAGGAGTCCGATAATGAAGACCTGGATGACCATAATAGCGGTGTTTTTCAGCCAATGCGTTTGGGCAAACCAATTGACTATCGTCGACACCAATAATACTAAGTATGTCATTTCCGATAGTCAGCTGTTGGATATGCCGCAAACTTCCATTACGACGACACTTCCTTGGCTTGAAGAAGAGGCGACCTTTCAGGGAGTGACGTTACAAACCCTGTTCCAACAGTCTAAACTGGCGCTTCCGCCAAGCCTAACCTTCGTTGCTTTAAATAATTATCAGGTGGTTATACCTAGATCGGATATTGAAACCTATTCCCCTATCATTGCAATCCTCAAGGATGGTGAACCGATGTCTATCCGAAACAAAGGACCATTTTGGATTATCTTTCCTATCGCGACTAAACCGGAATTAAACATCACGGACTATCATTCAAAAATGATTTGGCAACTTAAACGCATTCAAATGTAGGTTTATGATTAAATATCTAGTCGAAGTGGTTCCTCTTAACATAATAAAGCTGTTCTTAGCGTTTTTAACGACGCTGGCATTAACCGTCAATATCATCACCATCGAAAAGATTAACACTATTAATGATGGCTTTTCTGAACGAAAAAATGAAGCGACGTGGTTCGTTTTCCAGCTGGTAAAAGAGTACTCTCAATTTGTCACAGAAGTCCGTATCACTCCCGTCGAAACCAAAAATCTTTGGCTTCATTTTGATCTAACTTGGAGTCGTTTCGACATAATCCTGAACAGTCGAGAGTCTTCAAATTTTATTAAAGACGAGAACTATTACTATTTCTTTTCAGACCAATTCGAGAGATTTCAAGCGTTAGAAAATTCTCTTAAACTCTATGAGTCTGGTAAGATAAAACAAGAAGCGCTCGAGCATCGCGTTGTTTTAAACTTTAACGAAGTTATCAACTTCATTAACACCAATTTTAGATTACAAAGCCCTTTATTTAAGAAGAACTCCTATGATTTAGAACGATTATTACTAACACAGAAAATGACAACCATGGTTCTCGTCTCTCTTTTGTAATTATCATTGTTATTTTTTGGATAGAATCTTTAATAAGAAAATCAATCTATCGACGTGACCCACTCACACGATTAATGAATCGTTCTGCACTCACATACGACCTAAAGCCGCAGTTTTCTCAAAATTATTACAGTATACTCTCCATTCGCGTTCTAAATTTAGACGAAATAAATCAAAAGTATGGTATTGATTATGGTGATATTCTGATTAAGTCTGCAGCAGAAAAGATATCATTATTAATAGATAGCCGATTCAAATTATATCGCTATAGCGGTGCGACACTAATTGCACTAAGTAAATATAGCCAATCGATACAAAATGAAAAGACGTTAAAAGCAATGAGGGACAGTTTAAATGAACCTATTAACTTAGGCGACTTAGAACTAATAATGGATATTTCGCTCATTCACGAAAACAAAGTCCATCGTTCTATACTACTGGAACGATTAACACTGCTCTCTCGTCGCAAAGCCGCATCACATAACGCTTAACTCACCAATGAATGACCTGCTGAGTTAGTCATTCATTGGTGAGTACTTTTTATTAATCAATGAGACGTCATTGACTTGATCTCGATAATGCTCCGCGTCATAGGTACGGTACAGTTGACAAAAATCATCAAATGCAAGCGGCTGACTAAATACATAGCCCTGTAATGTATCACAGCCAATATTGCTGAGATAATGGCTTTGATAACTATCTTCAACACCTTCGCCGACAACACTTGCACCACATGTATGAGCTAAAGCGATGATCGACGTTAACATTTTTTCGTTACCGCTTCCTGAACCAATGAGTTCAACAAAGCTCTTATCAATTTTTAACTCATCCACTGGATAATGGAGTAGCTGATTGATCGACGTATAACCCGTTCCAAAATCGTCTAGAGACACCTTAAAACCTAAGTCTCGTAACGCCTCAACCATGCCTATCGTATCTTGCGTACTCTTAACATAACTGGTTTCAGTGATTTCAATTACCACTTTTTGTGGTGCTATTTGATATTTTCTACTCGCCTTAGTCAGCAAGTCAATAAACATCACGTTATACAGTTCTAGTGCCGACACATTAATCGAAATGCTTTCTTGGTAATTACATTCGTTTCTCATCCGTTGATACGATGAAAATGCATTCTCGATAACCCACTGATCAATCGAAGAAATAATATTAGCTTGCTCCGCAATTCGAATGAATTCATCTGGACCAGTGTTGAATTTAAGCAGCGATGGACATCGAATTAGCACTTCCATGCCCTTAATCAACATGGTCTTCGCATCAATCAATGGCATGAATTCAAGCTCAAACTCACCGTTTCGACTGCATGATAGCAGTATTTTTTCAATCTCATCACGACGTTCTAATTGACGCGCCAATTTTTTATCAAAAATGACCAACGCTTGTCGACTCCGAATTTTCTTGGATTTATTAAAAGCTTCTTCAAGCCCTTTCTGCCACAACTCACTTCGCTCACTTAATGACAGAGGAAAAATAGCAATCGCCATATCCAAGTTAAACGTGTAACCATCTACAACAACACAATTTCCCCTTTTGGATTCAAACTGTCTAATAAAGGAGTCTATTTTATCCCCATGATTGACATCAACAACAGCGACGAAACAGTTTCCGCCATAGCGACTAATAGAGTAATCACTACAACCCAGACCAAGATCAGCCTGATAGTTATGAATAAATGTTCTTAAACATTCCGCCACGGCAACCAGTACGCGGTCGCCAATGTTCGTACCGTAGAGATCATTAATCTTTCTAAAGTCTTTAATATCCCAACCGATAATGAATGCATTGTCGTTTGCATAACACTGTATTCTTTTTTCTATATGTGATGTAAACGTTCGACGATTAGCTAATCGAGTTAAGTAATCAAATTCAGCTTCAAACTTAACTTTACTCAGCGTATCGATATAAGCATTTTTCAATACTGATATTTCGTCATCACCTTTTGAGCGTTTAAAGTAGCGTAACTCTTGACCACCCGCTTTAATATCGTCAATAAGAAGTGAAATAGGCTTTAGTATTCGCATTCTCATAATAGTAATAATGACAAACAGAAGTATTGCTTCAATCGCAACGATATAGCCAAAGACTTCCAATGCTATGCGACGCTTTTCACTATCATAATGATTGTCCTGTATACTCAGTGTTAACGTCATTTTAGAACTGGAAAAGGACAACTGCGTTCGATTGGTCAAACTATCTTCAGTCTGTGATAACTTAATTTCTCTCGTAGATACTATATTGTTATTGTTATTGTTAGCTAATGAAAAATCTGCATTAACATAGGTGACGGATTTAATATCGTTCAACAATGTCGTTAAATGAGTCAACGGTGCATCGGTAATTAATATCGTTCGCTCTTTTTGCACCTGAGCACGCGGGTCTTCAGGAAACAACTTACTATCATAAGCGCCAACGAACGAGAATCTTACTTGGTCATTATCTGACTGATAAATAAATCCATCACTAAGAAACGGTTCACCTAACGATATTTTCACATAGGTATCGAACGTCCGCTGATAGATTTCATCAGGGAGTGTTGGAAAATAAAACGGGCCTCGTTTGATCGAAGTTGCGACAACAGTAAATAGCTCATCAATTACAAATATTTGAGCCCCATCGAGCGCTTTTATTCTCGGCTTTTCAACCAATTGACTCAGATATTTTTCTAAGAAACTTCGCCTAGCAATGTCACTGGTATTTTGAGTAAGGCGCAAAAATTGAATAGTCCCTGCAACCTCATGCGCCATCGAGGAAATACCATGTTGTTCATAATTAGTCGCATTGAAAGCACTGGTTACTTTGTCTTGCCACTTGATCACCTCAAGCGTTTTGTATCCTTCAATTCGTTGATAATATATTGCTATTCCTGCAATTATCACCAAAAAAGTGAGAATAGGAATTAACCATAAATGCAATCGCTTAAGTAACGTCATATTTACCTCAATTCCTCAACAATCCTTTGTCTCAAAAGCAAACCTAAGTCTGTTACACGGCGATAGAGAAAACTCTTTTCAAATACGGATTGAGGTGGGTTGAGTGAGGGTTCGTTGAGGTAGTCTTGACTTACATATTCTAACGCGAGCTGATTCGGGGTCGAAAACCAGGACTCTTCAGCATTTAACGCGGCGATTTTAGGGTTAGAAAGAAAACGAATCACAGTAAGTAGATCTGAAGAAACAAATGTACCTTGCGGTATAGTCAAACACTCTAGCCAGATCGTCGTCCCCTCTTCCGGCACTACATAAGCCCACTCATTTTCTTCACCTTGGACATCTTCATTAAGCACAAATTCGTCGCCAGAGAAACCAAACGCAATATCAATATTACCAATCTTTTCAGGTGAATCCAGATAGTTGAGAATGTAATCTGACGTATACAGCAACGGTCGTTGCTGACTAAGTAATGCATAGGCTTGCTCGAGGTCTTGATTAACACTTGAAAAAGGATCTTTGTTCTCAGAAAGTAAGGCGATAGCAATCGCATCAATAGGATTGTAATACATCGCAATACGACTTTTTAAGCCCTTCGTGGGATGCAGCAAATCTTTCCAAGACGTAACGGGTGTTTCAAACGCAGACTTTCGATACAAAATCCCACTCGTACCCCACGCATAGGGGATCCCATAATCACCGCAGGCGTCACTCCACTTGCTATCAAAATTCGGCGACAGCTCATCTTTAAGTGTCTTGGGGATCTTCGCGACAACACCTTGCTCAGCAAGAAGTTGTAACCTAACACTCTCAATAACCACAAGGTCGAAAGCATGACGGCGCTCACTTAGCATCACTTCATCTCTGACGCCTTCATCAGAAAAATAGGTTTCCTCAATAGAAACATTGTGTTTTTTTCCTAATTGCTCTTTTACGCTGTCTGCTAAAAAAGCCTCCCAGTTATATAAGGAAATAACGCCATGCCCGCCAAACACATAACTGGAAATACACAATGTACAGAGTGATACAACTTGGGCTAACCTACGACTCGCATCCTTGCTTAAGATTCTATTCATGATATGTAACCTAAACCTTATCCGCTAGTAATAGGTTAGAACACCCACATGCCGAAGACGAGCTAGATGCATCTCACTTATGAGAAACCAACGCTTAAGGTGACGGCTTTTTATCCGAAATATCAGATATTTCAAAATCCAAGTGTCCAGTGAGCATATTGACTGTTAGCTTATATTCACTCTTAGGATCTCCATGGTGCTTAAATTGAAACGGATAGGAATGTACTGGATAAAATAGTGGAACCTCATCGACAAGTGTAAGGTCGTAACCATCTTGTACATATACCTCTTGAATTTCTGCAAGCTGTCGCGCGGCTTTTTGCTCTAAGTGGCGCTCGTATTTGGGTTCTAGAGACGGATTTTTAGGATAACTGACGCCGTCATAGCTCATAGTACGAAGTGAATCATCGCTCCACACATAAAAATCTTTCCAACCCTTTGAGCGCCGCTCAGACATCAAGATAGGCTCTCTAACCACTGTCATACGGTTCAATTGTTCGCCTTTATCGTTAAAAAGGTAGGCGGTACAACCGCCTGAACCACAGAAATAAGATCCCTGCATTAACACCATTATTTCATCACGACCATCCAGATTAAGGTCCACCGCTCCCGCTTTATAGTGGGCGTTTTGCGGTGACGCTTCGAGCTTCTCTGGCAACAATATTTTTTGTTGGACTAATATATTGACGTTATCGAGTCCGAATCGTTCAGGTAAAGGTTCGTCCATCATTTGGGGCTGGCAACCCATTAGAGTTCCAAAGAAGAATATAACAACAAAGGCTTGTTTATTTAATGACAATCGGTTCACAACTTTTCCTAGTGCTTTGTTTTAAGTTAAGTGTATGAACAGATTGTCAATATCACAAGTTCAGGACAAACTATAGGGGCCATTTAGCCTGACGAATAGTCACAGACTAAGCGTCACTGGTTAAGCGCTGAAGTTTAAAGTGTAAACAGAACCCGAATAGCCAAAAGAATAAGAACAACACCTGAAATTTGATCAATAATACGCGCTTTCGACTTCAAAAACTTGAGTAAATAAGGTGAGGATAGCATCACAGTAATAAGCGTATACCAAAGCCCATCCACGACCAGCGGAGTCGCAATAATGATCGCCTTGTCTGACAGTTCACTTCCTACCGCAACAAACTGGCTAAAAAGCGCGGTAAAAAACAATGCGATCTTGGGACTAAAAAGAGAAATAAAAAAACCTTCTTTCGCCGACGTTAACACCGACACTGGCTGGCCTGACTCTAATCGCTCAACTATCCCGCCCTTAGACCGCAGTGCATTGTAGCCTAACCACGCCAGATAAAGGGCGCCCATTAATGAAAGCGACTTAAAGACCAATGGAAACTGATGCAATAATACGGTTAAACCAAGTACGGTAACCAACGCATAAATACCAATTCCGACAGCGTGCGCCCAGGCGGTGGCAAAACCGTTCACTCGGCCACCAGATAAACTATGTTTGGCAACAATAGCTAAACTCGGTCCGGGTGACATCGCACCAAGTAAACAAATCGTAAAAAGTGAAATCCAAGTTGTTAGTGTCATTTTTGCTCCTTATTAACAGAGCAACTCTACACCAAGTTGTCTTAGCAGAGAACCGATTAACTGCTAATGAATCAATATTATAGCGAGTCGTATCCTGACTGAGCTTGTATTACGACCGAGCGTAACGATGTTTAAGCCTTAAGATACCAGAGCACTACGTTACTTAAGATCACGATGCCTCTGTATTAACATGGTCTAATGGCAAAATTTGCCCAGAAACGACCTGATTTTTACCATTATTTTTCGCTTGGTACATCAACTTATCTGCGTCTGCCAGTGTCTTACAGTCTTTTGCCTGTTGATACACAGCACAACCTACGCTGATGGTAATTGGGGTGTAATCAATATCTGGGAGCATAATCTCTCGCACCAATCGACAAAGGTGCCGAGCGTGCCTAGTGGATTGTTCAATGTTGCTGTCACAATAGCAGATAGCAAACTCTTCCCCACCAATACGAGCAAAAACTTGGCCATCAGAAATGGTTGCCTTAACGGTATTGACTACCGAACGAATCACCATGTCACCATTTATATGACCGTATTGATCATTCACTAACTTAAAATTATCGATATCGATAATGACAACCGTAAGCGTAGATTGGCGATTCCTAAACAGCTCCAAACACTGAAAGAAACGACGGCGATTACTTAACCCTGTGAGCGCATCGGTTTCTGACAAAAATTTAAGATCCTTGTTTATTGCGGCAAGTTCACCGGTTTTTTTACGTACATTGTAGCGAAGTAACACAGCGTAACCGCCAATCAGTAGACAAAATAGACTCAATGCAAGCGGCAATAAATACTGAGGATAAACGGTTCTTATGTGCATCCATTTACTGAATACACGCTGCTTTTCTTCTGAACTAATATTGTGAAACCGCTCTGAGACCTGAGAGAGTAATTGACTATTAGACCGTTCAGAAGCGGCGTATAGCGTCCCGGTGTATAAGCGTTTAACGGCTATAAAGTCTTGGTTTACTCCCTCACTGTAAAGATAATAATTCGCCACTTGCAAGTCTGCACTAAAAACCAAAATATCGCCTCGAAGTGCCGCGTTGATCATATCTTCATTATTTTTAAACGCCTTTAATGACACATTGGGGAAATTTTTACGTAAGTGAGATTCTTCATATCCACCACGTACCACACCTACGTCATAACTATGAGAACCGAGTAAAAAATCGTTAACATTAAAGCTCACCAACTCTTGATGAAAATAGAGTTGATTGTCAATTTGTAGTAGCTCTATCGCAAACTCTAAAAATTCCTCACGCTCCGTTGAGCGTAACAATCCGGCATGAATATCGACTTGTCGATCTCGAACTAAATCAATGGAGGATTGCCAATCAACTAATTTAAAGACCACTTCAACATCATTGGCTTGACCATAACTTTTCCATAAGTCAATTAATATACCCGATGGTTTACCATCATCATCAAGATAGGAATACGGTTTCCAAGCCTTAGAGTTAGAAATCGTTAATGTTTCATGGGCAGCTTGAACATTTAACGTGCAACAAATCAGAGCGACCATCAAAAACTGACGCACCACCGATTGAAGTAAACTCACAACGTTTCTCCAGCTTCATCACAGTAATTATTTGTAGTCCCTTATGTATAGACACTTTTTATGTGACATGCTGCCAAAAAAATCAGCAAATACGACCTAAATCGCATAAATAACTAATTAATCATTAAGAAGATTCTTAACGCTAGACTTTCGGTTCTCTCAGTACATTCAGTCACCAAAAAAAGGCCATGCGTTGTCGCGATCTAGCAGCAAACAACCGACGATCCAAAAACGGTTGTTCGCCACCTGATACCACTAACCGTTTAAAGCAAACTTTACCGCAGCAGCAGAGTGAATTTTGGTCGTATCGTACAACGGCACCGGAGTTACCTCCTCATTAATTAGCATCGCTATTTCCGTACAACCCAAAATAATCGCCTCTGCGCCTTGCTCCTTCAAATCTGCAATGACTTCTAAGTAATCTTGACGGGAGTTTATTTTTACTTCCCCCTGCACCAATTCTCGATAAATGATGTCATGAACAAGCTTTCTTTGGACACCATTCGGTACCAGTACTTTGATGCCTTGAGCTTCAAGACGTTCTTTATAGAAACGTTGCTCCATGGTAAAGGCGGTGCCGAGTAAACCCACGATTCGGCGATCGTCTTTGTTTAATTCGTCTGCTGTTGCATCGGCAATATGAATCAACGGAATGGATACGCTACTTGCCACATCATTGGCGACTTTATGCATAGTATTGGTGCAGATTAACAGACAATCTGCACCCGCCGATTCTACAGCTTTTGCGGCTTTACTCAAGATAGTCACGGTTTGTTGCCAATCTTCGCTGTTCTGTAGTGCAGCAATTTCTGCAAAATCGACACTGTACATCGCAATTTTCGCGGAATGAAAACCACCAAGTTCAGATTTAACCCCCTCATTGATGGCTTTATAATAATTCGTTGTTGATTCCCAGCTCATACCACCAAGTAACCCTATCGTTTTCATGCGTCAGCTTCCCTCATCACCATTAATGTCATTTTAACTTAAGCAATACCACACAACTCTTCAAGTTAACGGCCTCAATACTGCTAAATAATAACCGTCTTTATTTCATTCATAGATTTCACAGGTGTGACTCTCACCATGCATAGCGCAAAGTGCGCTGACCAGTAAAAAAATTCGTGAATATATTAAAGTTCGCCAAATCGGCACCGATAATATACTTAGCTATACAAAACAATGTACTCAATAGCGAGTGCACATTCACAGCAATAATAATAAAAACAACGACAGTAAAAGCTAAATCGTTGAAATACCATGTTAAATTTAAGGTAATGTATGAAATTTAGTCACAAAATCGTCTCTGCTTCCGCAGCCTTGCTGCTTGTCACTGTATCAACGCTCGGCATCACGCAACTGATGACGGTTCGAAGCGAATTACAAACTCATATCGACTCTAGCATCCACGAGCTCATATCCGGGGTAAAAAGCACCATTTCATATGATCTGAATGCCAAACGCGATTTAGCTAGCGCAGTGACCGAATCTATCGAGATCGCACCTAACGATCGTCACTACGTGACAAAGGTCATCACTACGCCAACGCTTAGAAACACCTTCCAAGCGGTCGGTATTGGTTATGACGATACTGGTACCTTAGTGAGTAATGATGGTTGGGTTCCTGATGCAAACTATGATGCTCGTACGCGTCCATGGTATAGCGAATCTAAGATGGCCCGTGACACGATCATTACTGACCCTTACGTCGACTCCTCGACCAAAAACGTCATTATTTCTCTCGGTTCACCTCTTAATGACACTGATGGTCAATTTATCGGAAGTGTGGTGTTTGATGTTACATTGACCACACTGGCAGACATGGTTAACCAAACCGATCTCTTCGGTGCGGGCTATTTGTTTGTTGTGACTGACAAGGGCATGACGATTGCACATCCAGATAGCAGCTTAAATGGCGAACCTATCGGCGCTTTCCTTCCTAATGTTGCATTAAAGGAAGGCGCTCAGCAGCTCAGCTTTGATGGAAAAGAGTATCAAGTTAACTTAGTTCTCGTCCCTGAAGAAAACTGGTATGTGGGCGCAATCATTGATAAAGGCATCGCTTTTTCGGCAATGAGTGAACTGCGTAACCAATCCATCTTCTTCATCATTTCAGGTCTGATTGTTAGTGTAATCGTACTAACATTGCTCATTCGCGTGTTAATGAAACCACTAAATGAACTAAACTCAGCTATCCAAGATGTTGCCAATGGTGATGGTGACCTAACTCACCGCCTAGATACAAATACCGATGAAGAGTTCGCTGAACTTGCTCGTGGGTTTAATACCTTTACAGAAAACTTGCAAGGACAAATCATTCAGTCAAAACTCATTTCCTCAAAAATCATGCAGTTAACTGAGCAGACGACGGAAGGTTCTAAGCAATCAGCCGAGGCGATGACCACCCAACTGCAAGAGCTAGAACAACTCGCTACCGCAATGAATGAAATGGCCAGTACGTCTGCTGAAGTTGCCAACAATGCACAAGGGGCTGCAAGCGCGGCTCAAGAGGCCGATAACGCCACTCAAGAAGGTTCAACGGTCGTCATGGATACGACTGAAGCCATCACAACGCTTTCTGCAAGCATTGACGACGCGGTTCATGAAGTGCAAGGGTTGGAGACTGCCACTGATAATATTGAAACCATCTTAAAGGTCATTAACGATATTGCTGACCAGACGAATTTATTAGCTCTCAACGCTGCCATCGAAGCGGCGCGAGCAGGGGAATCTGGACGAGGGTTTGCCGTTGTCGCTGATGAAGTCCGCACTCTGGCGCAACGCACGCAACAATCGACAACAGAAATCCGCAGTATGATTGAACAATTACAATCTGGTGCACACTTGGTTTCCAATGCCATGACGCAAAGTAAAGGCAGCGCTGTTCAAGCCGTAGAGCGCGCACAGCAAGCCAACGACGCACTTGAAAAAATTCGTCAGTCTATTGCGCAAATCTCGGACATGAATATGCAGATTGCTGCTGCAGCTGAAGAACAAAGCTTAGTCGCAGAGGAAATTAACTCTAACACCATTAAGATTAAAGACTTAAGTGAACTAGTTTCTGATTCGGCAAAAGGCGCTAATGAAGCAATGAAAGAGCAAACCTCAAACGTTCACCAACAAGAGCAATTGCTAGGCAGCTTTAAGGTGTAAGGTGTAAGGTGTAAGGTAAAAACTCACCAACTAAATTAGGCCACGCTTGATGACGTGTCCTATTCACAATTAAAAAGGGGTTAGCACTGAGTGCTGACCCCTTTTAATAATATTTGGTTCTATACTGTATATGTCTCAAAGGCAAACCGATAAAATCAGCGCTATTTAAGCTCACCATATCGTTCAAGATACAAAATAGTCGCCGCGGTTCGAGAAGGTACTTGAAGCTTTCTCAACAGGCTTTTCATATGCACTTTCACTGTCGATTCAGAGATAAACAAGCGGTCAGCGATCTGTTTATTTCTAAACCCTTTCGCGACTTCCTGAAGAATTTGCGTTTCGCGTTCGGTTAGCGAAGAGAATACATCTTCCGTGCTACCACGCTCCTCAAGGTATTTTTCAATCACGCTACTGAATGCTTTTTCACCAATAGATAAACCATTCAATCTTTCTATGATTTCGTCAGGCTCAGTGTCTTTGAGTAAGTAGCCGTCCGCCCCTGCCTTAACCAGTGATTCAATATCTGCAGGACTGTCTGAAACCGTTAAGATGACGATATGTCCCTGAAAGTCGTCTTCGCGTAGTGCTTTTAGAGTATCTAAACCCGACATACCTTTCATATTCAAATCAAGCAAAATTAAGTCTGGATTATGCTCTTTTGCCATAGCAACCGCATCCGCACCATTACTCGCTTCTGCTATAACATCAAACTCATCTTCAAAACTCAACAACTGCCCAATACCACGCCTCATTAGCGGGTGGTCATCGACTAATAGGACTTTACATTCACTCACTCTGTGGCTCCTTACTTCTTTGAAACATTAACACCACTTCACATCCAGCATTGTGTTCTGCATTCACTGTCAGCTGCGCATTTAAACGCGCAGCTCGTTCTTGCATAATACTCATACCATAGTGGTTTAGCTTTTCAGTATTTTGGTCGAACCCTACACCATCATCTGTAATTTTAACAGTAACAAAGCCATTATCTTCTTCGATACACGAAACCGTAATGGTAGTGGCATAGGCATGTTTGATCGCGTTAAGTACCGCTTCACGAATCAGCTGTAATAAATGAACTTGCTCATTCGCGCCTAATTCTAATGAGGATAGCTGATTATCTAGATCAATCTCAGCTTCGGTCCGTTCATCGAGTTGGTGCAACATTTCTGCGATTGCTTCGCCAAACGTTCCCTCTTTAATCGAGAGGCGAAACGTCGTCAGCAACTCACGAAGCTGGGTATAGGCGCTATCTAATCCCGTACGGATGTCATTCAACACCACTTGCGAACGGCTTCTCTGCAGATCTGTCATCTCTTTCGATAACGAACGGTTTAGTAGTGTTACCTGTATTTTCAAGTAAGACAATGACTGAGCTAGAGAGTCATGTAATTCACGTGCAATCGTGGCTCGCTCCTCCATTAAAATTATATGCTCACTTTGTCTCTGTGCTTTGTTGTAATAGACGGCCCGAGCTAGGATCAACACAAAGTTATCAATCAATTTTTCATCAGGGCACGGAAGACCAGGCTGATAACGAAGGGTACCTAGTGTTTGCCCGTCAAGATAGAGCACCTTGGTATGAATGGGGTGTTCAGTAAACTGACCTTCTGTCGCTATCCACGGGCGACCTTCCACCTCATCAACTTTTAATTCTACTGCCACGACACCTTCAACACTGTAAATATAAGTCAGTATGGCGCGAAAATTCTCATGCGAAATTCGTGTCGCCGCCAGTTCTTGCGACGATTTATACAACACTTGCAATGACTGATGCGCATGCTGTAGCTTGTGGGTCTTTTTCGTTCACCGCAAACTCTAAACCTCGATAGAGTTTCCCGAGATCTTCAGCCATATTTTGAAATGCCCGAGACAAGATGCCCAGTTCATTATCTGAGCGAATATCCACGGACACATCAAAAGAGCGATTCTGTATTTGCTCGCTTGCCGATATAAGCTGTCCGAGCGGGCGTACTACTTGCCTCCTCACAAACAAAACGACATACACTGCGACAATCAAAATACCACCAAGTCCAAAACCTCCAGCCCACGCTAGACGAATCAGCTTATTTTCTGAGTGTTCTTGCAAATTAAGCACAAAGTGATCGATTCTATCGACAAAATCCGCCACTAAAAGTAGGTACTCAGCTCTATCGTTACCATCGAGCACTTTTTTCAAATCATGCCAACGATATATGAGCTGATAATATTCATGAGTAATATTTTCTGGCACATCCCATGCTTGCAGAGCGAGCATGGACGGTGAGTACAAAGACGCTTCAAATTGTTTAACATGTAGGTAGTACAGCGAAGAGTCCGATTGGATATCATGGGCAAGTCGATAACTTTGCATTCTCATCGAACCTGATACGTTCACCGCTTCAGCATCATTCAAACTTGACGCTAACGTTAGAATGGCAAAATTCGTTGTCACCACCGACAACAATAGAATACAAATCATGGCTTTTGCTATTGTTCCAGTCAATGATTTGCTCGGCTTTTTCATATTTTGTTCATCTCATCTATAACTTTCTAAATTCATGTCATTGTGTCGGAATTTCAAGATCACACTATGTCTATCAAAGGCGTGTAATTTATTGATCCAAAACAATGATAGCCTACAATTACCTCCTAAGGGGTATTTATACAAATGTGTCAAAACTTACAATTTATATGATTATTAATTAAAGATTGTTAACAGAACGCATCGCTCCTAACTAGAGTAATAAAAGTGTCGCGTACAGTCTTTATCGGTGGTGTGAATGGTTGATATTTCGAAGCGTCGTTTTTTTACCCGCAAAAACATTGATAGCAAACAAATACGGTTACCTTGGGTTAATGAGCTCCAGACGTTTACTGATCTGTGTACTCGATGCGGGAAGTGTGTCGATGCATGTGAGACGGGTATCATCGAACATGCTGACGGCGGCTACCCAAGTATCAACTTTACAATAGACGAATGCACCTTTTGCTATAAATGTGCAGAAATTTGTCCAGAGCCTATATTTAATAATAAAGACAGCCAGCCTTGGAACGCCAAAGCAAGCATCACAGACTCCTGCTTAGCACATAAAAATGTCGAGTGCCGAAGCTGCGGGGATGCTTGTGAAACGATGGCAATCCAATTCAAGTTAAGATTGGGTGGCGTGGCTTTACCAGAAATCGAGTTAGGTGAATGTAGTGGTTGTGGCGCATGTGTGTCTATCTGCCCCACTTCATCAATCTCTGTGAGCAATTTATAAAAACAATGAGAAGAACTGTTTATGTCACTAAATGAAGTGCACATTTCAAGTTTAGTAGTTCACTGTCGGGCAGAGTGCCTCACAGAAATCAAAGCGCAAATCGAAGCATTCGATAACGCTGAAATTTATGGTGAAAGTGAAGACGGCAAAATTATTGTCGTTTTAGAAACTGAAAATCAAGGTTACGTCACTGACACGATTGATGCTATCAACAACTTACCGAATGTCCTTAATACTGCTTTAGTCTATCACCAAATAGAGACTGGGTTGGAAGAGGATTCAAACGATAACACTGGAAGTAACCATTCCCAACTTGAGGGTGAAGTATGAAAATGACAAGACGAGCGTTCGTGAAAGCGAACGCAGCGGCATCAGCAGCCGCAGTAGCCGGTATCACTCTACCCGCTTCTGCGACCAATCTGATCGCTAGTTCAGATCAAACAAAAATCACGTGGGATAAAGCGCCTTGTCGCTTTTGTGGTACTGGCTGTTCAGTTTTAGTCGGAACACAAAATGGTAAAGTTGTTGCGACACAAGGTGACCCTGAAGCACCTGTGAACAAAGGTCTGAACTGTATTAAAGGCTACTTCCTCTCAAAAATTATGTATGGTAACGATCGTCTGCAGCAACCTCTGCTGCGTATGACTGATGGTAAATACGATAAAGAAGGTGAGTTCACTCCGATTTCTTGGGATCAAGCTTTCGACATTATGGCAGAGAAATGGAAAGCCTCACTGAAAGCAAAAGGACCAACTAGTGTCGGTATGTTTGGCTCTGGCCAGTGGACAGTCATGGAAGGTTACGCCGCGGCGAAGATGATGAAGGCGGGCTTCCGCTCAAACAACATTGACCCGAACGCACGTCACTGTATGGCATCTGCGGTTGTAGGTTTCATGCGCGCATTTGGTATCGATGAACCAATGGGCTGTTACGACGACTTCGAAAATGCGGATGCTTTTGTACTTTGGGGCTCTAACATGGCAGAAATGCACCCAGTACTCTGGACTCGCATTACAGACCGTCGATTAAGCCACCCACACGTAAAAGTGAACGTCCTTTCTACTTATTACCATCGTTCATTTGAACTTGCTGATGAAGGTTACATCTTTGAACCACAGTCTGACCTAGCCATTGCAAACTTCATTGCGAACTACATCATTCAAAACGATGCTGTAAACTGGGACTTTGTTAACAAGCACACTAACTTCAAGCAAGCTGACACAGATATCGGTTACGGCCTTCGAGATGATAACCCACTTCAAAAAGAAGCGGCGAATCCAAACTCAGGTAAGATGAGCGCTATCAACTTTGAACAGTACAAAGCCTCTGTTGCCCCTTATACTGTTGAAAAAGCGTCTGAAATTTCTGGTGTCTCAGAAGAAAAACTGATTCAGCTTGCGAAGCAATACGCGGATCCAAACATTAAAGTGATGTCACTATGGACAATGGGCATGAACCAACACACACGTGGTGTTTGGATGAATGGTCTGGTTTATAACATCCACTTATTGACCGATAAAATCGCCACTCCTGGTAACAGCCCATTCTCTCTAACGGGTCAACCGTCAGCGTGTGGTACCGCGCGTGAAGTAGGTACGTTTGCGCACCGTCTACCAGCAGATATGGTCGTTGCTAATCCTAAACACCGTGCTATTGCCGAAAAAGAATGGAAATTACCAGAAGGTACCATTCCACCAAAACCAGGTTTCCACGCGGTACTGCAAGACCGTATGCTTAACGACGGCGTACTAAATTGCTATTGGGTCCAATGTAATAACAACATGCAAGCGGGTCCTAACATCAACGAAGAGCGTTTACCTGGTTACCGTAATCCAGAAAACTTCATCATTGTGTCTGACCCATACCCAACAGCAACAGCGCAAGCTTATGACCTTATCCTTCCAACCGCAATGTGGATTGAAAAAGAAGGCGCATACGGTAACGCAGAGCGTCGTACTCAAGCTTGGTATCAACAAGTAGGTACGGTTGGCGAAGCAAAATCGGACCTATGGCAAGTAATGGAATTCTCTAAGCGCTTCATGATGGAAGATGTATGGCCGGAAGAGTTACTTGCAAAAGCACCAGAGTACCGTGGTAAAACCATGTACGACATGCTGTTTGCAAATGGTCAAGTCGATAAATTCCCTATCGAAGAAGCCCGTGAACTGAACGACGACGCTCACCACTTTGGTTACTACGTCCAAAAAGGCCTCTTTGAAGAGTATGCCGCATTCGGTCGTGGCCATGGCCATGATTTAGCCCCATACGATACCTATCACCAAGTTCGCGGCTTACGCTGGCCTGTTGTTGATGGTAAAGAAACACTATGGCGTTACAAAGAAGGCTCTGATCCCTATGCCAAGAAAGGCTCTGGCTGGGATTTCTATGGTAAACCAGACGGCAAAGCTTGGATTATTTCAGCGCCATATGAAGCGCCACCGGAAGTACCAAACGAAGAGTTTGACCTTTGGTTATGTACAGGCCGTGTTCTTGAGCACTGGCATACCGGTACAATGACACGCCGTGTTCCAGAGCTGTATAAAGCCGTCCCAGATGCGGTATGTTACATCCACCCAGAAGATGCCAAGTCACGCGGTCTGCGTCGTGGCGACGAAGTTGTGATGTCTAACAAGCGTGGTGAAGTACGAGTTCGTGTTGAAACACGTGGTCGTAACCGTCCGCCTCAAGGATTGGTATTTGTACCATTCTTCGATGCACGAATCTTGATTAATAAACTGATCTTAGATGCAACTGATCCTCTGTCTAAGCAGACGGACTTCAAGAAGTGTCCAGTGAAAATTACTAAAGTTGCGTAATTAGAATCAAGAATATGTTGTGAAGCTGTCCAACTTTTTGGGCAGCCTTCGAAGAATTAGCCATTTGGCGGAGAATATAAAATGAAAAAACTGTTAGTCGCTGTTCTTTCTGTTGGTGCGTTGCTTACTGGCCTAGCACAAGCAGAGCTGAATAACCCTGGTGGCATTGGTGGTGTTGAATCACTACGCGGTGCGTCTGAGTTGGAAGATACTCGTCCTGCTGACGATTTCAAAAAATACCCCCGAGATCAAGTCATCGAAAGTGATTATGTATACCAGCCACCATTGGTACCACACCAAATCCGTGGATATGAAGTATCACTTAACGCAAACAAATGTTTAGCCTGTCATAGTTGGAAAAATGCGAAAGAAATGGGTGCGACAAAGATCAGCGTGACTCACTACATGAACCGTGAAGACGCTGTACTTGCCGATGTTTCTCCTCGTCGTTATTTCTGCTTGCAGTGCCACGTTCCTCAGGCAGATGCAAAACCACTAGTTGGTAACGATTTTGAACGCGTTGATTCACTGCGTGATAAATAGCCATAGACGTTAAGAGAGGCTATATATGAAACTTTTAAAAGCATTTTGGATGCGTTTAAAGTCCCCAAGCAAAGCCGCAGCTGGCATTATACTCTTTATGGGTTTCGCTTAGTGGTTTGTTATTCTGGGGTGCTTTCAACACGGGAATGGAAGCAACCAATACAGAAGAATTCTGTTCTGGTTGTCATGCACCAATCGTCGCTGAGATCCAAGAAACAATCCACTACTCTAACCGCTCAGGTGTTCGAGCTATCTGTTCTGATTGCCACGTCCCTCATGAATGGACAGACAAAATTGTACGTAAGGTTCAGGCATCGAAAGAGTTGTTTGCTCACTTTGTCACCAGAACGATTGATACGCCTGAGAAATTCCAAGCCCGCCGAGCGCACCTCGCAGAAAGGGAATGGGCTCGCCTAAAAAATAATGATTCATTGGAGTGTCGTAACTGTCACGAATTTGAATTTATGGATTTCTCAGAGCAAGGCCCTCGAAGCGTGAGACAGCACTCGACAGCTCTAGCATCAGGTGAAAAAACGTGTGTAGATTGTCACAAAGGCATCGCGCACAAACTACCAGACATGCATGGCGTTGAAGGTTGGCAATAAGGAGCACTAAATGAGTACATTAGAGTCGTTTATTTGGCACGCACTTGGCTATGCCGCCATGCCAGTGATTATACTTTCGGGTTTTGCTGTTGTGGCAGCCGTATCACTTTGGTTCTTATCGTTAAGTAAAGATAAAGAGTTGTAAGCGAAAGCCAATATTAAAAAGCAGACGTAATAACGTCTGCTTTTTTCGTTGGCATTAACCAAAATAACCTATGTAATTCACTCTCTCGAAATCACTTCGTGAGCCATCAATAGCCGTCGCTACCGCCCTCTTCTTGTTTAAAGGCTGAAGGGATGGGTCATAGACGCTCACTTCCCCCTTACACTATAGTTCGAAACAAAACCTGCCGTTAAAAAACAACACCTGTCGTCGTGTTTAGGTAGATTTTATTCGATACGTCAAGACCACCACAGTAAGTAAAATAGACATTATCAGGATGACTCATCGACTTTATCCAACCACCAACCTGCTCAAAATCATACAAACGACACTGCTTACTCTCTAATAGCGCCGTTGACGTATCCATAAAACGCGCCTGATGCAGATTATAGTCGTCACTTTGAGACAGATATCCCGCTAAAATTTCCTGCCACTTGCTGCCCGTTAAGCTCACTGCCTCTCTGGATAAATCACTAATGCGAACCCATTGAGACACTTCTTCTTCACCTTCTTCCATTTGATAAATGGGCGCGATTCGAATCCATTCCGCGGTATGCTCCATCACTCGTAGTTTTTCACCATAATAAGCGGTCCCATCGACTAACGCCTGTTCCGTAGGTTGAGCATGAATTGGCACATAAGCTTTGGAAACGAAGTAATGACTCGGTGAGTCGATGGCTGGATCTTGCGTGGTTTCTTGCGTTTCCTCATGCGGTGTAGGAACGATGACTTTTCTCTCAGAGACAACCGCATGTTTTAGCGCTCCACTGTCTATCGGTTCATCATCACTGGCTAAAAAACCATACCAATAGATAGCACCCGCAAAGCCAATAACCAGTATGATAATTGCAGCAATCCAAAATTTCTTTTTCACATTCATCTCATTAAAAATGTCATTCTCGACTATATTAACGCTCAAACTAGGACAACGTTAATACGCAGTTTAGAACTAAGGTCACAATCTCAGCACACTATTTTATAGTGCAGGGCAATATTTCCTTGAAAACCAATCACCACAAATGATACAAACACACATCATTTATGGTAAGTCGGTTTTTATGTTTGTAGCCATAACGTATAATTCAATTTAACGCGTAACACATTAAATTGCATAACAATTGTACGCTATATCATTACTACCATTAAATCGACCGTAACGCTATTTTGTTCATTTACCCTATACCATAGCGCGTCAGTTATTTTCTCGCTACTGGGCCAGAATCAACTAGTCTAATTAGAGACTCGTCTACAAGGAATCTCGGTGTCGAATATCCGTATCTGTACATCAGTGTCACGACTGAACACGATAATTAAACGAATTCGCCTCTCTGATATGGCAAAATTGTCTTCAGCCAACGGTATAGATGACCATTTTATCAATAGATTCCACCTTGTAAATATTGAGCACCGATCATTCACCGCTTTATTAGGCAAAGTGAATTAATGAGATTTAAATTTAAGCTTCAAGGCCAATACACATTTGTCACGTTTATGCTCGCAGTGACTTTAATACTAGTGAGCGCGTCGATCCACTTTTGGCTATCAGCAAAACAGTCTGAGCATCTACGCAGTGAACTCTCCGCTCGTTACGAGCTCGCAACTAAAACTCATCTAATGCAGAATGCACAACAAGTCTCACTCTACCTATCTCAAATTTTGGCAGAGCCACTAAAGCATTCCGATATGGAACAAGTCGCCAAACTCCTGTCGCCTTTACAGTCTTTACCGGAAAACCCGACACTCTTACTTTTAGACAGTAAGGCGCAATCATTAACGTCAGATATAAGTGCGCAGGTAACACACAATTTATCCGCTTTAGAGCAAAATCAACTCAAACAGCATGTAGAGGTGGTGTTTTCTCAGCGTAAAGCGATAACAGAGTTTCGCAAAAACACCTTTACGCGTCTGCAACCTATCTTCGCTGACCAAAAAGTCATTGCTGCGCTTTATATCAGCATGACTACAAACAGCATTCATAGTCATGTTGAGAGTGCGGATACGGTCGTCTCAACGATCAACGACCAAATAAACCAAGAGCTCTCAGTGATCTTATTTGCGGTATCAGCTGTGATGCTGATTTTTTCGGCCATTGCCGCTTCAGTGATCTCAAAACGTTGGAGTGACCCGATTACTAGCCTCACTCAACATACTAACGCTATTGGAAGAGGTGAGTTCGGCTCCACAGAAAATATCGCGACTGTCGAGCGTAACGATGAGATTGGTGAGCTAAGCACCGCAATTCGCGCGATGGCTGCAAAGCTAGAACAAAGAACACAAAAAATTACGCACCTTGCTTATCATGACGCGTTAACTGACTTACCAAATCGCACGCAATTTATTCAACACCTACAAAACACAATCAAATCTTACCCTGCGACGTCTTTCTCAGTACTCTTTTTAGACTTAGATGAATTCAAAGTCGTTAACGACAACTACGGTCATGATAGTGGTGATTTCTTACTCATTCGACTCGCAGAAAAGCTCACCCTTTGCGCGAAAGAGCTGACCAATAATCACCCTCTAACAATGATTTCACGTATTGGTGGCGATGAATTTTTAATGCTGATACCACACCTGAAATCAATTCAAGACGTGGACTCTGTCGTGCGCAAAATTTTTGTCGCTGTGCGATCCCCTATCCTCATGGAAAACGAAGAGTTAGTCGTAGGTGGCAGTATTGGTGTGGCACGCTACCCATATAACGGAAAATCAGCAGATGAACTGATAAAACATGCCGACATTGCGATGTATCGCGCCAAGTTTGACGGTAAAAACACCCATAAACTGTTTACACCAAAAATGTTTAAATCTGTTGTGCATAGAGCGAACATGGAGCGAGAACTACGCCGCTCGCTCGCAGATCTAAAACAATTCGAACTGTGGTTCCAGCCACTTGTTTGCCTAAAGACCGGAAAAACCGTTGGTGCGGAGTCTCTTGTTCGCTGGAATCACCCTACAATCGGGCTCATTTCTCCATTAGATTTCATCTCCATTGCAGAAGAAACGGCTATGATTCTTCCGCTTGGACAATGGCTCATTGAAAACTTATGCTTTCAAATCCAACAATGGATGCCCTATTTCGATAGCAACTTTCATGCATCGATTAATATTTCATCGAAACAACTATATAGACAAAACCTAGTCGAGATGTTCGCGTTCTATATGGAAAAATATCAGGTACCACCACGTACCATCCGTATGGAAATAACAGAGAGTCTCTTACTGCAAGATGAAGACGAGGCAGAAAAATCGCTTAAAGCCATTCGTGAAAGTGGTATAGAGGTATGGCTGGATGACTTTGGAACCGGGTATTCTTCGTTAAGCTACTTACGTCGTTTTACTGTAGACGGCATTAAAATCGATCAATCTTTCATCAAAGATATTACCACCGACGTTAAAGACCAGCAGCTGGTTCAGGCAATGATCGCCATGGCAAAGAACTTAGATTTATTAGTTGTTGCTGAGGGTATCGAAACACGTGAGCAAGCTAGAAAACTTGCCCAATTTGGCTGTCAAATCGGGCAAGGATATTACTATGACCGTCCAATCCCAGTCGATCAGTTCGTCAATCGATTAATCAAC
Organism: Vibrio sp. GJ43-1; assembly: GCF_055808835.1. NCBI lineage: Bacteria > Pseudomonadati > Pseudomonadota > Gammaproteobacteria > Vibrionales > Vibrionaceae > Vibrio > Vibrio sp. GJ43-1. The sequence continues at coordinate 1,139,082 of NZ_CM147885.1, read as the reverse complement.
GAAAACGAATCCAACGTTATAAAGTTATAGCGCTCTCTCCCGAACGCTTCCTAGCAAATTCGCCATGCTGGCGAATTTGCTACTCTATAAATACCCGTTATAACGCTATGCGCCCATACATAAGAGCATATAGCTGTATTTGCTTCAACTAATGACCCATATTAACGATTAAGTCGCATATCGACTTCAACAGCGAGAGCAACCGATGCCCCCACCATTGGGTTGTTCCCCATACCAATGAAACCCATCATTGCAACATGTGCAGGTACTGATGAACTCCCTGCAAATTGTGCGTCTGCGTGCATTCGTCCCATGGTATCAGTCATACCGTAACTTGCAGGCCCAGCTGCGACATTGTCAGGGTGTAGTGTACGCCCCGTACCGCCGCCCGAAGCAACTGAAAAATACGGTTGTCCTTGATTCAACCTTTCCGATTTATATATTCCCGCAACCGGGTGCTGAAATCGCGTTGGATTGGTTGAATTGCTAGGTAATACTTACATCTACGCCTGCGGTATGCATGATAGCAACACCTTCACGCACATCGTCGGCGCCATAACACAAGATCTCTCCTCGCTCACCTTTTGAAAACCGCTTACGGCTCACTTCCGTTAGATCACCGGAGGTATAATTGAATTGGGTACGTACATAAGTAAATCCATTAATTCGCGCAATCAAGTACGCTGCATCTTTGCCTAGCCCATTAAGAATCACTCGTAACGGGGTTTGGCGGGACTTGTTCGCATTCAGTGCGATTTTGATGGCACCTTCCGCCGCCGCAAAAGACTCATGTCCAGCAAGAAAAGCAAAACATTGGGTGTCGTCACTCAGTAAACGAGCGGCCAACGCACCATGGCCTAATCCGACCAACCTTTGCTCCGCCACACTACCGACTTTACAAAAAGCTTGTAAGCCTTCACCAATTATCTTCGCCGCACTAGCCGCATTGCCTGCCTGCCTATAAATTGCTAACGCGGTGCCTAACGTATAGGCGTCACAAGCGTTATCAAAGGCAATGGGTTGTGTATCTAATACCAGTTTTGGGGGATCAATATGTCTTTCAAGACAATACTGGTAAGCCTCTTCAATCGAGGTCAGATTCATTTCACTTAGTAACATTTGTTTGTTCGCAGTCATAATCGTGTCCTCAATTTAGTTTTGACGTGGGTTAACCGTGGTCGTTGCTTCATCAAAGCGGCCGTACGTCCCCTTCGCAGATTTCATTGCTTGATCAGCAGAGGAGCCGTTATTAACCTCGGCCATCATCTTGCCTAAATTAAGATACTCATAACCGATGATTTCACCGTTTTCATCTAATGCAAGGGCCGTCACATAGCCTTCCGCCACTTCCATATATCGTGGGCCTTTAAGCAATGTTGAGTAGCTGGTACCGACTTGGCTGCGTTGCGTTTTACCTAAATCTTCTAACGCCGCGCCAATTTCTAGTCCATCCAAGGAAAACGCTGATTGCGTGCGCCCATAAGCAAACTGTAAAAATATTTCCCTCATTGCGACGTTAATAGCATCACAAACAAGGTCGGTATTCATCGCTTCAAGGAGAGTTTTACCGGTAAGAATTTCTGACGCCATTGCTGCGGAGTGTGTCATGCCTGAACAGCCTATTGTTTCAATAAGCACTTCTTGAATGATGCCTTTTTTCACGTTAAGGGTAAGCTTTGCAGCGCCTTGCTGTGGAGCACAGGATCCGACACCATGGCTAAGACCAGAGATCGCGATAACCTCTTTCGGATTTACCCAACGGCCTTCAACAGGAATGGGGGCTGACGCATGAAGATCGCCCCTTTGGATCGGGCACATTGATTGGATTTCTTGAGCATATTGCATGGTGTTTTCCTTATTCAAGGAAAACAGGGGTTAGGGAAAATGAAACACCACTACAGTTCGCAACCTAATATTAGATTGTCTAAACAGAACCACCTGTTTTCAAAAACTGTAGGAGTCATCAGCCGAACGGCGGTTAAGTAGGTGGAACCCCATCACCTGTGATAAATAGTAGATCAAAATCACACTTCTATGCAATACGCCTCTCCATAACCATTTTTCATATCAATAATCGCCTTAGTACTCATTAAAGAATAAGCATCATGGTATCTTTCGTTACAAATTGCAGACATTAATAACATCAATGGTAAGATATAGTGATGTCAAGATATCGTCAGGAAGCGTTTTTTATTGCCACATTTCAGCAAGTAAGCGTTGCCGGGTTACCTATTGCTATTTAGAATCACCCCCTTTTATTTAAATTTGTTAACTGTTTAAAGTAGTCGCATTCTCACAAGACTACTTTGAAGGAGAAGAAAAGTGTCAATAACACCTTCAAGCCAGCAGACCAATGCCACCCATTGGAAAGTATGTTTGTTGCTTGCCATTGTCGCGGTCGTATTCAGTGGATTATTTGACCACGACGTATGGACGCCCGATGAGCCGCGCGTGGCAGCGATCATTCACAGCATGTACTTAACCGGGGATTACATTATCCCACAGTTTGCTGGTATTGCCTTTGTTGAAAAGCCTCCTGTGTTCTTCGTTATGTCAACGCTGCTTATGCAATTTACTGGTCTTGATGCCATCATGGCAGGTCGACTTGCACTTGCGCTTCTCTGTTTAGGCTCACTCGCGGCAACATATCGTATTGCGTTTCTTTTTAAAGGTGAAAATTTCGCCTGGACGGCGCTTGCGGTCCTGGGCACATTGGAAGGATTTATTCTCAACTTTCACTGGCTACGCGTTGACGCTGCGCTTATGTTTACCACTATTGCTGCGGTATGGGCATTTTCTGAAGCTTACTTACGTCAAAAGCTTGGCTATTTAATTGTGGCTAAGTGCGTTCACTGGCTTAGCGTTCTTAAGTAAAGGACCTGTCGCCATTGTATTGTGTATTGGCTTAGCTTGGGTTCCATTAGTCCTTAGAGCACTCTCGTTACGTAAACAGTTTCCTGATGAAGCGGCCTCGATGGGCCGATTCGTTGTTATGCATATTGTCGGTATTGCCGTCATGTGTCTTGTTGCCGCTAGTTGGATCTATCCGTTTTATAAAACAGCGTCACCGGAACTGTGGAAAGCCTGGTTTTGGGATAACCAAGTCGGTCGTTTAACTGGAAAGGCGACAGATACACTTGGCCATAACCACTCAGGGAAACCTTTCTATTACGTTAAGGGGGTGATGGAATACGGCGCACCTTGGACACCACTGCTTATTCTATGGCTTGGACATTTCTTCTATAAACTTCGCCAACCTAAACAGCTTAACTGGATTGATGGATTTTTAATCTTCTGGTTCACCTTAGCGATCTTCGTATTGTCTTACTCTGTGACGAAGCGCTCGATGTATTTGGCACCATTAATGCCTCTATTCGCCCTTATGATTGCGGACGCACTGCAAACATTTGCTGGCAAATGGTTAGATTGGTACCGTCGTGGGTGGTTGGCACTGATGTCATTCGTGCTAATTGCATTTGCTGTAGTTCCACTATGGGCGGGCTTGCTTCCAGCACATAAAATTCCACCTGCGCTGATGGCGTGGCTAACCTCTTGGCACTGGGTAGCGTTAATCCCGCTGGCTGCAATCGCGCTAATGATTGTCGTTGAACGCAAACCATGGCCTCAATGGAGTAAATTTGCCATCATCACTGCACTGTTCTTTTCAAGCGCCTTTACTTATCTATTCCCAGCTATAGATATCGCTAAAGACATGAAACCTGATTTACAAACATTTGTGAATCAAATACCTGAAGAGAAAAGAGAGCGTACTGCTAGTCTGCGTTTCTCAGAAACGATGACATCCATCTTCTTCCTCTATCATGATTGGGCGGTACCTGAAGTAAGTCTAGCCCGAGCTCAAGATATCCTTGATGGCGTCGATCCAGATTATGATTACGTTCTTTTAGACCGTAGTAATTCAGTGACTGAAATTCGCGAATTTACCGGACTACGAGGTGATACTCAATTCACGATTCTTGCGAAAGGTACCCCAAGAAGTGATAAGGTCAAAGACGCAGTTTTTTGGCTATCTCCTGACTAATTCGTCATTTAATTGCGAGACGCCTTAAACTTCAAATAAACGAGCGGTAACGCTCGTTTATTTTTCATACAAAACCCACCCTTACGTAATATGACGCATATATTTGCGCTAAGGATCACACTATTAAGGGTTGAATAATTTATTATGCAACTTCGCAATTTGTAACGTTAAATTCCATTCGGTATGGGTAATTATAAGCTATTGTTTTTAAAAGTAAAAACAATAACTATTTACTCAACAATCCAAGTAAGTAATGCTCTCAGCCCATCTATATCATCTTTCCATTTGATTCGAAATTCGCAAACGACTACCATGCTCGCGGTAAATTGGCTTACCCATAAAAACTATAACGATAAAGATTCGTTGGGGTTTGAGTAGCATGCTATCTAATAAAGCAACGCTCACTTCTCCAACCTTAATACAACAACATCAAAGGCGGACTACTGACATGTTTGAAGAAAAAACGTTCCAATTGATGCAAAGTACACTCATTGGAAAGGTTAAAAATATTGATATGATCCCTTGCTGTAGCAAAGAATCACTTATTGAAGCGCTAAATAGTGCCTCCTCTATCAATGACCTCATCGGCATTAACAAAGCCATTCTTAGGCTAATCAGTAAAGCTTAAATGTTGACTCACTAAGCTGTGCCACGTCGAACGAACCGTTGCATGGCTTTAAGTACTCGTCGATTTATCCACGACATAGATAGATAGATAAGCAAAAAAGGCGTTAACGATAGTAATCGTTAACGCCTTTTTATATTCCGGTATTTCTATTAAGTGGGTCTGGGTCTTTCAACCTAAGCATCGTAATTATGAATCTTGGCTACGACGCTGGCTTTTAAATTTTCGACCTAAATAAACGACACCAATCAACAACGCAATGTAGTAAAACCCTTCACTGACGTATTGCGCAAGTTCATCCTTACTTGGCAATGTAACGTCATGTAAACTAAGATCACTCAGCAATGACATCACCTGCTCAGACTTACCTGAATCAAATATCATCCAGACTGTAATAGCAATACACGCTAATAAAAATATCCAACTTCTCATGTACTTGCACCTATATTGCTTGGGTCTACGCGGTTAACCATATAATCCACACATCCCTATCACCCCAAAGTCTACGTGCAACCTATCAAGTCCGGTCAAAAATTTCAGTGATTAATCGCTAGTTTTTGGCAATAGCGAGGTGGGTAGCCCCCAATTATGCCGTTGAGATAAACGAGCAAGCTGGTCTAATTCATGTTGCGTTTCCTGCTTAAGCCATTCCACTAACTCATCAACGATAGCTGAGTCGGTACGTTTGTGGCAGTAATAGCGCCATGCACTATAGTGAACGGGGGCTTCTTGTGGGCAAAAAAGGTACTCTCGCTCGAGCTCCGGCAAAGCGAGCAATAGGTCTGTAACGGCAACACCTTGACCAGATAAACAAGCACTTAGTGTTAAGTCAAGAGTGTAAAACGTCGAGTTTCGTACAGGTTTCTCATCAGTATGACCAATTTTCTTTAGCCATACTCGCCAGTCGTGGTGATCAAGTGTTGGGTGAAGTCTAGGTAACGATAATAAGGTTTTCATATCCCCATGATTGTTCATTAATGGCTTAGTACACATAGGCGCCATGTATTCCTCGCGTAGGAATAGAATCTCTGGGTCATCTTCAAATTGCTTTCCATAACGAGTGGTAAAGACAAACAGATCATAATCTCCCGCTCTTAACCCTTCTTCTTCATCAATCACAGGAATCACAACAATTTCATTGTTCGGATAACGTTCACTGAGCTGCTGTATCTTGGGCAGCAAAGCACGAGTCGCAAAACTTAGCGCTGCTCGAATGACTATTTTTTGATTTGGCAACATGCGCCAAGATTCCAATAATGACTGCAACGCTAAATAATTTCGACCAAGCACTTCATACAGCTCCTTACCTTTCAGTGTTAACTGTATGCTGCGATGACCTCTTACAATTAGAGATGCGTTTAACTCATCCTCAAGCTGTTTGACCTGGCGACTCACTGCACTTTGGGTAACATTAAGCTCATTGGCTGCTAGCGTAAAGCTCATATGCCTTGCAACAACCTCAAATACTTTAAGGCTATTGTGCGAATAGGGAATACTTGAATATGGGTTCATATTTGTTCACATGATTATAAGTCATACCAGAGTGACACAAATGTTGCTTGAACACCATTGACACCAATATAAAATAGCCAAATCATTACCCGAGGCTATCATGAAGAAAATCCTGTCCCTTGCGACCCCACTTATTATTTCTCAACTTATATCCATGGCGCTTGTGCTCACCGATGTCTGGATGATGGCTAAACTTAGCGTAGCTGACCTCGCAGGCGGTGGATTAGGGGCGTCCGTTTACACCTTTGTTTTCTTAGTTGCTGGTAGTACGGTAGGGTGCGTCGCCAATTTGATCGCCATTGCCTACGGTCAAGCGGTGGCAAGGCCTGAATTTGGACACAAACAAATTCGGCTAGCCATCAAGGGAGCCGTGATACTGTCCGTTTTCCTTAGTGTATTGTTAACACTACTCTTTGCTTTTGCGCCTCAATTCTTGGTTCTTGCCAAACAACCTGAAAGCACTATTGGTATTGCGATGGCGTATTTAGATACTCTCAAATGGGCAATGCTTCCTACCCTTTTACTATTAATTTTACGTGGGCTCACCAGTAACTTTGGTGATGCGAAATCGGTAATGGTGATGTCTCTCGTTACGGTTCTGCTGAACGTACCACTTAGCTATTGGCTAGCATTTAGCTTCAGTATGGGAATAGCGGGCCTAGGGATTGGTACGGTTCTAGCCGCATCTATCGTGCTCATTGGTTATGGCATCTGGGTATTTAAACGTCCTGTTTATTATAAATATGCACCTTGGTTACATCTTGAAGAGTATACCTGGAAACTAGTGATGCCACTGATTTCAATGGGCTTGCCTATCGCTATCGCAGCCGCGCTTGAGATGGGGCTAATTTACGGAGGGACACTGATGTCAGGCATGATTGGTGTTGCCGCGTTAGCGCTCCATCAAATCCTGTTACAGTGTCTCAGTTTTACTTGGAATATTAATTTTGGGTTCTCACAAGCGGCGGCTATTTTAGTTGGTAAAGATTTCGGTAACGACAATTTGGCAGGCATCAAAGCCACCGCGAAACGCAGCTTTACGCTTGTTACCATTCTCAGTGCCGTACTGGCTGTTGTATTTCTCGTTTGGCCTGATGCTATTGCAAACTTGTTCCAACTCGATGAGCAAGGTGATTCTCACCTAACGCAAATGCTGTCATCGCTAATTTGGGTTGTGGCGTTGTGTTTCGTGGTAGACGCATGGCAATTACTCGCTATGAATCTACTGCGTGGAATGAAGATTGTGATTGTTCCGACCATCATGAGCGGCATTGGATACTGGGTGTTTGGTCTTCCTTCAGCTTGGTATCTCATGCAACATTACCAGATGGCGGGAATTTGGGGCGGGATCTTAATTGGGCTTGCCGTGACTGGCATCATGCTTCTTATACATTTAGCTGTAAAACTAAAAACCAACATGCCTCTACAACAGGCATCTAACTATTAAATTTCTCTAAAGATTATTAAATGTACTTAAAAAAGCCTCCAGATTTCAAATTGGAGGCTTTTTTAATTCTGTATCATTGGTTGTCGTAATTATCATTGGGGGCGAAGGTAAATCCTTGCCCACCAATGGCAGCTTCATACATCAGACCACCTTTCGTCATAGTAAATACTGACATTCCATTAATGTAAGCCGCTTTACTTTGCTTATCACCAGCTTGTGCTCCCGCTCCGGTAGAGCCTGCTTGAGCACTGGCACCTAAAGTAATGGCAACGGCAGAAGCTTGCGCACCAAACTCAAAGCTACCACTGGTAAATGCGTAATAATCCGCTTTTGTTTCAAAAAATATGATCTCACTATACGCCTGCGCACCAAGCTGCAGACCGAAACTCAACTGAGCTAAGGTCGTTTCCCCAACGTGAACACCTTGACGAAATACCTGCCCTTCTCCATAAGAACCACCTAGACCAAATCCGCCTTTCCCCACCGTTGGGAAGACCGCATATCCGTACGCATTATCAAAAAAAGAGTGAGTGGCTTGAGCTTCTTTGAAGCGATTCATCGTCGCTTCAATTTTACTCGTTGGCGCATTTGAAGCCGTCGCGTGAGTGTCGGCTGGTGTCGTTGTGGTTTCAGCAATCGGTGATGTGTCACTGACATCCCTCACTGGTGCCGATTCAGTGCCTTGTGCCAATGCCGTAGGTGTGACTGTTAAACAAGCCACCAATGTCGCATATCGCCCAAAGTTAACTAACATATCGTTCCTTAATAAACCATTACTGCTGAACATTACTGCTGAACATTACTGATGATATAGACGAGTACGTCTGTAGATAGTTCCAATTAATACAAAAAAACGCGACCAAGTTGACACTTCAAGCTAGCCGTCATGAAAAGTTCGACCTACAATACCCTACATGCGGAAATTGAGTAACATTCTGAATTTTATGATAAAGAAGATATTAATCAATACCATACTCATTCTTGTCGGTGTACCTATCTTGCTTGTTACATCGCTAAAATTTATTAACCCCCCAGTCTGGGGCTGGCAAATTAATCGTACCTTTTTTCCTCCAGAAAGCTACCCAGACAATGTGCTTCACAGTTGGTTACCCATTGAACATATATCGCCAGACATGACGTTGGCAGTCATTGCATCTGAGGACCAACAATTCGCAAACCATTATGGTGTCGACATCGACTCAACGTTAAACGCATTAAGTGAAAATAGCGCTTCTTCTAGGCGGGGGGCGAGCACAATCACCCAGCAGACCGCAAAGAACCTCCTCCTATTTCCGAGTCAGACATACGTTAGAAAAGCCTATGAACTCTACATCGCTCTATTAATGGAATTAATTTTAGGAAAGCAGCGTATTATTGAACTCTACCTGAACATCATTGAGTTTGGACCCGGGATTTATGGTGTAGAAGCCGCCAGTCAGTTCTACTTTGGCACTTCTGCCAGTCAATTATCGCGAGTACAATGCGCGCAACTTGCCGTCGTACTGCCCAACCCTTATCGCATTAGCCCTGTGCCCGCTACTCCCTATGTTCAGCAACGAACGCAATGGGTAATACAGCAAATGAGCAACCTCGGATCTATTCCGTTGTAAACTTTGATCATTACGCATTACCGTCTTCAATGACAGGCTGAGAAGAGTACCGCCTCACTTGGCTAAACAGTAACACCAACGCCATCAGAGCAGCAGAAACAATGTAGAAGCTTCCCAAGCTTTTCGATCCGGCAATCCAATGTTCAACTAGATAGGCCCCTAGTACTCCAGCAATCATCATCTGTATCGATCCCGACAACGCAGACACTGCACCAGCCTGGGATTTATGCGGTCCTAGTAGCAAGCTAATTGAAATTGGAAAGGATAAACCCTGTGCCACGGTGAGCAAGGTAAACGCAAATATTAAATTCACTACAGACATTGACGTCATTAGCAACCATAAGCCTGATAATGCCATGATAGTGATCGCCAGCAATAGTAACCATGCGTTTGAAAAGTAGCGGTTAAGTATGTTGAGCGATACGCTCCCCATCAATAAACCTGCAGATGGGATGATCATTATTGAGCCGTACTCAGCAACCGTCAAACCAAGCTCATGCTGCATTAAAAATGGGAAAATACTCAAAGAGACAACAGCCCCTAAATAACTGATCCAATTATAGCTAGCACTGCCTATTACTTGAGGGTTGACGATAAGCTTAGAATAGGTGTGTAAAACCCCTCGCACTTCAAAGCGTTTAGGGCTATACGGCAAGGTTTCTGGCAAAATAAGCCAACCAAGGAGGTAGATGGCAATAAGATACGCAAGGACACAAACAAAGACCGCGTGCCAGCCCCATTGAAACGCCACCCAACCGCCAAACACGGGGGCTACGATAGGCATAATAGAGGCGGTCATGGAGATGTACGACAATGCTTTTGTCAGCTGCTTTCCATCATAGCTGTCTCTAAGCACACTTCGCCCAAGCACCGACGCACTGCCTGCACCAAGCCCTTGCAATAACCGCCCTGCTTCCAGCGCGATTAAATGGTCGGCGAAAATAATACACACCAGCGTACCAAGTAAGTAAATGCCCTGCCCAAGTAAAAATACTGGCCGTCTGCCAATTGAGTCCGACAACGGCCCATAAAACAACTGCGATAGACCAAACCCAACTAAAAACAGCGTGACAAGCATTTGCGCATCCACCTGAGTCAGTGACAAAGACTCACTGATCAAGGGCAATGATGGCAAATAAATGCTCACGCCCACTTGCCCAGTAGCAATGATCATCATTGCCAAAAGCATAGGGGTTTTATTAAATGATTTTGACTGTTCTTTATTCATGTATACATTCTATATTGCGTATTAGTTTATGATAATAGAGTATGATGGAAATAGATTATGTCTTAGCAGGAAACAATAGGGGCGCATATGGATTGGATTCAAAGCATCAATAGTTACATCAAAGTCGTCGAAGAAGGCAGTTTCAATGGCGCAGCTAGACGCATGAACACAACAAACTCAGCAATTAGTAAGCGTATTCATTGGCTAGAAGAGATTATCGGTGTCCAACTGCTTAAACGCACGACCCGATCCGTGACACAAACGGAAGCGGGTGCGCTGTTTTATCAACGTGCAAAGGACTCAATGGACCGATTTCAATCGATCATCGATGAGACTCGCTCGGTCAATCAAACACCAGCAGGGCTGTTAAGAATTGGCGCCACTATCGCGGTAGGGTCGAAGTTTCTTGTTCAGTACTTTAATGATTTCCTCACTCAATACCCTGAAATTCGTATCCAACTCACTACCACCGCTCCGGGACAACTGCCCGACTCCAATCTCGATGTGTTTATTAGCCGTGAAATTGAGCAAATGAACTCTTTGAGTATGAAGCAGACCAAACTGTTCGAACAAAGAATTGGCTTTTATGCCGCTCCTTCATACTTATCGCAACACGGAGAGCCCACATCAATAGAAGAGTTGAAACAACATAACATTCTGATATGGGGTGAGCGCCCACAAAGAGAGTACAAAATAAACAAAAATCAAAGAGTCATGTTATCAGGTAACTTTGCGACCACTAACCCAGAGGCGCTTTTTTTCGCCGCAAAAAGCGGGATGGGAGTACTAATTAGTAACGATATTATGATCAAAGAGGATGTTAAATCTGGCGCACTGACTCGGATCCTACCCGAGATACAAGCTGAGGATTCCACCGTGTACGCCTATTACCCCGCACTGGATTATGAACATACCAGAACCAAGCTATTTCTTGATTACATTAAATCCCGACTGGCACAGTCGAATGAAAGCGAGCAAAGCGTGTTGTAAAGTCACAACAGGTCGTTCGCTTAAACATTACCGTTAGACCCTCAATATGTCTAAGCGAAGCGCGATTTATCAACCAAATACTATGATATTTCCTCATACATTTTCTATACAATTCCACGCAATTACTGGCGAAGCTCTATGCAATAATAAGTGTTCTGGTTCACTTGGAGTCTCGCCTTGATTGTTTTATTTGTTGCCTGCTTACTCAGCTACGTTTTATTGACAGGGTTTGCTGGATATAAAGCTTATCAGAGTCAACAGCTCCATCTAGCCGATACCTTACTTCCCATTTGGATCATCGCATGCTGGTCATCACTCGCAGCTTTTGGTTTTGGGCAGCAAAGTCTTGGGAATCTCATAGAGCTTCCACTCCTGCTTTTTCTTACCAGCCTGCTCTACAATTTCCAGGTCTATCTTGTCCTTTCAAGCCCGAGCAAAAGGTTGCTAACAAGACATGCTATTTACATCGTCACGCTTATGATGACCATTACGACTCGCCTCTTTTTCCCGCTGATTGTGGAATGATTGACATCAAGAGTACCATAGCATCCGTTATTGACAGCCGACCTAACACTCTCACTGAACCTTCTTGAACTATCACCTATCACTTATCACTTATCACTTATCAGCTTAACCTTATTACTAATCGTTACGTTTCGTTTATCCGTCACTGGTTATTTCACGTTATCATTCGATTATCGTACAATCACAAAAGTACCATATGGAAGTGGGGAGACGACAGAGTGTTATTTTGCTGGCCTAACACAAATAAGGACTGGATTTTATGTTAACGACAAACGTTCTAATCGCAGGTGCGACTGGCTATCTCGGTCAGCATATTGTTAACGAAGTGGCCGCGAGAGGGATGACCTTAAAAGCATTAGTACGTAGCCCAAAGAAGCTTTGTCAACAGAAACTTAGTCAACAACACATACTCCCAGAGCAGATTATTCAAGCAGAGGTGACTGAGCCAGAAACGTTGCACGGCATCTGTATCAATACCGATGTCGTTATTTCTGTCATTGGCATTACTCGCCAAACGGATAAGTTGTCCTACGACGAAGTCGACTATCAAGGCAACCTCAATTTACTGCGTGAAGCAAAAGCAGCTGGCGTCAAAAAATTCATTTATGTGTCAGTATTTCGAGGAGAACAACTGCAAGATGTAGCGATTTGCCGCGCGAAAGAAAAGTTTGTCTCGGAACTCAAATTATCAGGGCTAGAATACTGTATTATCCGCCCTACAGGTTTCTTTTCTGACCTAAGTGAAATATTTCATATGGCACAAAAGAGTAAAGCCTATTTATTCGGCGATGGTGGGTTTCGCAGCAATCCCATACACGGTGCAGATTTAGCCACTGTATGTGTTGATGCTATCACAACCAACGTGGACGAAATCGCAGTGGGGGGACCGGAAGTGTTGAGCCACAAAGAAATGGTAGATATTGCCTTTGATGTGCTAGGTAAGCAGGCGCGCATTCGCTACATCCCAGAATGGATTCGAAAAAGTGCGCTTTGGTCTGCTCGTCATCTAACACCAAAATACGCCAGCGGCCCTCTCGAGTTTTTTATGACGGTAATGGCTATGAATATGGTCGCACCAACCTATGGTACACAAACATTGCGCGCCCATTTTGAGAGCTTGCATAGTCAACCCAGCAGTGAGCCTAGTCGCTAACATTAGATTCAACGTGACCTCATGCTCACAACGCTGCTGCAGGCAAACCATACAAACAATCGATGCGAATAAGAACGACTAATTAGAAAGGTGGTGATAATCACCACCTACCATCACAGTTTAGCCCAACACCGACATTAGTTTAGCGCCACTTCAACATCTGTCTTGATTTGGCTAGAACACGCTAGTACAAAGCCATTCTCTACGTCTGCTGCCGTTAATGTTTCCGTACTTGAAGACTGCACTTGTCCTACTTTCACCTTACATTTACAAGAACCGCATATGCCGCTGCGACATGCCGCAATAACAGGAACCCCGCCTTTTTCCAAAGCATCCAATAGTAAACTGCCCGCTTCAGCGTCCAACTCTACGCCAAAATCAGGAACCATGACCTTAACTGAGGTAACATCTTGGGTTACGTCTGTTGCCGTACCGTCGGTAATATGCTGCGGTTCCGCTGGAGTAAAGCTCTCTTGATGGAAATGAGACATATCGAAATCCGCTTGCTCCAATGCCGACTTAACCACTTCCATGAACCCGGTAGGTCCGCACAAATAAATCGTGCGATCGTGAAAGTCTGCCACTAATTTTAGCAGCCACTCTAGGCTAATTACACCCTGTGGATACTCGGTGCCACTGCTATCTTCGAGCAACATCTTAAGATTGAAGTTATCAATCGTATCATTCAATTCACTGATTTTATTGAAATAGATAGTATCTTGCTTGCTTTTCGCTAAATGCAAAAATTCAATGTCTACATGCGCGTTATTGGCCAACCAATCATCGACCATTGACATCACTGGGGTAATACCACATCCGGCGCTAATCATCAGCACCTTCTCTTGAGGTATACAATCCACATTGTTGAACTGACCTACGGGTGTCATTGCCTCAACCCGTTGACCGACCTCTAATTGCTCTACAACGTGATTTGACACTAAGCCATTCAATACACGTTTCACCGTAAAACGTAAACTGCTGTCCCCAGGCTTCGAACTTATTGAATACGCGCGAAAGTGCTTGTTACCCTCGATATCAAAGCCTAATGATGAAAACTGACCAGGCTTGAACTGAAACGTTACATCATGACGATTTGGCGACAACTCAAATGTGACCGAATCTGGTGTTTCAAACCATTTCTTCGTGCACGTAAGCGCCACTGCCCCTGACTGAGACCATGCCATATTACTCTCCTAACAATTGGCAATAGCGCCCTAAAGCACCATTGCCATTTTACTTAACAACATTGCGAACAAATGAAGCTCGTCATTCACTACGCCGCTAAAATAGTTTTAAGATCTTCTTCAACCGTTGTAATACCACGCATATCAAACTTGTCTTGCATGATTTTCAGTAGGTTATCGGTTAGGAAAGCCGGGGCCGTTGGGTGCGGTATAGATGCCTTTAACGCCTAGAGCAAACAGGGTTAGCAAAATCACAATCGCTTTTTGCTCAAACCAAGACAGCACAAGCGTTAATGGCAACTCGTTAATCCCACAATCAAACTCATCTGCGAGCGCGAGAGCAAGTTGAATTGCTGAATAGGCATCATTACATTGGCCTACATCCAAAAGACGAGGAATGCCATTGATGTCACCAAATTCATTCTTATTGAAGCGGAATTTACCACAAGCCAACGTCAGAATAACGCTGTCATCTGGCGCTTGAGCCGTAAAGTCCGTGTAATAACTGCGTTCAGATTTATCACCATCACAACCGCCCACTAGGAAGAAATGTTTAATCGCCCCCGCTTTCACTTGTTCAACCACAGCAGGCGCGGCTTGCATCAGCGCATTACGACCAAATCCAACCGTAATCATGTGCTCAATTTCGTTATGCTTAAAGCCCTCTAATGCAAGTGCGCAGTCGATTACAGCACTGAAGTCATCCCCTTCAAGATGCACGACACCAGGCCAGCCGACAATGCTACGGGTAAACAGACGATCAGCGTATTGACCAACATCTGGGTTCAGTAGGCAATTGGACGTCATAACAATAGCGCCTGGGAAGTTAGCAAATTCTTTTTGCTGATTTTGCCAAGCACTGCCGTAGTTACTGCAGCTAGATGAGGGTATTTTTTAAGCTCTGGATAAGCATGGGCAGGGAGCATTTCACCGTTGGTATAAACGTTGATGCCTTTCCCTTCGGTTTGTTGCAAGATTTTTTCCAAATCATGTAGGTCATGTCCAGAGACTAGAATACATTTGCCTTGAATGGTCTTCACATTTACTTGGCTTGGCTCTGGATGGCCAAAGGTGTCGGTTTCACCTTTATCCAGCATTTCCATGATTTTGTAGTTCATTAAACCAATCTGCATGGAGGTGTTGAGTAAGGCTTCGAGCTCTGTCGGGTCCGTACCTAACCAAGACATAATTTGATGGTATTCCGCGTAGACCGCCTCATCGGTTTGCGACAGCACTCGAGCGTGCTCTAGATAAGCCGCCGCCCCTTTTAAGCCATAAAGACACAACAAACGCAGCCCAATAACATCTTCATGTAAGCTATCGTGACCACGGTTTACCGCCGCTGTTGGTGCAAACGCCAACAACGTTTCTTTTGACGTAGGTAAGTCAAATAATGCCGCTGACGACAAAGCATCAAGTTGAATGTCTTGCAGGGTTGCAGCTGCCGTAACTTGCTCTTGCAGTCGTTGCTTATAAGTCGCGGCTAGGTTTGCGAGTTCAATAATACGCTCAGGATCGAAGTTTACGTTGGTCAATGTTGAGAAAAATGCACGAGGTGCCCATTGATCAATCTCTTGATCAATAATGCCAACTTTGCGGCCTTGCTCTGCCCAAAAAGAGACACCTTGTAACGTATAGACCAATACATCTTGCAGATCAGACACTTCTGATGTTTTGCCACACATGCCTTGAGAGTATGAACAACCCTTAGATACAGGGGTTTGGATGGTTTGTTCGCATTGAATACAGAACATATTTAGAACTCCAGTGTTTTCAATTCCTTGCTCTGGTGCATAGCCAAAGCCATTTATTAACTACTGGGTAATTGCACTTACCGTGCCAAAAGAGCAAAAAATATAACCACTTGAATTATATTAGATTTAACAACAAATCCACAATTAAAACGTGTCATTTAGACTACCACTTACCGCACACAAATAAACATCATTATGTCTAAATGACATGATATTTAATCTATCAACAAGGTTTAAAGGATTGTTCGCCGTTACCGTTGTTGGTAAGGTAAGAAAAAATAACAAGAAAATGAATTTTAGTGAACGCAGTAGTCTTTGACAATGTCGATAAATGGTTTGGTGAATTCCAAGCGCTCAACGGTATCAATTTAAACGTTAAACAAGGTGAAATTGTCGTTATTTGCGGACCGTCTGGCTCTGGAAAATCGACGCTCATTCGCTGTGTTAACGGGCTAGAACAGCACAATAGTGGTGCTATTACCGTACTTGGCCACCCTAATAACGCCAAGAATATTGCCCCGGGACAAGTCGGGATGGTGTTTCAGCATTTCAACCTATTTCCACACCTAACCGTACTTGAAAACCTCACGTTAGCGCCTATTCGCACACTCAAGCTATCAAAAGCCGCCGCAAATGAACGTGGGCTCGAAATGCTCGCCCGAGTCAAAATAGCCGATCAGGCACACAAGTACCCATCTCAGCTTTCTGGAGGGCAACAGCAACGCGTCGCAATTGCTCGCTCGCTATGTATGAAGCCCACCATATTGTTGTTTGATGAACCCACTTCCGCGCTCGACCCTGAAATGATTAGTGAAGTGCTAAATGTGATGATAGAGCTTGCAGAAGAAGGGATGACAATGCTTTGTGTCACTCACGAAATGGGGTTTGCTAAGCGAGTCGCTGATAAAGTGGTTTTTATGGATGAAGGTCGTATTATCGAATCAGCCTCACCTAGTACTATCTTTGACGCTCCCGCTCACCCTCGTACCAAAGCATTTTTAGATAAGATCCTTAACCATTGATGACATCAAAAGCAGCATCTCAATCAGCTCTGGTAACCATCATTAAGCCAGTCGCTTCAGCACTATTACAAATAGCCATCATTATCTTTGGCCTAATTTGGCTGCTAGATAGCGGTGCTCAAAACATGGGATACCATTGGCAATGGGAACGAGTGCCGCATTACCTCGCCTTTTATGAAGATGGAACATGGTGGCCTGCCGAGCTACTTGATGGGTTGTTAGTAACCATACAAATTAGCGCCGTGGCGCTGATCTTCACCCTCATATTTGGTTTAGTCACAGCCCTACTAAAGCGTTCAGATTCTATTGTGGGAAGAGGTATTGCGCACTGCTACGTTGAGGGGATTCGAAATACCCCTCTGCTGGTACAAATCTACCTACTTTACTTCGTTTTCGGCCCAATCATTGGGCTCGACCGCTTCTTTACAGCTGTACTCGCACTCGCACTATTTCAAGGCGCGTACACGGCAGAGATACTCCGAGCGGGGTTAATGAGTA
Source organism: Vibrio sp. GJ43-1 (assembly GCF_055808835.1). Lineage (NCBI taxonomy): Bacteria > Pseudomonadati > Pseudomonadota > Gammaproteobacteria > Vibrionales > Vibrionaceae > Vibrio > Vibrio sp. GJ43-1. Next base: position 1,121,492 of record NZ_CM147885.1, on the reverse strand, counting down.
TTCCCAAGGGCCAAAAAGAAGCGTGCCGAAGCGTCGGGCTATCACCATTTTTCACCTATTACGATGTGATATTACCTCAAGTCGTGCGCCGCACTCTGCCGCCGCTCACCAATGAGGTTGTATCACTGATTAAAAACTCTTCTATTGTTAGTGTCATGGCGATTTTTGACCTTACTACCGAAGGGCGAAATATTGTTTCCGAAACCGCGATGCCGTTTGAAATATGGTTTACCGTTGCGGCTATTTATTTGGTATTAACACTCTCGCTATCGGCTGTTTCAGCTTGGCTAGAGCATAGACTAAACACCGAAAAAACGACCTAACCTCATTTGTACTCAAGGAGCCACACGATGAAAAGGACATTAACGACAGTAACCAAGGCCGCGGCGGTTCTGCTTTTGGGGCTAAGCGCATCCATTAGCGCTTATGCTAGCGATACACCAAACCTCGACAAAATTAATGAAAGAGGTACATTACGCGTTGGTATGTCTACCTTCGTTCCATGGGCAATGCGCGACAAGCAAGGGGATCTCGTCGGCTTTGAAATTGATGTGGCAAAACGATTAGCGGCAGATTCTGGCTGGAAAGTTGAATTTGTTCCAACCGCATGGGACGGTATCATTCCAGCACTATTATCACAAAAATTTGATGTCATCATTGGTGGCATGTCCATTACACCTGAGCGCTCTAAAAGCGTGCTCTTCACGCAACCATACTCACATTCTGGCGTACAAATTGCGGCAAGCAAAAAACTTGCTGCCGGATTCTCCACCATTGAAGACTTTAACTCACGACGCGTTAAAATAGCAGCTCGTCGAGGCGCTTATACTGTACAGGTTGCGCGCGAAACCTTCCCTAAAGCTAAAGTTCTTCAATTCGATGACGACGCTCAAGCATTCCAAGAAGTGCTTAATGGCAATGCTCATGCTGTTATTGCCTCTAGCCCAAAACCTGAACATGAGGCAGTGAAAAACTCAAACGCTCTCTTTATCCCGTTTGACGACCGTCTCTCTAAAGGCAACGAAGCTTTCGCTGTGCGTTTAGGTGAAGACGACAAAACTGCGTTTTTTGATCAATGGATCCAAGCCCGAACGGATGATGGCTGGTTAAAAGAGCGCTATGAATACTGGTTCTCTACCCTCGACTGGCAAAACCAAGTCGCAACTGGACAATAAAGAATGAGCAATCCCGACGCGCTTTCAACCAAGCCTCAGCAGCCACGTTTACAACGTTGGCGCCTAAATACACTCGATGTAGTGCTATTAACACTAGTAGCGATGTTAGTCGTATGGCTTGGTTACCGTTCATCTATTGGTATTCACTACCAGTGGAGATGGCACGAAGCATTCGCGTTGGTTTTCACTCCAAGGGCAGATGGCAGTCTGCCCTATTTTGTTCAAGGCATTCTTTCAACACTTCGACTCAGTCTATGGGGAATGTTGCTAGCATTATCGCTAGGGACATTACTCGGACTGGCCAAACACTCAGCGATTAGAGCATTTGCGATTCCTGCAAACTTATTCATTCAGTTAGTCAGGAATATACCACCACTCGTATTCATCTTTATTTTTTACTTTTTTGTTTCTAATCAACTCATTCCATTACTCGGACTAACCGAAATTCTAAGAGAACATTCAGGATCAATTAATGGTATTCAGTCTTTTCTGTTTGGTCCTAGTCGATTATGGGAGAACTTACTGTCTGGGGTTGTTTGCATTGGGTTACTGTCCTCAGCGTATGTGGCCGAAATTGTCCGTTCTGGATTGGCGGCAATACCAAAAGGACAATGGGAAGCAGGTAAGACACTAGGGCTGTCGACTTGGGGCCAATATAAAGACGTGATTGCCCCGCAAGTCTTAACCATGATAAGTCCAGCTCTTGCAGGACAGGCCATTTCTTTAGTAAAAGACACCTCGATCGTTTCTTTAATCTCGATACAAGAAATGACATTTGTTGGCACCGAAATCGCTAACTCTTCCGGTCTCATCTTCGAAATATGGCTGATTGTTGGCTTATGTTACTTCATTTTGTGCTTATCACTTTCACTGCTATTTAAACGCCTTGAATCACGACACCATCCTTAGGTGTGGAGAATAGCAAAGACCTTTAGTTACCGATATAACCGTCCATACCTCTCATTAAATAGGCAAATAATGATCCACCAGCAGAACAACAAACAACACCATCAAGTGAATGATTGAAAACTTAAAGGTTTCGATCGCGGTTTTGTTATTCGCAGCGTATTTTAATTTCCACGCATAGTAAATGAATCCAGCACTCAAACCTGTTGAGCCTATGAGATAAAGCAGCCCTGTCATTCCCACTAATGCTGGCATTAAGCACACTAACGCCAATAAAATGGTATAAAGCAAAATAGAAGTTTTCGTATACTCGACACCATGGGTCACTGGTAGCATTGGAATGTCTGCTTTAGCGTAATCGTCCTTTCTATGAATCGCCAATGCCCAAAAGTGTGGTGGTGTCCAAATAAAGATAATCATGACCAATAACCACGCATTCGCATGAAGCTCATAGAGTGACAGCTGTCCATCCAAGTAAAGGGGGCATTGCCCCCGCGATCCCTGCAATCACGATATTTTGTGGGGTTGCGCGTTTCAAATATAAGGTATATACCACCGCATAACCCAATAAACTTGCAAACGTAAGCCACGCGGTCAACCAATTGACGGTTGCCGCGAGAATGACGAAACCCGCAACCCCAATCCCTGAGGCAAACACCGACACCTTAAGTACGCTCAACTCACCCGATGGCAGTGGGCGTTTATGGGTACGAGCCATAATTCCATCAATTCGGCGATCAATTAGGTGATTAAACGCTGCGGCTGAACCCGCCATCAATGCAATACCCAGCAACCCCATGACCGTTTGTTGCAATGGTAATGCCCCCGGAACCGCTAAACACATCCCAACCAGTGCAGTCAGGATCATGAGCGCCACCACTTTAGGCTTGGTGAGCGTAAGGTAGACTCTCCAGTCAACTTGGTGATCCGCGACAGTTTTAACTGGTGCACTACGAGAAGGGTTAAGCGAAACGCCACCAGCCTGTGTGGTCGAAGCCGTTGTGGATACTACCGCTGTGGATACAGCCGCTGTGGATACAGTCGTTACTTTGTTCATAGAGATCTCTCCTTGTCTCTAGATACTTTTTCGGGCGAAATCTCATCATAAGATTCGATAACACTAAACGTAGGCTTGGTAAGCGTGGTCACTCGCATTGTGCGGATGACATAATTCGTCTTAATCAACGTTAATAGAAGCAACGCCGCTCCTAAGTTATGAAGCACTGCAACGCCTAATGGTAAATGAAACACGACATTGCTCACACCAAGTAGCAATTGCATCACTAACATTGTCGCTAATGCTTTACCGAGGCGCTTCAAGGCACTGTGTGGCTGGCGCATTAATTGATAAATCAGTACTCCCACAACAACCGTCACTAACATTGCGCCTATACGATGTGTAACATGAATGGTCATGCGTGCTGCATAATCTAAAACCCCAAACTCATAGTTTTCTACCCCAAAATGCACGGGTGTAAAGGCCGTGATAAAGTCCAAGGACTCAAACCACTGCCCTTCACATATTGGTAAGCTTGTGCACACCACCGCTGCGTAATTTGACGACGTCCATCCACCGAGCATGATCTGAATAATGGTTAACGCGAGCGCAACTACGGCTAAAGACTTCAGTGAACGAGGTAATCCAAGTTCAGAAAACTTTCTCGAAATCGGCGCTGTCACTAATGTTTGGTTCGGTGTAACAACTTTAGGTTGGAAAGGCTGGCGTTGGGGTGATGCCGAAAGGTCATTGGCGCTTGCTTGTTCTTTTCGTCTATCGATTTCAACACTAGGTCGTAACCGTAGATAACTAAAAAACAGCAGTGAAAACATGGTAAAGCCGCCCAGTAAGTGCCCCATTACAATAATTGGCATGAGTTTCAGTGTCACCGTCCACATGCCCAGTGCTGCTTGAAAAATGATAACAACCGACAAGGATAACGGTAGTAACAAGCCCATTCTGCGGCGTTCTTTGACAATGCCAGTCACGGTAATCATAAATACCAGTAACCCTAAACCACCCGCTAAGTAGCGATGTATCATTTCTAGCCAAGCCTTGTCTTGCTCCACAGCCCTTTCGGGATATAGCGTGTTAGCCACTTGCACTTCCACTTTATCCGTAGGCACGGTCAACTGTCCGTAACACCCTGGCCAATCCGGACACCCAAGCCCCGCATCCGCCAACCGAGTATAGGCCCCCATCGCAATGACAATCACAGTCAGTACTAAACTCAATCTGATTAGATGAATCAATTTCATAGCGACTCCTTGTTATCTCACTTTCTGCTTCCATGCGGCGAAACGTGAGCTTTTTAGCAAATGAACCAACCATTAAGTCACATCAATGCTTTACCCCACACGTGACAATTTAAGTAGCTTACGTAAATCCGTTAGCACTCCTTTACTGTGTGATGCTTCATTCTCAGCAGTCGCCGCCTCAAAAGACATGACGAGCTGTCCTAATGTATCGACAATCACATACCCTTCCTTTGGAACTGCACTGACAAATTGATCAGTCACCTCTATCATCATCACCGAGTCAGGTAATTCAGGCACCCTTTGACCGGGTAATACATAAACAACTGGCGTCACGCGCTCTTGGTGACGCCCCAATGCAATATAGGTTTGCCCTAACACGTATAAACGATTTTGACACGCGGCTTGGCAAACGCTTGGAAGCATATAGCCAAGTTGCCAGCTTTCGTGTTGCAACGGATTATTTACGCCAAGATCTCCAAGGGTAACTCTTGGCTCAACAAGCACTCCGTGGTTGGTAACGCCAGATTGATACCAATGATTAGACAAAATCGTTTTGGCGAAAATAAAAGGCAGGGCAAAGAATAAAATAAGCACAAGTAGGGTCAGCCTACCTTTCCACTGAGCACGACGATTTGTCCCCGAGTCGTTGTGCTTTCTTAGCGAATGTGGCGTGTTTTTATTTTGGTGTTGTAACGTGTTCTCTTCGCTCATGACGCCTCCTTGCGAGATGATTTGAACGATCTTCTGGCGACAGCAAGCATAATGAATGCAAACACCGCCGCCATAGAAAACCATTGCAATGAATAACCAAAGTGCTTGTTAGAATTCATTGATATCGGCTTCCAAGGATGCACATTACCCGTTGACCCGTCTGTGGGCTGGATGACCCAACCAAGTAAAGGTTGGGTCAACCATTCAGCCATGTCAGCTAAATTCAAGTTCTGAATTCTATAAGTTTTATATGTGCTCGCGTTAACCTCTTGCAACATCGGTAACGTTTCTAAATACAGCGCATTTCCTAATGGATTCGGTTGCTTCTGATATAAACGTCCCGTCACTTGCACATGGCCCGTAAAGGGTGAGATATAAGGCAGCGCATCTCGATTGCCCATCACTGGAGCGAAACCTAATTCAAGCATGATGCGGCGACCACTAGAATCTTGCGTGAGTTGGTACACCAAATAGCCAACTTTGCCATCAACCGTTTGGTTATCGAGATAAAATAGAATCGGTTCAGGTTGCAACTTCGCCAATATGGGATAACCAAGAAAAGCACGATATTCATGTTGAGCGGCATCAACGTTAGCCATGCTAACCGCGGTGGGAATATCCTGTTCTGACAGTAATGTGGGTGGCTGCTGAGCTCGTTCTGCAAGCATGGATTCAATATCTTGTTTTTCTAACCCACGCTCCCATTGCCAGAAACCCAATTTGACCAATAACGAAAAGACGACCACAGTTAAAATCAACGCCGTCCAAAACCAAGCCGACAGCATACTAGGAGAGCTTATGTTGACCCCATTAGTATTTAAAGTTGTTTTAGTACTGCTGCTACTTTTCATTATTTTTAACTTGGCCCTTGCTCTAATTCGAATGGTAAAAGACGACACAACTTCTGAGAAACCGATGAGCTACTACCTTGGACGACGCGTACTATTCTCCGCTATAGTGGTTATATTGCTGATTATTGCCCTTAAGAGCGGTATTTTGGTGCCCAATATGAGGCCCTATTAGAACCTCAAGCCGAGCCCTTTCGACCTTGTAACGTGTTGTTCTACAACACATACACAAATACAAACAAACACAACCACACCACATCGACAAAATGCCAATACCAACTGCCCGCTTGAAACGCGAAATGGTTCTTGGGAGTAAAGTGATCCTTTGCAATTCGAAACAGTAATACGATTAAAAAGATAGTCCCCAAGCATACGTGTAAACCGTGAAACCCAGTGAGCATGAAGAAGGTATTACCGTACACGCCTGATTGCAGCGTCAATCCCATATCTTGATAGGCATGCGCGTATTCTACGGTTTGAAAATAGAGAAAGAACACCGCCAATACGATGGTAATTTCTAACCAAACAATCAGTGCGGTACGTTTGTTTTTTTCTAAGCTGACATGAGCCATATGTAAGGTAATAGAAGACAGCAACAGAAGAATGGTATTTTTAAGCGGTAAACCCTGCCACGGCATCGCTTCGGTTTCTGTCCCTCCGGGCGTCAGAGTCAACGGCCACATCGCTTCAAATGCTGGCCATAACACTTCATGGGTCATGACATTATTGTCTGCCCCACCGAGCCATGGCACAGAAATCATTCGCGCGTAAAACAGTGCACCGAAAAAAGCCCCGAAGAACATGACTTCTGAAAAAATAAACCAGCTCATCCCTTGCTTGAATGAGCGAGTAATTTGTTCAGAGTACAGTCCTGATAAAGACTCGGTCACGACGTTGCTAAACCAACCAGACAACATATACAACAAAATAATAAAGCCTAACGCTAAAATCACATTGCCAATAACGCTACCCGCCCCACCTGCTTCTAAATGTTGCACCGTTAAGCCCGCACCAACGGCCACTAAGAACAACGCAATAGCGCCAACAATTGGCCAGCTACTTTGCGCTGGAACGTAATAAGATTGAGGTTTACTCATTGCTTAACTCCCTGTTAAATGCGCTTTTACTGCCTGTACTGCTTTGACTAACATCAACGACATCCTGCTGGTTAACGCTGTTAGAGTCACTATTACTGGCGCCATTTGTAATGTTGGTTGTGTTAGTAATGTTGGTTGTGTTAGTAATGTTGATTGTATTAGTAATGTTAAAAAGCGTGTATGACAAAGTCAGCGTATGAATAGACTCAGGCACATCAGGCTCAATGTAGAAAATAAGCGGCATTTCTGCTTGGGCGCTTGCTTCTAATGGCTGTTGATTAAAGCAAAAACACTCTATTTTATTAAAGTACGCCGCACCCAAACCTGGAGAGACTGAAGGAACCGCTTGTCCTACCAATGGCTGCGTTGCGTTATTCGTCGCCATATAAGCGGTTTGGATCACCTGACCCGGGTGGACATTCATAAACACCTTCTGTGGCGTAAACGCCCAAGGCATATCTGGATTAATGTGCGCCATAAACTCCACACGAATGGTTCTTGATGTATCAACCTGCATACCCACAGGCTGAACTGCCGATACCGTATTAGTCTTGCCGTTAATGCCCAAAACGTCGCACATCACATCGTATAAAGGGACAAGCGCAAACCCAAATCCAAACATACCAATGACCGCAGCGCATAGTATGGCTACCAGTTTTTTATTTGATGCTTGGGGTTTACTTTCCATCAGAAGATCCGCCCTTTAATCAATGCGTGGTGGCGTAGAAAATGTGTGGTGCGGTGCCGGACTAGGTACCGTCCACTCAAGACCCTCTGCACGCTCCCATGGCTTAGCTTGTGCTTTTTCACCACCGCGAATGCACTTAATCACCAACCACAGAAAGATAAGTTGCGATAAACCAAAGGCAAAGCCGCCAATTGAAACTATTTGGTTCACATCAGCAAACTGAATCGCATAATCAGGGATCCTTCTTGGCATCCCTGCTAACCCTAAGAAATGCATAGGGAAAAACAATACGTTGACGGAAATAACTGAACACCAAAAGTGCCACAAACTTAACTTATGGTCATACATATGACCCGTCCACTTCGGCAACCAGTAATAAGCCGCCGCCATAATCGAGAAGACCGCGCCAGTTACCAACACATAATGGAAGTGCGCCACCACAAAATAGGTATCGTGATACTGAAAGTCCGCAGGCACGATCGCCAACATGAGTCCCGAAAAGCCCCCAATGGTAAATAAAATAATAAAGGCGATGGCAAATAGCATGGGCGTTTCAAAGGTCAACGCCCCGCGCCACATCGTTGCGACCCAGTTAAAGACTTTGACACCCGTGGGGACAGCAATCAGCATGGTGCAATACATAAAGAACAGCTCAGCAAACACAGGCATTCCCGTGGTAAACATATGATGCGCCCAAACCAAAAATGACAGTAAAGCAATACTGCATGTGGCATAAACCATCGAGTGGTAGCCGAATAGCTTCTTGCCACTGAACGCAGGAACAATGGCGGAAATAATGCCGAATGATGGCAAAATCATAATGTAAACTTCTGGGTGTCCAAAGAACCAGAATATGTGCTGAAACATGACAGGGTCACCACCACCAGCCGCGTCAAAGAAACTGGTACCAAAGTACTTATCTGTCAATATCATGGTTACCGCGCCCGCAAGTACGGGCATCACGGCAATCAACAAAAACGCAGTGATAAGCCATGTCCACACAAAAAGCGGCATCTTCATTAACTTCATACCCGGCGCTCGCATATTGAAAATGGTCACGATGACGTTAATGGCACCCATAATCGAGCTAATACCCATGATGTGTACAGAAAAGACAAACAACGCGGTACTGTCTGGTCCATATGTAGTGGACAATGGGGCGTAGAACGTCCACCCAAAGTCGGGGCCACCTCCGGGCATAAATAATGAAGAGAGAAGGATAAGGAACGCAAACGGCAGAATCCAAAAGCTTAGGTTATTCATACGAGGCAGCGCCATATCGGGCGCCCCTATCATCATAGGAATCATCCAGTTCGCCAACCCAGTAAAGGCTGGCATCACCGCACCAAACACCATCACTAAACCATGAACAGTGGTCATCTGATTGAAAAAATGTGGATCAATCAACTGCAAACCGGGCTGGAATAATTCTGCGCGAATGACCATTGCCATCGCGCCTCCCGTCAAAAACATGATGAAGCTAAACCAAAGGTAGAGAGTCCCTATATCTTTATGATTCGTGGAATACACCCAGCGCGCCCAACCCGTTGGGGTCGCATGATGCTCATCATGTTCAGTCTCGTCATGTAATAGCCCCTCTGAGGCGGCGCCACTTTCTGCACGGCTCAAGTCAGCATCTGTCGCAGCTGACGATTTTGTTGTTTCCATGGGATCCATCTTCATCACTGCTCCTCGGAGCTAACTGGCTCCATTCCTTGATTTTTGTACGCATTTACGTCCGATGCCTGCACGATATCACCCGTGTCATTTCCCCAGGCATTTCGCTGATAAGTGACGACAGCCGCGATTTCTTTATCACTTAGCTGATTAGCAAACGACTGCATCGCTGTACCATTGACACCATCAACAATCTTTGCGAGGTGCATTGATACCTCTCCAGTGGTTGCTACCGGACTCCCCGCTATCGCAGGAAATGCGCCCGTAATCCCCTGCCCGTTTGCTTGATGACACACAGCACAACGAGCGGTGTAAATCTCTTCTCCTAGTGCCATCAACGTTTCCATAGACAAGGTTGCATCCAACGATTTTTCGGCTTCTTCTTTCGCCAAAGCCATTTCTTGTTTTTTCTCACTTAACCACGCGTCGTAGTCGTCTTGCGTCATCGCATGAACAACAATAGGCATGAATCCATGTGCCTTACCGCATAACTCAGCACATTGACCGCGATAGACACCAGGCTGTTCGATTTTGGTCCATGCTTCATTAATGAAACCAGGTATCGTATCTTTTTTAACCGCAAAGTCTGGCACCCACCATGAGTGAATCACATCATCCGACGTCATGAGAAAACGAATCTTTTTATTGATTGGAAGCACCAACGCATTATCAACCTCGAGTAAATAGTGGGCACCTTTCTCTTCAATACCATCTATCTGCTTTTGGCTAGTTGCGAGTAATGAATAGAACCCAACATCTTCACCAAAATACTCGTAATGCCATTTCCATTGAGAACCCGTGATTTTTATCGTTATATCTGACTGAGACGTGTCTTCCATCGCTATTAACGTCTTGGTAGCAGGAATGGCCATGGCAATAAGAATAATGACCGGGATCACCGTCCATAGAATTTCGACCTTGGTGCTTTCATGGAAATTAGCGGCAACAGCGCCTTGAGATTTTCGGTGTTTGAGGATGGAATAGAACATCACACCAAAGACCAAGAAGGCAATGGCACAACAGATGTAGAAGATAAGCATATGAAGGTCATAAACCTTATTGCTAATATCCGTCACCCCGCGGGTGAGGTTGTAGTTGTTCGATTCAGCGCTCACTGATTGGCTGGCGGGCAGTGCCACCAAAGCAATCCATGAGCAAACGGGCAGCAATCTTTTCAAAAGATTTCTCCTTTGCCTAGCCACATCTGTCCTGATGCGGTTCCCCTGAAACATCAACCAAGCACGTCCAAGCAGTGATCAAACTGATTAGGATGGTGATGTCATAATCAAACTCATCTCGCCGTACTCTTGCCACAACATTTTTCTCACAAGACCAAACGACTGAGTTTTAGCACGCTCCACTACAAATTAGCGAAACAAGGTGAGCCGAAAAGACTCAAACAAACCCAACAGGTAAATGCTCAAAGCAAACAACGAACCACTTACTTATTAAGTTTAGTGTCAATAAATATAACGTAAGCACTTGTTATATTTTTGTTAATTAAATGCTAGTTAGAGAAATCGAGTTCTGCAAGAAGAAAAATAAAAGGCTTGATTTTGTGATGACGCCTGACTTGATTTTCGAAAAATTTTGACAAATAGCAAAACTGAAACTTCGATCAGCACCAATCGATTGATGCCCCTCTATCATTCCATTCAATTGGTAACGCTAGACATAAAAAAGCGCTAGACGAAAAGTCTAACGCTTTATAATTATGCATGGCACTAAGCTAGGTATGACTCATTTGTCGTGTATTACCAATAGCGTGAACCAGAATTGTTGGCTAGTAGTGATTAAGCTTGAGCTGGTCGAAGCATGAACCAATATGGGAAGTTCTCACTTTTCGACAGTACGTTAAAGCCACGGCGCTCAAACGTCTTCACTACTGTCTCGCTTGACGCTACGACATAAGTTGGCTTACCCGTTTCATCGGCTTGATCAGTCACAGTTTTTATCAAAGCACCCGCTAAACCTTTACCGCCAGCTTTAGGAGAAACACCTAATCCCCATAACCAGTAACAGTCTTGAAGAGGCGGTACTGCCAACATTTGCTCGCAAACCTCTTTTGCCAACTCAATTTTTGTCGAGCCCATCATGCGTGTCACAATCGCAAGTAATTCCATCTTCTGCATAATATCGGCTTCATGTTTACCCGGAGAGCGCATGATCACACAACCTTCATTGTCTGGTGTGGTGTACACTTCGCCGCCCCCTAAACCCCATTCGCCAAGAGCCCAACGCCAATATGAATCATGAGCAAAATCGGATGCTTCATCTTGTCGTAACGCCGCCTGCATAGCTTCATTGTTTGCATATGCATCAATAAACATCTCACTCAATGCTGGCACGGCAGAGTAGTCCGCCTTTATAATTTTCAATTCAGACATGTTATTTCCTCAAACGGATCAAAATGACTAGGTCATAAACAGACGCCAGTTATGCTTGGCACCCTTGCTACCCAAATGGGTACTTACCAAAATGTTTTTTATACCCAAACCTCAATAAAACAGGACTTGAGCAACTTGTCAATAGCAACCAGTTGCACACGTTCGCATACCTAAGCTATTGAAGTTCCTCTTCAAAAGCTGTTTTTTCCGCATAATTCAGCTTCCGTATTAGATAAAAATAAACTGTCGATATAAGCTATCTAATTGCTGTCGAATGTCGTCAATAGCCCCCCTGTCTCGCTCGGCAGATACAAGTAGCAATTGTCCTTCCAATGCCGTTATACGCTGACATAATTCCGTTAAATTGCGGCAAAAGCTTGTCTCGTAAGCTGGCTGTAACGGCGTAACTTCTGAAGATATTTTCCGTTTGGATGATGCTGGAGTTATGCTATGTATCTGATTGTAGGCAATTTGCCGCTCTCGTCTGCCATTTGACTCCGCGATGGCTTGCTGCATCGCTGGTGTGACTTTATCTGCATACAGAACAGCCAGCCCATTAACATTACGAGCTGCCCGCCCAATAATTTGAATAAGCGCTTGTTTAGAGCGTAAAAAGCCAGCGTGGTCTGCATCAAAAATAGCAATCAGAGAGGCCTCTGGAATATCTAGTCCCTCTCTTAACAGGTTAATTCCAATTAGCACATCAATGTCACCACGTCGTAATGAGTCAATAATTTCTACTCGGTCTGAGGTTTTCACATCAGAGTGAATATAGCCAACCTTAATACCTAACGTCTTAAGGTGTTGCTCAAGAGATTCGGCACTTCGTTTAGTTAACGTCGTCACCAATACCCTTTCATCAACCTGAATTCTTTTCTGTATTTCGCCAATAAGATCATCAACTTGAGTAGCAAGCGGCCTAATATCAATCACTGGGTCTAAGAGCCCTGTTGGCCGGATAATCTGTTCAACCACATGATTACCTGAACGCTTTAACTCATACGCTCCCGGTGTCGCTGATACAAAAATGGTCTGAGGTTTTAGCTTTTCAAATTCGCTAAACATGATGGGGCGATTGTGCTGTGCTGATGGCAACCGAAAGCCATAATCAATGAGTGTCTCTTTTCGGCTTTGATCGCTTTTATACATTGCGGATATTTGAGGAATCATGACATGAGATTCATCGATAAACAGCAAGCCATCTTTCGGTAAATAATCCAACAGTGTCGTTGGGGGCAATTCAACATCACGCTTATTTAAATAACTCGCGTAGTTTTCCATTCCAGAGCAATAACCAAAATCCCGCATCATGTCTAAATCATGCATGGTCCGCTCGAACAAGCGACTTGCCTCGGTTAAACGAGACTCGGCAGTAAGCGCTTGTATCCTTTTTTCAAGCTCAAGCTGAATGGATTCTCGAGCAGCCAGTAACTGACTTCGTGAAGCCGCATAGAGCGTTTTCGGTGATACTCGGTAGTGCTGTATGTCCTCTAAGGCTTTCCCTAAAATCGGATCCATCCACTGCAAACGTTCGACAGTTTGATTGCCCAAAATCACCCGAATCGCTTTATACTCAGAATCAGCAGGGAAAATATCAACCACATTACCATCAACACGAAACGTAGCTCGTTCAATCGTTTTTTGGCATTGCGTATATTGCAACGCATACAGTCTCGATACTAACTCTTCTTTATCAACCATTGCGCCTACCGTTAACGGTATTTGAATGGCCCGATAATCCGCAGGATCGCCCAACCCATAAATGGCAGACACCGACGCAACCACTATCGTATCTCTGCGCTCTACGAGCGATTTCGTTGTCGATAAACGTAGGCGTTCCAATTGTTCGTTGATAGCGGAGTCTTTGCGAATGAAGCGATCGCTTCCAGGAATGTAGACCTCTGGCTGGTAATAGTCGTAATAGGAGACAAAATACTCAACGGCATTATTGGGGAAAAAAGCCTTCATTTCACTGTAGAGTTGCGACGCCAGGGTTTTGTTATGAGCCAATATCAGAGTCGGTTTTTTTAATCGGTGAATAATATTCGCCATGGTAAATGTTTTACCAGACCCGGTCACACCTTGTAATGTCTGATGCGTTGCCGCATTTTGAACGCCTTGAATGAGCCTAGCTATCGCTTCTGGTTGATCGCCCGATGGGGGATATTTTGAGTGTAATATAAAAGAGTCGTAGGCCATCACGTCATCCTCAGCATCAATATGTCACTTGAGTATATACCCCACAAGATAATTTACATGACGATAGCGTTTCTCATTCGTTTACTTAGTGTGCCCTCTTTTGAACTATCTTTTACATGAACTATATTTGACAGACACTCAGCAGATCGAGGTCGATTTTGAAAAAGCAATTCATAAATAATTTTCGCTACGTAAGCTGGATTGCCATTATCAGCTCCCTGTGCGGGTCTGCTTTGTTAAGTTTAATCGGTGCGACCAAAGCTTACGCCGCGTTCTACGTCTACTTTATTGGGACAGAAAAAACCGCTGATATGTCGCATTTAGATACCGCTGATCTGGCGATAAATTATATGGTGAAATCCTTAGACACCTTTTTGGTTGCACTGGTGCTTTTTATCTTTGCGCACGGCGTGTTCACTTTATTTATTTGGGACAGTGAAAACGATAAGCTCAAGTCATTTAATGTCTTACATTGGATAAAAACCCCCAATATCGGCCATCTAAAAAACATTCTTGCAGAAGTCATCATTGTCATTCTTTTTGTCAAATTCTTAGAGCTGGTTTTGGTTGATTTTGACAATCTGAGCTGGGAAACACTTGTCTTACCTATCGCTATACTGATGTTGAGTTTAGGGCTAAAATTTCTCGGCTTAGCACACGATGAAAAACAACCGACCAACGATGACACAGAGTGACCATTGCAATGATCAATAGAGCTTTAAAAACCGTCACCGCGGCTGACATGCCGCAATTTAGCGCCTGTATGACGGCAGCGTTTTTAAGCGATCCTGCTGCCCGCTACATTTGGCCAAGCGCAGAGCTATTCATGCGAGTATTCCCAGACTACGCCAAGCTATATCAAGGGCCGTCGATTATTGATGGGACAGCATGGGCGACAAAGGATTTTTCCGGCGTTATTACCTGGCTCGCTCCTGACCGTCACCCCGATGAAGATAAGATAAAACAGCTCGCATTTACCACCTGCCCCACCGGAATCTTAAGTGAAGTACAACGTTTTTTTCATGAGCTTGAACAGTTTTATCCATCAGAGCCCTGCTGGTACTTACCTTTAATCGGTGTAGACCCTGCCTACATGGGACAAGGGATTGGTCATGATTTAATGGCAGCCACACTGCCGACGATTGACGCCAGTGGGAAACCCGCCTATTTAGAGTGCTCTAGCCCTAGAAATGTGGCCTTCTATCAGCGGTTTGGCTTTCAGCCTATTGGCGAAGTCTCACTCGGAGGAAGGCCGATATCCACTCCAATGATTCGCTTAGCAAAATAGCGTAAAGTAACATCCTGTTTAATATCGATTTTAGTTCTACTTCTCTTTATTCCAGTATATGATGCGCCACCTTTAAATGTGACGCATCACCACTACCATATGCCGTTAAGCAACGCGACCAATCAAGCGCTATTTCTTCTTATTTTTGCCAACCTATTAGCCTCTTTTTCAGATGTCTCTCTTAAAGTGCTCAATGGTGAAGTTCCGACTTTCCAGTATGTTTTCATTCGGCAATTATTCAGTGTCATTCTGCTGCTTCCCTTGTGGCTAAAGCTCCCTAAAGCAGTCCGAATGCAAGGAGGATGTCGCATTAATTTTTTACGTGCACAGTTCATTCTCATGGGCAGTGGCTGCGCGATGATTGCGGTCACCCACTTAACTCTCGCAACTGCAAATGCGATGTTTTATGTCGGACCAATATTGATGCTGCCATTGTCAGTGATATTGCTCAAAGAAAAGCTAAACTCTACCAAAGTGATTGCGACATTAATTGGCTTTATAGGTGTAGTCATTGTCCTACGCCCTGAACAATTTCATTGGGCTGCCATCGCAGGGCTTGGCAGTGCGCTCTCTATGGGGGTTGGAAATGTGCTGATTAAGCGACTGCCCAATGATCAGCATATTGTTGCCACGCTATTTTGGACGGGAGTAATGACTCTGCCACTCGCGCTTGCGCTCGCAATACCGCAGTGGAGTACTATTGAATGGCACCATATTGGCTGGATTATGGTCATTAATCTATTGGTTCTGGGCTATCATGCGCTGGTTGTGGTTGCCTATAGAAAGGCGCCTGCTAATCAAATCGCGCTGGCTGAATATTCTGGACTTATCTTTGTTACGGCGTTTGGGGTGATGTGGTTTGATGAAATACCCGATATCCTCACCCTTATTGGTATTACGCTAATCGTTATACCTATTATGCCCATTCGATGGACAAAGTGGCTACCCCGCTCACAGCAAAAACAAGTTGAGACGATCTAGCCAAGTCGATACGGCTCAACGATACATGCCACTTGATGGTTACCTATTTCAACGGATCATCATCAGGTAATGCGCTATGGATCCATAGCGCTAATCGCTTTCTAATATTTTTTCCATCGCATTTATCGGCGGGAAGCGGGGTTATCTGATTCACTTCTACTAAAAACAAGTAGATGGCTTTTGCCTTCATGGACGGAGTCGTCCCTTGGTTGGTGAGTGTGTAACCTTGCATTGCAGCAATTTTAGTACCGACTTCTAACGCCTTCTTGAACAACTTGTCTTCATTTTCTAACTTCGCTGTTTTCGACATTTATTCACCATCAATCTCAATAAATCTTGATGCAATTATATGAGAAAATACCAATTAGTGTTTTTAAGCCAGTAGCAAATCCGACATTTTATCAATGAAATACGCTAGCGACACATGCGCCTCGAAAGCACCACTTTCGCCCACTATATCGCGACCCACTCTACCTCTATCAATGTCACGTCAGCCTGCTTGATTCGCCCTAAGAAACGATCACCCGCCATGATTTCACCCACACCTTTTGGGGTTCCCGTCATGACAACATCGCCATCTTCTAAATCCGTGTATGACAATAACTCGGCCAAAATCACATCCGGCTTATAGATCATTTGCTGAGTACCACCAAGCTGCATTCGCATACTATTGATAAAAAGTTCAACTTCCAATTCATTGATATCAATACCATTAAGTGGCACAAAGCGGCTAAATTTAGCAGAGTGGTGAAATGCTTTTGCCCGCTCCCAAGGTAAGCCCTTCGACTTTAGCTGCGACTGTAATGCACGCTTGGTTAAGTCTAACCCAAAGCCAACCCCATAAAAGCGCTGGTTTTTAACCAAAAAACAGATCTCGGCTTCATAGTGGAGTGGTTCATCGATATAAGAAAAGAGTTCTGCCGCAATGCTTGAGTTGGGCTTGTTAAACACCACCATATTCTCTGGAACTTCGTTTCCAAGCTCTTCAATATGTTCAACATAATTGCGCCCAACGCACAGTATTTTAGATGGGGTGTACTGCTCATTGTCGACTAAAACTGTTTTCATCATCCTTCCTTAGACATACAGGCAATTCATATCAAGAACTCATCGCGGTCTTAGCGGCTGCCACGTAATGACACACACTCACCGACGACGGTAGCCGAACATGATAACGGAAGATGAATGACAACTTGATGATTTTGTCACTATTTTTGTAAAGTTGAGGTGAAGATCGAGGTTTGTTGCTAACGATAAATCAACGTCAGTGTTGGGGTATCGTCTTACTATCCAACATGAATTCTCATTGAACCTTGCAATTTACGTCGTTTTACATAACCATTTGTATATTCAATTAAGTTAGCTAAGTAGCCAATGTATGTCATCTGAACCCCTTTACATCCAAATCAAACGTTTCATCGAAAATAATATCGAAAATGGTCATTGGGCTGTGGGTCATCAGATCACAACAGAAATGGAGTTGACCAAGCAATTTTCTGTCAGTCGAATGACCGTGAATAAAGCCATTCGAGATCTGGTTGGCGAAGGCAAACTTGAGCGAAAACCACGATTAGGTACCTTTGTAAAAGCACCTTCGACAAAAGCAGAGTCCCCTTTGCTGGATACCAGAAATATTGCTGAAGAAGTGCAGCAGCGCGGCAAAATGTATTCCAGCCAAGTTATCCAACATGCGTCGATCAATGCTGATCAAGAGATCGCTATTAAGCTGGGCATCATGCTAGACAGTCCGGTCTTTTACAGTGAAATACTGCATAAAGAAGATGAGCAACCCATCCAACTCGAATGCCGCTGGGTGAACGCCAAATATGCTCCGAATTACCACCAGCAGGACTTCACAACCGTTACGCCTAATGAATACTTAAGCAAGAACTGTCCAATGAGTGCGGTTGAGCATACCGTCGAAGCGATTACCTGTGACGCTAACCTTGCTTCTCTGCTCGGCATGGGTGCGCACGAGCCCTGCCTACTTCTCCATCGTAGAACATGGAGTGGTGATAAGTTAATCAGCAGTGCTCTACTCTATCATCCAGGCAGTCGCTACCAATTAAGTTCAAAAATCACGCTCTAATGATCCGTTAAATAGAACCGTTAAATAGATCGAACCATCGCTAGCGGAAACGGCATGGATTTCCGCCCGCCAACCCGCCTACTCTTTAAATTTACTGCTCAATAATTCCTCAACGATCACGTTTTATTATCGATCCCCTTGATCAATTGTATAGATTAAACTAAATATTTGTATATACAATAATGAGCGAGCCGATATGAACCTGATTCTAACCAATGCCAAACTGGTTTCCATGGTAGATGGTACAAGCGGATATGACCCATCCAATCCTTGTTCCATCGTCATTGAGAACGGCGTGATTACGCACCTATTGCCTGACTGCGCGACTACCTTAGATACCTATGTAAGCTTTCCTCGCTTAGATTGCAAAGGCGCTATCGTCACGCCTGGTTTTATCGATCCGCATACTCATCTGGTGTTCGCAGGCAGCCGCGCTGAAGAGTTTGAAGCAAGGCTGCAAGGCGAGTCCTACGAGTCTATCGCACAACGTGGTGGCGGTATAAACAGCACCGTACAAGCAACGCGTACGGCCAGTGTCGAATCACTCATTACCCTAGCGTTACCTCGCCTAGACAGCCTCATAAAAAGCGGTTGTACCAGCGTGGAAATTAAGTCTGGTTATGGTCTAACACTGGAAGATGAAGCCAAAATGCTTGTTGCCGCGAAGTCATTGGAACAACATCGACGCATACGAATCACCACCACACTGCTTGCCGCTCATGCCGTGCCGGTAGAATTTCGTAATGATGCCGATGGCTACATTGAATACGTTGTCAGTACTATCATCCCTTATGTAGCCGAGCACAAACTCGCCGATGCCGTGGACGTTTTTTGTGAATCAATCGGCTTCAACTTACAGCAAACAGAGCGTGTATTTAAAGCGGCTGTAGACCATGGCTTGGCGATTAAAGGACATACCGAACAACTAAGTAATTTGGGGGGAACACAACTTGCCGCGCAATATCAGGCGCTTTCCGCTGATCATATCGAGTATCTAGATGAAGCTGGCGTGTTAGCTATCGCGCAAAGCGGTACGGTCGCCACATTATTGCCCGGCGCGTTCTACTTTCTACGTGAAACACAATTACCACCCATTCAAGCTCTCAGATTGCATAAAGTGCCAATGGCACTGGGTTCTGATCTCAACCCCGGCACCTCACCTTTTGCCGATCTTCGCTTAACAATGAATATGGCCTGCACCCTATTTCGTCTTACCCCTGAAGAAGCACTGCGTGGCGTAACGTGTCATGCCGCACAAGCGATCGGTCAGCAAGACACGCTAGGAAAAGTCGCCGTTGGCTATACGGCCGATCTAGCGATTTGGGACATCGCGCACCCAAGCGAATTGAGCTATCAACTTGGCATGGGTGAACTCAAGCATCGAGTCGTTAGTGGGGTAATTGAAGATGTCCACTAAATCAACACAAACTGAACATAACTTCCGTTGGCAAGGACGAGATGACCAAGAAGACGGAGAAAATCGCTATCGCCTCCATCATCTTATCAAGCCCGTGGCAACCTTAGCCAATCAACAGTTGGGCAAACAACCTCGTGTGGCATTGCTCGGCTTTGAAACGGATGAGGGCGTTCAACGAAACAAAGGTCGCATCGGTGCCAGTCAGGGCCCTGATAGTATTCGCCAAGCGCTCTGCAATCTGGCTTGGCATGAAACATCAACACTCTATGACTTAGGAAATGTCGCCACAGTGCCAATGGCGCTAGAAGCAAACCAAGCCCTCACTGCTGAGATAATTTCACGGGAGTTACAACACGCGCCTCTCGTGGTACTGGGTGGTGGGCATGAAATTGCCTGGTCTTCTTTTCTAGGTCTTGCTCAGCACTTAGAAAAACAGAGCCCAGCACCACGTATAGGCATCATCAACTTCGATGCGCATTTTGATTTGCGTGAATATCGAACTCACCAAAGTGATGGTAGTACTGCCAAGGCTTCAAGCGCAAAAGACCAAACGTTACAACCTAGCTCGGGGACACCCTTTTCTCAAATTGCTGATTATTGTCACTCCCATCACCAGCCATTTAATTACATGTGTATTGGCGTCAGCAAAGCCAGCAATACCAAGGCGCTATTTGAACGAGCCGAGCTACTCAATGTACAGACCTTGCTTGATGAAGAGATGCTGTATGACGTCACACCATCTCACCTTCAAGCGCTAGAGCGCTTCATAGATAACGTCGATCACCTCTATTTAACCATTGATCTTGACGTATTCAGTGCCGCTCATGCACCGGGGGTCAGTGCACCCGCCGCATTAGGTCTATCTCCAGAGATTTTTTACCCTTATTTCAAAACCATATTAAAGCATAAAGACAAACTTCGTCTCGCGGATATTGCCGAGTACAACCCAGAGTTTGATATCGATGGTCGCACCGCCAAGCTGGCGGCTCGCCTAGTTTGGCAAATTATGACCGCGCTATCCCAGGCAAAATAATGTCCCCAAAAAGATAAGACGAAAACAAACGTATTAATAACGATAAAACAGTTAACCCAATAACTCTAAACGCAGCCCAATAGAAAGACCGACGTCGTGACTTCCATGAAGGGACGGCAATAAAGCTCTTCTGGCTAGCCATCAAAAGGAAAGGAACCATGACACACCCTTGTAACCCTCGCTTAGACACAGAGCGCACAATTCAAGCGCCACGCGGCACGACCCTAAATACCAAATCTTGGTTAACCGAAGCACCATTGCGTATGTTGATGAATAATCTCGATGCTGAGGTGGCAGAGCACCCACACGCCCTTGTTGTTTATGGTGGTATTGGACGTGCAGCAAGAGACTGGGCCTGTTATGACAAAATCGTTGAAGTGCTGAAGCGCCTTGAAGAAGACCAAACGCTTCTCGTGCAATCCGGTAAGCCTGTCGGCGTGTTCCCAACTCATAAAGACGCCCCTCGCGTACTCATTGCCAATTCAAACCTTGTGCCCCATTGGGCAACGTGGGAGCACTTTAATGAGCTAGATAAAGAAGGGTTAATGATGTATGGCCAGATGACTGCTGGATCATGGATCTATATTGGCTCTCAAGGCATTGTACAAGGAACCTACGAAACCTTTGTTGCTATGGCGAAACAGCACTTTTCTGGTGATCCAAGTAATAAGTGGATACTAATCCGCATGGCTTGGGCGGCATGGGCGGAGCACAACCTCTTGCAGCCACCATGGCTAAGCTTCTCTATGATCGCTGTAGAGTGTGATGAATCACGCATTGATTACCGACTAAATACCGGCTACGTCGATACCAAAGCGCACTCCCTTAGCGAAGCCCTATCAATTATCGAGCAAAGCGATACACCCATCTCTGTTGGGTTACAGGGCAATGCGGCGGATGTTTACGCTGAAATGGTGGCGAAAAATATCACCCCTGATGTGGTCACTGACCAAACGTCTGCTCACGATCCATTAAACGGTTACTTGCCTCAAGGCTGGAGCATGGAGCACGCAAAACACCAAAGAGAACAGCACCCAGAGGAAGTTGTCAAAGCGGCAAAAGCCTCAATGGCTGTGCAAGTTCGTGCCATTTTAGACATGCAAAATAGAGGCGCTGTCGCCACCGATTATGGCAATAACATCCGCCAAATGGCCCTGGAAGAAGGCGTGAAGAATGCCTTTGATTTCCCAGGCTTCGTCCCTGCCTATATTCGACCTTTATTTTGTGAAGGCATCGGCCCCTTCCGTTGGGCTGCCCTGTCTGGCGACCCAGAAGACATCTATAAAACAGACCAAAAAGTGAAAGAACTTATTCCCGATAACCCTCACCTTCACAATTGGCTAGACATGGCGAGAGAACGTATTCAGTTCCAAGGTTTGCCTGCCAGAATTTGCTGGGTTGGTTTGAAGGATCGTGAGCGTCTCGGGCAAGCCTTCAACGAAATGGTGAAAACAGGTGAGCTATCTGCACCAGTCGTCATTGGTAGAGATCACCTCGACTCAGGCTCTGTTGCCAGCCCTAACCGAGAAACGGAAGGCATGATGGATGGCTCCGATGCGGTTTCTGACTGGCCTTTACTGAACGCTCTACTCAACACCATGCGGCGGCGCTACGTGGGTCTCGCTTCACCATGGCGGCGGCGTAGGAATGGGATTCTCACAGCACAGTGGCATGGTAATTTGCTGCGATGGCAGTGAGGATGCCTCTCGCAGAATCGGTCGTGTTCTTCACAATGACCCCGCCACTGGCGTAATGCGTCATGCCGATGCCGGTTATGACATTGCCAAAGCATGCGCAACAGAGCAAGGGCTTGATTTGCCAATGCTCGACACTCGCTCTCAGCACAACAATGGTTAAGGAGCCTATCATGTTAAAACTCGTTCTAGAACCAGGTCAGTTATCGCTGAAACAATTGCGTCAAATCAGCCGTTCACCTAGGTTAACTTATCCCTTCATACCGATGCGTTTGAAGGTATCGAAGCCAGTACTCGCGTTGTCGAGCAAGTTATTGCTGAAGACCGCACCGTTTATGGCATCAATACCGGCTTTGGCTTGCTTGCCAACACACGTATCGAACCGGAAGATCTCGAAGTCCTACAAAAAAGCATCGTACTGTCTCACGCAGCAGGCATTGGTAAGCTCATGAGCGACGAAACCGTACGCTTAATGATGGTACTAAAAATCAATAGCTTAGCCCGTGGCTACTCCGGTATTCGATTACACGTTATTCAAGCATTAATCGAGCTCGTGAATTCTCAGGTTTACCCTTGTGTACCACAAAAGGTTCAGTGGGCGCATCTGGGGATCTCGCACCACTGGCTCATATGAGTACCATTTTATTGGGTGAAGGCGAAGCAAGGCATAACGGGAAAATCATCAGCGGTCTTGAAGCACTACAAATCGCTGGATTAACCCCAATCACCCTTGCACCGAAAGAAGGGCTCGCGTTACTTAATGGTACACAAGCTTCTACCGCCTTTGCGCTAGAAGGATTGTTTGTTGCTGAAGATCTCTTTGCTTCTGCAACGTTATGTGGCGCCATGTCCGTTGAAGCCGCACTGGGTAGCCGACGACCATTTGATCCTCGTATTCACCGTGTACGAGGACACCGAGCGCAAATGGACGCCGCCCTTGCCTATCGCCACCTGTTAGATACCACAAGTGAAATTGGCGAATCACACCAGTGTTGTGAAAAAGTACAAGACCCTTATTCACTGCGTTGCCAGCCACAGGTCATGGGCGCGTGCTTGCAGCAAATACGCAATTCCGCCGACACTCTGCAAGTAGAAGCGAATGCAGTTTCTGACAATCCGCTGGTTTTTGCTGAGGACGGCGACATTATTTCTGGCGGTAACTTCCATGCTGAACCCGTTGCTATGGCGGCGGATAATCTGGCGCTAGCCATCGCGGAAATTGGCAGTTTATCAGAGCGAAGAATGGCGCTACTCATCGATAATGCATTGAGTAAACTGCCGCCATTTTTAGTCGATAACGGAGGGGTAAACTCTGGATTCATGATCGCGCAAGTCACCTCAGCGGCGCTGGCAAGTGAGAACAAAACCCTCGCCCACCCAGCATCAATAGACAGCTTACCAACCTCGGCAAACCAAGAGGATCATGTGTCGATGGCTACCTTTGCTGCTCGACGGTTACGCTATATGGCAGAAAACACCCGTGGCATCCTTGCGGTTGAATACTTGGCTTCCGCTCAAGGGTTGGACTTCAGAGCGCCATTAACGTCATCACCGCGAATTGAACAAGGCAAGCAACAACTCAGAGAGTCCGTCGCGTTCTACGATAAAGATCGCTACTTTGCTCCGGATATTGCCAAGGCAAACGACATTATTAAGCTGGCGCTGCATCACCAGCTAATGCCGGAGAATATCTTACCGAGCGTTTAAGTTTTTCCTTCAAGAAAACACACAACCTTCAACCAACCGCTCATGGATAGTTTTTCATGAGCGGTTTATTTTCTTTTAATAAGCATAATATCATCAGACACTAACACGCCAAATTCACAACAAATTGTCCTAAACGTGACGACGCTATAGGGTAGTAATTTTAATTAATTGTATGATACGTCGACATAAATTTCATGTAACGAAGAGACTTTATACGAGTATGGCATCTGAAATACAGCTTATTATTTTTGATTGTGACGGTACGTTAGTGGATAGTGAGCGTCTTTGTAATCTTGCCTTAGAGCGTCAACTGGCTGAAGTTGGGGTTCGCTATAGCGCAGAGCAGCTCATCGCCAACTACCGTGGCGTTAAATTCACTGAAATCCTATCCAGTATTCAATCTGAATGCCAACTGACGCTTCCCGACTCGTTTGAGACAGAATATCGCCTTAAGGTTCGTGATCTCTTCGATCAGCAATTAACCGCTAATGAAGGCGTTGCCGAGGTATTAAAGTCTCTCACAATCCCAGTTTGCATCGGCTCATCGGCACCTCGTGCCAAGATAGAGCATGCACTAAACGTCACCGGACTCGAAAAATACTTCGACAACGCAATATTTAGCGCCCATGAAGTGGGTTCTTGGAAACCAGAACCCGGATTATTTTTGCACGCGGCAAACACCATGGGGGCTGCCCCCGAGCATTGTTGTGTTGTAGAAGATAGTTTGGTGGGCTTACAAGCAACACATCGTGCAGGCATGACCAGTGTTTACTACGCCCCGCACTTAGAAGAGATTGACGTGTTTGGTTCTACTCATATCCAGCATATGTCCCAGTTGCTTAATGTTATTCGGTAATCTATTCCATCAAACGAGTAAGCAGTGAACCTATGCAAGCCCATCGATGGTAAGTTTTATTCCTGAGAGTAACAAAAATAGATAGCACAATCGGTATATCCATTGCTGGCTAACACGATGTAATAACCACACCCCTAACTTTACGCCAACTGGCGCAAGGGGCATCAAAATAAGCGCCGTGATTACGTTAACCCTGTCAAACTCACCAAGGACGGAATAAGGAACCAGTTTGACTAGGTTAACTAACCCAAATAACACCGCCATCGTCGCGACCAAGACCACTTTATCCAGTTTCAGTGGCAACATATAAATACTGGCAGGTCCGCCGCCCGCATGAATTGCGGTACTAGAAAAGCCACTCAATAAACTCCAGAACCACGCGCTCACTTTTCCCGCTGGTTTTTGCTTATTCTCGTCCACCAGCCAATATTGCCCACAAAATAGCAATGATAGGATGCCGATCAGCAACTTAAGGCCAGATTCCGGAGTGACACTCAAAAACAATCCAGCCAACATGACACCAAGAATCGCCCCTGGAAGCATCCGCTGAATTACTGAATAATCGGCATTTCGGTAATGATGTTTCACCGCAAACACATCCATCACACATAAAATCGGTAACAGAATCGCGGCAGCTTGTGTCGGTGCAATAGTCATCGCCATCAAGGGAACCGCGATAATACCCAATGCACCGCCTAACCCGCCTTTACCAATGCCATAAATTATCACGGCGGGAATCGCCGTAATATAAAACCATGGGTCAGTAACGAATAACACGAACCACTCCCTTACCAGCGATTACCTTTGCCTTTTTGATAAAGAGAAACGTCACTAGCCAAATCCTTTTTCAAGCAGATAATCACGGCTTTGTTTAATGTCGTTTAACGTCCCTGCTGAGTGTTTAGGATCTCGTTCTTGCTCAATAGTGATCCAGTCTGAATAACCGACCTGACTAAGCGCCGAATACACAGCAGCATAGTCGATTACCCCTTCGCCAATGGGACACATCACCCCTTGTGCGCAAGCTTGCCAAAAACCAACTTTATTTTGTATCACTTGAGTAAACACTGCCTGATTAATGTCTTTAAAATGAACGTACTCCAAGCGTGAAGCGTATTTAATTAAGCTTTGAGCCGGATCCATACCAGCGTAATGCAAATGCCCCGTATCCAAGCAAAGTCCCACCTCATGATGAGTAAGATCAGCCAGCATCCGATCAATTTCATCTCGGTATTCAATGTAGCCACCAGCATGAGGGTGAACGACAGGGCGAACACCATAATGCGCGGCAATGGTCGCGACCTCTCGAATCGTTTGCATCATTGTGCCCCAACGCTGCTCATCAAGTCTTGGCGCTTCATCGCTCAACCCCGCGCACGCACTGCGACGATCATTCACGCAATCAATCACCACAACTTTTTTGCTGCCAATACGTTTCAGCATCGAGCATAAGTCATGGGCTCTAGCCAATATGCTTTCTTTATGCTCAATAGATGAAAGTGGCTCAAAGATAGTCCCCGCGCAAATTCTTAAACCACTCTCTACCATCGCGGCACTCACACGATCACCCTCAAGAGGCATGTAGCCGTAGGGGCCTAATTCCAGCCCTTGATACCCCGCCGATTTACCTTCCGTTATGACCGTAGTCCAAAGCGGGTTGTGCACATTAGTGGCCGATTCGACTCCCCAACAGCAGGGCGCACACGCGATAAAGTTATTCATGACTATCCTCCTTGTGATTGGTTGATACTGCTATTTAATCAGCGCGTTATTATCGCGCTTACACCCAATCAATATACTCCAAACCCCTCTTCGTTCGTTTTGCATTTATGCAAACCGCGTTTCTGCCAATGGCTATAACACCCCTCTCACTGCATCTTTTAGAATGGATTCATCACTCGAATTTAGTCGCTACTTTCAGCGCATACTGATACAGGATAAAACCATGGAACCTATCTATATTGTTGCAGCAAAACGAACGCCTATCGGCAGTTTCAACGGTGCCCTATCTCCGGTTCCCGCCCCTACATTAGGCGCTGCGGCTATTAAAGGTGCGCTAAGCCAATGTCATATCAACCCAACCCTGATTGACGAAGTCATCGTTGGTAATGTCCTTAGCGCTGGCATTGGCATGGGGCCCGGTCGTCAAGCGGCCATGCAAGCAGGTATTCCCGAAACGGTTCCGGCCTATACCCTCAATATGATTTGTGGCAGTGGAATGAAAACTGTCATGGATGCGGCCAGTCATATTAAAGCGGGGGATGCTGAAATTGTTGTGGCGTGTGGTATGGAAAGTATGTCGCAAGCGCCATTTATACAGACTCATCAAGTCCGAGGCGGCGTTCGTATGGGCAGTATTTCTCTAGAAGATAGCATTATTACTGACGGCTTAACCGATGCCTTTAATCAATATCATATGGGCATGACTGCAGAAAACATCGCAGAGTCGCTATCTATCTCGCGTGAAGAGCAAGATGCGTTCGCATTAAGTAGCCAGCTGAAAGCCGCAAACGCATTGGAAACTCATGGTTTCAGAACCGAAATCGAACCAATAGAGGTCTCGGTACGTCGTCAGCAATATACCGTTGAAATGGATGAGTATCCAAAGGCGAACACCACATCAGACAGCCTAGCTCGCTTGCGTCCTGCGTTTAAAAAAGAGGGAACCGTGACTGCAGGCAACGCGTCTGGCATTAACGACGGCGCCGCTGCCATCATTCTGGCTTCAAAATCAGCCGTGGAACGATATCAGTTACAGCCAATAGCGGAAGTGGTTAGTTACGCTCAGGCAGGGTTGTCTCCCGACATGATGGGATTAGGACCGGTTCCGGCCATTGCCAATGCACTGGAAAAAACTACGTTATCACTGCAAGACATTGAAGTTTTTGAGCTCAATGAAGCCTTTGCCGCTCAAGCACTTGGTGTGGCCAAGCAATTAGCTGAACAGCACAATGTTGACCAAAACTGGCTCTTAGAACGCACCAACCATAATGGCGGAGCAATTGCTTTAGGTCACCCACTCGGTGCCTCCGGTATTCGGATTATTGTCAGTCTCGTTTATGAATTAGAACGTCAAAACAAAGATTATGGACTCGCATCCCTGTGTATTGGCGGAGGAATGGGGACAGCAGTCATCCTTAAGCGATGTGCGGCTTAGCCAAACGAAAACGTAAAGTAAAACTAAAACTAAAACTAAAACGTAAAGTAAAACTTAAAAAACAGAATCTAGAGTAGCCAAAAATAGTACTAACAACGTCTAGCACTAAGCCTCTTTATAAAGGCAAATGATGTATAAGGGTAAAGGATGAGAAAGAAAATCACAGGCAGCGATATTGCAGAAAAGCTACATGACGGCATGACTATCATGATTGGTGGTTTTATGGCGAATGGCGCACCAGAGGGTCTTATCGACTTGCTACTTGAGCACAATATTAAAGACATCACTCTTATCTCCACCGATACGGGTACGCAAACATCAGGGTCGGGTCGCTTAATTGCTGCCAAGCGTATTAAAAAACTCTTTGCCTCTCATATAGGGACAAACCCGGAAACAGGCAACCAAATGAATGCGGGCACATTAGACGTTGAACTCGTTCCTCAAGGGACGTTAGCGGAGCGTATTCGAGCTGGAGGCGCAGGATTAGGCGGAATCCTCACTCCTACTGGTTTGGGCACTATGGTTGCAGAAGGAAAGCAAGTCCTCAACATAGACGGCCAAGATTACTTGTTAGAAAAACCACTGCGTGCAGATCTCGCCTTTATTCGTGGTTCGCGTGTGGATGTAAAAGGCAACGTTTTCTACAACAAGACGACGCAAAATTTCAACCCGTTAATGGCAACCGCCGCTGATCTCGTTATTGTCGAAGCCGAATCTTTGGTGCCTCTTGGCGATATAGCACCGGAAAGTGTCCACACTCCAGGGCTTTATGTCGATTATGTTTATCACACGGAGGCAAAATAATGACAAATTTCCTCAAGACTCTGTCACTTTATCGTGATACTCCTATCGGCAAAAAAATTACCGATAAAGCCGCCATTCGCCGAAACATAGCCTGGCGTGTTGCACAAGAGTTGCACGATGGCGATGTGGTTAACCTAGGGATTGGTTTACCCTCGCTTGTCGCCAACGAAATTAGTAGCGATATTGAACTACTTCTTCAATCTGAGAATGGCTTATTGGGCATTGATGCTATTGCTAATGAACATAATCGCGACGCCGATTTAGTCAATGCCGGAGGTCAACCCATCACCGCGAGTATTGGTGCCAGTTATTTCGATAGTGCAGACTCTTTTACCATTATTCGTGGCGGGCATGTGGACGTCACCGTTTTGGGTGCGTTGCAGGTCGATGAGCAAGGGAACCTCGCTAACTGGATCATACCGGGAAAAATGGTCCCCGGTATGGGTGGCGCTATGGATTTAGTCGTCGGTGCAAAGAAAGTGATTGTGGCAATGGAGCACACCGCCAAAGGGAAGCATAAGCTACTACAAACCTGCTCCTTACCATTAACCGCACTCAACCAAGTCGATATGGTCGTCACGGAAATGGGCGTTATTGTTATCCACGATTCACAAATGATATTAACCGAAATAGCCCCCGGCTACACCCCAGAGGAAGTTCAGCAAGCTACAGAAGCCACATTAGTGATCCCCAAACCACTAACCATTATGCCACAACCCATGCTGTAAATTATTACGCGACAAACTGTTATGACGCTCCACGTCAGTATTGCCCATACATCCTGTGTGACACAGCGAGATGTGTGGGCTTTTTTGTTTGAGTCTACTTAACTGGCACGCCTCTGCTATTTCCCTATTTTAAATCAGGGAAATACTTTGCGACATCGACCACATCAATCTGCTCCGGTTTCAAGTATTTCTGTGCATAGACGAGATAAGCATTACTGCTTAATAGCAGCTTGAATGTTTCTATATCGATATGCTCATCCAGTGCCATTTTATACATGATATCAATCGCCACACTGATCGGCTTGGCGGTCTTATACGGGCGATCACTTGCTGTTAGGGCCTCGAATATATCGGAAACCACGAGTATTCGCTCTGGTATCGACAACTCTTCACCTTTTAGTTTTCTGGGATACCCTGTCCCCTTCATCGTTTCGTGGTGGGTTGAGGCATAACGTGGGACGCGGCTAAGCTCTTGAGGGAAAGGGATACTCTCCAATATTTTAATGGTGCCTATCATATGCTCATTAATCTTGAATCGGTCTTCAGCGGTTAAGGTGCCACGTGTTATGGTTAAATTATACACTTCACCAAGGTTGTATAGATGCTCGGGGACTGTCATGTCTATCTGATGTTTAGGGTCAAACGAGATAGGCTGCTCACGTTTAATAATATGTTCTGGCTTATCAGACAGAAGTCTCTCTTCAAATGGAAGTGATGTACTCTCTCCCCTGTTGCTCGCCTCTGCTGTAGCGACAAACCCATCGTGTCATCAAAATGGCGAACCCAAACCGCTGACGCAATGTCCTTAATTCGCGCCACTTTTTCCTCGCTCATGAACTCGCCGCCGACGTTGGCATTAGCAACAAACTCGAAATCTTGCTTAAGTTTCTCGTGTGCTTGATACAACTCAGACTCAATTTGCTTTGTACTGTGTTCACCGTTTAGTCGCTGTTGTAACGATGCAATTTCAGCATCACGCCAGAGTACTTCGAAACGGGTACGAATCTCATGAATACGATTGTAGTTAGCTTCAAGCTTGCTGCCTTTATCGACAATATGTTCGGGAGTGGTTATTTTTCCGCAGTCATGCAGCCATGCCGCAATTCTAAACTCGCGCTTTTCATCATCGTTGTTAAACCTGAACTGAGCAAATTGTTCAAGTTGAGATTTCTCTGCCGCGTCCGCCAACATCATGCCTAATTCAGGTACGCGGTGGCAATGTCCTCCGGTGTATGGTGACTTATCATCAATAGCTTGCGCGATTAGCTTAATGAACGATTCGACAAACTCTTCTTGCGTCTTTTCATGTTGCTTTAGCTCTTTGGCCATCTCTTTAATGGCAACCGATAAGTCCCACACTTCTTTTATCGGTGTTCTAACCACTGCCACCTCTTCATAACGCCTATCCTGTATCTTCTCAGCTTCAACAATCAACTGCTTGATAGGTCGTACAATGGGAGCCCCAAACACCCATGCGAGCGGTAGCGTTAAACACATTAACAACAAGGTAATAAATATTGAGGTAATCACTCGAGATCGAACGGTCTCAAAGATCTCTCGCTCAGGAATGACGACCGCAAAGTATTCAGAATAGTGCTTGCCCGTTTCGATCTCTTTTAGATAAACATGCTTCTCTTCTCCATTTAACGTCATCGCGATAATGTCATCGCTCAGCGTTGCAGACTGAACCATGTCATAAAGCTCGGTATACGGCACTGTATTGTCGCTTTTGTCACCCTGACTGTGGAACCATTTACCCGCAAGCGCTGAACGCTGCGCTGGAGTGATATTATTTATCGCTAGGTTGACTATAGGAACAAGATCGGCAAGTTCACGGCTTAATACGATGTGAAAATCCATCGAGTACATTTCACCTAAGTCGATCAGATTTGAGTTAACTTTTAGGTCTGAATAAAACAGTCTATCCAAACCAAATGAAAGTACCGACTTTGAATCCAGCACTGCGAAACACGCACCGGTTTCGACCGAATCAAACGCTGCATTCAGAGTTTCAAATTCTACTAGCTCAACACCGGGAAAGTCTTTTCTTAACGTGGGAATTATCGACCAATCGGCGATAATAGCGACCTTCTTTCCTTCTAATTGCGCATAATTAGAAATAATGTCGGTATCCATTTTGGTCACAACGGAAAAAGGCAATTCGTAGATTGGCTGTGTGTATATGCCTTTTGCGTAATCAACAACACTTCCCTGCTGCTTCTGTACTGATTGCAACGCATCTAAGTCACCTTGCACAAATTTCTGAGTTAGCTCTTCCCAAGAAAATCCATTCACAAAATCAAATTCAATACCTGTGGACTGGGAGATAAGAGTAATAATGTCAATAGCATAACCATTGGGCTTACCTGCTACTGAATAATCCATTGGGCCCCAATCATTTTGATTGGAAATGAGAACAGGATTCGTACTTGCAATGATCGCTTTTTGCCTTTCAGTAAGGTTAAGTGTTGGACTTTCGGGAAACGAATCTTGCTCTGAAGGTTGTTTATTCGAGGCAATAATATTCCCGGATTTGGAGTAAACAAACGCTTCAACTTCACTATCCTCCTTCAGGCCAAGTGAGGTAGCAGAAATCTGTTCTGCTAACGATGATAAAATAATATCAATCCCTATGACCTGCTGGCTGATATTCTCTTTTTGCGAGTGAAATGCCAAGGAGTAAGTTTGTCCGGTAACCTGCAGATGATGGAATAAATATGGATCCGTTTTACTCACCGAATCGTATTTGGCCTTGATGTACCATGGCCGAGTGGTGGGGTAATAGTTACTGCTCACGAGCGTTTCCGCTCTCAAATTGAACGCATCATCAAAATAAGCCGTCTTTCTTGTTCGTTTGCTGTCTATACCTCGCACTGTAATGACAACCCAACGATCACTTGCTTTTGCACCAAGCCTTTTCCTAACATCAGGCGAGGACTCTAGATTGATTATTTGGTAAAAGTCCTCATTTTCTGAACCAACATAAATGCTGTAAAACAAGTCGTTATCTTTTACCGCCTCAGACAAAATCGCCCTCACCTCTTGTTCAGATAAATGATGACTGATTGAGCGACTAATTTTTGAGAGAAGTTGTATGGTATTGGTTGCGTCAGCGTCCACTTTGCCTATGACTTCATTCAACTGTTGAGAAACCATAGTAAGGCTAGACAGAGTCTGTTCCGTCGCCATTTTTTTACTAAAATAATATTGCAGAGAAACCGCTACTATCGCGGTCAGGATTGTCGCAACGACAAACATTCCTACCACCGTGATCCGGAATGAAACCTTGGTATTATTCATTATTACTCTATCCTTGAGCCGCCATCATTGATGGCACGGCCTGACAATCAGTTTTTTGGAAAAATCCATATTTCTCAAATTCCTTTTGAAGATTAGCAGGTTAGCGATAAATTGCTTTTGCAACGCAAACTAAACTTAAGTTTAACGACCTGTAAGCTACTTATTTATATGAAGTTGTGCGGTCCATCTCAAAACAGCGGTGTTAGTGTTCACAGAGATTTCTTAATGAGGGCGCGATTAAAGGCCAGTGAGCATATCAAAGAAGCGTTGTCTGGAGGCTAAGCGTATTGTCGCGATGAGTCTGGTACTCTACGTGCTTATCGGCATGCGCTGACGGTGATAGTTTGATACTCCACAGTGCGTTAAGTTGATTAGGTACAATCGAATATCGGACATCGATGATACGCAACTCATCGGTGGGGTCTTGCGCTAAATAACCATTGGAAAACCATCGGAAGCGTTCAATGTCTATCGCTTGCTGCGAACGCAGATCGAGCCAAGGAAAGTCTTTATTAATATTGAGCTTGCTGATGGATTCTCCTGGATAGGTTTTTACCGATGCGCCTACCCTCACCGCATCAATATGGTAGTTGCCCTCGACTTCATAAACCACTTTCCAAAGCAATATGTTAGCGAAGCTCGGCTTAGCCTCCAGCTGAACGGGAAAGTGTTGCCGTTCTTTAGCCAATTGCCATCCGGCAGCCTCAGCCCTATCCCTTTGTATCATTCCTAACGTCGGATAGATCAGCGCCCATAGAAACGCAATACGAGCTAACCACGGCTGTCGCTTTAGGGTGGCAAATACCAGCAATATCAATATGGGCAGTGTGAATACGGGATCAATGACAGAGACTGTATTCCAAGCATAACGCTCGTTGGTTAGTGGCCAAAACAGCTGAGTGCCATAAGTCGTGCAAAAGTCCAGCAACGCATGAGTGCTATAACCTAAAGCGCAATAAAGCCAACTCTGTTTGAACGACAGCCCGCGTTTTTTTGCGATCAATTGATGCAAAACCAGCGCACAAATTAAACTTCCAATAGGGATAAAAAACAGTGAATGAGTAAATTGTCGATGAAATTCTAAAAACAATAAGGGATCACTCTGTGAGCGAATCAGCACATCTAAATCCGGCGCCATTCCGGCAAGTAGCCCTAACACCCCTGCAACGACTATGTGTTGTTTTTTACTCACCGACTGAGGCAAAGAGGCGCCTAGTAAGCCTTGTGTTAGTGGATCCATAGATAACTCATTGCTCGCTAAATGCCGTGAACATAGTACATTCAGCTATAGCACTAAATTATGCTTAGTAACAGGACATTGCCTAAACTTTACATTAGAGCATTTTAGAAAATTTGAACGGAAGGAGAGAGGAAAATTAACAAGATAAAGGAAAGATAAAGGAAAGATAAAGAATAGATAGCGTTAAACTTGACGACTAACGCTATCTATTGTTTTAGGTCGCTCTTGGTGCGAACATGATAATTGCCATCCCGAGTAAAGCCACTGATACGCCAATAATATCCCACAACGTTGGGCGGATCCCATCAACAAGCCATAGCCAAAGAACGGCTACAAAGATATAAACGCCACCATATGCGGCATAAACTCTACCCGCAGCTGTAGGGTGTAACGACAACAACCAAGCGAATAAAGCAAGACAGAATGCTGCAGGGATCAAAAGCCAAACCGACTTATCTTCTTTTAACCACAGATAAGGCAAGTAACAGCCTAATATTTCTGCAATTGCTGTTATAAAAAACAGACCGATGGTTTTCATTTCTAACAAGTAGATATCCTTATTCTTCCGTCGCCAGCGATTGTATTGCTTCTTCCACAGATGAAAATTGTATTTTAGTCAGGCACATTTCGCCCTTTGAAAACTCATGTTGCTGAATTAACTGCGTGACTGCTGTTAATGACAATCGTCCCCCGCTTGCTACAAACGTATAATTCCCCTTCGATTGGCTAATTATATAACGTTGACCACCACTGTCGATTAAGCGATCCGAATCACTCCAAATTAACGATTCAAACTCGCTAGCAAACATTAACTCAGAGTCTAAAAATATGAGTTCATAATCACCGTCTAGCTTTAAAACACATGGCCATTGAATCATCACTTTCTCTTTACCGCTGCTTCATAAACGCTACAGCTAACCCTGAAGAGATAAATGTTAATCCTGCCCCTACGTTTAGACCTGATACCAATTTAGGCTTGCGCTTAAACCAATGGGATAACTGCGATGCAAAAACACCCATCAAACTAAAACCAATCGCGGTAAGTAATGCGAACCAAACGCCATAACCAACCATTTGAACAGTGACCGAGCCTAATGCTGGGTTGACGAACTGGGGGACAAAAGCCAGAACAAACATACCTGGTTTTGGGTTCAGGGCCGCGGATAAAAAGCCTGTCGAGAAAATCGCTTTTATTGATTGTTTTTTCGTGCGGCTCCAAAGAGAACAAGCTGCGGGTACGCAATACCTTTATCCCCAACCAAATCAAATACGCTGCGCCCGCAGTCTTGACGACATAGAACGCCAATTCTGAGGTTTGAATAAGTAAGGTAAGACCAAACGTTGCCGCAATAACATGAAAAAGGATCCCCGCGCCAGACGAAAACCCCGATACTATTGCCGCTACCCTGCCTTGACTTAGACCGCGCCCAACGGCCAGCAAATTATCAGGTCCCGGTGAAATAACCAGCAACAGACAAGCCACTGTATAGGGCAGAAAAACTTCAATTGGAAACATGTCACCTCCTTATTCTCTTTGTTGGAATGCTAACGTGGCTCAATAAGCCTTATTAATCACCCCTTACTACTCTTGTACCTTATTTTACGGAAACGTACCACACACTTAAGCATGCACTTAAGCGAACTATGATAGGGTTAGCGATTAACGCTCTCTTGTAAACATTAAGAACGACTCAGCCGTCGCTTGGGGTTGCTCAACCATAGGCAAATGACCCACATTTGAGGCAATGTCTAACTTAGCTTGCGGAATCACCTGCTTTAAAACCGAAGCTCCCGATACGTGCAACACCCTATCTTTGTCACCCCACGATATTAGAACTGATCCATCGTAGTTAGCTAAGACCTTTTCAAGCGGCAAGTCTGGCTGGGGGGTGCCATTATTCATTCTGTGTATTTGCTCGAAAATTTTTGTATTTATCTCCAGACTTTCACTGACTTTGCTGGATAAATAACTCACGATTGGTGAAGGAATAAAGGGAGGATCAACAAACAAAAAATCGAACAGTTCTGAAAACTCTGCTTCGGTTCGAGGCAAGACGACTGGGGGCAAGCCCTTCTTAGTCGCTGAAAACATTTCACTGACTTCCGAACCCTCAACACCAAATGGGCTGATAAGCCACAAATGGTCAATTATTTCAGGGTATTGGGCAGCAAAATTTCCTGCAATATATCCCCCCATAGAACTGCCAGCTAAAGTAAATGCGTCTAAGCCTAGAGCATCAGATATCCGCTTTAGTCTTTCTACTTGAGAGCGAACATCATAGTCCAGTTCTATATTCTTTGTGCTGTTTCCAAAGCCTGGTATATCAATAGCGATGACATCAAACTCACCAACTAAGTAGCTTGATAATCGATTCCAGTTATCCTTATCGGCACCAAAGCCATGGAGTAAAACTAATTGAGGACCACTTCCGCCGCGAAGATATTCAATGTTTAACTCATCGACCTTGACCTGCTTCACTTCAAGATTAGCCATACTTCTTTCAGTCATGATCAGATATTGAAATAGCGTTGAAGCAGGCATAATAAGGTATGCAGAAACAACGATAACAATGAGCCCAATCAGAGAGGTAGCAACATATTTTGCCATGTGGTTATCCTTTTGATTTTTGACTAGCGACTACCCTGTCGCATAACGCCTCTAGAAGAGGTCAATAAGTATGAGCAGCGCTTAAATGTAAGCGAGTCGACACGCGGAAGTGGCTCAAAAACAGCGCCAATATTTAGCTATTGACGCCATACTCGTTTGTTAGCTGAATTTCTTAAGGTTGGCTTCCAACTGCTCCCGTAAACCTTGATTCTCTTGCTGAATCCAATATTCCGCTATTTGGTTTTCACTGACTCGGTACACTGCGCTTCCTACTGTAGACAGTTCTAAACCTGTCGGTTCATAACCATAAACCACTCCCTTATGGCGTCCTTCTTGACGCCAACGTACGTAGACCTTTTGACCTTGAACTAAAAACTCTTCTATTGACAGGTCAAAATCACCATAAGCTTCTAGAAATTCTTCAACGTGTTCACGATAGTTTTCAGGCGTTCTTTTAATTGTTTCTGAGACTCCAGAAACAATCTGATGCGCGACAACTACTGGGGCTAGATACTGGTTTACTAAATCTGGATTTTTCCCTGATCTTACTTGTTCGATAAAACCTCTAACCACTTCTTCCACTGACATCAATTATTCCTTCTATTCTGCTAACGCCTGCTTAAGTTGTCAGTGACGCACCACTGAACCTAACTTTGACATCGTAATCACATAAACCGAAATTGACGCCAAAAGTGCCGAACGTTCCGAATCGACTTGAAGCGTTTGTTAGCTGGACTTTTCCATTACGAAATTTCTTAGCTTTTGCCCACGAACGTCCATTTCTTGAGACTGAACCACTTTAAACCCAAAGTGCTCATAAAATGGCTTAGCTGTAATACTAACTTCTGAGTAAAAACGAGAAATACCCCGCTCTTTACCAACAGCAAATACATGATTCATCAATGCCCTGCCAACACCCTGACCTTGATACTCATGATGGCAAAAGAAATGATCAATTAATCCATCAGATTGAAGATCTGTATAACCTACAACGATACCGTCAATTTCAGCCACAAATGGATTCAAGCCTTTCATTCTATTTATCCAGATAGACAATTCCAGACTTTCTGGAGCCCAAGCCTCGACTTGCGCTTGGTTGTAATCACGAATATTTATATTGCGAATAGTATAAAAATGGATATCCCAAAGTGCCTGTGCATCCGCTTCAACATACTCTCTAATTTTTATCATCGTACTACCTCGCGTGAGTACAGCTAACGCCCTGCTAAGTGGTGAGCAACGTACCCTCAAGCTAAGTTTTACGCCGTAATCACTCAAGCCTAAATTAACGCTAAAAGTCCCAAGCGTTACGAATCTGCTTGAAGCACCTGTTAGCCCACATCACTTAACGCGTAACTTGAGCTAAAAGCCAGTTAATACACTATGAACTAGGCTCCTACCTGATTCACTAAACAACCAAACGAACCCAGCAATATTAAGAACGATTGTAACCCAAAGGATGAATTTGAAAGGTTGCTTTCTCGATTTATGTCGTAGCTGAAATTGAGCTAATAATGCTCCTGGCCAACCCCCGGCCAAGGATAGGGTATATAGCGTATTTTCTGGCGTTCGCCAGCTGCCATTCTGTGCCGCCTGTTTATCCCAAGCAAACATAAAGTATGTAAAAACACTCAATACTATATACAAAGGGATCAGAAGTGTTTCACCGTTGAATACGGTTATTGATACCGTTGCTGCACCCAAAAAGCCAAAACCAAATATCACTGTATAAGGAAAGCCATTGACACCTTGAACCACCGCATTTTCAGCAGTTAAACGCCCCTTTTTATCCGCAACGACGTTAAAGGTAACACTATCATGTAATTTAGGGCGATAACCTCGGTTTGTAATGGATGATATATGAAAAAACACCCTCAGCTTACCGCCTACAGACAAAATAAACCCATAACCTTTAGTATCATTCCATTCTACTATTTGACCTTTCATCATCGTCCTTCGTTAATTTTGACGCCTGTGGGCCAACGCCAAATTAAGTAGTGAGCAACGCTGCCACCTACCTAAACCATTGTGCCGTAAACACTAAAGCCGATTCAAACCGAAAGTGTCAAGCGTTGCGAATCAGCTTAAATTTCTTGTTAGCCGCTCATTCCCAAAGGTTATTGCTTACTCAACAAGAACTTACGCAAATCTCTCTCTGCACGCATAACAAACAGAATAAACACTTTGTCACCATCTTGTTTATAGAAAACACGACATGGATTAACGACAACTTCACGATAACTTAAATGTGCTAATTCGGGTGGAATACGACCAGACTCCGGGAAGGGTTGTAGGCGTTCGACTTTGGAGAAGATCGTACGTATTAACTGCTTTGCAGCTACGATATTTTCAAGAGCGATGTATTCAGCGATATCATTAAGGTCAGATAACGCTGGTTCAGTCCAGATTATTTCAGCCATTTTGACATCTTGTCCTTGGCTTCATCATGACTTACCACTTTACCGTCAGCTAGTGCACGCTCACCTCGTGCAATACCCTCAAGAATAGCTAATCGATTCTGCATAAATTCGTAGTCATCAACATCAACTAAATACGCAGATGGCTTACCATGCTCAGTAATTAACACTGGTTCTTTGGTGTCGCGGAGATCGGCGAGGATCTTAGTTGCTTGACGTTTAAGTGATGTAACTAGTTCTACTTTCATGAAAGCTGCTCCAAAGGAATACTAAAGTGATACTATTCTATCACTTTGAGTATCGCAAGCTCCATGACGGCTAACGCACGCTTAAGTTGTGAGTAACGCTCCACAGAACCTAACTTGGACACCGTAATCACATTAGCCAAAATTGACACCAAAAGTACTGAGCGTTACGAATCGACTTGAAGCGTTTGTTAGTTGTCCTTTCCCAACTCCAGTGCTAACATTTGTACACACGTCAATTTAGGAGTTAATCATGGACACTAGAATTCAATTTCGTGTTGATGACGAAATTAAACGCTTAGCTCAGCAAATGGCTGAGAGCCAAGGACGCACACTTAGCGATGCTTGTCGCGAACTTACTGAGCAAATGGCTGAACAACAACGCAAAGCATTATCTCACGACGCTTGGTTAACTGAACAAGTAGACCTAGCATTTGAGAAGTTTGACTCAGGAAAAGCTTCATTTGTTGACCATGACTCAGCAAAAGCACGAATGGCTGAAAGAAAAGCAAAGATTCGTAGCCGAGGGCAACAATGATTTTATGGGAAGAAGAATCGCTAAATGATCGTGAGAAGATCTTTGAGTTTCTTTATGACTTCAACCCTGATGCGGCAGACAAAACTGACGAAATCATTGAAGCTAAAGTAGAAAATTTACTTGAGCAACCACTTATGGGTGTTCAACGTGATGGTATTCGAGGACGATTGCTAATTATCCCAGAAATCTCAATGATCGTTTCCTACTGGGTTGATGGCTCAACAATTCGTGTAATGCGAGTTCTACACCAGAAGCAGAAATTTCCTACAGACTGATTGTAGTCGGTGGGCAAACTAACGCCCTGCTAAGTGGCGCTAACGATTAACTTACCAAGCACACTTAACTTCAAACCAAAACCGCCAAGCTTATGGCGTCCACTTGAGTAGTTTGTTAGTTGCCTACGCCCCTACTCTCTTATTTGCACCAAAGATGCTCATTGCTTGCCGCAAACTAAATTACTATCACCACGCCGTATTTGATAGCTGACAGAACTGACATCTTTCGATTAACGTGAGTTGGCGCGAAAAAGAAAACACCTAAGTCACTGAAAAACGGGTTGAGGGAGATGTTACTTTCGTTGCTCACGGACGGACACAAAAAACAGTTCCGCGAAACCTCGATTGTTAAAGCGAATGACTCTTTCGCGCTGCCACCGGAAAGAAAGTTAAGCAGTGGGGCTTGTCGCTGAATAGCTAAAGAGACAATGATTTGACCACTAAATTTCTAAGTGTAACTAACGCCCGCTTAAGGGGTGAGTGAACGTGTGCTATGTTTGAGCGAAGCGAGTTCGGCACGCGTTTACGAATCCCACTTGAAGCGTTTGTTATAACGTTGATAGTTGCCGCTCTATTTTAAACTTCTCTATCGAGCACTGGATAGTTTCCTTTGACTCAAATTCTGACTTACACGAATATCGAAGCCACTCCAAGATCATTTGATGCTTACCTTTAAACTCGACAAAAGACCTGATTTTTGCGTAACGTTGAAGAGCCTTTGAGTCAGTGTAAATTCGTGTAATTGCAAATGCTCTCTCATAAGCTAGGAAGTAATAGAAAGCATACATATATGGTAAAAAGGCTACCGACAGAAGCATGGGTACTAAGAAATCCCTGAATGTATCGACCGCAAAAAATGTCGATGGTTGCTGGTATATTGTTATAAGTGTATCAGCAAGTATTAACGTTCCTATAATTGCAAGTGAATAGTTACAAAACTTGCTCGCAGATATATATTCTGGCTTACCCTGAGCGTAGGCTGTACAACATGCGAGAATGGTGATAACGGATACCAACAATAACTCCACAGTAAAACTATAAGAATGAAACGCCACCAAAAACTCAACTAATACAATAATTTTAATTTGATCATTAAGTGACTGTTGCAGATATAAATTTGGATCTTTTATTTTATTTGTATTAAGTAGCTGCACAAAGCCGACGAAAATAAACCACAAAATCGTATTTTTTAACTGTCCAACGTTCCATATGTCAATGCTATGCAATGCGAAGATGATTATGGATAGGTATACGACCAAAGATACTAATGTAATGATTATCGCTTTTTGTAGAAAAGAACGTAGTACAAGCTTAAAGGCTGAAATGACTTCTTTGCTTTTGTAGCATGCCCATATAAAAAATAGAATTACCAAAGTAACTGAAGCTAGCTCTCGATTGTTAAAAACTTCCATACTTGCTCCATTGCTTGCCAAACGTTATAACGCCTGCTTAAGTGGTGAGTAACGCGCCACTAAACCTATTTTGACCACCGTAATCACACAACCTAAAGTTGACGCCAAAACCGCCGAGCGTTACGAATCCGCTTGAAGCATTTGTTATGTGTATCCTACTGAGCAATGTATATACCTGTTAAAAAAGCTATCATAGACAGCAACAAGAAGGCTTTAAGGGCGCTATTAGACCATATAGCATATTTTATCTTAGCTGATCTTTGATAATACCTTGTGCACCACGTGATTTTCCTACTAGGACTGTTTGATTCAATCCAAATAACTGAAAAAGCAAACAAATGCAGTCCAATGAATAACCAATGGTCGAATGAAAAGCTCGGAAACTCAGAAATAGCCAAACCAGAGCCGAATGCTAATCCACAAAGAACTATTGGCGCTGAAAGCTCATATACCAAACTATACACACCTGACTCCATCATATTGGAAACACATAACGCCTTGTTAATTGGTGAGAAAACGAAGACCACCAAACTTAATATAACTACCTTAACCACAAAAGCAGAGCATTACAAAAGTGCCGAGCGTTTTGGAATCCAGTTGAACAATTTGTTATGTACGTATTTAAAGCAGACTAATCAGCCCCGATACACCAGCGCCTACAACACTAGCTACTGTGCTGTTACTTAAAAGCTCTTTAACTAGTTTTTTAGCCTCGGTATCTCCTGATTGCGAAATCTTTTCTACAAGCTCAGTAATATTTATATTTGTTACTTGAGAGTTATGGTTACCTACTTGAACTGTACCGCTAGTAATTGAACCAATATTAATTTGTGGCAAAGCTGCATCTTCCTGAGCTGATTTCATAATTCGATTATTACCTAATATAATCATATTGTTCTTACTAACAGTAATACCTAAGGATTTCATGTCTGTTGCACCGTCCATGTTCGATATCAATTTTTTCGATACGAGGAGCTTAAAGTGAGCTTCAAACTTGGAATTGGTCGTTCCGTTTTCATCCTCGATTTGGATACCAAAAGTTTTTAGTGCATCAAAATATTCCATCAGTGTTGGAATAGCATCGTCAGCTAAAGGTAGCATGAGTTGTTCGATATAGTTTTGGTCTATTTTCATTAATTACCTCGTAGTACATAACGCCCGCTTAAGTTGTGAGTTACGCACCACTGAAGCCGAATTTTAAACCGTAATCACCCAAACCAAAATTAACACCAAAACCGCCAAGCGTTACGAATCAACTTGAAGCGATTGTTAGGTGCGTACTATCAGTTAAACACTGGTCTAAAGAAACTACGTTCTACACTTAAAACACAGCGTGTATCGTCTGCAAACTTAAATGCTTTAATACACTCACTATCAGCTAGTGACTTATTACGGTACGCCTCGTAGTCCGCTAGACTTGGAAAAGTAAATAGCGCTAGAGCTACGTTATTTGCACCCTCTGAAGGTAGAAAATACCCGTTATGCTGCCCACCTAATCGGGTAACCAACGGTATCCACATTTTTGCATACTCTTCAAACTCAGATACTTTGAAAGGGTCGATAATATACCGAACGTAACATGTAACCATTGTGTTCAATTCCTTTTGATTGATGAGCACCTAACGCCGCGTTAAGTGGTGAGCAACGCTAACCACCCTACCTAAACCATTGTGACATAAACACTTAAATTGAAGTAAGCCGAAAACGCCATGCGTTGGGAATCCGTCTTAAACGCTTTGTATGGATAATAACTCATGAAATCGGGTAACGTGAGACCCTAGCTTTAGCCGCAACTAAAGCTCTTTATACAGTAGATCGTTTAAACGCTGGCTCCTCCATTGAGAGACCGATAACAAACATGATCGCTGTCTAAAGCTCCAAGCACTAACCTCGAATACTCGACTGGGACTTGAGCCCGTATTACGCAAGCATGAGTTAGCTTATTATGAATCCTACTGCACTTCAAAACATAAATATCGGCGTTGATGTTGGTAAGTCACAATTAGACATTCACATCCGCCCATTAGACCTATTTTTTACTGTCGAAAACAATGATAAAGGAATAAAAGAGGCAATTAAAACTATTGCGAAGCACCAGCCAAAACGCATCGTTGTTGAAGCAACAGGTCGTCTTGAAATGCCATTTATCATGGCATGCTCTGAGGCGAATCTTCCTTTTGTTATAGCCAATCCTTTACACATAAAACGCTTTGCTGGTGCCATTGGCAGGCGCGCTAAAAATGACAGACTGGACTCAGAGCTAATCGCTCATTATGCCGAAGCTATACAACCAAAACTAACGGAGCTAAAAGCAGAAAACATCCGACTTATGAGTGACTTAGTCATCAGAAGAAACCAACTTCTCTCAATGCAAACGATGGAAAAAAATCGTATCCAAATCCTACCTAAAGAGATGCATTCCACCATCAAACCTATCTTAACCGCAATGAAAAACCAGATTGATAAGATAGAAAAGAAGCTCATTAAATTAATCGATACTTGCCCTGAATACCATGCCAAGAACACCCTACTTCAAAGTGTTCCAGGAATAGGACATATCGCAGCAGCCTCTATTATTAGTAACGTTCCAGAGCTTGGTTATATCACGAACAAACAAGCCGCTGCTCTAGTCGGTGTCGCACCAATCACCAAGGAAAGTGGCCGCCATAAAGGCAAAAGAGTTATTCAAGGTGGTCGCGCTCAAGTACGCACTGTATTGTACATGGCAATGATGTCCGCTATGCAATGTAACCCTGTTTTTAAAGCAACATATAAACGTTTATTGGATGCAGGAAAGCCCAAGAAAGTCGCTATCATTGCTTGTGTTAGGAAGATGGTTGTAACTCTAAATTCGATGTTAAGAGATGGAACGATGTGGGATGAAAACAGCGCCAAAATTTAGTTATTGACGCCATACTCGTTTGTTAAATTACAATATTTTGAAGAAGTAAACTGTGCCTTCTAGCTCAC
Source organism: Vibrio sp. GJ43-1 (assembly GCF_055808835.1). Classification (NCBI taxonomy): domain Bacteria; kingdom Pseudomonadati; phylum Pseudomonadota; class Gammaproteobacteria; order Vibrionales; family Vibrionaceae; genus Vibrio; species Vibrio sp. GJ43-1. The sequence continues at coordinate 1,076,789 of NZ_CM147885.1, read as the reverse complement.
CTGTAGAGCTTCGTGCAAACTGAGGAATTTGACCTGCTTCAGTATAGCCAATAGTTCGATATAACGAAGAAGCGACATCACCTAAACGTGTATCGAGTACAAGCAATGACAACCCTATTTCAGTTGCTACATCTTCCATCAGTGACATTAGCTTTTTACTAATACCTTTTCCTCGCGCATCCGTATGAACCATTAATTTTTCAACTTCACCTCGATGCGAACCATTAGGCTTAGAACATAGCGAGAGTTGAACAGCACCAATTACACTTTCACCGTCATACGCAACAAACACCCTTCTCGTACCCGACTCAAGATCTGATTCAACGGACGACCAATATGATTTCACTTCGTTTTCATCAACAGGAGTTAAGAAACCGACAGACGCTCCGCTATTGATGCAATCGGCTAACAGTAGATTTAATTGGTCAACTAGACCTGAGATCGAATTTACTTCCTTGATTTCCACAAAACTATCCTTGTAATTTAACGCCTGCTTAAGTGGTGAGTAACGTACCACTCAAGCTAAGTTTTACGCCGTAATCACTCAAGCCTAAATTAACGCTAAAAGTACCAAGCGTTACGAATCTGCTTGAAGCACTTGTTAGGCCCTGGCCTAAAGCTTCCACGGTGGGTTTAACCGATTTTCGCCAGCCCAATACAGTTTGATTTTATTGCCGGACGGGTCAGTTAATGCAGCTTCTTTCCAAAGATAACTTTGCATTGTTGGCTCATGAGTGAATTCGATACCTTCAGACTTAAGATGCATAACGAGTTCATCCAGTTTTTCATGCTCGAAGTAAACTACACCGCGACAATCTAAGCCTTGTTTTTCCATGTCTAGATAGACTGACAAAGTTGCATCACCATCAGGAAAGGAAAACCGAGCATAATACTCGTCACCAACAATTTGATTCAAGCCAAGCTTTGTATAAAACTTGACCGCCAATTCCATATCATGAACCGCCAAGGTTACTTGATTTAAATTCATACACTTTCCTTGTTGTACGTTTGCGCCTAACGCCCGGTTAAGTGGTGAGTAACGCACCACCGAACCAAATTTATACACCGTAATCACAAAACCCTAAATTAACGCCCAAAGTGCCCAGCGTTACGAATCCACTTGAACCGTTTGTTATGTGAATTCTATTTGCGCCCCATGATTCTAAGTATTCTCAAGAACAGGTTAATAATATCCATGTATAGCGCTGCTGCGCTATCTACTGCATTGTCTAATGTTTTGGGAATTTGATTTGCTCGTCCCCAGTCATAACCAATATAACCACAGAAAAGGATAACAACAGCCCAGTCTATCCATTCTTGGTGGATTCCAAGTACAAATATTTGAAAGAGCTCGACCACAAGTACAACTACTAACGCAATAGTTAATACACCAGCGATTCTTTGGAAAAATGCAGGGAAAATTGTTCCCAGTAGCATCATCATTCCAGTCACTAGACCTGTAACCTTAATCGCACTTAAAACCAAGGATGGGTCATAGCGTGATACAACTAAGTTGATGATTAATCCAAAAGGAATAACTACAAAGTTGTAGCCGACAAAACTAACCAATGGGTTCGAAGATTTACTGAATAAGTAGACTCCAAAGAAGCAACTCGCAAAATAGCCGATGAAAAAGACCCAAGGGTTAATAGCTGCAATTGACTCAACCGGGATATTCCCAACCATTAACCAGTTAATCCAAAAGCCCCAACACAACACCGCTCCAATCGTAAAATTATACAGCCGAGAGCTTACTTCTTGCTCTCCGTTGTTAGTGCGTTCAAAAACATTCGATTCCATCATCCTTCGTACTCCTTTCCCTATTCACATAACGCCCTGCTAAGTGGCGCTAACGATTAACTTGCCACGCACACGTAACTTCAAACCAAACCCGCCAAGCTTATGGCGTCCACTTAATCAGTTTGTTATAACGATGCATCCTCGTGTGCTTGTGGCTTCGCTATCCTCTTTACTGAGCCTTTCTATGTTTGACGAAGGTGACAACCAAAGCCACCAACGCCAGTAGCTGAAAAAACCAAAATAAAGGAATGAACCCAAATGGCTCTACTAAAAAACCGTTCTCATCTACGGATGAACCGATGATGTTATAAGCAATTAAACACAAGATACCGCTGATACAAAAAAGGACGCTTATTTTATACTTACGGAGAAAATTCATCGCAGCCTCAATATTTGAACATAAAAAATGTTAGACAATTGGGAAGAGTATATAACTCCCCTCAATAAGTGTAATTGGACAGACAAGTTATAACGCCCTGCTAAGTGGCGCTTACGACCGACTTTCCAAGTGCACTTAACTTCAAACCAAAACCGCCAAGCTTATGGCGTCCACTTGAGTAGTTTGTTAGGTGCGTTGCCTATTCTTCCGCAACCGTTACCCACTGGCTTCGCCATTCTTGCGCTTCCATTGGGTCTGGCCAAAACTCTTTTTGCTTACTGATTAGTCCGTCTTCAACGGTATGGAAAGTGATAGCACGCGCTTTTTGGACGCTATCTGTAATTGAAACATCAGTCACAACTGTTGCACCATCGCAAACCACCGAGTGTACTTCAAACTCCCAAATACCGTTTGCAGGGTAAAAAGAGTTGATAGAAGTAAAGTTACATCTGCCAGTGATGAGTTCACCTGATTGAGGCCAGAAACCTTCAAAATTGGGGCTTAGCCATTCACTTGCTTTGGCAAAATCATTAGTTTTCATTGCATCCCAAAAAGCTAGGACAACTTCCTTTGAATTCATTATTTCCTCTGAGCACCTAACGCCCTGCTAAGTGGCGCTAACGATTAACTTACCAAGCACACTTAACTTCAAACCAAAACCGCCAAGCTTATGGCGTCCATTTGAGTAGTTTGTTAGTTGCCTACGCCCCTACTCTCTTATTTGCACCAAAGATGCTCATTGCTTGCCGCAAACTAAATTACTATCACCACGCAGTACTTGATAGCTGACAGAACTGACATCTTTCGATTAATGCGAGTTGGTGCGAAAAAGAAAACACCAAAGTCACCGAAAAACGGGCTGAGGAAAATGTTACTTTCGTTGCTCACGGACGGACACAAAAAGCAGTTCCGCGAAACCTCGAGGGCTAAAGCGAATGACGCTTTCACGCTGCCACCGGAAAGAAAGTTAAGCAGTGGGGCTTGGCGCTGCATAGCTAAAGGGGCAAGGATTTGACCACTAAATTTCTAAGTGCAACTAACGCCGCATTAAGGTGTGAGCAACGCTACTACGAAACTTAACCAGACCGCCATAAACACAAAACCCAACGATGGAATGGAAAATGCCATGCGTTGGGAATCACTCTTAAATGCTTTGTATGGATAATAACTCATGAAATCGGGTAACGTGAGACCCTAGCTTTAGCCGCAACTAAAGCTCTTTATACAGTAGATCGTTTAAACGCTGGCTCCTCCATTGAGAGACCGATAACAAACATGATCGCTGTCTAAAGCTCCAAGCACTAACCTCGAATACTCGACTGGGACTTGAGCCCGTATTACGCAAGCATGAGTTAGCTTATTATGAATCCTACTGCACTTCAAAACATAAATATCGGCGTTGATGTTGGTAAGTCACAATTAGACATTCACATCCGCCCATTAGACCTATTTTTTACTGTCGAAAACAATGATAAAGGAATAAAACAGGCAATTAAAACTATTGCGAAGCACCAGCCAAAACGCATCGTTGTTGAAGCAACAGGTCGCCTTGAAATGCCATTTATCATGGCATGCTCTGAGGCGAATCTTCCTTTCGTTATAGCTAATCCTTTACACATAAAACGCTTTGCTGGTGCGATTGGCAGGCGCGCTAAAAATGACAGACTAGACTCAGAGCTAATCGCTCATTATGCCGAAGCTATACAACCAAAACTAACCGAGCTAAAAGCCGAAAACATCCGGCTTATGAGTGACTTAGTCATCAGAAGAAACCAACTTCTCTCAATGCAAACGATGGAAAAAAATCGTATCCAAATCCTACCTAAAGAGATGCATTCCACCATCAAACCTATCTTAACTGCAATGAAGAACCAGATTGATAAGATAGAAAAGAAACTCATTAAATTAATCGATACTTGCCCTGAATATCACGCCAAGAACACCCTACTTCAAAGTGTTCCAGGAATAGGAAATATCGCAGCAGCCTCTATTATTAGTAACGTTCCAGAGCTTGGTTATATCACGAATAAACAAGCTGCTGCTCTAGTCGGTGTCGCACCAATCACCAAGGAAAGTGGCCGCCATAGAGGCAAAAGAGTTATTCAAGGTGGTCGTGCTCAAGTACGCACTGTATTGTACATGGCAATGATGTCCGCTATGCAATGTAACCCTGTTTTTAAAGCAACATATAAACGTTTATTGGATGCAGGAAAGCCCAAGAAAGTCGCTATCATTGCTTGTGTTAGGAAGATGGTTGTAACTCTAAATTCAATGCTGAGAGATGGAACGATGTGGGATGAAAACAGCGCCAAAATTTAGTTATTGACGCCATACTCGTTTGTTATATCTCTATCGTTTTCGTTTGAGTAAAAGGTACATAGAAGAAAATACACCCGATATACCAATAACTAATGCGAGACTCTGACTAGTACCAAATTCATCCCAAAATATAGATAACCCTTTTGCACCAAATATGCCGTAGGATAAGCCAATTATGGTAATCATTAAGCTATATACGAATATCACCCTATCTTTCAAGCTAATAAATTGAAGTCGCTCTTCCAACCTCTCACTACCAATAAGGTTAATTCTATTTTCAGTCACCGGTTTATTAAGCTTAAGTTTAGACGACAAGTTATTCCATGCGCGAGCTAAGGCTGACTTGTATAATGTTCGGCTTATATCATCCCAAAAGTAAGCTGTGCCGAAGCTTTCCATCACATCCATATCGAATGGAACTTTACCCAAATAGTCAATTCCTCGAGATGACAAGTCATTTTCAGACCTTATTCCACGAGCTTTATTTGTCAGCCTGAAGATAGGAACATTAGCATCCTGCTCCAATTGCTTAACCAAGTTATCGGATGTTATTTTTGAAATATCATCCTCTTCTTCAATACACAACGTAATATCAGATAAAAAGTGTGTAGCAGAGATCAATTCATCATAGCCAGCACGGCTATCGAATATAATAAAGTCATATCCTTTATCAAGACGCTTTAGCATTGACGATATAATTTCTCTAGCTTCTTGCTTGTCATCCGGCATGATATCTTTAAAGTTAAGGACTTCATCTACTCTGGTAACTGATGGAATAACATCAAAAGAACGATAACGTTCATTCGAAAATTTGGTTTTCCCAGAAACCTCTACATCACCTTTATCAATGAAATATTCAGCTACCGACATTTTGTCTTCTTGAGTTAACTGAATTGTCTCTTTTCTATGAAAATATAACAGTGACGTTAAACCTCGAACAAAAACATCAAGATCAACAACTAAGACAGAGTAACCTTCATTCCCAAGGATATCAGCCAACACTGCTGTAAGGAGCGTTTTTCCTGTACCACCTTTACCACTAACTACGTTAATGACTTTTGCACTACTCATGCGCTAGCACTCCCTTTTCTATATATAAAGACACCAAAAAAACCAGCTTGAAGAAAAAGACCAATGATAATTGCTGATGGAACAATCGCCATGAGTTTGCTGTACTCAATGCTCATTGAGCCGTATTCAACTATATAGATCGGTAGTGCGACCACTGCATAGAGGAGAGCACCAAGCGAGATTTTACCCAACATGGTATTTAGATAAGTTTTTGTGGCATTTTGGTCACTAAAATAGGTAAATATCATAAAAAATATGAGATGCCCGCTCACGCCACATACCACTGTTAAACCGAACAGAACTGGACTTTCTAAGAGGTAACTTATCCCCTTTTGAATCAGTTCATCCGGCACTTCAATATTCAATTTAGGCACCTGTCATAGAAAAAAATCAATTTTATCATGGAATTGTAAGTATGCAACTTGAGATATAACGCCTGCTTAAGTGGTGAGTGACGCACCACCAAACTTAAATTGACCACCGTAAACACATAAGTCGACAGTTACACCAAAATTGCCAAGCGTTACGAATCCACTTGAAGCATTTGTTATATGCCTTACGACTTACTACATTGAAACCGCTTCTATCTTGTTACCATCAAGGTCTCGGACAAAAGCAGCGTAGTAGCTTTCTCCATACTCTGGGCGTAAACCTGGCTTCCCCTCGCATATTGCACCTAACTTAACAGCTATTGCGTAAAAGTTATCAACTGCCTCTTGATTGCAAGCATTAAAGGCTATGTGAGTTCCATTACCATTTGACGCATAACCTTCCGACGGTAGACCAACCCAAAACTCGAAGTTAGTGCCGTAAGCTGCCGCGACACCTTCAATTAGGTGCGTTCGATTAATAGATAGAGTTTCAAACACAGCGTCGTAGAAATTCACTGCTGATTCGATATTTTTAACTCCAACGGAGACATGATTTAAAATCATTGAAATTCCTTTTATTCATCAAAACTCAAGAGGCATATAACGCCTTGCTAAGTTGCAGCTAACGAACACAACACCCGAGCAAAGCCACGTAATCACTGAACTCAACCAAACCAAAATCGCCGAGCGTTAGCTGTCGACTTGAGCAATTTGTTATACGTTGACCCGATATTTGAGATCCTGCGCCTCATCCCCTGTCATGCCACGAAAACCCCAACAATGTGCTGGTTGCTCTTTGATTGTGATTTCAATGTCCACTGGCGAAATACCTAGCTCAGTTTCAATTCGATTGAAAAGTTCTTTAATTAATGCTTTCTTAGTATCCGGTTTCCTACCTTCCATCATGTTAATCTCGATTACTGTATATGAGTCACTTCTATCGGCAGGAAAATAGAAGTCTTCTTTATCGAGCGGAACAATTCGATGAGCACGCTTACTAGCTGGAAGCGTCAATATATCAGTCATACAAGACTGAATAACATCAGATAACTTTGCCTTAATTGGATTTAGTCTATCTCTAATTCCGTAGATGATTATCATCGTTTCTCCTTAAACGTATAACGCCCTGTTAAGGGGTGAGCAACGCAATACCTAAGCAACCGCATACCACCTTAAACACTAAACACAACGCATAGTAAAAATCCCACGCGTTGCGAATCACTCTTGAACAGTTTGTTATATGCGCACTTGCGGGTTAGGGTTGGTTTTTGAAATGAATGCTGCTCCTAAGAGCATTGGTCTGTACTCAAAATGAAATCCATCTAGCCCAGTATTTCCATAGCCATAAAGCTCTGCCGCATACAAACCATTAGTAATATCTCTAAACAATGACGCATCAAAAAATTGCCCACTTTCTAGTAACAACCAACAGTGAACTTTCTGCGATGCATCTGAAACACCAGTATTCAACTGATCTTTCAGCGTACCTAAATCGCATCCCATGTGTGGCTGACCATTAACAAGTACATCGCCAAAAACCAATTCCGATTTATACCCTTGTTGGGCAAATGCTTCTTTTAGATGTGAATGCACATACAAACAAGCCCCTCCCATATGGTCGTAATTTAACTTAGGTTGTACGCTATCAATGATTTGAAACAACGCTTCCATGTCTTGACGAGTAAGTGCTCTATAATCAGGAATTGACGGAGACAAGCCTAATAGCTCAGATTCACCTAGAGCCAACTCAAGACTCATAACATGATGTTCATGTTTCTCTCTAATATTTTTAAACATATCACTCTCTAAATTTAAACGACTAGCATATAACGCCCTGCTAAGTGGCGCTAACGATTAACTTACCAAGCACACTTAACTTCAAACCAAAACCGCCAAGCTTATGGCGTCCACTTGAGTAGTTTGTTAGTTGCCTACACCCCTATTCTCTTATTTGCACCAAGGTGCTAACTGCTTGCTGTAAACCAAATTACTATCACCACGCCGTATTTGATAGCTGACAGAACTGACATCTTTCGATTAACGTGAGTTGGCGCGAAAAAGAAACCACCTAAGTCACTGAAAAACGGGTTGAGGAAGATGTTACTTTCGTTGCTCACGGACGGACAAAAAAAGCAGTTCCGCGAAACCTCGAGGGCGAATGCGAATGACGCTTTCACGCTGCCACCGGAAAGAAAGTTAAGCAGTGGGGCTTGTCACTGCATAGCTAAAGGGACAATGATTTGACCACTAAATTTCTAAGTGCAACTAACGCCTGCTTAAGTGGTGAGTAACGTACCACTCAAGCTAAGTTTTACGCCGTAATCACTCAAGCCTAAATTAACGCTAAAAGTACCAAGCGTTACGAATCTGCTTGAAGCACTTGTTAGGCCCTGGCCTAAAGCTTCCACGGTGGGTTTAACCGATTTTCGCCAGCCCAATACAGTTTGATTTTATTGCCGGACGGGTCAGTTAATGCAGCTTCTTTCCAAAGATAACTTTGCATTGTTGGCTCATGAGTGAATTCGATACCTTCAGACTTAAGATGCATAACGAGTTCATCCAGTTTTTCATGCTCGAAGTAAACTACACCGCGACAATCTAAGCCTTGTTTTTCCATGTCTAGATAGACTGAGAAAGTTGCATCACCATCAGGAAAGGAAAACCGAGCATAATACTCGTCACCAACAATTTGATTCAAGCCAAGCTTTGTATAAAACTTGACCGCCAATTCCATATCATGAACCGCCAAGGTTACTTGATTTAAATTCATACACTTTCCTTGTTGTACGTTTGCGCCTAACGCCCGCTTAAGTTGTGAGTGACGCTCCACTGAACTTAACTTGGACTCCGTAATCACATAAGCCCAAATTGACGCCAAAAGTGCCGAGCGTTACGAATCAACTTGAAGCGTTTGTTATGCGATTTTTGCCACTCACTCATATAAGTACATTTCATCGGGTATTGCGGACAAAAATTCGGTTAACTCCCATTCAAAACCAGCTTTATCGAAAAAGTAAGCGCGCTTTCGATATGTTTCTTCAGGAGCAAAAATACCTCGACAATAGCCCTGTTCGATAAGGTTAGCCTCTATGCTTTCGAGGTTTTCCACGACTAAACCAATATGATTTACGCCACAATTTTTATACGTCTTTTGAACGCTGTTTGGAGTTATTGAGTCTAGGTGGGGTTCTTGAAGCGCAAAATAACTTTGCTCGTTGCCAACATGAGCCCAACGATGTCTATCCGGAGATTTTACATCTTTTCTCACTTGAAAGTCCGGTGCAACTATAGAGAGAAACGCGAATGCTTCGTCAATATCTGGAACTGTAATATTTAAATGCTCTATTTTGGTCATATTAAATTATCCTTTTATCAATGACATGAGTATCAATCGAAGCATCTTAATCTCTGAACTTAACTAGAGGTCAAGCTGAGATTTGTTCAATCGCATAACGCCTGCAATAAGGTGTGCCCCGCTGGATCAGCAAAACGCACCAAACTCCATACCAAAACCGCCAAGTGTAACGCATCACCTTGATTGCATTGTTATGCGGATCAAATTAACGCTGCCGCATAAATGCCACAGCTAGACCTGATGATACAAATGTAAGACCTGCACCAATATTAAGACCTGCCACTAATCGTGGTTTGTTCCTAAACCAATTTGATAACTGGGAAGAAAACACACCCATCAAACTAAAGCCTATCGCTGTCAGTAAAGCGAACCATGTACCATAGCCAATCATCTGAGTTGTCACCGACCCCAAACTTGGATTAACAAACTGAGGAACAAACGCTAAAACAAACATACCTGGTTTTGGGTTTAATGCCGCGGACAAAAAGCCCGTCCCAAAAACAGTACTTAGCGATTGTTTCTTCGCGGGTTCTAATGTGAATAAATTCTTTGATTTCAGAACTTTTATACCAAGCCACATTAGATATGCTACACCAACAAGCTTTACAGCATAGAACGCAATTGATGATGTCTGTATCAATAAAGTCAGCCCAAAAGTTGCAGTCATTACATGAAAAAGAATACCTACACCAGATGATGAACCAGACACTATTGCTGCTAATTTGCCTTGGCTTAAACCGCGCCCAATCGCTAATAAATTATCAGGGCCAGGTGATATCACTAGTAACAAACAAGCTAGCGTGTAAGTTACAAATACTTCTAACGGAAACATTTACGATCCTTGTATGAAAGTTTACGATTAATAATTATTACTACTTTAGGCGAGAAAACAACGCTACTAAACATCATGCAGCGTACAATCCGCTCTACATATTAGATATTGACCTTATATGTAAGATCTCTCACTTCATCACCAGTCATACCCCTGAAACCCCAGCAATGAGCAGGCTGCTCTTTAATGACAATTTCAATATCTACTGGAGTAATGCCCATCTCATTTTCAATTGCAATAAATAACGCTTTGATGAGAGACTTCTTCGTTTCTTCTGTACGCCCCGACATCATATTAATTTCAAGTACAGTATAAGCATCACTCCTCCCCCTGGATAATAGAAATCCTCTTTGTTCATCGGTATAAAACGGTGTGCTCTTTTGTCCTCAGGCATTCCTAACTCTGTACGCATACACAGATGAATTACATCTGATAATTTTGCTTTTATTGGGTCTAAACGCTCTTTTATTCCAAATATTACGATCATAGGCACTCCTTTTAATACGCATAACGCCCGCTTAAGTTGTGAGTTACGCACCACTTAAGCCAAATTTTAAACCGTAATCACCCAAACCAAAATTAACACCAAAACCGCCAAGCGTTACGAATCAACTTGAAGCGCTTGTTATGCTAATTTGGTTGATTGTCCGTACGTGCCTTTCTTCCCAAGTAACCACCGTGATGCCTTAATCCATATTCTTCTTTTGTGAACCCGTTCACTTCCATTGCAGCGATCGCTATTGCATCACTCATTGCTAACATTACAGCGATTGTAGTGGTCGGAGTGAGATCCAATGGACAAGCTTCCTTATGAACTCCCATGTCCAACACATATTCACAATGCTTTCTCAACTCTGAGTCTGGGTGAGAGGTTACACCAACTATATGCGTTACACCCAAATGCCTAGCTAGCTCCAATATTTCAATAACTTCTCGTGATTTACCACTAGTAGAAAACGCTATTAATATATCGTTGGGACTAATAATCCCCAAATCTCCATGTGCAGCTTCAGCAGGATGAAGAAACACCGAAGGAGAACCAGTAGAACTTAACGTGACTGAAAACTTGTGAGCAATATGACCAGCCTTTCCTATACCTGTTGTAACTACCTTACTAGAGCAGTCTGCGACTAGTTTTACTACTTCTTCGAAGGAGTCATTAACATGTACAGATTGGATAGCTTTTGCTTCTTCACTCAAAACAAATTTAACGCGATCTATGATTTTCATTAAATCTCCTTTTGCATAACGCCTGCTTAAGTGGTGAGTAACGTACCACTCAAGCTAAGTTTTACGCCGTAATCACTCAAGCCTAAATTAACGCTAAAAGTACCAAGCGTTACGAATCTGCTTGAAGCACTTGTTAGGCCCTGGCCTAAAGCTTCCACGGTGGGTTTAACCGATTTTCGCCAGCCCAATACAGTTTGATTTTATTGCCGGACGGGTCAGTTAATGCAGCTTCTTTCCAAAGATAACTTTGCATTGTTGGCTCATGAGTGAATTCGATACCTTCAGACTTAAGATGCATAACGAGTTCATCCAGTTTTTCATGCTCGAAGTAAACTACACCGCGACAATCTAAGCCTTGTTTTTCCATGTCTAGATAGACTGAGAAAGTTGCATCACCATCAGGAAAGGAAAACCGAGCATAATACTCGTCACCAACAATTTGATTCAAGCCAAGCTTTGTATAAAACTTGACCGCCAATTCCATATCATGAACCGCCAAGGTTACTTGATTTAAATTCATACACTTTCCTTGTTGTACGTTTGCGCCTAACGCCTGCAATAAGGTGTGCCCCACTGAACCAACAGAGCACACTGAACTCCATACCAAAACCGCCGAGTGTAACGCATCACCTTGATTGCTTTGTTATGTGATAGCTGTCACGGGTGCATATTGTTTAATAGACCACAAAAATAACCAATAACATTTGGAGATATACGGCGCATCTCAAAACGATCAAGTAAATTTTGTTCAAACATTTGTGTACGTCTTTCTTCTGACGCTAAGTCAAACTCAATCTCTACAGCTAAATACTCAAGTGCATAACAATCTAACAACTCGGGGTTTTCCAATCTTAGGGACTTCAATACGTCGGTGTGTGTTACATTTCGCTTTATGATCGAATCAAGTAAACGAGGTGATGCAACCTTTAAGTAGCATACCAATGCCATCATTGATTGATAATATTTCACCATCTGATCATTCCTGACATTTTCAATGATAGCGAAGTATGTAAGCATTCTCTCAATATCTCTGAATGATGGCTGATTATACTTTATCAACTCAGACAATGTTCCAAATGCTTCCTTATTAAGAATTGGTTCATTTGCAGCCATTTTATTGAGACAATCTTGAGCAAAAATCTCACCAAAATCATTGTAATTTTGGGAGTCTACTCTTGGAAGCGCCAACCACACGTTTATGAATTTCTGTAAATATGTTGAAGAATCTATGCCAATGCCATATCGTGATTTAACGGATTCTTCAAGTTGTGAGCGGTTCATTACAAGTAAAAAAGTTATGCCCGGCACTGAAAACAAATGCTTGATTTTTTCTAATAGCTCTAAAGCAAAATCGGGTCTACAGCGATCTAGTTCATCGATAACGAAAACGATTCGGTTACCTTTAGTATGATTTATGGCAATATCAGAGATGAAACTTTTAAAATTAGATAATGCTAGCTTATCAGCTTTTGAACTCTCAAATTTAGAAGCGATAACTGAATCAACTTGATCTGCTAGTAGCGTTGATAATTCCTTTTCTACCTTATCAATATCGGAGCCGTCAATTAACCCTGCTGTACCAACTTTGATACCAGTTTTAATTAAACCACGGCTGAAAGCTTTGAAAACTTTAGTAGCTTTTTCTTTAAACTCTGTTCTTTTTATTTCAGTACTATCTTCTAGTAACTCGTAAATCTCAGAAGCTAGAGCTAAAAACGGGTCCTTTTGATAATCGTTTTCAAATGCATCAAAATAAATAGCTTCAAATGAATTTTCGCTCTGGTTTTGGTTCTCCCCACACCACATTTTAATAAATGTACTTTTTCCTTCACCCCATTGAGAATCTAATGCTAAGACCAAATTTTCATTGGAATTAATAATTAGATTTGACAACCTCTCACCAAATTCTTTACGTGAGAAGATATCAACTTCAGGCGAAAAACCTTCGTCCATTGTTAAATTTAAATCAGGAATCGTAAGTCTCAAAATTTTCTCCTATCACATAACGCCCGCTTAAGCTGCAACCAACGCAATGCGGAGCCAAAGCAAAGCACCTTAATCACTAAACTTGCTTAAACCAAAAATGCCACGCGTTGGTTGTCGGCTTGAAGCGTTTGTTAGCTGCTATTTTGGTTGCTTGGGAAAGACCTTGACGCCCTCTGGGAGCTCATACCAGCCTAACTTTTCGCTGACCCACACGTGCGCCTTTGGCTCAAAGATACTTTCATCTTTGAGGTTAATAGGTTTGAGTTTTAACTTTACTGTTGACAGTTCGTCAGGGTTAAAGTGATAAACTCTGTTTCCACAGCTAGAGCAGAAACGGGCTTGGTTTCTATTTCCACTTTCTGCGATTCTTTCCCAGCTGCTGAGCTTTCCTTCGAACTCAATTTTCGAAGAATCTATCACTGCTGTTACACTAAACGGGCTCGTTGATAGTTTTTGGCACTCTGTACAGTGACATGCAAAAACCGCTAGTGGTGCATCATACAATTTATAGTGAACCTCACCACATTGGCACGATCCTTCCAATGGATATTCCATATGCTTACTCCTCCTGAGTTGGCTATAGCAGCTAACGCCCGGTTAAGTGGTGAGTGACGCACCACCGAACTAAAATTAAACACCGTAATCACACAAGCCAATATTGACGCTAAAAGTGCCGAGCGTTACGAATCCACTTGAACCGTTTGTTATGAGCACTAGTTGCACATGTATACAAAGTGCTCATCTTGATGTGTAACCCTGAAGCCATATCGTTCATATAGGCTGTGGACTTGATTACCCACAAGGTAACACAGAGTTATGGGTTGCGACTTGGCTTTGCTAATACAGTCTTTGATAACAGCACTTCCAATACCCTTACCTTGATAGTCTGGAAGCAAAAAGAAACGACCGAAGTAGTAGCCACCGTCTTGTGATTGCAATAAGTAGCTGCCGATTCTCTTACCATTGAGTTCCATTATTGTAGGTTTAGCCTGAGACCATTCAATTTCGTGTAAGTGACGCTGAAATGATTCGTCCCAACCAAAAACACGTGACACCGCCTCGTATTCTGCCGCTTTCTTTAACTCGAACAAAAACTCGAAGTCATTACTACATGCTTCCCTTTCTGAGTACTTCATTTTCCCGCAGACTTCCTTTCTTGCGTGTGCTCATAACGCCCTGCTAAGTGGCGCTAACGATTAACTTACCAAGCGCACTTAACTTCAAACCAAAACCGCCAAGCTTATGGCGTCCACTTGAGTAGTTTGTTAGTTGCCTACGCCCTATTCTCTTATTTGCACCAAGGTGCTCATTGCTTGCCGCAAACTAAATTACTACCACCACGCCGTGCTTGATAGCTGACAGAACTGACATATTTCGATTAATGCGAGTTGGCGCGAAAAAGACACCACCGAAGTCACTGAAAAACGGGTTGAGGAAGATGTGACTTTCGTTGCCCACGGACGGACAAAAAAAGCAGTGCCGCGAAACCTCGAGGGCTAAAGCGAATGACTCTTTCGCGCTGCCACCGGAAAGAAAGTTAAGCCGTGGGGCTTGTCGCTGCATAGCTAAAGAGACAATGATTTGACCACTAAATTTCTGAGTGCAACTAACGCCTTACTAAGCGGCGCTTGCGACTAACTAACCAAGCGCACGCAACTCCAAACCAAAACCGCCAAGCGTATGGCGTCCGTTTGAGTAACTTGTTAGAAACTCACTCGCCGTGAACGAACGTCTTACAACACTGACAAAGCAACTACTGCCGTTAAACTCAAAGCAACTGGGTTGCTGCACGTTGCTCTTAACTAGAGCATACTTTCAACATTGTTTACACTTGAGGTTTGCTAGAACAAGCTACCCGTATAACTCTCGGTGAAGGTAATTGCCACTAGAACAACGAGTTGGATGTGACCAAATACAATGGCATATTACCCTTGCGCCAAAACTAAATGGCGACAACACCAAAGAAACTGCGATGACCAACACGAATTTGATGCTTAGATTGTGCTCTCCGCATCAGCGAACGACGAACCAATTACTACCATTTGCTTTATGTTCCAGCAACCTTTCTAACGCCCTGCTAAGTGGCGCTAACGATTAACTTGCCAAGCGCACTTAACTTTAAACCAAAACCGCCAAGCTTATGGCGTCCACTTGAGTAGTTTGTTAGTTGCCTACGCCCCTATTCTCTTATTTGCACCAAGATGCTAATTACTTGCCGCAAACTAAATTACTATCACCAAGCCATACTTGATAGCTGACAGAACTGACATCTTTCGAATAATGCGAGTTGGCGTGAAAAAGACACCACCGAAGTCACCGAAAAACAGGCTGAGGAAGATGTCACTCCCGTTATTCACGGACGGACACAAAAAGCAGCTCCGCGAAACCTCGATTGTTAAAGCGAATGACTCTTTCGCGCTGCCGCCGGAAAGAAAGTAAAGCAGTGGGGCTTGTCGCTGCATAGCTAAAAGGACAATGATTTGACCACTAAATTTCTAAGTGCAACTAACGCCCTGCTAAGTGGCGCTAACGATTAACTTACCAAGCGCACTTAACTTCAAACCAAAACCGCCAAGCTTATGGCGTCCACTTGAGTAGTTTGTTAGTTGCCTACGCCCTATTCTCTTATTTGCACCAAGGTGCTCATTGCTTGCCGCAAACTAAATTACTACCACCACGCCGTGCTTGATAGCTGACAGAACTGACATATTTCGATAAATGCGAGTTGGCGCGAAAAAGACCCCACCGAAGTCACTGAAAAACGGGTTGAGGAAGATGTTACTTTCGTTGCTCCCGGACGGACACAAAAAGCAGTGCCGCGAAACCTCGATGGCTAAAGCGAACGACTAATTGGTGCTGCCACCGGAAAGAAAGTTAAGCAGTGGGGCTTGTCGCTGAATAGCTAAAGGGACAATGATTTGACCACTAAATTTCTAAGTGCAACTAACGCTTTATAGACGGACTTATTCCGTACTTTCTCGCACGCTACCGCCTTCTATTATCATAGAATTATTCTATGTTAGAGCATTACTGCTTTAAAATCAGCCAGCTAGTGATTACTAAACTTGTTGCTCATCACAAAAGCTTGAGTTTTTCCGTATAAGTTCGGCTTTTGTATCCAAATCAAAAGAACTGTGTATAAAAACAGTATTGCGCACAGTGATGAGGGTTGACGAACCTGCCGTCTAGTCGGCAAAAAAGGATTGATAGTGGAGGGATAGGACTGAAGTCAGTGAGTGATAACAAGATATCAAAAACTAGGCTCTATTCCAGAGCCTAGTTTTTATGTTGAATATGCCGATTAAAATCGTTTAGAAACCACAACTGTGAATGCGATGAATGCGATACCAAGTAGCATTATTTCGCCTTTCCCGCTTTCAAAGCCTGCTTTCACACCCATAAAGGCGACTATCGCGATGGCGAAAGGAATAACGTATTTCACCAAACCGTACCAAACATGAAACAGAGGAAATGACACTTCACCATTATTGGTGATTTCATTTTCTAAATCTTTTTTATCCAATCTCCAACCTAAGCAAAGATACAAATAAACATGCCGCATACCGCTAAGAAAATCTTGTCGGTAAGTAAGTCAAAAATATCAAAAACACCAGTATCGAACAGTGTGGGACCAATGCCACCTAGCGATAATGATGACAACGTACACATACTAATCATTGTTATACTAGAGACAAGCACTGCCTTTGCGCGTGTCATGTTTTTTTCGTCAATCAAGTATGAAACCGCCACTTCTAATAATGATACTGAAGAAGTCAGCGCTGCCACACTAAGGCCTACAAAGAAAAGTAACGCAAATAGCAAACCTATTACACCGCCCATTTCTGCGAACAGCTGCGGTACCACAACAAAGACTAACCCCGGACCAGCCGCAGGCTCCATACCAAATGCGAACATCGCTGGGAACATGGCAATACCAGCCAACAATGCAACCCCACTGTCCATTGCTACCACCATCGCGGTTGTTTGTACTAGGTTTTCTTTTTTCTTTAGATAACTACCGTACGTCACCATACAGCCTGTGGCTAAGCTCAAAGAGAAGAACGCTTGACCAAGTGCCGCTAATACAACGTTGCTGTCTACTTTTGAAAAGTCTGGGCTAAATAAAAACTCCAGTCCCGCACTTGATCCAGGTAAAGATAATCCCTTTACTGACACTACAATCAAGATGATAAACAGCATGGGCATTAAGATTTCACTGAGCTTTTTCAATGCCACCAGAAATACCCTTCATGACAATGAGAACGTTCAATATGAGATAAGCACCCATCCACATTAATGGTTCTAGTGGTGTTGAAATAAAACCGCTAAAGCTGTCACTGATTAATTCAGGAGTGTTAAGCAGCCCCGTTGCGACTTTGTAGACGTAAGCGATAGACCACCCCCTACCACAGGGTAGAAGCCCATGATCAACAAACCACTCACCACGCTAATGACACCAGTAAATGTCCAACGTCGATCCGTTGTTTTGAATGCACCAACGGCTGACTTTTGGGTATGTCGACCAATAGCAAATTCCGTCAACATCACGCTAAATCCGATGAAAATAACAAAAGCTAAGTAGATAAGAACAAACGCCCCACCCCCACTTTCACCAGCGGTATACGGGAATTTCCAAATATTCCCAAGTCCGACCGCGGAACCAGCATGGCGGCCATAACAAAGCCAAGCTTTGATCCCCATGTATCTCTTGATTGTGAAAGGTGACTTGCCACAACATCTCCGAAAGTAATGTTAAAAAATAGATGAATTTGATTGTGTTTCTGAGCAGTAATGAAAGCGACGCGTTGTGTGATCACGCGTCACTAGAAAAAGCGCTGCGTATAGTAGGAAGAGAGAGTGGCAAACGAAACCGTAGAATTACGGTATTAACATCAAAAAGTGCGAAAGGGACGCACTCATTCAATGCCAAGATATTTTCATCGCTCGGAAAACGGCAACTGCGGCTCAAAAAAAAGCAGTCGCCGGAGCGACTGCTTGATAACGACCAATTTAACGTTACATCGTAGGAAAATTGAAGCGACTAGCGTGCTCTTCCAAACGCACGCTGGCAGGCCATCGGCTTGTCACAGTTTTCATGCGTGTATAAAAACGAACACCGTCGCCACCGTGCATATTTAGCGGTCCAAAGATAGAGCGCTTCCATCCGCCAAAACTGTGAAACGCCATGGGTACGGGCAGTGGCACATTCACGCCAACCATCCCGGCAAGCACTTCTTCTTCAAACTGACGAGCGGTTTCACCGTCGCGAGTAAAAATCGCCGTGCCGTTACCGTACTCATGCTGATTAATCAATTCCAGTCCGGTGGCGTAATTGGGCACACGGACGATGGCGAGTACCGGACCAAAGATTTCTTCTTGGTAAATGGTCATCTCTGGCGTGACATGATCAAACAAGGTCGGTCCCACAAAATAACCTTGCTCGTAGCCTGAGATTGTCAAATCTCTCCCATCAACCAACAAAGACGCGCCTTGCTCAACCCCATTTGTGACAAGGTCACAAATCTTTTGTTTATGCGGCGCAGAAATCACCTAGCCCCATGTCATTTTCTTTACCTTCAACAATACCCGGCCCCACTTGCATCGTTGCTATTTGGGTTCGTAATTTATCAATTAAGCGATCCGCGGTTTCATCTCCCACCGCGACCACCACCGATAACGCCATACACCGTTCTCCCGCCGCGCCGTAAGCCGCGCCCATAATGGCATTAGAGGCCATATCTAAATCCGCATCGGGCATCACTAAGCAATGATTCTTGGCACCGCCTAATGCTTGGCATCGTTTGCCGTGCGCAGAAGCCGTTGCATAAATGTATTCTGCTATGGGCGTTGAGCCAACAAAACTCACCGCTTGAACACGTTCATCCGTCAGCAGAACATCCACTGCTTCCTTATCCCCTTGAACCACGTTGAATACACCGTCAGGTAAACCCGCTTGCTTAAGCAAGAGCGCTAGCTCGACTGCCAGAGAAGGGTCCTTCTCTGACGGTTTTAATACAAACGTGTTACCCGTCGCCAACGCAATCGGAAACATCCACATTGGAACCATTGCTGGGAAATTAAACGGGGTAATACCAACGCAAACCCCTAAAGGTTGCATGAGTGAGTGGCTATCCACCCCTGTCCCCACATTAGAAGAGTGTTCGCCTTTTTGTAAATGCGGAATGCCACATGCAAACTCCACCACTTCAAGCCCACGCGCTAGCTCTCCAATAGCATCCGAATACACCTTTCCATGTTCACTAGAAATCAAACGAGCCAAGCGTTCTAGGTTCTCTTCCACTAACGCTTTAAAGGCAAATAATACTCGGGCCCGTTTTAGTGGCGAGGTTTTCGCCCAGTCGGCATAAGCATGTTGAGCGGCTGCAATCGCGTGTTGGGTTTGCGCCTCATCGCTCAGTCTAACCTGCTTAGTCTGCTGCCCTGTCGCGGGGTCAAAAATGGGAGAGATACGGTTAGACTGCGGTTCACCAACAGCATCATGAACTGCACCATTAATAAAGTTAAATACGGTTTCCATAACTGCGTTCCTTAATTTGATACCAATGTAGTGGATTCTGTTTGTAAAAGGCTCTGCACTGAATTTGAATTCGGCTCGTTCAATTGGCGCTCACGCCATGCAGTAATTAATCGTTGGTAGTTGGTTTTTACTTGAGCGACGAACTCATCATCCCCTATCTCATTCGATAACCATAAGCTAGACGGTAGACCAAAGAGAGTGCGCCCCACTGCAAAGCCTTTAACAAGCGAGCAATCTGCCGCTGCGTTAAAACCCGCTTTTACCTCATCGATCGGCGCATCTAAACCGAGAATCAACACTCCTCGACAATAAGGATCATTTTCATGGACGATTCGTTCTACGCAACGCCACGAAGAAGGTGACAATGGTGGCAATTTCCACCAATCGGGTTTGACATCGATTGCATAGAATTGCTGCAATAACGCAACATAAAACTCATCATTTGATTCACAGCCTTTCGGTAAGATAACTTCAAGAAGCAGTTCATGCCCCGACTGGCAACAAGCTTGGTACACGTCCTTCACCGTCTTTTCCTGCGCGTGACGAAGCGTCGGCTCGTCATCTGGATGACAAAAAACAAGACATTTCACCACATGATCCACAGGCCATGAAAGGAGTTGTGAACCAATATTCCCATGCTCAAGTTGCAGCGGTCGAGAGCCCGGAAGTTCAATGGGCCGACCTATCCACACCCCTGTTCCTGTCGCCGCATTCAGAACCGACTGACCGAATCGGCTGTCGCAAAGCACACCCGACTGCTCGGCTAGCCCTTCCTCAGCAGAGACCTCTTGTGACGCACGGTAGATCAACGCTTTTAGCGGGGCGATTTGAGACCGATCTGCCCCCGTATCTAGAACCATTTGTTCAAATTGACTGCGATGATCAAAAGCCAGAACACATAAATCGTTCCAGTGTTTTTTTCGAGTCGTGACACGATGTAAGTGGTTTAAATGCTGGTCTTGATCAGGACGCGGTACGCTTGATGCCCTGAGTAAGTAGTTGTCGAGCTCCTCTTTCGTTGGCATCGCTGGCGCGCAACCATGTCGAGATACCACCAAAGCGCCACAGGCGTTGGCATAACGACAAGCGTGCTCCCAACCTTCATTATTGAGATAACCACGCAACAGCCCGGACATAAACGCGTCGCCTGCGCCTAAAACGTTAAGGACATCAACACGCACCCCTTCAATCGTGATACCGTCATCAAGGCACTCAGGTATTTCGTTTGTAAACACAGAGCATCCTAATGCACCTCGTTTACATACAAGATCGGCCTGACTCACACGCCGTACTGTACGCAGCGCCTCCACCGTGTCCGTTGATCCGCCCGCGATATGAAACTCTTCTTCCGTACCAACAATCACATCGAAAAGACCCAGCACGTGCTGCAACTGTTGTGTTACTTCATCGGATCCAATAAAGCGCGTTTCTCCGTCGCCTAATGCAGTTAAACCCCATAATACCGGACGATAATCAATATCGAGCACTGTCTTAACATCATGTTTTTTCGCATAGTTTAAGGCCAGCAGTACCGCATCACGCGTTCGTGGGTGGGATAAATGTGTCCCGGTAATGGCTAAACATCTTGCCGAGGCAATATAGGATTCAGAAATATCGTCCACACTGATCGCCATATCTGCACAGTTATCTCGATAAAACACCAACGGAAACGTCTCTTCGTCCTTAATCCCCAGCAACACTAATGCCGTTAACCGCTCTTTATCAGTAATTAGGTGGCTTGTATCAACGCCGACAGATTGCAATTCTTGGCGTACAAATCGTCCCATATGTTCATCACCCACTCGAGCGAGCATGGAAGACTTTAGCCCTTGCCTAGCCGTGCCAAACGCAACGTTGCCAGACGAACCACCTAAGTATTTTGCAAATGTACTCATTGATTCTAACGGCGAGCCTATTTGCTCCCCATACAGATCAACCGCGACTCTACCCAAACAAATTAAATCCAGCGTTTTATCTTCCAACTTCATATTTCTATTCCCTACGACTAAGCGTTCATTTCACTCACTGCGCTTTAGCGGTTCCAATAGCAACAACAGTGTGTGCTGTTTTACCAACTGAAAAGATGATCAATCAAACAAAATGAAATTAGGTTAATGAAGAGAACGATCATTCTGTTTTACTCTTTATATGAAATGTATGTTCTAAAATCAAAGGAAAACGAAATATTTAATCCAAATGAGTGATCACGGTTACATTACCGGCTTGTCATTAGACTTTAGTCTTACGCTAAAAAATGAAAAAATAGAAAAAATTTTCCAACTCTTTTTTCATCGAATTATTTTTGTAACCCAAATTCTTTAGCCAATCTAAATCAATAACTTAGAGATAAAAACAGAAACAACCTTGATATTTTACCTTTATTTATCATCAAGTTATAAAACTGCGACATATCACAAAAATTAACACCTACAAGATCTATGTAACAATTATAACAATTGTGCTCACTATCTAATGGCAAAAATAATTTTCTATCTATATAGTTATCAGCGAAACAAATGAAAAATATTTATCATTTAAAATACACAATAAATATCACCCTTTAATGGAATAAAAAGACCCAATTTATAATGCCTATTCATTAATCGTCGACATTACATTGTGAAACGTCCCGTGATAGGCAGTAAAAGTGATAACAACAAGGAGACAGTCAATGTCATCAAAAATGAACACTCTTTTTCAATGTGTAACCCGCTTCTCGCATAAGATTGCTTGCTATCAAGAGACCACTAAACGAGTGGTAAAAACGGGCCTCGTTGCTATTGGTTTAATGAGCCTTGTCGCGTGTGGCGGAGAAGAGAGCAAAAGCGATGTTGTGACAATTGGCGTCGCCATTCCTAACTTTGACGATACTTTCTTAGTCAATATGAAAGACTCAATGACCGCCTATGCAGAGAAGCAAGACAATATTGAACTCATCTTTGTCGATGCTAAAGAAGATACGGTTAAGCAGCTCGGTCAGGTACAAAACTTCATCATCCAACAAGTCGACGGCATTATTTTGGTGCTTGCAGTAAATACCGATGCAACGCAACCGATGACAGACAAAATATTGGATGCAGGGATCGAATTGGTTTACCTCAACCGACGCCCTTCTTACCTTCCAGAAGGAGTGGCTTACGTCGGCTCTGAAGAGCTGCAATTTGGTAAAGAACAAGCGAAGTACGTCGCCAATAAAAGTGATGGTGGCAACATCGGTATTTTGATGGGCATGATGACCATTGAAGCCGCGATCCTTCGAACTGAAGGTGTCGAAGATTATTTCCAAGACAAACCTGACTTCAACATCATTCGTAAGCAAACCGCGTTATGGCAGCGCTCGCAAGCCATGGTCGTGATGGAAAACTGGATCAATTCGGGCGACAAACTTGATGTCATCATTGCCAATAACGACGACATGGCGCTGGGTGCTATTCAGGCACTGCGTGCCGCAGGCAAACTTGATGACACCATTGTGGTTGGCGTGGATGCAACGCCAGATGGATTAATGGCGATTGAAAGCGGCGCACTGGATGCCACCGTGTTCCAAGACGGCGGTGGTCAGGCTCGCGGCGCGATCGACGCAGCACTCAATGGCATCAAAAAACAACCGCGTGAAAAAATCACATGGATACCTGCCGAGCTTGTCACCAAAGACAACCTTGCTGAGTTCAAAGCTAAACAAGGTTAACGTCACCTTTACTCATATGTTCTATGTGCTGTCTTACCGTTCAAGTAGAACTAGCGCATAGAACATTTCAAACGGAGCTGTAATTATGAGTCAAGCCCTCTTGGAAATGCGTGGTATTTCTAAATCCTTCCCTGGAGTTAAAGCCCTCGATAATGTGCAACTGACATTAAGAAAGGGGCGCGTCATGGCCTTAATGGGCGAAAATGGTGCCGGAAAATCCACCCTAATGAAAGTGCTTTTTGGGATATATCAACGAGACGATGGCACCATTCGCTATCAAGGAACTCCCGTCAACTTCACCTACGCTAAAGATGCGCTTGAGTCTGGAATTTCGATGATTCATCAGGAACTGTCCCCTATTCTTCACCGCAGCATTGCTGAAAACATTTGGTTGGGTAGAGAGCCCACTAAGGGGCCTTTCAATCTCATCGACCATAGCAAGATGTACCGTGATACCACCACGTTATTGGAAAAGCTGGATTTACACTTAGACCCTCGCACGCCCATGAGTGAACTTACCGTTGCCACCATGCAAATGATCGAGATTTCAAAAGCGATTTCCTATCACTCTAAGATCATCATTATGGATGAACCCACTTCTGCTTTAACGGGCAAAGAAGTTGACCATCTGTTCGAGATCATTGAATTACTCAAATCCCAAGGCGTCGCAGTGGTGTATATCAGCCACAAAATGGATGAGATTTTCCGTATTTGTGATGACATCACCGTCTTTCGAGATGGCAATTTCATTGGTGAACGTGAAGCGGCTTCCACTAACAACGACGAACTCGTTCACATGATGGTAGGACGCGATCTTGGTGACGTTTATCCGCCAATCACGGCTAAACCAGGCAAAGTGAGATTAGACGTACGAAACCTCTCTGTTGAGGGTCAGTTCAGTGATATCAGCTTCAAGCTTCATGAAGGCGAGATCCTTGGAATAGCCGGACTGGTGGGCTCTGGTCGCACCGAACTGATTGAAACGCTGTTTGGAGTGAGAAAAAAAGACGTAGGCGAAATTTGGATCAACGGTGACAACGTTGAAATCAAAACCCCTACCGACGCCATCAACCACAAGATGGCCTTTCTTACCGAGGATCGCCGCCATTCTGGTCTGTATTTGATGTTGGATATTTTTGCTAATACCTCCATTGCTCACCTTGACGCTTACCGCCATAAGGTCAGTAATTTACTTGATGTCAGAAAAATGCAGAAAGACTGCTCAACGCAATGCTCGTCACTCAAAGTGAAAACCCCTGGCATGTCTGAAGCCATTGATAATTTAAGCGGTGGCAACCAACAAAAAGTATTGCTGGCTCGTTGGATGCTAACCAAGCCAGACATTCTGTTTCTCGACGAGCCAACACGAGGTATCGACGTTGGTGCAAAATCCGAGATCTACAAACTGATGCGTCTGCTCACAGGCATGGGGAAAAGCCTGGTCATGATCTCATCAGAATTACCAGAAGTGATTGGCATGAGTGATCGCATTCTCGTCATGCATGATGGTCAATTCAAAGGCGAACTGGATGGTCACGAGGCCTCTCAGCAACAAGTCATGTCATTAGCGTTCAATTAATACGTGTTTAATTGGCACCGCAAGCTAGCCCAACCTATCAAGGAAAGTAGTTATGATAGCTAAACTTCTTCAAGCCACGTCGGATCAACCGAAAACTGGCAACAAAACTCGTTTTATTTCCAAATACGCCATCTATGTCGTCTTTGTCGCCATGTGCGTGGTCATGAGCATTTTATCGCCGGTTTTTCTCACCGTCGCTAACTTACTCAATGTAATGACACAGATGGCCAGTATCGGTCTACTTGCGTTAGGCG
Organism: Vibrio sp. GJ43-1; assembly: GCF_055808835.1. Taxonomy (NCBI): domain Bacteria; kingdom Pseudomonadati; phylum Pseudomonadota; class Gammaproteobacteria; order Vibrionales; family Vibrionaceae; genus Vibrio; species Vibrio sp. GJ43-1. The sequence continues at coordinate 1,051,387 of NZ_CM147885.1, read as the reverse complement.
TCACCATCATCATCATCACCCGCGGGATAGACTTATCTTCAGGTTCGGTGTTAGCGGTAGCAGCCGTGGTATCAGCCAGTACCGCGCAAACCCTCGACTGGGGCATGAGAATGTACCCAAACTTGCCTGAACTGCTGGTTATTGTGCCTATTTTGGTCGCGCTCGGTGTGGGGGCTTTTTGTGGCTTAATTAACGGAGCACTGATCGCTTACACGGGCATCCCACCATTTATTGCTACCTTAGGCATGATGATCATCGCTCGTGGCGCTGCGCTTTTATATTCAGACGGTCGCCCTATCAGTAGCCTAATCGATTCCTACCAATGGATAGGTCAAGGTAGCATTGCGGGTATTCCAGTGCCTGTGGTGATATTCCTCGTCATGGCGCTATTTACTTATTTGTTACTCAATTACACCCGATTTGGCAAATACGCTTACGCCATCGGTGGTAACGAAACCGCCGCCTATGTGTCAGGGATTAACGTGACAAAATACAAAATCCTGGTCTATGTCTATGCAGGTTTCCTCGCTAGTATTGCAGCCTTAATTCTGACGGCTCGTATTAACTCCGGGCAACCTGGATTGGGTAACATGTACGAACTTGATGCGATTGCGGCAGCAACGGTAGGCGGCGTATCGCACGCTGGCGGAATTGGTACCATTCAAGGCACGATTGTCGGCACGATGATCATGGGTGTACTGCAAAATGGTCTCGACCTACTCAATGTTTCCGCTTACTGGCAACAAGTCGTCAAAGGCTTGGTGATTGTTGTCGCGGTTATCTTTGATATGAAGCGCCAGAAGAAAAGCAAATAGCCGTCATACAACTCACTCTAGATACACCGTTACCACAGAAGATTGAATGTAGGGACCTCCCCTGAGGTTTTCCGTGCCACGAAGTGTCCTGCTATCGTGGCTTTTTTTTATTACGGTATGGCAAGCTCACGTTGACGAATACGCGACACCTAAAGCGGTGACTGTGACTAAAGGGAGGCGTTGCCAAAAATGACGATGACGAAAGGTGACTGATGCTAAAAAGCCGAATTAATACAAAATCTAGAGTTAAAAATAATGAAGTAATGAAATAAGTGTTTCATTTCTGTTTTCGCTATTTCACATCGGTGAATAGCTCTGTACTATAGTCATTCACCAAGCCAGCTGCGTCTGGCGTAGACATTCTAAAGGTATTTATTATGGGTTCTGCAAGCAACCTTAGCGAACTTGAAAGCCAAATTCGTCAACAACACAGTAAGTTAAGCAAACGCTTGCAGCAAGTCGCCCACTACGTTCTGGAAAACCCCAACAGCATTGCCTTCGATACCGTCGCCGTTATTGCCAAAGCCGCCGATGTTCCCCCATCAACATTAATCCGTTTTGCGAATGCGTTTAATTACAGTGGCTTTAATGAACTGAAACAAATATTTCGTCAACACCTGGTCGATGAGACAACCAGCTACACACAGCGGGCAAAGTTAGTCAAAGCGCTCAGTGACGATCACCCTAGAGAAACACCCTTGGACATTTTACATGAGTTTGCTAACGAAAATTCCCAAGCCATGCTGCAGCTTGCTCAGCAAACATCGCCCGAAAAGCTTCAGCAAGCACTCGACATTTTAGCCAGCGCTGACAACATCTATCTCATTGGGCAACGCCGTTCTTTCAGTGTTGCTTCCTACTTTACTTATGCGCTGCGCCACTTAGAGTGCCGAGCATTTCTGATTGATGGATTAGGAGGTATGTATGAAGAACAACTTAGTATGGTTGGAGCAAACGACGCCGTGGTTTCAATCAGCTTTTCGCCCTACGCTCAGGAAACCGTCAATCTAAATAAATTAGCAAGTAAAGCTGGGGCGAAGCAAATCATGATTACCGACAGTCTAGTCAGTCCGTTGGCGGAGTACAGTGACGTATGTTTTGTCGTGAAAGAGGCGAAGGTTGACGCTTTTCGCTCACAGTCCGCTTCGTTATGTTTAGTGCAGTCCATCGCGGTCGCGCTCGCATTTAAACAAGGCAGCACTCCTGAAAAATACGTGCTGCCAAATCGATAAGAATTAAAGAAGCACCGTTTTACCTGTTTGCATCGACTCTAAAGCCGCCTCGGCTAGTACCAAGGCGCGTTCGCCATCGTTGCCATCACAGATAGGCGTTGCTTTTCCTGCTAGAACATCGACAAAATGGGCCCACTCGGCAATGTAAGCTTGCTCATATCGCTCTAAAAAGAAGTATTGTGGTTTTGCACTAACACAACCACTTTCACCCCAGTGCTGAACGAGATCTTCTTTCATATTGCCCACTTGTAGTAGCCCTTTCTCACCATGCAGTTCCATACGTTGATCATAACCATACCCAGAGCGACGACTGTTTGAAATAGTGGCGATAGCACCTGATGGAAAATTCATGACAATAACCGCAGTGTCAATATCCCCAGCCTCTCCGATTGCTTTGTCTACCATACAGCTTCCGTGAGCGGTAATAGCGATAGGATCCTCGCCTAGAATATAACGAGCCATATCAAGGTCATGAATACTCATATCACGAAACATACCACCCGAGGCTTTAGCATAGTTGGCAGGAGGGGGAGAGGGATCTCGCGAAGTAATCAGTAATGATTCTGCTTTTCCAATCACACCAGCGCCAAACTGCGACTTAAGCTTTTTGAATTGCGGATCAAATCGACGATTGAATCCAACTAGCATAGAAACCGGGGTTTTCGCCAGCACTGCCAAACAATCTCGCACACGGCTGAGCTCCAAATCTATCGGTTTTTCACACAAGATAGTTTTACCATTTTGTGCTGCAAGCTCAATAAAATTGGCATGAGTATCCGTTGCAGAGCCTATACACACCCCATGTACATCTGGGTCTAGCATTGCCTCCTCTATTGTTTGGATCTTTGCATTATATTGCAGAGCCAGTTGATTGGCTCCCTCAACATAAGGGTCTACTATCGAATACAGCTTGGTGTCAGGATGATTATGGATATTGACGGCGTGTACTTTACCAATACGGCCCGCACCAAATAAAGCAATGTTAAACATACTAATTTCCTTGCCATGTCACGTACGTCATTACTGAACGTAAGCGTTAAAAAGATAAATGCGAATACCGCATCCATGAAGCCTATTATTTCTCGTCTTCGCTCTTCAACCCTACGCTTACTAATAAACCGCAGTCCAAAAAATACGCATCAACAACGACAAGATGAAAAATAATTATCACACAAAGTTACCTTAAAACCCCCTAAAAACCTACCAAAAAACTCACACAATGCCTAGTTCAATGTAAATACTGATGTGTAGTCACATAAAGAGAAAAAGGAATTGGAAAATATTTATCACGCGATTGAAAATAGAGTTTACTCTGTTAAACGCCACCGACGAAATCGAACGTGGATAGCAAGATGACGGCTCATAACTATAGAAGGATAATTTATGCGTTACGCATTGCATGGAATGTGCTCATTGCACAACAATATTGTTAGCGATATTCGTCTAGCCAAAGAGACTGGCTATGACGGTCTAGAGATTCACACAGAGAAACTATGGCGTTACATCAACGCTGGCCTCACTAGCCAAGAGCTAAAAACTCGCCTACAAGATGCTAATATCGCTCCTTCCGCTATTGATATTATCGGGAGTGTCGAGAGCACAGGCAGCGCTGCGCAAAAGCAGCTTTTCAAAGACACCGAAATTCTATGTCAGTTTGCTAAAGATATTGGCGCACCAACCATCCAATTAAACGCATTCGAAGCGCTTACTGGACTATCCACTGAGGATAACATCCGAATTACCGCTCAAAATATTCGGAGCATCGCCGACATCGGTAAAGAACATGGCATTCGCTTTCAATATGAAGGCGCGGCATGGACGCCAATTGCAACATTGAAACACTACTTCCAGCTGCACGATGCGGTAAATCGCGATAATTTTGGTTTTGTTTTAGACACGTGGCATTTTTGGGCGTGTCGTGGCGCGACACCGGAAGACATCGCGAAGATTGACGCATCTCTAATCTACAACGTCCATATATCGGATGGTCACCGCCCTGATATAGGCGCACCTTGGGTTGATGAAAAAGAACTGCGTAACTGCCTAATAGGACAAGGGGAGATCCCTCTACAAGAATGGACAGCGGCGATACAAAGCACGGGGTATGATGGGTTCTACTCTGGGGAATTTTTAAATGACCAGCTGTGGGAAGGCGACCATTACGACACGGCGACGAGTATGCTTTTCGGCATGAAACGTCTATTTAACTGATCTGAAAAAAGTGCGACCAATCCTCAATAAATTGAAAGCATAAAAAAAGCCGATGAATCATCGGCTTTTTCATATTGAGGTGAGCGAAATATTGTCCCCCTCACGCTACTTAATTTCTCGGCACATTAAGCTAACGGCTAATGTCTGAGCAAGATACATTGAAGAGCTCAAAGAACGAAAGCCCATCACTTCGCCCTCCTCTACCTCAAAACATACGTCCATTTTACTGCCGTGCGCCATCATCTGATTATCCGCAATAGCAATAATAGGAACGCCTCTGTCGTGCGCGCATTCAATCACGTTACTCGTTTCCATCGCATACGGTGCGAACGTCACTGTAAAGAGCACATCTTTCTCATTCATGTTACGTATCATCGGCGTTAGCATGCCACCGTGATCATCTAACAGAACCACGTTATTATCCGATTTCATCAACGCATACCAAAGATAGAACGCCACCGGGTACGCTCGGCGCATCCCTTGGATATAAATGGTCTCAGCTTGGTCCATTAAGCTGACAGCACGTTCTAATTTATGAGGCGAGACTGATACTTGCAGTTTTTCTATCGCATCCACATTCGCCGCACAATAGTCATTGAAGATCGCGGTAGGTGATTCAGGTCGATATGTGTCTTGGTCTCTTGCCTTGCGCACTCGGTCTTTATAATCACGAGGTCTGTTTAGATACTGATCACGAAACAACGCCTGCATGTGGCTAAAACCGCTAAAGCCCATTGCATTGGAAAATCGACTGAGTGTCGATAACGGGACATTGGCTTGTTCCGCAATCGTTGCCATCGTTTCAACAGCGACCATCATTGGTTGAGCCAACACATAATCTGCCACTTGTTGTAACCGTTGGCTAAGCGTGTCGTAACGCTTTACGATCAGCTCTTTTAGCGAATCTAAATCAGCAGGCACTTGAAGAATTTCCGTAGTTTCAACTTCCATACCCTACATCTTTCCTGTTTTTCTGGTGTTATAAAATCAATAATACCCCAAGGCTCAGCACTCTGGGGTATTAATTCTAAGATAAAAGCTCAAAGTTTCGTATTGCTTCTTCTTTCACGTATGGCATCGCTTTTTGCATGAAGTAAATACGGTCAAATTTTTCAGGCTCATCATTCATATAACCACGTAAATTGTTGCCAAGAGCCTGCCTCAAGCAGGTACCGATATTGAACTTTGAAACCCTGCTGTGCTTGAGTTTTTCCATATCTTCATCACGAATTCCACTGGTTCCATGAATCACTAATGGAATAGGCACTTCAGCGGCGATCCGGTCAAGCAAACCAAAATCAATGGTGCATGTTGGCTCCGTCAAACGGTGGATATTTCCTACAGAGATAGCCACACAATCGGCACCACTTTCGCGGGCGAATCTCGCGGCGTCTTCCGGACTCGTATCAATCGTTTTAATATGCTCTCTACCTTCATCATAAGGTACCGACCCTATTTCACCCTCTACCGATGCGCCAAGCGCATGCGCCACATCCGCGACCTTACGAGTGCGTGCAATATTCTCTTCTAAGCTAAGCTGAGAGCCGTCAAACATAACAGAACTAAAACCCGCTTTTAGCGCTCGAAACACGATGTCTTCTTCGTAAGTATGATCTAGATGCAAACACACTGGCACTGTGCTTTTGGTGGCGAGACCCAGAAACATCGCAGCCGCGGTTTCGACGCCATAAAAATCCACCACGTCTTTATTACATGCCAAGATCACCGCTTTGTTCACTTCTTCCGCCGCTTCCACAACGGCGCGCGCATCCTCAAAGCCAAAAACGTTAAAACACGGTACCGAGTAATTAGACGCTGCAGCGTCAGGCAATAAATCGTTTAAATTAACCAGCATAACGTTCCCCTTATTTAAACTTGGCTATCATGTCCTTGATGCCCGGAATGGTCTCAACCTGATACTCATGGTGAGGGTCAAAGTGTTGAACTAAAGACTTCGAGGTTTTACCCACGATGATAGTGAAGTAATACATTTCATAGCCAGGCGCCGCGACGCTAGGGTGATAACCCTTGTCTATCGCAATCACAGAGCCCGTTCGAACGTGGTACACCGGGCCAAAGTCGTCTTCATGTTCATAAAGGAACTGAGCGCCAAAACCAAAGTCAGGGTTGAAGCGGAATTGGTACACTTCCTCATACAGCGTTTCTTTGCTGCCATCTTCTTTGATGCGGTCTTCGTCATGTTTATGCGGTGGGAAACCCGACCAACCACCAGCGCCGACAGTAAACAACTCGCTTACGAGTAAACGTCCGCGTTTATCTGCATTACTTTGACCCAAAACGTGTTTGATTTTACGGTGTGTTTTTGTGTCATCAGAACCGTACTGAACCATTTCCACTTCGTCTGCTCGTACACAAAACGGTTCTAACGAGGCATCAAATTTACCGCCTGCAATCATCACGTCCGCGTCCTCACTGACACAATCGATAGTTGCGGTATAGCCCAGAGGAACATAGACAGACTCTGGTTCACCATCCCAAACGGTTCGTCGTTTACCAATATTATCAAACACCTGTGGTTCATCGCTGCCATTACTCACCGTAATACAACATGTGCCACCCGCGAGAACAATCACAGATTCATAGCCTTCAACGGTATGGATATGTTGCTCGCTCTGGCTCAAACGTACTTGGTTAAAATAACAAAGCGGGGTGACGTCATCATTCACATCGACAATCGGCTGGTTTTGGTTGTTGAACGGGGGTATATGCTTACCCATATTTCTTTCTCCTCTATCGTTGAGTCGTCTTCGCCACTCAACATAATTTTTATTGTTTCACTCATTACGGACAAAAATGCCGGGTCGAGATGGTTGCAATCCATAGTGTCTTATTACTATAAAAATACCGACCCGGCTGACTTACACCCTCGTGATAAATGAAGGTTCAAGCCCAAAGCGTTATGCTCTACTCTCTACAAAGTCGAGCAACTGTTCTTTTGTTGGCATGGCTTCTGTACAACTGGTACCACTCACGTTAATGGCCGCCGCCGCGGTTCCATGACGAACACCGTCCTCTAGTTCACCGCCGTTCACCAAGGTCCAAATCAGTCCACCTGCAAATGAATCACCAGAGCCAAACGGTTTGTTTGCTTTCACTCTAAAAATGCCTTGCTCAAATTTATAGCCATCTTTGCAATACACTTTAGAGCCCAGCTCGCCCGCTTTGATCACAACAACCTGCGTGTTTTCACGTAAAAAACGCTGCGCGGTTTGGTCATCATCTTTGTTGCCTGGTGCAAGGACGGTTTCCATCATGTCGAACTCTTCACGATTACCAATCACGATGTCAGACAAACCTGCGGCAATGCCGTAGTAAATCGACGCATCCACATCGGTGCGCCATGAATAAGGACGATAATCCACATCAAGAATCACCACCGTGCCGCTTCTGCGAGCATGTTCCATCGCGATAAGCGTGGCTTCTCGGCTTGGGCTTTCAGATAGCGCAGTACCCGTTACCACCAGTGTTTTTGAGCTGGCAATATAGTCCGCACTCACTTGCTCTGGCTTGATAGTGAGGTCAGAGGCGTTGTTACGATAGATAAGAACCGTACAGTCACTGGGCTTCATTTCAGTAAACGCCACCGAGGTACGAGAACCCGAGTCATCCGTCATCATGCCGTCAAGGTTAATACCCTGCTCTTGCATGTAGCCTTTGACGTAGCCGCCAAACGCATCATTGGCAACACAGCCAATAAACCCGGTTTTACCGCCCAAGCGGCTAATCGCCACCGCAATGTTTGCTGCTGATCCGCCCACAAATTTGTTGAAACCGGTAATGTCGGCCATGTCGGTATTAAATTCACGCGCATAAAGGTCAACCCCAGCGCGACCTAACACGATGGCGTCGAGCTTGCGATCCTGAGGGAGTGCAATCTTAGTCATAGTGTTTCCCTATTAGTTGTATTCTACCCAAGCCGCATTTTGGTCTGCAGACTCCACACACTTCTCGCATAAACGAACCCCCTCGATACCAGCGTCAATGCCTGGGAACCAAATCTCAGACAAGGCATTTTGGTCATCACGATCAGCGGCATCAAAAGCCAGTGCAAAACGGTGATAAAGGTTCGCCCAAGACTCAAAATAGCCTTCTGCATGACCACCGCCAACGCGATTCGCTGCCACACCTGGTGCATCTTGGTGCAAGTAACCCATGCCACGCTCTAAGATGCGCGACGGCTCACCTTGGACTTCTAATCGAAGTTGGTTGGGCTGCTCATCCCACCATTCAATCGACGCTTTTGAGCCGACGATTCGGATTTTCTGTTGGTGCATAGAACCTGCATTCACCGCTGATGCCCAAAGTGTCCCGACCGCGCCGCCTTTAAATTCCATCATGACGTGCGCATTATCTTCTAACGGCGTGCGTGACTTAATGAAGCTTTGACGCATGCAAGACAAGCGGTCGACCTCTAAGCCTGTCATCACTTCGCACAAGTAAAAGGCGTGGGTGCCAATATCACCTAACACATAAGTTGGGCCTGAAACTTCTGGGCTAACACGCCATTTCAAACCTGGATCGTTGAGTTCATATTCTTCATTGTGAAACCCGTGAGCAAATTGCATGTTGATGACGCGAATGTCACCTAAATCACCACGCTGTACCATTTCACGCGCTTGCTGAACCATAGGGAAACCGCTGTAGCCGTACATCACACCAATGACACGGTTGTTTTGAGCGGCGATGACTTTTAGCTCTTCTGCTTCTTCTGAAGTAAAAGTGATCGGTTTTTCACAGACCACATGAAGATTGGCTTCTAGAGCTGCTTTGCAGATTTCATAGTGCGTTGAGTTTGGTGTTGCGATAGACACCGCCTGAATGCCATCTTCACGCTGCGCTTCCGCAGCAAACATTTCTTTATAGTTGGCGTAGCAACGATCGCCAGCTAAGCCCAAGTTGGTACCAAAGTCACGGCAGCGATCGGCGTCAAGATCAAACGCTCCAGCGACTAATTTGAACAAACCATCACGCTGCGCAGCATTGCGGTGGGAATAACCAATCTGACTACCACGTCCTCCACCAATCATTGCCCAGCGTAGAGGTTGTTCAAAGCGACGTTCTTCATTAAACATAATTTTGCTCCGTTACCTGATACATCCGATCACACGGATGTATCGTGGTTAAGTTATTGAGATTTTGTAATATTCTTTTTAAACACCGCGACGCTGACTGACGCGACCTTCTTCCCAGTCGGCCACTTTCTTGGCGGTCTCTTCATTGCGAGTCACTTCAGGAAGCCCAACTTCCCACCAACAGTCACACTTAGACCAAGCAGCTGGAGAAACCGGGTCAATATCAACAACAATGACGTAAGTGCGGTCCGCTTCTTTTGCTCTTGCAAACGCGGCATCAAATTCAGTAATTGAGGTTAACTTTTCGCTTATCGCGCCTTGTGCTTCAGCGTGCTTGGCAAAATCGACGCGAGCCAACTCACCATCTGGTCGACGACAATCTTCTAGCAAGTTATTAAATGACTCGTTGCCCGTGTTGTTTTGTAGTTTGTTGATAACGGCGAAACCACCGTTGTCACACACTACGACAATCATTTTGTGCCCAGTTAGCACTGACGAGTAAATGTCCGAGTTTTGGATTAGGTATGAACCATCACCGACAAGAACCACGACATCATTATCAGGGTTGGCAATTTTAGCGCCCCAGCCACCCGCAATTTCGTAGCCCATGCAGGAATAACCAAAGTCGATATCAAATTTACCAATTTGGTAGTTTTGCCAGTTCATCGAGAGCTCGGCGGGTAAGCCACCAGCGGCAGTCAGAACGGTGTCACCCTCTTCCATACTGTGATTAAGTTTGCCAATTACCTCAGCATAAGAAGAGGTACCCGCCAGTAATTCACCGTCTTGTGGGTGGGTGCGGCGGTGAACCAACGCTTTCCACTCATCCGCTTCTGCTTTGGCTTTCGCAGCCCACTCGTCACTTGAGCGCCAGTCCGCCAACAGGCCTGAAAGCTTGTTCATACAGGTTTGTGCATCACCCAACACTGGGTGTGAACGGTGTTTAATCGCATCAAATTTAGCCACGTTGATGCTAATAAGTTGCATATCTGGGTTTTTAAATACGCTCCAAGAACCAGTGGTGAAGTCTTGTAAACGCGTACCAATGGCAACCACCACGTCGGCTTCATTCGCCATATGGTTGGCAGAATTAGAACCTGTCACACCAATAGGCCCAGCATTCAACGGGTTGTCTTGCAGCATAGTGGCGCGACCAGCAATGGTTTCCACCACTGGAATATTGTGCTTAGCAGCAAATGCCGCAAGTTCATCGGTCGCCAATGAGTAATGCACCCCACCACCAGAAATAATCAGTGGTTTTTTCGCTTGAGTTAGAATCGCTTTCGCTTCTTCAAGCACAATCATTTCCGGCTCAGGGCGACGGATTCGGTGACATTTTTCAGCAAAAAAGACTTCTGGGAAATCATAAGCCATGCCTTGGACATCTTGAGGCAAGCCAAGGAAAACTGGACCACAAGTTGCTGGGTCAAGCATGGTATCTAGCGCTTGAGGTAGCGTATGCATCAGCTGTGAAGGCGACAACACACGATCCCAATAACGAGTAAGAGGTTTGAACGCGTCGTTAGAGGTGACCGATGGATCTTCAAAGTTTTCTGGTTGCTGAAGCACAGGGTCTGGTAGACGACTAACGTAAGCATCACCCGAAATAAGTAAGAGAGGCAGACGGTTAGTATGAGCAATACCCGCTGCAGTGACCATGTTCGTTGCACCAGGTCCAATTGAGCTCGTCGCGATGCCAATACGTTGGCGTTTATTCGCTTTTGCATAAGCAATGGCCGCGGTCGCCATGGATTGCTCGTTTTGACCACGCCACGTCGGGATTTGTTCTTCGATATTCTTAAGCTGCTGACCAAAACATGTCACATTGCCGTGACCAAAAATGGCAAAGGCAGCACCAAACAGTTGCTCTTCTTTTCCATCGACTACAATTTTCTGCGCTGCAAGGTATTTCGCTAGGGCTTCAGCAACAGTTAGGCGTACAGTTTTCATCTTCTTCCTCGATATTTCTTACACGCAATTGGTACATTGCCGTGCCAATTGCGTATTCCATATATGTCGACTTTTGGGCTTATTGTTGGGTTCCCCTTCAATAAGCCATTTTTTATTACAAGCCGTATTTATTCGCGTAGCCTGTGATGTTCTCGTACGCGGTTTTTGCAAACGTTAGTGGATGTGCTTTAGCCGGGTCTTGCTCGGCTTCGACTAATAACCAGCCTTCGTAGTTACGAGCTTTAAGCGCCGCAAACACGTCGTCATAATTCACATCGCTCGGTACCTGGAACGGTAAACACGCCATCAAGCACTGCATTTAGGAATGATTTGTCTGCATCACGCGCCGCATTCATCACTTCAATACGCAGATCTTTAAAGTGCATATGACCAATACGGTGACCCCAGCGCTCAATAATATTGACTGGATTACCACCACCGTACGTGATGTGACCAGTATCCAAAGTGAGGTACACAGAATCACCCGTCAGTTCCATCAAGCGGTTGATGTCTTCTTCTGTCTCAACAATCGTGCCCACGTGGTGGTGGAAAGACAGTTTGATATCGTGCTTGTTTAATAGGTAGTCAGCGACCGTTGTCAATTTGTCCGCGTACGTTTTCCACTCGTCATCCGTTAAAATAACGCGAGATGACAATGGCTTAGTAATATCACCATGAACCGTATTGCTCACTTCACCGTAAACCATCGCTTTACAGCCAGCCGCTTTAAGTAGGAGGATGTGACCTTGCATTTCTGCAATTTCTTCTTCGGCGGTTAATGTCATTAAATTGCCACTGAACCAACCAGACGCCAGCACTAAATTGTGGTTTTTAAGCAGTGGAATAAGAACTTCTGGCTCTCTTGGGTATTTTGTCCCTAGCTCTGTGCCAGTAAAGCCAGATTCCGACATTTCACTCAAACATGTCTCCAACGGGATTTCGCCACCAAGCTCTGGCATATCATCGTTTGTCCAAGTTAAAGGACTAATTCCATATTGAACTTTGCTCATGTTCGTACTCCAAAAATGTTTTTATAAGTTAAATGTAATGAGGTCCGTTATTTTCTAATCACTGCAAATGCGTATGTGATAGAAAGGTTGACCGCACCAGTTTGCTTCACTGGGGACCAATATAATCTAAAAAACACAACATGAAAAATATTTTTCACTCGAAATGAATTAATGGAAAATTTAAATGAAAGTTGAAAAAAGCTAGGGTTTTCGCGGGCTAAAGGGGAAAAGTGGCACAGATCACACTTGCAATATATTGGATTAAATCAACAACTTAACACCACCATGACATTCGATAAATATTTTCCATATGTTGATCGAGTTAACATTATAAAACAATGGGTCATTTAATTTATAGCCCTATTTAGCCTGAGGCTTTATGATTTACCTCGTCGCCAATATGAAAAATATTTATCAAACGTATTTACAATTATTATTATATTCGCTGGCGACTTATTGAATCCGATACGCTTACCCTACATTCATTGGTTGATCGGATAGCTGCCCACACTGCCTTATTTGATGGTTAAGTTAGTGCCGGGTCTCATACAAAGGAGCATGTAATGTCACCTAACTCTGAGACACAGTCTCATAAACACAATATCGCCTATATCGTTAGAATTTGTTGTATCGCCGCATTAGGAGGGATCTTGCTCGGCTACGATACCGCCGTAATATCAGGTGCTATTGGACCCATTAGAGATTATTTCGGTTTAACACCAGCGCAGACTGGCTGGGCCGTATCAAGTGTTGTTCTGGGCAGTATCATTGGCGCGGTATCAGCGGGGACCGTTGCTCTTAAATATGGACGTCGAAGCGCATTATTCTTATCAGCGGTACTATTCATTATATCCGCCATTGGTTCTGCCATTGCTCCCACTTTTACCATCTATGTATTATTAAGAATCGTGGGCGGCGTGGCAGTTGGCATCGCTTGTGTGGTTTCTCCAATGTATATGTCGGAAGTCGCGCCTAAAGATTTTCGAGGACGTGCGGTCAGTATGTTCCAACAATCTGCTGTGATTGGTCAAGCCGGCGTCTTCTACGTTAACTACCTAATCGCCAAAGGCATGTCTGAAGCTTGGCTGGTTGATGTCGGTTGGCGCTGGATGTTGGCATCAGAGGTATTGCCTGCAGCATTATTTGGTTGCTTACTGATCATGATTCCAGAATCGCCACGCTGGCTTGTATTGAAGGGCCAACTTGGTAAAGCAAAAGAAACCCTTTCCCGTATATCAAACCCTGAACATGCTGACCGTGTTATTCTTGATATTCAAAAATCATTAGTGCCAGCAAACGCATCAAAAAACAGCAAAATCAGCCTACGCTCACCGCTTCTATTTTCAATTTTAGTCATTGGTACCTTTGTTGCCGCCGCGCAACAACTGACTGGTATTAACGTCATCATGTACTATACACCTGAAATTCTAAAACCTATCGCGGGTGGTACTGAAAACGCGTTATTCCAAACAACGTTTGTCGGCATTGTTTTCATTCTTGGTAACGCACTAGGTATGTACTTAATCGATAAAGTTGGTCGCTTACCACTAATGAAATACGGCACGCTTGGCTGTGCATTGGGCATGACGATTGTGGGCTATGTCCTCTACACCGGAACAGAAGGCTACGCTGCTTTATTTGCCTTGTGTTTGTATGTGGTGGCTTATGCGACGTCGTGGGGCTGCGCATGCTGGACCATGATTTCTGAAATATTCCCGAACAGCATTCGTTCACGAGCGATGGCTATCGCGGTTGGTGCTCAGTGGTTTACGGGATTCATCGTCACTCAAAGCTTCCCTATGCTCAATGAAAACCCGTATCTAAAAGAGAACTTCAATGGCGCCTTTGCTTTCTGGGTATTCGCAGCATTGTCACTGATTTGTATGGTGATTGTTGTTAAATATGTCCCTGAAACTAAAGGGGTTAGCCTTGAAGATATGGAAAAGGTCATGGCTAAAAAGTTAGGCAAAAAAGCGCCAGTTAAGACAACTGAAGCAACTGTATAAATCACACAACCATCGTAATAACAGGCTATTTGAGTGAATAGCCTGTTTTCTTTTTCACTATAAGCCGCGGTAGAATCTATGTTAGATAAAATGGCGTTCTTTATTTATGTCGTACGCACAGGTTCGATCTCAGCGGCGGCCCGAAAACTGAATATCTCCGTTTCCGCAGGAAGCCGATGGTTACAAGAGCTGGAGCAAAAGTTTGGCTTGCCCCTATATCGACGTAATAACCGCCTGTTGAAACCCACACCCGCGGGTCAAAAACTCTTCGACGATTTTTCCATTATTGTCGATCGTTCGGAAGCCGTGGTGCGTAGCATGCAAGATTATCAACAATACGATAAAGGCCATATCGATATTATCTGCACACCCGTCTTTGCTAACCATTTCTTAATGGAAAAAATAAGCCAATACTTAACGTCTAACCCGAACGTGACGTTCAATCTCAACATCACCCCTTGGGCGCTCGATCATGCTGCTGACAGTGATATCACCATCAGCGCCAATGCCTCCTATCAGGGTTACCGAGAGCGCGATCTGCATTTGGTACGCCGCGAAATCATGCAAAGTCCATTTGTCGTTGTCGCTTCACCGGACTACCTGACAAAACATATGACCCCCGCCGCTCCTTGTGAGTTAACCAACCACCAATGTCTATTTGCCACCACCCTGACTGGCAGCAATGACTGGGTGTTTCATCAAAATAATGAATGCCAGATAGTAAAGGTGCCTAAGTCACTTGAGGTCAACGATAGCGACCTATTGTTGCAGGCAACATTAAACGGGGCAGGTATTGCCTACTTGCCATTATTTTTGGTCGACGATTACATTAAGCGTGGCGAAATCATCCCCATTTTGGAGGATTTTGATACCAGTGTTTGGAGCTTAAATGTTTATTATCAGCCACCTGCTACGGCGTCAGCCGTCGCCATCCACTTTAAAGAGTTTCTGTTAGCGTAGCGGTTAAAAGCAACTCGTTTAACAAGGTCAATCAATACCTCGAGTGTCACCGAGCATATTAGCGACACCACATTTCTCAGCACATCGCCCTTCCTCGCTCGCGATTTTCTATTGTGAGTAATCACAAGTTTGCAATGAATCCATGTGTACATGCATTCATTTGCGTTATAACAAGCTAACGTTCACAACCGATGAGATAACGATCATGGAAAATACTTTTGAGCACAAAATGCCAAATAAAGACGGGTATTTCGGCGAATATGGGGGAAGTTTTATTCCACCTCAGCTTCAAGAAATTATGGATGAGATTAGTGCAGCCTACGATGAATGTCGCCAAGATCCGGCTTTCAAGGCCGAGTTGGCCCGCCTTTATAAGCATTTTGTTGGTCGCCCAAGTCCTATTTTCCATGCTCAAAATCTCTCACAGAAATACGGCGCTGATATTTACTTAAAGCGTGAAGATTTGAACCACACTGGCGCTCACAAGATCAACCATTGTTTGGGCGAAGCCTTAATCGCCAAAAAGCTGGGTAAGAAGAAACTGATTGCAGAAACAGGCGCAGGACAACATGGTGTTGCCTTGGCGACGGCAGCTGCATTAGTCGGACTTGAGTGTGATATTTATATGGGCGAAGTGGATATCGCTAAAGAGCACCCAAATGTGGTACGGATGCGTATTTTAGGAGCAAACGTCATCCCCGCCACTCATGGTCGTAAAACATTAAAAGAGGCGGTAGATGCCGCATTTGAAGCTTATTTATCAGATCCACACACTCAACTCTACGCAATTGGTTCCGTGGTTGGCCCCCACCCCTTCCCTGCGATGGTTCGCGATTTCCAATCCATTATTGGTAACGAGGCTCGTATCCAGTTTCAAGAGATGACCAATACCTTACCTAACAATCTTGTTGCCTGCGTTGGAGGTGGGTCTAACGCCATGGGACTCTTTAGCGCCTTCTTAGAAGACGACCAAGTCGCCATCTATGGTGTTGAACCATCCGGTCGCGATTTGCATTCCGTTGGTGAGCATGCGGCCACGCTGACACTCGGTGAGCCTGGAGTCATGCACGGTTTCAAGTCTTATATGCTGACGGACAAAAACGGCGAACCGCAAGAAGTTTACTCCGTTGCAAGTGGGTTAGATTATCCGTCGGTTGGGCCACAACATGCCTACCTAAAAGATTCTGGGCGAGTGAATTATGGCCACATCAACGATCAAGAAGCCATCGATGCATTCTTTGAACTATCTCGACTAGAAGGCATCATCCCAGCCATCGAGTCCGCTCATGCGGTGGCCTATGCTATTAAGCTAGCTCAACTAGGTGAAAAAGGATCGATATTGCTTAACTTGTCTGGCCGTGGTGACAAAGACATCGATTTTGTCGTTGAAAACTATGGCAGCGACTACGGAATAGAGACATTAGTTTAACGCGACACGCAGACTAAAACCCCTTTCACTGGCGATGCTAAGTTCTAGCTTCGCCAGCAGTACCTTTCTCAGTAAGTGATAATATCAATATTAACTCCATTCATAGTACAAACATTTAGAATAATCATCTTGTCAATGTGATTTTTTGGATATAAAAGCGAAAATGTAGAAATTAATTCCATAAAACACGCAACCCATTCGCCTCACTTATTTTATGACGCTAAATTACTGGCTAACGTTTGCACGTGCGAACGTAACGAAAGTAAAGATCCGCGCAGCAGTACGTCCAAACCATTTACAAGAGATGTACCGTTAAAATTATAAGAGAAGGGAATAGTATGAAGAATTCAAAAGTTCTTTTACCAGTGGTTGCTATCGGGCTTGCAATGAGCCCACAGGTTTTTAGCCATGGCTATGTATCAGCCATTGAAAATGGTATTGCGGAAGCCAGGGGGACATTATGTAAATTCCCCGCCAGCACGGGTGAAAAAAATACGGGTTGTGGTTCAGTACAGTGGGAACCACAAAGTATTGAAGGACCTGAAGGTTTTCCTCAAGGCGGGCCTGTAGATGGGCAAATTGCTAGCGCTGGGCTCACTCAATTTTCCCCACTCAACGAACAAACAGCTGACCGCTGGGTCAAACGCCCTATTACCTCTGGGATGCAAAATTTTGAATGGACGTTTACCGCAAACCACGTCACTAGGGACTGGAAATACTATATTACGAAGCCAGATTGGAACCCTAATCAAGCACTCACTCGCGACTCGTTGGATTTGACTCCTTTCTGTGTCGTTAACGGTAATATGGAAAAACCACCTAAACTGATGTCACACCAATGCCAAGTGCCGGAACGTAGTGGTTATCAAGTCATTCTTGCTGTCTGGGATGTGGGCGATACCGCTGCCGCTTTCTACAATGTTATTGATGTCGAGTTTAGTGGCGAAAACCCTGGTATTCCGGGTTGGACACCAGCTGGTAGCATCAACCCGACAATGGATCTTAATACTGGTGATTCTGTCTATACTCGTGTGTTTGATAACAATGGCGAGTTACCACACCTTTCCACCAGCATTACGATTGAAAGCGCTGACCAAGGCCAAGCTAATCAATGGGCTCATGCTCTTGCGACTAAAATCAATAGCGATCGCACCGATATTAAAGCGGGCTCCATGGACAGTCAGGGAAATGCCACGCCTATTTACGGAGCAAACCCTCTGTATGTCGCTGAAAATAGTGCTTTAGAGCGCGTGGAAATTGGCTATGACATCGTAACGCCTCCACCTGTGATTGGTGTCGACATTTCTGGACTACAACCAGAATATATTCTATCGGATTCCCCCGTAGAGCTCGCACTGGTCATCTCGGCAACGGGTAACGTTAAAGTTGAAATGGACGTCTACAACCACGGCCAAGAATCGCTTGCTAACCAGAAGGTTACACTAGCAGATGGTGAATCAAAAAATGTCAGCCTGCTATTGTCTAAATCCGAGCCGGGGCATCACATGCTTGTGACTCGCGTAAAAGATGAAAATGATAACCTGATTGATCAAACAACGCGTGATTTCATGTTAGTCGATGCAACTGAGCCTGGCGATTACGATTTCGTTTTCCCAAATAGCTTGTCTCAATACACAGAAGGGACGAAGGTATTAGCGACGGATGGTCAGATTTATCAATGTAAACCTTTCCCATATTCAGGCTACTGTATTCAGTGGTCACCCACTGCAACGCAGTATGAACCGGGTGTGGGCAGCCATTGGACATCAGCATGGACTAAGCTGAACTAATAATCGTCATTCGTATTATCAGGCACCTTATTGTTCCAACAAGGTGCCTTTTTTGTTACTAGGACAAATGACGTTAAGTTAGATCAGCGCGCTTGTTCAAACATATCAACATAGAAATCGCTCGCTAGATCAATCATATCGCACCTATGCCTCTACAAGCATAACAATAGAAATGACCATTCCACCACTCAATCTCACTAGCAATCCTTTGCTTTAGATAAAAACATCATAAAGTAAACAAATTGAATAGTTTTTTAATGACTCATGAGAATACTAATGAATTGTTTTAAATAACAAAAATATCATAAAGCCATATTTATTGTATTCTTCGCTCAAAAACTCTACTTGACTCTAAAAGTTACATCTCCATAATGCACGCCGTTTGCGCGAAATAAGCAGGCATTCCGTAAGGAATTTGACTTAAGTATTTTGATTTAACGAGAGGTAAAAAATGGCTGCGGATAATAACTACAGTCTTGGACCGGTTCCCACATCGGCTAGGAAAGGGGTAGCGTCACTCACTATGGTGATGCTGGGACTGACATTTTTTTCCGCAAGTATGTGGACAGGTGGTTCCCTCGGTACCGGACTCTCTTTTAATGACTTCTTCCTCGCGGTTCTCATCGGCAACTTAATCCTCGGCATCTATACTTCTTTTCTTGGTTACATCGGCTCTTCTACTGGCCTCTCTACACACCTTCTTGCTCGTTTCTCTTTTGGTTCTAAAGGCTCATGGCTTCCATCAATTTTACTTGGCGGCACTCAAGTAGGCTGGTTTGGTGTTGGCGTGGCGATGTTTGCTATTCCAGTACAAAAAGCCACAGGCATTGATACCAATACGCTAATTATCGTCAGTGGCCTACTAATGACGGCGACTGTTTACTTTGGCATTTCTGCCTTGATGGTACTTTCTACTATCGCGGTGCCTGCTATTGCTATACTCGGTGGTTACTCTGTATTCACAGCGGTTGATAGCGTTGGCGGTGTCGCCGAGCTACAAAAAATACAACCATCCGAACCCATAGACTTTTCAGTCGCACTTGCGATGGTCGTTGGTTCCTTTGTCAGCGCAGGTACGCTCACTGCCGATTTCGTTCGTTTTGGTAAGAAACCAAAAGGCGCGGTGTTTATTACCATGACGGCCTTTTTTATTGGTAACTCACTGATGTTTATCTTCGGCGCAGCTGGTGCGGCAGTAACGGGTCAATCTGATATTTCTGAAGTGATGATTGCACAGGGCTTACTACTGCCTGCTATCATTGTGCTTGGTTTGAACATTTGGACCACCAACGATAACGCGCTTTACGCGTCTGGTTTAGGTTTCTCCAATGTAACGGGACTGCCAAGCAAATACATCTCTATGGCTAACGGTGTCGTAGGCACACTCTGCGCACTGTGGTTATACAACAACTTTGTTGGTTGGTTGACGTTCCTATCCATTGCGATTCCTCCTATCGGCGGCGTTATCATTGCGGATTTCATTGCGAATCGTAAAAAGTATCAGCATTTTGAAACTACTCAATTCCAAACGGTGAACTGGGCAGGTATTATTGCGGTCGCGTTGGGTGTAGCGGCAGGACACTTCTTACCAGGTGTGGTTCCAGTGAATGCCGTACTCGGTGGTGCTTTGAGCTATCTTGTATTAAACCCAATGCTCAATAAAAACAGTGCAGCACTTGCTAGCGCTGATACTCAATAATTAGGAAGTGCCAGTTATGTCATCTCTACTCATTCAAAATACCGCGATTGATCAACGAGAAGGTCGCTTTGACATTCTTGTTGAAAACGGCGTGTTCACGGCAATCGAGGCCGCAGGCTCACAACCAATGCAGGCTGATCGCGTCATCAATGCTGACGGACACATGGCCGTCGCACCATTTTGTGAACCTCATATCCATTTAGATACCACGCAAACGGCTGGAGAGCCGAGTTGGAACATTTCTGGAACACTATTTGAAGGCATTGAGCGCTGGTCAGAGCGTAAAGCATTACTGTCTATTGAAGACGTTAAAAAGCGCGCTAAGCAGACGCTAAAATGGCAAATCGCCAATGGTGTCCAACATGTTCGTACCCACGTTGATGTCTCTGATCCAACACTCATTGCGCTTAAAGCTATGGTGGAAGTACGCGAAGAAATGAAACCGTGGGTCGACATTCAAATCGTTGCGTTCCCACAAGAAGGCATTTTGTCTTATCCCAACGGTAAAGCACTACTCGAACAAGCGGTTCAGCTTGGCGCAGATGTGATTGGTGCGATTCCACACTTCGAATTCACGCGCGAATACGGTATCGAATCACTGCACTACGTATTTGAGCTTGCCAACAAGTACAATTGCTTGATTGACGTCCACTGTGATGAGATTGACGACGAGCAGTCACGCTTTGTTGAAACACTCGCGGCACTGGCACACAAATATGAAATGGGTGACAAGGTCACAGCCAGCCACACCACAGCCATGCATTCATACAATGGTGCGTATGCTTCACGCCTATTCCGTCTTTTAAAAATGTCGGGTATCAGCTTTGTTGCTAACCCGTTGGTGAACATTCACCTGCAAGGTCGTTTTGATGACTACCCGAAACGTCGTGGTGTCACACGCGTAAAAGAAATGCTTGCTGCTGATATTAACGTCTGCTTTGGTCATGATGATGTCTTTGACCCTTGGTATCCATTAGGTACAGCAAACATGCTACAAGTACTGCACATGGGCCTGCATGTCTGCCAAGTCATGGGTTATGATCAAATCAATCAATCGTTGGATTTGATCAGTACCAATTCAGCTAAGACCCTCAATATCCAGGCCACGCATGGATTAGACTTGGGTAAAGACGGAAGCTTATTGCTTCTGCCTGCCGACAATGGATTTGATGCCGTTCGACGCCAAGTACCTAGTCAGT
Source organism: Vibrio sp. GJ43-1 (assembly GCF_055808835.1). Classification (NCBI taxonomy): domain Bacteria; kingdom Pseudomonadati; phylum Pseudomonadota; class Gammaproteobacteria; order Vibrionales; family Vibrionaceae; genus Vibrio; species Vibrio sp. GJ43-1. The sequence goes on along the minus strand of NZ_CM147885.1, from coordinate 1,029,993 downwards.
TACTCAATCCGCAAGGGTGAGATTATTGCCACAACGAAACCTGCACAAACGCAGATTCACTTAGATGCGGTTGAAGACGTCACATTTAAGCGCTAGCCCGAAGGACATCCCCCTTCATATCGGCTTCTACCCAGGGCAACAATTGTATAATTGTTGCCCTGTTTTGTGCTCGTCGTCATGAGAATTTCATTTAATCGCCCAATTGCTGTGCTAAACTAATTTTGCTCTGGTGTTCAGAGTTATTTAACGTAAGAGTAAAAAGAGTGCGAGTTGTATTGTCAGATAGTTCCATATGCGAGTATTTGTCATTCGTTTTATCCATTTACGCCTCGATTAAATAAACAGAACCACTAAGCAAGACAGCCGCAAGGCGAGCGTTTTAATCTGAAAGGTAAGGGACAAAAAATGTCTAACACAAGTACTGGCAAAGTAAAATGGTTCAATGAAGAAAAGGGTTACGGATTCATCGAGCAAGAAAATGGCGGAGCAGACGTATTCGTTCACTTCCGTGCTATTTCTGGTGACGGATTCAAAACTCTAAAAGAAGGCCAAGCGGTCACTTTCGAAGTTGAACAAGGTCAAAAAGGCCCACAAGCGACTAACGTTGTTCCTCAATAACAGCGCGCTAAAAATTTCTAGGCTTCGAGTAATCGAGGCCTTTTTTATACCCGCTCGTTAGCAAAACAACCACTAACCCATTAAAAACAAGTGGTTAGCCAATTACACTCGCTTAATCTCTCCAACTTCCATCGTTTGGAAGCCCCCCATATCAGACGTTCAAAGACCTCATCAACCAACGCATAATCAAGGACATACCAGCCCCCTCTCACGACAATAATTCTCTATCGAATCGATAAAAATCTTTCATTAGACTCAGGCGCCTTTTTATCCGTTAATGCGTCCGACTCTAGAGGGCGTTTTCTCCACAACTTTGCCCTGCTAAGAGGTGTTTCGTGACCATCAAGGACGACAATCACGGGGTGTAATTTTTCAGGTTAACGCTAATATTCATTATCCAATCGAGAAAGATTAGTAAAACCTATTGCTTTGGTAATATAAGCCGTGACTAACACTTCCAAACTTGACCATGTTCGTGCTAACTACAATGTGCAACATTGGAGCCAAAACTTCTTCGGTATCAATGATGATGGCGACGTTTACGTCTCACCACGTCAAGATGCTCAACATCATATTCCCTTAACTCGTATCGCTCAGGCTTTGGAAGATAAAGGTCTCACACTTCCGGCGTTGGTGCGCTTTCCGCAAATTATTCACCAACGTGTCCACGGTATCTGTGACGCTTTTAACCAAGCAATTAATGATTACGGTTATCAAAATGATTACTTGCTGGTTTACCCAATTAAAGTAAACCAACAAAAAGATGTGGTTGAGCAAATCCTAGCAAGCCAAGCTGAAGCAGAAACTAAGCAGCTCGGCCTAGAAGCCTACAGCAAACCCGAACTACTTGCCGTGCTTGCAATGGCGCAACGTGCAAGCTCTGTCATCGTCTGTAACGGCTATAAAGACCGTGAGTACATTCGTTTGGCACTCATTGGTGAGAAGCTAGGGCACAAAGTCTTTATCGTGTTAGAAAAGCTGTCAGAGCTTGATACGGTATTAAGAGAGGCCCGTAGCCTCAATGTTAAGCCACGCATTGGCTTACGTATTCGCTTAGCGTCTCAAGGTGCAGGAAAATGGCAATCAAGTGGCGGTGATAAATCTAAATTTGGTTTGTCCGCTTCGCAAGTGCTACAAGTCGTTGAGCGCCTAAAGCAAGAAGATCAATTGGATATGCTGCAACTTGTGCATTTCCACTTGGGCTCGCAAATGGCGAATATTCGTGACGTACGTAATGGTGTGAACGAATCGGCTCGCTTTTACTGCGAGTTGCGTAAAATGTCTGTGCCGATTGCCTACTTTGATGTAGGTGGTGGCCTAGCGGTTGATTACGATGGTACTCGCAGCCAATCAAGCAGCTCTATGAACTACGGGCTGGCTGAATATGCTCGTAACATTGTTAGCACGGTAGGTGACGTCTGTGCGCTGTATGACGAAAAAGCGCTTAGTGATCATTTCAGAATCTGGCCGTTCATTAACCGCGCATCACGCTGTGCTTATCACCAATGTTATTGGTACTGAAAGCTATGCCAGCGAGCAAGTGGATGCGCCGTCTGAGGAAGCGCCGATTTTACTGCAAAACATGTGGCAGAACTGGCAAAACCTAAAATCGGGAACCGATGCTCGTGCGTTGATCGAAATTTATAACGATACGCAAAGCGATCTATCAGAAGCTCAAACCCTGTTCGCAACAGGTGTGGTGGATTTGCACCAAAGAGCATGGGTAGAGCAATTGAGCTTAACCATTTATGGCGAATTGCATCGTCAGATGGACAACAAAAACCGTTTCCACCGTCCAATTCTTGACGAATTGAACGAGCGATTGGCCGATAAGTTCTTTGTGAATTTCTCGCTGTTCCAATCATTACCCGATGCATGGGGTATTGAGCAGGTATTCCCTGTTCTTCCATTATCTGGTTTAGACAGAGAAGACCAAACTCGAGCCATTATGCTTGATATTACTTGTGATTCAGACGGTACCATTGAGCAGTATGTTGATGGGCAAGGTATTGAATCCACATTACTGGCTTCCTGCATGGAACAAGGATCAACCCTACTTAATGGGCTTCTTCCTTGTTGGCGCTTACCAAGAAATTTTGGGCGACATGCACAATTTATTTGGTGATACACACAGTGCAGTGGTGAATGTCACAGATAGTGGTGATATTGATTTCGCAACCATCGATCTTGGTGATACGGTGGAAGACATGATGCGTTATGTGCACATTGACGTTGATGCTATTCGTAGTAACTATAGAGAACTGGTTGAGCGTCATATTCATACTGACGAGCAAGCGCTTATTTTAGAAGAGTTAGAGTATGGCCTAATCCGATTATACCTATCTAGAGGATTTATAAATGAATGATTTGTTTACAAAAACTGATTATTCTCTGTATTCGAATGCGATGACATTTGTCCGCCGTCCTTACGTGAGAAACCCGATTGGAACCGACGCTGATGTGGTGGTTCTAGGTGTACCACTCGACATGGCGACCTCTGGCCGTCCCGGCGCGCGTTTAGGCCCAGATGCTATCCGACGTGCGTCTGTCAATCTTGCGTGGGAAGGGAAAAAGTTCCCTTGGACATTTAACGTATTTGATAAACTCAAAGTCATCGACTCAGGTGATCTGGTTTTTGACTGTGGTGATGCTGAAGATTTTACGTATCGTTTAGAAGCCGCGACAAGCGACATCTTAAAAAATGGCAAAACCATGCTCGCACTTGGTGGTGATCACTTCATTACGCTGCCAATTTTACGTGCTTATGCAAAACACCACGGTGAAATGGCGTTGATTCATTTTGACGCTCATACCGATACTTATGCGAATGGCAGCAGCTACGATCACGGGACGATGTTTTATCATGCGCCAAAAGAAGGCCTGATCTCACCGAAGCACTCGGTTCAGGTTGGGATTCGCACGGAATATGACTACGACGATCATGGTTTCAACGTCATTAATGCCATGCAAGCTAATGATATGAGTGTCGAAGAAATCGTGGCGCAGATTAAAGCCATCACAGGTGATAAACCGGTTTATATCACGTTTGATATTGATTGCTTAGATCCCGCCTTTGCTCCGGGTACCGGCACCCCAGTTTGTGGTGGCCTTAACTCTGATAAAGTGTTGAAAATTATCCGTGGTTTAGCCTAGGTATGAACGTAGTTGGCATGGATGTGGTTGAAGTATCGCCTCCGTACGACCAGAGCGATCTTACTGCATTAGCCGGGGCGACTATTGCTCTTGAGTTACTGTACGTATTGGCGTCAAAACCAACGGTTGCCGATTAAAGCGACGCACTCGAAGCTAAGCGCGATGATAAGAATCTAAGCCCGATGATAAGAAGCTAACTCTGGTCATTAAAGTCGATAGCTAGCATTCATCAACAACCCAGATCACAAAAAGGGGGGATTCTCAATGAATCCCCCTTTTTTCATTAGCCCAGTTAACCTAATAGGCTAACGCTTTTAATCGAATATCGCTTTTAATAGACTGAGTGCGTTTTTCAACAAACTAAGGCGCATTCCACCAGCGGATGTTCGCTAATACCATCGCAAATCGTGTGTCGGCTAACAACATAAATGGCGTATCAAGTTGGCTTAATTCCACCCCGTTGTTAATAAATTCTTCGCTTGAAACCGTGACGGTCACAAACTCATCAAGAGTTTGCAGTTGCTCCGTAATATCAATTTTCACAACACTCGCCACTAAGCCATGTTCTTGTCGATATTGCACTGCTACATACACGCTACCGACTGGGCACTCGCTAACCTTAACGTCAAAACTCAAACCACCTTTTGAATGTGCAAAACGACTGAAGTCTTCGGTTTCCCCATCCGTTGTTGCAATGAACACTGACGCGCCAGCCGCTTTGAATTGAAGGCTTACTGCATCTTGCTGTTGCTGGTAGTTATAGGGTTTAGTCTCGATCGATGCAAAGCTCATTGGATTATTCCGAGACACTTCAACTCCATTTTCACCGGGTGCTTGGGCAACAAGTAACTGAAAATCACCAATCGTTGAGCGAACACCATACAACTCTATTGCCGGAGGTACACTGCCTTCAGAGGAACCATCACTCGTATCGAGATCAAGCTGATCCAGATCGCGCTGCTGTAATAACGAGGAATAATTCAACCCGTAACCATACTTAAACAATGGCGCATGCTCCCCATGAGGATCTTGCTCATGCTCTGATACTTGGTAATTGGGGATGTGCGGAGGAATTCGATTCACGGTCGCACTCTGTTTTTTATTTGGCCAGCTATAAGACAGCTTACCTTGGAAGTCATAACGTGGGCGTCTCTCTTCATCCCCGACCAATACATCGGTAATGCCCTCGCCTTCACTACCAGGAAGCCAAGCAGCAACGAATGCGTCAGACATCGCTATTTCTTCGTTAAGATACAAAGGACGACCACTGTAGAACACCGTAATAACTTTGGCGCCCGCTGCATGTAAGCGATGTATTTTCTCAACATCTTTGCGATAACTGCGCTTCAACTGGGCGAATTCTAGGGTTTGCCACGCTTTAATATCGCCCATCATTTCCGCGTAGGGATCTTCACCAATCACCACAATCGCGATATCACCTGGCTTTACTTCTTCTTTGAGCGCTGGGTCAAACGTGACATTATGCTCTCCGAGTTCAGCCACTAACGCCATTTTCAGTGTCGTCGCTCCAGGAAAGTCTTCTAACGTGTTTTCATCACCCTGCCACGTCAGATTCCAACCACCCGATTGTTTTTGAAGATCATCGGCGGCGCTGCCTGTTATCAGCACTTTCTGATTGTTACTCAGTGGCAGTATTTGATTCTTATTTTTCAATAACACTAAAGATTTACGTACGGCTTCACGAGCCACCTCTCGGTGTGCCCGTGCACCCAGCAAACTTTGGTTACCAGCAAGCACGCGCTGACTAGGCGCGGGTTTCGTCCATAATCCTGCTCTCATTTTCACTCTCAAAATCCGCGTTACGGCGTCATCAATACGTGCCATTGAGATAACGCCAGAGTGAATATCCGCTAATGCCGAGCGATACACTTCAATCCAGTGTTCATGAACCGGTACCATTAAAATGTCGTTACCAGCATTAATCGCATACGTAGCGTTACCGTCTGTGCATTTATTAATTTCCGCATGACCATGCCAATCGGTCACAATCAATCCGTCAAAGCCCATTTTGTCTTTAAGTACATCGTTTAAAAGATACTTGCTGCCATGAATTTTATAGTTGTATGCATCACCCTCTCCAGTGATATCACTGTGTGGAGAATGATCATAGTTAGCCGGATTTTCCCAAGTGTTAAATGACGACATAACCACTTGTGCCCCAGCCTCTAAGCCACTGAAATAGCCCATTGCATGAATGTTACGCAGCAGATCTTCGGAGTAGGCGTTCACCCCACGATCGACTCCGGCCTGAGTTCCGCCATCCCCTACCCAATGTTTTACATTAGAGATGACTTTATACTCACTTTTCAGTTCATTCTGGTCACCTTGTAAGCCAATCACCATTTGTGACGCGTAAGCGTAAGTGATCTCAGGATCTTCAGAATAGCCTTCATATACTCTGCCCCAGCGAAGATCTCTAGGTGTCGCTACGGTCGGAGCGAATGTCCAATCTAAGCCCGTTGCCGCGACTTCCAATGCGGTAATTTTTCCGATTCGACGAATTAATTCAGGATCTCGCGCCGCGCCAAGTCCAATATTATGGGGAAATACCGTCGCGCTATACGCATTATTATGACCGTGCACGGCATCTGTTGCCCACATAAATGGTATGCGAAATGGTCGGTCTGCGAATGCCTCTTCCGTTGCGTGCCAAAATTCATCGGCTTTATCCGCCCAATCTTGCGCTAAAGAGCGTTTATTCTCATTTGGCCACGCGCCGCCTCCATTTAGGATAGAGCCAAGTTTATATTGTTTCGCTTCTTCAGGTGTGACGCCTCGAAGATCAGGTTGTATCATCTGACCCAGTTTTTCTTCTGCCGTCATCAAAGCAACAATACGGACAATTTCCTTCTCAATCGTAGGATCTTTTTTAATAGAAGAGTTGATGGTAGGCCAGTCTGAGAAATACGGCGTGATTGTTGTCATTTGAAATGTCCTAAGGATGTGATACCGGAGGTATAAATAAGATGCCAATGCACGCTCTCGCAGAGGCGTTAGAGGTGAAGGTGCACTGAACTCAAAATGTTCCGTGATGATATAAGCGAACGAGAGACTCATTCGTGACCTAAATCACAGGGTATACGCCCCTCTCAGGGTAGGTAGCAAAACTCAGAAACATTCCACAATACCTTCAGATGCTATGAAACTTATCTATCCAGCTTCATTTATATCATTACTTATCAGTTATTTACCATGAAACTTACTAATAAACCTTTAAGTATGAACATTCACATGGCCAATATTTGCGCACAACATTCTGTACATCTTGATTTAGCTAATTAATGACCATTAGTAATTAGCTTAACTTAGCTTAGTTTAACTTAACTTAACTTAACTTAACTTAGCTTAGCTTAGCTTAGCTTAGCTTAGCGCAATGCTACTCGTGCTGTCTCGAACCACAATCGACACGGGGGGAATGTCATAGTCCGGCCTATTACCACTGATAAGATCCAACAGATAACGAATCGCGATCTCGCCCATCTGTGCAAACGGCTGACGCATCGTCGACAACCTTGGGATATAAAAGTCGCCGATAGGCAAGTCATCAAAACCGATAACTGACACATCCTCAGGCACACGTAACCCCTTTCGGTGCAAGGCTTGAATAACACCAAATGCAGAGAGATCATTTGCGGCAAACACGGCGGTGAACTCAGCACCAGATTCAATTTTTTCAATCGTTCTCTGACACGCTTCGTCTGGTTCGAAATTCGCTGAAATCCATGTGGGCTCGCCACTTGGCAACCCAGCCGCTGTCATTGCCCTTTTAAAGCCTGCTAATCGCTGCTCTGTTTCAATATTACCTCTCGCGCCCATAGCATGAAAAATTTTGCTATGCCCTAGTTGCAACAGATGATTCGTGGCAAGATACGCGCCAATTTCATTATCAACGTTAATCATAGGCAGCAATCCAGAGCCACTGCGACACATCAGAAGTCGCCGCGTATGTCTGCGGTCACCTGAGCGATTTCACTCTCAACCAATTCACCACCAATAATAATCACACCATCTACCTGGCGGCTGACCAGATCATTCAGCTCACTGCGCTCTCGAGCGATGTCCCAATTCGTGGTCTCGATAATAAGGTCATAACTGTGCTTGTGCATCTGCTCATCCATACCAAGTAAAATCCGGCTGACGTATGGCGCATCAAATGATGGGACAATCACACCTATCGTCATATTCCTTTTCGTATCTGGCTCGCCTTTACGAGATTTATGCTTAAACCCCGTTTCAAATATCGCCAACTCGATGGCATCTACTTTGTCTTTCGCGATAAAAGACGTACGGTTTAGATAGCGTGAAACAGTGCTTGCTGACACGCCTGCCCGTTTGGCGACGTCATAGATGGTGGCTTTTTGAGCTGACATTTTTTGAGCTGACATTGGTGGTGTGGATTCTCTTATTATTCCCTGTTGAGTCATAACATTACGAATTTCGAACCAATAAGAAAAGGGAAACCTCATATTTTGTATTCATAGGTAAGCCGACAGAGTATCGGGTAAGGAACATAAGCATTATGGTATATCGTGTTCTGTGCGAAAATGCCTCGTTACCGTGATATTCACCCTATAACTCAGTCAATTAATGAGCAATCAGTGCGGCTATATAATTAATCACTATAACCACCGAAATAAAGATGATAAGTTTATGTAACAATAATTAACAAGGAGTTCGTTATGCGTTCTAAATTCGCAGTGGTATGTGCATTAGGGTTAGCGGCTATTTTAGCGGGATGCGCGGCACCCAATGAGAACCGTAACAATCAAGAAATTGGCAACAAAATGGAAGCAGAGGCGAAACAAGAAAAACAGATCTGCACAGCGCTAGGTGACATCAACTGCGCTCAGCAGTAATCTTTTCGGCGGACCAAATACTCTTTTCGATGCAGCAAATAAATAGACAGCGTAAAGGTTAAGCAAACCGCTACGCTGTTTTTTATGTCAGGACATGCCGCCCTTCGAGACTGATTCAATAGGCCAATTAATCCGAAGTGTGACGTATCGTCATCGTTCTCGGAATCAACTCAATACCAGGGTTGTAGCGCTTAGCCGCAGCATTCAAGGCTAGTTCCATCGCGCTATCACAAATAAGGTCAAACTGTTGCGGAGAGGAATTGACTTTGAAAGGAAGGAAATCCAATAGTCGATTATCACCAAAGGTCGCCAACTTCACTTTGCTCATCAGCTCGGGCCTTTCTAAGAAAACATCCAAAACGCCCTCAAGCAAAGTGTACGACATTGTCACAATCGAGTCTGGTAGTTGGTCAGCGTCGAGCCACTTTTCCAACAAACGTTTACCTTCTTCACGATTAAAGTGCTCACCATAAGCCACCACAGAATGTGTTGTCACCAATTTAGCCGCGGCTTCAAAACCTAACTGACGTTCACGAGAGATGTTGAGTGAAGGTAGTGCACCAATTAACCCTATACTGGTGGTCGTTTCATCCAATACTGAAGACGTCAAATTAAACGCAGCACCAAAGTCTTCACTGATCACGCAACTAAAATGCTCATCATCTAACGAGCGATCTATCGCAATAACTAAGCGTCCCCCGTTGCTGAATTGGAAGATAGTGGTCACTGGCTTCAGTGATGGCACTGGCAACGAATAACGCATCAATTCGACGCGACACTAATGCCTCTGCGACCCGTTTTTCCGTTTCTGGATCATCATCTGAGCAACCAATTAAAATTTGGAATCCCGCCTTCCGAGAGTTTTGCTCTAGGAGCTTAGCAATTCTCGCGTAACTGGAGTTTTCAAGATCCGGGATAATAAGACCAAATGAACGGCTATGTCCTGCCCGCAGCGACGAGGCTGCGTGATCGGGGCGATAATTATGGGCCTCGACGACTGCCATCACCTTTTTTTGGGTTTTTTCAGAAATCCGATATTTCTGTGCTTTCCCGTTAATCACATAACTTGCTGTGGTCTTTGATACCCCGGCAAGCTTTGCTATTTCATCCAAAGTCATATCTCGATCCTTTCTGTGCGATGGATCATATAAATGAATTCCAACCATACTGACAAGTTGAATTATATGCTGAATCGGTTCAGTATAAAAGCTGAAAGGATTCAGCAAAGTTCACACTTTTGAAAACTGGCCTATATTTATAGTGATACATCGTCGATAGGACATCGCTACAGCAAAGCCAACACACAAAATTTGGTTTGCTGAATTTTTTTGAAATTTTGCTGAATCGATTCAGTTTTATGTCAGTCATTAACTGAATCGGTTCAAAAACAAGAATAACATGGGTAAGCGAACATGCTTCAATTAAACAGCGACAACATTAAACTTAATCAATCGTCAAACGACAAACTGAACGCCATTAAAGTAATCGCAGCCGACCTAACGGCAAAAGGGCTCGTTCAAGAAGGTTACGTCGACGGTATGCTGAATCGTGAAGGTCAGAACTCTACCTTTCTAGGTAATGGCATTGCGATCCCTCACGGCACGACAGATACCCGTGATCTTGTGAAAATGACGGGCGTTGCCGTGCATCACTTCCCTAACGGTGTGGATTGGGGCAATGGCAATATCGCTTATATCGCCATTGGTATTGCGGCTAAATCAGATGAACACTTGGGCATTTTGAAACAACTCACTAAAGTGCTGTCAGCCGACGGCGTTGAGAAAAAACTGAAACAAGCAAAAACCGAACAAGAGATCATGGCGCTATTGAATGGCGAAGTGCAACTTGAAGCCGATTTTGATGCTTCATTGATCCAACTTAATTTCCCTGCAAGTGACATGCTTCAAATGGCTGCCGTTGCGGGTGGTTTACTTAAAAACACCGGAGGTACTGGCGCGGAGTTTGTTGCGGACCTTGTGACCAAGTCTCCTACTCACCTTGGTAACGGTTTGTGGCTTGTCAGCAGCGACAAAGCCGTTACCCGCACAGGGATGGCTTTTGTCTCAACCATCAACCAATGTGAACTTGATGGCACGCCAGTCCAAGCGTTGATTGCTTTCGCTGCGTGCAACAACGCTCACGAAGCCATGCTTAGTAAAATTACTGAACTCGTATTTAAGCAAGAGCAAAGCAAACTGTTGTCACTTTCCACAGAACAACTTTTGGCTTTCTTTACGGGTGAACAAACCGCCACAGCTGAAACGCAAAACGATAACGTAGCGGTGTTCAAAATCAAAAATGCTCATGGTTTACATGCTCGCCCAGGCGCAATGTTAGTTGCTGAAGCGAAGAAGTTTGACTCCACCATTCAAGTATCCAATCTAAATGGCGACGGTAAAGTGGTCAACGCAAAAAGCCTAATGAAAGTGATTGCTCTGGGAGTTAAGCACGGTCATGAGTTGCAATTTAGCGCGGACGGCGCAGATGCACAGCAAGCACTAGAGGCGATTGGCAAAGCCATCAACTCAGGTCTTGGTGAAGGGTAAGGATTGATTATGAACACTCAATTAGATACCTCACTAACAAATAAAGTCGTCACGATTACCCTCAACCCAGCATTGGATCTCACCAAGCAGCTTAGACAAGCTCAATCAAGGTTCGGTCAGCTTAGTGAACGAAGGTTCCCTGCACGCCGCTGGTAAAGGGGTAAACGTTGCCAAAGTATTATCCGACTTAGGCGCAGACGTCACTGTTACGGGCTTTCTAGGGACAGATAATCAAGAGCTGTTTTGCCAGCTGTTTGATGAACTCAACGCCAAAGATGAATTCATCCGTGTTTCGGGTTCCACACGAATTAACGTCAAACTTGTTGAAAGTAACGGTGACGTCAATGATATCAATTTTCCTGGTGTACTGGTGGACGCACAAGCCATCACTCAGTTTGAAGCGACGCTAGAACAATTGATGCTCACTCATGATTACTTTGTCTTTGCTTAGGTAGCTTACCTCGTGGAATTAGCGCAGAACAGTGTGCGAAGTGGATCGAACAACTACAAAACAACGGCAAACGTGTTCTGTTTGATAGCAGCCGCGATGCCTTAACCCAAGGTCTAGATTCTAAGCCTTGGTTAATAAAACCCAATGACGAAGAACTCTCGCAATTTGTCGGGCGTGAACTCACCACTCAAGAACAATGCTTGGAAGCGGCAGAAACGCTTTCAGATAAAGGCATCGACAATATCGTTGTCTCGATGGGTGCAGAGGGCGTTCTATGGTTACACGATAATCAATGGCTTCAAGCTAAGCCGCCCAAAATGCACGTAGTTAGCACCGTAGGTGCTGGCGATACTTTGGTTGCGGGGCTCTGCTGGGGTCACATGCAAGCCATGCCAAAACTAGAATTACTCTCCTTTGCTACTGCCCTTTCCGCTCTGGCCGTTGGTCAGGTTGGCGTTGGTGTGCCAAGTAAAGAAGACGTTGTATCCCTACAAAAACAAATACAGTCACAAGCGCTAAATCGTTAAGCATCTGTATTGATGACTCTGATTTAACACGACAAAATGGACATAAAGGTCGAACCTATGAAAATTTCAATTATTACCGCCTGCCCTAGCGGGGTAGCAAACAGTATTATTGCCGCCGGATTACTTGATCAGGCCGCCAAAGCACTCGGCCACGATGCCCGCGTTGAATGCCACTCTAGTGTTGTTGAGACTCAAGTATTAACTGAGGCACAAATCGCAGAGTCTGACGCTATTATCATTGCAGCAAACGCGCCCGTTGATACGCAGCGTCTAATTGGTAAACGTGTTTATCAAGCCAGTATTTCTGAGTGCACGAGTGACCCTAAAGCGTTTTTAAGCAAAGCGATCAGTGATGCTCAACCATTAAGCCAAGAAGCCGTACTCACCATTTCGTCTACCGAGCCTGTGAATAACGACAGTCTGGCTACCACGAAAAAAATTGTCGCTATCACGGCTTGCCCGACTGGTGTCGCGCATACGTTCATGGCAGCAGAAGCACTGGAAAACGAAGCAAAACGCCTTGGTCATCAAATTAAAGTGGAAACACGCGGATCAGTAGGCGCAAAAAATCAGCTAACGGATCAAGATATCGCCGATGCTGATCTTGTTATCATCGCAGCCGACATTGAAGTGCCTCTGGATCGTTTTAACGGTAAAAACATGTACAAGACCAGCACAGGTCTTGCATTGAAAAAAACCGAACAAGAGATCAACAAGGCATTTTCTGAAGCCTCTCCTTATGCTCACACAGGTGGAAATAATCAAGCACCCGCAACCGAAGAGAAAAAAGGCGTTTATAAGCACCTAATGACCAAGTGTATCTCACATGCTTCCTGTAGTGGTTGCTGGTGGTTTGATTATCGCCCTTTCGTTCGTATTTGGTATTGAAGCCTTTAAAGAAGAAGGGTCTCTACCTGCCGCGCTTATGACCATAGGTGGTGGCAGCGCGTTTGCACTAATGATTCCTGTTCTTGCTGGTTTCATTGCCTTTTCCATTGCTGACCGTCCAGGTCTTGCACCCGGTCTGATTGGCGGCATGCTAGCAAGCTCGACTGGTGCTGGCTTCTTAGGTGGTATCGTGGTAGGTTTCCTAGCGGGTTATTCAGCCAAGCTTATTGCCGATAAAGTCCAGTTGCCACAATCAATGGAAGCGCTCAAGCCGATCTTGATCATTCCGTTTATTGCCAGCTTATTTACTGGTCTTGTGATGGTATACATCGTGGGTGGTCCTGTGGCTGGCATTATGTCGGCAATGACGGATTTCCTAAATAACATGGGCTCTGCGAATGCGGTTCTGCTAGGTGTTATTTTGGGTTGTATGATGTGTTTCGACCTTGGTGGCCCAGTCAACAAAGCAGCGTATACCTTTGGTGTTGGTCTACTGGCTTCTCAAACTTATGCTCCTATGGCCGCTATCATGGCCGCTGGTATGGTTCCGGCGCTGGGTATGGGCCTTGCCACTTTCCTTGCTAAGGATAAATTTGAAGCAGGCGAACGTGAAGCAGGCAAAGCCTCTTTCGTATTGGGCATGTGCTTTATTTCTGAAGGCGCCATTCCATTTGCAGCGAAAGATCCAATGCGTGTGATCCCTTCATGTATGGCTGGTGGCGCGCTAACGGGTGCACTATCTATGCTAGTAGGCGCAAAACTGATGGCACCACACGGTGGTCTGTTCGTACTACTTATTCCTGGTGCAATTTCTCCTGTACTGATGTATTTAGTTGCTATCGCCGCTGGTACTGCAGTCACAGGCTTTACTTACGCGTTCTTGAAGCGTCGTGCAGAAGCCGCGCAAGTTGCTGGCGCTTAATTGAGCACACTCCCACTTGAGTTAACATGTCTCGATAAAAAGGCGCTGCATTAACAGCGCCTTTTCGTTTTTAATGCCAATGAGGCATAACATTAACGTCACCACACGTTAAAATCACAACGCTGGTCACTATTTAAGGCTTCACTTTTCTTATCACAGCAACGCCCGTTAATAGCCAGATCCAGAGCCAATGAACACTACCCCCACCGTCTGATGAACCACCAGACGCAAACGTACCTCCGGTATACACCACTCGACCATACTGAGCGATATAATCTTGTCTTGCGAGATCATTCGACACGTAATATGGTGATTCAAAACCATTCAGCACACTGGTGATCCAACTACGATAGTCGCTGATTTCAGTATACACTGCCGTCACCGCCGAACTGCTGTCACCGCAGGTGGATGGGCCAAAACTCGTGATGCCGACTTGAGTTTGTACGCCGCCATCATCCCAATAAATTGGTCCACCGGAATCCCCTTGGCATGTACCCGCTTTTAAGCCTGTCGATGGACTGACTGCGCCAGTGAAACACACTTGCTTATCCGTCAAATTTCCACCATTTCTGAAGTTGGCTCCACACACTGAATTATTGACCCACACCAAATTCGCTCGCTGCAAGATGTTTGTTCCTTCAACATTGGAACGTACGTTACCATGTCCGACGGCGGTAAAAGTATAGCTTGAAGAGCGGTAACGGTCAGAAGAGGCGAGCGTCGCAGCAGTGCCAGAAGACGTTGACGTTTCTAATTTAAGCACTGCCACGTCATCAGGCAGCAGAGCGGTAATATTATTTGAAAAGCTTGGGTGAATATACACTTCAACCACGCGTCTTCGATCTGAATTGAGAAAGTTGCTCTCATTTTCTAACATTGGCAGCACCGTGGTAAATAGGCCAGCCGCAAGATCGCCTTGAATACAATGAGCAGCGGTGAGGACATGATCCGAGTCGAGTAGCGTCCCGCCACAATAGGCCCCGCCCGAGTAGCGACCATCATACTCCGTAGAATCGATATATAGACCAACGTAGGAGGGGTAATCCGCCACGTTGGCATTCTCACCATTGACAATCATAGGAGCGATATCAACATCGGCAGCATGAATAGGAAACACACCGAATGCACAAACAGATAGCAGTGCTTTCAGAGTTATCCTGCGAGTGTGCCTTTTCAACATCCTTGCCATATAAAGCCCCCTCTATACAAATATACACATCACAAATTGGATAGTTTGTTGTGTTTTCATTAACAGTATAGAAAGAAAAAAGCTGAAAAGGATGGAGAAAACCCTCTCTAAGCCCGTTTAACAGAACTTACTGAGCAAGTATCATTTTTAAGAATGGTATCTAAGCGGTGTGGCTGCTGGCTACGCGCTTATATTTAGAATAGAAAACAAAGTACCCCGTAGCCACAGTGCGCTACGAGGTCGATATAAAAAAAAGAATCAAATGTGACTTGGCTTAACGCTACGCTCTCTCTTCCAGCCAAAAAGTGTGAGCATCAACAACGCAAATAGAGACATAGCTCCACCACCAGAGCCACTGGATGCACTACTACCATTCGGGCTAATATCAAGCCCTTGGCTAATCAAATATGCCCTTCTCTTTTCATCTGTCGATACGTAAGTCGGTACTACTTGTCCATTCAAGACATCCGTTATCCAATCAGAGTAATCGGCAACTTCGGTAAATACCGAAGTGACACCTCGCTCAGTATCGCCACATTTGGCAGGACCAAAACTGGTAATACCTACTTGAGTCTGTATACCGTTATTATCCCAATAAATCGGACCGCCAGAATCGCCTTGACAGGTCCCAGCAAGTAAGTCATTTGCGACAGAATAATCACCAGTAAAACAAAGATGGAAGCTTTCTAGGTAACTTCCGTCAATAAATTCTCCCGCGCAGACATCGTTAGCGACCCAATTCAGATCAACCTTTTGTAACCACTGAGTACCATCGAAATATGACTTAGTATTACCGTGACCAACCGCAGTAAATACATTACCACCGCTGCGGTAACTTTCATCCTCAGGAAGAACAAGCGCCTTACCATTGCTGAGTGCTGAGTCAAGCTTTAATATTGCGATATCATTGGGTAACAACTGATAAATATCGTTTCGATAATCCGAAGGGTGATAGATCGCTACCACTCTTTTTTTCTGTGTACATATACATATAGTCACTTTCATACTGCAACATGGGCGTAACCATAGTAAAAAGTTGTGCCTCCGCATCACCATAAATACAGTGAGCAGCTGTAAGTACATACTGCTCATTAAGTAATGTCCCCCCACAATATGGTGTCTCTATATAGAAGTCATAATATTCCCTAATATCAAAAAACAAGCTAACAAATGAGGGATAATCACTCACATTTGCAAACGAACCATTGACTATATATGGCGAAACTGCCACTGATGAGTGAATGGTCTCGTCAGCAGCCACATTTAAGGCTAACGTTGAGAGCAAAATAGGAACTAAAGACAACTTACTGAAGATTTTAGCCACGAAATAGTTACTCCTTGTTGACTATCGTATTACATGTACTTTGATAAATTGATATCACCCAAAGCGATGCTATGCAAATGCCAAAAACTCCATCGCGAGCCAAGTCTCAATATGCACACTATGACTCAAACCCCTATCAATTAAAGTGCCGATAGTGTTCATTTTTACGTATTTATAGCCATAAAAAAACACCGCATAATGCGGTGTCTTCAAAATAACCACTGACTGTCAGCGGCACTTGTTATCCACGGTACTTTCTATTCAGGATACTGACTAACCACGATAATAACGCTGAGGCACAAACGGCATTTTCTCAACGGTCATTGCTAGCTTTTTGCCACGCACTTCTGCAAAGACTTCCGTACCCACTGCCATAAACTCTGTTTTCACATAGCCCATAGAAACCAAGCTTACCTGCGGTCGGCCCCGCAGTTCCACTGGTGACAACACCAATTTCATTGTCATCTGCATCAAATAATACTGCGCCTTCACGAACAGGCGCTTTAGTTTGCCCAACCAAACCAACACGCTTACGGCTAACCGCTTTCGTTTCTATTTGATCTAGAATGATATCCGCACCTGGGAAGCCACCAGCGCGCTCACCATCGGCGCGACGTACTTTTTGGATACCCCACAGTAAGCTTGCTTCTACTGGCGTCGTTGTCGTATCAAGATCATGGCCATATAAACACAAGCCGCACTCAAGTCTCAGTGAATCACGAGCACCAAGGCCAATCCATTCCACGTCTTCTTCAGCAGTAAGCTTGCGAGCTAGTGCCTCTGCTTGCTCCGCCGGAACAGAAATTTCGTAACCATCTTCACAGGTATAACCACTGCGCGACACAATGCAGTCTGCGCCCAGCAAATTAACGGTTCTTACATCCATAAACAGCATATCGGCAACTTCCGGTGCCAAACGCGCTAAAACTTGCGCCGCTTTGGGTCCTTGAATCGCCAATAATGCTCGGTCTTGAATCACTTCCATCTCAACGCCATCCGTAAGGTGTGCTTCGATATGAGTAATGTCTTGCTCTTTACATGCTGCATTCACAACAACAAACAGATGATCGCCAAGGTTCGCCACCATCAGGTCGTCCATAATGCCGCCTTGCTCGTTAGTAAAGAAAGCATAACGCTGCTTACCGACAGGCAAATCAATGATATCAACAGGAACTAATGACTCAAGAATCTTCGCGGCATTCTCACCGTGTAAACGCAATTGACCCATATGCGACACATCAAAAAGGCCAGCAGCATCACGACAATGTAAATGCTCTTTTTTTACACCCAAAGGATACTGTACTGGCATATCGTAACCAGCGAATGGAACCATTTTAGCGCCAACTTCAACATGAAGAGCGTGTAAAGGTGTCGTCAGTAGATCTTGAGTCACTTGTTCTTGTGCCATTTTATTCTCCGTGAGCTGTAATCAGCCGTTGTTTAACTTTCACGTCATCTTTATTAGCTCTAACGCTTTCGTCGCTAGAGCCCATTAATTTGCTTTAGAGCGTTTCTTGCCATGTATCATTAATAAACTCAATGATTAAAAATACACCTGCCAGAAACCTTGTTTCCTATAATAAACAAGAATGCGCCAATTTTTCATCATTAACAACATTCGAACAGATAGAAATGTGACATTTAACAAATCAATCACAAAACAAAAAGCGAACAAAGCCGCCTGTTTCACGTTTTTTTTGCCCTATTTGATGGGATTTATGTGCATTTAGCCACAAAAGCAAACGTTTGCCTTTATTATAAGAAACCTACCTGTTTGCTGACTATTTCGCCGTCACCCACAAAATATGCGCATCATCGTCGCTGACAGAAATCAGCATATGCCCCATATTGGCGTCATAATACACACTGTCACCCGCGTTCATTTCTACTCGGCTCATAGAACTCAGAAAAGAAGCGTACGGTGCCTGAAAGGATGAGTAAAAACTCTTCTCCATCATGACGAACCCAATCACTATATTCTTCAAAAGCACGCGCTCGGACTGTGCTTTTAAACGGCATCATTTTTTTATTAGAAAGCTGCGTCGCAAGCAACTCATGTTCATAAGTTGGCGTTGGGTGAGGTTTCCCCTCCCCTTGCTTAGTCAGGTCTCGGCGGCCAGTCGCCACTTTTTTCTTTGGTGGTTCAAAGAGTTGTGGCATATCTATTTGCAGGCCTGTCGCTAACTTCTGCATCGCTTGAAACGTTGGAGAGATCTGTTCATTTTCTATCTTGCTCAATGTAGAGCGTGCCAAGCCTGTTCGTTGACTGGCCTCTTCCAATGTCAGCCCCATTTTTGCTCGAATATCTTTTAATCGTTCACCTAGCTTAAGCGGTTCAATATGTTCATCCGCTGCGTCTTTCGCTAGCGTCAACGATGGGTACTCATCATAGATGTCTTCAGACATATTATCCCTCTAAATAGTCGCTTCCTTTATCCTGTCCACATTGTTGCATGAAGCGACTTATTCATTAAAGGTCATGGTCAAAAATAAAGCGTGCGCTGGTTAACAAAACTGGAAACTGTGTTTCCTATAGGAAATTTTTGATTGATTGTTCACGCCCCGCGAGGTATGTTACCGACTTGTTAGATGAAGAGATGCATTGACGCAATCAGTGAAGTGGCTCAATCCCACCTTAACTGAATGATTTAGTCCTAGTCATTGGGACCTATTCACGCTGCCTTTTTGAACAAGTTATTTTGTTCACGCAGTACAAAGACAAACGTTATTCAATCGTAAAAGAGCACCACATTACGAGCTCTACATAACAGATAGTTTGAATAATCGTCATATTGAATAAACGTCATATTGAACAAATAACGGAAGGTAAACTGCCATGACTGCTCAGTACCTAAAAGGCTACCAAAGCCATAGCTTAGAAAACTTTTTCTCAACCAATCTTTCAGCGACTGACGACGCCGTTTTCACTGGCATTCAAGCCGAATTTACTCGCCAAAATGAACAAATTGAGCTTATTGCTTCTGAGAACATTGTTTCCAAAGCGGTCATGCAAGCCCAAGGGACTTGTCTAACAAACAAATACGCCGAAGGGTATCCAAATCGCCGATACTATGGTGGCTGTGAACATGTCGACACCGTTGAAGCTATTGCTATCGAACGCGCTAAATCTCTTTTTAAGTGTGAATACGCAAACGTTCAACCTCACTCTGGCGCACAAGCTAATGGCGCGGTGAAACTGGCGCTGCTGCAACCTGGCGATACCATTATGGGCATGTCACTAGATGCTGGTGGTCACCTAACCCACGGAGCTCGCCCAGCTTTGTCTGGTAAATGGTTCAATGCCGTTCAATATGGTGTAGACAAAACCACGCTTGAAATCGATTATGACGCCGTTCGCGAACTGGCCATCGAGCACAAACCCAAAATGATCATCGCGGGCGGTTCTGCTATCCCACGCACCATCGATTTTGCTAAATTCCGCGCGATTGCCGATGAAGTAGACGCCATCTTAATGGTCGATATGGCACATATCGCAGGTCTCATCGCGACAGGTGCACACCCTAGCCCGCTGCCACACGCCCATGTTGTTACAACAACGACTCATAAAACATTACGTGGCCCACGTGGTGGCATGATTCTTACTAACCACGAAGACATCATCAAAAAAATAAACTCTGCGGTATTTCCGGGTTTACAAGGTGGTCCTCTCATGCACGTTATCGCCGCAAAAGCGGTCGCGTTTGGTGAAGCATTAGGGCCACAATTTAGTACTTATATTGATTCAGTGATCGCGAACGCAAAAGTTCTTGCTGAAGTATTGCAAACTCGCGGTTGCGACATCGTAACGGGCGGCACCGACACTCACCTGATGCTGGTTGACCTAAGACCAAAAGGCCTTAAAGGCAACAAAGCAGAAGAAGCGCTTGAGCGTGCTGGCATTACCTGTAATAAAAATGGCATCCCATTCGATACCGAAAAGCCTATGATTACTTCTGGTATTCGTTTAGGAACACCAGCTGGAACCACACGTGGTTTCGGCACTGAAGAATTTAAACTCATCGGAGAGTGGATTGGTGACGTTCTGGATGGCTTGGTTGAATCCCCCGAGGGCAACCCAGACGTTGAGCAACGCATTAAAAAAGAAGTGAAAGCCTTGTGCGCTCGCTTCCCACTGTACCAATAAAGAATAAACATCCTTAAATATTTGGAGATATAGCAATGGATAACACTTTGAAGTTTTCTGACAGCCATGAGTGGGTTCGTGATAACGGTGACGGCACCGTGACTATCGGAATTTCAGAGCACGCCCAAGAAATGCTGGGCGATGTGGTATTTGTTGACTTACCAGAAGTCGAAGACGAAATTGAAGCCGGTGAGAGCTTTTCTCTTGTCGAGTCTGTGAAAGCAGCATCTGATATCTACGCGCCAATCACTGGTGAAATTGTAGAAATCAACGAAGAGCTTGAAGACAGCCCTGAGCTTATTAACGAAGAATCTTATGAAGGCGGTTGGATTGTTAAAGTGAAGATGGCTGATGCATCTGAACTGGACAATCTTAAGAGCGCTGAAGACTATCTTGCGTCTATCGAAGACGAGTAAGCCAAGCACGAATCAAAGCTGCCCAATTTTGGGCAGCTTGTTTTTTAAGGGTCTCGCAGAGGATCTTTGAGAAGGTAAAGGAACCATGACTGAATTACTTAACACGCTAAGCACACAAAACGAGTTTGTTGCTCGCCATAACGGTCCGAATAAATCAGACCAACAAAAAATGCTGGATGCCATCAACGTCCAAAATCTTGATGCCCTCATCACAGAAACCGTTCCAGCACAGATCCGCCTAGAACAACCCATGACTCTGGCCGCACCTATGAGCGAGTCCGACATGCTGGTTGAAATGAAAAAGTTCGCGAATCTGAACCAAATCAAACGTTCATTTATCGGTCAAGGTTACTACAACACCTTTACTCCTAACGTTATTCTGCGAAATGTATTAGAAAACCCCGGTTGGTACACGGCGTACACGCCTTATCAGCCTGAGATTTCTCAAGGCCGCCTAGAAGCGCTGCTGAACTACCAACAAATGGTCATGGACCTGACGGGTATGGAAATTGCGAACGCTTCTCTACTGGATGAAGCAACAGCCGCAGCGGAAGCGATGACGCTTTGTAAGCGTGCTGGAAAAAGCAAAAGCAAAACCTTCTTTGTCGCCGATGATGTGCACCCACAAACCATTGAAGTCGTCAAAACCCGAGCAGAGTTCATTGGTTTTGATGTCGTCATTGGTTCACTAGATTCTCTAGCGGAGCAAGACGTATTTGGCGCTTTGGTTCAATACCCAGGTACAACAGGCCAAGTACACGACCTAACCGATATTATTGCTGCAGCGCAAGCCAATAAGACTTTAGTGACGGTGGCGACGGACCTACTCGCGTCAGCGCTACTCAAGCCTGCTGGCGAAATGGGCGCGGATGTTGTCATTGGCTCTGCACAGCGTTTTGGTGTGCCTATGGGTTACGGCGGCCCTCATGCCGCATTCATGGCAACCAAAGAAAAACATAAGCGTACCATGCCAGGTCGTGTCATTGGTGTCTCTATTGACAGCAACGGCAACCAAGCACTTCGTATGGCAATGCAAACGCGTGAACAGCATATCCGTCGCGAAAAAGCCACGTCAAACATCTGTACTGCGCAAGCTCTTCTTGCCAACATGGCGTCTTTCTATGCGGTTTATCACGGTGAGGAAGGTCTAAAAACCATCGCTCGTCGTACTCACCACATGACGGCGATTTTGGCGGCTGGCCTAACTAAGTCAGGCTTTGAATTAGCAAATAATAGCTTTTTCGATACCATCACCATCAACACTGGTGAGCAAACCGATGCGCTATTTACTGCGGCACAAAATGCTGACCTTAACTTACGTAAGTTAGATGGCAAGTTGGGTATCAGTTGTGATGAAACCACCACGGTTGACGATATTAACGCTTTGTTTAACGTATTTGGCGTAAACGAATCCGTTAACGATCTTTCTAGTGAAATTGCGGGCAACGAATTTGCCGCCATTCCAGAAAACTGCCGCCGTAGCACTCGCTACTTAACGCACCCAGTATTTAACACGCATCACAGTGAAACTCAGATGATGCGTTACCTTAAGCAGTTGGAAAATAAAGATTTCTCACTAACGCACGGTATGATCCCGCTGGGCAGCTGTACTATGAAGCTAAACGCGGCGGCGGAAATGATCCCTGTCACTTGGCCGGAATTTGGTTCCATCCACCCGTTCGCACCCTTAGAGCAAGCGGCTGGCTACACGGCTTTGGCACAAGATCTTAAAGAAAAACTCTGTGAAATTACTGGCTACGATGACTTCTCATTGCAACCAAACTCAGGTGCATCTGGTGAATACGCTGGTCTTATTGCGATTCAACGCTACCACCAAAGCCGCGGCGAAGGTCACCGTAACGTTTGTCTGATCCCAAGCTCTGCGCACGGTACCAACCCAGCAACGGCTTCTATGGTTTCCATGAAAGTAGTTGTGGTGAAATGTGATGATGCAGGCAACATCGACATGGTCGATCTTGCTGCGAAAATCGAAAAACATCGCGAAAACCTTTCCAGTATTATGATCACTTACCCTTCAACACACGGTGTGTATGAAGAGCAAGTAAAAGAAGTCTGTGAAATGGTTCATGAAGCTAGACGGTCAAGTTTACCTAGATGGCGCTAACATGAATGCACAGGTTGGCCTAACGACTCCGGGCTTTATTGGCTCTGATGTTTCGCACCTTAACCTGCACAAAACCTTCTGTATCCCTCATGGCGGCGGTGGTCCAGGTATGGGTCCTATTGGTGTTAAATCGCACCTAGCACCCTTCCTACCAGGTCACATCGAGAACGGTGTACAAGGCGAAGACTACGCCGTGTCGGCAGCAGACTTGGGCAGCGCGTCTATTTTGCCAATCTCGTGGGCTTACATCGCGATGATGGGTGAACCAGGCCTAACCGAAGCCACTAAAGTCGCGATTCTAAACGCGAACTATGTGATGGAAAACTTGCTTCCTCACTATCCTGTTCTTTACCGTGGAGCAAATGGCCGTGTTGCGCACGAGTGCATCATTGACATTCGTCCATTAAAAGAAGAAACAGGCATTAGCGAAGAAGACATTGCCAAGCGTCTAATGGACTATGGATTCCACGCACCAACTATGTCATTCCCAGTAGCAGGCACGTTAATGGTAGAGCCAACTGAATCGGAAGATTTAGAAGAACTAGACCGTTTCTGCGAAGCGATGATTGCCATTCGCAAAGAGATGACACAAGTGAAAGACGGTGTCTGGCCGCTAGACAATAACCCGCTCGTTAATGCACCGCATACTCAAGTGGATCTGTCTTCTGACACTTGGGAACGTCCGTACTCACGTGAACTCGCTTGTTTCCCATCAAGACAGGCGAAAGCGTCTAAGTACTGGCCAACCGTTAACCGAGTTGACAACGTCTACGGCGATAGAAACCTAGTATGTAGCTGCCCAAGCATCGATAACTATATTGATTAGGGTTTACGGTTGATCACAGATAACCAAGTTGGAAACTGTGATAACTGAGTTAGAAACCGATAACTAAATCGGAAACTGACTTTGAATAACAAAAGGCGAACCGTTTGGTTCGCCTTTTCTGTAAGTGCTATATTCTTTGCTACGATGATGTCGTATATCACTGCCCCCCTTTACGTTATCCACTCGAGACAAAGAATCACAACATCCCTAATTATTCAATAGCTTACCCATACTCAGCATTCAGTCGGCTGAGCGACGTTAAACCCACGGATAATATTGCACAGCGTAATTACGGCAAATACCGCTATCACTATCGATAAATGCCACGGTTTACTTAACCCCAGTTGCACCAAAGACATACTGACAATTGACGATACGATCATTTGGCCACCACCAGACAACGCTGCTGCTGCACCCGCTTGCTTCTTGTAGGGCAACATCACCATGGCCTGAGCACAAGGCATAGCAATACCGTTACCCAGAATCATGAGTAGCTGACCTAACATCAAGTAGACTGGTTCAAGTGGACATAGAAATAGCCAAAACGCGGCAAAAACATGAAGCACCGGAGTCCACAGTAGCATTTTTCTACTACCAATAATGGGGCGAACTCGATTGCAAAGTGTCGTGCCCAAAATCATACCCAGCGCGGGAATAAGCGCCCATAATGCGTACTCATCAGAATGCATTCCAATTTGATCTTGCATGATAAATGGCATTACCGAGACCGTTGTAATCATCAGACTAAAATTCAGCCATCCGACACTCGCAAAGCTCATAAAATAACTAGACCTAAGCAATTCACGGTATTGCGTGATCATCATTCTAGGGGAAGGAATCGAGGATTTTTCTGCGACGGTTTCTTTAAACTTAACGGCGATGACAACCCATGCCAGCGCAACGTAGCTAAACAGCGAAACAAACACCATGCTCCAGCCAAAGTGATAGTTAATAAAACCGCCTAAAACGGGCGCGATGACAGGGGTAATTGATGCCGCCATTGCAATATATGACATTGCCAATGGTAGTTGTGCACCGCTAAACTGATCGCGTGTCGATGCCCTAGCAAGTACGGCGCAACAACCCGTTCCCAGCCCTTGCAAAAATCGTCCAAACACCATACCTTCAAACGAGTGTTGCATAAAGATGATGAGCACTAAGCCAATAAGAGCAATCACAAGCCCACTTAATAGTACTTTCTTTCTACCTATTGCATCCGATATCGGCCCATACAAAAACTGAGAAGGCCCAAAACCTAAAAGGTAGATGCCCACCAGTAACTGAGCTTCATCAAGTGTGATATTAAAATCTTTCGCGATCCACGGTAGAGATGGAAACACCAAGCCCATGCTAAGTTGACCAACACTGATGATAAGGCAAGCGAGAAGAATAACTTTGTAGCGAATTCCTTTAGTCATTGATATTCCGTAGTAAATGGCAGAAACGGTAAAGCATATTGTATGATCGATTAGGCTAATCCACTGACGGTTAGCTCGTTTTTATAATAGAAGTCCTACTTACTGAGTACTTTCCCTTAAGATATCAGTTTACAGGTTTAAAACTTGAACATAGAGAGGTTAAAAAGGATGAGTCAAGCGGAACGCAATAAGGTAAATGAGCGAATATCCACTATTGAGGCTTTAGCGAAAGCCGCTGACTATTCATTGATGGATACGCTTAACCGCGACCCTGATGCCACTAGCACAGGTGAAGACTACCAGATCAGGCCCGTGTTTACTGGCCACTATGTTCCAGTTAAACCGACGCCAATCGCGCACTCTATTTATGTCAGCCACAGCCGCTCGCTTTTTCAGGAACTGGGGCTAGATGATGCATTTGCGCAAACTGATGCATTCCGTCACTTGTTCTCAGGCGAGTTAAGTCATGTTCCGAGTCCAATGAAGACGTTCGGCTGGGCAACAGGGTATGCTCTCTCCATTTATGGAACCGAGTACATCGAACAATGCCCATTTAAAACGGGTGACGGTTATGGCGATGGGCGGGCTATTTCTGTCTTTGAAGGCATTCTTAACAACCAACGTTGGGAAATGCAATTAAAAGGCGGTGGCACAACACCATATTGCCGCGGGGCCGATGGTCGAGCGGTGCTACGCTCGAGTGTTAGAGAATTTCTTGCGCAAGAATTTATGCACGCGTTAGGTGTACCATCAACGCGTTCCCTAAGTTTATTTGTATCGCAATCAGAAAGAGTCAACCGACCTTGGTACACGGATGGCTCACACTCGGACAATCCAGATATCATGGTGTCAAACCCTGTAGCAATCACCACTCGTGTCGCGTCATCATTTATACGAGTTGGCCAGCTTGAGTTATTTGCCCGTCGAGCTCGCAGTCAAACTCACCCTGATGCCATTCGTGAACTCGAGATGATAGTTAATCATGCAATAGAGCGCGAATATTCAGAACAGATAGACCAAAACGCATCAACTTCGCACAAAATACTCGCACTCGCGATGGCATTTAGAGATAGGCTCACCTCGTTAATCACACAATGGATGCGTGTTGGCTTCTGCCAAGGTAACTTTAACAGTGACAACTGCGCAGTGGGTGGATTCACGCTCGATTTCGGCCCATTTGGATTTTGTGAGCGTTTTGAACTTTATTTTCAACCTTGGACAGGAGGCGGGCGTCATTTTTCTTTTTTCAACCAACCGCTCGCTGCCGAGAAAAATTTCGAAAGCTTTTGTTCCGCTTTGATGCCGCTTATTGACTCAGACGCCGATACCATTGAGAAACTCGGGCGAATACAAGATGATTTTTCAACCATAATGCATGAGAAGTTAAGCGGTATGTGGGCGACGAAGCTCGGCCTTGAGAAACCCGACAGTGACCTTCTACGAGCGCTGTTTCAGTTAATGGTGCAGACCCACGTGGATTTCACCATCTTCTTTCGCCAACTGTCGCGTATCCCAAATGATGTTTCGACGTTGGAACAGAGCTTCTATACAACACCAGAAGAAGAACTGATGACACAATGGAAGGATTGGTTGAGTCATTGGCGAAGCCAGATTGACTCCTCGCTAAGTCTCGACGATTTATCAAAGCGAATGAAGCAAGTTAACCCGAAATATACGTGGCGTGAGTGGCTAGTAGTGCCCGCTTACAAACAAGCGGAACAGCAAGAGTTTGGGTTGATTCATGAGCTTCAAGCGATGTTGGAGAATCCTTATGGCGATCAGTCACAAGAGATTGAAGACAAATATTATCGGCTAAGACCATTGAGTCTGTTCGATGTGGGTGGCATAACGCATTATAGTTGTTCGTCTTAGTCTGCCCCTAAATCTGACGCTCAATAATGTAGAACCTACCGGGGTCAAATGTGAAACAAAAGGCATGACCCCCTGATTCTCTGATTCTCTGATTCTCTGATGAGTCGGTTACCTTACCGCCCACGAAGCCACTTCTATTCCTTTCTGTTACTTTCTCTCATGACCAACAACCCAACTAAGTGGCATTAAACTGCGATTTCCATTGACTCACTTCCATTACTTTTACTAATGCATAAGTAAAATATTTATCGTGATTAATATCACACTTTTTTATTGCTAGAACAACGTCGAAACTCTACTATCTGCGCCTCAAAGCCCTCATGGCTTTCTATCACCAAATTAACTTCACGCTATGACAACGAGAACCAAAAGAAATGGCACCCAAATATCCATTAGCTAAACTGACCTTTCTTATCGCCATCCTTACCGCTGTAGGGCAGATGACTCAAACCATGTATGTGCCGTCGATTGGACAAATGGCGCAAGAGTTTCGTGTCAATCCAGCGATGCTTCAAGCGGTGATGGCGTGCTACCTTATTCCTTATGGACTGTCTCAGTTTATTTATGGCCCTTTGTCCGACAAACTCGGCCGCAAGCCTATTATTATTGCAGGACTCGCGATCTATTTAATTGGTGCTCTCACCAGCCTATTCGCACACTCATTTGAATTATTTTTGCTCGGTAGCTTTATTCAAGGTGCCGGAATTGGCAGTGGCGGCGCAATGTCTAGAACGCTTTCTCGTGACTGCTTTTCTGGTGAAGAATTGCACAGAGCAAACAGCATTATTAGCATGTGCGTGATATTTTCACCTCTATTAGCGCGATACTAGGTGGCGTGTTGACTGAAACAATGGGCTGGCGATCAAGCTACCTGTTTTTAACCCTATTTGCCGTTGCTGTGGTGATCATTATGTCATCAAAACTTACGGAAACATTGCCAGCCGAACGAAGAACAAAAAGCTCAGCAATGGAAAACTATCGCGTTGTTCTGTCTGATAAACGATTCCAAGGCTATGTGATCTGCTTAGTAGCAACCTTTGCTGGTGTCGCCGTATTTGAAGCAGCTGCGGGAGTGTTATTTGCGGGCGTGCTCAAGCTGTCTGCCTTAACCGTAAGCATTTTGTTTGTGTTACCTATTCCTGGCTATTTGCTAGGTGCGGGATTCTCATCGGTCATCGCAAAACGCTACGGCAACCGTTCTGCGTTTAAGTTCGGATTGATTGCTATTATGATTGGCTCGATCGTGGTGTTAATTCCGGGTATGCAAGGTTCGACGGATGCTTGGACACTCACTATTGGCTCGACTCTTTACTTTCTCGGGGCGGGTGTTCTCTTTCCAGCTGCAACAACAGGGGCACTCACGCCATTCCCAAATCACGCTGGAACAGGTGGTGCGGTACTAGGGGGCATGCAAAATCTAGGAGCAGGTCTTACTACATTAGGGGCGTCAATTATACCTGCAACCAGCCAATTACCCCTCGGTATCATCATGCTGGTCATGGCATTACTCGCTATGTGGGGCCTGCATATCGCGAAACGAGATAATGGTCCGAATAATGCTAGTGATACAGTAATGGTTTAATCCGACTTAATTACTGCGGACTCTACTCAGCTTTATATGCCCAAATATTGCGGAGTAGAGTCCTATAGCGCGCTCACATTCAACGTTGCGCTATCGAGAAATCTAAGCGCCCTAGCACGCTTACTATTGCGTGTTCTCTCGCGATAGTAAGCGATACGACGAGCTAACGTCTCTTGGCTTCGTCGGTTATCATCCATATTCTAACAACACTCGTCGCAGATACGCATTCATGCGGCTGGAGCCTTCCAATCCACTACCTATCCAACATCAAGCTGCATCAAAAACAACACATAAAAGAGAAACATTTATATTACTTCTCGTGATAGCCATTCTCATCATCCTCTGTATCTTTCCTCTTTATCTCTTTATCTCTTTATCCCTTTATTTCACCGTTCACGATTAAACCAAACCGTTCGTCGCAATCTTTAAATGAATAACAAGCCACATTGTATTGTGGCTACATACAACGAAAAGAGAAGACATAATGAATGCTCGAACAACAAGACTAATATTACGATGGGTGCATATTATCGGTGCGTTACTTATTGGAACGGCGCTGTACTCGCCACTGAACTCTAGCCCAACCTTTATGACTCTCGTGTTATTTATTATTGTTCCTGTCGTGGCAATATCAGGAGTAGCAATGTGGAAACAAGGTAAATTGATGACACTCTTAAAGGCGAGATAGCGGTAAACACCCACTATATTAACTGTTCATAATATCCATAGGGCGCGTTCATTATCTTTATTAAACGCGCTCAACCCACAATGCATGATCCTCTACTCCGACCACGAAATCTGCTGGCTAGATTCTCCTTTCTCACGCACTGCAAATATGTATAATTAACAACCATCATTATCAGGGTCTCATTCGCAGCACTGATACCCTAGAGCCCGATGTGGACTTTATATGAATTTATCAAAAATAATCGCTCCACAGCTGCTCAAAATGACTTGGAACCAGTCTGCTCACCTCGCAAGAAGTGTTCGCGCAAATTATCGACGAGTGAACCATCACAACCGCCGCGACTTTAATAAACAACATACCCAAATCCTAGAAATGATCGGTAAAGGTATCCCTGCCGCCGATATCTATAACAAAATTGGTTTATTATATGAGTCTCGTCATCCTGGGCTACGTTGCTCAATGTTAGAGCTCCACGGTGATACCTTAATTCATGGTGGTGCACCGAGTATGCCCGAAGAATACTGCCGAGCCGTCAACGGATTAAAGATAGGTCCGGATATCGGCTCTTGTGGCACCTCAACTTATGCCAGTAAACGTGTCATCGTAGAAAACATCGAGACTGACCCAAGATGGAAAAATATCAAACAATTTGCCCTCCCCCATGGAATGCGCAGTTGTTGGTCTGAGCCTATTAAAAGCTCCAGTGGTGAAGTACTTGGGGCATTTGGCATGTATTACGACTACCCCGCAACACCAAACAAAGACGAATCAAAAAGCCTTGAATCCGCTGCGATGCTCGCCAGCATTGTGATGGAGCGGGATAAAAACCAAAAACGTATCAAAGAATTAGCGTATACCGACGAGTTGACTGGGTTTTCAAGCCGAGCCTATTTCTACCTTAAGCTTGAAACACTAGTAAAAGAAGCTCAGCAAAACAAGCAACGCTTTGGCGTCATATTTATTGACCTAGATAACTTCAAGAATATTAATGATAGCTTTGGACATGATGTCGGTGATCGTTACCTTCAAGACATTGCCAAACGATTAACGCCGATCATCAATGATTCATATTTAATCTCCCGTCTAGGAGGAGATGAGTTTTGCATTGTTGTTAAAGAGTCAGCGACGACACAAAACAGCGAACAAATTGCGCTACGTTGCCTAAATGAGATCTCCCAAACCACTGAAATTTCAGGTCGAGAATTTGTGCAATCGTGCAGTATTGGCATCGCTCATTATCCGGAGCACGGCCGAGATGTCACAACGGTATTGAAGTCCGCTGATACCGCGTTGTATCGAGCTAAAGATGCAGGTAAAAATCAATATGTTACCTATGACAAAGCGTTCACCATAGCAGCTGAATACCAATTCAACGTCGAGCAGTTATTACGTTGTGCAATAGACAACAAAGACATCACCATTGTTTATCAACCGCAAGTAGAGTTGAATACTCAGCGCGTGATTACCGTCGAAGCACTTTGTCGCTGGTATCACCCAGAGCTTGGCCAAGTCTCCCCCGACGAATTTATTAAAATCGCCGAACGAACTGGAATGATTAAGCCGCTCACTGAGTACGTTCTAGCGACAGCGTGTAAACAAGCCGTCATGTGGAAGAATGCAGGGTACTCTCGAATACGCCTAGCGGTAAATATTTCAGCGGCGCACTTTTTAGATCCAGACTTCATTCCATTAATCGAACGAGTTCTCTACGAAACAAAAATGGACCCGAACGATCTTGAATTAGAAGTCACTGAAACGGTGATTCAAACTAAACCAACTCATCAACTCGTGTTTAAACGCCTAAAAGCACTGGGTATTAAACTCGCCATTGATGATTTTGGAACCAAGCTATTCGTCCTTCGCCTCATTAAAACACTTAGATGTGGATGTACTAAAAATTGATAAGTACTTTATCGACGATATATTAGTCGATAGAAAATCACAGTACCTCGTGGAGTCAATGATAGGTATGGCTCACAACCTCGGGTACTACGTGGTTGCAGAAGGAGTGGAGAATCAAGAGCAAGCCCAAATGCTTAAACCGATGTCGTGCGATGTGGTACAAGGCTATTTATTTAGTAAACCAACCCACCCAGAAAACATCGAAGCGCTATTGCGCCCAGCGTGTTAACAAAGTGAGCTCAGTCACAATGCATAGAGCTCACTATTCGTTTGTCACTTTGTAGCGCATTGCTATCGCATCAAGTCTTACCGCGACTCTCACGTTATATGAACAAATTAATTGGCGCTACAAAGACGTTACCCCCGAATACCGCACTCCAGATAACTGTGCCATCTCTCTACTCCAAGTAGCCAAATCATGTTGATTAAACTGGCTTAGCGCATTATGGCCACAGGCTCTCGCCATCACTTGCATCAGTTCGGTTGACGCGTCAAAGAAATTATTAAGTTGCTTTGAGGCTTTGTCGACATTAAGCCGTTGTCGTAGATCGGCCTTTTGAGTGGCAATACCTGCTGGACAATTATTGGTATTACACATTCTAGCGGCCACACAACCAATAGATTGCATTGCACTATTCGATATCGCGACGCCATCAGCACCCAACGCCATGGCCTTTACAAAGTCCATAGGCACTCGCAGCCCACCTGTCACGATTAATGTTACCTTACCGCTGACGCCTTGCTTATCTAAATACGCTCGAGCACGGGCTAACGCGGGGATTGTCGGCACACTGATGTGGTCTCTAAACATTGCCGGAGCTGCCCCTGTGCCACCCCCTCGCCCATCAAGAATGATGTAATCTGCACTGGCATCGAGCGCAAATTGAATATCCTCTTCAATATGATTAGCACTTAATTTAAAGCCAATGGGGATCCCTCCCGTGATTTCTCGAACTCGATCGGCGAAATGCTTAAAGTCTTCTGCGGTGTGAAGATCTTTAAACGTCGGTGGAGAGACAGCAGCTGTGCCTGCTTCAATGCCACGAACTTGGGCAATTTTTCCTATATTCTTACTGCCTGGAAGATGCCCACCCGTTCCTGTTTTTGCGCCTTGTCCACCTTTAAAATGAAACGCTTGGACGTTTTTCAATTTTGATTCGTCATAACCGAAACCCGCACTCGCGAGTTCATAAAAATAGCGCGAGTTTGCCGCTTGTTCTTCCGGTAACATTCCCCCCTCACCAGAACAAATACCTGTGCCAGCCAACTCCGCGCCTGTCGCAAGAGAGACTTTGGCTTCTTCGGACAACGCTCCAAAACTCATATCGGACACAAATAAGGGGATTTTTAGCGATAGGGGTTTCTTCGCCATAGGGCCAATCACAAGTTCCGTTGCAACTGATACATCCTCCAGTAATGGCTTCGTCGCCATTTGCGCCACCATCACTTGTAAGTCATCCCAATGTGGCAACAGATGCCGCGGTACTCCCATCGACGTCATCGGTCCATGATGACCGACTTTTTTTAAACCATCTCGAGCCAATTGGTGGATAAATTCGACGGTAGGCTCTTCTATTGTGACGGTTGCGATTGGCATACTATCTGGCGATTGTATTTGAACTCCTGGTCCTTCTTGCCCAACTTGCTGCTGGGTAAATTGTTTATGAGAACCATCACAATACGGTGGATTTTGAGTATGTTTACAACGACATAAATACGCATCACCACTTTCAGCCGCAACAAAACTCTTCGGTTTAAACTCAGTCCCCGCGTGAGAACCATCGCAAAAAGGTTGATTAGATGAACGACCACACGTGCAGTAATAATATTCTTTGTCTTTGGTCAGATCGGTTTTGATTGGTACGTTATTGGAGATAATCGGCTTGCTCATAGTCCATCCTTTGTTCCATGTGTATTATGGTCAGGCGCTTTTTAATGAAAAGCTTCACGCTTAATCAAACGCTCATTGTTATAAGAGACTTAGATGAGCTTAGTCGAGAACGATGCCAAACGCTTTTATAGGACTTCCAGTAATGACCATTTCCCGTAATAGTTCGGTTCCTTATTATGCTTTCTTGACATACTTCGCGGTAACTAAAATTTCAACCCCACCATCGACCTTGCAGTCAAGCTGATGATCTTTACCCTCGATAATTCGCTTAATCACCGCCTTTGTACCTATCTTAACGACCATAGAGCTACCTTTTACTTTGAGATCTTTGATGGCTGTGATCTTATCCCCTTGTTCCAGCAGCGCGCCATTTACATCATGGACAACAAACCGTTCATCCAATAATTGCTGGGGGTTCCACTCATACGCACATTCAGGGCAAATGAGCTGATTTTGGTCTTGATAAACATAGTTGGATTGGCATGCAAGGCAAGGAGGTAATGGCATATTATGATACTTCTGTTAGTAAAACTGCCTGGTATGGTAATGGGTCCTTTCTGCGTTAGCGAGTAACTTTTCAATAAATGAATCACAGCGCACAATGGCAACTGGCGCTGTGAGTACAGCATAACCGCTAACTAAGCTTAGCAATTGGCGATAGGAACCTATTTCAACAATAAGAAGCGAGATCTTGCAATAAAAAACCATCTCCTACCATGAGAATCGTTCCTACTCGGCTTCGTTGTTCCCACAGTGGTTTATTCACTCCAACGCGACTGAATTGCTACGATTACTGATGAATAAACGCCATTAATTCAGGCTCAGTTGGTAGCGCGCTCATTGCTCCTTTTTTAGTTGTCGCTAGCGCGCCACAGCCGTTAGCCCACTGAACGGCTTCCATGATGGTCGCGATACTGTCCCATTCATCGCTTTGCGCCAGACGTGTCAGTAGCCCGCCAACAAACGCATCTCCTGCTCCTGTTGTATCGATTGGTTGCATTTTTTGACCAGCGATCAACTGCTGACACCCTTGATGGATAATCAAAGCGCCTTTTGCTCCTTGAGTCACGAGAACCAGAGGGATATTAAGGGGGGCAATATAGGCTAACCCTTCTTCCAACGTGTTGGTATTAGTCAAATACAACAATTCATCATCGGAAAATTTAACCACATCGGCCATTTCAATCGCATTAAGTACCACCACTCGAATCTCACCCGGGTTTGCCCACACTTCTTCACGAAGATTTGGATCAAAACTCACAAAACCACCAGCGGCTTTGATATTCTGCATCGCCGCCATCGTGCTACTTCGGCTCGGTTCATTAGCTAAAGCAATGGAACAGCAATGAAGCCACTGTTTAGCCTGAAATCGTGGTATATCGCCTTGGGTAAGAAACTGATCGGCGCTAGGTTTTACCATAAAGGTAAAGCTTCGCTCTCCTTGAGCATCAAGATCAACGATAACGGTAGAGGTACGCTGCGCCGCATCCAATACCATGTGCTTGGTATCCACCCCTTCATCACTTAGCGTTTGCTTCATGAATCGCCCAAGTGGATCGTCACCTACACGGCCAAAGAAAGCGCACTCTCCACCTAAACGAGCGATGGCGACTGCAACATTGGCTGGCGCGCCACCTGGACACTTCAGATAATTCACATCCCCTTCAGGAATTAAGTCAACAACCGCATCACCAGACAACCATACTCTGTTCATTACTCACACCCTTCTTGGTTACTACTTGCAGAGTTCAACTTTGGTAAAGCCAACCTCCAAAATGAAAACGTCGCGCAGCCAGACAGCGTTATGCTGGTCGCGCTAAGCGGGGTAAACACGCGGCTAGTCATGACATACTCACCATCATTAATAAAAATTTCCACCGACGATGAATCCGCCAAAATTTGCAGTGTTACCGTGGAACTAGAGAGAGACAGCTCCCTTACTTGGTCACCTTCTCTTATTAAGGTTTGGCTTCGGTCTAGCAATAGCGTGCGAGTGTCCGCGTCTAGAACTATCTTGAGCTCATGATGGCTGTCTTTGAATAACGCGAATTCGCTGCCCCACTCAAGTTCCACCTGTAACTCAAACGATTTTGTGCCTAAGTCTCTTGACGAATGGTTAAGCTCAAACACTTCAATAGGACTTCTCATTGATTTCAGCTCTTGCAGCGGACGCTGTATTAGGCGATCGTCTTGATACGTCAATTCACGCAAGCCTGTGAGTTGATGTATCCAGCCATTGTCAATACTGGGTTGATTAATTTCATCTGGTAATCCCATCCATCCAACCAGTACACGCCGACCATCTGGCGTTGCTAAGGTCTGTGGCGCATAAAAGTCAAAGCCATGATCAAGATTCTTAAAGCCAGAAAATGTTATGCCTTGTTCATCGGATAACTCAACGTCAACATAGCCATTATGATGAGGCACTGTATGATGCGGACTTGTTGACGCAATTCCCTGCGGGCCGATAAGCGCAACCCAGCGACCATTAAGTTGGAACATATCTGGGCATTCCCACATGTAACCGAAATCCCCCATCTCTTCACCATACAAGCCGTGATACACCCAATCATGAAGATTGTTCGATTTATAGACCGCGAGACGTCCTTGCAAGTCCTCTCGCTGTGCGCCGAGCAACATGAACCATTCGTTGTTATGGTAAAACACTTTAGGATCGCGGCAATGTGGCGTGACTTGAGGAGGAAGGGTTGCGACAACCGGGCCTTTTTTATCAAAGGTGACACCGTCGGCTGACACGGCAAGACATTGAGTCGTATGACGATCTCGTTGCTCGCCAATCCGTGTATTACCCGTATAAAACAGCATCAACTCATCACCGTGACTTACAGCATGTCCGGAAAACACCCCATGAGAGTCAAACCAGTCAGAGGGTGTCAGGGCGATAGGTTGTCCCTGCCAATCAAGCATATCTTTGCTCACTAAATGCGCCCAGTATTTGTCCTTATGTTCACAGGAATACGGCGACCATTGGTAGAACAAATGGTACTGTCCATTGTGAAAGACGAAACCATTAGGATCATTAAGCAGACCCTGCGGTGGCGCAACATGCCACTGTGGACGAAACTCACACTCTGTTGCCACTTCACGCGTTTGCGCCATTCCACGCTGTTGGTTTGCTATCTGCTTACCAACAGCAAGCAGGTCGGCACTTGTTAACGTCGCTGGCTTTTTGTAACGGACTTGTCCTAGTGCTCGATCAATGCCCACACATGTTTGCCCATCAACGTCATCCATTGAAGGTGGTGTCCCTGTCACTAAATCAATATCCCTAACTTCAAATACAAGATCATCATCAGGAATAAGTACACGGGTTACATTCTGGATTCCACCACAGTCTGCAATAAAACAGGCTAACGACATAGTCACTCTCACAGTTAATATTTTGGGAACGTTTGCAACTCTAGAGGAGCCTATCTTAAAATTCAAGTTAGAATCGCGCATCAACCGAAAATCTGTGAGCGCACCAGTAAATAATGACATAAGTGCGCAATCAACAAGCGGCGCGTTACGCCGAAGTTTCGTCAGCGACACCCACACCAAGTACTACATAATTAGCAGGTTTCTCTAGCTACGCTCTTAAAACCAAGTACCATTTTGCTCATATGCTGTTGTTTTCCATTAATTAAATCTAACAACAC
This sequence comes from Vibrio sp. GJ43-1, assembly GCF_055808835.1. NCBI lineage: Bacteria > Pseudomonadati > Pseudomonadota > Gammaproteobacteria > Vibrionales > Vibrionaceae > Vibrio > Vibrio sp. GJ43-1. The sequence continues at coordinate 992,975 of NZ_CM147885.1, read as the reverse complement.
TTGTGCCGACGTCTCTCCGGCTGAATCAAATGAATAATGAAATGTCGACAGCGAAGGTGAACACACGCTACCCAGCTCATCATCACCGACTCCTAGAATTTTTATCTCTTTGCCAGGCAATTTTCCAGCACACTTAATGGCATCAATTGCGCCAACAGCAATACGATCGGTGGCACAGAATACGCCGTCAACGTCTGGGTAAGTATTGAGGAGTTCCGTCATCTGCTCAAAGCCCGATTCAATAGAAAATTCTCCTCGGCTATGGAACAAAGGTTCACCGAGTCCCGCGAATTCTGTGGCCTGAAGCAATCCTTGATAACGCATTGAATCTACAGCGATATCCTGGCTATTTACGCCAATAAAGCCGATTTTTTTGCGCCAGCCTCAACCAACCTTTGGTGAAGCAACAAACCCAACTCGGCTGTCATCATGAATCACGCTTGGTATATCAAACAAAGAACCATCTTGCCCCACCAGCACAACTGGCACGTCGGACTGCCCAATCACTTTAACCAACGCCTTATCAAGGTGAGTCGCATAGAGAATAATGCCTTCGACCCGTTTTTGATTGAACAACCGAATAAACTCAACTTCTTTGTCATTGTTATGCTGGCTATTGGCCAATAGTACGTATTTCCCTGCTTGTTCAAACACCCGACTTAGACCGTCCGCCCCTTGTGAAACGGCGCCTGAAGAGACAGTTGGCACAATGACTCCAATCAAGTTGGTCTGCTGTAATTTTAGATCCTTAGCGACTTGATTAACAAAGTAACCGCACTCTTCAATCGCCTTTCTGACCTTGACCTTGGTGCTTTCTTTTACTCCGTACTCATCATTAACAACGCGAGACACGGTAGACTTTGAAACCCCTGCGAGCTTCGCGACGTCATGCAAACTTGCCATGCTATATTCAGCCTTTTGTTCTTTTCTGCAATTGTTTGCAAGTTTGACAACTAATAATCATGAAAGATAGTGCTTTATGATCACACTAAGCGCGAGAACCTAGCTAAATAAGTCGATCATTGTCATACTTTTCTGCATTAAATTTTGACTAAAGACTCTTTTTGCCGAAAAATCCATTTTGCAAACGTTCCCAACAATTAACAGTCTATTCCTAATACAATAAGAAATAGTCATTACGATACCCAGCGATTCGAAGAACTGATACTGGTAATACCCATGCCCTTTTGAACAGCGCACCGCCCTGTTCATTGAGGTGATCAACGCCAGCCTCTCTATCGTCATGGGATATACCAGAAATATCCGGAGCCCGTTATGAACTACCCTGCTATAGCAAAAGAACTCTTAGTACTCATTGGAGGTAAAGAAAACCTCGCCGCACTCGCCCATTGCGCGACACGTTTACGCCTTGCCGTTAAAGACGAGGCCTTACTTCAAGAAGATGCAATCGATAATCTTGATGGCGTAAAAGGCCAATTTAAAGTGGCAGGTCAATACCAAGTCATTTTCGGCTCTGGTATTGTCAATCAAGTCTACGCTGAAATGGCGAAGCTGACGGGGATGAGCGACATGTCGACCAGTGAAGTTGCTTCTGCTGGTGCCGAAAAACAAAATGTCGTCCAAAAGGCGGTCAAAGGACTCTCGGATATATTCGTGCCGATTATCCCAGCCATTGTGGCTGGTGGTCTATTAATGGGTGTGTTCAACCTTCTTACGGCTAAAGGGCTATTTATTGACGGGCTGTCGCTTATTGAAGCCTACCCTGGCATGGCTGATTTAGCAGGGATGATCAACACATTTGCCAATGCCCCTTTTGTTTATTTACCTGTGTTACTGGCATTTTCAGCTTCTAAAAAATTTGGTGGTAACCCCTTCCTTGGCGCAGCACTGGGAATGCTAATGGTTCACCCTGATCTGTTGAACGGCTGGGGATTTGGTGGCGCAAGCGTCTCTGGTACGATCCCGACTTGGAATATTTTTGGCTTCGAGATTCAAAAAGTGGGCTACCAAGGTTCCGTATTGCCCGTTTTAGTTTCTGCCTTTATTCTGGCTAAAGTAGAAAACGGCTTACGTCAAATTATCCCATCGGTGCTTGATAACTTACTTACGCCGATGCTCGCCATTTTTATTACTGGCTTCCTAACCTTTACCATCGTCGGTCCTTTCACTCGTGATATTGGTTTCTTACTGGGCGACAGCCTAAATTGGCTCTACGATTCAGCAGGTTTTATCGGCGGGGCTTTATTTGGTTTTATTTACGCACCGTTTGTGATCACAGGTATGCACCACAGCTTTATTGCCATTGAAACGCAATTACTCGCCGATATCGCGATTACAGGAGGAACCTTTATCTTCCCTATCGCAGCAATGTCGAATATTGCTCAGGGCGGCGCTGCACTCGCCGTTGCCTTCACAACAAAAGATACCAAAACAAAAGGGATTGCCATGCCATCGGGTGTCACCGCATTGCTTGGCATTACTGAACCAAGCAATGTTTGGGGTGAACTTAAAACTACGCTATCCATTCATTGCTGCTATTTGTGCTGCGGCCGTTTCTAGCGCCTTTGTCACTATGTTTAACGTCAAAGCCTCTGCGTTAGGCGCGGCTGGGTTACCTGGCATTATCTCCATTCGTCCAAACGATATTATGTACTACGTCATTGGGATGCTGATCGCTTTTGTTGTCGCGTTTGCTCTAACGATTATTCTGGGCGCCCGCCACAATGCCAAAGTAGAAAATACCCCCGTAGCGGCTTAGTGCGAATCCAAATACACGCGACGTAAAAGATACGGCGTGTCACAGTAACGGGGCACCACTCATAAAAAAGCCCATAGGTCCTGACCTATGGGCTTATTACGTTGTATTTAAAGACGATGACAAACCAGTATCTAAAATCCAAAACGTCGGTAAAGATTTCTCGTTAGTTAACCGTTACTCAATCACCCTAGCTAAATCACCATCGCTAAATAACCAAAAATTAAGACTAGCATGGAGGTAAGCGCGTATGGAACCGGATACCCAACCGCGGGTATTGCACTCTGAGCGGCATCCTGAGCTCCTTTCATCGCAGGGGTGCTATTTCGTCCACCCGCACATGCCCCAGCGAGAATAGCCGGATTCATCTTACGAATATATAGACCGTACAACCACGCCAATAATGGCGGAAGTAATGCGGCAATCAAGCCCAATACCGCGATTTTAACCACTACGATACCTTGGAACGACGCGAGTATTTTCGGTCCTACGGTTGCGGCCAGTACCGCCACAAATAGGCTTAGACCAATATCTTGCAAGAAACTACGAGCGCCTTCACTCATCGGTCCGCCAAAGGTCGGGTTTCTTGTACGTAGGAAAGAGAAAATTATCCCTGTGAGCATACACCCTGCCGAGGTGCCTAGTGCAAATGGAATGCCTCCTAGTGTCACACTGAAGTGACCACACACATAACCAATCAACAAAGCAATCGCCAGGTAAAAAGTTTCCGTTATGGTGCTTTCTACAATCGGCGCACTATTCAATTTCTTAGCCGTTTGCTGAACACACCAGTCAGAGCCCGCCACTCGAAGTACATCACCTGTTTCTATCACAGTTTTAGCAAGCAGCGGCATTTGATGGCCTTGTCTAAACAGCGCTTTAATATAAATACCAAAGCCCACCTCGGTGCCCACTTCTTCTAATGTCTGACCAATATATTTAGACTTACCAAGATGAAGATCAGCCACTTCTATATCAACATTTCTGGCACGCGGCTCGTCAACTTCAATGCCAACCTCCGCATTGCCCCCGGCGATAAGCGCATGATAACTCCCTCTTACCCCAATGATATCGCCCAATTGAAGTGTTGGGTTTTCAGACGCATCAAAGACCTCTTCACCTCTTACCACTTTCAGAATTGCGGCATGGGGAAATTGATGAAAAAGAGCTTGAACATCTTGCCCAACTAACTCTTCATGCTGGACTTGATAGGCGCGAATATCCAACGGTAAGACGCCAAGATTTGAAAAGCCGCTGGTACTTGGAAGAGGCTCTGCATCGCCACCAGCACCAAACTCGGCTTCCGCCTCTTTTGCGGCTTTGACCGGGTCGATTTTAAACAGCGCAGGTAGGTATTTAATAAGTAAAATAATAAACACGGTAGAGAGAACGTAACTAATCGCATAGCCTGCTGCAATATTGGCACTCACTTGATCAAGCGTCATTCCTTCTGGCGCTTTAAATGCCCCAGACGTAATCGCAGACTGTGCCACCCCCATCACCGCCGTCACTGTATAGCTTCCTGAGATGATCCCCGCAGCATAACCCGGAGCTAAACCAAGAAGCTTGGAGCCGAAATAAACAATGACGAAGTTACTGCACACGACAATCAGCCCAATAACAACAAAATCTACTCCCCCTCGCGCTAAACCGGAAAAAAACTGCGGTCCAACTTTCATACCGATGGCATACATAAACATCATCAAAAAGATGTCGGAAACTAATCCCGGCTCATTGATGTGAAGCCCATAGGCAGAGTATGCCGTCAGTGCGATCGCAATACCTACGATCAATGTGCCCGCTGTGGACCCTAAGCTAACGCCTTTAACCGAAAGTTTCCCTAACGGATACCCTATCCCAATAGACAAAAACAAAAACACAAATGGGTTTTCAGCAATATAGTGAATGATCGAAAATGGTATATCTGAAATATTCATACTCACGTTCCCGTAAAATGAGACAACGTCGAAGTGGAGAGCACTATGTAAATTGATACTCTCAAAAGACTAGCAAAGAAACCGCCCCTTGGACGGTTTCTTAATGAGGTTAACCGTGATTAAAGCCTGCTGACTCCTTCGCATCACTGCCGTGACTGATTGGATGCTGTGCGAAGAACTCGACGCAATGTTTTAGATCCGATACAAGCATATCAGCTTGGTCGCGGCTGAAACCATGGCGAACGAGAATTCGCATGATCACAAGGTCTTCACGTTTCGGCGGCATCGCGTAAGCAGCAATTTGCCAGCCACGTGAACGTATACGATCAGACAGATCAAAGAGGTTAAAACCTGGATCAATACCCTCTTTCAATGACCAACTCATCGCAGGAATTCCGCCACGCCCATCATAAATAATATCAAAGATACCGAGCTTCTCGATTTCATCTGACAAGTATGTTGCCGTGTCATAACATGCTTGATGGATTTTTCGATAACCTTCTTTACCCAAGCGCAAGAAGTTGTAGTACTGGGAAACAATCTGTCCACCAGGTCTTGAGAAATTCAAGGCAAAGGTAGGCATGTTGCCACCAAGGTAATTCACATTAAAGATAAGATCTTCGTGCAATGCACTGGCATCGCGCCAAACAATCCAGCCCACACCGAGTGGACTCAAGCCAAATTTATGCCCAGAAGCGTTGATAGACTTCACTCGTGGTAGGCGGAAGTCCCACACCAAGTCTGGATCACAGAATGGCGCTAGAAAGCCACCACTTGCCCCATCAACATGCATAGGAATATCAAGGCCCGTATCTTCTTGCAGCTTATCAAGTGCATCGTGTACATCTTTCACTGGTTCATATTGGCAAGTGAACGTCACACCAAGAGTTGGCACCACGCCAATGGTATTTTCATCACAACGTTTAATGACTTCTTCAGGAGACATGATTAAACGGTCGCCTTCCATCGGAATTTCTCGTAATTCAATATCCCAATAACGCGCAAACTTGTGCCAACAGACCTGCACTGGACCACAAATTAAATTAGGTTTATCCGTTGGTTTACCTAATTTTTTCATTTTGTCACGCCATGCCCATTTTAGTGCCATGCCGCCTAGCATTGCCGCTTCACTCGACCCCGTCGTTGAGCAGCCCAACGTATTCTCTGCGTCGGGTGAATTCCACAAGTCAGCTAACATATGAACACATCGCGCTTCAATTTCTGCCGTTTGCGGGTACTCATCTTTATCGATCATATTTTTATCGATGCATTCATCCATTAGTTGATGAATTTCATCTTCAAGCCAAGTTTGGCAGAACGTGGCTAAATTTTGACGCGAGTTACCGTCCATAAATAACTCATCATGAACCACTTGATACGCATGCTTTGGAGCGTGCTCCTGCTCTGGTATTTTATATTTAGGCATAGAAAGTGATAGGTCGCGTGACGAGTAGATATCATCTAACAGATCATTTCTTACTGAATCTTTGGCATGAAGAGGCATTATTCGTTACTCCTAATAGTAAACATCTTTGATTTACTTGAATGTCTTGATTGATATTTCTTATATGAGACAAAACAAAGATAGATCACCCTTATGAGGTCAGCAACATACACACACCGAACATAACATCTCGTAAATGACGCGATAGCGTAAGATTAAGCTGACAATAGCGCCTTATGAAGGCATTATCTCTGCGTGTACAAAACCTCAATAAATCAACTCAAGACACTGATTTAATTAACTTTAAAACAAACTCACACTAGACATAATTTAGTATTAATATTGGTAAAGTACCGACATATCAGTGTCATTTAGAACCGCTTAACTATGACAAGTATTTTTTGTCGTGACCGATGATTATTTTGATCAATGCCTCAACCAGGTTTAACCCACTATTTAATTAAGGTTATAATCCTACTTTTAAAGCAATTATTCACTCTATTGTCACTAAGGCTTGATTAATTTAACTTGTGTTTATCACCAACTTTTATTCCATGGTAATGACGGTATTAACATTCACATCCAGAACAAAGCTTGAGTCATGGCTGACTAGAATAAATGCCCCTTTATATTCTTTAAGTGCGTTCGCCAGTAAATTCTTCGAATCAATATCTAAATGATTATCGGGTTCATCCAGTAACAAAACCGTGTCATCGTCATTATGTGTCACAATCAACATGGAAAGTTTCATTTTCTCTCCACCACTTAGGTGCGCGACTTTGCGGTGAACCAGCTCTCGACGAAACCCAATTCCTGCGAGAAGCGTTCTCGCCTCGCCAAACGTCATGCCGCTAATACATGTGAGCAAACTTTCCAGAATTGACTGCTGTTCATTTAATAGACTGAAATGTTGGTCAAGATATACCGTTTCAACGTGACGAGTAACTTTCCCCAAAAAACGATGATGAATTCCATGTAGAGCCTTTAGCAACGTCGACTTTCCACTCCCGTTTCGGCCTTGTAAGTGATAGCGTTCACCCTGTTTTATCGCAAAGGAATATCGCCCACGACAGCCATACTCAAACGCACAATTTTCTATGCTGAGTAAGGTCCTTTTCTTAGTGGACGCTAAGGAGGAGAAATAGAACGCTTGAGGATCGAGGCTCACCTGCTTCTTTCGTAGGGACAGCAGCTTAGCGTCATTGTGCGCCTGCTGATTTTTTTGCTGTTTGACGGCGCTACTTTGACTTTGCCCCGCTTTATCTTTCATGGCATCTAACAGGATTTTGGGCTGACTCCCTGATCGCCTTACTCGGTTTCCTGTTGCCGCACGCTGCTGAGCTTTTTCTTGGCTGCGCTGCGCTTGATGAGCACATTTTTTTGCTCAGATTTAAGCTGAGCAATTTTCTTGTTGAGCGCCGTCGTCTGTAGTGTCGACTGCACCCAATAAGAATCATAATTCCCTTTGAAATAACCAATCCCTAAATGGGTCATTTGTACGACCGCATCCACCTGATTAAGCAAATTTCGGTCATGGGTAACCACCAGTATCTGACCACTAAAATGATGACACTGTTCAATCAGCCACTGCCGACCTTCCTCATCTAGGTGATTTGATGGCTCATCCAACAAAAGCAGATCGGCGTCAGAATGAAAACACTGGTGCAACTGCAATTTTGCGATTTGTCCACCACTTAATGAGTGGCAATACGCGTCTAAGTCAGGCTCTATTCGAAGTGATTTTAATACTTCTTGGGTATCACGCTCCAATGACCAATCCTCACCAAGGATATCAAAGTAATGTTGCTCACATTCCCCTTGGTTAATCGCACTTAACGCCGCACGTTTTTCTGAAATACCTAGAAATTCGGCAATCGTAACGTCACTATTTAACAGTGCCGAAGGTTGTTGAGAATAAGACGCAAACTGCCCATGTCGTATCACATGACCTTCTGTCGGTCGCCTCTGTCCCAATAGTAACGACAGCAATACCGATTTACCCACACCATTTCTTCCCACCAGCCCGGTAAACCGATCTGCCAATGAAAAATTTATGTTTTTAAATAGCCATTCACCAGTATCAAGTTGGAATGACAATTGTTGGGCTGCCAATAACGGTCTCGATGACGAAGCTAACGTTGATAATGGGGATGATGTGTGTGTCAGTTGTTGATGTGTATTACGTGCAGGCATATACGCCTCCTTTTACTACGAATGCAAAAGGGGTTACGCCATTCTGAATGAATGGCTAAACGTTACTTTTATCGAATGATCACAAGATCCAAGTTAACGGTACCATCGTTTAAATTGCGGAGTTTCTAAGCCCTAAAGATAAGGCATCGAAACAACAGCAAATACAGCGGTAATGGCTGCAACTTGGCTTGGCTAAAGCCAACGATAGTACGTTGATGCAAGATAGAGGTGACGAAGTAACGCCCACTAACCCCGAGAGTCCAATTAATTAGATATAAAATGGCTGTCAGGATATTAGTACTTCATTATGGCGTTAGCTCCTCTTGATATGATGGCTAAATTTTAAACCCAAATAGACAAAAAAGACAACAAGCCGTTAAGATGTTAGCTCGCAAAACAACGGTTACCTAGCCACAATTGCAACGTAATCACGGCAAAGCCTTCGCTACGAAGCAAAGTTAATATCATTTTATGCGTTCTGCGACAGCTTAGACAGTATTTATATGAATCCAAATCTATGCTTAAGGTAAGCGAAAAAACATGAGGGCACTGTGATGAAATATAAGCATATCTTAGTAGCGTTAGAGCTGTCAGATGACAGTCATGTGGTCATTGATAAGGCGGTATCCTTTGCCAAGCTCATGGGTGCTGAAGTGTCATTTATTCACATTGACGGTAGCCACGGTGAGATCTACCCGGATTTAGTAGATATTCAAGCTGAGCCTGAACGCCAGCCGCTCAACGCCACCTCAAATGAAAAGCTCGTCGCCTTTCAACAGTATACTGACTTCCCTATCAAACGATTCTTAGTCGGCACTGGGGATTTAGGTGACAAGCTAAAAGACACTATCGCTGAGAACGAAGTTGACCTGCTTATCTGCGGGCATCACCATGATTTCTGGAGCCGCATTGTGTCTTACTCCAGACACCTTATTAATAAATCACCTATCGATATTCTAGTGGTACCAATCTAAGTTTGGTTGAACGAAGCGTATCGTAATAAAAAAATAAGCAGCGCGAGTGATAGTGCTGCTTATTGACTGTTCAAGATATTCATCACCTAAGCTTAGTTGCTTTCTATCTGCAGTGACAACTGTTGCAAATGCTTAATGGCATCCACATGCTGCGGATAATCGGCAAACTTTGCCAATTGCTCATCACTCATTGCAAATAAATCATCCCTCAACTCCCAATAAAGGGCAGACGTATGCAGCATCGCCCCCAAAGATTTGTAGACCTCTTGCTCATAAATCGTCAGGAGTTTGTCCAGTTGCATCTCACGATCGCTTGCATCAAAAGATTGCTGCATGTCACTGATCAATTGGCAATAACGCTCGCCGCTGGTCATGGTTTCCATTAATGGTTTGTTGTCTTTTGCTAAATTGGCCAGGGTTTCATGAATTAAGCGCAACCAATGCTCCTGAGTCAGATCGCTAGGTTCAACATTTTGGAAATTCAGGCGTACCTTCAACTCTATCGACTTTTGCGTTTTTTTTAACACCGCTCGGCACGTTTGAAATGGCAGTTGATACTGTTTACACAACTCAACAATTAGGACATGAAACCCACCTTTAGGAAGGTGAAGGGCAGCTTTGAATGTGGCGAGTGCGTGTTCTTGGTCTTCGGTAAGATCGGTCATTTCATCTATCTTCTTAAAGTACAGGTGTCACTTAATATTTTGACTGACAGTAAGCGTCTCTAGTTCTCTAGATTTTGTCAACGCGTTTTGAAGATTGCTCACACTACGAGTCTGTTAGTCACCATCACAACTGACAACAAAACCTTACACCCCACCCCGCTCCCAAAACAGCACTTAACTATTGACGAATGGACATTGGCAAATCTCACGACAAAACCAGCAACATAAATCAACCATTCGCCACTATTCGTTAACAATTTACGCGAAATGTATAATTTGCACGTGCATATATTATACAACCCTCATAAAAAGCCATGTGCCGCCTAGACGACCATGTCATGAGTACTTTAATCATGCCTAACAATTAGATATCTATGCTCTATGAGTGCAACGTAACAAGTATGCACCTTAACGAGTAAAGTCCGACCACTAAAGGTTCTAGTTATGGTTCAAAAAACAGACTCTCAGACAAAATGAGAGCAAAAAAACAGCAGTTAACAACATTTTGATGACAAATGTTAGAAAAATGCACTATTCACACTTCCATCTATAACCACAAACTGCTTTACTTGTCACGATTACAGCGCCTAGTAAAACTTTAGAAAGTGTATATAAAAAATTACATCACATTTTTCGGCGCCTAGTATAAACAAACACAACAGAAAAATTTTGGAGTTACCGTGGCAACGAGCAATACAAACACAGCGCCCCGCGATAATTGGGGATCGAAGCTAGGCTTCGTTATGGCAGCAGCAGGTTCTGCTGTAGGTTTAGGGAACATTTGGAAATTCCCTTATACGGCAGGTGAAAACGGTGGTGGTGCTTTCATCGCAATCTACCTTGCCTTTGTTATTTTTATTGGCTTTAGCGTAATGCTAACGGAATTTGCGGTAGGTCGTAAGACTGGTCGTAGTGCCGTTGGTGCTTTTAAGTCAACAGATGGTCGTTGGACGTTCGTTGGGGTAATCGGCGTCCTAAGTGGCTTGTTAATCATGGGTTTCTACCCTGTGGTAGGTGGTTGGGCACTGGCTTACGTTCAGAAAGTGTCTACTGGTCTTCTAAGCACGCCAGAAGCAATTGGTGACAGCTTTGGTGGCTTCATCACTAACCCAATCCAACCACTGATGTGGATGGGCGGCTATCTACTCCTTAACGTCATCATTGTAAGTCGCGGCATCTCTGGTGGTATCGAAAAAGCAGGTAAGGTTCTAATGCCAATCCTGTTCCTCATTCTGATCATCGTATCAGTAAAAGGTCTGATGCTTCCTGGCGCGATGGCGGGTGTTGAATTCCTATTTAGCCCTGACTTCTCGAAAGTAGATAGTGGTGTGGTTTTAGCCGCGCTTGGTCAAGCCTTCTTCTCATTAAGCCTTGGCATGGGCTGTATGATCACTTACGGTAGCTACCTTAAGAAGAAAGAGAACCTAGTTCAAACTACGGCGATGGTTACTGCAATGGATACTGGTGTTGCTATCCTTGCTGGTATCGCAATGTTCCCTGCGATGTTTGCGCTTGGCATGGAACCTGCTGCAGGTCCAGGCCTAGTATTCGTTGTTGTTCCTCAGCTGTTTGCTGAAATGGGTGGCGTCGGTGTGGTATTCGCACTGCTCTTCTTCATTGGCTTGTCTGTAGCAGCGCTGACTTCTTCAGTTTCACTATTAGAAGTGGTCGTGTCTTACCTTATCGATGAGAAAGGCTTTAAACGTATCACTGCAGTACTTTCTGCAGCGGCGGTAATGGCTGTGCTATGTATCTTCGCTTCCCTATCATTAGGTGGCTTAGGTCCAACGCTATTCGATACAGGTGCCTTTGATATCTTCGACTTGCTTACGGACAAAATCTTCCTAGCGGTTGGCGGTATGTTGGTGTGTATCTTTGCAGGTTGGAGACTGACTCGCGAAGAGCTAGAGAAAGAGATCACCAACGATGGCGAAGTAAAATTCCCACTATTTGGTCTTTGGTACAACCTGGTTAAATACGTTATCCCAGTCGCGGTAGCAATCGTGGCATTTGCTGGTATTTCAAGCGGCTTTGACAGTGGTAAAGGTCCAATCATGTTAATGGGTATCGGTATCATTGCTTTGACAGGTTTCCTTTCTAAGAAACTGTAAGCCATTGCGGCTAAGATAAGTTCGATATAATCATTTAAGAGGAATCAGCAGATTCCTCTTTTTTTATGTCAGAATTCCACGCTAACATATTCCCCTACTGCACACTTCAAGTTAGACTTTGCCACCTTGCTTGTTTATTAGAGATTAGTTGATGTCTTCTCCTGCCCATTCCGTTATTGTTCTCGATTTTGAAACCACCGGGTTATCCCCAAATCAAGGCGATAGAGCCATAGAAATCGGCGCAGTAAAGCTAGAGAATGGCGTCGCTGTTGATCGCTTTCAATCATTGATGAACCCAGGCTTTAGGATCAGTGGTTTTATTGAGAATTACACTGGAATCAGCAACCACATGTTGGCAAATGCGCCAAGCTGTGAAGAAGTCATGAGTGAGTTTTCATGTTGGATCCAAAATAGCAACCTAGTCGCGCATAACGCATCATTTGATCAACGCTTCTTGGACGCTGAGCTTGACAGAATTCAAGCCCGTTATAATGGTACGTTTGCCTGCTCGCTACTGGCGTCACGTCGATTAACGCAAGACGCACCTTCCCATAAACTGGGTGATCTCGTCCGTTACCATCATATTGAAAACGATGGGGTGTTTCACCGTGCGTTAGCCGATGCCGAAGTCACCGCGTCATTATGGATGGTATTGCTCAATACGTTGCAGCAACAGCACCAAGTCAGCGCGCCGAGTTTTGAGCTCATCCAAAAGCTATCTAAAACGCCTAAAGCGTCGGTTGACAATTTCTTACGTAAATACGCTGCGACGCAAGGTTAATTCACGCTACAGTGACGACTTTGGTTAACACGAATTATTTATCACACTGAATACGCCCTCAACCCAACGTGTATTTCAAACTATGAGCGCCCTATGAACTCTCGTCTTACTGAATTATTCCCTGTTGGTGTGCGCTTTATGCTGCTCTCTGCACTGGGCTTCGCCTTCATGTCGGCGTGCGTAAAGTACGTGAGCACGTTTGGGCTACCTGTGTTTGAGATTGTCGCTGCCCGCGCACTCGTGTCATTGATCATTAGCTACGGTGATGTAAAGCGTAAGAAGATTTCAGTGTGGGGCAATAATAAGAAACTCCTTCTCGCACGCGGTGCAACAGGCACGATGGCTCTGATGTGTGTGTATTACTCCATCACCACGCTACCTCTGGCTGAGGCGACAATTTTGCAATACACCCACCCAGTGTTTACCGCTTTTTTAGCCTTCATTTTTTTGAAAGAGCGTGTTCAGTTCTCTACCATTCTCTGCATTTTATTATGCCTACTGGGTCTCTACGTGATGGTGTACCCCACTCTCGGCTCAAATGGTGTCAGTGAACTGCCGTTATTTAACGTCGGCATCGCGATTTTAGGCGCATTTGGGAGTGCCGTATCTTATGTCATCGTCAAAAAGTTAAGTGTGACGGAAAACAGTTCGGTTATCATTTTTTACTTCCCACTGGTTGCACTCCCCCTGTCCTTACTCCTAATTGGTGATGACTTTGTAATGCCAGATCTAACGCTAACCTTTTTGCTAGTCTTAGTAGGAATATTTACACAAATAGGGCAATTAGGCTTAACTAAAGCCATGCAGACGCAAGCGGCAGGTAAAGCTTCCGCCTATGCATATGTGCAAATTGTCTTTTCCATCGTTCTTGGTGTTATTTTCTTTAATGAAACGCCGTCTTTCTGGACCTATGTCGGTGGCACCTTGATTGTTATGGGCGCGATGATCAATGTATTTGGCAAAAACCTTAAATCACCCCGTGTACTTAAGTCGTGATGCTGATCGTTGGTTAGCACTCAAGCGAGTATTAACTTAAGGAACGACTCAACGTCGACAGTTCGAAAGGGCCGCCCCCAATCGCTACAATTGATCACGTATGCTCTTTGCTTTCAATAGCGCATAGGGCGTACTCAACATCCAAATCGTGAACCAGATGAACGTGGCTAACAAAAGACCTCGCAAGAAGTAAACACAGGCTCTCAGGATAACGGTGCTATAAGAAGTGGTGAGCGTCATTTCAAAACCATAAACTTGGGATGCCGCCTGCCGACGTAATAATCCGCCAAACCAAGTCAGCTTGTCGTTTTTACGTGCCATAAAAGCACGATGTTCGCCGTGATGTGATAGCCTCATTTCATATTCAGCAAAATCCAATCGCGGTGCTATCCAAGAGCCTACAATCCTTCGAGGATTAACATAAGCAAACGACTGACGCCCTTCCTCTTGAGTCGCGATGACAAACGATGTTTCCGGAAAATAGTCAGTGTGCATCGACCATCCTAAGAAAAGGTCAGCTAACTTGTCGCCTTGCCAATAGTGTTCATCATTGTTAGTCGCGCCAAAAATACTACAAACTGACCATGAATCAGATTGTGCTTCCATTACCCCTAACGCTCTAACTTCCTCATTTTCATAAGTCAGGTTTACATATTCTTTCTGCACAGACAAAGGACAACTAGAATTATAAGGAAGCGCAATAATGGCATCGTAAATACTCTTAATATGAGTCTCTATTTTTTTACACTGTATTCTGCACTGTGTTGCATCTCTTTTTTTACAATCATACTTGCATGTAAAAAACTTATTATCGCAACGACAAATATCATTAATGGTATCAATGCCAATTTACTAACTGGATGTTTCAAGATTATCTCTCCGGTTACGATGTCTCAGAACGAATAAGCCCCCTAATAACACGCCGTATATCGCAGTGAATACCCCTATTAAACGGTATGAAAATGTCATTAACTGATAAAAAAATTCTTTTGATGACCTATGCACCGAAATTTGATAGGGGAATACCTGTGACGATAAACTAAACGAATAGGTCGATATCGAATCACTTTGTGAAAAACCGAATAGCTCTAATCGAATGTTTTCTTCATCGGTAAACGAAAGCGTGATGTTCGATTTTTTATTGTCTGGACCAATCCACCAGCCCAAGATCGCCTTTGGGTTGACTAAGCCAATTAGCAATCCATCTTCTCTTCTGATCGCTAGTGCAAAAGAGCTGTCACGACGATACTTTGAAAATTTCACTTTACCAAACAACAGATCGCCCCGTGATGAATAATCCCAATCCTTCTCATCGACATGTCGACCATATAGACCAAAATTGCTGCATAAATTAGGGAACTTGCCTAGAGGATCGCCAACGATTAGGCCACGTAATGTCACGCTATTAAACACTCGGTCGCGAAGTAGCGTCATATATGTCGAATCACATTGCTCTAATATCGGCAATTGTCGTAACTCTTGTTCAACCGTCGACAGGTGGGCATCAATCTTTGCCACAATGCGCTCTACATCGTCACTCAAGTTATCTCGAAATGTCATAAAATGATAAATAGAACCAAGCAGCCAAGTGTAAATCATAATCAGAAAAACATTGAAGAGTGTCTTTTTAATCGGCATAAATATTTGCATCAATTTGTCATTGACTTCTTTTATACCAATATTTCATGAGCATTCTTTAATTCAGCGCAATAAATACATTACTAGCAGAAATGCAAGTGATAGTAACCATCAACTTTCAACAACTCACTCCATTTTACATAACCAACCAACTCATTTTTTCTCCATTTTTCTTTGCTAAAACGACATATATAGTGATAGCGAAGAGTTTTCTATACAAAGAGATAACCATACCATTATATATAAATATATTTACGGCATGGATTATACGTTTGATTTTTAGGTCTAACGGTAAGCCTAAACCTAAAAATCGGTACCAACACCCGTGCCAAAAACAATCCGAATATCGCGATAAGCGACTGTCTCGTTGATACACCACGGTCTCCTTGATATGCCGTAGTATTGTTGATAAACCTACCGATATCCGCTAACTATTGCTCCGCTTCATAAGCGGTAGTCATTTTTCTCGGAAGGTCGCTGAGATAAATACTCGATAAACTCAAATTGAAGGTTATGGTCTTCCATATAGTAGGCGTTTTTACGATGGGGATGATCGGCACCGCGATGATCCAATGCGTAACCGACATTTTCCAATCGCTTTTCAAGTGAATCAAGATCCGGCACCGATATGCCGACATGCTTTACACCCGTGTAATTTGTTTGCCAGTCGGGCGCTTGCCCTTTGCCGTTGGAAGCTAAAGCAAGATAAGAATCATCGGTACCAACATGAAACCATTCCACTTTATGACCTAGTGCATCTTGATACTCTCCCTGACCACGTATTTGCCATTCTGGAAGTGCCGCCATTAGAAAGCGAACGGTCTTCTTTGGGTCTATTACGGCTATATTAGCGTGCTCTACGTAACTGTTCATAACGTCATCCTTTTGTTTGTTAATAGTGTCTACCCAACGCCTTTCACAAGCTTATTGCTGTCTCTTGGTTGGCTTAGAACACACTCTAATACCTCAAGTTAACTTGAGGTAAAGTGCTTTTTTCAATTATTTATTAAGACTGCTAAGATGGCATGATACGCATAGAAAGAGCGGTGGTGATTACGTGCGAGATCCCGATAGACTTGACCACAGCTATTCCACCTATTTTGGGAACCTACTATGACCAACGAAGAATTCAATCAATTTTGTAAAAGCCTACCCGCCACCACATATGTGGTTCAATGGAACAACTCTCACGTATGGAAGGTAGGGGGCAAAGTGTTTGCGATTGGTGGACTGGGGAGCAAGCATGAGCGCAGTCATGCAACGTCACTGTCTATTACCTTTAAAGCGTCTGATCTCAATTTTGATTTTTTAAGCGATCAACCCGGTTATATCCCTGCGCCCTACTTCGCTTCTAGAGGGATGAAGTGGATTCAATGCGTAGAAAGTGGCGGCGAGTTGGATGAAGAGACGGCTTATTATCTCAAAGAGTCCTATCGGATCGTTTCATTAGGACTCACCAAGAAAAAGCAACGCGACCTGGGTCTGAATCAATAGTTAATACCGATACATAGCTAATGCCAATACATAGTTAATACCAATACATGGCTATAACGATGAGCGTTATTATCGGCATAGCGGCCTGCACCTCTGAATCAAACAAGCAAACTATTGCTCACAATAGTTTACTCTTATACTGCTCGGGTGTTTGCCCGGCATACTTTTTAAACATACTAATGAATGGGCTTGCTTGGTTATATCCCAAGGTAAATGCGACTTCTTTTACAGATTGACCACTTCGTAACAAATCCATTGAGTACAAGTAGCGAACTCGTAATCGCCACTCCGTAAAGCTCATCCCTAATTCGCTTTGGCAATAGCGAGCGAGCGTTCGTTCGGTGGTGTGCACGCGCCCTGCCCAATCATTAAGAGAGATATCGTTCGTCGGATCTTCCTCAATGGCGCTTAAAATTGGCGCTAAGTACTTATGATGACTACTTGGTAAAAAGTGATGCTGCTCTTCTTGCTCACTCAGTTGATCCAGTAACACCTGAACTAAGCGCCTATCTTTTTCTGAATCACCAATATTCACTTCCCGATGGCGAAAGTCTTCAATGATCGCCGATACGATGGGTGTCACCTTAATCAAGCTGGTTTTTTGTGGGAAGGTGGCAGTGAGTTCATGGGCGATGTTCAAAGAGCAGTATTCTAATGGTCTGCGGTTATAACTGCAGTGCATCACGCCTGCGGGCACCCAAATAGCCAAATGAGGTGGCGCGAGAAAACGTGTACCTTGCGCTTCCATTTCTAAAATTCCACCGCTAATAAGCTGAACTTGTCCCCAAGGATGACAATGGACGCGCGTTTCTGTGTTCGATAAAAACGCGTCAAAATTCATGAATACGTCCGATGGCATCTTCTCGATAGACAATGAAGGATGTAGATTTCTAGTATTTTTTTCAAGTTGTCTTCCTATCGCGATTAATGTCCTAATGGAGATATTTATATTTATAACGACCTGTCACACTATACCTCAACACACATAATGCGACGAGGTTCACAGTGGTTTATTTACTTCCTTTTATTACCGTACTCATTTGGGGCGGGAATGCCATTATAAATAAACTGGCTGCAGAAACGATTGAACCAAGTGCAATGAGCTTTTACCGCTGGTTTCTTGCTGCCCTCATCATGACGCCATTTTGCTTGCCTAAGGTAAAACGTTACTGGCCTGAGATCCGCAAAAATAGCGGTAAGCTTGCCTTCTTAGCCCTACTAGGCATGGTGCTTAACCAATCGCTTGGTTATTACGCTGCATTGACAACAACGGCGTCAAATATGGCGCTGATTACCTCATTAGTCCCACTCATTAGTGTGTTTATCTCTGTGCCGTTACTGCACAAACGAATCTCAATGCTGAGTGTTGTCGGTGGCGTTATTTCTCTCGCGGGCTTAGCCTTTATGCTTGGTCAAGGCGATCTGGCGTTCTTCATCAATCAGGGTATCACACAAGGCGATGGTTTGATGGCGATGGCTGCCGTCATTTACGCGACTTACTGCGTGCTGCTTAAACGATGGAAAATGAATCTATCCAGTTTGATGTTGATATACACGCAAGCCGTTTTCGCGGTCATCCTTTTGTTGCCGCTGTTACTCAGCAGTGAACATATTATGCCAACTCAGGCGTCGTTGCCTCTCATCGCTTATGCGGGGTTATTTGCCTCGTTAATTGCACCGTTATGCTGGGTGAAAGCCATTGACTTAATTGGCGCCGAAAACAGTGCTATGTTTATGAACTTATTACCGGTAATTGCTGTCGCCCTCGCCGCTTCTTTACTCGGTGAGACGATTACAGAGTTCCACCTAATTGGTGGCTTAATGGTAATTTCTGGTGTGATTTTATCGCAGATAAAACGTCGTAAAGCCGTTGCCACCATTGTGGATAGTGAGCTCACCATCGATAAGCAGTAATGTTCGCTCTAGCACCTAGCACCTAGCACCTAGCACCTAGCGTTTTGTCACTCACCAAAAAAACCAACATCTCGGTGTTGGTTTTTATGCCTCTACCTTTCTATCGCTAAAATCCCGCCACGGATTTAACTTTCACCAATTTACGAGTCCAACTCAAAAAAGAGGCAATGCGCACTCATTAAATATTCGAGTCATATCTCGATAGCTTGTTGTTAACATTTTTGTCATACTCAATTTTTGCCCAATGATAACAAGGATTTTATAATGAGTAGTGGCAAACGAGAGATTACTCTGCGCTTTCTTGCTGAGCCCGGAGACGTCAATTTTGGCGGAAAAGTACACGGTGGCGCCGTAATGAAATGGATTGATTTGGCTGCTTATGCCTGCTCGGCAGCGTGGAGTGGTAAATATTGTATTACCGCGTATGCTGGCGGAATTCGCTTTGTCGCGCCAATTCACGTGGGTAACCTTGTCGAAGTCACGGCGCGGGTTATCTATACTGGTACATCATCCATGCATATTGCTATCGATGTACAAGCCAGCGATCCAAAAGAGCTCAATAACCGTCTAACAACGCATTGTATCGTTATCATGGTTGCAGTAGACGAGTTGGGTAAACCGACCGCGGTTCGAGAGTGGATCCCAGAAACACAAGAAGACATTGAGCTAAGAGATTCCGCGATTAAACTGATGAACATGCGTAAACAAATTGGTGACGAAATGGAAGCGCACGTTAAATACTTAAAATAGCCTACCGCATTAGCGGCGTTTCGTCCTCTTTATGCAGCTTCAACTCTCCTCTAAATTGAAGCTGCAACACGACCTCTCGCACACAGTGAGATTGGGACCGTCTACGCCCTTACTTATCCGAGAAAGGATGATTTTCCCTACCGAATATTCAGCTACACTTTCCTTTAACTTATAGCTTTTAACTATATCAGCATTCATAACAGCAGTATTAACAATCCCTAGTTTAAGAAGCACCAATAACGTCGTATTTAGACAACGGTTAAAGAGAACTATACCCTATGCATCACCATAATAAGATCCACCTTTACCAAATATTCACGCGATTATTTGGTAACAAGAACACCACAAATCAACCGTGGGGCCGCATTGAAGAGAACGGAGTCGGTAAATTCAGCGATATCACTGACGTTGCCCTTGCCTCCATCCGAGATCTCGGGATGACTCATGTCTGGTATACCGGTATCCCCCACCATGCTGTCATCAATGATTATAGTAACTACGGGATTAGTCCCGATCATCCATCAGTGGTGAAAGGTCGTGCAGGCTCGCCTTATGCCGTAAAAGATTACTATTCCGTAAACCCCGACCTCGCCGATGATCCCGCGCAACGAAACCAAGAGTTCCAAGCGCTAATCCACCGCACACATCAAGCAGGGCTCAAAGTCATCATTGATATCGTCCCTAATCATGTTGCTCGACACTATCAAGGGATGAACAATCCGCAAGGTGTTAGTGACTTTGGCTGCGACGATAATGATAGCCTTGAATATCAACGTGACAATAACTTCTACTATCTACCGAACCAAGCCTTCGAACTGCCTGATCTCCCTGAGATTATGCGCCCGCTAGGCGGTGAAGATCATCCTACTTTATCTAGACCATTTACCGAGTACCCGGCCAAGTGGACAGGCAATGGATCGCGCCTCGCTAAACCCAATGCCGATGACTGGTACGAAACGGTCAAAATCAATTACGGCGTGCGACCGGACGGAACCAAAGACTTTGCTACACTGCCCGACTCCTACCGAAATCAAAGCGCTAACGACCACCTTGCTTTCTGGAGCGATAAAATCATTCCAGACTCATGGGTAAAGTTTCGCGATATCGCACTATATTGGCTAAATCAAGGGGTCGATGGCTTTCGCTATGATATGGCAGAAATGGTGCCGATCGAGTTTTGGAGCTATATGAACTCATCGATCAAAGCCAAAAATCCCGATGCTTTTTTGATTGCCGAGGTTTACCAACCACACCTGTATCGTGACTATATTCAACTAGGTAAGATGGATGCCCTTTATGACAAAGTTGATCTCTACGATACACTCAAGAACATCATGCAAGGGAAAGAACACACAAAAGAAATTACGAGGACTCAGATCGCGCTGAAAGATATTCAACCACACATGCTGCACTTTCTTGATAATCACGATGAGCAACGCATTGCCTCCCCTGAATTTGTTGGCGACGCGCATATCGCCATCCCTGCGATGACCCTGTCCGCGACAATAAGCAGTGCGCCAACCATGCTGTACTTCGGTCAAGAAGTAGGAGAAGCTGGCGCTGAGCAGGCTGGTTTTGGTCAGCCTTCCCGTACTTCCATCTTTGATTATATCGGCGTGCCTAAGCCCATCAACGCTGGATGAATGATGGCGCATTTGATGGTGGTGCATCAACAGAGCGCGAACAACAACTTCGCACTTATTATCAGCGTCTTATGCAGGTAGTACTACAACATAAAGCGTTTCAAGGAAGCACGACCTCGTTGGAAATTGAACGCGACGCACGACATGGAGGACTGGCAGGTCAACTCTATGGTTACTTACGTCAATATCACTCTGAAACCGTTATTTGCCTAATGAATTTCAGTCATGACAATGAAACCACGCAATACATCCAGTTGAGCAAGCTGGCTTTTAGTAAGCTGGCGCTAAAAGCGGGTCACTACCCGTTGAATGATTTACTTAATGACACACCTAACGTTGAACTCGTTGTGTCCGAGCAAGGCGCCACCATCAATCTCACGCTGAAACCACTCTCTTCCTACCTCCTGAAAATATAACGAATATAGGGCAACCTCAAAGCGATAGATTAGCTTGGTTCTATCGCTTCCTAATTCTCTGACCTAGACACGTCACTCCATCCCGAACTCGCATCACGCTCTCAAACATGAAATAGCTTTAATCTATAACATAATCGTTTTTCTCTATTTTCATCCTGTCGTATTCTTCTCTACAATCCGTTTAACCGTCAACACTAGGGTAAAAATAATGAGAACACCAAAGACATCCTTAACCGCATTATCACTGGCAACGCTACTGGCCTCTCCAGCTTACGCTATTTCTGAAGGAGAGCTGCTCATTTGGATTGGAAGCGATAAAGGCTACAATGGACTCGCTGAAGTAGGACGACAATTTGAAGAGGATACAGGCGTTAAAGTCAGCGTGCAGTTTCCTGAGTCCTTGGAATCGCGATTTCAACAAGTTGCCGCCACTAAGCGACGGACCTGATATTATTTTCTGGGCGCACGATCGTTTTGGCGGCTATGCCGAAGCTGGGCTACTGAAAGAAATTAAACCAAGCCAAGAGTTTAAAGATAAATTAGTGTCCTTCAGTTGGGACGCTGTTGCCTACGAAGGCAAACTCATTGGTTACCCGATGGCTATTGAATCTGTATCACTCATTTATAACAAAGACTTACTGCCAGAGCCGCCGACCTCTTGGGAGCAACTTCCAAAAATCCACGCCGATATGCAAAAGTTGGGTAAGCAAACCATTATGTGGGATGTCAAAAATGCTTACTTCACTTGGCCTTTGGTTTCCGCTGGCAGTTATTCATTCAAGAAAACACCAACGGGTCATGATGCTTCCAATCTCGGCATCAATAATAAACAAGCCCAACACAATTTAGCCTTTTTATTGGACATGAAAAAGCAAGGGATTGTTGACCCTGGAATGGACTACGCCAATGCTGAAACAGCGTTCGCCAAAGGCGATGTTGCCATGACAATTAATGGTCCTTGGTCTTGGGGTAACTTAGACAAAACAGGAATTAATTATGGTGTTGCGCCTTTCCCAACATTGGATAAACAGCAATCCAACCCATTTGTTGGTATTTTGAGTGCAGGGATTAGCTCAGCAAGCCCAAATGAAGATCTTGCGGTTGAGTTTATTGAAAACTACCTTTTTACTGACGAAGCGCTGCAAACCGTTAATCGTGATAAACCACTGGGTGCAGTCACGTTGAAATCGTACCAAAATGAACTTGAGGCCGATGCTCGGATTAAATCCACTATGATCAACGCCGAGAATGGAGAGATCATGCCAGCCATTCCGCAAATGATGACGTACTGGATTTCTGAAGGTGCAGCCATTGAAAATGCACTCAACGAGAAACAAACCGTTCAGGAAGCGCTAGCGTCTGCAGAGAAGCAAATACTCCGCTAATCCCTACTTCATTTCAGCGTAATAAAGAGCTAGCTGTCAGCATTACAGCTGCAGCGTTAAAAACACAAAAGCAAACCAAAGAAAACTAGATAAAGCAGTAGATTACATCGCATCACACCAAGAAAGCCCCCCAGTTCAATGCGTTTTAATAATGATATTCCGACCAATATGACAAAAAGATGTCACTTATCAACCGTCCTCGTCATAATGCGATGTTGAAGCACTAGGAGGTTGTATTTATACGCAACTGATCACATCGTCGTACTTGCTTACATTCTCTTGTTTGATCTTTGAGTCGATCTTACCTATAAATTTAGTCGTTGTTCAAACATTGCCCATTTGGTGAAAATGGAATGTGTTAACCAGTATCCGGAATAAACGAGCAATACGCCCTACATGGATGGATTAATTGAATGGAATATGAGAGGTCAAAGATGGATCGTACTTGCCCAATGTGTAGCACACCAATGATCACGCGAGATGCGGAGGCTATCTGCCCAAGACATCAAATCGGTGATTGCTCATACGCCCCTAACCTTCATGACTTCGAGTCGGAAGCCGAAGTCGAGACCGATAAAGATTCTCCATATTAGTGTGCAAATTTATAACCTGAGTTCAACAAGCGCTCCCCCAAAGCATAACTGGCGCAACACGATAAAAAGGAGTCATGACTAGCATGACTCCTTTTTATCGTTTGTGGCTAAGAGTATTTAATCAATATTGTGGGTTATGCTAATGTGATAGCGAAACAGTCGTAAGCGTTTAATGTCATCGTGCTCTTCGTGTCCATCGCGCTTAAAGAAGCCACGTGGTTGTGACTCAGTAACGCTCCGAGCGATAACCCTTTGAGTGGTAACTCCGAAGACAGGTCTAACGTCACTAATTCGGCAGAAAAATTCGCTACCACCAGCACTTTCTGGTCATTATTCTGACGTAAATAAGCAAATACACGCTTATTGTCGGCAAACAAAGGAATGAAATCGCCATACACGAACACCTCGTGCTCGCGACGCATCTTAATCAACGCTTGGTAATGTTGGAAAATCGATGTTTCACTGCGTTGATCAGACTCGACATTAATATCACGATAGTTCGAGTTAACCTCAATCCATGGCGTTCCCGCTGTAAACCCTGCCTGCGGTTCAGCGCTCCACTGCATTGGTGTTCGCGCATTATCACGGCTATTCTCGCCCAACGCCGTCATCATATCTTGATGAGAGACTCCGGCATCAGTTTTCACTTTATAGAAGTTCAAAGACTCAATATCTTTATATTGCTCAAGGCGATCAAACTTAACATTCGTCATGCCAATCTCTTCGCCCTGATACACATAAGGCGTCCCTTTAAGGCAATGAAGAACTGTGGCAAGCATTTGTGCCGATTTCACTCGATACTCGCCATCATGACCGTATTTCGAGACGGCTCGTGGCAAATCATGGTTGTTCCAAAAAAGAGAGTTCCACCCCGTATCCCCCAGCTCTAATTGCCACTTAGTGAGCACTTGCTTAAATGCAGGAAGGTCGAGAGGTAACGGAGACCATTTATCGCCTTGATCCCAAGTCAAAGTGATATGTTCAAATTGGAACACCATCGATAATTCTTCACGGTCTTGGTCACTATAAAGCTTGGCTATTTCCGGTGTGGCATCCCAAGTTTCTCCCACGGTGAGCAAATCATGACTGCCAAATGTCGCTTGATTCATTTCGCGTAACAGCGGGTGCAAGCGTGGGCCATTACCTGTGATTCCTTCATCAATTTCCTTACCAATCAAATCAATAACATCTAGGCGAAATCCGCCAATCCCTTTCTCAATCCACCAGTTCATCATGGTATGAACTTCTTGATGAACTTGCGGGTTTTCCCAGTTTAGATCAGGCTGTTTTTTAGAGAACATGTGCAAGTAATACTGCTGTGTTTCCTCATGCCATTGCCAAGCACTGCCACCAAAAATCGACCCCATGTCACTAGGTGCGCTACCATCCTCTCTTGCATCTCGCCACACGTAGTAATCACGATAAGGAGAATCTTTGGACTGACAGGCTTGTTTAAACCACTCGTGTTCATCCGATGTATGATTAACAACAAGATCCATGACGATTCTAATGCCAAGCGATTTTGCCTCGCTCAAAAGCGCTTCCATATCTTCCATGCCGCCAAACTCTGGCGCGATCGCTTGATAATCTGAAATGTCGTAACCATTGTCGTCCATAGGAGACTGATAAACAGGTGAAAGCCAAATAACATCAATACCTAACTCTGCCAAATAGTCCAACTTTGAGCGGATACCATTCAAGTCGCCAATTCCATCTCCATTGGAATCACAAAAGCTTCTTGGATAAATTTGATACACCACCGAGTTATGCCACCACTTTTGTTCCATCACTAGCCCTTAATCATTGTCTAAATTTTCCTTTACTGTAATCAGACAGCACTGGGAAAGAAAATAGAATCTACGTATAATCATATAGATTTTACATATATCACAACCAATTTCATCCTTATAGGTGACGCAATGGCGCTCAACAAATCCATTAAATACTTTTTAGCTGTAGCAAAGCATGGCAACATCAAGCGAGCTTCCGATGAACTCTATCTGAGCCAGCCCTCTCTCACCTCCGCAATAAAGAAATTAGAAGCAGAATTAGGGGCACCGCTTTTCAATCGGCTATCCAAAGGTGTTGAGCTAACCGCTTATGGCATTAAGTTTCGAGCCTATGCTCAAGAGCAACAAGAGCAGTACTTTGCGCTCAAGCATCAGTTCAATGATATGCAACAGCGCCAATTTGGCAAAATCAAAATAGGGACAGGTGAGGTATGGTGGGAAAATGTCGTCAAGCCTGCGGTTGTAGACTATCAACAACAAAATCCCGCCAGTTCTTTTCATTTAGAATTTGGTAATAACCTGACTTTGCTAAATCATCTTGTTCAAGGTGATATAGATTTATTTGTAGGTCATGAGGTACTGGAACTATCCGAGCATTGCCGCGTATCATTCGAACCCTTATTCCAAGATTATGAATCAATATATGTGGGCGCTCAGCACCCTCTCGTACAAACTGGTGTCGTACATACTGAATCAGGTATCGATAACACTTACCAGTACCCCTACTTCGCGTGACGCCGAGTCATCCTCGACATCAATCAATACTGGCGCACGGCTTACCTCATGACAGTGCTCTAGAAGAACGCATTGTCTATGACGTTGATTCTGTTACCGCGAGTATTGATATGTTAAAAATAACCCCAGCAGTCATGCCGTATAGTCACCATGCTCATGAATGGCTGGCATCTCAAGGCTTGGTACAAATTAGTACCGATCGCAGTAAGGTGGGCAATATTGGTATTTATACGAAGATGGGCGAACCCAAAACCAGCATTGAGCGCTTTTGTTCCAGTTTAAAACAACACGCTCAAAGGCTGCGCTAAATTGTCAGAACTTGGTTAGGTCACCAATCTGTCATTTTTCTTTCATTAAAGTTTGATGTAATCGCCATAGTTTTAATGCGCTAATTCAATGGAGATTGTCTTGACCCTAAATGAAATTACCCTGACTGAAAGCACGCTCAGTGACTTAAAGGCCGTTGAATATCAATGGGTAAGAACAATGTATGTGGAAGGTTACCGTCGTGATGAGATCAATCACTACATTCAAACCTGTTTTGGTGGTGATGGGGTATTTGCTGATTTATTCCAAAAAGTCGCATTAGAGCAAGAAAGCCTATATGTCTTGCTCCAATACGTGGGGTGTGCACCTTCTAGTCGAGAGCTGAATCTCTAGCCACCGTAAGCGATGATGGAGAGCGTTTAAGGATCACATCCACTTCCGTCGTCGCATAAGGCTTATCAATTTTTTGCTTCACATCTTCGACAAAGCGCTCATAGCTCTTAAATGTCATCGATTCTCTTTTCGGGTCAACATAAATACTCACCCACGTTTTTCGACCAAGCTTAGCGATAAAAATGTCGACCAGTTCAATTTCATACTCTTGCGCAAGACCACGTAAACCACGATAAATAGGCTTGGTATGCTCTATCGGTGGTGTGGCAAGGGTTAGCTCGCGCATGCCATTTTTAATGAGCTTAATTGGGTCACCAATAAAGGCCAAGCTAAACAGTACAACCAAGATTTGATCGATATAACGGTCAACAAACCCCAGCGCCGTGCCTTGCAGTAGCAACACCAGTATCAATGCTACCCCAATTGCCCCGGATATTACCCCATTAATGAACCAGGCGTTCTTTTCCGCTTTTAGTATGTCTGACCGAGACTGATTATATCCAACGTGGCAAACCCAATACATAAAGGCGCAAATCGCCACTGCTGGGAAAACATAAATGGCCATCAATGCGATTGCTGGTTCTCGTCCTCCAGCGAGTAATACTGGTATATTGCTGCCTACCGCGAAGGCGATCAAAATCAAAATCGTGATGCCTTTTATCACCACAATTAACGGTTCAAAAGCATAGTAGCCAATAGGATAGTGTCGGGAAGTGCCGGATTGAGCAAGTTGAGCAATACGCAACGAGGCAAAGGAAACGACCGCCGACAGCAAGTTGAAAGAAGCGTCTAAAAGAATGGCGCTCGACTCCGAGACTAATGCCATCACACCGCCCCATAACGCCAATATGCCCGCACCTACTGCCGAGCCAATCAACGCTTTGGATTCATCAATTTTAATCATCTGGTATTCCCTTTCACAGATAAACGTTGTTTATCCTTTATATTGTTAGATTATATAGGATTAACAAAGAATAAGTACTATCCAAACTTATAACACACGAATTTACAACTTCCTATGACAGCCTAAGCTGTTTGCTGCTTTTCTCTACAACAATTATTAATAATAACAATAGGTCACGACATCGTCAGTCGTTGCTACCGATAGACAACAACCGTGTTAAGAGGGAATGCGTGCAAGATAAAGACAATCAGACAATCGGGAAAACAGGCAAGCATATAGGTAGGCAGCGTATATCGCTATATCGCTATGTCGTTATATCGCTATCTAGAAAAATGCCTGAGCAAGCTCAGGCATTGGTTACAAAAACTGTTAATCGTGATAGTAAGGAATCCTGGTAACAGCCAGCTACGCGTAACACCAGTGTGCCTGCTTAACTAGTCGGCGGCCAAACCAATGTGACGTTAAGCAAAGCGAAATGGGCAGTCTTACGACCACCCTTTATCGTTATTATCCTTTAACACCACCGGAAGTAAGTCCCCCTACTAACCAGCGCTGTGCAAGCAAGAATACGATTGTGATAGGTAATGCTGACAATACCGCTGCTGCTGCAAAATCGCCCCACAGATAGTTCTGAGGATACAAGTACTGCTGCATACCTACCGCTAATGTGTACGAGTTTACATCAGAAAGCAGTAACGACGCTACTGGTACTTCACCGACAACCCCGATAAATGACAAGATGAACACCACCGCGAGAATTGGCACAGACAATGGCAATAGTACCAGC
Source organism: Vibrio sp. GJ43-1 (assembly GCF_055808835.1). NCBI lineage: Bacteria > Pseudomonadati > Pseudomonadota > Gammaproteobacteria > Vibrionales > Vibrionaceae > Vibrio > Vibrio sp. GJ43-1. Next base: position 964,449 of record NZ_CM147885.1, on the reverse strand, counting down.
TTGAACGCCTGCCAAGGTGTCGCACCATCCAGTGCTGCCGCTTCTTCGAGTGAGTTGTCTATGGTCTCGAAGTAACCTTTAATCGTCCATACATGCAGAGCAATACCGCCCAAGTAAGAGAAGATTAAACCACCATGCGTATTCAAGCCAAGGAACGGAATATACTGACCTAACTTGTCAAATAGTGCATAAAGCGCCACCAGTGCTAACACGGCAGGGAACATTTGGAAGATCATCATCGCTTTCAAGATGGTGTTCTTACCCGAAAAACGCATACGAGCAAATGCGTAAGCCGATGTTGTCGACAGAGCAACAATCAAAATAGAGGTGATACCCGCTACTTTGATTGAGTTCCAAAGCCACAACAGCACAGGGAATGGCGGCGGTGTTACCGAACCATCGGCATTTTCAACCGCAATACCCAACGCCAGTTTCCAGTGCTCAAGCGACGGGTTATCTGGAATCAAACTACCTGATGCAAAGTTACCTTCACGGAACGAAATTGCTATGACCATCAACAAAGGGAAGATAATCATGGACAGGAATACCCAAAGCGCAATATGCGTTGCCCATACACGGTATTTTAAAGACTTACCTTGTACCATTGCCATTGTTCTATTCCTTAGTCTTGAGACAATTTAGTGAAACGTAGGTTGAGTAGCGCTAATCCGCCAACCAATAGGAAAATCAGTGTTGCAATCGCACTTGCCAGACCAAAGTCTTGACCACCTGAACCTTCAAACGCAATACGGTAGGTATAGCTCACCAATAGGTCGGTATAACCTGCTGGCTCAGAGGTGCCGATCATATTTGGACCACCTTGCGTTAACAATTGAATCATTACAAAGTTATTGAAGTTGAAAGCAAAGCTTGCAATCAATAGCGGCGTAAGCGGCTTGATCATCAACGGTACGGTAATACGAGTAAAGTTATGTAAGAAACCTGCGCCATCAATGGCTGACGCTTCATATAGATCGTCTGGAATCGCTTTAAGCAGACCCATACACAGGATCATCATGTAAGGGAAGCCTAGCCAGGTGTTCACTATCAGCACCATGGATTTCGCTAAAATTGGGTCTGAGAACCAATTCGGGCTAATACCGAATATAGACTCAAGCACCATGTTTATTTCACCAAAGCTTTGGTTAAACAAGCCCTTAAAGATCAGAATAGAGATAAAGGCAGGGACTGCGTAAGGCAAAATCAATAAGACTCGATAAATCGCACGGCCTTTTAGCGCTTCCCACTGCACAACACTGGCAAGGATAAGACCAATGATCAGTGTCAAGACCACCGTCAGTACCGAGAACACGACCGTCCAAATAAAGATACTAATAAATGGCTCTTTGATACCATCGTCTTTCCAGACTCGCTCAAAGTTGTGAGTACCGATATCAACCACAAAACCAGGCGATACCGTGCTACCCGTAAACTCGCCATTCGCATCAATAGGTTGATAGAAGCCGACTTCCATATTGGCTCTAAATATTTCACCCGTTTTGTTGTTAAGAAGATCCGTTGAACCTTCAATATGAGAATACAATGGCTGAACGGAAGCAAATTTGCGCAGACCACTCATGCGAATGTCTTCACCACTTGGCATATTCAGATCGAGCGTGTTAAGTATTGCACGGCTCTGAATAATCGCTTTGATTGCTTCTTTATCCCCTGTTTTTCCTTCGGATAGTTTTAGGTCATACTCTGCGGCCGGGTTAGCCATATCAAATTCAGGTGTGGCTAGTAGCTGCTCGCCATCTTTGACATAAATGATATGCCCATTCTTTGTCTTATGCAGGTCAAAAGAATAGCTATCACCACTTTGGAAGGTGCGCTGCGTTAATACGCTTTGCGTGCGTTCTAATGAAAGTTGGTTTTTAGCACTGTAGTTCGTAAAAGCGAGTCCGACGGTATACGCTAAAGGGAAAATAATGAACAAAATCATGCCCGCAATACCTGGGTAGATATAACGGTGTGCGTATGTTTTCTTACTGCCAAAGATGTAAAGTGCCAGAGCGGTGAGAATCACAGTAAGCAATGCAAAAGCAAGCTCTCCGCGCGAATACATAAGAATAGTAGCGTAGCCATTAAGGATACCGATCGAGCCCAGAGCTCCCCATTTAAGGAATACTTTCTTGCTGCTCGGCGTATCATTGGCTGGCGCTGACATGGCATCTGTACCTTGAACTGACTGCATAAAAGGACCTGCTAGCGATAAATCAAAAAATAGAAATGAAGGAGAGGTTGCCCCCTCCTTAAAAGGGTAGTACTAATTAACCATATAACCGTGAATTCAGTTACTTAGTCATTTGTTTTTCAGCGTCTACAACCGCTTCATTGACAGTCTGACGACCATCGACAACATTAACGATCGCGTTTTTAGCCGATGCCCAGAATGCACTCATCTGTGGCACGTTTGGCATGATTTCGCCGTTCATTGCGTTATCCATTGTTGCTGCAATGCGCGCATCTGAGTCGAGTTCTTTTTGGAAAGAAGTCAGCGCAACTGCACCTAATGGTTTGTCGTTGTTCACTTCACGCAGGCCGTCGTTAGTAAGTAGGTAGTTTTCTAGGAACTCTACTGCTAGGTCGCGGTTAGGTGACGCCGTGCTGATACCAGCCGTCAATACGCCAACGAAAGGTTTTGATGCTTGACCGTTAAATTTAGGCAGCGTTGCTACGCCATAGTTAATACCTGATTTTTCAACGTTTGCCCAAGACCAAGGACCATTGATGGTCATTGCTGTCTGACCTTGGTTAAATGCTGACTCTGATACTGAATAATCCATATCTGCTGAAATCACGCCTTTTTCAACCAATGATTTAACGAAAGTCAGTGCATCTTTCACGCCGTCTTGTGCAATACCAGCGTCTTTAACGTCATAGCCAGTACCCGTGTACTTAAAGGCATAGCCGCCATCGGCAGCCATTAATGGCCATGTGAAATACGGTTCTTTTAGGTTCCACATGATCGCTGACTTGCCTTCTTTAGCCAGCTTAGTATTTAGCGCTTCCACTTCTTCCCAAGTTTTTGGAGGGTTAGGCACTAAATCTTTGTTGTAAATAAGCGATAGTGATTCAACTGCAATTGGGTAACCAATCGTTTTGCCATCATATTGAACCGCATCCCAAGCGAAATCTACGATGCCAGCTTTGGTTTCTTTAGATGGTTTAACTTCTGCTAGAAGACCAGCATCCGCGTATTCACCAAAACGGTCGTGAGCCCAAAAAATGATGTCTGGACCATCACCAGTCGCGGCAACTTGTGGGAAACGACTCTCTAGACCATCTGGATGAGCGACAGTCACTTTAATACCTGTATCTTCTTCGAACTTCTTACCTACTTCAGCAAGTCCGTTATAGCCTTTATCACCATTAATCCAAATAGTGAGTTGTCCTTCTTCGATAGCAGCATTTGCACCAAAAGAACCAAGAGCAACCAGTGTGCCTAGTGCTACAGTACTAAGGGCTTTTTTCATGTGTATATCCTTTTTATAGTTTTGATAGCAGGGTTATCCAGAGGGTCGTCCAGAGGATTTCCTTAATTTCGACGAGTATCATCCGAAAAATACAGCAAGGTCTCATCATCCTAATCACTACGCCCTATCAAGTTGCAATGGTTTCCGTGATCTCTATCGGCTCCGACTATAGATCAACATCACAAAACATTCTCCTTTTGCGACTCATTTCACTATTGCAACGACGATTTTTTTGAACTAGATCTCATCAAGAGAATCTCCTCCCCAGCCCCCTACTCCCCTACTACTCCCCCTATAATTATTTCTTACGGGAGGATGTCTAGATTACGAGATTCAAGGAAACTGCAGTCATCCAAGAGTGGATGGTAAGAACCCTTTCCAGCAGCCTCATATAGGTTAAAGCCATATAGGTTAGAGCGCTGGTTTTACATCGCTGGCATCGTTAAGTAGACCCAGGTTGAAATGCAATAAGTAATTTAGTTTACGGGGGAGGCATTCAGTCTGAGTCGGGGGATACTGACGACTTATTAGCGTTGAGGGTGGCGTTATCGTACGACGCCACCCCTTTTTCTTTCCATCAGGGACTTTGAGCAATAAAACGAAGCATTGCATTATTCTGTGGCAACACAAAATTTCCCACACTCACTGACCAATTTCCTATTATTAGCGGTTCAATTATCTCTATAATGACCTAAGCAAAAAGAAATAAAACGAATCGAGGACGAGCTACATGGCGAGTGTCACGTTAAAAAATGTTAGTAAAGCGTACGGCGACGTACTGATCTCCAAAAACATCGACCTAAAAATCAACGAAGGTGAATTTGTTGTTTTTGTTGGACCGTCTGGCTGTGGTAAATCAACGCTACTACGTTGCATTGCAGGCTTGGAAGACATCACGTCCGGTGATTTGTATATTGGTGACGAGCGCATGAATGACGTTGAACCGTCCAAGCGTGGCGTTGGTATGGTGTTCCAATCTTATGCGCTTTATCCTCACTTAAATCTTTATGACAACATGTCTTTCGGTCTTAAATTGGCCAAAGCTGACAAAGCTGAGATTGATCGTCGTGTCGAGCACGCAGCTGAAATCCTTCAACTTGGTCACCTTTTAGAGCGCCAGCCTAAGGCACTGTCTGGTGGGCAACGTCAACGTGTCGCCATCGGCCGAACTTTGGTGTCTCAACCGAACCTATTCTTACTCGACGAACCGCTATCCAACCTAGATGCGGCACTTCGAGTCAATATGCGTGCGCAAATCACTAAGCTACAACGCCAACTTGGTTGCACCATGATTTATGTGACACACGATCAAGTAGAAGCGATGACCATGGCGGATAAGATTGTGGTGTTGGACGCTGGTTGGGTATCTCAAGTTGGTAAGCCTTTAGAATTGTATCACTACCCTGAAAACCGTTTTGTCGCTGGCTTCATTGGCTCGCCAAAAATGAATTTCATGAGCGTATTCATTGACGATGTTGAACCAGAGCGAGTAAAAGTTCAGCTATCTGACGGTGATTCCTTCTGGATTCCCGTTGATGGTACAACGGTTAACCGTGGTGATCGCATGTCACTTGGTATTCGCCCTGAGCATCTTCTTCTCGCGGATGAAGCTGACGCCAAAGTTGAAGGGGAAGTGATGATCGTTGAAAAACTTGGCAACGAAACTCAAGTCTATCTTAATCTTGAAAGCGCAGACGCGGACGTCATCTTCCGTCAACCTGATACGCTATCTGTTGAAACAGGCGATAGATTCGCTATCGGTATTCCTGCGCATCGCTGTCACCTCTTCCATAGTGATGGTCGTGCGTGTCGCCGTTTGTATAAAGAAGCGGGTGTATAAGCCGATCATAAGTACCCTATATGGCACATTTGCTGGTTAGCCCGTCCTTCCTAGAAGTGACGGGCTTTTAGTTTGCAGTAACGTACACCAGGCAAGTCTCGGTAATTACCCACGCCTTATTAGTATCCAGATCGACTAACTCTAGCGGGAACAGCTTCTTATCTAGGCCATAGCTCGCAAACCCTCCGTTAATATTGACGGCTATAGTAGAACCAGACTGCGTCGTCATCACCAATTCACCAGCGCTTTGTTTACGCTCAATCACGACCTGAATGTACTCATTAAGTACCTGACAGCGAATAGGCAATTTCACAGCACCGCTTCCACTCATTGGTATACTGATGAAAAAAACGACGCTAAGCGCCGTTTTTATTACTATCGATAATTTCATACCTTAGTTTTGTTTTATATACACTGCGTTGTGGTCACCATTAGCAATAAAGACGCCCGCATAATCACCCGTTGTTTGGGAAATATAAACACCAGATGTGTTATTAAACTTGTTACCATTATCATTGTCGTTAGCGTTGATAAATGACACCTCAGCTAAAGAATTACTGTGCCCTGCTTTCTGCAAGATATAAACTTCATTGTCGTCACTATTGCCTTTCATTCCGACATTAGCGACAAAGTTGGACCCTCTTTGATCAATATCGACGTCATTATCGTCACTACGATTTCTCATCGCTACACGCGCTTGGTTACTCGAACCTTTCTGAAGAATTTCAACGTCGTTACCATCGCTTCCTTGAGCGGCCAATACCCACGCTCTACTGTCATCGTTTTGAATGATTTCTACGTCATTGTCATGACTACCACCAAACGCTTGCACTAATGCCCGGTTATCATAACGATCTTGTTTGATTTCCACGTTATTATCATTTCCGCTTCCTGTCATATCGACAACCGCTCGGTTTTTGTCACCAGAAGGGACGACACCTTGAACAATAGATACATCCCCGTAATCACCACCGTTCATCAATACTAAAGCGGCGTTATCGTTGGCACCTTGAACGAGGCTATAACTGTCTACTGCCGAAGTAATATTGACCCCAGTGACACCTGGCACTGTAGGTAATGGGCCGGGTCCTGCCACGACAGCAGAAGAAGCTAGAGCTACACTAATCACTAACGCTAATCTTTTCATAATATCAACCTTCTTTCCTTTAAGTTTCCATGTCGACTGTGCTTCATATGAAGCGTTTTTTACTACCCAAACTAAAAACCGCGCGTCAATTAGATTGGTCTACGTAAATATGTAAAGCGCTTGATGTTTCAAGGAGGAATAAATCCCCTCCATCTTGGGAAACTCCCAAATTAATACCTCCCGTCCCTGAAACGATCGCCAGATTATTATCATTGCTCTGCTCAATACTCGCTTTATTTGCAGTATTAAATGCATTCAATTGTCCTATCATGGCAACATTATTATCTCCCTCTTGAACAATCAGAGCTTCATTGTTCATTCCTAGCTGCCCAATCAGAGCAGTATTACCCTGACCATCTTGTTGAACAAAAGCCGTGTTGAGGACTCCTTTTTGACCAATAAGAACGGTGTTATTACTATTACTAACAGACAGCTTCACTTTGTTACCGCTAAAGTTACCTACTCCCTCCTGGGCTATCTCCACACGAGCAAAATCGGCGTCGGTTATGTTTACTTCTGCATAATTATCAATGTCATAAGCATTTCTTAGGTCGGTGTAATCACTCACAATATCTTGGCTTAATTCATGCAAAAACCCGCTTCGTAATTCGACCGTTCCATTGGGCGCAATCATCGTCTCAGATAGGCATAATGGAGATATCGCGATGAGCGCCGCCGAAAGCGCTACGTTCATCGGCAACACCCTAAATGTGTTCAATCTCATCCCTTTGAGCATACTTCCACCACTTCGGTGAGTATAAAAACACCTTCCAAATCGTTCGCATCAGTCAATGAAACACAACAAATCTCGGTGGCGTTCATTAGCACGTTGTGAACTGACTAATAAATAAAATCATTTGAAAGAACTTTCCTAGCTTTAGAAATAATAATCACAGAGATAATTCCAGACCATAAACTTATAGCCATTTATACCAATTTTAGCCCATCAAGTTTGCGTAACTTTTTGTTGGTAATTAACCACATAAGTATGAGTGAAAATATGATAAAACTAATACTAGAGTTTATTTTTTATTACTGATATGAACGCTATTATTCAACTAAGTTCTCAGCAGAGAATGACTCACTTTTGAAATGGATTTTGACTGGGAGTGTTTTAACAATGTTATCTAGTAGAAAGTTACACAGAATTGTCGTTGCCGGGCTAATGCTGTTGAGCATTTCAATCTTCAACGTCGATGCGAGCTCTGAAGTCGATAATGTCGAGACTACCCGAAATTCTGGAAGCGAGGCAGACAAACTACGCACGCCGTTCACTAATTTCAATGAAGTTAGCGGTGTCATCGTTGACAGAACGATGACTCGTTTGGGAGAAGACTTTTATTTTTTCTTTTCCCAAAAGGTCAATGACAAATATCCAAACCTTGAAGAAAACTTAACTGTGAAAGAGATTCCGACAGCATTGTCCGGCAGTATCATAGAAGTTTATCACTCGAGGAAAGCGATATTCAGAACGGCATTGTCCCCCGGTAGACAACAAGCAAAAGAGCGCGCAGATGATGCCCTACGTGTCGTCGGTAATTACATCATACGCTGGCAAGCAGAGCGTCTTTTTATGGACACTTACGATCTCGATCACGATGAATTTTAGGATGGCAAGGATGACAAACCTAACGCACAATTTTTCGCTGGCAGCTGTGCTGCTCTATTCTTCAGCATTACTCGGAAGCGAGCTTGTTTACACCCCAGTAAACCCAAGCTTTGGTGGCAACCCACTCAATAGCTCCCATCTGTTCGCACATGCAAGCGCGATAAACGATTATGAAGGGCCAAGTTCAGGAAACTTCGACTTTGATGAAGAATCTGCCGTAGACAGACTTGCTGCGAGCTTAGAATCTCGTCTAATCAGCCAGTTTCTAGCGGATATTTCTGACGGAACCACGTCATCAGGAACGCTGGAAACAACCGACTATATTTTGAACGTAGCGCAAGACAGCGGCGGCAATGGCTTGATCGTAAGAATAGAAGACAAGATCACAGGTGAAACATCGACGATTCAGCTAGGAACATCGCTAGCAATACAATAAAACATAAGACAAGGATTGTGTTATGAGACACTTATTATCATTATTCGCTGCCCTAGTCGTCTCTGGCTGCGCGACATCACTCGATATACCCGACACCTCGGCAGAGCCGATACTCATGCCCCGCGGTGCAACTTATACGGATTTAATTTCACTGCCAAAACCTGCAGGAAAAATTCTTGTCTCAGTTTACGATTTCAGAGATCAAACCGGGCAATATAAACCCCAGCCAAACAGTAATTTCTCTACTGCGGTTCCTCAAGGAGGGACTTCCTTACTGACGACATCATTGCTTGATTCTCAATGGTTCATTCCTTTAGAGCGTGAAGGCTTACAAAACCTACTAACCGAACGTAAAATCATTCGTGCCGCTCAGAAAAAAGATAAAGTCATTTCTAATCACGGTGCAGATTTGTCTTCTTTGAATTCCGCTAACGTTGTCATTGAAGGGGGAATTGTTGCCTACGATTCAAATATCCGTACGGGTGGTGTTGGAGCGAAATATTTAGGCATTGGTGCATCAGGACAATATAGAACCGACCAAGTAACCGTAAATCTTCGTGCCGTTGATGTGAGAAGCGGTCAAGTATTACTGAGTATCACGACGTCTAAGACGATTTCCTCTCACGAAATTGGATTGGGCGCTTTCCGCTTCATTGATTACAAAGAGCTGTTAGAAGTTGAGATGGGATACAGTAATAACGAACCCGTTAACATTGCCATTATGTCAGCAATTGATGCGGCCGTGATTCATCTCATCATTAAAGGAATGGAACGTGGTATGTGGTCTTCAAATGACCCAGAGGCAGACACGAATCCAATTATTGCTAAATATTCAAATGCCACAACTGAAATACTGTGATCTCAAAACAGATAGTGTTTATTAACAGATAGTTTTTATTAACAAATAGTGTTTATTAACAAATAGGGCTATGCGGAAAATGGATATTACCCGTAGCCCTATTTTTTTACCCTCGCTCATGGCGACTTTTCCAGAATATCAATGACGCACTAAGACTGATTAACAGCGAATCCTACGGCAAAGAGCCAGCTTGTCACGGCTAACATCAGCATTGGCAGATAAACCATAGGATGATAAGAGTAATGATACGCGATACAGACACAGACCGCACTCAAGGCATTGAAGCACCAAGTTAACGACCGTTTTGATTGGAAACCGCCCAACACGGCTGGTGCGCAAAGTACGCTGAAACAAATCATCGCTACCGCAACATCCTGTTCCATCATGATGCGAGTAACTCCGCGATTAATGCATCGAGTTCCTCAAAACTATTAAGCCGATGCAACACTACTTGCTTATTGCCATTAACGACAATCGTAGGTGTGGCATTAATACGATAAGCTTTCACTAGCCGATTAAAATCCTCTACTTGATCGTTTACTGACTGACAACGACTTTCAAATTTGTCTTGCTGTACACCACACGTGTCAAGAACCTCAACAAAATCTTCTCTGTACTGAGGGGCGTGATTAGCGCGAAAATGAATTCTGTGAATCAATTCCTCAATAAATGATTGCTCTAGCCCCTGCTCTTTGGCAACAATAAATGCCTCTTGCACATCGCGCCCAACCGGGCCGACACCTACAATAATTTCCCTAAAAGTCGCATTGTGTTGTTTTACAATTTGCATAATAGGGCCGTGAACCATGGCACAAGGTCCGCAAAATGGGGAGTGGAATAGCATAACCTGAGGCTCAATGCTTGGGGCATGCGTTAAAGTAAGGTAGTGCTGTCCCGCTTTATACGGCGATGCTACAGCAGAAAATTGAACGAGGGTAAATACCATCAAAGTAAACAGGGATTTCATTGGTAATCTCTAGCTAAAAACCTGAGCGCTACCATAACGAAACATTAATTACTGATAAATTCTAAAATATGTAGAGATAAGAAGGGGAAACTTAAAAAACGATAGAAGAGAGTTACCTCTCTTCAATTTACATCATTCACATGGTGTTCGCTTTACGCCAAAATCATCGCCATTTAAACAAACTCGTTAGATGCGATATTATTTTTTGCCCATAGCAACGCCTGAAGGCGATTCTTTACTTTTATTTTCTTAAAGGTGTTGTGCAGATGTGCTTTCACTGTGTTTTCACTAACGAACAACGAATCTGCGATCTGCGTATTAGACGCCCCATCACCCAGCAACTTAATAATTTGTTGTTCGCGTTTAGTTAACTTCGAATAATAAGGACTGGTTTTTGCGCATTGGCGGCCACGATAAAACTTGATGTACTCAAACACCAGTTTGCGACTCATCCACATTTCACCACGTAAGATACACTCGAAACCCGTCACTAATTTATCGAGATTATCGGTTGAATAAAATATCCCCACTAAATGCTGCCATTTCAGCATATCGGCATGAGAAAGGTCTGGTGATGTATTAATCAGCACTTCTTGTACGTCAGCACCAAGGGTTTCACGGAGATCCTGATACCTCTCTATGTGTTTATCCGTGATTGCCTGATGATCAACAATCACGACATCAAAATTGTATTGTTTTAAGCTAAGCTTACAACTACTTAATCGCTCTGGAGAGACGAGCTTGATGTGAAGATCAACCTTCTGCTCAATCGAGTCTTTAAGTAAGCTTGACTGTAGATTATTTTCCGCCAACAAGATCGCTTGTCGGGTCTCAACTTCTACGGTCGACATAGCATACTCCCTGCCTGTGTAGGTTCCTAAAATTAACCCTAAAGTTAACCTCTTATTTACATCCGTCAAGTGTCGCCTTTGAGACATTATGACCACCGCCAGTGATAACAATATTATTATCATAAGGTTAGATGTTACGTCTCAGGAGTGAGACGATAGAAGCTTATTAAGTAATCTGTCCATTTTTTGTGACAAAGGTATAAGTACAACGTTTAATGGCATCGGTTCATATTGAAAGGAATTGAGCCGCGGTGTCGTAGATAACACCGCGTGGATAGACGATAATATTAATCAGATGACTTAGTGTAGTGGCGCTGCATTCTTTTCGCTAAACTTACCGAAGTACTGCTCTAATATTTCAGGCGTCAATTTACCTTCCGCTTCTAATTGTTTTAGCTTTTGTGCAATTTCACGTTGCTCTTCAATTGAAGGTAGAGAGACTTCTGGCTCACCTTCTGTCTGAGTAGACATCGCCTCTAACTCTTTCTCAAAATCACTCATAACCGATTACCTTTCCTAATTATACCAATATAAAGTTTCATCAATACGATGTTTAACATTTTGACTAGTTTACTGGTTTTGTAATAACGAGGCTAGCGACAAGTCTACGTCGCCCCTTTACGCTAACCAGTAAGTACGAGAAGTGTCCGAAAATGGCGACTGCTGTCATGAACGCTTCGCACAACACTCGCGCATAAAACGCACTACTTACGCCAGCAATTCGTACATACTTCACCCAAACGTCAACCTATTATGACTGATGCATATTCTCTGCTATAGATTCATTCAAAGGGGATTGAACAATCCTCTCTAACGCCCTACATTATCGGGTATCGCAAATTCGACAAACGTCATAACTAGCTTGACAAAACAATGACATAACAGATGGAACTTTGTGACCCGTAGCGCCTCTACTTAATACGTCTAGATGATTTATATATAAGCCCGTTATGTCATTTGTCGTGGCTAGCTATCGATAAGAAGGAAATAATACATGCCTATGCAAGCCTTTCAACAACTCCAAAGTTACCTTGAGTCCCAAGTCATCGGCCAAGAAGCGTTGGTAAAACAATTGCTCATCGCCCTACTCGCCGACGGGCATATTCTTGTTGAAGGACCACCAGGACTCGCAAAAACAAGGGCAGCAAAAGCGCTAGCTGATTGTATTGAAGGCAGCTTTCATCGTATCCAATTTACACCAGACTTACTGCCATCCGATCTAACTGGTACTGACATCTATCGCCCAGAAAGTGGCGAGTTCGAATTTAAAGCGGGCCCTATTTTCCATTCTTTACTGCTTGCGGATGAAGTCAACCGAGCACCTGCAAAAGTACAAGCTGCCATGCTTGAAGCAATGGCCGAGAAACAGATCAGTGTCGGGCAAACCACTTACCCATTACCAGAACTCTTTTTAGTCATGGCGACACAAAACCCAATTGAACAAGAAGGCACTTATCCTCTGCCAGAGGCACAGTTAGACCGTTTTCTAATGCATCTTGATGTCGATTACCCAGATGCAGAGAGCGAGTTAGCCATCCTCAAGCTCAATCGTGGCGAGGCACTTGGACATACCGTGCAACCACAACAAGCCATTTCACAATCGGATATTTTCAAGGCTCGCCAGCAAGTTCTCTCTATTCATATGGCAGACACTATTGAACGCTATATCGTTCGACTGATTATCGCGACTCGTCAGCCCGCTCAATACAGCGACAAATTAGCAAAATGGCTAGAAATGGGCGTGAGCCCACGAGCCACAATCGCATTAGATAGAGCAAGCCGTGCCCATGCTTGGTTAGCCGGGCGAGACTTCGTTAGCCCAGAAGATGTGCATGCCGTTATTTACCCTGTGCTGCGCCATCGCTTACTGCTCAGCTATCACGCACAAGCAGAAGGGATCACTAAGCAATGATGTGGTGGACGAGCTTCTTAGCACTGTTGCTTCTGCGTAACGAACATTTAGGCGGTATGCAGTTATGTTTTTTCGACGTCAATCTAACCAAGTAAATCCTTTACAGCAAGCGATTGAGCAAGGGCACTTACCTACCTGTAACGGTGTTAGCCTAACCGTAGACGAACTTGCCTTTTACCAAACTCATGGCAAGCGATGGCAACCATCAAGCAAAAAGTTTATGGTCACAGCTTAACGGCGCACATTTAAGCCCCCGCAAAGGGCGTGGTATGACTTTTTCTGAAGTCCGTCAATATCAAGCAGGCGATGATGTGAGGCAAATAGACTGGCGGGTTACAGCGCGCACAGGCAAGGTTCACACCAAACTGTTTTCCGAAGAACGAGAGCGACCCGTTGTCTTGTTTCTTGATCTCACACCGAGTCTATTCAGTGGCACCAAACTGCTCCTTAAATCTGTTCAGCTGTGCCATTTAGCTAGCCTTTTGTGTTGGGTCGCCGTTGCGAATAAAGACCGTGTCGGGGCAGTAATTCGTACTCAGGATCGGCTTATTGAATTACGACCTTCTGCATCAAAAGGCGCGGTTTTCCAACTTCTTAACGCTATCGTTTCTGCGCACAACCACCAGCTAGAGCCTAATACGAGCACGTCTGCTGAGCAGCACCTCACCTTCGCGCAGCAAAAGCCAAGCGAAGTAAAAACGCAGGCGTTTGATGCGCTAAGCAATCTTTGCAGAAAAGGTAGTGAGGTTGTGCTTATCAGTGATTTCTCTACCGCGACAACCCAGGATTTTGACACCGTTAAACGCCTTTCTCAGCACAATCGAGTGCGAGCGATTCAAATATATGATCCACTCGAAATGGCCGAATGCAACGGCAAAGGGCTACAACGCGTTCAAGGTAAAGCCGATGAAATGACACTAAACATGAGTAGCGATCGCACTCGTTCTGCTATCAAACAAGCGTATCTCAACCATCACAGCCGCCTGCAATATGAGCTCGCATCGTTTGGGATACATTTATCGCAAATTTCCAGTGGTGCGCCACTCCTTCAACAAATTTTAGAACGCCAATCATGACCCAAGAAACTATATCGCACCCATTAGAATTAAGCTCCCTTACCCTACCGACGGCGCCATCATGGTGGCCACTTGGGCCGGGATGGTGGATATCAGGATTAATCCTCATTTTCATTATCGTCTGTTCGCTATTTTGGTACCGACGCAACAAACAGAAAACGCGAGCTAAACGTGCAGCACTTAATTTATTTAAGATAGAGCGCCACAATTTAACCCCTTCTTCCGCCATAGAGGTCGTCCGACAAGCGGCGCTGAGTTACTACCCAAGGCAAGATATTGCGAAGTTGAGTGGACAGAGCTGGTATCAATTCTTAGATTCACAATTGGCGGAGGACATCTTTTCTCCCAACCAAGCACTGTGGAATCAGGCGCTTTACTGCTCGCAACATGCTTATAGCTCCCCTCGCGCTCAAACGCTCAATGGCGGAGCAAATACTGATGTCAAAGAGCAAGTTCAAGAGGAAAACAACGCCCTGCCGACGGTCTCGCATCCAAGCTTGGAAGGTCATACTTTAATCGCAGACTGTGAGCGTTGGATTCAACAAGCACTACCGCCAAAGCGGAAATATCGCAATTGGAATAGGGGGTAGTCATGTCACTGTCATTTGAATGGTGGTGGATGTTTTTTCTTGCTCCGTTGCCCTATGTTGCTCATCGAATATTGACGCCGAATATCGCTTCCACCCGCGTCATCCTTCCGCATTTGACTGCACTTCCAGAGCAGGCTAATCGGATGGAAACTGTCAGTAAAGTTTTGGCAATTAGCGCATGGTTACTGCTCGTAATCGCCAGCGCTCGGCCTGTTTGGTTTGGAGAACCCATTGAGATCCAGCCCAAACATCGAGACATGATGTTGGTTATCGATCTTTCTTACTCAATGAGTAAAGAAGACATGGCTTATCAAGGTGAATACATAGACCGACTTACGACGGTAAAACACGTCGTCTCTGACTTTGTCGATAAGCGCAAAGGGGATCGTATTGGGTTGGTTTATTTTGCTGACCATGCCTACCTGCAAACACCGCTAACGTTTGATAAAGAAACCATTAAGCGTCAACTGGATCAGACTGTATTGAAGTTAATCGGTACACAAACCGCAATTGGCGAGGGGATTGGGCTGGCGACAAAAACCTTTATCGACGGTAATGCTCCGCAACGTGTGATGATCTTACTCAGCGACGGCAGTAACAACGCTGGCGTTATCGACCCCATTAAAGCAGCGGAAATTGCAAAAAAATACCAGACAACGATCTACACCATCGGTGTTGGTGCTTAGGTGAAATGCAGGTGAAAGACTTTTTCATGACTCGAACGGTAAATACCGCCGAAGATTTAGATGAAGAAACGCTAACTCAAATCGCAACCATGACTGGCGGCGAGTATTTTCGAGCCAGAAACGCACAAGATCTTAGCAAAATTTACGACACGATTAACGCACTGCAACCGATCACTCAAGCGTCTCAAAGTTGGCGACCTCAAACCGAATGGTTTTGGTTACCGACTTTACTCGCACTGATGTTGCTGAGCGCGTTACTTTTCATTAGGAGAGACGATGTCTGACTTTATGTTCCTTTATCCTCAGGCTTTATGGTTACTGCTCCCTGCAATCATAGGTTTAGCCTTGTTAAGTTGGTTAAAACGCAGTGGGCAAGCGAACGCGTTGATGGCACCTCATTTAGCCGCTTATTTTACTCAAGCGAACTCAGGGCACTATTTACGTTTACCTGCGATTTCGGTACTGATCGTTATTGTCATCATTGCCATCGCCGGGCCGAGTTTTCAAAAACATGCCGTACCCGCCTCGCAAACTAACGACGCGAGAGTGTTGGTGCTGGATATGTCTCAATCTGTTTATGCTAATGACATAAAACCCAGTCGACTTGCTCAAATTAAATATAAAGCTCAAGACCTGTTACCGCTACTAAAACAAGGACAAACGGGGCTTATTGCTTATGCAGGTGACGCCTACACCCTGAGCCCTCTCACGACCGACTCCGCGACATTAAAAAACCTGATTCAGCATCTTTCGCCTGACATTATGCCTGTTCAAGGAGCTCGCGCTGATCTCGCGGTAGCGCAAGCCATCACCATGATGAAGCAAGGAGGGGTCAATCAAGGTGAGGTCATCCTATTTTCTGATGACCTAAGCGATCAAGAGCAATCCAATATTGAAGCGTTGTTAAGTGATGGTCCTTGGACCCTATCAGTGTTAGCTTTCGGGTCTAAAGCGGGTGCACCGATTCCGCTTCCAGATGGTTCATTATTAAAAAATAAAGCGGGAACAACCGTGGTTGCGAAGACCAACTTCCAAGCTCTAAAACAAGTCGCCAACATAAACGCTGGTCAGTTTAGCGCCTACCAAAGCAACAATGGTGATATTGAGCGGCTAGTCCGCACATCAATAAATCCCTCGTTTGATAACGAAATCCAGCTGGATGCCACTGAACAATCGGTCACCACTCATGTTAACAACGGGATTTGGTTACTGCCTTTCATCTTGTTACTCATGCTGCCTTTATTTAGAAAAGGATTGATCTTCACTCTGCCTCTATACTTTATCGTACTCGTTTCCACCCCCTCCCCAGTGGCGGCTTCCCCCATCGCTGGTTGGTTTAAAAATAGTGACCAGAATGCGTATGATGCCTTTCAAGACAAACGCTTCGAGCAAGCGGCGAACGAATTCACCGATGCGCAATGGCAAGGCGCAGCCAAATATGAAGCGGGTGACTACGCCGGGGCAATTCAAGCATGGCAATCACTCAATACGACTGAAGACATTAACAACTTGGCTCATGCGTACGCCCAAAATGGGGATTTTGAACACGCCATTTCAAGCTATGAAACCGTACTAGAACGGGAACCGAACAACCTCGCCGCACAGCGAGACTTAGCCACTGTTAAACAGGCGCAACAGCAACAGCAACAGCAACAGCAACAGCAACAGCAACAGCAACAAGATTCTGATTCGCCAGACCAGCAAGGGCAACCGGAACAGAACAGTAACAGCGCCAACAATGAAGAAAGCCACGCCGACGCTTCACAATCACAAAACAATCAAGGTTCCACGTCGCAAGCGGATTCTTCTTCGGCTAACTCTTCACAAGCCGAACCTTCAAAAGAAAATAGCATGGCCGATCGTCAACAAAAGCCGTCGTCAGCACAAGAAGCAAGCGAAGACAACGTGCCTAACAATACGCAAGGACAACAACCCAGCGATGAACAAAACCTAACGGATAAGCAAGACTCAACAGTCGACGTCCAGGCAGGGAAGAATGCCCAAGAAGCGGACACCAGCAGCGACACACAAAGTAATAATGCCATATCGCAGCACGATCAATTAGAGGCGTTGGAGCCAGAATTACGTCAACTCGAACAGGTAGAATCAGCGCGAGATCCGAGCCGCCTTATTCAAGCCCAAATGTTATTGCAAGCTCGAGATAGAGAACCACCTACTGCTCAAGGGAAAAACTGGTAATGAAAAACATGAATTTGCATCCTTTGCTCCTAGGCTTATTACTCACCTTGTGTGGGCTTATCAGCTTTCCCTCTTGGGCTTTAAACGTGACCGCTAGCGTTAATAAAACCAAAGTCAGTAAAGATGAAGTCATTCAACTGCGAGTGGTCGCCGACGAAAAACTCGATGGGAATAAGGTCTCTTTTGATGCGCTGAGCGGTGACTTCTATACTGGTCGCGCCAATTTTAGTTCTTCCGTTAACATTTTAAACGGCTCGCGAACGGACAGTAGTGTGTGGACTATTGCCATTGCACCACAACGGATAGGTAAAATTGTCATTCCAAGCTTTGATGTTAATGGGGTAAAAACGGCGCCAATCACCCTGTCTGTGACGATTGATGAACAAACGCCTACCACCGACGACATGATCGAGGTCAGAACACAAATCGGCACACAGCAGCTGTTTCCTAAAGAAAGTACCTTATTAGACGTGCGGATTATCGTTAAAGTAGACCCTCGCCTGTTACAAAACCCTGAACTAGTGCAACCTATCGCCAATGGCGTATCGTTAGACGCGATTGGAGAGCCAAAGCAATACCAAGCCGTATTAGACGGTGTCGATGTATTGATCATTGATCAACAATATCGAGTGACAGCGAAAGACGCTGGTGAGTTTACTCTTCAGGCCCCAACACTCAGTGGCGGAGTGCTCTATGGAAATAATCGGAGTGGGTCGACTAAAATACTCACTCTAAACCCAAAAGCACCGACACTTGCCATAACAGTGCATCCTATTCCTGAGAACTATCAAGGTATTTGGCTCCCCACTTCCAAACTTTCAATGACACAATCTTGGCAACGTGCTGATGGCAGCCTTGTGTCGTCTAATGACACTGAAATGGCGACAGGCGATGCGCTCACTCGAACCATCACATTAACTGCGATGGGATTGACGGCAAACCAGCTCCCTAACCTTTCGATAAAAAATCCAGACGCGTTTCGCGTCTATCCAGAAAAGCCGACCTTTACCGAAAATAGTGATGGTTCAGTCACCATGACCACCAAACAAGTATTAATTGCCAAACAAGCCGGGAATTATGAGTTACCCAAGATCATAGTGAATTGGTGGAATACCACCACGAACCTCGCTGACCAATCCACATCGCCCGGATTAACCGTTAGCGTGCAACAAAGCGATGAAGCCCCGATTTCATTTGCGCCACCAGATGTAGCGCCCCCTGCAGAAGTGGTCAAAGACGCTGGGCTTTGGCCATACCTCAGTGGCATTTTGGCGCTGCTTTGGCTATTTTCGACATTCATGTGGTACAGGGCAAGCAAACACGCACCACGTTCAAACGTTGAAACGCTGCAAACGGGCGACAGTCATTTGCCTATCAAGCAACGTTTAATACAAGCGATCAAAGATAACCAAACCATTGAGGCGCAGTCTGTCTTCCATATGTGGATTAAGTCGAACCAAGGTTTGTCGGCATCAACCGTGGCACAAATTCAAGTGCAGCTTACTGAGATGAGTCGCTTATCACTCACTAGCGAATTAGAGCGCAATGAATCGAGTTCTTGGGATTCAAGCCATGTGATCGGATTAATTGAAAGTGCAAGGTTAACCAAAGAAGGCCGTGAATTACCGCCGCTATAAGACTATTCAATCGGATTTAGTGGATGAATAATCCCGTAAGACTTGAAATACTGGAGTACTACCCATAAAAAAAGCGCCCTTAGATGGGCGCTTTAAGCAATGATTAACGCATTGTTAACATCGATGGTCGCTTATAGGTAAAAACGAGTACCGATGATGAATTGGTGATCTTGCTGTTTCTTGTACTTGCCTTCACCTTGGTTGTCGTAGTTGTAACCCGTGTAGGCACGTAGACGAGGTGAGATAGTGTATTCAGCTTGAACAGATGTGCCAGATTTAACGTTTAGACCTAGCTCGTCATCTTTCATCACTTCATGCTTAAGAATCAGGTTTAGACCCATGTCTAGACCGTATGCAAGAATTGAATCGAACGCTTTAGTATCTTTAAGTAGAGCGTTGTTATATGAGTTCATGTACTCGTTAGACGCGTAAGTCGCAGCTACGTAAAGACCTGCACCGAAGTTACCGTATTTACCAGAAACCAGGTGAGATTCAGCAGTGCGAGCAATGCCACGCTCTGTTAGGTTACCAGAGTTGAATGCGTAGTTTGCGTTAAAGCCTTCAATTGAGTAACCAGCAGCGATTTGTGCACGGTTTTGTGAGTGCAGCACTACATTTTTTGATGTAGAAACAACATTTCCTGAAACAGTCGATACAGTTTCCGTTACTTGGTTAGCACCCTGCCAACCCGCGCCAAGCGTCAATGCACCAGCGGTATCAAAATCGATAGTGTTTGAGTAAGCAACCATCTTCTCAGCACGAGCTGTACCGAAGAAACCGTGGTTGTCGTATAAGAAGTCATTTGACCAACCGATTGGCGTATCAACAACACCTGCCGCCATGTAGTAAGGCGACCACTGTGTACCAGCAGCTAGGCGGCCGTAAGTCTCGTGACCAAGACCGATGTAGCCTAGACGAGTCTTGAACGTGTTTTCAGCACCTTCAAGCATGTTCATTTGCCATTCTGCTTTGAAGTCAGCCTTGAAGCCGTTACCAAGGTCTTGGATTACTTCAATGTTTAGACGTGGAGATTTCTCTTCTACACGTGCGTCTTGACCCTTGTGCGCGCCAGTTAAACCAACAGTTACGTGACCGCCGATGTTCATCTGCGTGCCTTCTTTGTTGTAAACTTCTAGTGCGTTTGCTTGAGTACCGATTGCAGCAGCAGTTACTGCAAGTGCTAATAGTGTTTTGTTCATTACGATTTCCATATTGACGGCTTGTTATCGAGCTATATCGCCCGATAGGTGTTTAAAGTGTTTCTTTAACGAGAGAAGCTGGCAGGCCGCTCGGTGTTAAAGACGCTAAAAACGTGAACTTGAAATATGGAATTACTTTAAATTGAGAGTTCCCGAATGTGTCGTGAAACAAACTGAAATTTTAGAGATCCGAAACCAAGGAATTTACCCATTTAAAAACAATAGGTTACACATAAAGATTTATAAACAGTGAGAACCTTATACTTATTCGTAGGTTTTCTTTTATTTTTCCCATCAGTCCTGTGAATCACTCGCCAGCGCTACCATTTACCACACAAACGCAAGACATAAAAAAGCCGCTCACAGGGAGCGGCTTTCATCAAACTGTTGGAGCTAAATGGTCATTTTTTCCTTATAGGAAGAAACGAACACCTGCCATCCATACGTTGTCACGTGCGTTTTCTTCTTTGAATTTGCCTGTACCTTCTAGGTCAAATTCGTAGCCTGCGTATGCACGCATGCGAGATGTTACGTCGTACTCAGCTTGAATTGCTGTAGTTGAGTAGATAGTTTCGCCATTATAACCTTGACCACCTGTATCACCGTCATATTTAACAGATTCGTAGTTGATCGATAGGTTTAAGCTGTTAGATAGACCGTAAGCAAGAATCGCTTCGTATGCTTTAGTGTCATCTAATTGGTAGCCTTCGTAGCTATTCATGTATTGGTTCATTGCGTAAACACCAGCTACATAAATGCCTTTACCGTAAGTACCATACTTAGCAGAAACTAGGTGAGACGTTGCTTTATCATCAACAGATGCTGCTGCTGATGTGATATCACCACCAGTGTACGCGTAGTTAACACCAAAGCCAGCAACATCATAGCCAAGAGCGACTTGTGCACGTTGACCGAAGTTATACTTAGCAGTGTCTGCATTGTTGTATGTATTTTGAACGTCAGTCGCACCTTGCCAGCCTAGACCAAAGTTCAATGCGCCAGCATTAGCGAAATCGAATGCGTTAGAGTAAGCAACCATAGATTCAGCACGGCCAGTACCTAGCGCGCCGTGGTTGTCGTATAGGAAGTCATTCGCGAAAGCGATTGGAAGATCCGCAACGCCACCAGCATTGTAGTAAGGTGCCCATTGAGTACCTACTGCAACACGACCCATCTCTTCATGGCTTACGCCGATGTAACCAAGACGAGTAGTGAAAGAGTTGTCGCCGCCGTTAAGCATGTTAAGCGCCCACTCACCTTTAGCATCAGCAGTAAAGCCGTTGCCTAGGTCTTGAGTTGCTTCAAAGTTGATACGCGGAGAAACAGAGTTTACGCCAGCTGCTTCTGATTCAGCGTCCATAACGCCTACAGAAACGTGACCGCCTACTGCGAAAGTAGAACCGTCTTTGTTATAAAGCTCAACTGCTTGTGCAGATGTACCGAATGCTGCAGCTGCCACTGCTAGTGCGATAAATTTTTTGTTCATTGGGATTTCCATATTTCAAGTTTTGTGCGCCAAACATCTACATAATGAATGACATAACGTACATGAAGCTGTTACGTACACAGACATAACACCTATGCATGTAACCCACTTAATGTAACGCTGGATTAACATGACGGAAATCACTCTAACCCTAAAGTTCCCAAAGCTTTCATAAAAAGACGTAAAAGATTAAAAACAGTGTTTTCTATTTTTATTAATCACTAAAAAACAATGGCTTATGGTAAATATAAAAAACATAAAACAACCTAAATAAGCCTGAATTTCACTCTCTTTTATTCTAATTGAGCTTTTATAGCGCATTACTTGACACTCTCCCACCTTTTTATTGCTGTTTTCTTGTGCGTAGTTTCAATTATTTAACGCTCTTCCCTGTCCTTTAACCTAGTGCGAAAGCACCACTCAAACCTCGTTATATAGGTGTAAAATTCCCCATACCCGTTCAATGATCGACTGGCGTATGTGGCTCTGTATTCTCCCCAAACATGAAATTGGTTATAAAAATGCCAATGAAGCACGTTATATATGCGCCATAGATCACAAAATTAGCACAAAAAGTGAACTTACCCCTTGCAGATAAGGAAAGTTCCCAATGCCGTTCTATTCTTCCTTTAGTTACTGATGTGTATGCAGGCATTGGTAAATAGCAATGGCGACATTGCAGTGGTGATACAAATTAAAGGAATATAATTATGAAAATGGCAGCCATCGCAGCAGCGATTACAACAACACTCGTCTCTGGTTCAGCATTAGCGGCAGAGGTTTATAATTCGGATGGGACGTCACTTAGTATTGGTGGACGTGCAGAGTTCCGTGGCGATTTCCAAGGTCAAGCTTCTGGTAGCGAACTCGATGGGACGATGGATAACAAATCTCGTGTTCGTATTAACGTAGGTGGTGAATCACAAATAACGGATAGTTTAAGTGGTATAGCTTTTTACGAAGCCGAACAGACTGTCGCAAACGGCGATGGCGGAACAACTAACGGCCAAAATGCTCAAAACAGCGAATTTACACAACGCTATATGTATGCTGGTCTTTCCGCAAATGGCAACGACGTAACATTTGGTAAGCAAGATGCTGCGACCGTTCAAATTTCCCAAATGTCGGATACAGTAACAACACATAGTGGCATTCAAAAAACCTTTATACAGGCAGGTGATGAGCAAATAAACAATGCGATTAATTACTCGGGTTACTTCATGGACGCTCTGTCTGTGAAAGCCAGTTTACTTGCTTCTAACAAATCAAACGAAGACGGTTGGGCGTTATCTGGTATATACACCCTACCGTTTGGCTTAGGTTTAGGTCTAGGCTATGCGGCTAATGAAAACCCAGGTGTTAAACAAGATTCCAACCAATTCCTTGGTGGTCTTAACTATCGTTGGGAAGGCCTATACGTAGCCGCAACTTACACTCAAGGTGAAGGCTCTAAAAAAGTTGTGGGCAATAACGATTTTGATAGTGTTGAATTTGTTGCTCAGTATCGATTTGAAAACAATTTCGAAGCAGTTCTTGGCTACCAAAAAGGACAAATTGACCCTGAAGGTAGTGCAAAGTTCAACGTCAGTGATTACTACGAATTAACCGAGTATTTACTACTTCAACAAATCGATACGCACTTATGTAACTTATAAAATAAACAACTTAAAGGCGGAAGATGGTCAAACAAGTAATACAAATGGTGACCCGCAAGATGCGGACAACTCTCTGCGTTTAGGTTTACGTTACGACTTCTAACCAGATATAAACCACTCATCCAAAGGGCGATTTTTCGCCCTTTTTTCATCCAATGATTCAATCACCCGTACTCATTCCCTCTCACACTCAATGAAACCAAACTGCAATATTCCCTACATTTCACTGTAACAACCAAACCCTAACCTACCTGCATTCCAAAAAGACATGTGTCTACAGAGACTTAATAGGGTAAGTAAAATGAAAAAAGCAGTTTTGGCAAGTGCAGTACTGGCAGTGATGGCCTCTGGTTCAACCCTCGCAGCAGAAGTGTACAATTCTGAAGGTACGTCGCTGAAAATCGGTGGCCGTGCTGAATTTCGTGGCGATTTCATTGGCAACAGCGGCAAAGAAATCGAAGGCACGATGGCAAACAAATCTCGTTTTCGTATCAATGTAGGTGGGGAAACGCAGATCACTGATAACCTAACTGGCTTTGGTTTCTATGAAGCTGAACAAGGAGTCGCATCAACTGGTGATAAAACGGCGGAGACCGATTTAAAACAACGTTATATGTACGCAGGTATCGGCACTCAATTTGGTGACATCTCTTTTGGTAAGCAAGATACGGCTGGCGTACAAATTTCACAAATGTCAGATGCAGGCCAAATCTGGACTGGCGGACAAAAAGCGTTCATCAACGCTGGTAACGAGCAAATCAACAATACTATTGCGTATGCCAACACCTTTGCCGACGCAGTTAATGTGAAGGCAAGTGCCATTTTAGGTTCAGAAAAAAACACTAATGGCTACGGACTATCGGGTATCTACGCAACACCGATTGGTTTAGATATCGGTCTTGGTTATGCCATGAATGACGTCAATAAAGATGAACTGCGTGGTTCAAATGCAACGGCTAACGGTTCGGCAAATCAAGTTATTGGTGGTCTAAGTTATGCCATTTCAGGTCTGACCGTTGGTGGTACTTATACCCAAGGTACCTACGACTTTGATACTTCTGCTGATTACGATTACCGTGGGGTAGAACTATCTGGTACTTATAAGTTTGACAATGGATTTCGTCTTATGGCCGCTTATGCCAAAGCTGAAATCGAAGGGAAAGGTGCTGGCGAAAACAAGTTCAGC
Source organism: Vibrio sp. GJ43-1 (assembly GCF_055808835.1). NCBI lineage: Bacteria > Pseudomonadati > Pseudomonadota > Gammaproteobacteria > Vibrionales > Vibrionaceae > Vibrio > Vibrio sp. GJ43-1. The sequence goes on along the minus strand of NZ_CM147885.1, from coordinate 939,638 downwards.
AAAGATGATTTTATTGAGCTAACGGGTCAATATCACTTCAACAAGTCTCTACGTACCTACCTCTCTTACAAGATTGATAACCGTAATAAAGACGATTACGCATCCATTGATGCGTCTAAGATTACTTATGACATTGAGAACACGGTTCGTTTAGGTCTTCGCTACGATTTCTAATCGAATTCTGATATTAAAACAAAGTATGTAAATAGCATAAGCCGAGGTTACTTCCTCGGCTTCTTTCCGTTTGATCAGATAATTTCTGATTAACGAATACAGTCAGCCCTTCGTTTACTCATTCTATCGCCGTGCCAACGCGCTTAGCATGCTAATCATCCAGACTCCGCCGACAATTATTGGTTAGTTTCGAATTTCATAGTAATATCAGCCAACCAACACTAAGAACCCATACTATGAGTCAATCACATCACCCGCTTCAAGGCGCAGTTTGGATGCTATCCGCTGGCGCTGCTTTTGCGCTAGTCAATAATATTGCCCAAATTGTTAGCATTAATCACGGCATGTCGTCGACCATGATTGCCCTCATTCAATATGCGATTGCACTTATTGTTATTCTCCCTACTCTCCGCACAAGTGGACTATTTCGCTCGCTCCGCACCCAACATTTTGGCGCACACCTTTTCCGTATCCTACTTTCTGTCATAGGTATCCAATTATGGATGTGGGCGCTCGCTTACCCTGTGCCTATTTGGCAAGGGATTGCGTTGCTAATGACCTCCCCGCTCTTTGCGACATTAGGCTCAGGGCTAATCCTCAAAGAGCAAGTAGGATACGCCCGCTGGTTTGCCACAATATGCGGCTTTATTGGCGCACTGGTAATACTAGAGCCTTGGTCAGATTCTTTTAGTTGGGCGACGTTGCTTCCTGTTGGGGCCGCTTTTTTCTGGGCTTGTTATTCTTTGATGGTCAAAAAGCTATCTGCACATGATTCTCCGTCTACGATGGTGATCTATTTACTGCTGCTCATTACCCCATTTAATTTCATGTTAGCGCTGCCTACGTGGTCTCTGCCATCCACGGGGCTCATTTGGGTCTATCTTATTGGGGCTGGCGCGTTAACCGCATTCGCTCAATGGGCGATTGTAAAAGCATACTCCGTCGCCGACGCCTCATTCGTTCAACCTTTTGACCACGCAAAACTACCGATGAACGTGCTTGCTAGGTTGGCTAGTATTTAGTTGGGTTCCGCCTGGGCGCTTATGGATTGGCGCTGCTATTATTATTGCATCCATCGCGTTTATTACTCACTGGGAAACAAAATCTAAAAGTCAGTCCAAAAAATAATCACCCCCAGGTGAAATAAATCGGTGATGAGAGCGTTCTTATTCTTATATGGACAAGTGTTGTTCTTATATAAATACCGTTAAGAGGCAGATAACCATGGCAAAGCCAATCAAAGTCACACTGTATCGCTGGGCTGGGAGCTGGGGACCGTTCAAAGTCACCATTCCCTGTGGTGAGTGCACGCTAACCAAAGATATTCTTAAAGATACATTTTCTCACGAGTTAAATGGTGTGCCTGTAGAGCTGGAAGTAAAAGATTGGCTGTCTAACTGGTGGGAACCACTCAAAGTCGGCGCTTGGCACGCACCGATTATCATGGTTGAAGGTAAAGTTATTAGCCAAGGAGAAGCGTTAAACCGTGGCGTACTGGTGCAGTCCATTATACAAGAATGGACCAAGCAAGATGACCTAACAGGCTCTATTGTCTTCGGTAAAGAAACCTGCCCTTTCTGTGTCAGAGCCAAACAACTTCTCAATGAGGCTGGAATTGAATTCCAATACCATGATGTGGTTAAAGACAGTGCGGCGCTGTATCGAATGATTCCTGAAGTCAAAGCTCATATCGGAGAGAAAACCCCCGTTACCGTCCCGCAGATTTGGATGGACGGTGAGTACATCGGTGGCGCTGAGCAATTAGAACAATGGTTAGCAAAGCAGCCCATCACTTCTAGTACGAATAACATTCTTAAATTTAACGAAAAATCAGCATCTTAGCCTGTGTTACGCTAGGCGTAATTCGATGACAAGGCGCGTACACAATACCGGAAACCGGATATTAAAAAGCTCGCATTCTGCGAGCTTTCTCTTTTGTCACTTTTCTTATTTGCGTAGCTTTTTCATCATTCGCTTAAGAAACGACTTTTTCTTTGGCTGAGGTTTGCCATAAAGCATGTCATCAATCATTTTTTTGGCGGCAAGTTGGCTTACGTATGCGGCACCTAATTCATAACCCATGATTTTCTCTCGCTAATTTATCAGTAGTTTTCAATTCGCCGCGAATTCTATACATAATCACACAAAACACAAGACATAGATCACACTTTTAATGTAATCGTATTTTTTATCTTGCATGATACCCATTTTCGTTTGATTGATTTCCTTACACCTCGTTGCGTAAATTTGAGTGCACCTCCCCGGCGGCATATGCCAAACCTAGTAATCACGTCAATCAAACATTCTTGTTAAAACGATTAGAATCACAAAAACACATCCGATAAACTATTGAAATATAACGACTAAGGTTATTTTTTACTCCATTCCATTTTGGCATTTCGACCATTCCACACTTTCACATCATTGTTACCTATACTTTCTCACGTCGAATTTCTGTCATGGATATCAGAATAACCCTGCAACTATCACGCAGCGCCATAAGTGAAGGACCCAATTTGATTCTCTTTTTAAGCTCTCACTTTCAACAAGGTAATGCTAATGCTCCGCTCACAACCAAAAGACTGCCTCGTTATTGATAATTTTCCATTGGTAAGAGAGGCTATTTCACGCATCGTCTCTAGCATCGAGGATATCAACTTAGTCCATCAAATTTCTGACATTCAGGTCGCTTTAGATCTGGTTAAAGCAGGAAGTATTGATTTGATCGTACTTGACGTCAATTTAGCAGAAGCGGATGGATTTGAGTTTATGCGCCGCGCATTTGCTGCAGGGTATCGAGGTAAAGCGATCTTTATTTCGAGTTACGGCTACCCTATTTACTCTGAGACCGCCTATAAGCTGGGTGTCAATGGATACATCAGTAAATCTGAAGATCCTGCGCTTATCCGTGATGCAATTAGCGGCGTGATGCGCGGCTATAACCTCTTCAAAACGGATTATAAGGTCCGTAACAGAAAGATTGTCCTATCACAACGTGAAACCGTGGTATTCAACTATCTGAAAAAAGGCTACACCAACAAACAAATATCAGAGTTTTTATCTTTGAGTGCTAAGACCATTAGCACTTATAAGTCCCGTATCTTAGATAAATATGAAGCGAATTCGATCGTCGAATTAGTCAACTCTCACGATGTGGTCGAAAGCGAAATACGCTTAGCTAGTTAACCTTAGCTTCACTCGTACCGTTGCAACATGTAAATGAACAACCGATAGCGATGCAACACGCCCCCTATAGTGCAAGGATGCACTATAGTAGCTATGCGTTCACTTCTACTGTACCTATGATTCTTTATACATAGCTTCTCTATACGTTTGCTTCTCTATGCGTATAGTTCTCTATGCATTTACTTACCAATGCATTTGTCTTTCTAGCATCGCGGCTCCACTAGCTCGATGTAACTAGTACCTTCTTGATAATCTGATGCAGCATCATATGCAGCGGGCTTTGTCTATTGCTTTGTTTCATGCAAGCAACTAAAGGCGTATGAGGCTGCATGTTTTCTGGGAAGGGAATAAATCGGAATTCTGAGCCAGACACCAGATGTTTCGCCAATAACGCCGAATAGTTGTGTGACCTTAGTATTTGATAAGTCGCTGTCAGGTTATCCAGTTTTAGCTGATAGTCTAGATTGAAATTATTCTGTGTCATGAGCTTAATCAACCGTTGGTGAATATCATTCCAACCTCTAACCTCAAAAAAGATACTCGGATGCTCAAACACATCCAACCAAGTTTGAATACTGCTTTGTCGTCCAACCAAGGCACCCATTTCAATATGGAATAAATTTGTTTGATAAATGGACTTAGGGCAATCTTCGTTAAATATCTGCACCCCTAAATGGACTTTGCCGCTACTTAAGTCTTGATAGGTGCTATCTCTCCACGTACTCAGCTCAATCATCGCTTTTGGAAAAGCCTGTCGAATTTCTCGATACAAGGGTTCACCAAGATGCTCTAGTGACACATTATAGAGCGCCAGCCTTATCGGTTGATCGTAGTTTTCTGCATCAAACTCTTCACCATGCAATAGAGCTTGCTCTACCGACTTTAACCCCTGCTCGATGCCTGGAATGATTCTCTCCAAGTAATGAGTCGGCTCAAAGCCTTCTGTTGTACGTACAAAAAGGGGATCTTTTAATTGCTCTCTTAACTTAGACAAATGTTTACTGACGGCACTTTCGGTTTTACCCAAATGAGCAGCTACTATTGTTAAGCTTCGATATTGGTAGATCATAACCAACACTTTCAATAGGTTAAAATCATGTTCTTTGTGCAATTAACGTATCCTCTGATTGCTGTTTTTTGATGAGCCTGTTATTTAAACGAATCGGCTATTTAGACGAATTTCTCGTCCCAGCGCAACTCACGTGTTATGTGTATTTGTTCTCTTTCGCTAAATAAAGTCGTGCATCTGCTCGTTTCAATACATTTTGTAACGACTCGCCTTCTCTAAGCTTACTAACCCCAACGCTTATATTGAGCGTAAGTCCGTCCGCTCCAAATGGTTTAGATGACGCTTCAGATGAGAGCTGCTCTGCTAACTTTTCTGCTGCTGTTAAAGAGCAACCAGGTAAAATGACAATAAATTCATCACCGCCACTTCGAATAAGGTAATCACTCTCTCTAAAACACCGCCGCATACTTTCGGCGATGTGAATAATCGCTTCGTCACCAACATGATGACCATAATTATCGTTAATGGCTTTAATTTTATCGCCATCCACGGCTATGACTGCAATGCCCTTCTTTTCCATCGCGTACTTTATGGCGCTATCTTTTAATATGGATCGATTATATAGGCTGGTGAGCTCATCCTTGCGAATGGCTACTTCCGCTAGCGATAACTTCGTTCGTTTAATCTGGAGCTCTTCTAGTTTATTCAATACATAGATAAGTATGATGAGCAGCCCAACAAGAAGCCAACCATAATCGATGATAATCTTACTGTATGGTATTCGATACGTAACCAATAAATCATCATCAGCCCGGTAATCGGCAGAGTATGCATAAGTCGAAAATGGATAACGTAAATCTTCCACGATGACTTGCCGTCCTACCGCACTGAATTGGGATATGTATTCTTTATCAACCAAAAATGGAAATTTATCTAGGTAAACATCAACATTGAGATCGCCGACCATCACACCTTGAAAATAGACCGGACTTGATATTGTTATTATCGGCTGCTCGGTTACGCGATCAAGATAAATGTTGGACACGATGAGCCTGTCCTCTAAATCACGTTCACTGGCATACTTCGAACAAGTTAAAGAGGCAATACACTTTTTTCGAGAAAACACAGATTCGTAAGCCAACGAGTTTTGTTCAAACGAGTGCGTTGACATGATCTTCTTACCCTCGTATGAGCGGTAATAATAAAGGACTTGCTCTGCACTCACGATCTCAGGCATACGAACAAACAAATTTTTTGCTGTGATGCTCACAATACGTTCGTTTCTTGTTAGTTCGCTATGTTGGGCAGCGGCGTAGACTTTACCTTTTGTCAGATAGGGACCTATTAATTCGTCATTTTGCTTGGCTGCGATCTCTGCTTCAAATAGTGCACCAAGCAAATAGAGCGTCGACTGATAGTCCGATATTGATTTCGTTACTAGGTGAAATTTCGCGACTTCATTGTCGACAAGTTTATCCGCAGCTTTGTACAACACGATCAGATAAATGCCAAGAGACAGCAAAATCGCCTTCAAGACAATGGTCGTGTGGTTCTTTGTCAGTTTGCGCATAGTCATCCGATAATTAACTCAAATTCTAGCGAATGACCGACAATGGTCAAAAGCACTTAACTAAGTATTATCTCGATTTCAGTGAAGTCAAACAACTCAAACATCGCGAATAATGTCGAAAAAGAGGTGCTTAAGGGTAAAGAAAGGAAAAGCTCTGTAAACCGAGAGTCACCTAGCCGTGTGTGACTGTTTTTTTAATCATTGAATCTGCGTTCTGACGTTGTTTTAAAAGGTCTACAGAGCTTGATTACATTTTTGCACTTATTAATAGATTAATAAACTGCAGAAAATGACAGGTTGACATTCTGTTGTTTTTAATAAAACAAGCTGAGCGTTCTATCAGTTATGCTTATGTTTCACTCGCGATAACCTCTTATTGTTAAACAACCAAGAGGACATCCCATGGAACCGATCATTACTATTTGTACTTATAATGAACTAACCGATAAACAAAAGATCGAGATGCATCAGCTACGCTACCAAGTGTTTGTAGAGCGATTACAATGGTCTATTAACACACAAGACCAACTAGATATCGATGAGTATGATCGCCCTGACTCCAAATACATTATTATTGAGTATGAAAACAAGGTCGCCGCTTGCTGGCGCTTACTTCATACCAACAGCGCTTACATGCTAAACAATACTTTTCCAGAATTATTACAAGGTGAGGTTTTCAATGATAAGTCGATTGTAGAGCTTACTCGATTTGCCGTTGATAGAGAAATAGCTAAACGCGCAAGTCATATTAACTTTACCGCTATGCTGTTTTATCTCGTTGTGCAGTATGCCATCGAGCAAGGCTACACTGAGTATGTCACGTTAACTTCGACGGGGATTGAGCGCATCATGAGAAAAATTGGCATTCCGAGTTGTCGAATTGGCGACGGTAAGGTGCATCTACTCGACACCACACGCAGCGTTGCACTGCGTGTCCCTGTCGATAATGCATTACGTCATTGGTTTGCCAACACTACGATACACCAACATAGGTTCGATAGAGCTAGGTTAACAGTGCCTTAGACACCGCCTGAGTGCGAGAGAAAGCATTAAGTTTTTCACTCGCATTCTGGATATGAAAGTTAACCGTTCTTTCCGAGCAACCAATGATCTGTGAGACCTCCCATGAGCTTTTTCCCTCTGCAACCCACGCTAAGCATATTTGCTCTCGTAAGGTTAAGTCTGATTCAACAAAACCGGGCTGCTGTTTACACACCTCATACCTGACGTCATTGATGTAGTCTGCAATTAAGCTACCGACGTAAGTCGCTAATAATGTTGACTCATTGCTCAATATGGCCGAGCTCTTACGATTTGAAAAACTAAGTAGTCCCAAACAACCAAAATTGGCTCTAAGTGGCACGGTAATACCATCACCAAGCCCAAAATCAGACGCTAATTTAACGACATTTTTACTCTCATGCTGTCCATTTTTGACTATGTCATTCCATAAAATGGGGGCGGTGCTATTGCGGCAATGAAGGACAACTTCATCAAAATACATCACCTCATTATTTTCATAAAAGTCACGCCAATTGATTGGCTGATTCGTTAACACCACGTTTTCAGCGCGCATCAACGTCACAGGGACAGAAACCGCAAACAAAAAGTGCTCAAAATCAAGGACATCGGTGACCTCATATAACTTTTTACTGAGTCCGTCTAAGCTGAATTCCTCGGCTTCCTTGAGATTTCGCTTTAAAATTTGGTTAATTTTATCTACTGAATACACGTGGCTAAAGTGGCTCTTGATTAAAAAGACTAGAACGAGTTAACCAACAAAGTGATATGCGGCTAATTGAACTAAGATAACTTGCACACTGTGAAAATACAATCAGATGATGTCTAAAGCTCTTGTGAAAAACCTTTTTTCAAAAATGCTACGCATTCTTTAATGCGTTTAGGTTGGTATCGATCTCGATGATAGATAAGTGATAATGGTACAGCTTTAATTCCCCAATTTTCAAATACCGGAACTAGTTGCTTCGAATCTAACTCTGGTTGGCAGTACATGGCTGGCACGCGAATGATTCCGAGCCCCGCTTTTGCACTGTTCACCAATACTCGTCCATTCTTGCAACTTAAGCGCCCGTAGATGGTAGTTTCTGCTTTTTCATTGCCGCTATCATGAATGAACTGCCACTTTGTTACCGAGCCCGTTAAACAATTATGCTGCTTAAGGTCTTTAGGGTGCTCTATAGGGTCTGCTTTTGCCAAATAACTCGGGCTTGCCAATGTGAGCATCTCAATATCGACCAAGTGTCGAGCGACATAGTTCGCATCAGGTAGCTCACCCATACGAATGGCAATATCAAATTCTTCTTCCAGTAAGTCAACGCGGTGGCTAGAAAACTCCAACTCTATTGAAACATCGGGATACTGTAGAGAAAACTCAGACAAGTACTTCGCGACTAGCTCTTCACCGATATACCCGCCCACACAATTAATATTGATGCGCCCTTTCACTGTATCAATATCATCTATCGCGGCATGAACCGCCTGATCGATGCTATGTAATGCACTGTCACAGCTTGCCAGTAAGGCTTTTCCTGCTTGAGTCAGCTTCATTGTGCGTGTGGTACGTATCAACAAGCTTACCCCCATCTCTTTCTCAAGAGATTGGATTTGCCTTGATACGTGAGATCTCGATACTTTTAGCGCTTCAGCCGCTTTAGTGAAATTACCCAAGTTTGCGACTAACACAAAAGCGCGGACATCAAGTAAGTTAACAGAAGGGTGCAACATATCGACGATTCCTAAAAAAATATGGTTTGATTCTGTCGTTATTCGACAGATTTGCAACCGAAACATCACCAGTTATGGATTCACCAACGACATTGGTCAAAAACCAACCTAACGTGACCGCGGCAATAGTTTTGCATGATGACATTAATACGAAATTAACACCTACTCAACACTATTAGTACAGCCCAAAAACCTGCAGTTTTCATCCAAATTAATTTATTGTTTTAGATCATCGCTTCGTTAGGTATTTGTCGTGCCACAAATCAATTTCCTGTACATTTTCTGACACATTTAGAAATAAATTGTTGCGTATTTTAACTGAATAAAAGGACAATTATGTTAGAACTACTTATTGGCTTAATAGTGACAGTAGCCGTAGGCTATTTCATTGTTAAGGGCTACAAACCCGCAGGCGTTTTATTGACAGCTGGTATTGCACTGCTCTTACTTACTGGCATGTTAGGGCACACTATCTTACCTTCCAAAATCGCTTCAACGGGCAATATGGTCACAGATTCTCTAGAATACGTGAAATATATGCTCCAGTATCGTGGGGGAGGTCTTGGTATGCAAATCATGTTGCTGTGTGGTTTTGCGTCTTACATGACTCATATCGGCGCCAATAACGTGGTGGTTAAACAATTTTCTAAACCATTGTCATTCATCAAATCTCCCTATGTTTTATTGGTCGCAGCGTATATTGTTGCCTGCTTGATGTCCCTCGCGGTCAGCTCTGCGACAGGCCTTGGCGTATTACTTATGGCCACGTTATTCCCAATGATGACAGCAATGGGAATCTCTCGTCCCGCAGCAGTCGCAGTGTGTGCCTCTCCGGCGGCCATTATTCTTTCCCCGACATCAGGTGATGTTGTTATTGCTGCCGAAAAGTCTGGGCTGGCGCTTGACGTATTTGCCGTACAAACCGTGCTGCTTGATGTCTATTTGCGCCATCATTGTCATGGCTGCCGCGGCATTCTTTTGGAATAAATACTTAGACCAAAAAGAAAACACACCCATGGAGCGTGTTGACGTTTCTGAGATGAAAGTAGACGCACCAGCGTTTTATTGCTTACTTCCATTCTTGCCAATTATTGGGGTTTTTCTTTTTAATGGTCGCACTATTCCGGGCTTATCACTCGATATTTATACTATTGTGGTCGGCTCAATCTTCATTGGTGCCGTGATCAACTTCATCACGCAAAGGTTCAATGGTAAAAAGACGCTAGAAGACTTAGAGTCATGCTATCAAGGGATGGCCGATGCATTTAAAGGCGTGGTGATGCTGTTGGTGGCTGCTGGTGTTTTTGCGCAAGGCTTAATGTCTATCGGCGCAATTGATAACCTGCTGCATCTTGCGGACTCAGCCTGGCGCTGGCGGTGTGGCACTGATGCTTATCCTCACAGGCCTCACTGTGGCGGCGGCTATCGCAACAGGCTCTGGTAATGCGCCATTTTACGCCTTCGTTGAGCTTGCTCCCTCTCTGGCAGCGAAAATGGGGCTTAACCCGGCTTTCTTAATCATTCCTATGTTACAAGCCTCTAACCTTGGTCGCACTATTTCGCCAGTTTCTGGCGTTATTGTGGCAACATCTGGAATGGGTAATATCTCACCATTTGAGGTCGTTAAACGTACTTCTGTACCTGTCATTGCGGGATTAATCACCGTGATTATCGGTACAATGATTCTGGTGCCTATGTCGGCATAACGATACCGAGCACAACGTAACCAATGAAAAAAGGGAAGCTATCGCTTCCCTTTTTAAGTAGTGACTTCACTTGTAACATGAGTCAACGTCTAAAATGCCTCACCAACCGAAAGATAAAGCGTGTTTTCTTCGGGCCCTTTTGCATAATCTACTCGAATATTCATTTTCTTTTGCTCGACGGGTTGCCACCTGAAACCTAACCCCTTAGTCACAATAGTACTTTGGCGCAAAATATCTTGCTGTGATTCCGCCGTTTTGCCTAACCCAACAAAAGCCACTAGGCCAAATCTAGGCTTAAACATCCAGCGACCTTCAAACTGACCTTGTAAAATGTTGTCATTTCGATAGCGCCCATGGTTGAAGCCTCTCATTTTTAACGTTGGCTTTTCATAGAATGGCACGTCGCCTCCACTCAACTCCATGGTCACTTTCGATGCTATAACCACATTTTCTAACACACTGGTGTAATTACTGCCTGCCAATTTACTCATCGCATAATCACCATCTCCTCCCCACTGTTTCCCATAGTCCATATAGCTAAACTGAGAAAACCAACCCGTGGTCGGATAATAGTTGTCATCCCTAGTGTCAAAATGCAAAACCGCTCCCAACCCACCAGACTTTACTTCTTCAGGTTTCGGCCAAAAGCCATTGAACTTGTCAAAACTAATTTCAGTCTGCATATAATTATACTGTGGCCCAAAGTACCAATTCGACTGTCCAAGTTTGAATAATGCGCGCAACATAACAGCGCTCATCACCATCCCATACTCTAGCGGGTCATCAGCAAAAATCGGGTCGTTTCCGTCACCATAGTACTTTAAGTTTAAGTTACCGTGGAACAGCCCGCCCGTATACCGAATGGAATCATCTTTCAACGCACCATCATGAAACGCACCCACAAGCCAACTTTCTGTCGAGGTGTACATTCCCATAACGCCTGATGTGTCATTGTGCGCTTTTGCATCGGGCTCCTTCGAATGCATATATAGACCAAGCAACTGCACTCCTGTGCCTAAAGTCGGGTTCGACATCGGGATAGGAAGAGCAATAAACCCTTCCTTTTCACCACTCGCTTTTCGAGAACTCTCAACCTTATCTTTTTTATCATCCACATGATCTTTATATTCAGCTGCCCAAGCAGACGATGACAAGCCCAGCAGCAATACTGACATTGAGGTACTGCGTAATTTATTGCCCATTGGCTACATCCATGTATTGAATCCTGTCGTTGTTATACATAATAACTCATTAAAAAAGTAGTCCTTTCCACCCTACTTACTTCTGCATGTATTGAGGCTATCTCCACTCTTTTCAACAAACGGCTTTGACGTAAGTTTTTACTATTACAAAAACCATTGAACCACAGAGTCAAATATTCGTACTAAGCTTCAATAAACTGGCGCAACATTACTATGACAAGGAAGAATACAATGAAAAATAAGCGCATTGGATTGGCACTTGCAACCACATTCATGTCATCGCTATCCCTAGCGGGAGAGCACATCATTTACGAACTGGATGGGCAAGCCTACGAAGGTTATTGGTCTAAAACCGACAATACTGCACCTCTCGTCCTGTTAGTACATGATTGGGATGGGCTTACTGAATACGAAGAAGAACGTGCAGAGATGCTCAACACCATGGGCTACAACGTCTTTGCTGTTGATCTTTTCGGGCAAGATGTTAGACCGACAAAAGTCGAAGACAAAAAACAGCACACGGGTGAGCTTTATAAAGACCGAGCAAAGCTTCAGGCTCTGATGAATGCCGGACTTGCTGAAGCGGGAAAGCTGGGCGGGAACCTTGATAATACCGTCGTCATGGGGTACTGCTTTGGAGGTGCTGCGGTCTTAGAATCTGCCAGAGCAGGGATGACAGCAAAAGGCTTTGTCACGTTCCATGGTGGCCTGCAAACACCGAAAGGACAAAACTACGCGCAAACTAAAGCGCCAATCATGGTTCTTCATGGTACGGCAGATGCCGCAATCCCTATGTCCCAATTTGCGGATTTAGCGGTCGAATTAGAACAGAACAACATCTCACACGAAATGATCACATACAGTGGCGCTCCTCATGCTTTCACCGTCTTTGGTTCAAAAAATTATCGAGAAGACGCAGATAAAAAATCTTGGATGGCGTTTTCAGAGTTTCTAGTCGCGAAAACGGGTAAATAACAAAGAAAAAAGGTCAGGCTATTAGGAGTCTGACCTTTTATTTAAGGGGCTATTTTAAGACCTAGGTTTTACTTAGGCTGGATTTTTTGCCTTAAATAAAATGGCATACATTACCGGGATAAATACCAGTGTTAGAACGGTTGCAAAACCCAAACCGAACATCACAGTGATTGACATATTGACAAAGAATACGTCTCCAAGTAACGGAATCATACCTAGAATAGTCGTACACGCTGCTAGCATTACCGGTCTCATCCGAGAGATCGAAGAGTCAATAATCGCATCATATACTGGCTTTTCCTCCGCCTGCATATCAATTTCTTCCAGCAAAACTATCGCATTCTTGATCAACAAGCCTATCAAGCTAAGTGCGCCCAATAACGCCATAAAATCAAACGCGCCATCAAGTAGCAGTAGGCCTGCGGTAATACCAATAATCGCCAACGGTACCGTGATCCAAATGATCAATGGCTGTTTAACTTTACCAAACAGTAATACCACGACAATAATCATCATGATAAAAGACACTGGTATCGCACTAAACAACGCGCCTTGCGCTTCAGCTGAATCTTCGTACTCACCACCCCAGTCCATCGTATAACCTGGTGGTAATTCTATCGCTTCAATCTGAGGCTTCAGGCGATCAAATAACGGTGCAGCAAGTTCACCCGTTGGGTTAGCTGACGCTATAATCGTCGTTAGTCGATCACGACCACGAATCATCGCATCTTCCCAAACGGTCTCAAATGCCACAACCACCTGCGCAATAGGCACCGTTTTTTCTAGTACTGGACTATAAACCTGCGCATCCATCAATTGAGCCACGTTTTGGCGCTCACTGGCATCCGTACGGAAGTAAATCGGCAGTAATCTTACACCATCACGATAAATACCAACTTGAGAGCCTTCACTCGCGGCACGTAAAGAGGCGGTCAGTTCAGTGCGCGTAATACCCAGTTGACGAGCCACCTGTTCATTAAAGATAGGCTTAATTAGCTTAACTGGCTGTCTCCAGTCATTACGCACTTCTTTCGCTTCAGGATCGGCAAGCATAATCGCTTCAGCTTGCGAGGATAGGTCACGTAGCACAGCCGGATCTGGTCCCGCAAATCGAGCTTCAATTTTAGAGTCTCGTCCCGGACCTATCCGCAAACTCTTAATTTTTGGTTCGATGCTATCGATATTGTCCGTCATAAACTTATCAATGTCCGCTTGCAACGCAGCGATCATTTCACGGTTTTCAGTACGAACGATAACTTGACCATACGCTTTTGTTGTATCTTGCGGCGTATAAACTAATGAGAAACGCGATGCCCCGCCACCAATAAAGGTCGCCGTCCATTCAACACCTTCTTGTTCACGGATAAACTCCGCGACTTTTAAGGTGTCATCACGCGTTTGACGTATATCGCTGCCTTCCACTTCCCAAACATCGACAAAGAACATCGGTGTATTCGCATTCGGGAAAAAGGCGCTTTTTACAAACCCAAAGCCCCAGACCGACGCAACAAACATCGCGAGGATAATACTAATGGTCAGCGCACGCTGTTTAAGAGCAAACTGCAGTACACTTTTATAAATAACGAAACCAGCACCCGCGTATGGGTCTTTTTCTTCTTCACCCTCTTTACGATCTTCCTTCTTAAGAAGCAACGCACACAGTAGTGGTGTTGTTGATACTGCCGTCACCCAACTCAGTGATAGGGAAATCAAAATAACGTAGAACAGTGAGCGAGTAAATTCGCTAGGTATTACTTTGAGACATACCGATAGCAGCAAACGCTAGAATACCTACAGCGGTACCACCTAATAGCGCCCAACCATTGGCTCCAACGACTTCTCCCGCCGCTTTCATCGCAGGTACACCACGTTTAATACGGATCATCATCCCTTCGGCAACCACGATGGCGTTATCCACCAGCATCCCGAGGGCTATGATCAAGGCCCCGAGAGAGATCCTCTGAAGCTCGATTCCATAGAGGTGCATAATAGCCAGCGTACCCGCCACTGTGATCACAAGAACGGCACCAATGATCAGGCCAACTCTCAGTCCCATAAAGGCCAGTAACACCACGACCACGATGATAAGGGCTTCAACCGTGTTGGTCACAAAGCCCGCCACAGAAGCATCCACTTCTTGCGGCTGGTTATAGATAATATCAAGGTTCATACCCAGAGGAATTTGGTTCTCTAAGCTCTTAATTTTATCATTAATTAAGCCACCAACTTCAACCACGTTTTTACCGCTTAGCATTGAGATGCCGACGGTAAGTGAAGGCTTACCATTAAAGTAAATGAGCTTCGACGGCTCTTCTTTATATTCTCGAGTTACTTCAGCGATGTCGCCCAAGCGAATAAGCTTCTTGTCGTCACTTGCAATCAGCAGATCTTCAATCTCACTCACGTGTTTGAAGCTACCCGTTGGTTCAATTCGAATAAACTCGGGACCAACTCGAAAACGCCCTGAGTCTGACACTAAGTTTTGAGAGCTCAACAGATTTTCAATGGTCGCCATGTCAATGCCAAGCTTCGCCATTTTGGTGCGAGACATTTGGACATAGACCACTTCTTGCTGATCGCCATCAATCGATACTTTACGCACCCCTGGAACGAGTACTAATTGCTTCTTAAGATTGTCCGCAACATCTTTTAGCTCACGAAAACTGTAGCCTTCACCGTTCAGCGCTAAAAACCCGCCATATACATCGGCAAAATCATCAATGATCTGTGGCTCATATAGCTCCGGGAGGAAGCTTGTGCTTGTTGTCGGCGATCTTTCGTCTAAGTTCATCATAAATACCCGGCATTTCTGCAGACGTGTACTCATCTTTGAACTCAATCGTTATATCAGACAGTCCTTCTCGGGTAACGGAACGTTTGATACGCTTCACCTGCCCTAACAAACGCACCGCATCTTCAATATGATACGTGACCTCGTCATAGACTTCTTGTGGCGATGCGCCCGGATAAGTCGTGATAATCTTGGCTTCTTTAATGGTAAACGCTGGATCTTCCAGCTTCCCCATTTCAAAATATGCCAGAACACCACCAACCGTCATTAGCAGCACTAATAGCCAGCTATTGACTTTATTCTTTACTGAATACTCACCTAAATTCATAAAACATCTCTTCTCGCTGAGTCGACAGTTATTGAGCTTGATCGATTTCCGGCATCAGGCTTACTTCCATTCCTTCATTCAAGAATGGAACGCCTACCGTTACAATGCGCTCACCCATTTCTAAGCCCGATAAGACCGTGATGCGATCACCTGCCATTGTCGACACTTCAATTTGCTTAGGGGAAACCGTGTTGTCCTCGCCTACTACCCAGACCGTTGGGTTATGAGCGTTATCACTGACGACAGCCGTACTTGGAACCTGAATAGCCCCTTTGGTGTCATTAAGATTGGAGAAGTCTGCGGTCACATACCCCGTCATACCAGGAAGAATATTTTGATCACTTGGTGCTTCAAGCGTTACCGTCACTTCAAATGTCTGGGTATCGGAATCTGCTTTAGAGGACACCTCTGTGATCTCGACTGGGTACGGTTTTTCACGAGCTAGGTCAAAATAGGCAAAAACCGGAATTTCAACAGGGTCATCTGTTTGCTCATCACGAATTTCTCTCACCAATTTTTCTGGTACCGCAAATTTTAGCTCAAGTGTATTAAGATTTTGGAATGAGAAAACCACTTGCTTCGCTTCGACGTTTTCAAAGTTTTGAATACTACGTTGTGCAACAAAGCCATCAAAAGGGGCGACAAGCTTGGTATAGCTAAGCTGCGTTTTGGCGTTATCGTAGCCAGCTTGGGCTTTCGTTAAGTCTGCTCGAATTTGTTCGTAATCTTTTTTCGAAATAAAGTTATCTTTAATTAGCTCTTTCGCTCGCTTAAAGTCAGCTTGCAAGCGCTGCAATGTCGCTTTGGCGTCTCTCACCGCTAATTTAAAACGAGTATCATCTAACGTGGCAAGGACGGTGCCTTTCTTCACATCATCGCCTTCCTTTGCTGGAAGACTATCGATCTTACCCGACACTCTAAAAGCCATCTCTGCACGATCAGACGCTAAGACTCGTGCAGGGAATTCACGAACCATGCTTTGATTCTCTAACCCAATAACTATCGTTTTTACTGGACGTACAACTGGAGCTTCAACTGTCTTCTCTGCCTCTGGGCTACACCCAGTCAATGCAACGCCAATTAGCGCCGTCAGAGTAAGAACACGTAAATGAGTTTTCATAACAACCACCCAACATAAAAATTTATAAAAGTTAAGACTATTATAGGCTAACAAAATCAATAACTACTTAATGGTACAAGTTACATCAAGCCAAGCAAAAAGCAACATTGTGGACACAAAAACTCAACCTGAAATATCAGTAATTGAGTAAAAGTACCGATTGCAACCCATAGCCCCTATAAGACCTATTTCTTAACGTAAGTTCATTATTCTTGGTTTTTTTTTACATTACATTGAACCGGAAAATATGTGTCCCATACTAATAAGTACAATCAATAATCGTACACACTGTATGAATAGCTATTTAGTTAAGTGGATAGTCGCTGTAACCTTTCTGATTATTTTTACAGCATGGATGTTGCACCGTTTTAACTCGCCTTTAACTCTTCATCAACTTGAGGGGCATGAACATCATTCGCTTGCTGATACACTGGATACACAACCCACCCCACTCATTTCTCCTATTGAAGTCACTCAACTAAACATTAGAGAGAAAAAAATTGCTAAGATCGGCCTTCAATTATTTATCGATCCCAATTTGTCATCTGACGGTCAAATCAGTTGCGAATCTTGTCACCATATCTTCGATAATGGAGCAGAAAACACTAAAGTCTCAACGGGTGTAAAAGGAGCAGGAGTTAGGAATTCTCCGACAGTGTTTAACATCACAAACAACACGCGATTTTTTTGGGATGGCAGAGCGTCAAGTCTGGAGCATCAAATGGATGGACCCGTTCATAATCCACTAGAGATGGATACGAACTGGGATAACATCATCGATTACGTCGAATCCACACCACATTACCGTAATCAGTTTGACATTGTTTGGAATGGGGAAATAAACCTAGCCAATATTAAAACATCTCTCGTTACCTTTATGAGCGCTCTAAGCACTCCGGATGCCCCGTTTGACCATTATTTAAAAGGCAATAAGATTGCCATCGAACCGATAGCAGAAAAAGGCTGGCAAAAGTTTCAGTCCTTGGGCTGTATTGTATGTCATCAAGGTACGAATGTTGGCGGTAACTTATTTCAAAAATTTGGCAATATAGAACAGACCCCTCATCAAAACCAAGACTTAGGGCGATACAACGTAACGGGTATTGAGATTGACAAAAATGTATTTCGCGTTCCAAGCCTTCGTAACGTGGCAAAAACACCGCCCTACTTTCACGACGGACGAAGCTTAACGCTAGAAGATGCCATCATTACCATGGCAAAGGTTCAACTTGGTCAAGAGTTAGATGCAACCACCGTCATAGAGATAAGCGCATTTTTACACTCGCTTTCCGCCCCACCTCCACCCTATCTCGAGGAGTTATCTCAAGGAGCGACCCAATGAAGAGCCGACTGCTGACAAAACGTAGAGCCGAATTTCTTTACATCACGGTCATTTTTCTTTCAGCATTGTGGCTCATCGTCAGTGCCGTTAGCACTTACGTCAGCGATTCATATCAAAAAGCGTTTCTCTCCCTATCGCAGAACATTACCCATAGCCTCGAAGAAATATATTCTTTCGAATATAGTACGACTAAGACCTACGATAGGTTTTCAAATGAGTTAGTCGAATTAGAGCGACTTTCTGAACAGCTCTATGACAACATGAAAGCAAACAGCCAAGGCTACCCCTCTTTTATCAGCCCAATACCAACCGAAAGCGTCTCATATGCACAAAGTGTGAAAAACAACGTTCTCATTTTCACTCAACGACTTGAACGTCTGCTGAGCGCAAAAGTGTCGTTGGAGTATTCGAGTAACACCCTTAAGGCCCTAAAAAATAACCTAATGTCCAACACGTATTCAGCCGAAGACAAACTCGCCATTTATCAATACCTCGACTTAGCACAATCGATCGCTGTCATTCCAAATGAACTCCAACAGAACAATGACCTGCTAGCACTTGATGGGTATATCAAGCTTCATAATAGAGTTCAAAATAGTATCCGCTTGGAGAAACAGGCGCTGGTCGATAGTGAAATTCATGTTCTCATGAATGAAACCAATAATTTTTGGCTTGAGCGCTCACTATCAACTAAAGTTCATATTTCCATTGCTTTAATATTATTAATACTATCAATAGGTTGTTATCTATATCGAAAACAACAGATACAACAATATAGAGAACGGAAGTTAATCGCCGATCTTCTCGTTAAAGAAAAAGAACGTTCTCACCTCGCTATGGTTGTTGAACACGCAAGTGATGCGATCATCATAACGGATAAACAAGGCTATACCTCCTGGGTCAACGCAGCATTCGAAACAATATCCGGATTCAGCCTCAATGAGGTAATCGGTAAAAAGCCCGGTGACATTTTACAAGGGGAAGGTACCTCGCTAAGCGAAGTTCGTCGTATCTCAAAAGAACTGAAACTTGGAAATACTGTCAAATCAGAACTCATCAATTATCACAAAAATGGGCAACCGTATTGGATCGATATTGTCATCACTCCAATTCTCAATGCAGATAACCAAATTGAACAGTTTATTGCTGTCGAGCGTGACAGCGGTGAACGTAAACAACTTCAAAAAAGCCTAGAGCACGCCGTTGAACGAGCGGATGCTTCCAATCAAGCAAAGTCAACATTCCTAGCCACTATGAGCCATGAGTTACGCACACCACTCAACGGCATTCTAGGAATGGCCCAGATTCTTGAATCTTCGGTAACCAATGCTCAGCACCAACAACAACTGCATATTCTCCTAGAATCAGGCAATCACTTACTCTCATTACTCAATGATATTCTCGATATTTCAAAGATTGAAGAAGGTAAGCTAGAACTCGAGGTTTTAGACTTTTCTATCGAAGATATTTGCGACCCAATAGTCAGTACTTATACTTCTCTTTGCAAAGAAAAAGGCATTAGTTTTCATTTAATTAATCAACTGTCACCCGGAAAATCGTACCGCGGTGACAAATCTAGAATTCGCCAAATCATATTTAATCTACTCAGCAACTCTGTCAAATTCACTGAAACAGGTAGTGTCACCATCACCTTAAGTCAAGATACCCCCTCTACCATTGACGTTGCTTCTCGTCCTAATAATCAATCCAATATTGAAACACTCGTCATTGCAATTAGCGATACCGGGATTGGTATCCCCAACGACCGCTTGAAATCCATATTCGATCCTTTTATTCAAGCGGAATCATCAACAACTCGACAGTTTGGAGGGACTGGATTGGGGCTAGCGATTGTCAAACAACTCGCGAATTTAATGGGAGGCGATGTCAATGTCACCAGTACTCTCGGTAAGGGAAGCGTCTTCTCCGTAAACCTAAAACTGATGCCAATTCAGGCTGTTCAAGCCACTAAAGAAAAAAGCGTGTCTCTTGACGACCAAGCAATTGCCTGTTCGCTGAACATTCTTCTTGTCGAGGATAATAAGGTCAATGCGTTGGTGGCAAAAACGTTTTGTACCAAACAAGGCCATCAAGTTGATGTCGCCCAAAATGGCGAGATTGCCGTTGAACGTGTCCAAAACAGTGCTTACGACTTGATCATTATGGATAACCATATGCCTGTGATGGATGGTATTGAGGCCACTAGAATCATTCGACAGCAACTCAAATGCAATACTGTTATTTTTGGATGTACGGCAGATGTATTTAAAGAAGCCCATGATAATTTCATGGCAGCAGGTGCGAACCATATTCTAACAAAACCGTTGCAAAAAGAGAGCTTTATCGACGCACTTCAGCGCTTTCGTCATCAATTGATGATTCCGTCCAAGGAGAATACTCATCCAAATATTCTGCACTTAATTAGGCATGACGTCACTAAACTGGATGGGATTAGCAACACCGAAGCTGAACTACGGATGACGTCACATTCACACTTAGGGAACCCAATTGATATTCCTCAAATCACCCAATTTAAAAATGTGGCCGAAAAGTGTCTCGACGTATTAGTAAAAGTTTACCCTGAAAAATCCATACCAGAAATATTAGCATCTCTCACATCGCTACAGAGTGAAATTAGCGAGCTCAACCTCAGTTTGGTTGAAAGTAAGCTCGCGACGCTGACCGCTTTTCTTGAAAGCGGTCAACAACCTAGTCTCAATGATATGCAGTCCCTCATTAATTTGGTTGAAGTCAATATTCACCAAGCCATACGAATTCTTGATCAACAAAATATGCAAGAGAACAGGTCTGATTTACTGGCTATTACCCCGCAAAAAAAACATATTGATGGATAGCAATCTCACAATTATATTATCAACGACTACCCAAGCCGATTAAGCTCGCCTATCCTGCAATCATCTAAAACTGCTTTGGTACACTATCCTTGAGCCTGTATAAGCTAAAAGCGATCGTATTTGATTTAGACAACACTCTCATATCTTCAGATATCAACTTTGTTCAGCTACGCCAACATCTTAATTGCCCACAAGATCGTGATCTACTCAAACATTTGGAGCAGTTTGATCGTCAAGAACAAAATCGATTATCCAACATCATTCGAGAATGCGAAATTAAAGATGCGGTAAACAGTACTCTGATGCCTGGCGCGGTAGAGTTGATTCGTTGGCTAAAGCAAAAACGATATTATACTGGCGTGGTGACTCGAAACTGTCGTCAGGCGGCGATGACCAAAATTACCACTCATCGCTTGCCCATCGAACATTTGCTCACAAGAGAGGAGTTTGCTCCTAAACCAGCTCCTGACGCGTTATATCACCTCATGAATCAGTGGCAACTTGCCCCACAAGAAATACTTTATGTAGGTGACCATTACTACGACATTGCAACAGCCCAAAACGCGGGGTGTCAAAGCTGTTTCATTGCTAACGATAACGTTGAAGTGGGTATACCTCATGAGGCTAACTTTTCTTTTCCATCACTCAAAGGGCTGCTCGAGTGGCTCAAAGCGCGTTAACGTGATTTAGAGTCACTTATAGTCGAACCGTAGTCTCGCGTATTATCTAATCTCGCTTATATTGATACATAGCTTTATCAGCACGATCTAAAAGCTCGTTATGATCGATATCTTCCAACGGTGAACAAGAGACAACCCCAACACTATAACCCAGTTTGTAAATACGAGGATGGGCACTGTTAAACTTCATAATCTCTTCGTCAAATCGGGTCATAGGATAGCGGGCGTCCACTCCGGTCGTGCCCGACATTAGGACCGCAAATTCATCTCCGCCAATACGAGCTATCACATCAGAATCTCTAAAGTTATCAATTAACAATCGAGAAAAAGAGGTCAGCGCATCATCACCGATAGAGTGACCTAACGTATCGTTGATCCGCTTAAAATCGTTCAAATCAAAATACGCTAAACTGTAGGGCTCCATGAGAAACCGACACTTACTGATCACCTTATTTGCGAGTTCATTAAAACCGCGGCGGTTTGAGATCTGGGTCAATTCATCAATGGTGGAGTTTAGATTAGCAACGAGTTCACCTTCTGCCAGTTTGGCGAGATCAATTAAGTCGTGTACTTCTTGATCGGTAAAGTGGCGCGGTTCACGAGCTATAATACACAAGGTTCCAATTTTAGCGCCCTCCGCCAGTTTCAGTGGCACGCCCGCATAAAAACGTATGTTAGGCTCACCTTTCACCAATGGGTTATCCCAGAAGCGACGATCCGCCAATGCGTCCGGAACGATAAATGGCTCATCACCTAGTATCGCGTGACCACAAAATGAAATATCTCGATGAGTTTCGGTAGCATCAATCCCAACCCCTGATTTAAACCACTGCCGCTGTTCATCAATCAAACTGACTAGTGCTATATCGACGTTAAACATACGTTTAGCCAAGCGAGTCACCCGATCAAAACGCTCTTCTCGCGGGGTATCTAAGATCTTGAGCTGGCGAAGAAGATGGATTCTATAGTCTTCGTTAGCAGGAATAGGTGGTGGTTGCATGACATCATGATTCTCTTAGCCTTCATTCATTTAAAACTAGTCGATATGTGCTCTATTTCCACTTGGATGTCAGCGGAAACAAGCAGCACAACCCGTATTTCAGACCGTTATCACAAACCAAATGATAGGTATATAGGTAGATTTTCACGGATTCCCTGAAATTACCCCATTCAACTTAGAAGTCCTCCTCCCCTAACTCTTGATCAAAAAGCGCCCCTCGATAGGAGCGCTCAAATTAATACCAGTTAAACAACGCGCTACTTATTGGCTAACGCATGAAGCAACCTTTCTGTTGGGACTGTAATCGCAACAATCGTCTCATCTTTGATTACCGCTACCGCATCGATCATCTTCTGATACTCTCTAATATCTGCTGAAGATAACACGTCTTGATTACGTGCGCGCTCGATCAAAGTCTGTCCTAGCTGCGCGATGCTCACCGTCGACTTGGCGACATCAACCGTATCGATAGAAGCAATGTTATTAGCAAAAATCGTGGCTGAAGTTTCAGCTGCCGCCGCGACCTTTACATAGTGCAGCTCTAATCCGTCTAATGCGGCTTTATCACCCAACTGATAGGCTTGTACTAAATCGTTCATTTCATAGACGGCATAACTTTCTACCGCGAGTGCGTCGGCAAAACGGTTTAAACGCTCATGTTGATTATACAAATCACCTGGCGTTTCAGTTTGAATCCACTTCTCCCAGTTACGTGCATAATATTGAGCTGGTTCGGTATAGTCAGCCAGAGTCAGCAATGGGTCAGGATTCGCACCATTGGCCAATCTTTCAATCAGTAAGCGGGCATTAGCATGATGACGTAAGCCCACTGAAATTTCAGACCACGTGTCTATCGCTCGCATGCGTTTATACATGCTTACTTCATCGGTTAACGATTCGTCAGACCATAAACGTTCTGCAATAACATAACTACGAGGCCAGATACGATTCTCAACCGTGAGTGAATTGTAGTTCTCACCCCATACCGTAATTTCACCACCAAGAATTAGGGCCTTTTCATCATCGGTAAGCTCAGCTGGGTAGCCACCAGTTGGCGCCGGAATTGACGAGCCTTCTTTAGAAGAAGACGCCACAATCTTGCCGTTAGTCGGCCAACGAACATTACCAATTAACTGGTAGCTACCTTCAGCTAACTGCTCGCCTGACAGATTAAGATTAAATTCGGTATACGACATAAAGTTGTCAAAGTGACCACGGAAGCTTTCCCCTGGTGTGTACTCGATGATGTTAACTTCAGTACGTGATTTACCATTGTAGTCTGTGAATGCACGAACTTTGCCGTCTTTTGCTTGTATGATGGTCAGTAGACCTTTACGTGGACCACCTTTGGTGCGCGGCTTTTCCCATTGATAACTAACGAAACGTTCACCTTCATGAAGCTGATCATCAACGGTAATGCCTTGAGGCATTGGATCATTTCGATAATGGTAACTTGTTGGTTGTGGTTGATCTAGGTAGTAGCCTGTTGATAGTAGACCTTGGTAACCTTCTTGTGCTGCACGACCAATACTATCGTGACCACGCCAACTTTGAATCACGATGGATTTTGGTAGATCTTTGTGCCAAATTTCATCCCAACCAGACATTTTTTTGCCTCGTTGCTCTAGCATCTTTTCAACTTTCGCGTTCAAGTAAGATTGCAAACCACGTTCACCATCCAACTTATTTTCTTTGATAAACGCTTGAATCGACGGGTTTTCTTGCCATTGCTTATAATTTGGCTCATCACCACCGATATGGAAGTACTCATCTGGGAATAGCTCAACTACCTCATCAAACACGCTCTCTAACATCACGTACAAGTCAGGGTTAGTCGGATCCATTAGCGGTTCGAATACCCCCCACTCTCTTTGCTGTTCATAGCTTTGTTCACCCATACCAGACATTAAGTTTGGATAAGCGTGAGCGACAGCGGAAGCATGGCCTGGCAACGAGATTTCTGGAATAACACGAATACCACGCTGACGCGCATACTCAACGACATGGCGAATGTCGTCTTTGGTGTAGTAATCACCATCGGTGGTGTCTTCCCACAGCTTGGTGTAGTTGTCGAGTTGAATACGTATGCCCTGATCATCCCATAGGTGCCAATGGAACACGTTCATTTTTGCCGATGCCATCGCATCAAGCTGTCGTAAAATGACTTCCATTTCAACAAAATGACGAGATGTATCATAAGAAACCCCTCGCCAAGGGAAACGCGGTGCATCGTCAATATTGACTTCCGGTACGTGGTAGCCTTTTGCATCCGTGACAACAAGCTGAAGCAATGTTTCAATACCTCGGATTGCCCCGTAAGGACGATTAGCCTTTAATGTAATTTGACCATTTTTCGCGACTAGCTGATAGGACTCATCAGCATCCATATCTTGCACATCGTTTTGAGGCGCATCCGCAATATCAATAACAAACGTTGCCGAACTCTCAGAATCAGCGTTCCAATTTAAGGTAGGCAAACCGGTTTGTCTTTCTAGACGTTCAATGAATCGCTTAGCGGTAAAGTCAACTCGCTCAGAACGATAACCTTTAATATAAATACTAAAATCTTTTGTGAGCTCAACTTGACTAGGTTCCCAATTCGACCGATTGTGGGTAAGGCATCAAATTAAGATCCGTGTTTGGTGCCGCCGCCCATGCCGTTGCTGACATCAATGAGCCAGCGACGAGCAATGATAATACATTCTTTTTCATTCTTACTTCCTTAGAATACAAAGTTTAATCCAATTCTATAGCGCCATTCCGTCTCGCCAGTATTTGGCGCTGGAATATAAATATTTTTATCAGCATCAACAATTTCAGCATACGGTCTCATGAAGCTAGAGTATTTATATAAGAACTTAAACGTATGCTCTCTCGCAGTTTGCTCACCATTAGCAAGCTCACCAGGGTGATTCGTTATTTGGTCGAAATAGGTATAGGCATAAGAGAACGTATACTTATCCGTGTTATATCCTGTCCACATATCGTAACGGTTGCGACGGATAGTTTCGTTTTCTCCTGCTGCATTTTTGGCTTCTGCACTTGAAAAGTCATATCGATAACGTCCGTGAATAAAGAATCCACTGTCAAAGTTATAATTTAACTTTAGATACGGCATATAAAAGGTATTTGAACTCATAAAGTTCATGGTTAAACCGGGATTTAGAACGAAGTTATCATTGACAGCATAGGTGTAATAGTTGGTAATTTCTGTATTCGACAAACGTAAGTTACTGCCAAAGCTATCGCCGTAAGTCCCGTGGTTCACATTGGTCAGCATCTCAATACCATAGCCGTTATCAAAATGGTGGCCTAAAATAACTCGGCTACGATGGCGGTCTGACGGATCTCGGTATTCGTGCCTTAGATCAAGATACGTAGTCGCAGAATATGCTGAAGAGGACATTAATATAAGTAACGCAGAAGGTATGATTTTATTCATAATAAGTTTCTATTAAATTTGAGTTGTGACGTGCCATATTGAATTCACACGACAAATGCCATCACAAAAAATGTTTCGCATATAATACAGCTGTATAAATTATAGCAACTGCATTACCTGATTTATTATTTAGATATTTTTATTCGAGCTATTTAACACAATTAACGGCGTCTTGAATTAGGTTCGACAATTCATCCCATTTCTCGTCATCAATTAATTGTGGTGACACCATCCACGTACCACCACAACAGTGCACGCGATCAATGGCAAGATAATCATTAATATTTGCTTTACTGATGCCACCAGTAGGCATAAAGGCGACCTCTCCATAAGGCGCTAACAACGATTTAATCATTGGTAAGCCACCTGAAGCCTCGGCTGGGAAAAACTTCAAAAAGCTCAATCCCAACTCTAATGCTTGCTCTACCTGGCTCGGGTTATTAACCCCTGGGACGATGGCAATACCTTTTTCTTGGCAGTACTTAACGGTTGTCGGGTTCAGGCCGGGAGCAACAATGAACTCAGCTCCGGAATCTATCGCGGTATCGACTTGCTCAGTCGTCAGCACCGTACCCGCACCAATGCATAGCTCAGGATAAGCTGCTCTCATTGCTCGGATTGCGTCAGCAGCGGCTTCCGTTCTAAATGTGACTTCTGCAACTGGTAAGCCATTTTCAACCAATACTTTTGCCAACGGGATAGCTTGTTCAACATGGTTAATTTGAATAACGGGTATTACTTTAAATTGTTTTAGTTTATCTATTAACGACATGACACTTCTCTTATATTAAATGGTCCATAGCACCCAACGGAATAACGGCACCAGGGTGTTGAATAACCGTAGACGCCAATTTGTGCCCTAATAACGCGGCATCATCGCCACTTTCACCTGACAACCGAGCCGCTAAATACCCAGCGGCAAACGAATCCCCAGCTGCGCACGTGTCGACTACGTTTGCAACGAGGGACGCAGCAACATAGCTTGCCGTCGGGACGCCTGACTGCAAATCTGCAACAACCTTGCACGGCTCATGCCCACGCTTAATCACCAGCTCTGATACACCCAAACGTTGACAACGACTCTCTACCGACTCCTCATTACCCCAAATCATCACGTCGTCATCTTCTGTCATTAACGCGATATCAACATGTGGCAATATGGCTTGGTACCAGTGTTTAGCTTCTGCAGTGCTCCAGAGTTGTGGACGAAAGTTATTATCAAAAATCACTTTCCCGCCACGAGATTTAAAAGACGTGATTGCGGAAAGTAATCGCTCTCTCGCGGAGTCATCAAGAATCGCAATACTGATTCCACTGACATAGAATGCATCAAATTGATTCGTCGCCAATGCGATCTCTAATTTTGTCGCTACTAAAGAAAAATAATGCCTTGCTGCGCTGTTTTCTCGCCAGTACAGAAAGGTTCGTTCACCTGACGCATCGGTTTCGACCAGATATAATCCAGGCTGTTTACCAACTATGGTTTCGACTAAATTCGTTTCAATCTGTTCATCTTGCCAATGTGACTTCATGTCAGATGAAAGTTGGTCATCACCCAGACCAGTAGCATAAGAAACTTGAATGCCTCTTCGCTGGCCGAGTCGGGCCAGATATAGAGCCGTATTCAACGTGTCACCACCGAATGTTTTTCTCAGCGGTTCACCACTAAGCTCAACCATGCACTCGCCAAAAAACGCTATTTTCATGTTTATACCTTGGGAAAAATAGCTTAGGAGCATTACCTAAGATAAATAGGTGAAAAATATGGAGCGTATTGCAACGCTCCATTCCGCTTAATTACTCTGTCACAGGAGATGACTTAATTGTGGAGCCAGAAGTATCACTCAGTTCCATTTGCGCTCTTTCCGCATCGAGCATCGCTTGCGCTTGCTCAGGAGTCACCGTATTAGCAGGAGTGAGCAAACTCACAACCACACCGGCTAGCGTCGCCACTAACACAGAAGGAATAACCGGGTTGCCCCAATACGTTGTCAATGTTGGGCTTAGCATTACTGTGAATGATGCACATGACGCACCTATCAAAGTCGCGATGGCACCTTGCCAGTTATAACGCTTCCAGAAACGTCCTAGCATGCCGCAGACAAACATCCCAGACATTACGGTTGAAATCATTTTCGTGATGTAGCCAATGATATCGTTTGAAGTTAACGCGAATAACAGTGCAAAACCAATGACAACAATCAGCGCTAAACGAGAATAATTCAGCATGGATTCTTTGTTAGGCATACGACCAGTAAACATCACGTACACATCACGAAGAAGAATCGACACACTAAGCAATAGCATCAGAGCTCGCACTCGACATCGTAGCCGAAAGACCTGCAATCAATACAATCATGCCTACGCCGACTGGCAATACCGTCGCAGCTACATAAGGGAATGAAAAGTTCGGGTTTTCTAGCGATGGGTCAATCGCATGAGCAGCCATACCAATAATGGCAGGAATGATGGAGAAGAATAGATACAGCACACCAGACATTACAAATGAGCGGCGAATGGTAGAGACATCTTTACCTGAGTATATGCGCTGACGGAACGACGGCGTAGCCAATACACCAACACCAATCACAACCGCAAGTGAGACAGCAGGTACCACACCTAACTTTTCGATGGCTAAGAAACTTGTCGCGGCAGGGTCCATCGCAGCATAAAGGTTATCAAGACCACCAATGTATTGCACTGACATCACTGCCATTAAAATAAAGCCAACAAACAAAATAATAGCTTGAATGGTATCGGTCCAAACCACAGCCGTGTAACCACCAATGACGACGTAAATCGTAAAGGCTGCGGCAATAATCACTTTGGCAACGTTTAAATCAATATCAGCGATCCATGCGAGATACATCCCGCCACCAAGAATATGGGCACCCAACCAACCAATAGAGGCGATAAAAATCAGCACACCAACCACATTTTTCACCACGCGATTGGCGCCAACGTAATACGCCAGTTCTTCACTCATGGTCATGAAATTGAGTTTACGTACAGGGGCAAACCATAGAGCTAACAGTAAAATACCTAACGCACCACCAATGCCATACAAAGCACCCGCCCAACCGTTAGCATAACCAAAGCCGACCGCGCCCATACTTGAGTACGGTTCCTACCATGGTGGCAACCGTGGTACCTAAAACAAGAAACAAAGGTAAGCCGCGGCCACCCAAAAGGAAGTCTTCCCCAGATTTTTGATTACGTGATACAAACCACCCTAACCAAATAAGAAAACACACATATATTCCGAAACCAGTTAAAAAGAGTGTACTGTTCATTGAACATCTCCAAATATAATTGTGGCGTGCATTAACCACTTATTGTTTTACGTTATTATCTAAAAGTAACATTTATTGGTTGAATAATTTTAATTCAAAGTGAATTTTTATTGTTATGTGAAGGGCATCATCATGCCCTTCCAATGTTACTTAATATACTTCCCATTAATTATATTAATAGGAGTAACATCTAAGCACGATCTGAGCGATAGCAGGTCACGTCAACTTCTACTTTTACATCAACAACTAAGTCACAAACCATGCAGATACGAGCTGGAGGGTTCGCACCAAAAAACTCGCGGAATACTTTATTGAACGATTGGAAGTAACGAGAATCTGTCAGCACAACTTTAACATGCATCACATCCTCAAGGCCGTAGCCCGCTTCTTCCATAATGTCGACACAGTTTTGGATAGCAAGGCGAGACTGATCAATAATGCCCCCTTCGACCACTTCACCATCGGTCATTGGTGTTTGACCTGAAACATATAGAAAACCGCCCGCCTCTGTTGCTCTCGCAAACGGAAGATGCTGACCACCAGTACCCACTCCACCTTCAACACCGTAACGTTTAATAGTCATTTTAACTCCAAAATTTATACTTAATTACTTACCTAAATATTGATTGCATCAATATTACTCTTTATGTCGATAAATAAATCGACCAAACCTATTCTTTGCCACTTCTTTATTGCTATAGCTAATATGACCATTAACTAGAACACAATCTATTCCATCAGCAACTGATATTGGATCTTCAAATGTTGCCGTATCTTTAATTCGATTTTTATCAAATATTACTAAATCCGCAAATGCGCCTTTTTCGATTATTCCACGTTGCTTCAAATTATATCGCTGTGCAGACAACCCAGTCATTTTATGTACAGCTTCTTCAAGTGAGAATAGTTTTCTATCTCGACAATAATGACTCAGTACTTTTGGGAACGTCCCCCACAATCGAGGATGCGGATGAGGGTCATTTGGCAAACCATCAGAACCCACCATGGTCAAACGGTACTTAAGAACCCGCTCAACGTCCGCTTCATCCATACAATGATAAACCGCCCCGGCGGGTTGCAATGCCTTTGCCGCCTCAAGTAATGGTAAATCCATTTGTTTTGCGATGTCTTTTAGCATTTGCCCCGCAAACTTTGGTAACGCTTCTGACCACGTAATGAAAATATCAATTTCATCGGTTACTTGTTTAAGGTCAAGCGTCGAAGAGCTAGCAGAGTATGGATAGCAGTCACAAGAAACATCTTGATTTTTGACGGTTTCCTCCATCAACTCCAAAACCTCAACCGTTCTCCCCCAATTTCCCGCACCTGCGCACTTCAAGTGAGAAATGACAACAGGCACCTTGGCATGTTCTACGGTTTCAAAGGCCTCTTCCATCGCTTCTAAAATCGCCTCAAATTCGGTTCTCATGTGTGTGGTATAGATGCCACCATGATCGGCGAGTACTTCTGCGAGGCTCATGACTTCTTCAGCGGTCGCTTGTTTGGCACTGGCATAAGCTAAACCAGAACTCAGACCAAGTGCCCCTTGCTCTAACGCTTGCGAAAGCGTGGCTTTCATTGACAATAATTCGCTTTCACTTGCCTCACGAAGCAATTCATCCATGACGTTATTTCGTAACGTGGTGTGACCGACAAGTGCAGCAACGTTTACAGCTGGCTGTGCCGTCATTACGGCATCGGCATAATGCGCAAACGTTGGATACTTAAAATCCTTTTGTTGACCCAATAAATTCATTGGATCGGGTGGCTCATTCGCTAACACTGCCGGAGACGCACTAATGCCACAATTTCCCACAATCACAGTCGTCACACCCTGACTAATTTTAGGCAGACACTCTGGGTAGCGAATAACATTCGTGTCATCATGGGTATGAACGTCGATAAAACCAGGGCTGAGTACTTTTCCCTGCCCCTCAATAACATGCTTAGCTAACCCTGCATCCATTGGTGCAATCTCAGCAATTCGATCACCAAGAATTGCCACATCCGAAAAATACGCTTTAGAGCTCATTCCATCGACAATTTCTACGTTTTTTATAATGATGTCGAACAACATAGTCATCTCTCTTATTCCCATTCATTTCACGAAGCCTATGTTAGAAACTATCCTTAAACATTTCAGTGACCAAACACACAATTATCACCATGAAGTTTGATAGTTTCTAACACAACACTTAATATACTCCTAATCAAACCACTAAAAACAATAACTTACACTAAGTTATCTAACATTTTTTGTCCGGGGGAAATATTATGAATGATAGAAACAATCACAAAACATTGGATTTCTCATCCATTAGAGGTATGAAAGGATTACCTATTACCACTCACCAGGAGCACCGTTACCACGTGACTAACGAGGACATTAGTTTGCCCGTTGCCGTCATCAATAAGCGAGCTCTAGAACACAACATGGACTGGATGCAACAATTTGCGATCCACCATAACGTAAAGCTATGTCCGCATGGGAAAACCACCATGACACCCGCGTTTTTTCAACAACAAAAGGAAAAAGGCGCTTGGGGGATTACCGTTGCCACCGCGCCACAAGCAGAAGTAGCCGCTCACAGCGGTATGACCAATATTATTATGGCGAACCAGCTTGTCGGAAAAACCAATATGGCGATGATTTCTCGCCTAATCGAAGAGACGGAAAGCCAAGTCATATGCTGTGTTGATTCCCAAACCAACGTTGATCAACTCAATACCTTCTTTGCGGCAAAAGGCCAAACGATTAACGTACTCATTGAGCTAGGCGTGGAAGGTGGTCGATGCGGGGTAAGAAGCCACGATGATGTCATGACGTTGGCGCAATACATCGAAGGTAAACCCAATGTCAAACTCGTTGGGATCGAAGTTTATGAAGGGGTGATTCATGGCGGAGATGAAGAACAACGAGTTCGTGACCTATTAACATCCACCATCCAATTAGGTCGCCAGTTACTCAGCGATAAGCTTCTTCCACCGCTACCCATTCTCACTGGAGCTGGGTCGGCATGGTATGACGTCGTTGCAGAAACGCTGGCAAACCTCGATGACTTTGAAGCCATCATTCGCCCTGGCTGTTATGTTATCCATGACACGGGTATTTATCTGGAAGCACAAGAAAAAGTCATGGCACGAGCGCAAAAAAATAGTGGTTTTGCCTGTGATTTAGGAGGTGACCTTACCTCTTCTCTTGAGGTCTGGGCTTACGTTATTTCAAGGCCAGAACCCAATAAAGCCGTGGTTGGGTTGGGTAAACGGGATGTCGCCTTTGACGCAGGACTGCCAACCGCTGAACGCCGCTATCGTAACGGGAAGGCACTACCGGTAAATGATATCACCACGACTAATGTCATGGATCAACATACATTTTTGGCGATTCCAACTGACTCAGATATCCAAGTTGGTGATATGATAGCTTTTTCAACTTCGCATCCATGCCTAACGTTTGACAAGTGGCGTTATATTGCCATCAGTAATGATGAACACGTTGTAGAACAATGGGTTGAAACGGCTTTCTAAGGAAAAAACTGTGAATGTAGACGTCGATATTATTTCGCAAATAACTGAGCGCTATAGCGCGCTTCGTGATGCAGAAAAAAAAGTAGCCGATTTAGTGATGGATGATGTCAGTAGTGCCGCTAACGCCAGCATCACCGAGTTAGCTCAACAGGCGAATGTCAGTGAAGCGACCATTACGCGCTTCGCAAAAGCGGTTGGATGTATCAATGTTCGTGATCTCAAGATTAAGCTTGCCCAGTCTCTCGCCGTTGGCCAGCGGTTCATTATTGAGCCACCCGATCATACTAGCCATCAAGGTATTTATGAGTCGATTAAACAAGCGCTCGACATCAACCGAGCGCTCATCAACGAGCAAGACATAACTCAAGCCGTAGCCATGCTTCACTCAGCAAGACAAGTCATTGCGATCGGTGTGGGTGGCGGGTCCACCATTACCTCCCAAGAACTACAACACCGCCTGTTTCGCTTAGGCTACCCGGTTGTTGCCTATAATGATGGTTTGCTAACTCGGATGGTCGCTGCAACCGCCGATCCTAATGACGTGATGGTGCTCATTTCAGCGACAGGACATACACCACAAGTGATTGAATCTGCAGTGATTGCAAAAGAATATGGTGTTAAATTGATCGCGATTACACCAGCCGATTCTCCATTGGCGAATACCTGCGACATAGTGCTGCCCATCATTCACCAAGAAACGGATTTTATTTATAAGCCATCCGCTTCTCGCTATGCCATGTTAGCGCTGGTCGACGTGCTTTCTATGGAGTTGGCGGTGAATCACAAACGTCGCTCCCGAGATCGCCTGCGACGGCTTAAACTGGCTCTTGATTCGCATCGAACAGGCAGTGATCGCCAACCTTTAGGTGACTAGCCGTGCTTATAGGCTTTATGCCAACCATGAGTATTAGGTAAATCCCGCAAATAATTCTAAAGCTGCATTCGTGCAGCTTTTTCGATCTTCTCACGACTCATGCGACCAATATCCGATTAACCAAAATACCCACTTTCACAGTATTAATACAAACCGTATTCAGTTGTTCATGTTTGATTCAGAATCAAAACGGTATGCTAGCCCCCTACTCGCTTTTTATCAGAGGTTACTATGAAAAACTTACTTATTACCATTAGCGCGTTGATCATTGGTTTCTTTGCGATGATATTCAGTTTGCTAATGGCAATCCCACTGGCCATCGCCGCATTTATTACTGGCAACCGTATTAAAAAGCAGATGGAACAGCAATTAAACAGCCAACCATTCCGCCAAGACGCCGCCCCTGGAGCGACTATCGAAGGTGAATATGAAAACGTCTCAACCAAATAGCCAGCCGCAGCGGTTAAAAGCACGGCACAGCCGAAAAATGGTT
This sequence comes from Vibrio sp. GJ43-1, assembly GCF_055808835.1. Classification (NCBI taxonomy): domain Bacteria; kingdom Pseudomonadati; phylum Pseudomonadota; class Gammaproteobacteria; order Vibrionales; family Vibrionaceae; genus Vibrio; species Vibrio sp. GJ43-1. The sequence goes on along the minus strand of NZ_CM147885.1, from coordinate 905,325 downwards.
GCTTTTGTGTTTTATCTCGCGGTATTTATCAGCGCTGCAATCATGGGGTGCGACAACCGCACTCTGTCAGATTGGGATAATCAAAATACGCAGAAACTAACCACTCCTCAAGCCCAATATTCAAATGAAATGACGCCACATCATCGCGTCATTTCACCCTCACCATCATTAATGGCGCTCCCTTTTTCTAGTATGCCGACAGGTAATTCTGGCGGTATTGCGTAGGGGTGATGCCGCGGTACTTTTTAAACATACGACTAAAACTTGTCAGGTTACGATAACCAAGACGAGCGGCGATCTGTTCAAAGGGCATCCCTAGAATAATCATATTTGCCGCTTCTCCTGAAAGAACAAAGCCGACAATCGACGTAAAATTCAACCCCGAAGATTGCAACCGCCGCTGCAATTGCTGCTCAGACAAAGATAGAAGACCAGACACCTTAGCTAAGGTCGGCAACCCAGAATGGCGTGCATAATTCACCACTTCATACAATACCTTCATATGATCTTGCGGATCAGGCATATTCAAATAGTTATCAAGATCGGCAAAACTCATCGATAATTTGTCTACCGCTATCGAGGGTACTTTACTTCCTTCAAGTCGCAGTTTATTGGGTAACCAGACTTCGACTTGATCGTGCCCCCACTCAATAGGACAGCCAAAATACGCCTGGTATTTTTGACTGTTCACCCGTGATCCCGGTATACAAATTCGATCGGGCGTAAATTGATTGCCCAGATACCGCATCAGTACGTTGCACATAAAATTAGCCACTCGAATGCCATCGTGCACTTTGCCCTGAGCTGAAATTGAGTCATTTAGATAGGTCCATTTAATCAACGGTCCGACAGCTTCCCCTCTAAAGAACGCGCCAGATTGGATACAGGTCACTCCAAAATTAATCCGACGAATAGCAGACGCCAAATCATGACCTGAAAAAACCAACGGCTGATCGACCCCAACTGCTCAAGGTTCCCCCTACGAACCAAATTAAGAACGGCATCAGGATCACCTGTCAGCGCCTCGATATTTTCATAGTAGTGATTAAGAACTGAAACTGGGATTAACGTCATTGGCGAGTCAAACACCGAACTAGGAATGCCAAATGCGGTGGATCTAACACCATATGTGGCAAACAATCCTTCCATCAGCCCTTTCATCGCTATTGCCCGTACAAAGTGTACATTCTCAAACATGAGGGACTCCACACTCATCGATCTCATCAATTATTCATGATTCTTGATGAAATCAATCATTTTGTAAATCAATATTTCATCGTCGCATAGACTCTGCACTCTTCGTATGAACATGAGATCGAACAATGAGTTTATTAAGTGTCCCGTTTGTCGGGACTGGAGCCGATACCGCGTTGCACATTGTGTCTGCTGTAATGCTAATCACCACAATTGGTGCCGCTATTTACGGTTTCTGGAGAATTCATGAACTGCCTATTAACAAAGCTCATCGCCATGACCATCATCAATTAGGCTTAATCACCACACTCACTTGGATTGGCTTTGTTTGGCACTGGGTGTGGGTCATCGCGGTTATCATCGCGTTTGTGGATATGGAAAAAGCCATCGTTCGTTTTAGAGATATTTGGTTAGACAACAAAGGCAACGAGGAGGACACAGCATGCTAGAGGGTTTAGCGGTATGGGCGCTATTTATATACTTACTACGATTAGTGGGTATGCCATGGAATAAACTTTCCAAAGGCTTTGCTTACATTGGCGGCGTCAGTTGGCTGCTTTTCGTTTGGGTTGGACTCATCAATTACACACCTATGGACTTATCCGGAGGATCCTTGGTACAAGCGCCACACATCCAATTACGCCCCGACTCTTCCAATGTCTCTGGGAAAATCATCAAGCTGCATATTAAGCCCAACCAACAATTAGACAAGGGACAATTAGTCTATGAAATTAACCCTAAGCCATATCAAATTGCTTATGACCAATCCCTTATTCAACGTGACATTGCAAAAGGCGCCTATGACAGTGCCATTCAGGATGTTGACATCGCAGAATCCAATTATGACTCGATGCTAAAAAGTGTCCAGACATCAAAGAGTCAGCTTCGCTCTGCAACCGTTGAATATGAACTGCAAACTAAGATGCTCAAACGTTACCAGGAACAAAATTCAGTCGTCAGCAACACCATCACGGAAAGCGATATTGATAAACAAATCAGTTTGGTTGAAATGGCAAGACATAAGGTTAAAACCATTAGCTCACAACTTGACAAGAAAAAGATCGACGCCGAAAAAGCTTTCCTATCCATCAATAAATCACAGTTAGCGGTTGAAAGCAGAAATAACGATTTAAAAGCGGCCAACGAGTCAATCGCGCGCGCTAAGTGGGATCTGGACAGCACTAAAGTTTCCGCTCCCAGCGATGGTTTTGTCACCAACTTTATTCTGCGTGAAGGACAATTATTATCTCGAGTACCAAGAATACAGATGTACACCAACGAGAAATACGTGTTAATGCGTGTCAACCATCAAGCAATCCGAAATATCAAACCCGGTCAACCCGCTGAGTTTTCTACGTCTGTCTATCCTGGTCACGTCTTTGCTGCTGAGGTAGAAGGGATTATTGAAGCTACGGGCGAATCTCAAGGAACATTACTCGGTCTGGATCAATCCGTACGAGCAACAACTGGAAAAAACCTAAATAACAAGCATCACTTCGTTCGTTTAAAAGTATATGAAACAGAAGGCTATGACATTCCCGTTGGTGCCGTTGGCCTTGCTTGGATCAGTGGGGAAAAACCCATCGCGTTTCTTGGTTTCCTTGATGTCATAAGAGGTATCATACTGAGAATGAAGTCGCAGCTTTACTACTTCTACTCAATTTAACACGCCTAGATATCACTATAAAATAACAATTAGGTTGACGAACTACGGCATTAGCCACTCTCATTGAGTGGCTTTTTACTGACTCCCCCTTAGACTTACCATATACAAAAAAGCAATAAGCGCATGTGATACGCATGAGTCTATTGCCACAGTAAATCCGTTACTCTAAGTCACTGAACGGTTGGGGCGAAACGTAACGATTTGTCACTAATGACGCTTTTTCGTTTCAGTTTTTTGCCTCACTCCCCTACAATGTGCCCCATCCTAATCTCAGGTTATCGGCCTGTTGTATTGATGTTACTTAGTAAATTGGTTAATCAAAATGTTTAAACTTTTTAAAACGCGCTTAAGTGCTTATTACGAGTTCCTTATTCTCAACGCGTTGCTAGCAACGCTGATTGGCGTTCGCTACTTCTTATATTTTCCAGAGTTGCCATTTGATGGCATCCAAACCACATTTGCTGCAACCAGTCTCTTTAGCCACATGAGCCTACTAGCGTTAGTGTTTTGGTTACTCGGGTTAGTGCTTTGCGTCCTCCCCCTAAAGGTTAAACGACCTATCCTTGCCCTAATGGCTACCTTAGGCCTGACGTTTTTGTTCGTCGACACCATGGTGTTTGGATTCTACCGATTCCACCTAAACTACCCAGTGCTATCACTGGTAATGTCAGGGCAAATTGTAGAGTTCCCATTATCGGCATGGGCAATGCTTGTTGCCGGACTTGGCGGTGTATTTGCACTGCAATGGTGGGCGCTAGGTCGTATGGAAAGCCAATCCTTTGGCTTTACTAAATCACTGCGTAAAATCTTTTTCCCACTGTTTTTAGTCACGACTTTAACCAGTCATGGCATTCACATCTGGGCATCGGCTAAAACCTATCAGTGCAGTAACATTTGTAAACCAATATCTACCTGTGTTTTACCCAACAATCGCCAACTCTTTCCTAATCAAACATGGATGGCTTGACCGAGAAGAGCTTGAACAAAGTCAGGCAAAAACACCAAAAATCCAAGGCGGCTTGAACTACCCTGTCCATCCATTGGTCGGCGACGCTCCAGCCCAACCAAAAAACATCATGTTGATCCTGATTGACTCATGGCGACCAGATACCGTCACACCGCAATACATGCCAACCGTGTATGAGATGTCTAAAGAAGGCGTATCTTTTGATAAACACTACGCATCGGGTAACGCAACCCGCATGGGCACATTTGGTCTGTTCTACGGACTGCCGGGTCCATACTGGCACCCAATGCTAGCCAACCAGCGTCCAACCGTATTGATGGATAGATTGCAACAACTCGACTATCAAATTGGTGTGTTTACCTCTGCGCACATTGAGTCGCCTGAGTTCAATCGTACCATTTTTGCCAAGATCCCTAACTTACGTCTTCGTGGTCAAGCAAAAGGTGATGCGTCGGACAGAGACATTGAACTCGTGGAAGATTGGAAAACGTGGTATGACAACCGTACCGACAAACCCACCTTTTCATTCATGTTCTTTGATGCGCCACATGGCTTCGTATTCCCTAAAGATTACCAGCCAAGATTTGAGCCAATGTCTGGACCTAATAACCCGTTTGTTCGCAGTAATGACTCGGATCCAGAGCCAGTGTTAAATCGTTATCGCACCAGCACACACTTTGTTGACAGTAAAATTAAAGAAGTGGTTGAGAAGCTTAAAGCGGAAGGCACGTACGACGATACATTAATCATTGTCACTGCAGTGACCATGGTGAAGAGTTTAACGACAACGGACAAAACTTCTGGGGTCACAACGGTAACTTTACCGAGGCGCAAATCAAAGTGCCATTTATCTTGCTCGGCGCTGGTATAGACAAAGCAAGCAACCAATGGCCCGCGGGTATGATGACCACCCACTTTGATTTAGTGCCAACGCTGATGAAGAACTATTTAGGCGTGACTAATGATCTAAAAGACTACACCATTGGTGAAGACCTCTTAGGAGAAGCGGTTGATCGACCGTTTACCATCGTTGCTGACTATGGTGACTACTCTATTGTGTCTGAAGATAAAATCTTCTCGTTGAAAGGTAACGGGCTATACGAAGTCAGGGACGGCAGCAACCGACTGCTACCAGAACAAGAGATTGATCGTGAACGTATGCAATACGCGTTAGAAGTGCTAACTCGATACACAAAATAACGAGATAACCCATTTAATTGCGTTCATTAATAACGGAAGAAGCGTTCGCTTCTTCCGTTTTTTTATTCAATCGGCGATTCAAGCACTAGACCAGAAATACTAACCGTTAAGTATTCCCACTAAGTCACTCACTTTGCCCTTAGATATCGTCCTGCACCTCGATGTAGAAGACTTCTGCACTACACCTTGCAACTCGCACCTCTCCTTGAGTCGCATTTTGACGAGCATCAAAGGCGGACACTAACTGAATCGTCGGATCAATCGATATAGTCTTATCACGTTGAGACTTATTAATCACGACCAACCCTTTACTGCCACGAGTAAAGGCAAGAATGTCATCATTCGCTTCTATCACCTCAAAACTCTCACCATGCATACGATGATAAAACTCAATCAACCGTGATAGTTTAGGATCGTTCCAGCTATTAACCCACCTTGGTTGCCCTTGTTGATTGGTGATCCCACTAGGATCCAAGTCTGAATAAATGAGCGGAACCCCACCATCTCGACCTAAAATATAGACATACGCAAGCCATTCATTTTGCTCTGTTAATACCAAATTTTGAAATACATCATTGTTGGGAATGTCATGGGTGGTTGCAAAAGTGATCGAACGTGCATTGGTAAGTGCTTGACCAAAGCAGTAAGGATCAATAAGCGAAGCCATGCTCCCATCACTTTGGAAAACCTCAAATAAGGTATTAAACAATGGAAAATCATACGCCGATAGACGAGTTGCTTTCAAATAAGGCTGCAAAAACAGTTCATACTCTTCTTTGGTTGCACCACCATCGGTAATAATTTCGCCAAAGACGTGCATTCCATCTGTTATATCATCGGTAAATACCGCCTGGATATGTTCAAGGCTGAGGTGCTTTGCCGCATCAATACGATACCCTCGAACCCCAAGACCCTTCATCGCTCGTAAATACGCTTGTTGCTGGTCTATCACCCGCTTACTGGTTCTTAAGGTTGGCAAGCCAGGATCCTTTGGTCCTCCCGTTAGGCGGCCATTTTGAACCTCCCATCGATCTTTCCAGTTTTTAATACCAAATGCCTCAACAAAGTCATTTTCATCAAAAAGTGGCTCGCTAAGATCTCCGAATAACTTCTGTTGTTCAAAATACTGATGATGAGAGCGATAGCGTGCTAAATCTTCGGAACTCGGATACTGCAGGTCTAATCTAGCGCCGGATTCATTGGCCATATGATTAAAAACCACATCGATATATACCCATAAATCAAGTGCATTAAGGGTTACCATCATTGCCTTAAAGTCTTCAGTATTACCCAGTTTATTATCAATCACTCGATAGTCTTGCGGTTGATAAAGCTGCCACCATTGAACAGACGTAGATTGTCTAAATGATTTCATCGGAGGCGAAACCAGTATCGTCTTATAGCCCGCAGCTTTAATCTCTTGTGCTCTTTCTGTTACCAATGCATATGGCCAATCAAAGGCATGCAAAATGACATTACTCTGGCTCAGTGCCGAATGTGACATGTTGACTCCTGTCAATAATGCGTGTGTTACTCTGTTTGCCATTATATCGAAACTCATCACCGCCAAATCCTCCTCTACTCGGTTTCTGTTGTATGAGGAGCTAGGCGTAGCGACTATTAGGTACTAAATAACTAACTCGTTGTAGATAGCTAACTCATTATAGATAACTACCTCGTTGTAGATAACTAACGGCGTCTATCACCACTACCATCTAAATGTTGGACATAAAAAAACGCGCCGTTGAGGGCGCGTTAATATCTCTACTCGTCTATCGGAAAAGAGTTAAAACTTCTTAGGTGCAAAGCCTGTCATCACATCTAGGCGTAGCTCTTTACCAATCTTCGTCATTGGGTGAACAACCACTAAGCCTTTCACGCTCTTTTTCAATTTACCTAAATCCGCTTGTTCTGCTTTCGTGATTTCACGGTAGAACGGCATGTCCAGCAAGCTCTTACGCTCTTTGTTCATGTCATAGCTTTCTTTATGCTGAAGCTGAGCCAGTTTCTTTGTCAGCTTATCAATTTCATCCGTAAATTTAGAGATCATCTCGCTGTCACTACGAGATTGAGCACTGTTTAGCTTATGACGACAAGCATCAAGACGGTTTTTAAGTGTTTGGATTTCTTTTTTCATGCTCATTGTAATCTGAACCTAGTATACGAATGAATAAAACGGACGCGGAGTGTATCACAGACTCCCCACGCATGCTGTTAAGTTTAAGTACGGTATAGAACCTTTACGATGTGCCAGCCAAACTTTGTTTTCACTAGGTGAGGCGTTAACACTTCTCCGGTAAAGCAGATTTTGTCAAATTGTGGAACCATTTGACCTTTTCTAAACTCACCGAGGTCTCCTCCTTTTTTGCCAGAAGGACACGTAGAATATTTCTTAGCAAGAGCCTGAAATTTAGCACCTTTTTTCAACTGACCCATAATGTCGTCTGCTTTGTCTTTATGCTTAACAAGGATGTGAAGTGCGTGTGCGGTTCTTGCCATAACGTGTCTACCCTAATACAAAATGAAGAGATGCTACTAATAGCGCAAAGTGTAAATCAAAATGAGAGCGAAATCACGTTTACAATCCAAGCCACTTCAACTTTATTCTGATCTGCCGCAGATAAGTTAGGGAAAACTAAAACTATTCTATAGAATTAGACTGTCACCAACCTAGAGTATGAATACCAATGTCGACAAAAATAAGTAAAGCCAATCAAGCACAAGGTATGTTGCTATTTACGCTTAATATGCAGAAACAGCGCTTTGCCATCGGCACACTTAAAGTGCGAGAAATCGTGCCATTTTTGCCTACAACACAAATCCCTTACTCTCATCGTCATGTGGTTGGCACAGTAAGCATCCGTGGCTTAACCGTTCCCGTCATCGATATGGCAGCGGCCATTGGCTTTAGACCGATTACTCCCGAAGAGTATTCGACGACGTATCTTGTTGTAACCGACTGTCTGCGCACCGTGGTCGCCTTTATGGTGAGAGAAATCGATAAAATCATAGAGTGTAATTGGAAGGAAATAGAGCCAGCGCCAGAAAGTTCTGGAAAGAATATTTTCGTTACCGGAGTCACTAAGTTTAATGACGACATCGTCCAGCTACTCGATGTAGAGTTACTATTGTCGAAAATTTACCCACAATACGCTGATACTAAAATCCCGATGCTCACAGATGTGCAACGAGAGCGAATGAAGGCCTTGAACGTATTACTTGTGGATGATTCATCTATCGCAAGAAAACAGCTTGGCGATGCGCTGAACCAAATTAATATCCCCTTTGAGATCTGCAAAGATGGCAACAGCGCGTTGGCTTTTATGCGTGAAAAAGCGCACTCCCCTCAAGCAATCGACATCCTTGTCAGTGATATTGAAATGCCAGGACTCGACGGTTATGAGCTCGTTTTTGAAGTGCAAAATGACACATCATTGAACCGCGCCTATCGAATCCTACACACCTCTTTATCTAGCGAGATGTGTACCGATCGCGCAAGGCAGGTGGGCGCACACGAAGCGTTAGTAAAGTTCAATGCAGGAGAGCTCATTGAGGCTATGTTACGAGGCGCCGAAACCTTTGTGGAATCCAAAGCGGCCTCATAACAGATTCTGCATCGATCATTGTATTGACTATAAAACCATTACTCTACGGTATCGCTGTTTTCTATGCGGCGATGCCCCTCTTGTAAGTGGACAAAGTCGACTAAGTCCTCACCAGATACCTGATACGCCTGACCAAACCCCTTAACAAATAACCCTTGTTCCGCTTTTAGGTTAAATAATACAAAATCTTGCAACTGACTTAAGCCATCAATAATCTCACCAAAACGCGTTTGCATCTGAGCGACCACTGCATGCCATTGCTGTGTGTCCCTTTCAACTACGGTTGCAACGGCATCAAACGTCAAACGCTTACGAGCGAACAACTGCTTACTTTCAGATTCATCCTCAATCATCATCAAGGATACGTTTGGGTTCACTTGTAAATTACGGGCATGACGTGCGATTTGTGAAATCAGCACAAAGTAGCCATCTTGATTTTGGACAAATGGTGCATAGCTAACATTCGGGCAACCTTCCCCATCGACGGTAGCAAGTTGAATCGTTTTACGCGTTTGGCGAAACTCTTTGATTTCAGGACCTAATCGTCCCTGTAGTCGCTCTTGCTTAACTTGCTGATCCATTTTCTGTTCCTTTTCTGACTGTACTTTGATTATTTTTATCGTGTTATAAAGTGGGTTTTTCGCTGCCGTATCGTACTATTGGCGTAATTTACTTTGCATCGTTTTAAAACGAGTCACCTGCTCTGGCAACAGTTGACGCTTGTCGTCACGCCCAAGATAAATCTTAAACACGTTATGACCAAGTGCATCAAAAAAGCCAAAGTAGTGGCTTTCATTGCCCATAAAAGGCTTACTCACTAACGCAACATGAGTAATCAGATCTAACTTGAGATGTCCATGTAACTCGCCGTCTTTACCCATAAGATTATAATAGCCTCGTGCCATTTTACCCTTTGGAAACGGGGCTTTAACCTCAAAGATGGAGCCGAACGAGTGGACAATCGTTGTCACAGGTCCCCACGTGGTGATAGATTCCAAGACTTCTTGGGCAATACTCCCTCCTGAGACAGCAACCATTTCACTAGGTAATGCGCACACTACTTCACACTCACTTACCGCGAGTTTATCTGCAATCGCAGCGGGTAGTAATTTAGGTTCGTCCGCCAGAATCGCTGCAACTTTTTGCTTTAACGTCATTTATTGTTCCTATTTAATCTGATGATTCATCATCGCATTTCGTCAATTAGGCGACGAAATGCAACTTTTTATTACCATGAGACAGCGGTGATGAAACGGAATGCTGCCCATGACTCAACGTCGACAAGGCAGATATCGCCCCTTGAGCTAAGGTTACTGCCCAAAAGCTACCCGCTAGCGTCAATAGCAAGTAGTCCCCTTTGAGTTCAACTAAACCATTTTGCTCCCACACTTGAAACAGAGGTGTAAGCAACTCAAAAGTATCGTGCCCTTGAGTCATGGCTAATACGCTTCGACGCACTACGCCACTATCAAACCCAGCTTTCAAACTCGCAAATACTGACTCCAGTGAATGGTGTTTGCTCATCATCGCAATAGTTGTATCGCCTGAACGCATCGCAGACATATACGAATCTAATGATCGATGGTTCATCATTCCATAGCCACCTATATTGCCACCAGCCCCACACCCGATTGGCAACACTTCCGCATAGGTCTTTGCAACACTGTTGTATTGGCTGCGTTCTCTGCTGTCTCGTGCCCAGTGATTAACACTGAGTTGCTTAATAAAGTGTTCATTCATGAATGCGACACCGTATTCGTACATAGAAGCTTTCTGCGCAGAATTGGCTGGTGGCTCTATACGTCCTTTCTCGACCATATTAAGCATTGGCGCGTTACCACCAACAACAAGCTGATAAAGATCAACGCCATGCGCGCCTGAATCTTTAAAGTCGACAAGGTCTTGGGCAAAGACTTCGAGTGTTTGATATGGGAGTCCATAGAGTAGGTCGATGATAATGGGGGCTTCGTCCAATGAACTTAAGTGAGAGACCCGTTCAAGCACAACCTCACGATCATCTAGTCTTTTGGCACTGCGTCTTACTTTAGTATTAAAACTCTGCACACCAAAGGAAAAGCGATTAAACCCGCCTTCCAATGCTTTATCGAACATTTCATCGCTAAATCGGTTAGTTCTTCCTTCTAGCGTCATTTCACAATCCGTCGCTAAAGGAAACGAGCGACGAATCGCTTTACCCAATCTTTGTATCTGATCAGGGGACAAATCCGTTGGCGTTCCACCACCAATATAAACGGCATGAAACAAACCTGTTTGAGTCCAAGCAAGTCGAGATTTCAGCTCTATCTCTTTAAGCAACGCTTTAAAATAATCATCGACTAACTGCCGACTTGCTGCGTTTTGAAAAAAGTTACAAAACGTACAACGTACTCGGCAAAAAGGAATATGGATGTAAAGGCAGCGCTTGCTCGAGCGCTTTGAAGACACAGAAGTCAGTGATTGAAATAGAGACTCATAACGCGCGGTTTCTATCGGCGTGCCCATACCACTAGCATGAGGCGACGTCTTCTGAGTAAAAGCGAAGCGCAGCGGATCGGGCGAAGAAACACCGAAGTGTGTCGCATCAAGATGAGTTAAGTCGATTTGCATATCTATTCTCTGTTTCCGATCACCCCCGTAATTAGGGGTCGTAGAAGATATTCACGATCATAAATTGGTGATAATGATAATGCAATTGATAATTGATCTTATTTTCATTGTGATACATAATCGCCTTCTCTCGTTAGTGAAACAGTAAATGACAAGAGAAAGCGCTCGGTCGTCAGTCGAGAATTTAAGTGAATAGAGGTTGGGTTATGAACATCAAAAGGTATGTCGTTGCAGGAAGCTTATCTGTGGCATTCCATATTGGTTTTATGCTTGTCGACGACACACAACAAGTCTTTGCAATGCCGTCAGGTAGCCACTCTACATCGGTATCACTCAATTTTATCGCTCAATCTTCGGCTGCAGCGGCATCATCGACACCTCCAAGTGATACAGACGTTCCACCGGACACGGCAGAAAAAGCACCTGTACCACCTCATTCCTCTGAGACCACTTCTGCTAAGACTAACTCTACTGACAATAAGCCCGTAGAACGTCGCTCTGTTCAGAAAGCCGTAACGAAAGCGAATCGTTCATCGGTGACAAAAAACAAAAAGCAACCTGTAAAACGGGAAAAGGCTGTTAACAAGGCGCCGAAAAGCACATCGACGATCCCAAAGACATCACCGAAGGAGCAATCAAATCCTGTTCCTAAAAAAAGTGAACCTAAAGAAGAAATTACAGAAACAAAAACATCGGGGAACGATTCCGCGCCCACTTCGGCGCAACCAGCCGTCGTTAATCAAGGGGTAAGTAATGAACCCGTGCTAAGAAACACCCCTTCTTTCACTACGACACCTGTGCAACCTCGATATCCGAGAATTGCCAGAAAGCGCGGAATTGAAGGCACTGCAACCTATGAAATCTGGCTTGATGAATCCGGAAACCAGACAAAACAAGTGCTTGTCTCTTCATCTGGCGCCACAATTTTGGATAAGACCGCACTTGACGCTATTAAACAATGGCAATTTTCCGCCTATACCGTTAAAGGGGTCGCGGTCGCCCATCGTATTCAAATTCCTGTTCGTTTTAAATTGGATTAATCATGGAACCACTACACTATCTACAACAGCAACTTGGGCTAATGACTTGGCCATTACTTATTTGCTCTGCGTTAACTGCGATGATCATCATCGAACGACTCTTCCAAATCGTCATCAGCACTGGCGTTGGGATGACAGCTATTCGTCAAAATTTGAATCAAATCTCACCTATTAACGCTAAAGATATAGAACAACTTGCTACCGTCTTATCTGACAAACGACCACTACTATACCGCGGTGTCGCCATGCTATTGGCCCATCACTCATTTGCCAAGTCACTGCGTGAAGACGCCGCCAGTATTTGGCTACAAGATAAACGGCATCAACTTCACTCAGGGCTAAAACTGTTATCGCTAATCGGTGTTATCAGCCCATTGATTGGCTTACTAGGAACGGTACTTGGGCTGATAGAGATGTTTAAAGGTATTGCGGCGGCTTCCGGCAATGTCACACCAAACGACCTCGCACAAGGTCTTGGCCTTGCTATGCGAACAACCGCTGCTGGTCTTATGATCGCTCTACCCGCCATCGCTGGCGCACAACTTATTGGTTTATGGGCAGAAAGAATCGTCACGAAATTGGAGCACACCCTTAACTTTGTCAACCTGTGGCTCGAGGGTATTGAAATGCCGCATTCCGACAAAGATCCAGTACAGACCCGCAACCTCGATAAATTATCAGTCACGGATGCATCATGATCAAAGTCAGTGATACTTCATCCAGCACGCCCATTTACCCGGACCTTACGCCGTTATTAGACATCATCTTTATTGTTATGGTGTTTTTGATGCTTACCGCCTCAGTTCGTTTGGAGTCATTAAACGTTGAACTACCGGCAACGGATTCCAATGCCGTATCAGAAGTAGCTAACCAATCTCTTACCGTCAATATCCTAGCCGATTCCCCATATTGGGCTTTAAATACCAAACAATATATCGACTGGGACAACTTTAAAATTGCGTTACTGGAAGAGTCTAAATCCTCTGCCCAACCGATCATCATTGCAGCCGACAAAACGGCTGATGTTCAACATTTAGTCCAGCTGCTCGCCTTTATGCAAGATAACGGTATTCCGGCAACGCAGCTCCTAACGGAAGACTCAACCAAATAACTAGGAATGTACATATTATGTTTCAACCATTACGTAAAACGTTAATCGTCAGTGCTATCACATCCATGATGGCTTTTAGTGTCTTTGCTCAGTCCACTCAAGTAGAAGCGACGGTATTACCTGAAGAGACACAGAACATCATCAGTGCAGGGGCATCGGTTACCGAGTTGCTACTTGCCCTTAACGCTCAACAGCAATTGGTCGCAGTTGATGTAACAAGTGTATTACCCCCATCTCTTGTATTACCTAAAGTGGGCTATCATCGTGCACTGTCGGCAGAAGGTTTACTCGCGATGCACCCTGTTCTCATCATTGGCACTGATGAAATGGGTCCGAAACCGACCCTGGATCAGATAAAACAAGCGGGTGTTAACGTTGAGGTTGTTGATACATCTGCTAGCATCACTGGGCTTAAAAAAAGAATCGACCAAATAGCGTCGTTAACTCATACCCAAGATAACGTTGCCGCATTGAATAATAAAATTGATGCCCAACTCCATGCCCTCACCGCTAACCAACCGTCAACATCAGACGAAAAGAAAAAGATTCTGTTCTTACTTATCCATGAGGGTAGACCTGCTAATGTGGCTGGCAGTGGTACCACGCCCGATGCCATTATCTCGCTTGCTGGGGGCATTAATCCTGCTGCTAAACAACTCAATGCTTATAAGCCATTATCAAATGAAGCCATCATTGAAATGCAGCCAGACATCATTTTGGTCAGTGACCGCAGCTATCGTCAATTAGGCGGCCCCGATGCCTTACTAAAAGCTCTGCCGATGCTCGCGGCTACGCCTGCTGGACAAAATCAACAGTTTGTCACTATTGATGGTCACGCGCTGGTCGGCGGGCTAGGTTTAAAAAGTCTCTCAGAAGCACAAAGATTGAACGAGAAGATTTATCCAAAATAACCGCATATCAGCCAATGAGGCGCATCAAATATTACGCGTCATTGGCTGTCGCCGATTCATTCTCATTCCTTTCTTTTAACTGCTCTGCATTAAATTGGATGCACCTTAACTTTTAGCGACTCTTGTAAACTTATGCTTAGACATTACTCTCTTCCGATTATTTTCGTCGGCTTTATTAGCCTACTTGTCGTCACCACTGTTTACTCCGTAACGGTAGGACCAATGTCGATTTCCTTCTCCGATAGCTTGATCGCATTGACAACCCGCTCTAATGAACTCGCGCCTCACATCCCTTTAGTCGTCAATGATATCCGTCTGCCTCGCACACTATTGTGTCTCGTCGTTGGCGCAATTTTAGCTATTTGTGGCACTGTCATGCAGGGGTTATTTCGCAATCCCCTTGCGGAACCCGGTATCATCGGTGTATCGGCTGGTGCCTCGTTGGGTGGCGCGATTGCCATCGTCTGTTTTTCTACACTCGGCACACAATTCCCTGAATTGATGAACCTCGCCGTCGTCCCCGTTTTCGCTTTCCTTGGCGGTGCATTGACCACCGTTTTAGTCTACAAATTAGGCTCTGGGAAATTTGGCACATCAGTGACTATTATGCTGTTAGCCGGGGTGGCAATAAGTGCTCTAGCTGGGGCAGGGATCGGTTTTCTCAATTTTGTCGCCGATGACCAAATGCTTCGCGATCTTTCTCTATGGTCAATGGGTTCTCTTGCTGGTGCAACATGGGAAAAAATATCACTTGCCACATTGACGCTTCTGGTTCTAATCATACTTTTTTCCAAGAAGGCGATGGCACTTAATGCACTGCTTCTTGGGGAGTCTGAAGCAATGCACCTCGGTATTGCCGTACAGCGTCTCAAACGTCAATTGATACTGCTCACCGCCGTCGGTGTCGGAGTCACCGTCAGTGTTTCTGGCCCTATCGGTTTTATCGGTTTAGTCATCCCTCATTTAGGACGGATGCTCATAGGCCCTGATCACCGAACTCTGTTGCCAGTATCCGCACTACTTGGTGCATTGTTAATGACGGCAGCTGACATGATTGCCAGAGTCGTAGTTGCGCCAGCAGAATTACCTGTCGGGATTGTTACTGCGATCGTCGGTGCCCCGTTTTTCCTCTATCTTCTTTTTCAGCAAAAAGGGAAGATTCTGTAATGACATATCAAGAGACCACGATAGGAAAATCTGTGACAAACGAATCTAAATACGCCATTTCTGCTCACCATATTTCAGTTAAGTTTGCCGACACGACTATTTTAGATAACGTCTCAATAAACCTGAACCCCGGTGAAGTCACCGCACTACTCGGCCCAAATGGCGCGGGGAAAAGCACACTATTAAAAGTGCTAAGTGGGGAACTAAAAACAAAGGCTAACCTTCGCTATTTTGGTCAATCACGCGACGTCTGGACGCCTGCTAAGCTCGCTATGCATCTCGGTCTAGTGCCACAACACAGTACGTTAAGCTTTCCATTTCTCGCTTCGGAGGTCGTTGAGTTAGGAGCCATACCACTTAAGTTGTCTAATCGAGAGATCAAAGCGTTAGCAAAACACTACCTCAACACTGTCGATATGTTGCCGCTTGCCTCACGTCCCTATCCAAGTTTATCTGGGGGGAAAAACAACGTATCCACTTTGCAAGAGTCCTGAGTCAGCTTCACCATGCTAAAGGGCAAACCATCCTCATGCTTGACGAACCGACGTCAGCACTCGATCTTGCTCACCAACACAATACCCTTGCTCTGGCACGAGAGATGGCAACCAAGAATAACGCAGCCGTCATTGTCGTCCTCCACGATTTAAACCTAGCCTCTCAATACTCAGATCGGATCATTGTATTGAACCAACAAAAAATCGTTGCTGATGGCTCACCATGGGATGCCATTACCAGTGAAATGATCTCAGACGTTTATGGCTATGACGTCATTATTACTGAACACCCTAAAAAGGGCTTTCCGTTAGTAATATCACGGTAGTTAAATAGAGAAAATATACTGAATGAACGCTATTTATTTAAAATAAGATGATTTTTGGGCAAAAAAATACCGCGACTATTAATTAGTCACGGTATTTTTAGTGAATGTACAACCCACAACTTGCGGGGCTGCAAGCTAACGATCGTACCAAGATAAGTATGAGCGATACACTACTTACTTAATTGAATCAATGAACGGCCCAACAGCCACTCCAATTCTTTTTCACTTCCTGCGCCGTATTGAGTTTCCACCAATTTGTATAAACGGTCGATACCTTTAGAGGCAAACTCATGCGCATTTTCTGAAGTCACAATATGATGAAAGAGCAATTTCAAAATTGCCAAAAATTCATCATTTTTCAGTGCCGCCAACCAACTATTTACAAAGCTATCTAGCCCACCTTCAAACTCAAGGTGCTCAACGAACATCTTGAAAATGCGTCCATCGAGCGCTGCTGTAAAGTCCGTTTTCTTTGGAAAATGGTGACTAATCCCTGTTCTTGATACACCTGTCTGCTGACTCAAAGTCGTGTAAGACATCTTGTCGTAACCCAAACGGATAATTTGGTCGACAACCGCCTCCATAATCTTCTGAATAGTGATTTCAGTATCTTCTTTACTACGCTTTGGCATTTGACGCTCTTCTCTTATCGCTGTGGTGCATTGACTGTATGCTATACCATAATTAAAGCAATTCTCTGTAAATTAATCTAATAAAATAACATGAATATTTATTAACCCTTGTTTACGGCATCAAGGGTTACACCCATTCGCGGATATTAGATATGCATACAATTGAAATATTATAAAAAATCATTAATAGATTTATAACTTATAAAGTCTACCACTTCTCCGTTCAGTAAATACAATTGTGTACTCTATCGCTAGGACACTGGTCTCGTTTTTGAGACATCAATCACATTACAAATAAATCACTTGCATAATTAAATCACATAGCAAACACAATACCATTGAGCGCAAGAATGCATATGCCACTAGTCCATTAACCCGTTGATGTATTAACAACCTATAACGGGCGACTATTACGTGATTGAATCACAGTAACAGCGGGGTAGCCCGCTGCGGTAACATTAACGCCACCAATTTTTTTCTGGCTACCTGAAAACCACAGTTATAGAATGGTCTCATAATTAGTAAGAGGTATTGTTATGTCAAACACGTACAAAGAAGAAGCGGTATGTGACGCATGTGGCGTCTCCGGAGAAATGGGCTTCATCATCAAAGAAGGTGACGATGTGGCTGAAGTTCAGCTCTTTGCTGAATCTAAAGCCCTGTTAGAGCAAGAGATTCAAAAGTATATCGATCTTGCGCAGTCAGTCTCTAAAGAAGTTCAATACGACATCTCTGCCCTCGAAGAAGACTCAACCGAACTTCACGCTCGTTTCAAATTCGAAGTCAGTGCAGAAAAGCTTATTTTTGAACTTAAAACACGTTCAATCTCACGCTAGCCTTCATCGTTTGGCTACTATTTAGAAATTGGCTAAGCACGACTAAGCAAGAGTATGAATGAGTTCATTCATACCATGAGACCAAAGCGAGCACTATTGCTCGCTTTTTAGACGCTTCCACTTCAGTTCACCATTCATCTCGAAGTCTTGCTCAGCCACACACTGTAAGATGACACCCTCAACGGTGATCACAGATCCCAATGAAAACGCCTTATCATTGTAATAGCACACTCGTTTACCTAACTTCGAATCTGAGAGCAGCACCGCAGCCCCTACATCCACGCCCGGTGTCGTAATCACTTTTGCATTCACTAATGACAGCGGCACACCGACTGTAACGATCGCGATTGCCGTTAATTTTGAAATTTTACGCCACGTTTTCCATTGTTTTCGTTGACTATCCATTGCACACTACCTGTATTGTCATTAATTTTCGGCTCTGTTTTCTATGATGCGCGTTTGCTTACTTATTACCATGTGGCTTGTTTCTACTAGCCAGCTTAACGCGACATCACTGGATCACCATAAAATTCTCAACCATCTTGATAATTATGGCAACCTCCACCTTCGCAACAAACCCTACACTGCATTACCTGATGGGCTAGTAGTCAAAGGTAACCTCAACATCGCAAAAACCGCTATAGAAGCGTTACCCAATAATTTAGATGTCCAAGGTAGCCTAGACGCTTCCAATAGTTTAGTGGCATATATCCCAAGAGGAACGAAAATCACAGGTTATGCGAATCTTCTTGGCAGCCAATTAAAGGCATGGCCTGAAGGCGTCACGCCCGGAGGGTATATCAACTTAACCGATACGCCTGTAGCTAAGCTTCCTGATGGCATGATCGTCAATGGTGATTTAGGCTTGATTCGAACCCCACTATCAGAGCTACCAGATAATCTTATCGTCAAAGGTAGTTTGTATATCGGTGGCTCAAATATTACCGTCCTTCCGGCTAGACTCACCGTTGACGGAAATATCTTTCTTGGCGGTAATCACATTACAAAATGGCCAACAAACCTCACCCTTGGGGGTGCGGTTGCTCGCTAAATAGCGCTATTTTCAAGCTCGTTCCTCCTGGCTCCTTTGCGTTTCACCGCGTTTAAAAATTGGGGATATGGTTAAAAATAATGGGATATGGTTAAATATCTTGTGCGTATATGTTCAATTAATAGACGGACTTTATTTGGCGGCTGCCGAGTAAAAGGGTACACCGCATAGATACCCAACTTTTTCCCAACTTGTTCCGGAAATATATCCACCAGCTGTCCGTTTCTTACATCGTGATACACAAGGCAACGCGGTACATACGCAATACCATGCCCTCCCAGTGCTGCCTTTCTCAATGCTCCAGCATTATTGGTTGAAAACGAACCCGAGACCTTAATAATTTCATTGCCACTCTGTCCAGCTTTAAACTCCCAATCCGACGCCCCTGTTGTTTGGTAGGCGTATTGCAAGCAATTATGCTGCGTTAAATCATGCGGTTTTAACGGCTTACCATTTTTGGCAATGTAAGAGGGTGAGGCGCATACCACCCATTGGGAGTCCAAAATGTGCCGGGCAATCAAACTTGAATCTTCTAAGTAGCCAGTGCGAATCACTAAGTCATACCCACCATCTACCAAATCGACAAAACGATTGTCTAGCGACATATCGACGCTGAGACCCGGATACATATTACAAAATTCCGCCACGGCATCGGCTAAAATCAAATCACCGGAAATCGTCGGCACCGACATTTTGATATGACCACTAATATTCTCACCAAAGCCTGAGACAGACGCTGCAGCTTCCATAGTCGCTTGGGTCACATTTTTAGCACTGTGGAGCAAGGCTTTACCCGCTTCAGTTAACGTTAATTTACGCGTTGTTCGATATAATAATTGTACGCCGAGTTCATCTTCTAGCCGCGCAATCCTTTTACTAACTACCGAATTTGTCAGGTTATTTTGCTCAGCTGCTCGACTAAAAGCCCCCAGTTCAACTACCTGATAGAACAAGATCAAATCATCTGCACGCATCATATTAGGTCATTTTTGGAAATAATCATTTTCATTATTTCTCTGTATAAAGAAAATTGGAAGCGTTAACTTCACACTTTATTAACAGCCCGATTACAACACGGCATAACATGAGTTAAACGTTGGAGTCCTATCATGCGCATCTACCCACCAAAACCATCAACAGTCTATCTCTACGCTACCTGTTTAGTGGATGTGTTTGATCCCGATGCTGGACTCGACGCCATCACTTTGCTCGAGCAACAAGGCATTAACGTCATTTTTGTCGAAAAGCAAACCTGTTGTGGTCAACCCGCTTATACCTCCGGCTATACCAAAGAGGCAAAGCACGTCGCTCAAAGCCAGATTGACTTATTTCCGGACCCTTTTCCCATTATCGTGTTATCAGGGTCTTGCGGTGGCATGATGCACCACCACTACCCAAAGCTGTTCAAAGGTGACCGTCAAGAAGCCAAGGTACAGGCCTTCTGTGACCGAGTGTTTGAACTGACTGAGTTCCTAGTCAATGTCTGCCGGGTTAAGCTAACCGATCAAGGGCAACCGACCTCAGTAGTGATGCATACCTCATGCGCGGCACGACGAGAAATGAATGTCCATACCACCTCAACAGAGCTTCTCTCGCAGCTCTCCAATGTCGAACTACGGGTACAAGATTACGAAAGCGAGTGTTGCGGATTTGGGGGAAGCTTTTCGGTCCGTCATCCAGACATCTCTCAAGCGATGGTAGAAGATAAGACTCGCCATATCAGCAATACACAATCTGATATTCTCGTCAGTGCTGATTGGGGCTGTTTACTTAATATCAACGGTGCGTTCGAATACCAACAGAAACCGATCATTGGTCGCCACCTTGCGTCTTTCTTACTTGAGCGTACGCAGGAGGTAAATTCATGAGCCAACAACCTAACAACTTTCATCAGCAAACCAAAGAAGCGCTCGATGATGCTCAGCTTCGCGACAATTTTCGTGGCGCGATGGATTACTTACGCGACAAAAGAAAGACGGCGTTTGATGATCCAGCAGAAGAAGAGAATATCCGCAATATTGCAGAATCCATTCGCCAGCGCTGCTTAAGCAAACTACCCGAACTTTTAGAGCAACTAGAATTCAACTGTTATCGAAACGGAATACAAGTGCACTGGGCGGAAACACCACAACAAGCCAATGCTTTGATTGCTGATATTTCTGCTCAGCACGATGCCAAACTGATCATCAAAGGTAAGTCGATGGTCAGCGAAGAAATAGAAATGAATCATACGTTGGAAAAGCTTGGGATCCACTGCCTAGAAAGTGATATGGGCGAATACATTGTACAACTTGATGGTGACAAGCCCTCACACATCATCATGCCTGCCATCCACAAAAACAAGCAAGAAGTCAGCGACACCTTTAGTACCCATTTGGAGAACTTCACCCCGACTGACGATGTTGATAGCCTTATTCAAACGGGTCGTACTCGCCTAAGACGTAAGTTTTTTGAGGCGGATATTGGCCTATCAGGAGTGAACTTTGCGGTAGCCGAAACCAAGCACACTCTGCTTAGTTGAAAATGAAGGAAATGGCAGAATGTCCACCACCGTGCCTAAAGTGCATATTGCCATTACGGGCATTGAGAAAGTTGTCGAGTTTCTGGCAGATGTACCACCTCTGTATAGTGCATTGACCCGCAGTGCAACCGGGCAAGCTATTACCACCTACTTCAATATGATCAGTTCACCACGAAAATATGCCGAAAAAGATGGACCTGAAGAGGTTCACCTCATCTTACTAGACAACGGTCGTAGCCAAGCCTATCAAGATGAAGAATTGCGTAAAACTTTACAGTGCATACGTTGTGGTGCATGCATGAACCACTGTCCCGTCTACACCAAAATAGGGGGGCACGCTTATGGGACGGTGTATCCCGGCCCAATAGGGAAGATCATTTCACCGCATTTATTGGGCTTGGATAAAACCAAAGACCTTGTGACGGCATCAAGCTTATGTGGCGCGTGTGGTGAAGTCTGTCCGGTTAAAATCCCTATTCCTGATATGCTGTTACGGCTAAGACAGGAAGCCAAGCACCCAGCACGCAAGGAGCGTGCCCCATTAAAAGGGCAAAACACCGCGCATAGCACGATAGAGTCTGCGCTCATGTCCGGTTATGCGTTAGCCGCATCATCGCCAGCCCTTTATCACTCGGCCACTTTTCTTACCAGTAAGCTGCAGCACCTTATTCCCAGTAACCTTGGTGCATGGACGCAATGTCGCACACGCCCTAAGCCTGCCGACAAAACGCTGCACCAGCGTATCAAAGGTCGTCAGAGAATGACCGACCGTAAGCGTCAAACGAATAATCCGAAATGAGGCGATAACAATGGATACACGCAGTAGTAAAGAAAACATCCTTAATCGCCTCAAGCGCGCACCACGTACCGCTTATCAAGGCGATGAACCCGTTTATCGTCCATGGGGGAGTGATTCAGCGATCAGTATGGATGACAAAGCAGAACGCTTTATAGCCATGATGACCGCCAATCATACCGATGTTAAAGTGACCACTCGCGCGGCGCTCGTCCCCACCCTTCAGGCCGTTATATCGGAATATCAGCTTCATCACATTGCCATTGGCACCGCTGGTGAATTCATCGATGCCTGCCATGAAGCAACGGCTCTTGTGCAAGTGACCGAATTTAGCCAGAGCATAGAGCATTGGAAAGCCGAACTTTTTGACCAAGTTGATGCTGGCATCACACACACCGCAGGCGGAATTGCCGATACTGGTGCCATCATATTGTGGCCCAATGAGCATGAACCGAGAACCCTCTCTCTGGTTCCTCCTTGTCACATTGCATTCGTCAAAAAATCGATGTTGTTTGGCCACTTTCAACAAGCTATGGCGAACAATCAATGGAATCATTATATGCCAACCAACGCATTGTTAGTGTCTGGGCCATCCAAGACGGCAGATATCCAACAAACCCTAGCGTATGGCGCGCACGGCCCTAGTCAGCTGGTCGTCATTTTCTTGGAAGATGAATAACATTAAAGGATGATAGTAATGAGCACCCCCAAGTATGACTCGACGATAGATCGCTACCAAGCGCTGCAAACTATCCTCGCCGAAAAAATACCAACACAGCGAATCATCACTGGCGAACCGGAGCGACTGGCTTATGGCACCGATGCCAGTTTTTATCGCCTGATTCCACAGATTGTTCTGCGACTAAACAGTCTCAACGAAGTCATCTTCGCGATTCAACAGTGTGGGAACCTTGGGATTCACTTCACATTCAGAGCGGCGGGAACAAGCCTGTCTGGACAGGCTGTTTCTGACTCTGTTTTGATCACATTGACCGATGATTGGCGTGGACATGAAATTTTAAATGAAGGCGACAAGATCCGCCTTCAGCCAGGGGTTATCGGGGCGGATGCAAACCGAGTATCTATTGCCCTATCAACGAAAAATAGGCCCCGACCCAGCGTCGATCAACACCTGTAAAATTGGTGGCATTGCGGCAAATAATGCTAGTGGAATGTGTTGTGGTACCGCTCAAAATTCTTATAAAACCGTTGATAGCATGAAAATCGTGTTTGCTGACGGCTCCATTCTAGACACGAGCGATAGTCACAGTGTTGCTCGATTCAAAGAAACGCGTTCCGATATTGTCACAGGTCTACAAACCCTAGCTAAGCAAACCCAAGAAAACGTCACATTATCAGAAAAAATCAGCCATAAATATCGCCTAAAAAATACCACCGGGTATGCACTCAACGCCTTGGTTGACTTTCAAGACCCCATCGAAATTCTAGAGCACCTTATGATAGGTTCAGAGGGTACGTTAGGGTTTATTGCCGACATTACATACAACACCGTGATAGAGCACCCATTTAAAGCCTCTACCCTACTAACCTTTGCCAGCATTGAAGAAGCCAGTCAAGCCGTCACTATCATCGCTGATACCCCTGTCGCAGCCGTAGAAATGATGGATGGTCGCTCACTTCGATCCGTTGCCGATCAACCTGGCATGCCTGCTTTTATCCAACATCTCGATCTTGAAGCTGCCGCGTTATTGATTGAAGTCCACGCGTCACATGACGCTGACCTTCAACACTCTAACGCTATGGTTATGGAAGCACTCAGCGACTTTACTATTATTGAATCGGTCCCCTTCACCTCCGACCCTAGCACTGTCGCTACGCTCTGGGGTATTCGTAAGGGCATGTTCCCTGCGGTCGGCGCAGTGCGAGAAGTGGGAACAACGGTGATCATTGAGGATGTCGCCTTTCCTGTCGAAAACCTAGCCGCAGGCGTTCGAGATCTTCAGCAGCTCTTTGACCGTTACCATTACAACGAAGCCATTATTTTTGGGCATGCACTGGAAGGCAACTTGCACTTCGTTTTCACACAAGGTTTTGATAGCGAGAAAGAGATTCAGCGCTACGGTCGGTTTATGGATGATGTCGCAGAACTTGTGGCGGTAAAATACCAAGGATCACTCAAAGCAGAACACGGCACTAGGTCGCAACATGGCACCGTATGTTGAACTTGAATGGGGTCGAGATGGCTACGAATTAATGCAACAGATCAAAGCCTTGTTTGATCCTCAGGGTTTACTTAACCCTGGCGTGATCATTAATGACAATCCACATTCTCATATCGAAAACCTAAAACCCATGCCCGCCGCGGATGATCTTATCGATCGCTGTATTGAGTGCGGTTTTTGCGAGCCCGTTTGTCCCTCACGTACACTTACGCTGTCGCCTCGTCAGCGCATCGTGCTATACCGGGAGATCCAGCGCCAACGTCGCAGCCGTCCAGCAGATACCGAGACGTCTGAAAGCCAAATGCAGCTCGAAGACGTATTTCAATATCAAGGTTTAGACACCTGCGCAGCAACCGACTTATGCGCTGATCGCTGCCCAGTAGGGATCAACACGGGTGATCTCGTCAAACAACTCAGAGCATCGCGATATCAAAAATTCCAGCCTATCGCACGATGGACCGCTGAACACTTCGCCACTACCGCCTCCATTGCCCGCTTTGGTCTAAAAACTGGCGAAATCGCCAGCAATCTACTCGGCGCTGAACGGGTCGAGAAACTTGCCGGGCAGATGCGGTCAGTCACTAAACAGCGCACACCGCTATGGCTAGCACAAACACCAAAAACCAACCACTTTACCGGAGTCGAAAAGCCACGCTCTTCATCGACAGGTAAAGTGGTTTATCTGCCTTCCTGTGCCAGTCGGAATATGGCCGCCCAGCCAAATGCCAACGATCAACGTCCTCTAACAGAGGTGACACTGTCACTGATTGAAAAGGCAGGATTTGAAGTAATCACCCCACGCGAGCTCACAGAACAATGTTGTGGGATGCCTTATGACAGCAAAGGAATGACTGAACTTGCCGACAAAAAGTCATTGCAGCTTGAAGAAACACTATGGACAGCCAGTAAAGAAGGGGAATACCCGATAGTGATGGATACGAGTCCGTGTGCTAAACGCAGTATTGAACACTTTACTAAACCGTTAAACATTACCGAACCCGTCGGTTTTGTCAGTCGCTACCTGCTGCCTCACCTATCATTAACGCCACTCAACGAATCTGTCATGCTACATGTCACCTGCAGCTCACGACGAATGGGATTGGAGTCAAGTATGCTTAAGCTCGCACAGCAATGTGCGACCAATGTGATTATTCCTGAGCACATTCAGTGCTGTGGCTGGGCAGGAGACAAAGGCTTCACCACCCCAGAGCTTAACCAAGCGGCGACGGCACCACTAAAAGAACAAGTACCTTCCGATTGCCAACGAGGATTTAGCAATAGTATTACGTGTGAAATTGGTCTCGCACATCATAGTGGAATACCGTATCAGTCTATTTTATATCTTGTCGATGAGGCTGCGCAGCCGCGAGCTAAGTGAGTACGTTCAGTCATGTAATTAACTATTTCTGTATTTAACTATTTCTGTATTTGTGCATAAGGATAATCCAGAACAAAGGCATGGGTGACTTCATCCTAAATACACCATGCCTCAATTATCTGATAGTCGCTAGAATGAGAAAAATCAGGCATAAACTTGTTTTAGCTGCGCCATGGGAGAAATATAAACCGTATTTCTTCCATTTTTTCGCTTGGTACAGCGCTTTGTCAGCACGACTAACCGCACTGTCCCAACTTTCATCGCCATGAATTTGCGCGACCCCAAAACTACAGGTAGGTTGGACGGCAAGATTATCGACATAGGGGGCATGTTCAATTTTTTGTCGTAACCGCTCTGCAAGATTCGCGGTCACTTTTATATCGTGATCGTCAAGCACAATGATCACTTCGTCTCCACCATAACGAAACATCGAACCATGAGATGGTAATGTATTACGTAAAACGCCGGACACCGTTTGAATTACTCTATCACCCACAACGTGTCCATATTCATCATTGATACATTTAAAGTGATCGATGTCGAGCATAATTAGACTCATTGGTCGCGGCGTCTTATCTTTTCGATCCTTTAAATCATGTACAAATAGATCTAGTGCGCGCCTGTTTCTTATTTTGGTGAGAGAGTCATAAAAAGAGAGTTCATTGATCGCGTGTAGTTGCCTTGCATTAATCATCCAAAGCATACAAAAGCTAATAGAAACAATAAGAAAAATACTAAACAAAAACGTCAACTGATGGACCAAACCTGCACTCATAAATTCAGTCACACTTGCACTGGCTATCGTGTGATAACCACGAAATAGCATAAATAAGCCATACAGGAAATACGTACCCGACATCATCTTCACCGCTAAAGGGAGATCATACCGAGTCCCGCTTTGTAGCGCCTTAACGGATGCAAATGAAACGATAACCAGATAGCTTGCAATCACGACAATACGTGCACTGATTGATGGTTCGATATAGGTGAAATAAACAAATAGACCAAAAACAATCGGGATCAACGTCATACAAGCATAAGAATATCGAAACGTAGACTCCCGAAATGAACACAAACCATGGAGAAGCATCTGAAACGCGAAGGCAATCAGCATATTGGCAACCACGATACTAAACCATTCCGATACAAAACCTCTGAAACTGATTAATAACGGTCCAGCTCCCATCGCTAAAAGCGCCAAAGCAAAGACCTTAAGCCCCTTCACCGAGTTAGTCGAGCGCTGGGTGTTATCCCGCAAATGAGTACGACTCAAAGCGCTAGGACCCGAATTTCTAGGGTGTAAATGGTTGGGATGAAGCTCGTTAGGACGTTGGTAAAGCAACAAACCAATACAATAGATACAGCTAAAGAGAATCATTATAAAATTTAGCGTTCTCATATCTAAAGAAAACACTTCCATGTGCCAACCTTTTCTGTGATTCGGAATAATTGTCAATCATTCAGCGCAGTTATTAATAAGATGCATATTAGAATAATTACGTAATGAATCTTTATTGCAACTCAAAAGTGCGAGTGAGCTCACTAATATTTGCAGGAGGAAGCTAGATATGAGGTATGAATAGCACAAGGCAACAACAGGGCAATATAAAACCAATTACCTATAATATTATGCGCATATCAGAGTTGACGATATTAGAAGAGTATCTCAACTTGAATCAATTTTGCCAGAATTTGTCATTATTCCGACCTAACCCTTACCTAGCTTTCTCAGCACTGACATCAATAATCACTATTTACGGTTGAATACTGCGCATAAATAAAGGGGCACCAGTCCTCTTAATCATTGCAGGGTTAAACACATCATGAATTACACACTACAAGATACAGAAGCACTCTACAGCGTCTGGATGTCACAAAAAGCAAAAATGCACATTACCCAAATGGAAGTCGCTAAGCGCTTGAGCATTAGTCAGGTTGAGCTTTCCAATCGCCTAAACGGTCAACATCCATTAGATGCGCCCTTTATTGATCGGTTTTGTAAGTTACTGCATATCAATCCTAACCATCACCTACCATCACTAAAAGGCTCGGTTCGGGTTGCTGCGATCGACGAACGCCTGTTTAATACGAAGTTAACGATTGATGGAGAAATCACCAACGTGCGGATCGATGGTAATCAAGTCATCATTGAATATCGAGTTCAGTAACCTGATTCGCTATAAACGGGTGCAGACTGAATGCATGATAAGTCAGCGTCGCAGAGTTGACTTTGTGAACCTGCCAAAGACTGACAACGAGCATGGCGCTTGTTACTGATTAAGTAGCGCCACGCATTCTTGATATTTAGGTTTGGCTGGTTTTTTCTTCGGTTTATCGGCGAGCTTTACCACGGCTTTCGCGGGTTTAGGCGCAATATACGGATTGGGTTTCCAAGATGCCAATTCTGCACCACAACCATCACCTTTCGGTGGTGGCGATTGCGCCACACATTGGCTATCGCCCTCAGGGCAATGCAAGCGAACATGAAAGTGTGAATAGTGCCCCCACCACGGCCGAACCTTCCTAAGCCATGAATTATCCTTCCAAGCAGTGTCGCACAATTGCTGCTTAATAAGTGGATGAACAAAAATTCGAGCCACCCGCTCATCAACCGCTGCGGTTTGAATTAACAGCGCATGACTCTCGGTCCATTTTTCTTTTTCTAAACGGTAGCTATTGAGATCAACAACCGAATAAGGCTTAGGCGTGGAAAGTTGCTCAACACTCAAGGGGGTTGCTGGTAGTCGCAGCCAAATATCGGCATCTAATCCCGTTTGGTGGCTAGCATGCCCAGAAGCAAAACGTCCACCACGTGGCATGGCGATATCACCCACTAGAATACGACCTATCCCCAATGCGTCGACACGAATCGCAAGTGACGTCAGATAATCAATCATATCGGCGTGACCGTAATAGCGATTTCGTTGTGTCCGAATCACTTGATAACCCGTACCTGCTGGCGCAAGTTCTGCGCCTCCAGCCAAGCAGCCATTGGCATAACTGCCAATCGAGTTTGATTCCCCGTCACTGGGTAGAGTAACTTCTTCCCATGAACGATTCATTGCCAACGACGACAATGGCAGGCACAAACACAACACCAATCCATATTTTATCATTTACGTTTCTCCGTGCCCTCTCCCTAACATCTCGTCTCCATTTGTCTCCAATACCGTAAGCGTTGCTTCATAAGACACCTTGTATCAAGACTACAGTCACCTCACAAGAGCCAGCGCAATCCATCAATCAAACCATGATTATAAGCATAGCTCGTCACTCGCTTGCTGGCTGCTAGGACAGCGATTAATTCAATATATCAAATTTGAAATCAATCACATTCAATGACAAAAGACTCACAAACAAACGACAACACATTGAATCATTGCCACTTTCCCTTTAATACTATCGTTCTTATGTCTAGGCATAGATGTAAGTAACGAAAAGTCGTCATTCCTTTTTAGGCTGCCACCTTCGGAATGACGACTTCATTAAGATGTTTCTTATACACAGTCCATTAAATACTCTTGCCAAGGTATTCTTCAACACGACGACGATATTCATGTTTCAGTGACGGGTCAATAAAGCTGGCATCAATGGCATTAAGTGTAAACTGAGCTAATTCGTTATACGTCATCGCGTGAGCCGCACTCACCGCTTGGAAGTTGTCCGTCATATAACCGCCAAAATACGCTGGATCGTCGGAGTTAATCGTCACCGCAACCCCTCTACGAAGTAATTCCACAATGTTGTGCTGAGACATATCATCAAACACGCGTAATTTAATATTCGATAATGGACAAACGGTAAGTGGCATTTGACTCTCAACAAGTGAATCTAACAGCTCTGGGCTGTCAACACAGCGTACCCCGTGATCGACACGACTCACGCCTAGAATATCGATTGCATCCACGATATTTTGCGCCGGACCTTCTTCCCCTGCATGCGCCACCGTCAAGAACCCTTCATCTCTTGCTTGTGTAAACACGTTTTGAAATTTTTTCGGTGGATGCCCTTGCTCTGATGAATCTAATCCCACACCAATGATCTTATCCTTATGATTAAGTGCACGTTTTAAGGTGTCTATCGCCGACTCTTCTGATAAATGGCGAAGAAAGCACATAATGATATGGGAGGAAATAGCGAGTTTATGTTGACCATCTTGCAAGGCGCGATAAATGCCGTTGATCACGGTATCAAACGCAATCCCGCGCTCGGTATGTGTCTGAGGATCAAAAAATATCTCGGTATGCATAACCTTATCTGAATGACAGCGCTGCAAATAAGCCCAAGTTAAGTCGTAAAAATCTTGCTCAGTAATCAGCGCATTGGCCCCTTGGTAATAAATATCTAAAAATGACTGAAGATCATCAAATTCATAGGCTTTGCGCAGCGCTTCTGGTGAAGAGTATGGCAAATTAATGTTATTACGTTGAGCAAGGGTAAAGAGTAATTCAGGTTCGAGTGAACCTTCGATATGTAAATGCAACTCTACCTTTGGAAGACCTTGAATAAATGCGTTCATATTCCACCTTTATAGTTCGTGTTGTGGGTGCACTTACTCTTAGTATGGAAGGGATCGCTGATTTTTTCGAAAGTCAGCGCGACTTTTATCAATCAGACTCAGATCTAGAACGATTGAGTCCTCACTGAATCAGCACCAATACAAAGAGTAAGAACACAATTGTGATCCTAACTCTTCGTAATCAGCACTTTCAGGGTACTGGTAGAGACCCCCAAACCAGATTATTGGGGTTATACGAAGCAAACGATTGCCATTATACGGAACAAATGGGCGATGACTACTGCTGATTTCTAACGAGTTGACGCACTTGTTCTGCGTAGAAACCACCAAGACGTCATTCAATTTTTTTGAACGACTTCATCACTTCTTTCCCCTGCAACAGACTCAACTTGAGTTCTATAGTGACTCTCAACCAAGGAGATTCATTATGACCGCCTATCGAAATGTTCAACATATTATTCCTTCCCACGCCACTTCTGATGGTGATGGCGTGAAAATTCGTCGTGTTCACGGGTTTGATAATCAGGCATTTTCGCCTTTCTTGATGATTGATGAGCTCCGTTCAGACGACAAAAAAGACTACGTGGGTGGCTTTCCTCCGCATCCTCATCGAGGGATAGAAACCTTAACCTACATGCGCCAAGGGCACTTCCAACATCGTGACCATATGGGCAACGTGGGTGAATTACGATCGGGTGGCGCACAATGGATGGCGGCAGGGCAAGGGGTCATTCATAGCGAAATGCCCATTATGGAAGAAGGCGCGCTACACGGTTTCCAGATATGGATAAACCAACCAGCACGAAACAAAATGATACTAGCTCAATATCATGACTTTCAGCCTGAAACGATTACCCAATCAACCACTGATAAGAGTGGAACCGTTCGGGTTATCGCTGGTGACATCGGTATTGACGGCGCCAAGACCAAGGGCCCGTTACAAACTACGGGAGTCCCCCTCTCAGTCACGGACTGGCAAGCCGACAAAGGGCAAGGTATTCAATTGCAGCTAGAGCCCAATCACAATGCGATGGTTTACGTTTATTCAGGACAAGCAAGCGTAGAAGGAAAAACAGTAAGTCAAGGCGAGCTGGCACTGTTATCAAAGGGGGAATTACTGTCACTCACCGCTCATTCTGACTCAGGGGTACTCGTTTTTGTTGGTGAGCCGATTAACGAACCTGTGGTTCACTATGGCCCATTTGTCATGAACACTAAGGAAGAGATTCAACAAGCTATTGATGATTATAATGCCGGGCTGTTTGAAACGTACTAATACCGCTCTAGGATTATTGAGAACTGCTTTGCATTGAGGTAAGCCGCTTTACAGCGTTAACGGGTGAGGATGGTAGAGGAGCCCTAACCAAGCATCACGGAAAACACGTAGACACGATGTTCACTGCCAATGTGTCACGCATCGACACGTTGTCGATGCGTCATTTTATTGGTCAAACGATCACGGCTAATCCGTATTGAACTCACTCAGACCATTTAATCAGTTAGGCACTGACATCAGTAAAGACTCACATTAGTAAAGTACCGAGGTGAGTAAAAAGCCAAGGTTACAAGTACTCACATAAGTAAGCGGTTGATGTGTCAACTTTCACATCAAAACTCGAGTCACCTTCCACATCAAAGCTCTCGCCAGCGCTAAACGTTACCCAGTCAGCGTCAGCGCTGCGTTTAATCGTTAACGCACCTTTCACCACGGTCATTTTTTCCGCTGCTGCCGTGCCAAAGGTGTAACTACCCGCAGCCATTACGCCAACACTGCTATCACCGTCCGCTTGAGTAAAACCAAGCGATTTAACGCCACCGTCAAAATAGGTATTTTCTTTTATCATGGGACTTCCTTGTTTAAGTATCTAATATAAAACATGGTTTTACCGCACTATTTAACGTAAAACAAGTTATTGATCAATAACGCAGCTTAATTGGTATAACAAGGTAGTCATGAGCATTCATCTGCTCAAATAACGATTCATGCAACGGAGAATTCTTATGTCTAAGTACGAGAGTAAAGTGCCTACTAATCGTGTCTCACGGTTTGGTAAGCTTGCTTCTTTGGCCACTCGCGTGACTGGCGCCATGGTGACTGAAGGTGCTAAACAGCTTTCTCAAGGCAAAAGACCAAGCGCCAAAGATCTGTTGTTAACCCCCAGCAATGTAAAGCGCGTAGCGGATCAGCTCGCTCATTTACGAGGCGCTGCCATGAAAGTCGGACAGCTGATGTCCATGGATGCGGGGGATTTAATCAGCCCAGAACTTGCGGAAATATTGGCGCGGCTTCGTTCTGACGCGGCACCGATGCCTTCAAAGCAACTCGCAGCAGTGTTAACTCAAGAGCTCGGCGTCAATTGGAAGCAGCACTTTATTGCCTTTAACTTCAAACCCATTGCTAGCGCCTCCATTGGACAAGTGCACCAAGCCCATATTGAGGACGGAACAAAACTCGCCATCAAGGTGCAATACCCCGGTATTAAAAAAAGTATCGACAGTGATGTCGATAATGTCGGTACCTTACTCAATGTCGTAGGGTTAATTCCTAAAGGGGTGGATTACCGAGGCCTGTTAGAAGAGGCTAAATTGCAATTACACGCTGAGGCGGATTACCGACTTGAAGCTGCATTACTGAATCAATATCATCAGCACCTTGATGGAAATAACAACTTCATTTTACCTTCTGTCATCGCTGATCTCACCACTGACAACGTACTGGCAATGACCTTCGTCCATGGCGACCCTATTGAGTCTTTAACCAGTGCCAACCAACAAACGCGAGACCGAGTCGTTCAGCTGTTGCTAGACTTGTTGTTTAAAGAAATTTTCGATTTTAAATTGGTTCAAACTGACCCCAATTTTGCTAATTTTCTTTACGATTCCGCCCAACAAAAAGTCGTATTACTGGATTTTGGTGCGACCCGCCGTTATGACGAGAATATCAGCAATGGGTATCGACGCGCTTTCTCCGCCATTCTAGATGAGAACGATGACGCCCTTGACCACGCTTTGGCTCAAATCGGCTTCTTTAACCAAGAGATTCTTGCGGATCAAAAAACCGCTATTTTTGATCTTGTCAGACTGGCTTGTGAGCCGTTGAAGCAACAAGGGCCCTATCACTTTGGTAGCAGCAATTTGCCGCAGCGTCTTAGCCAAGCAGGCACAATTTTGAGCATGGAAAAAGGCTATTGGCACACTCCGCCAGCAGATGCGTTATTCTTACACCGAAAAATAGGTGGGCTCTACCTGCTCGCGGCACGACTCAATGCAACGGTCGACGTCCATTCTCTGTTTGAACCCTATCGTGTCAATAGTGACTGAACATTTACTGAATGCGATGCGCATAAATATCTGTCACAAAAGGATAAACTGTTACAATCTAAGCCTACAATTGATGGGTAGGTCAACGTAAGCTCAAGTTATAGCTAAGCTGGTCGATATTGTATTTACAGGCTATATAAGGGAGCGGTGAATGGCATCACGTAGAGGAAAGCACACAAAGACAAATGATAGTGTAATACTCATCATCATTTTGTTGGTCTCTATTACGCTTGCATCTGTACTAGGGTTTGCCTTTTATAACAGCCATCAGAAACACATCTCCCCAACACAAGTCTATGGCAATTGGATTGAAATCGGCGCACCAAAACAAAGTACCGAAATCCTCACATTTGCCTCTCACGGCGTACAACGAAATCATCGCCTTATCGCCACTCAATATGAGTTTGATGGTCGTATTGTGAAACTAAAAGCCAAGCAGTGGGACTTGGGTCTACGAGAAAGTCGGCACACCGCGTTCACCTCAATTACGCCGTATTACTCCCGCTCTACCGCCACAACGATTCATATTACAAGGGTTCGAACATACCGTACCAATGGATGGTTATAGCCCAGGTCAGAACCGTCGCTCTGCATTAAGTGAGCACTTCACCACCAAATAACCTCTCTACCGTTGAACATATTCAAGAAAATGCCGTTGGAAGGCGCAGTATCTCTCAGCGGTATAACAACGTAATTGACGACCCAATTGATATAAATCAATATTCATAACACTTTCATTTTTATCCTTTGTTTTTCTCCTAAACTTTAACTAAGCGCGTTAGCAAATAAAACACCACACGGGACGCTTACCGCCGATAGCTAGCAATAGTAAGCATCCCTTAGATACACGCAACCAAGGAGAGGAACATGATCAAGACACATCGTAATTTTTTACTCCCTGAATCAAACGGCTACCACGTCAATATTGATATCAACCCGATAGGGCATCTCGATATTGATATCATTGAATCAAAAGAACATCATGATTCAGAGTTTGAACAAGTGACGTTCAAGCATGCTGGCGCCGTGACCCATATTCAGGGCGTCGATCAACACAATAAGCAGCTCTGGAATCTTCCTTTACATTGCCAGGATGCCCGCGAGCTAAATGCATTAATTTTGCGTGCTAATGATGAATTTGAAATATTGATGCGCGATCTATAGCCTGATGTCGGCAGCGGTACGTTGGACGTTTCGACTCATGTCGTTTATGAGCAGCATACCTTGAAACAGGTGTGCTGAGCATTGGCGACAATAAAGCTCAACCATGCCTCTCAATGTCACATTATGACATTACTCTGTTAGAAATCGCCCAACTATCCATTATGATGCTCGCTCTTCAATTCAGTAGACGGATAATATGGCACTTATTTCAATCAAAGACACCAAAACTTCCGGCATGCTTTGCCTTGCAGCCTTCGCTACCGTCACCTTCGCCCTTACCCTACTCTTTTACCCCTTGTCTTTACGAGGTCACGTCGAAGCAATGACAGGCGAGGCGATGCAAACTCTCACCTATTCCGCAGGGCACCAAGGCTTTTTAATCACCTTGTGTGTGTTTTGCCTTACCACAGCATGGGTCATTAAGAAATCCCCTATCAAACTGCACCTCCTTATTCAATTAGGTCTATTACTCGTGCTAAGTTTTGGTGCTAAGTCGCTGTTAAAAAACGTAACAGAAAGCCCGCGACCCTATACTCACCTACTTGCTGAGCAGCATGTCATTGAAAATCCCAGAGACTTTTACACCCTAAAAGTAGCCGAAAAAGATCAGGCGATAGAGCAAGTGTCCGAGCAAGTTAGTCATTGGAGAACCATGCACTGGATGGGGGAAACGGACTATTCATTCCCTTCTGGACACACCATTTTTGCAAGTATCTGCGTACTATTTTTTGGGGGTCTACTGCTAAGTAATGGCCGCTATTTACTGGCCGCTCTGACCATAATTTGGGCATCGAGCGTGGCTATGAGTCGACTCTGGCTTGGTATGCACCGCCCTATCGACTTATTTGGCTCTATGTTGTTTGGTTTACTGTTGTACGCCGTTATCCCGATGACTTACCCTTTGTTTGATAAATGGTTAAAAAGGCAAAAGACTGAGTAAACGTGTAGAAATTACTAGAGCGTAGTCGTAATTTCCATTATTATCGAAATACACTATTCGGGAGAACCTTTATGCAGATCACTACCGCCGCGAAAGCGCTAAAAGAACTGGGTCACGTTACGCGTTTAGCGATCTATCGCCAAGTCGTTCGCGCGGGTCATCAAGGCATTCCAGTAGGCGAAATCCAAGAGCGTCTTGATATCCCAGGCTCTACGTTATCCCATCATATTTCAAGTTTAACGTCAGCGAATTTACTGACTCAACGACGCGAAGGGCGCACCCTTTATTGCGTTGCACAATATGAGCATTTACAAGGTGTTATCGGCTTCTTGCAAGACGAATGCTGCATTGAAGAAAGCGGTAATGACGCTGAGATAAGCCGAACTCAAGACCAAGAAAATTTACCACTATCATAAAAACAGCGGGTTTTCTTAACTGGTCATATCAATGACTAAAGAAAACCCATTCTTCCTCAAGCCTTATAGATATATAAGACACACCAACCATACACCAGGCAAATAACACCTTCCGTTATCTTCGAACAACCAATAGTAGCCTTAATCAAGCATTCACACTGCCAATACTTCCCCCATCACGAGCGTCAACATCTGCGTTAACATGCCGATAACGCCTTAGTACTGCACATAAAAGTCATCAAATGACAAAGCCCATCCCGAGGACCTCTAAGTGAATCTCAGCAACCTGTCTATTCGAACCAAACTGCAATGCATTGTTATCATTGCCGTGATTATCCTTTTATCTATTGGTGTGTTTAATCTCAACATACAAAAATCCAATAGCTACGAACAGCGCAAGAGCAGCATTCAGGCAAGTGTGGATATCGCGAAAACCCTTATCGATCACTACATTGCGCTCAGCGCTGATATTGGTGACAAGGAAGCAAAAGCTCGAGCCATGGCGGCAGTGCGTCAACTGAGTTTTGACCACGATAAGTATTTCTGGATAGCAAGCTCCGATCAAAAGATCGTCATGCACCCAACCCAACCTCACTATGAGGGAATGAGTACCACAACGATCACCGATGCACGTGGTAAGCCTTTCATGCAGCAACTTATTGACTTAGCGACCACTCAAGGACAAGGCTTCGTGCAATATTACTGGAAGGAAGCCTCCGGCGAAGAATCTGAAAAAATCACCTATGTGACACATATCCCTCAATGGAACTGGATCATTGGTTCTGGTGTTCCTCTGTCTGATATCGATGACAGCTTCAAATCAGCGATGATCAAAGAACTGATTATTGATGGCATCGCGGCAATGTTCCTGATTCTATTATGTGGTGCCATTGCGCGAAACATCGTTGTCCCCATCGAAGATCTCGTCACAAGTGTTCACCATGTTGCCGATGGCGATCTTAGCCGAAACTTAACGACGCAACGCAAAGATGAAATTGGCATATTAAGCCGCGAGCTCAATCGAATGATGCACACGTTACGTGACACTATATCGGTGGCGAAAGAATCGGCCAGTCATTCAGGTCAACTGTCAGCCTCTATTGCAGCCACCAGCGAGGAAACGGCAACGTGTATCCATTCGCAAACTGAGCAGCTTGAGCAGTTGGCGACAGCGATGAGTGAGATGTCATCCACCATTCAAGATATCGCCGAAAATGCAGAGCGCACCTCTACCACCACAGAGCAAAGCAAAGTGCTAGCGGGTGATGGTAGCCGAAGCATGGAATACACGTTGGACAACATTGCCACCATCTCAGACGACATTACCGATACTTATGAACTCATGACATCTTTGAAGCAAGGCGTCGCTGACATTAGCAACGTTGTTGGTGTAATTACCGAAGTCTCTGAACAAACCAACTTACTGGCGTTAAATGCAGCGATTGAAGCCGCTCGGGCTGGTGAGCAAGGTCGCGGCTTTGCCGTCGTTGCCGATGAGGTTAGAAATCTTGCTAGCCGAACGCAAGAATCCACCACGCAAGTACAAAGCACTATCGACGATCTAAACAAACGTACAACCAGTGTCTTATCGGTCATGGCGACCAATCAAGAAAAGATCACCCACAGTGTTCAACTCGCCACAAAAACACAAGAGCAACTTGATGGTGCCGTTAGCAGCCTAAACCAAACTTATGACATGGTGACTCAAATTGCGGCGGCAGCAGAGCAGCAAGGGATCGTCGCGAATGACGTGAATGAGAATGTCACTGTTGTGCACACTTCTATTAGTGAGATAAAACAAACGAGTCAACATTTAGCCCAGCAATCTCAAACGATGGCGCAAGCATCGGACGAGTTATCACAAAAACTGGCTTACTTTAAATTTTAATTAAAAATTATCGAGCGCTACATAGTAGTTAGCTGACTATGTAGCGTTGTTATTATCACCTTCTCACGACAGCCTTTTCTCCATCGCGCTTCGCTCTCATCAATAATCTAAACACAGAAATGACAATTTTCTTGGTGTAACCCGTATTCACCGCGACGAATAGACAAGTGTTCCTCTCCCGCCGCTAACCCCATCTTATACCCTTGGTGCAAAGTCTTCTGGTTCATCGTTAATCGCTTCACCGCAAAGTCTTCTGGAGGTGTGATCACTCTGATCGTCGCATCTTTCGGGGGATGCCGAATAAATTCTAACGATTGGTTGTAGTTTTCAGCTCGTACCTTCATCGCTTGAGCAATACTTGGATACTTCGCTAATAAGGCCTGAACCAACCACGCCGAACGACTGGCTTTCATTTCATAACTCAGTGGATGCGATAAGATCACGGTAATATCACGTGCACCGCGGCGGTAGGCTTCTCTTACGGGAATAGAATCCGCGACACCGCCATCAGTATAACAACCACCAGAAAAACAAGGTGGACGACGATAGGCAATCGGAAGCGCGGTTGTGGCTTCAATAATGTTGGATAATGAATGGGCTTCCACTCGGTAATAATCCGCAAGCCCGCTATCAATATTCGTTACAGCTGCAAACATGGGGATACTGGAGAAAAGCGCCTCGCAGTTTAGTGGGTAGCGTTGATTAGACTCATCCCATAACCACTTTACATCAACCAAATCTCCGCCTTTGGCAAAGCGCGCTGGATTAAAAAACCGCTTGTTCGTCGCCATTTTAGTGATGACCTCAAAGCTACGTTGAGGAGAGTTTGATAAATAACCAACTAAATTCGATGCCCCTGCAGAAACACCAATTGCAAAATCATAAGGCATAAAATCATGATTCATAAAGGTATCGAGCACACCACTTGCAAAAACACCTCGCATTGCCCCACCCTCTACAATCAATGCACTGTTATTCATCATTTCTCTCTCATCATCAATACTGGTGACAGAATAATGAAACATAAGCCTGAAATATAATGGGACTTGTAAATTACTTCGATAGGAAAAAGCTATCAAAGTGATGTTTTATACGCTCCCTAAAATACAATTAGGGAGCAAACAGAGGCTATTTTTGATCGAAAACCAAAACAAACGTCACGGGAACTGACGTCGCTATCGAAGGCAAAGCAGCCACTTCTCGCAGTTTTTCAATCCCTTTCTCTAAACCAAAATCAGCCGCTTTGACAATGAGTGGATCATTAGCCACCACGACAATTTTATCATCAGACATTTTCATCACGGTCAAATTAGCTGGGTAGGTCTTTTGTTTACCATGCAAATCAACGGTAACATCGAATGTCGCTGAATAAATACCACCAATATCCGCGCCATCTAATTCGCTCATATCGATGACCGTGGTAATCGTCGCCGTTTTAAATGATGCCACATCAAATAGCATACTTTTCATTCGTTCGTTTCGAATTGCGATATTGGTTTCCACACTGCTTAAATCCAATATCACCGTCGCTTTCCCATCATCCGATATGGTGCCAGACATCGCCTCAAAATGATGAACTTCACTCGCAGCATTTTTTTCGTTGAAACAAACTTTAATGACGATGCCTCATTATCTAGTATCCACCCTGCTGTCGCGGGAAAGGCCAACATTAAGGCCAATAAACCACTGATTCCAGCTCTCATATCGCGCTCCTTTGATTTTTTGTACCTAATAGGTGTAGTTCACAGTTATCAGAACACCAAATCTAATACCTGAACCCGCTACCATTATCCGCTTA
Source organism: Vibrio sp. GJ43-1 (assembly GCF_055808835.1). NCBI lineage: Bacteria > Pseudomonadati > Pseudomonadota > Gammaproteobacteria > Vibrionales > Vibrionaceae > Vibrio > Vibrio sp. GJ43-1. The sequence continues at coordinate 865,594 of NZ_CM147885.1, read as the reverse complement.
TTTTTGTTTATCGCACTACGTTAATAGGGTTTGTTAACAAGCCAATTAACCTTTATATAAATAAGGTTAATCTGTGCACCTGTTATATTCACTTTAGTAATTATTAATAGTATTGATAATAATTCGTAATTACTTTAGTATCCGTTTTTCTTTTCAAAACCTCGACGGTGTCAAGTTGTTAGCAATAAAACAGTTAAAATCTAAAGCCTTTGAATCCACTCTTTGCAAACCTCATCTTGCTTCAAGACTTGGCCCCCTAACGATGCTCCGTCGATTACTTGTCGTTGTTTTTATATTTGCCACACCATTACTATCAGCGGCGGAACAAGCTCGAACCATTAAAGATGAACATGGTGAACTCACTGTTTTCGGTACGCCTCAGAGAATCGTCGTACTTGAATACTCGTTTATCGACGCTCTGGCTTCTGTCGGTGTCTCGCCTATTGGCGTTGCTGATGATAAAAACATTGAGCGTATTCTTCCTGAAGTCCGCGCCCTTATTTCACCATGGACGTCTGTGGGAATGCGACCGCAACCTAGCTTAGAAGCCATTTCTGAACTCAAACCGGACCTGATCATTGCTGATGCAGAACGACATGCCACGGTTTACAAGGATCTTAGCACCATCGCCCCAACGCTATTGCTTAAAAGCCGCGGTGAAACCTATCAAGAAAACCTAGCTTCAGCGTTAAAAATTGGCATTGCGATCAATAAACAGAGTCAAATGGAACAGCGAATTTCGCAGCACAAAACCAACATGGCATCGTACAAACAGACATTAGCAAGCGCGGAAACCATACAATTTGCTGTTGTCACCGACAAAGGGATGTGGCTGCATGGCCCTAATTCCTATGCTGGTGGTGTCATTACAGCGCTTGGTCTGCAAGGACCAACGTTGCCAAACCATGATAAAGCCTACATTGAAGTCAGCTTCGAGCAGCTATTAAAGGTAAACCCAGACTGGTTACTGCTCGGTCCATATAAGCCGCATACTGTGTATGATGACTGGCAACAACAACCATTAAGCAAACTACTTAAGGTGTCACAAAAACAGCAAGCCGTGCGGGTCTCTCCGCAATTATGGTCACTAAATCGAGGCATGCTCGCGGCCGAAGGCATCGCCAAAAATCTGCAAACACTGTTAACCAAAAAGTAATGTTGACGACATTAAAACCCCAAGGGCTTGCGCTTTGGTTTGCATTGAGCGCCGCCTTAGTTATCACATTCAATCTATCGCTGATCGCTTGGTCTAGTTTCGACCTATCGATGGCAACACTTTGGAATTTTTGGCTCCACTTCGATGAAACGAGTATGGAACAGCAAATCATCGCGACACTAAGAATGCCAAGAGCGTTGAGTGGTGCGGTCATTGGCGCTAACTTGGCGGTAGCAGGAGCACTCATGCAGGGCCTTACCCGTAACCCGTTAGCCTCGCCATCCGTACTTGCAATCAATGCTGGTGCGTCGCTGTGTATCGTCATTGGCAGTGTTGGCCTTATTACCCTGCCAATACCCACCATGCTCATGGGCGCGATAGGCAGTATGCTAAGTGGCCTTATCGTCATCTACTTAGGTGGCTTCTTTGACCATCGACCTCACCCTTTAAAACTGGTTCTTGCGGGTATTGCCGTCAATGCTTTACTACTTGGCTTAACGCGCGCTTCTATCATATTGGCCGATGATATGGCCTATAGTATTCAATCTTGGTTGATAGGTTCAATCAGTAACCTAGACTGGGCCCTATTCACACAAATGATGCCCATAAGCGTAGCGGCGCTTACCCTCTCATGGCTGTTAGCGCACCAACTCAATCTACTTTCTCTCGGGCATGATGTTGCCACCAATCTTGGTGTTAATACCAGCCTTGTACGTTTACTTGCTTGTCTCGCGATCGTCATTTTGACCAGTGTCAGCGTCGCAACAGCAGGCCCTATTGGCTTTGTTGGATTACTTGTTCCCCACATTGCTAAAAAACTTGTTGGACAAAATTATCGGCTAATCATTCCTGCCAGCGCATGCCTTGGTGCACTACTGATGACACTAGCAGATATGCTCTCTAGAGCGATTGCTTTTCCTACTGAAACGCCCGTAGGAATTGTCACTGCGCTTATCGGCACGCCATTTTTCATTTTACTGTCTATTCGAGGTCGCTTGAACTCATGAGTGTCACTCTTCACCACACAAAATACTTACCATGGCTGACGCTCGCGGTAGTTATTTTACTGGCTAGCATCATAAGTTTGATGGTTGGCGTCGCGGATTTATCCCTACCAGACGTTATCCAGACCGTGATGCATGGCGGTGATTACGATTTTGTTGTCAATCACTACCGACTACCTCGCTTATTTCTTGCTATTGGTGTTGGCGCAGGTCTTGGACTATCTGGCGCGTTGGTTCAGGGGGTCATCCGTAATCCTCTCGCCTCTCCTGACCTTATTGGTATTAGTGCCTAGGTGCAGGATTTGTTGCCACTCTCGTATTAACGATCTACCCCAATGCGCCATTATATGTGCTTCCTATTGCGGCGGTGATTGGGGGAATAGCAACGGGTACATCACTACTAGTCATCACTCACTACGCTCACCTCACCCCAGCGAGAATGGCGCTTGTCGGCATTGCTATCAGTGCATTTCTTGCCAGTGGTATTGATTACTTACTCGTGGTACACCCTATCGAAATCAACACCGCGATGGTGTGGTTGACGGGGAGTCTATGGGGAAGAGACTGGGAACAAGTTCCGTATATTTGGATGACGCTAGCGCTACTTCTGCCCGTGACATTATGGCTGGCATGGCGACTAGATGTTGTAGGCTTGGGTGACGATACCGCCATTTCATTGGGCGTTGACCTCAATAAGGTTCAAGGTATCGCACTGCTTTGTGCCATCGTACTCGCAAGTATCAGTGTCGCTATCGCTGGTACCATCAGCTTTGTCGGTTTACTCGCTCCCCATTTAGCCAGACTTATTTTTGGACACCACCACAAGGCTCTGCTCGTTGGATCCAGTTTAATCGGTGCACTCCTTGTACTCACCGCCGATACCATTGCTCGTGGTATCCAACCACCCATTGAGCTGCCTGCTGGCGTATTGACGTCCATAATTGGTGCGCCGTACTTTATCTTTTTACTACAACGCTATAAGGGTTGGTAATGCTGTCTGTTCAACATTTGCAAGTTGCCTATGGTAACAAAGTAATTATCGACGATCTCAACCTGTCTATTCCAAAAGGCAAAATTACCGCCCTAATTGGTCCTAACGGATGTGGGAAATCTACGCTACTAAAAACCTTAGCGCGCATTAACAAAGCCAAATCAGGAAACGTACTTCTTGATAACGTCGCGCTTGAGCAAATTCCCACTAAGCAGTTAGCGCAACGTCTTTCGTTGCTGCCGCAAATCCACACTACCCCAGAAGGGATCAGTGTACGAAAATTGGTGGGCTATGGCCGCGCACCCTACACTTCTCATTGGGGTAAATTGACAGCAGATGACCAACGTATTGTTGAGCAATCTATGGCATCAACGGGCGTAACTGATCTTGCCGACACCCCGGTAGACAGCCTGTCAGGTGGGCAACAGCAGCGTGCGTGGATCGCGATGATCATGGCGCAAGATACCGACATTGTCATGCTCGATGAACCGACCACCTATCTCGACCTTTCTCACCAAATTGATCTGATGAACCTAATGCATGAGATGAATCGTCGAGGGAAAACGGTCATCGTTGTACTCCATGATCTCAATCAGGCCTGTCGCTATTGTGATCATTTGGTGGTCCTTGAAAAAGGCAAACTCATTGCTCAAGGCTCACCAGAGCAGGTTTTCACTGAGTCATTATTGCAGCAAGTGTTTAACCTCGACGCAATGATCATCTCCGATCCTATTTCCCAGTCACCGATGTGCATTGCACGGTAACCGAGCGGGGCCGCTCCCCTTGTGAAGGCAAGTCAAACCATTATCTAGGAATCATTGATTGTCCTCCCGGTGGTGCTCGACTGCACGCGACTTTAATTCGATAGAGTAATACGAATCACTCTAATAATAAAAACCAACAATTTATCCAAGCAGTATAAGGACACTATTTTGAAATCGTCTCACTCCGTTAAGACAAGTCTATTTACCTTGTCTCTTTTAGCTTTATCAATAAACAGTGCGTACGCTGAAAATGCACCGTTGGATCAAGCTCAAAATCACACGTCTCACAAAACAGCGGAAGACACGACGCAGGCAGCGCCGAGTGAATCGAAAGCGGCTGAAACCATGGTGGTCACGGCGACGCGTTACAGCCAGGATACCGATAAAATCCCAGGGTCTATTCACGTCATCTCTAGCGAAGAGCTGAAGCAACAGACAGCGGTAAGTGATGACTTAACCAGTGTCATTGCAAATCTTGTTCCGGGTATGACGCCTAGCCGCCAGAAGCTTTCTAATCAAGGCGAGAATTTACGTGGTCGAACCGCACTGATAATGGTTGATGGCGTACCACAAAATAACCCACTACGTAACGGTAACCGCTACGGTTATACGGTTGATCCTTCAATGGTTGAACGTGTCGAAGTTGTACAGGGCGCGAGCGCCGTCCAAGGCAATGGTGCAACAGGCGGTATCATCAACTACGTCACTAAAAGTGCGAAACCGGGCGATCACTGGAAACAAACGATTGGTACGCGAGTCACCTCTAACCTAAAAGACGATGGCACGGGCGGCAAGGTTTACTACAACCTGAAGCAGTACGACGAAGACTACGACCTATTCATTGGCGGCTCTTGGGAGCAACAAGGGCTTTACTATGACGGTAACGGCAACCCTATCGGCATGAATGCCATTCAAGGTGAAACTCAAGACTCAAATGCGACGAACTTTTTAGCTAAGGGTGGCTATAACTTTGATGGTGGCGATCAACGAGTCAGCTTTAGTGCCAGCCGTTTTCAGCTGAAAAGTAACCAAAATTACATCCCAGTGAAAGGTGACCATGTAAACGGCACGCCGGGTACGGTTGTGCGTGGCACACCAGATGGCGTTCCAACCTCTAACTATGCTGAGCTCTATAACTTCGGTTATGACCACTACAACTTCGCGGGTGGTGAATTGAAATTCCAAGCGTTTTACCAAGAGTTCGAAGCGGTTTATGGCCAAGCATCATGGTGGCCTACTGCTGACAAACAAATGGATCAAGGCGCGATCGTCTCGTCTAAGAAAGGGTTTAAGCTCAGCTATGTAAGAACCGACATCCTAGGCTGGGACGACAGCTGGGTAGTTGGCTTAGATGGCATGGAAGACGCGACAAAGCAAAAATTGATGCAATCAGGCAAAGATGTCACACCGGATATGATGTATCAAAGCCTCGCGCCTTTTGTTCAAGGTGATTTTCTTGTCTCAGACTCCCTACGTTTGTCCGGTGGCGTTCGTCTAGAAAACACCAAAGTTAAAGTCGCGGACGGGCAAACCCTGTGGGGATACGGCAATGCGGGTCATCGCCAAGTTGATATCATCGGTGGTGAGCAAAACTTTAGCCAAGCGGTGTTTAATGCTGGCGCGGTTTACGACTTTACCCCATCTGTCAGCTCGTTTGTTGGCTTTAGCCAAGGCTTCGGGTTACCTGATATCGGCCGAGTGTTACGCGGTAACTGGATTGGCGGCCCATCAACTGCACCTGTTGGCGGAGCACCGATCGACTTCAATACTATGCCAGCGGTGAAACCCGTTGTAACTGACAACTATGAAATAGGCTTGAGCTACAGCGATGACAAACTGCATGTGAGCGGCAGTACTTATATGTCTATCGCCAAAGATGGTGCGAACTTGTCATTAAACAGTGGTGGTACCTATGATGTCACACGCCAACGTACCGATATCAAAGGTTATGAACTCACTGCGACCTACAATGTATTACCGACCACATCTATCCAATCGTTGTACTCTCACGTACAAGGACAAGTAGATAGCACAGGAAATGGTAGCGTTGATAGCGATATGGATCTTAAAAACTTATCCCCAGACCGCCTGCTTGTTGCGGTTAACCATAGCTTTTCAGACCGCTTGAATGGGCGTGTTCAGTACAACCATATGTTTTCTCGCTCAAAAGAAGCCAACGGTGCTGGCGCTGCGCAACACTTCGAAGGCTATGGACTGATGGACATATCAATGTTTTATGACATGAACGGCTATGGTCGCGTAAGCTTTGCCGTTGAAAACTTGCTTAACGAGCAGTACATCAACTACTTCAGCCAGATCCGTAATCACTCAAGTTACTACTTCTCTGGCCGAGGACAAACCTTTAGCCTAGGGTACGAACTCGACTTTTAAGCCGTCACAATAGATAAAATAAAGCCCTGAAAGTGAAGATACTCTCAGGGCTTTTACTCTTTTTCAGTGGTAATGATTCAGGGGACTACCCCATTCATCAATGCGTTAAATTTGTGCCAACAGCCATTGCTTAGTCTCAGCGTCGGTAAATGCGCCTTCAACACTATTACGATAGATGTGAGCATAGTCATCAGCCGATAGGTTGAACTGCTCAATGATTTTTTGTACTTCTTTTGTCATGGTGGTATTCGATACTGTGCGATTGTCAGTGTTAATTGTCACTGGAATGCCTTGCTTACGGAAAGACTCAATCGGGTGAACGTCTAAGCTCTCTACCGCTTTGGTTTGTACATTGCTGCTTGGACACGTTTCAAGAGCGACTTGCTTGTCGTGCACAAGGTCAAAAGCCTGCTGATGGGTCGCAATATGGATACCATGTCCCACTCGTTCAGCGCCAAGCATGGTGATGGCATCAAAGACATTTTGTCCTTCGCCTTGCTCACCAGCATGGATCGTCACATTCAAACCTTTTTCCTTTGCGTATTGCGCAAAAGGAATAAATTTCTCGCAGAAACCCGGCTCTTCACCACCAGCAAGATCAAACGCTGCGACACCTTTTCCAAGATATTGTGCGCCAACGTCAATCACGTCTTTAATTTCATCCGTTGGCATATGACGTAGCAGTGACAAAATCACATTACCTTTAATACCATGTGCCGTTTCAGCACGTTTCATTCCCGCCACCACGCTACCGATAATATCTTCGATAGACAGGCCTTGTTCCCGGTGCAAAAGTGGGCCAAAACGCACTTCCATATATCGAACATTTTCTAACGCGGCATCTTCATAAACCTCAAAAGCAATACGCTCAATGGCTTCTTTGGTTTGCATCACAGAAAGTGGTAAATCAAATCGTTTTAGGTACTCGAGTAAATTTGGGCATGTTTCTGGAGCAATCATTAGATCACGAACCACTTCTACATCAGTACTTGGTAGCGACACGCCTTGATGCGCAGCCAACTCAATAATGGTTTCAGGTCTAACACTGCCATCTAGATGACAATGCAGATCAATTTTTGGTAATTCGTGGTAATTCATTCTGACTCTCACTCTTCTTTTTAAAAAACGATCTCTTTAAAAGACTGACTAACGTAAACCTTAGATATATCGCTTTAGACTTCTGCTTGGTGTTGTTAATACTCTGTCACGAACTTATTTTTAAACCGTGTAGTTCATGCTTTAACCGACAAACATACACGAATCCATAAACCCTTGCACACGCAAAAGACCACGCAATCGTATGCGCCCCTAAAATAAGGCAACGTTAATTTGGTGCAATACCTGACATGATGCATAACCTCTTGGATTTATAACAGATTCAATGGTAATGTTACATGTAACATTACCATTGGTTAGTAAAAGATAATGACAACTGAACGAAAAGGGCGCCCCACTCTACAAGACATTGCCGATCAAGTGGGCGTAACAAAAATGACCATCTCTCGCTTTATGCGCAATCCAGATTCTGTCGCTCAAAAAACGCGTGATAAAATTGCGGCTGTCATAGAACAGGTAGGTTACATTGAAAACCGCGCCCCAGCGATGCTCTCTAAATCATCGAGTAAAGCCATTGGTATTCTTCTTCCCTCTTTATCAAACCAAATCTTTGCCTCTTTTGTGCAAGGTATTGAAGCGGTCACCAAGGCCAATGGTTATGAAACCCTTATAGCCCATTTTGGCTATGATGAAATAGAGGAAGAACATAAAATCGCTTCACTACTGTCTTATCAAGTTGATGCTTTAATCCTTACCGAGAGTCATCATACTCAGCGCACATTGCAAATGATTAAAACCGCGGATATACCTATTGTTGAAACCATGGAGCTACCCGCAACACCTATTGATATGGCGGTAGGGTTAGACCACGTGGAAGCCTCCTATCAAGCGGTTCGACAGATGATACAAAAAGGGCGGACGTCGATTGCCTATTTTGGTGCTCGTTTGGACACCCGTACTCAACTGCGTATGCAAGGTTATGACAAAGCCATGAATGAAGCGGGCCTGGAAATTAAGCATATCCTCACTGAATCGCACTCTAGTTTTTCTCTGGCTTCCGAGCTCCTAGATATGGCGTTGAGGCAGCACCCTGATATAGATGGCGTATTTTGTACCAATGATGATATTGCTATTGGTACCATTTTAACCGCTCAGCAACGCGGCATTGCGGTACCGCAGCAACTTGCCGTCGTGGGTTATAACGCCTTGGATATTGGCCAAACTATTCATCCTAAACTCGTAAGCGTCGATACGCCTCGTTATGACATTGGCGAAAAAAGTGCTGAGTTATTGATTGCAACTTTGAAAGGCAATGCACCAACGCAGCGTAGCTTTGATTTGGGCTATCGAATAACAGAAGGTGAGAGTCTGTAACGGTTAGTACTTGCTCTCTTCTCTCACACCTTGTTCTTTCATTTAACCATGACTCTTTAGCTCCCCTTCCCCCAAAACGCGATCAGTGACAGATCGCTTTATCTCTCATCAGAGAGGTCGAATGTACGCCATGACATATCTCTGACAATTCGCGACATTTCCTACATTGTCAGACATTTCTCTCATGGATGTTTTAGTCGCAAACTATTACATTGCACGTCGAATTATTAAGCCCCTTATAAATACCACTTATAAAAATATAGGTTTCAGAATGAAAAAAGCAATCGCTCTAGCACTATGTACCGTTTTTGCCTCAAGCGCTTACGCAGCTGCAACAGATCCAGGTTTCTACATCGGTGGTGGTTTCGGTCTAACTGAAAGCAAGTTGAACAACCTAGATGATTCTAGCTTTCCAACCTTTGACGGCGAACGCGCACTAAAAGTTTACGGTGGCTACCAGTTCAACCGCATCGTTGCTGTTGAAGCAGGTTACACGAACTACGGTAAGTTCACACACCCTGCTGCGCCTGGTTTATCTGCGACTCCAACTGCACTCTCTGTAGCGGCAAATCTTGGTTACACGTTTGATAACGGTATTCGCCCATTCGCAACAGTGGGTCTATCGCACGTAAGTATGGAATTCAAACTAAACTCTGATTCTGAAAAAGATTCAGCGACAGGTTTCCGCTACGGCGTTGGTGTTGAGTATGCTCCACAGATGATCGATGGTCTAGCTATGCGCTTGGCTTACGAAGCAGATGCATTCAACGTTCAAGATCCTAGCAGCACTGCTACTAACACATTCGCTGTTGGTGGTCTCTACCTAGGTGCTTCGTACAAATTCTAAAGATAGCCGTACTTTAGAGTAAACATAAAAAAGACCGCTGAATATCAGCGGTCTTTTTGTTTATCTTGAAAAGATCCTTTACCACATCAAATCGTCTGGAACGACAAAGTCTGCATATGGATCATCTTCTGCTGCAACTTCTTCTTTCACGTCATTCTCGATGACGGTTTCAGTATCGCGCTCAGCAATCTTCTTCGCAACAATCGTTGGAATGACGACATACGTATCTTCATAACGCGCAATCGATAGAATGCCTTTCGCCAATTGATCACGTGTTTCTTGCTCTACATACAACGACTTAACCAAGTTATCATCGGTAAAGTTGTACTTAATATCGCCGTTCTTATTGTCGATTTTATTCATATTCAACAATTGCTTAACTTGAGCACGCATCTCTTTACTCAGAACCAGTGCGTCACGCTCTTTGTTTAACTGTTTATCACGCTCGAGTTGCGCCGCTTTATTTTCTTCTACCGCAGCTTTGGCTTCACGAGCTTGTACTCGAGATTTTTTTGAGCCTTTCTTGGCTTTTTTCAGTTTCTTTTCGTTGACTAAACCAGCTTTTAGCATCTGCTCTTGGAGACTTAGTTTGGACATAAAATAACAGGCCTATAAAAATGTGTTCATCTGCTGTGATGATCCCAAGAAATGACGCATTGAGCAAGCCTGAATAGCAACTTTCCTACGATGTACAGAACAAAGCGACTGAAAACGATCACGTAAAGGCTATTGCGCAGGATGGTTACGCAAGATCATGACGCATGCCCCCCAAAATAAACAAAAGAGCCTGCCAAAATAAACTTAAGCAGGCTCTTCAAATAGGTCAGACAAACAGCGGGCTCGTTTGACTCTGTGATAGTTGAATATATGGACGGTTAGTCAAACGCTTTCTATACGATAAAGCTCGCGCCTTCTTGCGCACTCGATACGGTATTGCGCATCACTGAGAATAGGTTGCGTCCCCACTCTTGTTGTTGGGATTCTGTATCGATCACTGCTCGGCGTTCGTCCTGTCATGTCGGTCAGGTTTTCTAAGGTTCCTGTGTGACAATCTAAGCGAATAATGTCACCTTCTTGTACTAGCCCGATCACGCCACCACGCACCGCTTCTGGTGACATATGAATGGCCGATGGAATCTTACCTGAGGCGCCCGAGAGACGGCCATCAGTCACCAGTGCCACTTGGTGTCCTGCTTTTTGAATATTACCTAGAATCGGCATCAACTTATGCAGTTCAGGCATACCGTTGGCGGCTGGGCCATTATGCGTCACCACAATCATGCAATCTTGGTTAAGCTCGCCATCATGATACGCTTTTTCAACATCATGCTGAGATCGAAACACTTTAGCAGGCGCTTCAATCACCCGATAATCTTCCGATACCGCAGAGACCTTAATGACAGACGTACCCAAGTTCCCATTGAGTACCTTCGTCCCACCACTTTGACTAAACTGCTCATCAAATCGTGAGATCACGCCGCCATCCGTCGATTCCTCAACGGGTGTCCAAACCAACTCTTCACCTTGTAAACTCGGTAGTGACATTTGGTCTGCAAATGACCCAAACACAGGTTGAACATCTCGGTGCAGTAAGGATTCCGAATCTAGACGTTTCAGTAACGCAGGCACCCCACCCGCGTCATGGAAGGCATTCACATCAGCAGGACCATTGGGATACACCTTCACTAGCAATGGCACGACATCCGACAGATCACTCATATCCTGCCACGTTAGAATAATACCTGCCGCTTTTGCCACCGCGACCATATGAATGGTGTGATTCGTTGAACCGCCAGACGCAAGCAGTGCGATAACACCATTAACGATATTCTTTTCATCCACCACTTTGTATAACGGTCGATAATTTGGTGTTGCCTTCGCCATTGAGGCGATTGATACTGCCGCAGACTTCGTCAGTGCATGTCGCAGCGCGGTATCAGGTTGAACAAACGCAGAGCCTGGTAACATCAATCCCATGGATTCAAAAACAAGCTGATTGGTATTGGCAGTACCATAAAAGGTGCAGGTTCCCGGTGAATGATAGGCGCTGCATTCCATCTTTAATAACGCATCGTCACCCAATTCACCCGAAACATATTTCTGGCGAACATCGACTTTTTCTTCGTTACTTATGCCCGTTTTCATTGGTCCTGCAGGCACAAAAGCCGTGGGTAAGTGACCGTAAGTCAATGCCCCCATCAATTGCCCTGGGGCAATTTTGTCACAGATACTTAACAGTAATGTTGAATCAAATACATTGTGACTCAGCGAAATCGCCGTGGCTTGTGCAATCACATCGCGCGAGAAAAGTGACATGTCCATGCCCGGTTGACCTTGAGTTACGCCATCACACATAGCTGGTACAACACCCGCAACTTGCGCCGTATGCCCGTATTCAGCCAGCGCCACTTTAATTTCTTGTGGGTAGCCTAAGTATGGCTGATGGGCGCTCAACATATCATTGTACGACGACACTAAGCCGACGTTAGAGCGAGTAAAATTAAGTATTTGGTCCTTTTCACTCTGACAAGAGGCGGCAACCGCATGAGCCAAGTTACCGCACGACAACTGAGTTCGGCCTTTGCCTAGCGACTCCTGACGCTTCATCGCTTCAAGATATTGCCCACGGAGTACTTTACTACGCTCAATAATGCGAGCCGTTACTTCTCTTACTACTTGATTAGTCACGCGCAACCTCCAAAGCAACCGCCGCTCGTTCAACGACCTCTTCCATCGTGCAATCAATATCCACAATAACGGTCTGAGGCTCCGCATCAGGGCGCTCTAAAACATCAAACTGGCTTCTCACCATGTTTTCTTTCATAAAGTGACCAGAGCGATTACGCATACGTTCAAGAATAAGGTCATAGCTGCCATCAAGGAATAAGAAGGTAACATGTTCATTCCCTTCCCGAATTTGATCGCGGTAGTGTTGTTTCAATGCGGAGCAAACAATAATGCCATGCTCATTTTTACTCTCTAGGCTATAAGCCGCATCACGAATGCGCTCTAACCACGGGGCACGGTCATCATCATTGAGTGGTTCACCCGATGCCATTTTTTGAATGTTTGCTCGTGGGTGTAAATCATCACCATCAATAAATTTTCGACCTAGCTTCTGCGCTAGCATTGCTCCAATGGTGCTTTTCCCTGATGCACATACGCCCATCACTATTACACTACTACCCGCCATAATCTCTTCTCCTATCCAAGTTTGCGCTGGATCCCAATTTTTGAATTAACTCGTAAATATGGGTTTATCTTATTCGTGTTATCGGTAACATGTTACCCGTAACTTAAATAAATGTGAACTATAACACAATTAATATTCCTAAAGGTGAACACATGGAACAACTAGCCCAAGGTACAGATCCTACCTACCTATTGACCGTGGCGGTGCTTGCAGTCGCGGCATTGTTACTGCTTATTATTAAACTCAAAATTCATGCATTTGCGTCCCTAACACTCGTGAGTTTAGGCACTGCGATCGCGACCAAGTGTTTCTTCTGACCAAGTCGTACCAACCATGATGGGTGGCTTTGGTGGCACACTAGCTTCCGTTGCTTTATTAGTTGGCTTAGGCGCCATGATTGGTAAGATTTTAGAAGTGACGGGGGGCGCAAAAGTCCTCGCCGATACGCTTATTGGTCGATTTGGAGAAGAGAAAGCCCCCTTTGCTTTAGGTGTCGCTTCTTTGCTATTTGGTTTCCCTATCTTCTTTGATGCGGGTCTGGTCGTGATGATGCCAATCATCTTTAGTGTTGCGAAACGCTTTGGTGGTTCACCAATCAAATACGCCCTACCTTCTGCTGGCGCGTTTGCCGTAATGCATGCCTTTGTCCCGCCACACCCAGGGCCAGTTGCTGCGGCCGATCTTCTTGGCGCTAACATCGGTCTATTATTATTTGTTGGTATCTTAGTTGCGATTCCTACTTGGTACTTTGGTGCGTACTTATTTGGCTTATACGCGGGTAAAAAATTCGATATCCCACTGTCTAAAGCCTTCTTTAACTCTGACGCGATCATCGACGAGTCTAAACTGCCAAACTTCGCAACAGTACTCATGATTCTTGTACTCCCTGTATTCCTTATCTTTATGGATACGGGTCTAAACACGCTTGCGGTTGCTGGCGTGATTGACGGTACATCACCACTCGTTGAATTCTTAAGAATGCTGGGTAAAACACCCGTTGCATTATTAATTACATTGCTGGTTTGTTTGGCTGTTTTTGCCAAAGACTACGGCATGAAGAAACTGGAAAACCTATGTGGTGACTCTTTAGCCCCTATCTGTGCTGTTATCCTAGTAACAGGTGCTGGCGGTATGTTTGGTGGTGTATTACGTGCCAGCGGTATCGGCGATGCTTTAGCAGACGTGATGGCTGACACTGGTATGCCTGTTATTGTTGCGGCTTTTGTTATCTCTACCTGTCTTCGTGTTGCCCAAGGCTCTGCAACGGTCGCGTTAACAACAACGGCTGCCCTTGTTGCACCAATGGTTGCTGCAACCACTGGCCTAAGTGAATTAGATCTATGTTTCATCGTGATCGCTATTGCAGGCGGTGCAACCGTACTTTCTCACTTCAATGACTCAGGCTTCTGGTTAGTATCTCGCCTACTTGAAATGGATGAGAAAACGACACTTAAGACATGGACAGTGATGGAAACATTACTTGGTACGATTGCGTTTGCTATCGTCGCGACACTCAGCTTTATCCTTTAAGGTTTACTATGAAAACGCTAGAACAACAGCTAGAAGACATTCGAATCGTTCCTGTTATCGCCATCGAGGATGCGCAGCACGCGGTTCCGCTCGCCAAAGTATTGGTCGAAAATGGCCTACCTTGCGCGGAAGTGACATTTCGAACGGAAGCGGCTGCCGAGTCAATCCGCTTAATGCGTGAAGCCTACCCTGAGCTCCTTATTGGTGCAGGCACGGTGTTGAATGCACAACAGGTTGATATTGCCAAAGAAGCGGGTGCAGATTTTATCGTTAGCCCGGGGTTGAACCCAACAACGGTAAAATATTGCCAACAAGTTGGTATTGCCATTGTTCCTGGCGTCAATAATCCCAGCTTGGTTGAACAAGCCATGGAGCTGGGGCTAAAAACCGTTAAGTTCTTTCCAGCAGAACCGTCAGGTGGTGTGCCAATGCTAAAAGCGCTGTCTGCGGTTTACCCGGTTGAATTTATGCCAACGGGGGGCGTTAGCCCAAGTAATGTGGAAGACTACCTAGCGTTACCCGCTGTGCTTGCCTGTGGCGGTACATGGATGGTACCAACAAGCTTAATCAATGAAGGGAAATGGGATGAGCTAGCCGAACTAGTGAAAGCTATTTAGCACACCACTCGTCTTCGTAAGTACCAATAAAAAAGGAGCCTCGGCTCCTTTTTTATTGGTACTTACATTCAAAACATCGCATTGTATTGGCTAGCTGATTATATTGTTCCTATCAAATCCTAGCGCACCTTTAGTGCCGCGTTGAGGGCTCGACCATCTTACTGTACAGTTCCATCCAATAATCCATGATTAAACTTTTAGAATTTGATTTATTAATCGCCATCTCATAAGAAATTTGATTTTCAAGTTCCTTAACTTTCAGTCGCCGCATGCGACCACTGATGACCCACTGCTCTGCATAAAAGTCAGGTAAGAAACCAAGATAACTGCCACTTAGCACCAGAAATGCCGCGCCTTCTCTATCTGGTGACTCTGCGCATACATTAAACAGTGACCAGTCGATATTCGCTGTGGAGCTGGATTGAATCGTTGGATAATGGCTGATATCGTCAATGTTGTAATCCACTGATTTAACAGAAAATAGAGGATGGCCTACACCACAATATAAGTTCTCAATTTCAGAATAGAGCGGGAAATAATCAAAGCAATCGACCTTCTTTCCTACCTGAATAACACCAACATTCAATAAATTATTACGCAGATCAATCTCCACCTTTTTCGATGGCATCATTTGCAAATGAACCGCCACATCTGGAAATCTATCTCGCATCTGAGTAATCATGTCCGTAATAACCATTTTTTTATGGTTAATAAAATTATCGGTAATTCCAAGATAGATCTCACCTGCCGCTTTATTATGTATTCGGTTCACTTCACTGCAAAAATTTGAAATCGACATTTGCAGATCCTGAACGTGTGAATAAAATTGCTCCCCTTCACTCGTCAAAGAGAAACCTCCTCGCCCCCGATTACAAAGGTGAAGTCCCGTTCTGGTCTCTAAGTCCGAAATAGCAATACTGACCGCTGAGCGACTAATATTGAGTTCGCCCGCCGCCTGAGTAAAGCCCGACAATTCCACCACTTTGCAGAAAATTCTCATCGTTCTTAAGTCCATATTGGCTAACTGCCTAAAATAATCTCTGCTCATGAGGGGAATATCCATCCATTTTGAATGGGGATAATGTAGCACCAAATGGCCGCATGTTTACACATTGTTAACGTAAGGTTTCGTAATTGGTGATTTATCTCCTATTTCGTCGTGTGTAGATTGCTGTCATAGAAACCAACATAAAACAGGGAGACACACTATGTCATTGACCCAATCTCAATTTGACGCTCATTGGATGCCTTTTTCGAGCAATAGAGAATTCAAAAACAATCCACGTATTTTCGCATCAGCATCGGGTCACTACTTTACGGACGACAAAGGAAGGAAAATCTATGACAGCCTTTCTGGCTTATGGACGTGCGGTCTGGGTCATAATGTAATCGAAATCAATGATGCCATCAGCAAGCAATTAAAAACGTTGGATTATGCGCCAGGCTTTCAGTTTGGGCATGCAAAGTCTTTTGAGCTAGCAGAAAGAATACTTGAAATCATGCCTAATGGGCTCGATAAAGTTTTCTTTACCACGGGCGGCTCTGACGCGGTTGAAAGTGCGTTAAAAATTGCCAGAGGGTATTGGCGCAAGAAAGGCCAAGCATCAAAAACGCGCTTTGTGGGCCGAATGAAAGGCTACCATGGTGTCAACTATGGCGGCATTAGTGTTGGGGGCATTGTCGGCAACCGTTCACTCTTCGGGCAGGGTCTTGAAACCGACCATCTGAGCCACACTATGCAGGCCGCTGGTACCTTTAATAAAGGGCAACCAGAGAATGGTGCAAGTCTCGCAAATGAGCTGCTTGATATTATCGCACTGCATGATAGCTCTACGATTGCAGCAGTCATTGTTGAACCTGTTGCTTAGCTCAGCAGGCGTCATCCCTCCCCCAGCAGGGTATCTGGAAAGACTGAAAGAGATATGCGTTGAACACGATATCTTGCTCATTTTTGACGAGGTGATTTGCGCCTTTGGACGCATGGGCGCTTATAGCGCTGCCGAAGCATTTGGCGTTACCCCGGACCTAATGACAACCGCGAAACAAATTACCAACGGTGTTTTTCCATTAGGGGCGGTACTCGCACGCCAAGAAATCTATGACTGCTATATGAATAACAGCGGAGCTGAATCTGCCATTGAGCTCCCGCATGGCTACACATATTCAGCGCACCCGATCGGCTGTGCGGCTGCTTTAGCGACACTTGATTACATTCAATCTAACAATGTGATCAGTCAGGTTGAAGCGTTAAGTTCTGAATTTGAATCAAAAGTACATTCATTAGGCAACCTCAACTCAATATTGGATATTCGAAATTATGGCCTAGCCGCTGGTCTCACTATCGACTCCTCTGGTCGAATGCCAACCGATAGACCCTATGAAATCGCTATGCAGATGTGGGAGAAGGGCTTCTATACCCGCTTTGGCGGCGACACTATTCAGCTCGGCATTCCTTTCATGTCATCGTCTGATGAAATTGATTCTTTGGTTAATGCGCTTGGCGAAAGTATCGAGCAAGTCAATTAAATAGCGCTTTGGCGCACGTCACTAAATTACATTACACATCACTAAATTACATTAAAAGGGAAAAGACATGGCGAATATAGGACACTTTATTGGTGGTGCATTAGTCTCTGATTCACTAAGAGAAATACTCGAGTATACAACCCCTCAACTGGTGGCGTTGATAATACGGTTGCCGCCGCCTCGTTAGAAACAGTAAAACATGCCATTGAAAAAGCCACCAATGCCTTTCCAGCATGGCGCGATACTCCAGCTGACGAAACGCGTTAAGGTCATGCAGAACTTCAAACTGTTGCTGGATGAAAATAAAGACACCATTTGCGAGCTTATTGGTCAAGAACACGGAAAAATTGGCCATGATGCGCTCGGTGAGCTCACTCGCGGTATCGAAAATGTTGAATACACGCTGGGTATCGCTGAAAAGCTCAAAGGAGAACATTCTAACAATGTGGGACCTGATATTGACTCGTGGAGTGAATTTGCACCTGTCGGTGTCGTCGCAGGTATTACCCCATTCAACTTTCCTGCCATGGTGCCGTTGTGGATGTATCCCATCGCCATTGCATGTGGCAACTGTTTTATCTTAAAACCCTCGGAGAAAGCCCCTTCGGCACCACTATTCATCGCTAAGTTGTTGAAAGAGGCTGGCTTACCTGATGGCGTCATGAATGTCGTCAATGGTGACCATGAGGTGGTCAATGCCCTTCTCACCGATGATCGCATCAAAGCCGTTAGTTTTGTGGGTTCCACGAATGTTGCTGAGTACATCTATAAGACTGCTGCCGATAATGGCAAGCGCTGTCAGGCATTAGGCGGCGCAAAGAATCACGCCATCGTCATGCCCGACGCTGATTTGGATAATGCAGTAGAACAACTCATTGGTGCCGCCTTTGGTTCCTCTGGCGAGCGCTGTATGGCACTGTCTGTCGCCGTAGCCATTGGCGATGACGTTGCTGACAGGCTCATTGATAAACTCTCAACGGCAATGGAAGGACTTAAAGTAGGTCCTTACCATGACAATAGCGCCAACTTTGGTGCTGTGATCAGTGCTGAGCACCGTGATGCTGTGGTCGCACATATCAACAGCGCTGAAGAGCAAGGTGCGAAGATATTAATCGATGGTCGTCACACACAAGTAGACGGTTACGAAAATGGTTATTTCGTTGGCGGCACACTCATCGATAATGTGACAACTGAGATGTCTAGCTACCAAGCCGAAATCTTTGGCCCTGTGCTTCAAATCGTACGTGTCAGCTCAATGGAAGACGCAATGCGTTTAGTCAACGAACATGAATATGGAAATGGCACTTGTATTTTTACAAGAGACGGTGAGGCCGCACGATACTTTAGTAAGAATATTGAAGTAGGCATGGTTGGGATTAATATCCCGTTGCTTGATCCCTGTTTCCTACCATAGCTTTGGTGGCTGGAAGCGTTCCGTGTTTGGAGACCTTGGAGCTTACGGCCCCGACGCTGTCCGCTTTTATACCAAGAGAAAAACCATCACTCAACGTTGGCCTTCAAACGGTGTCCGTGAAGGCATCAAATTCTCATTCCCAAGTTAAGCTGTTCCTGTACCACTAACCCTAATACCAATTGGGGTTAGTCCTTTTACCACAGCAAAGCATAATATCATTTATGTTAAGGATAACGTCTATGCAGTTTCAATTACACACGACCAAAAAAGCCTTATCTCAATTATTAGTGGGGACCGTTATTACAACATTAGCGACAGCAACATTAGCGACATCCTCCGTATACGCGAAAGACTTTATACTGTCTCAATCCTATCCGACCGATCATATATTCCACATGACGGCTCAAAACTTCATGTCTAACCTCGACTCGACAGGCTCTCAGTTCAAGCCTTCTTATCATTCCGGCGGTGACCTAGGAGGTTGGGAAGCTCAATTCGAACAAACCATAGATGGCGTGATTCCAATGACCATTAGCTATGGCGCTTCTGAGTTCGATAGCCGCCTCGATTTAACATGGTTAGGCTACGTCGTTGATGACTGGGAAAGCGCCAAAGTGGCCTATGGTCCAAATGGCGACATGTTAGATATCTATAATGAAATTTTTAATGACATCGGTCTACATGCGTTAGGGATCGTCCCGACTGGTTTTGGTTCTATTGCCGTACGTAAGGGTGTGGGAAAGGTACCTGTAAACTTCCCCGAAGATGGTAAGGGCATCAAGATGAGAACGGCGACCGTTCAAATTGGGGTTGACCGATTCAATGATCTTGGCTTTGCTGCTGTACCTATCCCATATGGCGAGCTATACACCTCTTTACAACTCGGTGTTATCGATGCTCGTGCAACCGCCCCGGCAGTTGAAATCTGGCAAATGCGAGATGTTCTTGAAACCTATATCCTAACCAAAGATTACTTTGAGCAAGCGTTTTTCCTCGTCAATAAAGACTGGTGGGAAGACCTACCTTCAGATGAACAAGCGAAATTCCAACAAGCCGCAGATAAAACAATGACTTGGGTATGGAATGAAGCACAAGCCATTGATGAAGGGTACCTACAAAAAGTAAAAGATTCCGGCATCAAAGTCGTTGAACTGACAGATGACCAAATGAACAAATCAAAAAGCATTATTTACAAAAATGAGTGGCCAAAAATGGAGAAACTGGTTGGTGTCGATATTATGAAGAAAGTGACGGCCATCACCCAGCAATAGCCAAGTATTAGTCAGTATTAATAAGATCCCCGAATTGTCTTATTGGTTCCACTGAACTAACTATGAACAAGTCTTGTATGGTTGAGGGTCTTATGGGTGTTCTCTTAATCATATCGGACTTTTATTAGTCCATATCAGGCACTATTAAATAACATCGAAGTAATTAAAGTGAGGGTGTATGAGTGAGCAGAATTATTCGCGCACGGGAAAGATACTCGAATCCATAATTCGAATGCAAATAATCATAGCTTCCGTTGGCTTATCTATATTAATGTTTACGCAAGTGATTACCCGCTATTTCTTTGACTCCCCGTTTCCGGGCATCGAAGAAGTTGCCATCCTATTGGGTGTCTGGATCTATTTTCCTGCTATGGGATACGCCACAAAAACGAACGACCATATATACGGTGGTATCGTAGAGTTATTAGTCAAAGATGAATATGTACTGTCTATCATTAAATTCATCATTTCTATTATTAGTATTTTTGCCGCTACTGTATTTTGCTATTTCGCCGTTAAATATGCTTATGGTGTCTTCGACAAAGGTAGAGTTAGCATTAGTCTTCGCTGGCCTAGATATTTATGGAGCACCTCAATGGCATTTGGATTTATCGTGATGCTCACCTATTTCTGTCTGAATTCCCTACGTGAATGGAATGCAATATTAGCGATGAAAGCACTTAAAGAAAATATTGATACACGCGATATTGGTCCAGAAAATAAAGGGACATCCATATGATCACTTTCCTCATTTCGCTTCTCCTCATCGTCGTACTTTTACTCATAGGGACACCAGTGGCATTTTCATTTGGTGTTGGGGCTTTATTATTCAGCTGGTTTACTGGCAGCGACGTAGCATTTTTGTTACCACATGGATACAACACAACGGCAAGTTTTGCGTTGCTCGCCTTACCTCTATTTATTTTGGCAGGATCCATCATGGCGGAGGGCGGCATTTCTGAACGAATATTGGACTTTGTATCGGCAATAGTAGGTCGAGTGAAAGGCGGGCTTGGGGCGGTCACCGTGTTAGCTTGTGCCTTATTTGGAGCCATTTCGGGAAGCTCTTCGGCAGCCATTGCTGCGATCGGTCAAATTATGATACCCAGAATGATTCGCGAAGGCTATCCAGAGGGGTACGCCACTGCCTTAGTCGCCTCTTCTTCTGTGTTAGCGTTATTAATCCCTCCAAGCATTCCTATGATCATTTTCTCAATAACGGGCGGTTTGTCAGTCGGTGCTGCGTTTTTATCAACCATTATTCCCGGTATCTTCCTCGCAATTTGGTATTGCATTCTAAACTTTATACTGTTGAGAAAAAATGACCGTATTATGGTTCAACCCAAGACGACACTTTCTGCGTCATTCAAAGAAGTTCTGCACTCCGGGTATAACGCCTCTTTTGCTTTATTAATGCCGATCATCATTTTGGGCGTGATTTATAGCGGCATGGCAACCCCAACGGAAGCGGCAGCTATTTCAGTGGTTTATGCCGCCGTCGTGAGTGTATTCATCTATCGTGGAATGACGTTTAAGCAACTAGGTAGTGTGGCGCTTAGGGCATCGGTCATAACGGGTTCGATCATCGCAGTACTTTTCTTTTTGTTTGTCATGAGTCGAGCAATGATCATGCAAAAGATTCCGTCTGAACTTGCCGAGGCGATGCTGGGCCTTAGTGACAATAAATATGTGATTCTCTTTATGATCAACATTCTGCTTTTGCTGATCGGTATGATCGTTGATGACATTTCAGGAAGCATATTGGCAGCGGTCATTTTTTTACTGTATTACTCAGGCTTTAGGGATACACCCTATTCATTTCGCTGCAATAGTTGGTGTCAACTTAGGGTTGGGTAATGTTTCTCCACCTTGCGCACCTATGCTGTATATGGCGGGAGGTATAAGCAAACTACGACTGGATCAATACTTCAAACCAACAATAACCTTGCTGGCATTCGGACACCTTCCCGTCGTCTTCATTGTCACTTTTTTTCCTCAGATATCCCTCTACTTACCTAAATTACTAATGGGTATTTCGTAGCAATAACGCTCTATATATGCCCAGTATTTATAGAGCGCTAATTCCCATGATGGCATTTGTCGGTCAAATAGAGCGCATCGCCTGCTAATAATGCAACACAGAGCATCCGGATCTCATTCACTTCGTCACCCCATTGCCTACCGAAATAAAATCCCGTATTGTTAATAAGTTGTTTCTTCCCCCATTTAGGTGCCCTGATTATGTCACTGGATATACTGCAGCTTCTGTTACTCTTTATCGCAGGTATTTTTGGCGGGGTACTTAATTCAATTGCGGGTGGTGGCAGTTTTATTACCTTCCCGGCGTTAATTTTTGTCGGCGTTCCGCCGATTATTGCCAATGCCACCAATACCTTTGCCTCGTGTGCGGGCTACTTAAGTGGGACCTTCGCTTTTCGCCGTGAAATACTGAAAGATCGGGCTAACCTACTTAAGATCATCCTACTCAGTATAATGGGGGGATTCAGTGGTAGCTTACTTTTGATTTACACCAGTGAGCAACAATTCTTATACGCGGTACCTTGGTTATTGCTTGCTGCGACATTACTTTTTATTTTTGGCGAGAAAGCTAACCAAGCACTGCAGCGAATATCCAAAGGTAGCAACCATACTGGTTTCATTGCGCTTTTTTTATCGCTGTTTCTATTCTGTGTCGGCGTATTTGGCGGTTTTTTTAACGCGGGATTAGGTGTCATTGGGCTCAGTTATTTAGCCATTGCTGGGTACCGAGATATCAACTTAATGAACGGCCTTAAGCTGCTTATCTCGACTTGTGCATCGGCAATGGCCATTATCATTTTCATCTTTTCTGACTTACTTGATTGGTATTCTGGTATTGCTGTGATGCTCGGTACACTGACCGGTGGGTATTTTGCTGCGCATTTCTCGCAACGAGTACCTCAAATTATCGTACGACGCTTTGTTATATTTAGCTCGGTATCTATTACGCTCTATTTCTTTTTTAACACTTACCTATAAACCACGGTTATTTAGCATTGTCATTCACTGTATTTTCACAAAGTTCGGCACATTCTCTGACATTACTTTAACTTCATCGTGACTGGATATGTTACTCATATCCACTAGCCTAATAACTATCCACACGCGTTTATTTGAGGTCTACATGTCTGTACGAAGCCTTCTTCTTTTGTCTATCGTTTCTAGTGCCGTGATAGCAAAACCTGCTCCCTTTCCCACCTTGCCGAATAGTGAAGGTGACAAATTTATGGTGAGCGCCACCAACCCTTATGTCACGAGTACTGGCTATTCTATTTTGAAACAAGGGGGCAATGCGATTGATGCAATGGTCGCCATGCAGCTTGTCATGGGTGTGGTCGAACCGGATATGACCGGCATTGGTGGCGGCACGTTTGCTCTTTACTATGACAATAAAAACAAAAGCTTCACCGCTTACGACGGCCGTGATGCGGCGCCCGCCAGTGCAACGCCGGATATGTTTTTAGACAGCAATGGTCAAGCCATCAGCCGTAATGATATTCTTGGGCCACGTTCTGTCGCGATTCCTGGCACGCTCAAACTGCTTTACCGCACGCACAAGGAACATGGCAAACTCGATTGGCAACAATTGGTACAACCCGCCATCAACTACGCTGAAAATGGCTACGCGATGAACAGCTATACCTATGACATTGTGGTCCGAGAGAAAACGCGACTCATTCATGACCCAGAAATCAAGACGCTGTATTGGGACGATAAAGAAATACGCCCAACCTAGCACGAAAATGACCAACCCAAAAATGGCGGCAACACTGAAAAAGATTGCCGCTGAAGGTGACAGTTACATGTACCAAGGTGCACTTGGACAGCATATCGTCGACACCGTCAACGCTCGCCTCAAAGACAACGAGAGCAAGCTCACCCTAAAAGACTTCACCGACTACAAAGTGAAGCAGCGCGATATTGTGAAATCCAGTTACCGTGGGCACGACATCGTCTCCTTTGGTTACCCTGCCTCAGGGGGAGTATTGGTTTCTCAATCTCTGGATATGTTGGAAAAGTCCGACATTGCCAATATGCCCTATACCAATGCCGAACCATGGCGACTGATGGTTGAAGCCATGCGACTTGCAAAAGAAGATCGCATCGCCTACGCCGGGGATCCTAGCTATGTCGATACACCAGTAAAAGAGCTGCTAGCCGAGGGTTACATCGATGACCGCTATGAAATGATCCCAGAAGAAGGCGCAGGGAAATCCAAAGACATCACACCTGGAAAGGTGAGCGATACGGTTCCTGCTAATCATGAAGGATTTGAAAGCCAAGATACCGGGCATATATCGATTGTCGATAGTGAAGGCAATGCCATAGCCATGACCAGTACTGTTGGCACCGGGATGGGTTCGGGTGTGATGGTTGATGGTGTATTACTCAATGCGCAAATGGCCAATTTTTCTTCTATCCCAACGCTTAATGGTAAGCCAGTTCAAAATGCCATTGAAGCAGGTAAACGCCCACGATCAGCCATCACCCCTCTTATGGTGATGGATCCAGACGGCAAACTAAGATTGGTTGTTGGTAGCCCAGGTAGTTCACAGATCCCTGGCTACGTACTGAAAACCATTGTGGGGGTGTTAGATTGGGATCTGTCAGCTCAAGCCGCTATCGACTTACCCAATATTCAATACGGCACCAAGATTGACCGAACCAAACCTTACAACCCAACTGGGCTATTGGTTGAAAAACGCACTTTTGCTGAATCACTTGTGCCTGAATTTACTGAGATGGGATACAAGGTTCACGTTATTCCTGTTGTGAGTGGGCTGAATGCCATTGAGCTAAAAGACGGTAAAATTTACGGCGCGTCAGACCGACGCCGTGCATCGACGTCATTGGGTGAATAGTCATTCTCGCGTCCAAAAAATACTGGTTAGCACTGGCGTGCTAACCTATTTCAGAAGATTCATAGCCTTTGCTTGCTCATAGCGGAATGCCGCCTTCCTTAACTCCTACCGTCCCATAACGTAAAAAAAGCCGAGCTTTCGCTCGGCTTTGGTATGTCATCGCTTGGGAAGAGTCGATGAAATTCTACATTGTTATCGATTAAACGATACGTAGACCGCCTTGAGCGATAGCAAAACGACGGGCACGTGTGTAAGACAGCGCGTTGGTGATACCTTCGCCAGTAGGGCCTGCGATTGTGAACGTTGACGTACCTTCTGCGTTGTAACCAACACCAGATAATGTTGGGCCGTTGTGAGCGAAGATAGTTGTGTTGATTGCGCGACCAAATTTAGTCACATTCTCAATGTTACCTGAGTAGATACAAGAAGAGTGCTTGTTGCCACGCTCTGCCGCGACTGCGCGCTCGATAGCTTCGTCGATATTGGCACAACGAACCACTGGAAGTACTGGCATCATTTGCTCAACGTGCACCAGTGGGTGATCGTTCTCTACCACCATAACTGCAAGGCGAGTTTCAGACTCTATACCGATAGATTTCAAAATATCACTAGCATCTTGGCCAACGTGCTCTTTAACTGGGTGCCATACGCGTGCAATTTCTTGAGCGGTACAAGGCTTAGCACCATCGATTTCATCCATCGTTAGAATTTCAGAAGTTAACTTCTCGGCTTCTTCTGCAGAAAGTACATAAGCGCCTGTTGCTTCGAGTTTCGCTAGGAACTCATCAGCCACTGAATCTTCAACGAAAACTTCTTTCTCACCAATACATAGTAGATTGTTGTCAAATGAAGCGCCGCCGTATACACCAGCCGCTGCTAGGTCTAAGTTAGCAGAAGCGTCTACGATGACGGGTGGGTTACCCGCGCCAGCACCGATACCTTTCTTACCAGATTGTAGAATCGCTTTTACTAGACCAGGGCCACCCGTGCCAACGAGCATGTTGATAAGTGGCGATTTAGCAATCTCATTCAATGTTTCTAGCGTAGGCTCTTTTACCATCGTAATGAGGTTAGCAGGGCCGCCCGCTTCAACGATCGTCTTGTTTAGCATGTCGATCATCACCGCTGAAACCACTTTTGAAGATGGGTGAACGTTGAACGTGACCGCATTACCAGACGCAAGCATAGAGATAGCGTTGTTAATGATCGTTTCTGTTGGGTTAGTCACTGGCGTCACTGCGCCAATCACCCCGTATGGTGCACGCTCTTCTAGAGAGATACCGTGATCACCTGACCATACTTTCGTTTCTAGTACTTCTGTACCCGGTGTTTTTAGCGCCGCCAATTGATGCTTCGCCACTTTTTCTTCTACACGGCCTAGCTTTGTTTCTTCACGAACCATTTTTGCAAAGTCTTCTGCACGCGCCAATACTGCTCCACGAATGGCAGTCAGGATGGCTTCGCGGCTTTCTTTTGTCGACGTTGCGTAAAATTCTACTTGAGCTTTGTGAGTTGCTTCAATCGCAGCATCCACTGTCGCGAATACACCTTTAGCGTTATTGATATCAAAAGACATAGTCATTACCTCATAAAGATTCAGTGGCTAGGCACTGTAGTTAATTCGTTTAGCCTTAAACTGGCCAATTGCCTTCAATTGAAGTTAGGAATCCGTTGAGCACTTCAAGAGAGTGGTTGCAATTTAATCGAATAGACTGCGAGAGTAACGTCACCCAGCGTCAATATTATTGAACGAAATGTAACGTATTTGTGATCTAAATCGGGTTGGAAATTTGACATACATAAGAATATAAGATGTTAGCGACAAAAATCACCATAACTCAGAGAGCACTGAGTTACAAAGGTATAACGTATACAAGATACCGTTACAATGTAAGTAAAATACTCAAATACAATGCACATAAAATACAACTCATAAGCCCAAATGATGGCAGGCCCAACATTTTAGTAACAAGAAAACTCGGAGTGAGTAAGTTATTTTGACGCTGAGTGACATGTTGCTAATACAGATAATCGCTAGAATTGTCAGCAGTTAAATCAATAATGAATTTGAACTCCAATTCGACAGAGGCAGCATATGAAGCATCAAGATCGTTTAGCAGAATCGGTAAACCACTTAAGCATTGTCCTAGAAGAACAACAGCAGCTTCTTAAAGAACACAAAGCAAATATGAACTACGCTGAACGTCTTGATAATATTCTTACTCCTACTGACGAGCTCACCACTCAAGGCGACGACCTATACATCGGCGGTTGCAAAGCCTCTGATCTTATCGAGCAATACGGTAGCCCGCTTTTCGTGCTAAGCGAAGACACACTGCGTAACAACCTACGTCGTGTTAAGAACGCTTTCGGCAACTACTGGCCAAAGCCTGTAAACGTTATGTTTGCTATCAAATCAAACACTAACTTCGCGGTTCGTGCTATTTGTAACGAAGAAGGCGTAGGCGGTGACTGTTTTGGTCCTGGTGAAGTGGAAGCGACTCACTACGCTGGCGCGGATCCAAAAACGATTGCACTTAACGGCACGGTTAAGCCTGAGCTTGCTATCCGTAAAGCGATTGAATACGGCTACGCGGTTCACCTAGATTCTTACGAAGAAATTGAAATTGTTGAGCGTATTGCTCGCGACGTGAAGCCAACTGAAAAAGTTCGCATCGCGGTTCGCCTAAAAGTGATCCCTGACGATTTCTTTAACGACTTCGAACCAGATGCTTACCCGTTCCCTAACTTCATCGGCGCGATGAAATGGATCAAATTCGGCCTTCTTAAAGAAGAAGCGAAGAAGATTGTTAACCGCGTGAAAGAAATCGATGTATTTGAATTCTACGGTTTCCACACTCACCTAGGTCGCTTCTCTAAGCAGCCTGAAGGTTGGGATGCGCTTTACCGCGAATACGCACGTAACATCATTGAGATCTCTCGTGAGTGTGGCGTGCAACCTTTCCAATGTGACCTAGGCGGCGGTTGGCCACGTGAGCGTGAGCCAGAGTGTCGCAGCAAAGAGCATATGATGAACTCAAATACTATCGAAGACTACGCGAAAATCGTCTGTGCCTGAGTATGCTTGAAGAGTTCAACAAAGAAGGCTTTGAAGTGCCACAACTGTGGCTTGAGCCTGGCCGTTACATTGCAGGTAACATCGGTACACTGCTAACGTCTGTCTACGTGGTAAAAGATGACCAAGAGATGGATTACACGTACACCATGGTGGACGCGTCGACTTACCTAGCAACGCTAGTGGAATCTCAAGAGTCTAAGAACCCAGTACTTCCAGCGAACAAGATGACACAACCGCTTGTTGATAGAACCACTGAAATCGCAGGCCCTATCTGCATCCCATCTATTTGGGAAAGCGGCGCACGCATGCCTAAGCTGGTACCAAACGACGTACTGGCTATTATGGATGTGGGTCACTACGCAGAGTCTCAAGCAAGCCAGTTCAACTCGCTACCACGCCCTGCAACGGTACTGGTTAAAGACGGTGAAGCTGAGCTAATCAAACGCGCAGAAACAGTAGAAGATGTATTTGCAACGCAAATCCTTCCAGAGCGTTTTGTAAAAGCAAAAGCTGAGATTGAAAAGAAAATGGCTCCAGTGAAAAAGCCAGTTCGTAAAGTGACAGCCAAAAAAACTGCGACTAAGTCGGCAACCAAAACGGCGACAAAAAAACCTGCGGCCAAAAAAGCTGCGGCCAAAAAGCCAGTAGCTCGCCGCGTATCTCCCCGTAGCTCTGACAAGATATAATCCCTCGCTATTGGGGAAAAAGAAATGTAATCAAAGCGTCTAGCTAAATAGCAGACGCTTTTTTATTTGTATATTTGGCGAAAAGTAAGGTTAATTCTGGGGTCAACATATCGAGCTGTCTTTGGAACACAATGCTTCCAGTGACGTTGTAACTCCCCTGCCATGACCAGTAAACTACCAGCAGGCAAGTCAATAATAACTTTTTGTTTAGTGGCATTATGTTTTAAGGAAAATCGACGAGTTGCGCCAAAGCTTAACGACGCAATCACAGGTTGCTCTCCGAGTTCAGGTTCATTATCGCTGTGCCATCCATTCGAATCTTGACCTGTCCGATATAGATTCGCGAGGACGGAGTTAAATGGACACTCAGCCACCGTTTCGCAACGATGGCGTAAGTCTTGTAGTACATCAATCCAAGGAAGAGGATCCAGTTTTAAATTCGAATACTGATAGCTCGCGTCGCCATACCATGCTTGTAAGCGAGGAATCGTTACCCGCTTACCAAACATCAGAACTTTATCTTCTCGCCACGTTAAGTCATGATAAAGCGCATCAAACACACTGTTCGATTCCAGTGGGTTAATAAAATTGGGAATCCACAACACGCTTCCATTCGGGAGGTCCGTCCATTCTCCTTCATTTATTGATAATTCTTTAGAAAGCGATTTTTCAATCATAAAACTTGCTACCTATTTATCCAAAGAGACCTAGTTGGCGGAAACGGCTCCTTGAACGATCAAGGATAAGATACGCACCGTTGTTTGTAGTGTAATGACCCTGACTGGTCCATCTATCGGAAAGTTCAAAGAATCCATTAAGTATAAGGGTCATCGAGTGACGTGACAGTATGAATAGGAACGCATCATAAAACACTTGGCGGGTTGCTGGGGCTTTTTATTTTTTGGGAGCATGAATTAGAGCTTTGGATTCAGTGCACTTCCATTGCACTTTCATCGTAGAAAACACCGATTAATCCCGCGTTTAGTTACTCGCTTCAAACGTAAAGCCCGCGTATTCTCGCCACTCAGCAATGTCACGAGGATCACCAAATTGACGGAAGAAACGAACAGAACTTTGTGGTGCTTTACAATCCAGTTGATCCTGGCAGTAATTGGTTAACTTGTAGTGACTTTGATAACCGTCAACCCAAGCATCATAAGCAATATGCGACTGTTTCCAGAACAGATGGTCAACCTGCCCTTTAGTGGCAAGAAACGGATAACTTGGTTTTGTTTGCTGCGTAGAATAAACCGCATGACCAATCAGGTTGACTAATTTTGATAAGCAATCTGCTCCAATATCTTCAATTGTTAGTGTTTTAATCTTATTGAGATCGTCCCCAACAATTGACGCGACACGATTCACCAAAAATTCCATATCAATATGAGATTGTAACTCGTAAGCAAGCCAATTGAGTCGTTCGCCAATCTCATCGAGGTATTCTTGCCTAGTAAATTCGCCTTCTCGTAATGCTTTAGAGTACTGCGCGACGTTAGGGTTCTTACGCGCTAAGTATTCCTGAAGTTCCGGATAGTCTGTCAACGACCCATGACTTTTAGAGAGAACCTCCAATAGCGCGTCTTGATTAACCAATAACCTACCAAACTCATTTTTAGCGCTCTCGTTCATAATAGACCTCATTAATGATTTCAGGTCATGATATATACACTACGCTAGATTTTCAATACATTTATAAACATCAAGAATGAATCCCAGCCAAGTGATGGGTGAGAGAAATAACAGAAAGGAGGGACTCGCAAAGCGGTGATCGAGGCAATTAGAGCTCTCGACCACTGCCTCAAGAGCTCAATGCGATGTCACACACTCATAAATTTGCGAGATTAAGCCGATACTAATTCATTGCCCGACAATTCATTGGTCATAAAGCAACCGACATTATTTAATGTGGTCTCTGCAATGCTCTCTAGTGCTTCATGAGTGAGGAAAGCTTGGTGCCCTGTAAATAAAACATTGTGGCAGGCTGATAAACGCCTAAACACATCATCAACAATGACGTCGTTAGACTTATCTTGGAAGAAAAGGTCTTTTTCATTATCGTACACATCTAACCCAAGTGAACCAATTCTTCCAGATTTGAGTGCTTCGATAGCCGCCGAAGAATCCAACAATTCTCCTCTGCTGGTATTAATGATCATGACTCCCGCCTTCATTGAATTGAAGGCCTGTTCATTTAAGAGGTGAAAATTATCTTCTGTCATTGGGCAATGTAAAGAGATGACATCACAGGCTTTAAATAAGGCATCTTTACTACAATACGTTGCGCCAAGCTCAAGAGCTGCCGGGTTTTCGTAGGGGTCAAAGCACAGCAGTTTCATACCAAACCCCTTTAAAATGCGCATGGTCGCAATGCCAATTTTACCAGTACCGATAATACCCGCCGTTTTGCCATGCAAATTAAACCCAACCAACCCATCCAGGGAAAAATTTGCATCTCGGGTGCGTTGATACGCTTTGTGAAAGCGTCGGTTTAGCGTCATCATAAGACCAACAGCATGCTCTGCTACGGCTTCAGGTGAATAGGCAGGAACCCGCACCACTTGCAGTCCAAGCTCTTTCGCGGCTAATAAGTCAACTTTATCAAACCCCGCACATCGCATAGCCACCAACTTCACACCTTCAGATTTGAGCTCAACTAACACCTCTCGCGACAAGTCGTCATTAACAAACGCACACACGACCTCACTGCCGCGTGCCATTTTGGCGGTTTTTGGGGTCAGCCTAAAGTCGTGAAAGTGCAAATCAAAGTCAAACGCTTGATTAACTTTACTGAACGATGCTTGGTCATAAGATTTGGCACTAAAAAAGGCAATAGAATTCATAATCAATCTCTCTGCAATTCAATGGTTCTCAATTGAGCATACGCCTAACTGCGTGAGATTACACACTACAAAATTTATGGTTAAAGCTATGAAATATTAAATAAAGTGACAAAATTGACAACTAAGTCAATATTTTGACTGTTGTTGTGGTTTTTTCATTGCATCTGATGAGATGTGCCCCTAATATTTCGCCAGCATCCGCCCTAACTAAAATCAGGCCTAGCTTGATTCAGACTTCGCTAACACGCAGTCCTATTATAATCGGTGCCCAAAAACTAAACGTCAGGAATTAACGAGCAGTGACGCTAACAAATACTAAAAAAACAAGCCCAAGTACGCCTCCGCGCAGCACGCACACCTTAAATAGCACAGACGCTTTAGCCATGATAGAACACGGTAGTGACGTCACACTTACTGTCACAACCCCTGTTGGCACGTCTTTTCGTTGCGCCTCTAAGTTCATTGGTGCCCATTCTGATCACCGAATTTTACTGGAAATGCCGCGTATTTCTGAATCTGACCTCAAAGACTTCTATCAAGAGGGGTTCTGGTTGATCGTTCGCGCTATTTCACAACGCGGTGAAGGGGGTGTAGTACAGTTTCGCTCGCAATTGCTACACATCATTGATGAGCCCGTCTCGATGTTGGTACTGAGCATTCCCCAATCAATGACCATCACAAATTTACGTAAAGAAGCACGCTATGAGGTGAATTTAGGCGCCATGCTAGAAGTGGGAGAAAGGCGTGTTCGCTGTGAAGTCCGCGACATGTCGAAAAGTGGCTGTCGATTTATTCTGCCAGCATTAAGCAAACACCTGACGATTGGAGAGCCTGTTACACTTGTCGTGCAATCCGAAACCATAAGGGGCGCTCATTCCCAGCATTATCAGGCCCAATTTGTAATGTCCAAAAATCCAACCACTACAATGGCTATGGAATAAAATTTGATGAGCTTGGCACCAGTAACGCTAAAGAACTGCTGTCCTTACTAAAATTCGACGGCACCAAGTTTAAACTACGCGCATAACGCAAAAAAAGCCTAAAGCCCCCAGCGTTAATTTCCTTAAGATGCCAGGCAAATGTTCTGGCTTTTTATTCCACCTTGACTCGCGTGCTATTTACTCAGTGCATGTGATTTTAACGCTTTGTTTATTTCAATGCTTTCGTTAAGAAATATCGTTCATTCGACAAAAAAGGGTGCTCGTGTAATGTCATTTTTACCTGGTAGCCATGGCGCTCATAAAACGGTCTCGCCTGAAAACTAAAGGTATCTAGCAAACTGGAATGGCAATGGTGCTCTTTAGCGAATTGTTCCGCTTCATTCAGTAACTGACTACCAATTCCCTTCCCTTTAGCGCCATCATCAACCCAAAGAAATTTAATACTCAGCCATTGACCCAAAATCTCAGCCGTCAGACCACCCGATTTGGTGCCATTTTCATAATACGTGAAACACGCAAACTCAGTAAAAAACACATCCCCTAAATGCGCCACATTGTGGGCAATCACGCCGTTTCTAATATCCGCGACATCTTCATCGGACGGGTTAGTCGTAATAGTAATATCCATTGCTCTCCCTAATGCCAGTCAACAGTCTTCTACTCAGAGCAGGCTTGATGATGATTTGTTGCAGCTCAGCCAATATCTTGCCAAAAGATGAGGAAAAACCTTGCCCATCACTATATCCTGCAATACCCCGCCATTGGCTTCAATTACACCGCGAGACGCCATATTGTCTTCATCTGCGGTGATCATTACTTGGGTCAAGCCAAGCTGCCGCGCGTTAGGTAAAGCTTCAGCCAACATACGCTTACCTAACCCTCTCCCCTGAATCTTGGCGCTATATCATACCCGATGTGCCCAGCTTCAAGCGAAAGGAATGGCGTGTCAATGCGATGCCGAATCCGAATGGCACCCACAATAGTGCCTTGATTCACGAACCAAAAATGACTGCAGGGCACATACCCTTGCTTTAAGTTCACGCCTTGAGCTTCGTCCAACAAGCGTTGCACATAACCAGAGAAGTCCAGCACGCCCTCACGGTAATAATCACTGTTGCTCACATCATGCTTTGAGAAATCGCTATAAAACTCACTAAAAGCCGCTTCGAATTTCATGGAAGGGGAAACTAGCTTCATCAGCGTTCTTCCTTTTTCGTTTTATCAACAAGGAATAAACATATCGAATCTAGCGAAGTGCGACAACAAGAAGAGAGGGAAAACAAAAAAGAGCAGATAAATACCTGCTCTTTCTTGAATACTGCACCAAATGAACGGTTGCGATTAACCGCGAATTTAGCTGAACACTAACGTACTTTCACACAAGTCACGTAACCAGCCGTATCGACCGTCGTTGTCTGTGTATTACTACCTGATGCACCAACATAAAAACGTAGCGCATAGAAGTTTCCATCTTGAGCATGACCTGGGTCAGTACGTCTAGTGGCATTGGTATAGATTCTACGATCAGAGCCTGCATTTGCACTTGTACTGACTGGCCAACCCGTTACCGGACCCATTTGGTAATTGGTATCGCCATTAGCGCTGATCATTGTTGTCGTCAAATCAATCATCCCGTCAAGCTTGTTCGTGAATTCAGGCACGCCCGCATTACCACTGCTCTCATAAAAGTTATTGCTGTAGACAGTACTTCTCGTCCCCATCGGCAAATACCATTGGCTATTTTCAGTGTATAAATTGCGGCAAGCTTTGACTATCTGAGGATCAGTATCTAGACCAACGTGATTATAAAGCGCCCATTCAATACCATTGATGGTTTCAGAAGCATGGGCATCTGGAATCAATGCCCCTAAGTTTGCTTGATCTTTCAGCTTTGTTTCGGCGACAGACAGTGGACGGTGGTAGGCAAGCGCACCAATCTCCATCTCACGAATAGGTTCGATGCCACGTTTAGTTGCATCAGCCGCGTCAAAGTAAAGACCACCAGTCACACCTTTTGCAGCAGCACTTGATACGCAGCGCTCACCAAACTCGGTCGTAAGACAGTAATTAACATTTTTGCCAACGAAGTTACGAACATCGACGGTTTGAGTGCCGTCAGCAAGCCAGTCGTAGTCATCAATCACGCTATTACCGTTTGAATCGGTGACGTTATCTCGCAAGCCGATCTTATAGATATTGCCTGTGTGCTGCTCGGTACCAGCGCTATCACCCGCAGGGCCATTTTGATTGTCTGTCGCAACATTCCAAACGCCCGTTGATGCCGACTCTTGATAGCCATGAACCACAGCAGTGAGCTCTTTGTCATACTCAAGCGCGCCAGTCAAAACGATGCCCATTGCGTCTGCAGGTGCAGAGCAGAAACTGGTATCAGATGGCGTGCCAAGTTGAGTTTTAGGTTCGACACAGAACATCAGAGAGTTACCCACATGCTCTTGTGTCACTGTCAGCTCGCAGCTTGTTGAGCTAGTGCAATCGTCTAGTGGTACACCGCCAATTTCCCAAAACGCGACAGTGTCGCCTTCAGGGGCATCATCCGCTTGAACATAGGTATAAGTACCTACGATCGTCTCGCCCACTTCTTGAGTCCCGGTAAACGCCACATCGGTTGCTGTCGGAGGCGTCTCTAGTTTAACCGAAATATCTTCATCCATCGGAGCACACGTTTCTGCGCCATGCGTTGGAGTACCGATTGCGGATACTGGTGTCACACAGAATGACAATCGAGTTTTGTCATCGAGATCGACGACGTTATAAGAAAGATCCGTCGCACCATCAATCGCGGTACTATTTCGTTGCCACTGATACGTCGATTGGCCTTCTTTATCACCATCTTCATCATGGAACTCGTAACTGCCCGTTACTCGTGCGCCAACGTAAGGTTCACCACCCGCAACAACCGTTCTCGCCTCTGGCGCCGATCCTGGTACGGGTACAATAATGCCTGTGGCATCAGAACACACTTGCTGACCAATAATAGGCACATTTTGCTGAGTCTTTGGCGTGACACAGAAGCGAATCGCTTTATTTTCTGAGTTTTCGGCAGTCAAAGTAATCGTTGCTGATGTTTCATCCGCAATGGGCGTCATGTTCGCTTGCCATTCCAGCACACTGTTTCCTTCCGGAATATCTTCTGGATGGAAGTAGTCATAGCTGCCCGTCACCGTATCACCGATAGCAGGATCCGTGTTATCTAGCACAACGTTGCTCGCTTCTGGTTCTTCACCGAGTGGCTCACTCACTTCTCTTGCGCTACTACAAACTTCTTCACCGACACTGTTCACTGAACCACGTGCTACCGGAGTCACACAAAATTGAACCATGTCACCTTTATGAGCATTCATTAGTAGAAGCTCTCGTTCAGTGCCCAGCACTTCGTCCAATTCATTAACCCATTGGTAACGGCTATCTGCTTCTGGTCTCGCTTCTGGGTTCGGGTCAAAATAGGTATAGACCCCTTCTACTCTCTCCCCTACGTTCAACGCCGGACTAGACACTTCTGTTGCGCGTGGAGGATAGGTATTATTACCTTCACCAATATCCATATTGTCTTCAGAGCAACCCATTAAGGCTGTCATCACCACTACTGCTAGGGCACTTTTTCTAAACTTCATATATTTCTCTTCCGCTAAATTATTTCATGATCAACTGACACGACCATACTTTCACTTGCTTTTGATTGCATTATACGAGCTTTCACACTTATTCGATTAGCTTTCATAGCGAAATGTGTGATCTGGAAATGATAGTTATTGAAAATGTGTTATTCAGATCTCGTAAGCAAAAAAAATAGCCTCCAAAGGAAGCTATTTTGATGATTACATTGTGTTTTCTAACTGCTATTTGTTGCTTATTGCTTAATCAAATCAATTTGAACAGGCAGCCCATCTTTACAGTTTACGCTTACAACCGTGGTTGGCCCTTTACGGCGCAATGTCACGTTATCCATAGGCTCACTCAGTTGCCAAGCCCCGATCAAGGTGACCGCTACAGGCGCGACTCGACTTAATGTGTGTCGTTCCATGTTCAAATCTGGGTTTGCGACACTAAGCGCCAGCTTGTCATCTTCACCTTTTGCCATGACCACCGCAGACGTGCTGATTGCACGTACCCATTTATCGTTCGTGCGGACAAAACCGAAAGCGGTATAACCGGTTACGCCAGTTTCTTTGTCATGAACAATATGCGCATTACCATCTTTACGTATCACTTCGTATGGTTGGCTCGGTGAATAGGTCATTTCTTTTGCAACTTCAGCCATTTTTTCAGGCGTCGCATCAAGAATCACTATATATTCATACTCCTCACCCTTCGGTGCTTTACCATGGTCAATCCACGCAGATGAGAAGCTGCCTTCTGTGGGTTTCATTCGCTGGTTATCAAGTGACTCTTGGTGCTGACGTCGTACATGGACATCCCCACCTTTGACCACATAATAACCATTCCCCATCCCATCAATGACCCAATCCCCTTGAGAAAGGGTCGCTTCATATGGGAAGTCGGTGATGAGCTCACCATTCACGTACATACTTTGCGTTTTATCCGTTAAACCGTGCTGGAACAACGTCGTTTCAGTATTGTAAGCAGAGCGACCATTACTAATATTGCTGCCGACCAAAATCAGGCGATTATCAAAACTAAACACCGACTTCTTCGCCGTAAAGCTTGGGTCGATAAACTCAGGCCAACGTGTTGGGTTTTCTAGGGTAAAACCAAACGCACCATATTGGCCTTTTAGATCGGTTGCCCCATTGAATCGGGATTCATTGTGCAACATGGTCGTGTGCTCACGAGGTGAATTTAACAGCTCCCATGGTAAGTGGATGGTTGTTGCACCAGGCATGCGGTTCCAGTCCCAACCGTCCTCATAAAAACCATACTCTTTCTCATCACCCCACTTGTGGATCTGCACGCTGCCATGACTTTGGTAACGACCAAAGCGGTTGGCTTTTTGATAGATCTCAGAAGACCAAACATAGCGGTTCCAGCCTTTCATTGTGACCATCTTGTCTTGGAAGCGATAAATTCCCATTGCGGCGTAGTTATACGTATACGCACCTTGTGGGTGAGCTTCTGGTGCGACGTCAGCACCAAAAATTGCTTTCCCTTCTTCTGCGGATTTATCCGTAATTCGCAGGTAAGCTTGAGCAAGTTCTCTATCAAAGCCTTCACCATGAACCCCCGCTTTTGCGAGCCACTCATAACCGTTCGCGACTCTCTCAATAGACACGCCAAAGAAAGGACGACGACCATTAGTACCAACCCCTGGGTTAGGGTTACTGTAAATACGCGCCGACATCATGGCGTGCTTGAGGTAATCACGCGACTCTTGAGACAGCTCAAATGGCGATTCACGCAACAAATAGGCACCAAATGATGCAAAGCGTAATGCCGCAAATGAGTAGCCAGGGTAGTTACCACGGTGTCGCCATGCTGTACCATCTGGTCGGAAACCATCCGCATAACCCACAGGTGTTTGCGCTAAGTTACCGGAAATAAAACCAGAGAATTTGTGATACAAGGCAACGCGCTCTTTTACATCATCTTCAAGCAGCAACATGATCATTTGCGCCAATAGCAAGGTGTTGTAATAGTCCATATCTGAACTTTTCGGCCCGACCTTCATGGCAAATCCACGCTCTCTAAATTCACGTGAGAACCACATCAATGAATCGTGAATTGGCTCTAATAGCCCAGCTTCACGCATCGGCTCTTCCATTAATAACACAGAAGCGTACCAACCACGTGTTGGGTAACCCCAGTGGTGCGTTGCCACCAAGCTCGCTCCTTTTTGGAAACCTTGATCCAATAGGTGCTCGGTCATTAGCATGTATTTGTCATGCATTTCTTGCTTGATTTCTGGATCTTTGGTGACTTTCCAAAGACGGGCAACACGCTCCATCAACTCGGCATAACTACGTAAGCGCTGATATTCACCAACGTAAGCAGCATCAGTTTCGTTGAGATGTTCTGGCAAATAGATTTTAATCTGATTCTGAGTCAGTAAGTGAGCACCCGTAATTACGCCATCTTCTTTGCGTAAATTGTACTTGTCGTACTGATTACGGATCTCTTCGATAACACGTTTGCCAGATCCCATGTTAGCCACATGGTAATCAATCAATTCCGTTTTAATTCTATCGAGTGCCGCCAATTCTTGCTCTGTTGGCTCTGGCAATTCACTTGGCAACTCATAGTCAATTTCAGGTAGCGTAATCTTAGTCGTGACCATATCGTCCGACCATTGATAACGAATATCATCCAAGCTCACCATCATACGGTCGATGTAGACTTCGCCTCCCTCCTCAGAGTTTTGCGCCGTCACTGTCAGACCTTTCATTTTTGCAGAAGGCGACCCTTGCATATCACGATGGAACGCCAAACCAACAGTGCGCCAACCCGTGAAATTAAGTTTCATTGTGAAGTTACTGCTACTTGAGCCAAACTCAAATTTCAACTCGCCATCGCTGGCTTTTTCATTGTAAACCCATAGGGAGAAGACAGAAGATGCGCCACGGCCAAAGGCGCGGAACGACTCTTCTGGAGTGTAGTAGTTGAAGGTGTGATCGATGTGTAACTCATCGCCACTTTTCCAATTCCATTTCAGTGATTGTTCACCATAAATGGAGCGTTTCTTGGTGTATTCAATCGCAGAGTCTTCATTGACGGTGATGTAATCTGGAAGCGTCTCTTCTTCAAAGCCAATAATTTGAGATTCAAGTGGGTTGTGTTCGACAACCTCTACTGCTGTCTCTTGAACTTGTGGTTCTTCGCCAACTTTTTGGATCTCTTGACCTTTTGGTAGATCTTGTACATTTTGCACTTCTTGTGCTGGTTTTTCTGTTACCACAGGTTCCGCTATCGCGACACCACACAGAAGCAATGAAGAAACCATCGCTGCAATCGGTGTCGCTCTAAATGGCATAGCTCTAAATGGCATAGCTCTCAGCGTTGTTTTCAATAAAGATACGTTCGTCTTCATATAAGATTCCTTTTCAAAGGTGAGGTTCTCCTCACCTTTGTAATTGAGCCAAGCTAATGTTATTTGGCTCATGTTAAGCGATGATAATTAGATGCGTTTTAAATTCAGTTGCACGCTTTCAGCATTAACCGTTGTTACACTCAATAGCGTATTACCCGCTTTGTTTGCCGTGACAGATACCCCTTCAATTGGCTGCGTTAACTGCCATTGACCATTTAGCAAAACATTGGTGACAACTGGTTGTGATGGGTGGTCTTTCCACGGACGTGAGTAAATGCTAACTTCTTGAAGTACACCATTTTCGTCGTACTGACTCTCATCTTTACCTTGGTAAAAACTGAAGTCTGGATTGACGATGGATAGTGAAAGCGCGCTGCCGTTCGGCGATGCCATCAACATAGCGGGCGCATCAATACTGCGTATCAAATCATCATCAAGCTTCGTGCTCGCTTCAAACATCGCATATGCGGTTGTGTTTGTTGCTTTGTCCCACACGATATGCGCCGTCGAATCCTGCTGTAAGACATCCATTGGGCTGTCTTCCAACATCATTTGCTCAGCAAACTGCTCCGCCACTTTTTGGTCAGTATCAACCAAGACGATGTATTGGTAGCTGGCTGACTCTGGGGCATTACCGTGATCAATTACCGCAGTAGCAAATTTACCCGTCGTTGGCTTACTGGTTTTCTGATGCACAGAGGCTTGCTCGCCCTGATTTACCTGTACAAATTGCCCATTTGGAACGACGTAAGCGTTATTGGCAGGATCCATCAATACCGTTGGCGATTCTTCAGTCGTCGATACTCTGCGGCCATCAGCAGGGAATGACGTACCATTGACGATGGCAGCCTCTCCTTCGTGACGAATAGCATGCTGGAATAAGGTCGTCTGAGTTGGATAACGAGCATCTTTAGACGCGATATCCGTTCCGAGCGCTACAATGCGATCATCAAAGAAAAACACCGATTTGTTGGCATAGAAAGAGGCATCATATTTAGGGTGGCCTTGAAGTTTTAATGCATACAAACCATTGCCGTTGTGGCTTAATCCACCGACATACGTTTGTTCAGTTAACAACATCTCTTCTAGGCCGCTGAATCGGTCAACGTTACGCAGCTGTGCGTTAAGCGCTTCAAAAGGCAATTGAACCGACGTAATACCCGGCCAGCGATTCCAATCCCAACCATCATGGCTAAAGGCACGATTTTCGGCGTCGCCGGACATGATCTCTAACTGACCATAATTGATATAGCGGCCGTAACGGTTAGCGTTAGCGTAACTTTCATTACCAACTAAATAACGACTGAAACCTCGAACCGCAGCAACCCAGTCAGCACGACGCTGAATAGAGAGGCTTGCAAAGTTCATCGCCCAGTTTCCGCTAGCAATAGGCGCTTCTTCAATGCCCAGCTCATGCAGCTGCTGACGATAGCGATTTTTTGCCGGAGCCAAACGTAGATACGCTTGCGCCATTTCAACATCAATGGCTTGCTTGCCATCAGGAGAACCTGCGTTGGCAAGGTGTTGGAATGGTTCTAAATCGATCGTTTGCTTACCCGTTGGGTGACGGCCCGAAACGGACATTAAGGTGTGCATATCTTGGCTATAGATTTCTCCCATCTCGACAACATGTTTCAGTTGCTCATGAGCAGGCCTATCTATTGCGTAAGTGGTTTTGCTTAATGCTTCAACCACAGGGGTTAAGCCCTTAAGTGCACCGCTGGCATACGCAGGGTAATGCTGGATATGGTGGAACACTGAACCGTCCGCTTTAAAGCCACCAGACATCCCTTCCGAAGTGATGATTGACTGTGATAACCAAGCGGAGAACTGCGCTAACAACGTCGCTTGCACCTGGTCATTCGGTTGCATCAAAATGCTATAAAGCATGGCGCGCAATTGGGTGTTCATGATATCAACGTTGAAATTGGTCAACTCATTGTCTGGCGTGTAGATACGGCCTGCATTTGAGAACCAAGCCATCATTTGGCTTACATCGCCTAACAAGCCATGCTCTTCTAGCAGTTCTCGGTTTAGGAAGTGCGCTTCGAATAAAGGTCTAAAACCATAGCCAATATGGTGAGAAGTACCCAAACCGCTGCCCGACTCATAGCCTTGATCCAAGGCAAATCGCGTCAACAATAGGTATTTTTGCGTTAACTCTGCTTTTTCTTGCGCTGAAATATCGCTATGTAACGCGCGAGTAATTTGCAGCACAAGATCGCTGTACTGACGCACATCGATAACATCAAAAAGCGTGTCAAAGCCATCTTCATTTAGCAGCCCCTTATTCACGCCTTTATCAAGGAAGATCTTAAGGCGGTTGCCGTTGCCAATCGTGGTACCCGATACGTAACCATCAATATCTTGAAGGCCGAATTCGTCATAGCGTTGCTGAATATCGGTAAGATCAACCGTACGCTTGCCGCCTTGTAAAATGAACGACTCCAGACGTGTGCTGACCTTTTCGACACTCGCCGCATCAATCGGAGCATTTTTAGCACCACTTAATCCGTCTCGCATGTAGCCATCATATAAATAATGAGCCAACCAGTGACGGTTTGGAGCGCTATCAGCAGCTAAGTTGATAAAAGAAACCACGTTATCACGAGTAGGCCAACGCGGATCAACTGGAATACTTGGCATGAGTTGATCGAAATAAAGCGTGCCTGGCTGAATGCTTTCAGGGACATCGACTCGTAAGAAGTTCATTCCTTCTTGTGGCGAGCCAGTCATGTCTCTAAAAGGAATCAGCAAATGGCGCCAACCCGTAAAGTTGAAGTCTATGTCGAAATACACTTGCGCTTCGCCGTCGGTACCGAAATTAAAGCGAACCGATTCCTCCTGCGCGACGGCGTTATAAACCCAAGTCGAGAACGTACTGATTGACTGATCGGTGTCATTAGCAACAAAGTGTCGGTAGCCAACTGGCTGGTCAAAATTAAGTGACGCTCCCGGAGTAAAGCTCCAAGCTAAACTATGCTCACCATCTTTGGCGTATTTCTGATTCAATACTAGCGAGTCTTTTTCAGAAGGATGAATCGTATCTGGCATCCCCTTTTCAAAGAAGTACATATAGCCACCAGGCTGTAAGTACGACTGGTTGTCTAACGTCTCTTTATTTGCTTCGTTGTCACCGCACCCCATCAAAGTGATAGAACCGATAACCAATGCTAATTTAGATAATTTATACATATTCATTTATACAAAAGTCTGTCTTTAATGGGGGATTAAAAGGAGTAAATCGCACGACCGTACGCCATGGCATTTTTTGATGTGTCATCCCAGTCATACTGAACACCTAGGCTGTACGAAAAGCGTCCATCCGTTTCTAGCATCATATCGAGGTAACTTTGATAACGGATATTTTCTCTAGAGTTTGCTTTGACAGTAAAGCTATCGCCACCGCTCGCTAAACGCGCCGTAACAGTTAAATCCTTATCCAGCGTGTCGTAGTTAACATGGCCACCTAGCCTAGTATGAATCGCGCCAATACCGGTAAACCAGGTATGACCCAGCTCTAAGCCAACGCCAAGCAATAACTCGTCGTAAAACTGAGTGTCATAGACAAGTGCCGCAGCGGAACCTGTCGACTTTGTTAACACGCCGTTGTTGTTGTACTCACGAACATAATCTTCGGAATAGCCGTCCAACATCACGGTGTTATAACTGGCAGACATCACAGGAACGATAGAGAAGCTTGAGACATAAAGTGGGTAACTCATATCTAACTGAAAAGCGGTAGTCGTACTATGAGTACGCCCATCAGCATTATCATGCCCAGCAAAGCTTGAGCCGCCTTCGATGGTACGCGTCATTTTGTGCGCACCGCGGCCAATAATGCCTCGGCCAGAAAAGTTCACATCTTGCCACATGGTTTGACCATAGACTGCGGCTTGAAACGTCGCTATATCGGAAGAACTCGTCGACATACGTGAACCAGTTTCAATGTATTGATGGC
Organism: Vibrio sp. GJ43-1; assembly: GCF_055808835.1. Classification (NCBI taxonomy): domain Bacteria; kingdom Pseudomonadati; phylum Pseudomonadota; class Gammaproteobacteria; order Vibrionales; family Vibrionaceae; genus Vibrio; species Vibrio sp. GJ43-1. The sequence continues at coordinate 822,052 of NZ_CM147885.1, read as the reverse complement.
TAAATGCCAAACCAACAAGACTGCCACTGGCTAGAATTTTATCAAAACCCAATGCCGCACCCGCTGATGAAGAATTAAACCCATCGTATCGATTTGCGCCATCAGAAGTAACATAAGAGGTTTGGTCGTTGCCTAACGCACTAACCCAAAAGTTCGATTGCGCTGGAATACCAAGAATATTGTCGCGAGTTCGCTTCTTTATGGCATTGGCAAACAGTTCTTGCGATTGAAGTACGGCATAAACATTCGCACCACTGCGATCTGGTGTGATGGTTCGAGCTAAACGAGCCGCTTCTTCATCGGTGGTTGCCGATGACAACAAAGCAAGTAGCTCGGTATTGCCACTCGCTTGCGCTTGCTCTAGCAATGTATTTAATACGTAAGCTTCGGTTGAATCTGCGCCACCTCTAATTGCAGAATCAACAACAGAACTCGAAGTCGCAGCCACTTGATATTGAGACCAAGCGGCTTCACCAGTAACCCCGCCTTTATTCGCCAATGAATAAAGCGTTGTCGACGGTAATGCGTCATATGAGTGTGTACTGCTTTCAGCATTAGATTGAGCTGAAACAAAAAATAAACCAAACAACACCGCGATTGATAGTTTAGACCGTGATGATATCTGGCTGGCATGCTGTACTGCCATCATGAATTCCTCGTGCAATAAAACAAAAGTTAAACTTGTTAATAATTCCGTAATTAAAAGCGTCAAATGAACCAAAGCTTTCACATGCTTTCAATCTATAATATTTCAATTATATTTTCAGTGATCACGACGTTATTTTTGAATTATACCTTATTTTTATTTTCGTGATGGATAACACGAAAGATTTCGAAAACATAATGTAAGATTATCCACAAGATTTTGGCATCCAATGAACCATTAACGGCGAATTCGATTTTTGGATTAAGAAAATTGTGGAGACTATGTAACCCATGTTTTTAAAAGCAGGCAGCGAAAGGAGCAAAACCATGAAGGTTAATGCTTTTGCCATGACAGCTGCGATAACCTTGTTATCAAATATTCCCACGGCAACTGCAACAACAGTTGGCCAATTTTATAATGAACTTGTTGCTGGGCAACAAGTTTCAATGACCTTTTTGAATCATTTGAAAACAACTGAAAGATATACTCGCTATCCAGATGCAAATGTGGATGGTATGTATCGCCAATATGAGTGGGGGCAATCGGTCGGTTTATTTTACAGTTCAGGCAAAGCGGGCTTTTCCAAAGACAACACTCTCGCGATGAGCTTTGATTTGGGCTACAACCACATGTTTAAGCTTGGTGCCTCTTATCCAGGTGACGTTCATAACTGGAACGCTGGTGAAAAAATATTCATCAGTGAAGACTGTTTTTGGACAGGCGGTGAACCCTATAAAGGACAATACAAATGTAATGATAGTAGTGGCTATGGCAAGCTTGCTGTTGCCAACGTCCGACTCGACTGGGGTAAAGGACGAGATCGTGGTTACGCTCGCGTCGGTGATGGTTTCTTTAATACCGGTATGATTACGTCGGCAGACTTGGACAGTGCACTACTATCAAGCTACCGTGGCGCCATGATGCAGCACTCGCAAAACGGCTATACCTTTGACGCAGGTTTCGTCACCGGTTTTATGGGTGGTAATGAAGCCAAGATGGGCAACCTAACGGGTAACTCCAACTATTACGACCCCAACCCACTCACGTACGACTATCTATACACGATGAGAATACGTAAAAACTACCAAAATGCAGGCTATCGTGCGGCATATGGTGAAGCACAAGATTACCTAAGACGTTCTCATGCGGAAGTGTGGTATCGCCATAACTTATCTGCCATGACCAATGTCTATATGAAAGGGCAATACTACTATAACCAAGCCGCAGGCGATTTATGGGAAGAAGATGTCAAGAAAGGCATGGCAGCCTTCGATAGCTACGCGTCCGCCGCTACCTACGAATTCCGCGTTCAGCACGATGCCTTTGAATTTATGTACGGTTTCACCCATATCGATGCTCCTAAACAAGGTGGTAACGGCTCCTTTAGTTACGGCTTTGGTAACGCAAAAGGTTACCTCAACCTACCAACCAACGGTAACTACCATGGATTCCGACGTGATGGTGAGGATGCTCGAGTTGTGCAAGTCAAATATGACTTCCGTAACTTTGGTCAGCCCGATCTGTTCATTGAATATGGTTATCACTGGGGCGAAGCTCCGGTCATGAACAAGATATCAGGTGGGACAGACTACGGCCGTGAAGAAGAACACGCAATCACGATCCGTTACCGCCCACGCACTGGTATGTTCAAAGGTGTCGTCTTTAATCTGCAACAAGCCTTCTTTAGACCTGACGATACGATGGCTGGCGTCATTGACAATGACCCATTCCCGAACCGTGGTGACAGAACCGCAACCAAGTTTGCTCTAAGCTACAAGTTTAACCTATAAAAAAACCATAAAAGCTAGCTTATTCAATAGGCTAGCTTATTTAGCTTTACGACTTTTATTATTTGTACCATTTCAATTATCAGAATTAATCACTTTCAAATAGCGAGAAAACATCATGAATCATTCAGGGAAGACATTCATTCTCGGCCAAACTTATCTATTCAATCCAGTTAACCACTCACTTGTGGATCAAACCAACAACGATAAAGAAGTAAAGCTGGGCAACAACGAAAACCGTATTTTACAACTGCTCATTGCACGCCCTAATGAAATCATAAGCCGCAGTGAATTTCATGACTTTGTTTGGCGTGAGCAAGGAATTGAAGTGGAAGATTCAAGTCTAACTCAAGCCATATCCACACTTAGAAAGCAGCTAAAAGACCCAACAAAAACACCACTTTTTGTTAAGACAGTTCCAAGACGAGGCTATAAGCTCATCGCGTCTATTCAACCTTCAGAAACGGACGAGTTTTCCGAAGAAACTGCATCATTTCAGGCAGCACCAATACCACTTTCTACGACCGTTCCCGATTGGTGTGACTCCGTGGTGGAAAACCAAAATTGGGCATCAACTACCGTCATGAAATCAGAACCAGTAGTCGATATTGTTCCAGCCATTAAACCGCCTTCGTCACTACGTGCAATGTGGGCGGTGATCGTTGCAACCCTACTATTGCCAATTTTGGCCTACGCCTATGCAGATTCACCAACCCAATCGTTTCAATCGCTTGGCCAAATTGATAGCATAAACATCGTCACTTCTACGCCACACGCTACGCTGTCTCAGTGGCACTCAACCATTGAACGATGCGTAACCAACTACACTCAAGAGATACCGCAGGACCAACGTCCAACCGAAGTCATCGTCACTGGTGGAAAAAGTGCCCAACTCGCTCTCAACTTCATTCACTCCGTTGAGCAGTCAAGCCAGAATACAACTATGCATCTATTTAGCACCACATCCGGCCTTCTAAATAATATATGTACACGAGACGTATAATATGAAACGGTCGTATGTCTTCGCTTTATTTTTCACCTCGGCGATATTCAGTTTTTGGCTATATAACAAGAGCGATCGAAAAATAGAGCGAGCCCTCACGGCCAATGAATGGCAAACTCATATTTCAGGCGTGGTCAATGAGCATCACTATCTGGACACTGAAATCGTCCCCTTACGTCACTTGAAAATCACGGCAAACGTTCGCTACTTACCCAATGGCGAATACTTTCGAGAATCGTCAATGCAGTGGTCAACTGATTCCTCAAAAGAGGCATCACTGATAAAAATATCTGAGTTTGGTACGTGGAAAGTGACCGATAATTATCTGTTAGTCTCTCCCCATGAGTTTAAAGATACGAGCGTTAACCCATCCGAGCCACTAACTAAATCGCAACTCGCTATTATCATGCAATTTCTGAAAATTGAAGCGCAACAAAGTCGCCGAGTGGACATCGTAAACAACAAAACGCTTCTTTTGACCAATTTAAGCCAAGAATCTTCATTACTGTTTTCTCGCTAATTCATCCTAGCTAGCTATTAGCCATTAACTATTAACTATTAACTATTAACTATTAACTATTAACTATTAACTATTAACTATTAACTATTAACTATTAACTATATTAATAAGGGTCGCTACCAAGCGACCCTTATTTACGATTACAAGTGGCAATCTATATCAGAGACGGTCCACTATTTGACTAACTGACATTCACCAAATGTGCCTGGATTATGGAAGTTAGGCTTTGGGGTATTCGGATCGATCCAAGTCATCCACGCCATGTCTATGTCACCATTCTCCATTTTGGAAAACTCCGCCCTCATCAGAGCGCACAGAAGTTGGGTTTGATCATCATTTTGCCAAAGCTTGAGATCTGAAATCGTTTCTAGTGGGATTTTCATTTCTACATGATAACCATCAGGTGTGGTGTCACCATAAGTTTCAACCTTGTCCCAATGCCAGACATCATCGCGACTGCCGATCTTTTTCGCTTCTTGATCATATTGAGCGTGCATGCTGTAAAACTGGGTGGTGGCATCCACTTCCAAGGTATAGTAATTCGTTAACTGCTTGGTCTTGCGCTAAGAAGATTTCCACACGATCAGAATCTAATGCGCCACGCTGTGGATCACTTCCAATGACAACATTGCGATCTTCTACGATATAACGAATATAGATAGCGTCTTCGTTCCAAAGTGCTTTAAATTGAGTTTTTGGTGGTGTAGTCGTTCGCCAAGGTAATGTAAAGCTCGTTAACGTATTGGCACTCTCCCAGAGTGTATTACTGTCTTTATCACCGAGTTGTGGCGTTATTTTTGTGTATTGGATTTGGTAAATATTTTCAATATCGTTAGTTTTTTCAGCAGCAATAAGTGAACCACTAAGGAGCAGTAACGCTGGTGCTAATTTCTTTATCATATTTATTTCCTTTACTAATAAAAAGGCCGATTTCAATCAAGTCAAAATCGGCCTTGTAAACGCTAACTATGTAATTACTCGCTCAATATTGCGACTTGAGAGGCCGCCAACATAAAGGCACCCGCACCATAGTCAATATTGTGCTCAAACTTAACATCTCGTGGATTGAACGCTGGCAGTTGAACCCATCCCATCATTCCATTCTCATGGATACATGGCTGTAGCGCTGTCCATGCTTTTTCTACCACTGGCATGTAGATTTCACGGTCCAAAAGACCATTATTGATGCCCCACGCTAAACCGTAACAGAACAATGATGTAGCACTGCTCTCTGGTGCTGGGAAGCTTTCTGGGTCTAGCAAGCTTGTTCGCCAAAAACCATCTGCCTGCTGATACTTAATCACTTCAGCCGCAAGGTCTTTGTATATGGCCAAGTACTGCTCTCTGCCATGAAAATCTTCTGGCATACGCTCCATTAAACGAGGTACTGACGCTAACACCCAGCCAATACCACGGCTCCAAAATACTTTTTCGCCATTGCTTTCACGTAGCTCTCCACCTTTGCCGTCTGGAATATAACGGTGATCTCGGTAAAATAAACCGGTTTCAGGGTCTAATAGATGATTAACGCTATCCCAATAAGCGGTGTGCATATAGTTTAGGTAGCGCTCATCGCCCGTTTGCTGAGAGAGCGCCGCAAAGGAAGGTGGAGCCATAAACAGTGCGTCACACCACCACCAGTCTTTACGGCCAGGCGCTGGGTCGTTAACCATAATATCGAGTGCTTTGATGGTTGGTTCTAGCGCTTCAATTTGATCCACCGTTGGGTATACATCGATATACGCTTGGCAACAGATATGGTCATCCGCAAAGCGGGCATTTGGGCCCGTTCTGAAACCGAGTATGAAGGGCGTAATCTAAAACACCTTCAAGATATTCATTGTCATCCGTTGCTTTCCAAGCCGCCGATGTACACGACCAAAACACACCACGCTCCCAATCGGTATCTTTAATAAAGCGCGTTTTACCACTACGACGAATAACACTACGTGTTTGATTGTTGGCTTGATAGCGATACACACGCTTCATCGTCGCCAAAATTTCTTCTTTTGTTCCTAAGCTCATCATTCAATCCTTATCTAAAGAAACAGTAAAACCAACAAGCTGTATTTGCCCTTATTACTGTTCTTTAAAATTAATAATTCTATCTACGAGATGACTTTCAAATAACAGATTAAAAAGGGAGCAGCGTTATTTCCTCACGCTAGTCGTTACTTTTTTGCTATTTCAAGTCGCTCATTTTTACATGGTCCATATCATGGAATGTCTGGTTTTCACCGACCATTGACCATATGAACGTGTACGCCGCGGTACCGACACCGGAATGTATCGACCAGCTTGGGCTGATTACCGCCTGTTCATTGCGAACCACAATATGACGAGTCTCTTGTGGCTCGCCCATGTAATGGAATACCAAGTTATCCGCTTGAATGTTGAAATAGAGATAGACTTCCATGCGACGCTCATGGGTATGGCATGGCATGGTATTCCAAAGGCTTCCTGGTGCGAGTTCTGTTAAGCCCATTGATAGCTGACACGTCGGCAGTACGCTTGGGTGCAAATACTTATTGATGGTTCGCACGTTACAATTCTCAGGAGAACCTAACGTTTCTACCGACGCATCTTCAACGCCAATTTTACGCGTTGGGTAAGTTTGATGGGCAGGTGCGCTGTTAATATAGAAACGCGCTGGAGACTCTGCCGATACGCTACTAAATTGGACATCTTTTGCCCCTTTACCAACGTAAAGGGCTTGGCGAGTACCAATCTCATACTCGACGCCATCAACCGTGATGATCCCTGGTTGACCAATGTTGATCACACCCAATTCACGACGCTCTAAAAAGAAATCAACGCCTAACTCTTTGCCACCTTGCAGCGCCAATGCGCTAACCGTAGGTACTGCGCCACCAACAATAATTCTGTCAATGTGGCTGTATGTCAGATTGATCGCATCTGGCTGGAACATGTCTTCAATCAAGAATTGCTCACGGATCCCCGCGGTATCCAGTTGCTTAGCATGATCACTGTGGATCGGTTGACGAATATTCATAATTATCCCTGAAATTTTATTTACTTACGGATTGGTATGCCCAATCACCATCAATCATGGTGTGATGTATATTTAGGTCGTTGTCGACCAAGGTAAACGAGGCGTTCTTACCAACAGCAATGCTGCCAAGCTGATTGTCTAGACCAAGGTATTTAGCCGGTACCGAGCTCGCCATCTGAACCGCTTCCCATTCAGGAACGCCCGCGCTAAAGATCATGTTGCGAACGGCTTGGTCCATGCTACAAGTGCTGCCCGCTAACGAACCGCATTTTGTTCTGGCTTGGCCATCTTTGACTGAAACGGTTTGCGCGCCCAGTTGGTAGTCTCCATCTTCTAGACCACCTGCTCTCATACAATCTGTAATAAGGGCAATGCCTTGATAGGTTTTCATGCGATAAGCGAGTTGCATCATGACAGGGTTGACGTGAACGCCATCGGCAATCAATTCCGCTAGCATGTCGTGGTAAAGAATAGCGCCAGCACAGCCCGGTTCACGGTGATGCAAGCCACTCATGCCATTAAACAGATGAACACCACAATCGGCGCCTTTATGGAAAGCTTCTGTGACTTGGGCATAATCGGCAGCGGTATGGGCGACAGAAACTTGAATATTTCGCTGTTTTAACCATTCGATACAATCCATCGCACCCTCTGTTTCGGGCGCAATCGCCACACGCATTAGCGTGCCATCAGCAACAGCGACCAACTCATCCAATTCAGCAATGGTGGCCGACTTTAAAAACGCAGTTGGGTGAGAACCTCGATTGGGTTCAGTGAAATAAGGCCCCTCTAAGAAACTACCAAGGAGACGAGCGCCGTGTTTCTGGTCTTCAGTCAGGTAGCGCTTAACGTTACTCAATGCATCAAGAATATCCTGCCATGGCGCAGAGACCGTCGTTCCTACCCATGCAACAACACCCGTTTCAGGAAGTGCATTGGCTATCGTTTGTAAAGACTCGGTGGAGGCATCCATAACATCCGAACCACCGCGTCCGTGAATATGAATATCGATAAAGCCAGGCAATAAAGAGAGATTTGGGAAGGTATGCACAGGCATACCTTCTGGTTTCTGCTTAGTTATCGCTTCGACTTTGCCGCTATTTATCACAACATAACTGTCTGATTCAATACCAGCGCCAGTAAATGTTCGTGCACACTTCACAGCAAAAGTCATCACTTATAATCCTTCCTCATCGCACAACACTGGCTCTGCTTTCATAGACTCTTCAAGCACTTTACGCATGTCTTGAAGGCAGCTGATACCAATTTCTTGCAACGTCTCAACTAGCTCGTTTAACGTTGTGTCTTCGCGTTCAAAAGCAGCATTGGCAATCATCGGTAAGTTTACGCCAGCCAGCAATTCAACATTAGGCGTATCCATCATAATCGTCATTGCACGATTACACGGCGAACCACCTGGAATGTCTGTTAGAAACAACACACCACTACCCGTTTCCACTTTATCTCGTGCCGCTCTTAACTGAACTTCAAGGTCATCAGTAGACATTGTTTCAAGAAAATCGACGAACTCAACATGTTGCTGTTCACCAGCGATTGCACGCATTGCAGATTGCATACCCGTCGCAAAGTTTAGGTGACCGGAGATAACCAGACCTATCATAATAAAACCTCAAGAAAAGAGAGGGGCGAACGCCCCTCTATAACACTTACAAAATACCGAGAGCGTGACCGATGACACCACCGATCAAGGCTGAGAAGATAAGAACAGGTGGTTTAGCCCAGAAGCCTGTTCCTTTCACCATTTTGAACATTAAGAACACCAAACCAAGCGGTAATAAGTTTGGCATTATCTTGTCGAAGAGATCGGTTTGCAGATTAACCACTGCCCCTCCCAACTCCAAGGTGGCGGTGGTCTGTACCCGTATAAAGGTGGCGGACAAGGCCCCAATAACGAAGATACCCATAATGTTCGCTGCTTTAGCCAACTTCTCCGTGGCGCCACTTAGGTTCACCATGGCAGCTGTACCCGCCTTGTAACCCATGAACATCAACCAGAAGTAAACAAAAAAGTGCACGGCTTGGTATAAGATAAAGAACACAAACGGACCAGCAATCGACCCTTCAAGTGCAATCGATGCACCTAAAGCAAGGGTCAGTGGCATTAACGTCATATGGTCAATCGCATCACCGATTCCGCCTGTTGGCCCCATGCCTGCGACTTTAACCACGTTAACCGTAGACGGCTTTTCTTTGTTCTCTTCCATCGCTATCGCAGTACCTAATAGGAACGTAAATAGTTTTGGACTCGCGTTAAAGAACTGAAGGTGGTTCTTTAGTGCTTTAGCAAAGTCACGCTTGTTATTGCCGTGAATTTTTTTCAGTGCTGGGATAATTGAGTAAGCGAAACCACCTAGCTTGCATACGCTCAAAGTTAAAGTTACCTTCCATGAAAAGTCCGCGAATTGAACAAATCCACAAATCTTTCTTGCTAATAACCTGTCTAACCGTTGTATCTTCATAACCATCAACGTCGTCAATAAGGCTTACGTGTTGGTCATTTTCTTTGCCCGTTTTCACGTCCAAAGTGTCAAGTAGTGTGGTATCAGATGCCATCTTCAAATTCCTCAACCTGGTTGTTATTGTTAGAGTCGCCATTGCCGCTAAAGAAGTAGTACAGAGCCGCGATTGATGCACCGATTACCGCTACTGCCATAATTGGTAGTTCTAAATACGTTGTCATAACGAAACCGATAAAGAACACACCCGCCACTTCTTTCGACCACATGATTTTAAGAAGCATCGCGAAACCAATTGCCGGAACCATACGAGCACCGATACCTAGGCCTTCAAGAATGACCGTTGGCGCGTTCTCATCAATCCATTTCGCCCCTTGCTCACCGAAGTAAACAGTGACAAATGCAACCACAGCGTAAAGTAGGGCACGTAACGTGATAGTGACAATCAACAACATATCTATGCCGCCACTATTCCCCCGCTCCGCAAATCGGTCTGCTTTACCCATCGTGAATGATGTCATCGCAAAGAAACCAATTACTAGCATTTGCATAAGAACCGCGATCGGCATACCGACACCCATCGCCACTTCTGCTGAGTGACCTGTCATCACTGCAAACGCAACTGCTGCAATCGTACCTAGCGTGACATCAGGCGGCTGAGCTCCTGCGTTTGGCACTAAGCCAAGCCATGCAAGTTCAAGAGTTGCACCAGCGATAAGGCCGATTTGCATATCTCCCATGATCAGGCCCACTACAGGGCCTGTAATTAGTGGTCGGTGGATGTTTAATGCGACATCGTATTTATCGATACCACAAAAAAACGCCCAAAGTGCGACCAGAAGTGCTTCCATTACCATCGTCTAAGTCCTCGGTTATGCCGTCGCTTTCGCTTGTTCCAAAACATCAATTGGTGTTTGGTCGGGTGTATTTTGAATCGTGCATGTCACGCCTTTCGCAGTTAAACGCTCAAACGCTGCAATGTCTTTAGCATCTACTGATACCGTTTTTGCAATTTGCTGTTTTCCTTCATGGAAATGCATGTTGCCCACGTTGCAGTGCGTGATTGGCACACCACCTTCAACAAGGCGAGCAACATCTTCAGGGGTATTACATAAAACGAAAATCTTTTGTTTTGGCGAGGCTTTGTGAATCACCTCAATGGTTTTTTGAATAGAGAAAAACGCACGGCGTATTCGCCACCTGCTGATGCTTTCATGCCTGCTTGCATAAAGGCTGCGTTTGGCCCTTCAGCGGCGTCATCATTCGCCACTAGGATTAAGTTCGCTTCTGTGTGTTTACCCCAAGTAATACGAATTTGGCCATGTAGCAAACGTTCGTCGATACGGGTCCATACAATATTTGGTGAAGTCATAGTCATACCTTTATTAATTATTTAATTTATGGATATTCACACCTTGAACCACGCGGTTTACTTCACTAGGTTGGACAAGGGTTATCGGGGGTATTTCCAAGGCCCAATGCGCTATGGAATGCATAGATTTGGGCAAAAGTGATATAAGGGAATAAGAGTTGTACATCGGCAGCTGCAGACATGCCTGGGACAAGAGAGCAATTTTCATCGACAGAGATATCATCGGCTTGAGCCGTGATTGCAACCACCCGCTTGGCAATGTTGTCTCGACGTAATTCAGCAATCAAATCAAGATCATATTTACGCGTATAGGGGTCGTTAGAAACAAAAACAAAGATGATTGTTTTATCGTCAACGATAGATTTTGGTCCATGGCGGAAGCCCAGTGGAGAGTCAAAACAAGACACAATCTTGCCCGCAGTCAGCTCTAGAAGCTTCAACGAAGATTCCTGTGCCAAGCCTTGTAATCCCCCACTACCAAGGTAAATTACTCGCTCAACATATTCGCCTGACATATTAGTCAATACCGGATTAATTTCGTTGATCCATGCCTCAGAATTCACGCAAATATTTTCGATTTCTTGTTTATTGAAAGTATTTTCGGAAAAAACGATACATAGTGAAAGCATCATCGAAGTGAAACTTGAGGTCATGGCGAAAGATTGGTCATTACTTTCTTCCGGCATTGCCAATGCGAAACGTTTTTCGTTATTTAAGCTGCTTTTATAAAGCTCACCTTCTGCATTACAAGTTAAGAACAAGTGATAGCAATTAGTTAAGCACTGATCTGCCAGCTCTACAGCTGCCACACTTTCAGGGCTATTGCCTGAACGAGCAAAAGAAACCAATAACGTTGGGTGATCCTCAGAAAAGTACTCTGCTGGATTAGAAACAAGGTCAGTACTCGCAATGGCATCGATACGATGCTTTGTGACTTTGGTTAATGCTGGCGCCACTGCACGTCCTGCAAAAGCCGACGTACCCGCCCCCGTTAGAATGATTCTAAAGTTTGGTTGATTAATGATTGGGCTTAAAAAGTCATTAAGCGCAGTACGACACTCATTAACGATATCGAATGTTTTACGCCAGCATTGTGGTTGCTGCATGACTTCTTTTGCAGTCCAGTAACCTTTATTTTCGTTAAGTTCAGATTCGGTATAACCTAGATAACTGTTCATTGATTTTCCTTAGTTTTGAAGCTTACAGGCCTTCGCATAAGAACGAAGTACTTGCTGAATTTTGTCGATAACAACCGCTTTTGGCGTGCCTTGTAGTGCACCACTACGAATGGCATTAAATTGGTCAGGTAGGTACTGACTTAAAAGCGGGAAAGGCAACCCTGATTGAGTTAAGTTCTCAAACAGTTTGTTTTGTGCCACACCAATAGCTTCATCAGGCCAGTAGTAACGAATACGGTCACTAAAGCTGTAGCTTCTGGCGAAACGTTGTTGATGAGTGTCACCTTGGTAATATTTTTTCCAGTTATCCGGCTTCAAACACATTTGTTGTTCAATTTGCTCTTTAAGGTGTGAGCAATGTGCTTTTGTGACAATTTCTTCTTCAATATTGCAAAGACTGAATAACGCTTCACGCATAGCAAACGTTAATGCAGGCCCCACTTTAAGGATGGCAAAATGGTCACGGACAAGATCTTGATAGGCTTGCAATGTTTGGTAATCGGTAGAATGAGCTTCAAAAATCATGTGCTCATGTTGCTCTATCATGTTGCTAAGCTCAGTCGCCTTTTCTGGGCGATAGTCAATAACTGACGTATGATCAAACTCAACACCAGGTTGGACCACGAGTCCAACAACACGTGACCAACAGTCAGAGATGCCTTCATTTTCAAATGCAACGCGATGGCTATTGATGGTTTCCGTTGCGGCTTCCGCAGTCGTCACTTCAAGCTCTTCAAGCTCTTCAGCTGCTCCGCCAGGAACTGGCACTTCAGTACCAATGACGTAAACCACATCACTTTGACCAAACTCTTGAGTCGCGGTCGTTTCAGCAATTTTCGCCAATCGAGCCGCACGTTTAGCGACAATTTCATCGTTCAACGGCACCGGATCATCCGAACATGACATGCTGCAATCTAAGTGAATTTTCTTGAATCCAGCCGCGACATACGCAGCGATCAATGCATCAGCTTTAACCATTGCCTCAGAGGCAGGCAGGTCTTGCCAGCGATTTGGACCTAAATGGTCACCGCCTAGAATAAGATTAGATAGGGGGAACTGACAGTTTTCAGCTAATTCAAAAACGAAGTTTCGAAAATCTTCTGGAGTCATTCCAGTGTAGCCACCATACTGATCGACTTGATTTGACGTAGCTTCGATCAATAATACAGAGTTGTCATTTTTGGCTTGCAGTAACGCAGCTTCAATAACAAGCGGGTGAGCAGAACAAACGGAATAGATGCCGTTGCATTCTCCCTGCTTATGACGTTGAATAATATTTAAAAGGGTGTTCATGTACTAACTCCACAATCAGGAATGAATGCCTGCTATGGAGTTAGTTTAATAGGGAGGGTTAACTACTTTTTATCAACTAGGATAAGATTTACACCTAACTCGCGTAACCCCTGAACATACTCATGAGGAATATCGGTATCGGTAATCAGTGTATGTATATCGCCAAAAGCTCGAATCATATGACAACTACGCTTGCCAAACTTACTTGAATCGACGACTGCAATCACTTGTTCGGAAATTTCACACATCAGCTAGGTTTAAACTGGCTTCTTGCTCATTGTATGTGGAAATACTCGGTTCGTAAATCAAATCCATCCACGCCCAAAAAGACTTTGTCAAAGCGATAATTCTTTAAACTGCTTTCTGCTTGTGAACCTGAAAAGATAGCGCCTTCTTTCGAAGGACTCCACCCGTCATCAATACTTCTACACCCGAAGATGATGACAACTCCATCGCGACATCCAGACCATTGGTCATGACTACCACATCCTCAACACTTTTGAGGTTTGACGCGATTTCTCGCGTGGTAGTACCAGAATCTAGAATGACTGTGTCACCATTATTGATAAGCTCTGCTGCTGCTGCGCCAAGCAAGCCTTTCGTACCTGCGTTTTGATGGCGTTTTTCTTGAACAGTCAACTCAGCTAAAACCCCAGTATTTGGAATCGCGGCACCGTGCGAACGCACGACATAGCCATTCTTTTCCAAAAAACTCAGGTCACTTCGAATAGTGACACTCGAGACACCAAATCGGGATGCTAAATCTTCTACACGCGCTTTACCGTCGCTGTTGATAACATCAACGATTTCCATCCGCCTTTCGATCGCACTTTTCACTCTTTAGTCTCCTACGGAAAACAAACCTTCGTTTGCTTTCGAAATTAATACTACACCCAAAAAACACCGTAACAACTCGAAAGGTGAAAACTTGAGATCTCTTTCACAATCTTTCGTATGATTCCGATCTTTTACTAAAAGAAAGTTCTAACTATCGTCATAATGACAATGGTCATCACGTTACTCGTTTGCCCTTCAACCTTTGCTTTACTTAGATTGAGCAGTAAACAATGTAACCATCAAGTCACCTTTTAACGCACGCAATTGACGTTGCTTCTTGTCGTTATTAATAAAAGTGTAACTTTCGTTATCTTGCGATGGACATCAACGTAAACTAACCACGTTTTCGAATAGAATAAAACTTCCATGCAGGAATACAAGCAAAAACTCAATATGTGAGAATTATTATGTCAATTTCACGACGAAACATGCTCAAAGGCATTGCAATTACTGGGGCGGGAGGGTTAGCAGCCTCACTCGCGGGTTGTTCTTCTTTCACTCCGAAAGCCACCGCTTCCGAACTATCCGAAAAAAAGGAAGGAGCCTCGCAAAAAAAACCAAACCTACTTGTTTTATTTCCAGATGAGCTTCGCACACAATCGCTTGGCTTTATGAAACAAGACCGTTCTATTACGCCTAATATGGACAAACTGGCTAAGCAAGGTGTGTTCTTTAGACAGGCGGTTTCAAACTTCCCGCTTTGTACTCCGTTTCGTGGCATGCTCATGACAGGGCAATATCCATATCGAAATGGTATTCAAGGCAACAGTCACACTGGTGTCCCTGGCAACTTTGGCGGACACGACTTTGGTATTGAACTAAAGAGAAATGACATTACTTGGTCTGACGTTCTAAAAGATCAAGGTTACAGCATGGGCTACATTGGCAAGTGGCATTTAGATGCACCGGAAGCGCCATTTGTTCCTGGCTATAACAACCCAATGGGTGGACGCTACTGGAATGATTGGACAGCACCCGATCGCCGTCATGGTTTTGACTTCTGGTACAGCTATGGTACGTATGATCTGCATATGAATCCGATGTACTGGACCAATGACACGCCAAGAGATAAGCCACTGCTTATTGACCAATGGAGTGCGGAACATGAAGCGGATATTGCCATCAACTACCTTCGTAATACCGATGGTAAGTATCGTGACAATGACAAGCCGTTTACGCTTGTGGTTTCGATGAACCCACCTCACTCGCCTTATGATCAAGTTCCTCAAAAGTATCTCGACAAATTTGAAGGCGAAACGTCCGAATCGCTTAACATTCGTAAGAATGTCGTATGGGATAAAGACTATGATGAAGGCTATGGACCTAAGTACTTCAAAGAGTACCTTGCTATGGTCTACGGTGTTGATGAGCAAATCGGTCGTATTGTCGATGAACTCGACAGGTTAAAACTCACAGAAGATACGCTGGTGGTGTTCTTCTCAGACCATGGTTGCTGCCTTGGCTCCAACGGCCATCCAACTAAGAATGTCCATTATGAAGAAGCCATGCGTATTCCTATGGTCTTTAGATGGCCAGGGACACTGAATCCAAACCAAGATGATATTTTATTCTCAGCTCCGGATATTTATCCAACCTTAATGGGCTTGTTAGGGTTAGAAGAACACATCCCTGGTACGGTAGAAGGCAGCAACTTTGCCAATACCGTGAAAGGCATTGCTGGCGATAAAAAACCAACATCCCAACTTTATACTTTCATGCCTTACGGTGGACAATCTTATGGTCGTCGCGGCGTGAGAACTGGCGACTACACATTAGTCATTGACAGGAAAGTGGGTAAGCCACTCAATTACGTACTGCACGATATGGCCAATGACCCTTATCAAATGCAAAACGTCGCAGATCAACAACCAGAAGTTGTAGAAAAACTAGTGAAAGAAGAGTTACTTCCATGGCTAGAACGTACTCTGTTGATCCATGGCGACCAACGGAGGTTCCAGAGCACGTACTCAACGCCTATACGTAACCCTATTATAGCGAGCTCCGTCGCTAATAGCGTTCACTGCCAACGTAACATCCAAACCTCAGCAAACCAACGCTGAGGTTTTTATTTCCCCTATACCACTGCTACTGTTACTGCTACTAATTTCCATTTTTCAAATAACAAAACGGCAGCGTCTCCACTGCCGTTTTGTTATTTATGATTCGTTGTTAACGGACAACGCTATTACATGCTTTGCTTACCCGTACTTACCCAAGAACTGAGACCCTATGAACGGAGTAATCTAGTTAAGGTAAACTCTCGATAAACGCTGCTATTCTTGAACGGGCCAATGATCAAAATAAATATGCTGTGCTTGCCAATCCACTTTTTCCTGATTGTCCGCTAGCAGCATTTTCGCAACAGTAAACGCAAATTCAAAACTCACGCCAAGCCCTTTACCTGAGATAAAGTTGCCATCAATCACCACTTTCTTGTCAACAAAGTTACCGTCTTCAAATTTCTTCTCTAGACCGCCACCTGTTGTATAATTTCGTCCCTGCAGCAGTCCATTGGCAGCCAACACTTTGGCACCAGAAGAACACAATGCGCAAATGAGCTTGCCCTGCTCGATATGATTGTTCAGAAACGATAGCACGTTAGTATTAACGGTAAGGTTATCCGTCCCTTTTGGACCACCAGGCATCATAACCGCATCATAACTTTCGTTTAGTTTGTTCGTTAACAAATCATCCGCAGAGATGCGAGTTTCGAAATAGCTATTCAGCGCTGTTGTTTCCATGCAAGACAGCACATCAACACTAATATCAAGACGGCGCATTATATCTATAAATACGACGGCCTCCGCTTCTTCAAAGCCATCGGCAAGTAATACTGCTACTGTTTTAACTGGGTTAGTGGCTTGAACCTTAGTCATGATTGTCACTCCAACCTCTTCAGCGAGATTCTGATTTTTTTATTTGGGAAAAATAAAAGCGGCATTGATAATCAATCCCGCTTAAAGTCTGTGATGGGTGCACTATTGCTAATAAGGCGATAGCGTTAGTAAAACAATCGCGTTAATGCAGCGCTAACCGAAAATTACAACTTACCTTCGCTTCCGCAGACACGAATTTTCTGCTGAACAATTTCCTTCATCGCTTGCTTACCAGGGATGATGTAGTGTCTTGGATCGTTCGCGGTTGGGTTTTCTGCAAAGTACCCTTTCACTGCATCAGAGAACGCAATCTTAAGCTCTGTCGCAACGTTTACCTTATTAATGCCGAGCTCGATGCAACGACGTACATCTTCATCAGGCACGCCCGATGCGCCATGTAAAACTAATGGAAGATCGGTCTTGTTGCGAATCTCGCCAAGACGGTCAAAGTCTAGGTTAGGGTCTTCTTTGTACATTCCATGAGCAGTACCGATAGCGATAGCAAGTGAATCAATACCAGTACGGTTAATAAATTCAACCGCTGCGTCAGGGTCGGTAAACAACGCATTTTTTGCATCAACGATCAAGTCATCTTCTTGACCGCTCAAGCGACCCAACTCTGCTTCAACAGAGCAATCCCAGCCGTGGCAGAATTGTACAACTTGACGTACTAAATCGATATTTTGCTCAAAATCAAAGTGTGAACCATCAATCATTGCCGACTTAATACCCGCTTCCACTTTCGTTTTGATATCTGAAAATGATTCGTGATGATCTAAGTGCAACGCTATCGGCATCTTATGTTTCACCGCAGCTTGTCGACAGATAGACACTAGATAGTCAGTGCCCGCATAAGAGAACGTGCCCGGTGTACCCGCTAGAATAACTGGGGAACCCATTTCAGACGCGGTTTCAACAATAACCTGAACGGTTTCCAAGTTGTGAATATTAAACGCAGGGACAGCATAGCCACCCAGTTGCGCTTTCAATAACATTTCTCGCGAAGAGACTAAAAACATAAATTACCCCAAAAGAATCCTTCGTTAGCTTTCAAATAGCATACTACCCGAAAACAAAAGCAAATTAGAGGATCAAGATCACACAAATACTTTCGAATTAAAGAAAAATGAAACTAAAAGAAACCATTCATTTTTGAAGAGTAAGTAGTGACACCTTGACGTAATAGATTGTTCTTGGGTCTTTGCGCGCGCCCGGTCAGCTTTTCTTGAGTACGATCAAGCCATGACTGGCTTTTGAGTGCACGGGTGAACGGCGACTGCTCTTGGGTATAGTCATGCTGGAAGGTCACCACAACTTCTTGAGTTTTCTGACAGCCTGATACCATGGCTTGAATACTTTCGATATGAAAACAAAAATCAGCAAGTTCAACATCTAATTTTCCTTCGTAGGCAGACCACAACCCAGTCTTCTCCCCATTGTAAAAAGCGATAATCAAAGCTCGCAGCGACCACAGGCTACTCGCAGGACCGCTGTAGTTATCCACCAAACGAACGTCATCACCATAAAGCCCTTGAGTCGGTAAGCCTGACTTAAGAGCCCCGTTACTGATAAAGGTATTCAAACAAGAGGAGAACACTCGCTTTGCTTGCCTAACCGACACTTTTGAATCGGCGTACTCAAGAACGGATAACAGTGGCGCAGGCGCCGAAAGTCGGTAACACGCGCTGCGCCCAAAAAATGGAAATCCGTGCGGAGAAAAGAAATAACGATAGTTATTGGTAAACTCAACCGCTGAACGGCGTATAAACGTCGCATCAAACGTGGGATCAATTTGATCGATCCAATAGAGAGAGTAGTGAAATCCCCACGCATTGTAATAATCGTAATTGCCATTGGCACCATCTCTAAACCAACCATCACCAACATAGAATTCTTTCACGCGACGGTACCGTTCTCGCTGGACTCGGTCTTGCCCAGTCAAACTTTTCATGACCACTTGTACGGTAAGCGGAAACAAGTGCCAATTGTTATCCACGGTTTTACAGTCATTCACTTGCCAAAACCAATCCGCAATCTGTTGTTGTTGCGACGCTTTCAATGTTTTCCAAACCCAGCGCCGACACAGCCATAGCGTTAACGCAAGATCGGCACTTTCACACACCTTTTGGTCGTAATCAGTGAGGGTGCCCCAATAGCCTGCATGCTTTGGGTTGGTGCCCGCTAAAAATGCTTTCTTAATGATCTCAACAACGTTAAAACTCTCACCGTTGAGTCCGGTTAAATACGGCGACTGAGTAGAAGATTGATTCAGCCAAGCCGCCAACAGAGGAAGCAATCGAGAACAGCCTTCTAGTGCATCAGTTCGAGCATTTTGTTGGCTAGGTCTTCCTGGATAATAGGCATGGCTGTGATCCCAAACCGAATAATGGACAAACGCCTCGGCAAAATATTTAAGCAACGCTTCGCACTGCTTTTTCAGATCATTTTCTCCCCAGAAAAGGCTGCCTGAATCGCTTCATCATTCCGATTCAATGCCGTTCGTTTTTTACATTGACGAATGACATGCTCTCGCAGCGTAGCAAGGTGCATTTTAAAGTCGGGATGTTCGTATGCGATAACAGGGCGAGGGGTAGAAGCAATGAATTTTGACATGACGCAACCTACTAGTATTCCAAGGGGTGAAAGTGAACAGCCGTTATCCGAGATATCACACTCTCACGAAAATCGGCTCTAGATATAATTAAAGGCACAACAAAAAAGTCAGCCTCATCGCAATGAGACTGACTTTTCAGGCTATTTTGCTGACTCAGTTAGCACTTCGTAGCGATCTTGCCCCCAATTGACAGGTGCAGGCTTCTCTTTGATCCACTCATAAAACGCCGCCTTAAGCTCTGCGACTTTTTCCGGGTGTTTATCGGCAAGGTTTTTCGACTCTGCTGGATCTTGTGCATAATGATAAAGTTCGTATTCAGCCTTACCATCATCATAATAATGCAGCGACCACTCTTGGTCTTTTATCGCCCACTCACCTTTCGACAGTCTTTCAATATGCTTACTTGGAACAAACTCGTTCTCGTTATAAGTAATCCACTGCCAGTAATGGCTCCAAAATTCCGCATTAGTCGCGTCATAGTGATGCGCTCTTGGGCCCGCCCAATATAAATACTCATGAGGCTTTTGATCTTCACCTTTTAGCAACGGCAAGATATTTTGTCCGTTAATATCTAAGCTCTTAGGAACATCAATATTTGCCGCTCCCATCGCCGTTGGTATGATATCCATCGCCGAAATCATCGTGTCATTAACTTGGCCTTTTGGAATCACGCCATTCCAATGCACCACAAATGGGACATGTACACCGCCACGATAGCGCTGGCCCTTAAAGGCGCGATCCATTCCATTCATTGGCATTGGTGATTCAAACACCGCACCATTGTCTGAAAGGAAGAAGATTAACGTATTGTCAAATTCACCCAACTCTTTGAGCTTATCGATAATTTGACCAATGCCTTCATCCGCTGCGTTAACGTGGGCATAATAATTGTCCACTTCAACATTACCGGTATCGAATCGGTCCATATACTTTGCAGGAGCGTGTTGCTCCAACGGGATATGCGGCACACTTAATGCCAAGTTAACGAAGAATGGCTTGTCTTTCGCTTGGCTTTCGATGAACTGAATCGTTTTATCTGTTAAGTTTTTCGTTAAGTAACCTGGCGCGGGTACATTGACGCCATTTTCAAATACCGATGGTGAGTTGTATAACGCAGCCCCTGAAGCATAAAAGCTATAGGAATAATCAAAGCCGCGCTCTTCAGGCCCAAAGCCTGGTTCTGCGATAGAAATTTCATTGTCATGGTAGTCACGGGTACGCAAGTTTTCAGCGATTTTCTCTTTGCGAACCTTAGCGTTATGCCACTTACCAATGTTGGCTGTCGCGTAACCATTATCGTTCATGACTTCAGGTAAAAGCGTAATGTCTTTTGGAATACCTAACGATGCATCATCGTTACTGTAGGTGCCAAAACTATGAGGATTTCGTCCCGTCATCATCGCAGCGCGAGAAGGCCCACACACGGGCGTTGCCACGTAAGCATTCGTCATACGAACACCATCATTGGCTAACTGTGTCACATTGGGCATCGAGCGTTTGGCAGCGTCATATAACTTCTCGAAATCACCGTCATACCTCATAGGAACGGGCCGTTTCTTCAGCGTATTTTTATCTACCGTATCAAGCATAAAGTCCATTTGTGCTATACCGAGATCATCCATCACAATGACCAGTACATTAGGTTGCTCTGTTTGGTCATTCGCTGTGGATGTAAATGGCACAGTCGCGCATGCTGCCGCCACAATGCCCGCTACAGCCGTCTTCTTAAACGAGGACAGTTTCATTGTTATCTCCTGTTAATATGAATACTGTGAATCTATCGATAGCCAGCCAACATAGGCATGACGTTTGCTGCAATCCCGCCCCGCTGAATTTCCTGCACCATTAAGTGCATAACTGGCGCGGTATGATTGAAAATTTGAGCATAGGACTCGCATAAATAGTTCTGTTTATGCTTTTCGCCTTCTTTAGAAATAATGCGATGTTTTGGGCACCCGCCGTAGCACAGTGCTTGAAATTGGCACTGTTGGCATTGTGTGGTTAGACGAGAAAACTTAGCGGCACCGAAGCGTTTTTGCTGCTTGCTTGTGGCTAGTTTTGCAATATCGGTCTCTTCGATATTGCCTAATTTGTTGGCAGGATAGACATAGTGGTCACAAGAATAGAGATCGCCGTTAGATTCAATCACTAGCGCCTGACCACACTCTTTCGACTGAACGCAAATAGAAGCAGGGTAGCCCATCCAAGTCGCTAACATGCTGTCAAACATGCGAATGAAAATAGTGCCTACATCTTCCTTAACCCACTCATTAAACACTTCCGTCATAAACTGACCATAACCATGAGAAGGCACAGAGAAGGAGGTTAATTTGGCGTCAGCACTAGGCGAATAATGACCTGTGGTACTTTGCTGGCAAGAAGCATCAACTTCAACAATAGGAATAAACTGTAAGTGAACAGAACCCAGTGCTTTAAGCGCATGATAGGTTTCTTTTCCTTTGTCCCAGTTTTGATCATTAATGACCGTTAGCGTATTAAACTCGACCTTATATTCTTTCAATAGCTCAATGGCTTTTCGCACACGCTCAAAGGTTGGACGTCCGTTAACGGAAATTCGATATTTATCATGAACATCGGCGACACCGTCAACCGATACGCCAATAAGAAAGTTATTGTCTGCAAAAAACTGCGCCCACTGACGATTAATCGCCACCGCATTGGTTTGAAAACTGTTGGTGATCACTTTGCCGCCACTATAGCGTTTTTGGTACTCCACCACTTTCTTATAAAAATCGATGCCAGCCAATGTCGGCTCGCCGCCTTGCCATGCAAAGTCGATTTCTTCGCCATCTTGAGAGGCGATATAGTCGCGTACGTATTTCTTCAACAGCCTATCAGACATATTGTGAGCACTGGTTTCATTGCTTGATTCGGTACTCTCCCCACTCGACATCATGTCTTCTTTCTCGAGGTAGAAGCAATAATCACACTTTAGGTTGCATCGGTAGCTTGCTGGCTTAGCCATCATATGAAATCGAGTAGATCGAGCATTTGCCTTAGCCATGAGTGATGCCTCTTTTATTTGTCATTCAAATCTTGTCGTTAATATAACAAAACGAAAGTATATGAAAACCACATTTTCAAGCGAAAGTGACGGCTGTCACAGCAAGTTTCACTTTACATGAAGACGATTTATTCTAACAAAGCTATATAAACAACTAATAAACAAAGCCATAACGAGAAACTAAAGTAACAACCACCAGCCTAATTTAATCTGGCGTTATTTTAGTCACACTTTTAAATGACACCTCTTGATCACACCCCTTCGATTACTTACGATGCGTAATATATTGAAAGTTTTCAACTGACTTCGAGAAAAGATAATGACAACCTATAGAAACATGATGCTCACTGCTGGCTTAATCGCCGCAACGCTAACCCCAATTAGCGTTTTCGCAATCTCCGATCCCATTACATTCATAGAGGAAAATACCACACTCATACATCAAGATAATTTCCAGCAAGGACTCGACAAATGGGTCATTGAAAAAACCGCTGCGTCACACGTTTCAATCATCGATAACAAGCTGGATATTGATGATGGTGCTGGCGTAACGGTTTGGTTTAAAAACGAAATATCCGCACCGTCTGTGATTGAATTTGACGGCGCTGTCGTCGTTCAAGGCGGACCTAATGATAGAGGGACCGATTTGAATTTTTTCTGGATGGCTAACGCGCCGGAAGGAGAAGGTTTCTTCGAACGTTCGCAATGGCGAGAAGGCGATATGCGTAAGTATGACCCCTTCAAGCTTTACTACATTGGCTATGGCGCTAACGACAATTCAACGACTCGTTTTAGACACTATCCAGGTGATGGCACGAGACCACTTTTACCAGAGTACGACGTTAGCGAAAAAGCATTTATGAACACGCCGAACGTGATGACCAATATCAAGATCATCAGTCTAGAAGATAAGACTATCGTCTTCGCTAATAACAAAAAACTCTATGAAATCAGTGATGTTGAACGAATTCCTAGCGGTATGTTTGGGTTCAGAACTTGGAAAAGCCACCTAGAGATAGAGCAATTTAAAGTTTACCAAATCAATAACAAACTGAAATAATAGGATGAATTATGTCTCTTTCCCGACGTAAGTTTATAAAAGGGGTCGCTGGCGCAGCCGTCACAACTGGTGTAGCGACGACCTTTTCTGCATCGGCAAACACGCCAGCAGAGCAAATAGCAGAGAAAATGAAAGGCCAAACGGTCAACGGTAAACCGGTGAATATCCTCATCATTACCGCCGACCAGTTGGCTAAAAAAGGCATTGCTGCCTATGGTAATACGGTTGCAAACACCCCAGCAATCGACTCGATAATAAATAAAGGTACGCGGTTCAATTCAGCCTTTACCGCTTACCCACTATGTGGCCCTTCGCGTGCCTCGTTTTGGACTGGTCGCCTTCCACACCAAAATGGTGTGCACGGCAACAATAGCCCTGATATTCCAACCACCATGCCAACGCTTGGCAAGTTGTTCTCCGAACAAGGCTATGAATGCGTTCACTTTGGTAAACAACATGACTTTGGCTCACTGAGTGGGTTTGAATGTGCTGAACAAATTGAAATGGAGCTCGACGCTCCCGACGCTTTCCCTGTCGATTATGACTCACGCGAAGACGTCTATGCCGAACAAAAGAGCATCGAATTTTTAAACAAGAAACACGATAAACCGTTTGTCATGGCAGTGGATTTCAACAACCCTCACAACATTTGTGGCTGGGTGGGTGAATTTGCAGGCCCCCATGGCGACATTCCAGGTATTGGCCCGCTGCCTAAATTACCAGACAATTTCGTTAACGACGATGACATCACCAACCGTCCGCTGTCTCTTCAATATATGTGTTGTCGTCACCACCGTATGCACCAAGCGGCGCATTGGAGTGATTTAAATTATCAACAATACTTAGCGGCCTATTACCATTACACAAAAATGGGTGATGATTGCATTCGCAACGTACTGAACGCACTGGCTAACTCAGATGCGGCTGACAACACGTTGGTGGTATTCTTTAGTGACCATGGCGACGCAATGACTAGCCATAAAAACGTCACCAAGTTTAGCTTTTTCTACGAAGAAACCACCAATGTGCCATTTGTTATGGCTGGCCCGGGCATTCCAGAAAACGCGCAAAACGACGCATTACTTTCTTTGTGTGATTTAGTCCCAACCCTTTGCGATTACGCGGGCATCGAAATTCCTGTTGGTTTGTACGGCCGTAGTGTGATGCCACTCATTCGTGGAGAGCAGCCCGCTGACTGGCGCGACAATGTCGTTTCACAGTGGTATACCAGCCGCGAAACCATTATTGAACCCGCTCGTATGTTGCGGACTAAAACGCACAAATACACCGTGTATCAAGAAAACAAAGACGAAGAACTTTACGATTTAATCAATGACCCTGGTGAGAAACGTAACCTCGCGAACGACGCAGCTCATGCTGAATTGCTGGCAGAATATCGCCAGAAGTTTGCCGATTACAGCCGCGAAACCGTCGATCCTTTTAAGGCACTCGCAATCAATGTCGACCCTAAATGGGCAGCGCATGAGCCGGGCTATCACAACCATACTGGCGACTGCGCCATTGACGAGTATTTACGCTCTGTCGGTAAACTCTAATCCCCAAAGCGCTCCCCCTCGAGGAGCATAAAATAAAGCCAAGTCGCTATGAGCGACTTGGCTTTTCTTTTGCAATAGTCCTTCCGTGTTATGATTCTCCCTCAACTTTTTTCTTAAGCTCATCATTCAGCTTTTCTGCCCAAGAATCCTTGTTGTCATTAAGTGCATCGTAAAGCTTCTGCTTCGCCTCGGTGCTGATTGAAGTATCAATGATTGATATGCCAATCACAGGTCTCTGAATTTGATATGTATTTAACTCACCATTGAAATCATCTGAGTGTTTCGTCGGTGGGGAGGGGATAGTAAACTTCAACTCTGTAAAGCCCTCATAGCCTACGATGGTACTATTTTCCCTGTCTTGCAGCTTTCCATCCTTAAATTCAATACTGCCGATCCCTCCATCGAACACTTCGTGGCTTTCGTACTTACCAAGACTGTAGTTTAGTGTCACCCATTTCAAGGTGAACACAATTTCGGCATTGTTTAGACCTTCTCCTTCAGCCTCTCCAAATGCTTTCCAGGCAGCTCCATTGTTGGGTACAAGTAATTTGAGATCTATAGCGAATGGGTCAAACGTGGAGCCCGAGTTGATTTTCTCAAGCTCGGATTTTATCCCTTCTTCGAATTCTTTGAGCTCTTTTTCAGTAAAGGGGTTCTTCTCATTTTCCCTTTTAGCTTTATCTGAGTTTAATTTATCAATGCTTGCATATGCCATTGATGTGAATAGGTCGATTTTTGTTTCATCTTTGCCACTACGTATAATCCATTTCACATACGACGGTTTGCGCTTAGCCTGGTCGAACTGGCTTATATCACACTGGTACTTACCCAGTAGAGCATATGCTTCTGAGTGTTCATCTAGGTCAGATTTAACAGCATCTGTGACTTCATCTAGAACCCAGCTGATTGCCACCTCACCGACCTTCAATATAATAGGGGTAACAACAGGTGCAATTCCTTCCTGGGCTACGGGGTTTCCGCAAGTGGTCTCATAGCTCGTCTTGCCACCTAAGTCTTTTGAGTCGACTAAGTAGGTGCTTTCGCAGCCAGTTAACAATCCAGCTGCCGTTAGTGCTGTGAGTAGAGTTTTACTCATGTCTTCCTCCGAAAAAGCAATGGCTACGCCTAGTGAATATGTGGTTTGGGTGTGTAATTGGAGAAAGGCTCCAGGTTACTTAGTCTTTACCGTAAATGAGCAACTGTTTCAGCTTATCATTATGAACATAGCCAGTATGTGCAGTCATATAGTTAGCAAAGCTGTATTTCTTAAGAAATGGAACCCAGTATGTATATGGAGCAACTGAAATAGCTACATTTGCATATTGCTGCTCTAAAGTACCCATACTCTCGGGATCAAGAGGATATGAAAGAAGGTCATTTGGGTCTGAAAAAGCTACCACTTTAATAGAGCTGTCTACTGCTAACTCCTTATTACTAGTTATGAACTCGCTCAGGACTGAGTATTCCTTTCTAAGCAAATCCTCAGCGACTCTCTCTTGTCCTTGAATATCATTCAGATTATATGGTGGATTAACTCTTCCTAGGCTAATTAGAGGCACTTGATTAGCCATCATATAAACCATTTCTACGTTTCCAGCTAGTAGTTGTTTATCTGAAACAGGTAGCTTTCTCAAGCCGTCCAGCAATATTGCAGAGCCGAGGCTAAACGTAACAATTACGGTCTTTGCATTAGGATTCTTTTGGTTAATTCTACTGATACTATCAGTAACGTTTTCAAGAATAGTTTCGTGATAAGAACCGATGTAGAGAAGTGCATCCGAAAAGCCCTGATTGATGACACTGCTCTTTGCGAGGGTTGATAAGCCTGCTCGATTATTTGCAAAAAGTGCATCACTATCTATATCTTCGAGATGTTCTTTGGCAAAGAATGTAACATTTCTCCAGTGCAAAGCCTCCATATAGACCTTTTTATTATTCGTAATAAATTCGTCTCTACAGAAGTAACTGCTGTGAACATCAAAAGCTTTTGGGGAAAGGTTGAAAGCACCTCTTACATCATTCATAACATAACAGGGGTCTATTACTCCATCTTTGCTTACATATCCCGCCATACCATGTATGAAGAGGATATTCGTATCTTTATCAGCATTGATGAGATCTGCAATTCCGAGAAAGTTAGCGTCATTTCCTTCGTAATCCTGAACTTCTAGCAAGGTATTTCGGCTACATCCAGCTAATGCTAATGATAAAAAAGCTACCGTTGTAAAGAACTTCATCATTAAATCCTTTTGTGTTCTAAATCTAAAAAGTATTAATCAGAATCGTCATCAGTACTGATATTGACCTTAAAGCCACTAAGAAAATAGTCGCTTTGCGTTATCTCCATTTTTCAATTTCTTCTTGCTTAGGCTTCCTTATTTCAGCCTGTCCATCTAGTGTAGTGGAATATTGATTTTATTCATCTGTATAAATGCTGCTATTCGAGTAATCTCAGCTAAGGATAAATGATGCACAATTGGAGTCGGTGGTAGTTTTTATTGATTTTACAACAGTTCAACTGCCGAGGATTCCTCGGTAGTTACTTGATGAGCAATGCGTGTTTTGCATATTAGCTAATTCTATTGCCTGTACTATTGCTTCTGAAACATTTTAGGGCATTTCTGAGCTACGAAGTGCCAATTGTGAAGGTTTCTATACAACCCCATTACAGGATCGCCCCCATCCTACAACGTTAACTAGACCGTCATCTTCGTGAAAACGAAGATCTTCTGAAGCACGTAGACAATTGAAAATGTGAGAGTAAATTAGGTTTACGATGCGTTGAATGAGATTCCCTTTTTCAAGGGAATGACGGTAATTTTAGGGGATGTTTTGAAACACGAAAAGTGGCAAAGGTGTGTTTACTATCGTCGGTTCATTAATTGGTTACTTATCGATACCGTTGGTTATTTCGTCCCCGACTCTTGATTCACGTAGCACTTCTTAATGAGTCAAATCACCTACTCCCCTTGGGTAAAGCTGAAAGTCATGGACAAAAAAATGCGACTTTAGAAAAGTCGCATTTTAACCATCATGGTTACCAATATACGTTAGGCGCCCCTCACGCGCTCGATATGGCTCATCTCGCTATCATTTACTTTGTTGACCCAATAAAACGGCGTCGCAGAAGTAACACCAACATCGAAAAAGACAGCAAGCCGACACTGCCCGCGCCCTTACTTTCGCTTGGAGGCGTCCCGCCACCACCAGAGCCGGAGTCATCGCAATCACCTTCGACAGGACAAAGGGTTAATTCTGTGGCTTGTCCAAATTGGCTGCTGGTGTGTACGATTGTATTGTCACCTTGAATGTACAACGCTGGGTTATGCCCTTCTTCGGCTCGCCAGTGTCCAGCAAGCTCAACCTCAATCGATACGGCTGGTGTCGGCTTATCATCGGCTTGAATGGCTAATTCGCTTGACGAAATACTCACTAACAAACGTTTAGCTTGCTCTTTAACCAGGACTTGCGCTGCGGTGCTAATGTAACGTACTGGCCCTTGGGTAAATTCACCCTCAGTAAAGTTGCTGTAGCCATACAAATCATTGCTGTGCGATACCATTAATTGACCGCTCTCGGTGCGCTCTACCACCTCATAGATTGGTGCGGTTTGCATCTGTAAGGCCAGTTGCGTCATTGCAGAGGGTGACGCGTTCATCACCACAACATATTGATAACTGGCATTATCCGGTGCGACGCCATGGTTAATCCAAGCGGTAGTAAACTCACCCGAGGTAGGCTGCTTAGTTTTGTTATGACGAGAAGATTGGCTCTGACGTTTGACGGTCACTTCCGGCGCATCAATGAGGTAGTATCCCACACCGTTGTCATCAATAATCCAATCCCCTGAACTCAAGGTGTATTCAAATCGAGAGCGGTTTTCATGCATGCCATTGACCCAAATTCCATTTGAGTGGTCTGAATACGCCACTTGAAACAACGTTGTTTCCGTTGGGTGTGCGCCATCTTGGTTACTGATACCATCGCCAGTTAGGTACAGGTTACCTTGAGAAGACAGCACAAATTTATTCGCCACAAAGCTTGGCTCAAAATTCGCTAAATGCTGGGGCGCTTTATGTTTAAAAGCAAACACACCATATTGCTCATCAAGAGAAGTTGAGCCACTGATGCCTTCATCAGAACGCAGCATCAAGGTTGACGTTCTTGGGCTCTCTAACGTATCAAAATCGACATGGATGGTTGTCGTACCAGGGTTTCTATTCCAATCCCAGCCCGCCTCTACGTGTCCAGCGTCGGCGTTTGCGCCATAAGGAACAATCTGTACGCCGCCATGGCTTTGATAACGACCATAACGGTTATCATTGGTATAGATCTCCGCCGACCAAACGTCTTTATTATACCCCTTAACCAAGGCTAAATTATCGCCACTTCTGTGAACCATAAACGCACCACCGTTGTAACTCCAGTTACCTTGCGGGATGGCTGCAGGCTCTATGCGTTGACCAAAAATCCCTACGCTATCGGCCGCCGTTTGGTTGCTTATTTGCAGGTAAATAGCCGCCAGTTCCGTATCGAGCGGACTATAGGTCTTGGCGAGTCTTTCAACGCCGTAGGCATAACGAGTGGAGCTTAGCGTCGTGAACGGGTGTCGACCTGAGATCCCGATAGGCACCGCAGGGTTGCTATAACGCCAGCCCGCGACCATCACTTTTTTCAACTTATTTAACGCATCATCCTGAACATGGTAAAGCGTGTCCGAGAGTAGGTGCATAACAATGGCGGCATTTTCAAACGCGGCAAAAGCGTATCCAGGGTAGTGACCGTTATGACGCCACGCCGTACCATCATCACGAAAACCGTCATGATAGCCGGGTGGCGTTTGTGATACGGCGCCGGAGAAGAAGTATGAAAATTTCTTCAACAATGCAACGCGCTCATGGTCATCAGGAGTGAGTAAGATTAGAGCAAGGTGCTGAATGGATAAGGTATTAAAGTAATCTAGGTTCGAGCTATCAACATCTAACTCCATATCGAAACTTTCTTTAAATTCACGCGACAACCACAATAATGCTTCATACGTTGGCGATAACAGATTGGCATCAGTAAGCGCGTCTTCCATAAGAATCGCAGAGCTGTACCACCAGCGACCACTGTAGCCCCAGTGATGAGTCGTCACCATTGAGCTACCTTGTGCAAAACCTTGATCAATTAAGTGACGGGTTAGCAAGACATACATTTCTTCTAATCGAGGCTGATAGGCCGCAAAACTTGGTTCATGGTAAGCGGCAGCAATATCAAGCATTAACTTGGCGTAGCCCGCTATTTTATCGCCATCACCATCTGAGTCCCCTAAAATTGCATACTCATCAAATAATGCCTTATCTTCAGCACTTAAGTGATTGTGCTGATAAATAACCTGTTGTTTATCGGTAAGGATATGACGACCAGTAATAGTGCCGTTAGGTGCCATCTCGACATTAAAGTCCGCGAACTTGCTTTCAAGCGCTTCCATATTGCCGGAGTAACCCTTTATCTCTTCGATCAATGCCTCTTTAATGCGATTGGCATCTTCGATTTCGGCTTGGCTGGCATTGGGAATGTTAGCTGGCAGACCAAAATCAATCTCAGGAATGTCATAGCGCGTTTGCACTTGATAGTCAGACCATTGATAGCGCTCATCATCGACCGACACCATCACCCTATCAATGTAGAGTTCTCCCTGCAGATTGCTAGGAGCAACTAACTGAATTTTTGCAAAGTTCTGCGTCACTTCTGGAGTAAAGTCTAAATTCAACGACACGCCAACAGCTCGCCAGCCGCAGAAATTAAGCTGGACAGGAAACTCCGTCACACTGGTAGGTTGCTGGTGACTATCGGATAACCGAACGGTTAACTCAGCGTCAATTGCCATATCGTTGTAAATCCAAAAAGACAGCGCTTGCGTCGCTTTTCGACCGTAAGCATCGGTGGCTTCACGGTCGGTTAGGCGCTGAAAAGTGTGATTGATATCCAACGTATCACCATGACTCCAGCGCCACAGCAAGGACTGTTCCCCTAAAATCGAGCGAGTCGAAGTTAGCTCGACCGAATTCGCTTCCACCCAGCTCGGTAATGACGTTTCTTCAAACGCAAGAATCTGAGACTGCAAAGGGTTTGCATGACTCTGACTCAACAATAGAAAAGGCAAAAATATAAGTGCTCGTCGCACTAGGCGTCCATAGTTAGCTTGCATAGAGGTTCTCCAACCACACAATGAAAGATACCGAAAATCAAATATCGAAAATTATTAAAAAGCAATATAACAAAAGCCGATTATATTTTCGTTTAATTTCGATTATCTTTCGCAAACTTTGTGATCGTCACCAGTAACTGATTAAAACCGCAGAGAACACTCTCAAATAGACGCGCTAGAAGTATTAATCGTTATACATGCAGGAAAACAGGCGAACCTAGACGCGTGCCATAGAAGGCAAAAAGAGGGAGAGGAGGGAGAGGAGGGAGAGGAGGGCTTTGAACAAACAAGTCGACGCTTAGGAAAACCAGAACTCAACGCACAGCTAACCTAAGCAATTAACGATTAACGATTAACGATTAAGATAACCGTAACATCAGACTGATTCAGTGGAGGATACCAATGTATTTTGTAAGTTCGGCATTAGCGTTTCCACATTGGTAACGCGCTCAGAATCGTAAAGCACATAACCTTTAACACCTGTTGCATGATTCACTTGAGTAATCACGATAGTGCCTTTAAAACCAAGTTTAGTCAGCCGTGTCACCAGAAGCTCCGGGGCTTGTTCAAAGACGGCATTGAGAAAAGGTAAGTACTCATCTGATACAGAACCGCTTTGGTTAAATATTTCCATCGCCCGAGCGAGATGGTCACTATCTGTAAGTTCAATGATTTCAGCAATTCGTTCCAACAACATTAACTATTCAATTCCATTTTAATCAGGCATTTACATCATAGTCATGGATGTTACCTCATTCTGCTTGATAGGTTAACTGTATTAGATCAATTTGAAGTAACTCGCACTCGAAAAGTACAATGATAGTAGCTGGTTAGCAGTCATACCGAGCCTACAAGCCAGCAAATTTCACCCTTTCAGTAAATTAACTGAGCCAGTCATCACTAGCTCAGCATTTTTCCTCACACTCTAAATAAAGACAACACGTATTCAAATGAATAGTATCAATTAGGCAATCGACGAATCGCGGTAATCACTCGACGATGCTTTTTCTTTAACTGAATATGGCAAAGCTCCAATACCAAACCAAACGCCATCGCAAAGTACACATAGCCTTTGTTTAGGTGAATACCTCAGCACCTTCTGCCATCAACAACGCCCCTAGCAATACTAAGAACAGTAAAGCAAGCAATTTAAAACCAGGGTATCGAGTGACAACGCTGTTAATTTTTTCAGCCGTCAACACCATTACGACAGCGGAAGCAAGTATCGCGGCGACCATAATAGGCACCTCACTTGTTAAGCCAACGGCTGTGATGACCGAGTCCATCGAAAAAACCGCGTCAACCGCTACAATCTGTAGCAATACGACTGCGAGTCCCGTTCTCGCATGAGTGGAATGCACCACTTCGCTATGAGTTAACCAACTCCATAACTCTTTCGCGCTTTTTGCTAACAAGAACGCGCCACCACCAATCATGATCAAATCTTTACCACTTAGCTGTACGGTTTCAAACTGCAGTACCTAGTTCAGTGAGTGACATAACCCATGAGATAGAAAACACCAACACAATTCGAGCCGCTACGGCCAAGGCGATACCAAGGTTTCGAGCCAGTGCTCTTTGCTGTTGAGGTAAGCGTTCACATAGCACTGAAATAAACACAACGTTATCAACGCCAAGTATGATTTCTAGAGCAAATAGTGTGGCAAATATGGCCCAGGTCTCGGGCATCATGAAAAGTTCTAGCATAGTGATGACTCCATAGAAAAGAAGTACATCGATTGGTTCAGCCGACTATAGGGGTCGTCCATTAATGGGGTATTCCTCTGTAATTAAGAGCCGACAGTAAATCACTTAGTCACCAGCAGCACAATAGCCTTAAATGTAACCAATGGTATCCGCCATTCATAAATTTATACTTGTCCTTTTTGCATGAAAATAGCCATATCGCTGTTTGTAAAATGCACCACTTACCGCCTTTAGCTAGGCAACGAATAATACTGGTAAAGCCATGCTTCTATACTTAATGAGCCAACACTCATAACAAAAAGTACAGCGAGCAACAGCACCATAGCATATTGAACGATACCCAAGGAGCGAGGTCGGTTTAATAGTATTGGACTCAATCGAAATAAGGCGCACCGTGATAAAATGAGCTCCGCCAGCATGGTTCGCATTGTAATCATCCTATTCATCA
Organism: Vibrio sp. GJ43-1; assembly: GCF_055808835.1. NCBI lineage: Bacteria > Pseudomonadati > Pseudomonadota > Gammaproteobacteria > Vibrionales > Vibrionaceae > Vibrio > Vibrio sp. GJ43-1. The sequence goes on along the minus strand of NZ_CM147885.1, from coordinate 788,447 downwards.
ACATTGGCTCATCAATCATAATCAAGTGTCATGACAAACATATGTCTTCGAGTGCAAGCTCAACCAAACCGCATTACTGTACTGCACCACCATTTTGTATCACGCTCGTTTACCTAGGTATCGCTCTGGTGAGCCCTCAAGAGTCTTGATAATTTAGGTATTCCACACACAGGTCATAAAACGCTTGCGCTTGAGGCGAAATGGTTCGCTCCGCTAAACGAAATATACCTATCTGCCGTTCAAGAGGCGGATCAATCAGTGGAATCCAAACCAATCGGGTCTCATTCGTTGGGAACGCTAACTTAGGCAAGGTGGTAACACCAATACCCAGTTCTAATACCGAGAATAAAGACGTGATATTCTCGACAGAGTACAAGGCTTGCTCACTCAAAGCGCGTGCCGGGGTTGCATCTAGCAGTGTGCAAGTTCCATTACGAATAAATGGCTGCTTCAATAACGTTTGCCACTCAATACCATTAGGTTGCGATGCTATGGGGTTATCTTTCAAACAGACCACGCCTATTTGATCCGATATTAAGGGGGTAAAATCAATCGTATCTTGTTCTAAATTGGAGCTATTTCCTAACGCCAGATCCACTTCCCCTGAAAGCAATCTAGCTTCAACCCCAGCAGCATTATCATCGATTAAGCTCACTTCGACCTGCGGATACTTTTCACAAAATGCGCCTAATACGCTAGGGATTAATTTCGCGGCGACCGATGGAACACTGGCAATTCTCACCCTGCCTTGTTGCCCAGCCGCCGCCGCTCGGAGATCGTTATCTAGCGCTTTATAGACATTTAAGAATTTATGTACTTTTGGCAAACATATTTCACCAAAGGGCGTGAGTGTTGATTTGTTGCCCGATTCAAACAAAGGCTGCCCTAGAATTCTTTCCAGTTCTTTGATCGATGTTGATAGTGCAGCCTGTGAACGATTAGCCCGGTGGGAGGCGGCCCGAAATCCCCCTTCTTCGACCACCATCACAAAGTGATTCAATTGCTGAAGCTTAATCTGCATATGCTCTATCCCTTGCCAGCCCTTTATTTACCTTACTTAGCGCAAGGTGATAAGTTTTTATTATCAAATGTAAAATATTTACCGTTAGATTTATCATATATCAGAAGGCACTATTTAACCATCTCGAAACATTACTGTTACATGGTTGGATATAAACGTGGACATTCAAACAAAAAAACGCCCAGTTAAGACTGAACTTTTCGCCTCAAAAGCACCGCTTGAATGGGCTATTGTCAATAATGGTACGCTTTATACCGCTCAAATTCCGATTGATACGACGGGCGCTGTCGTTGAAGGGGGGATTGAAGCTCAAACTCGTCAAACCTTTGCCAACCTCGCCCATACATTAGAGTGCGCAGGAGAATCTCTCGATTCCGTACTGCAAGTCTTGATTTACGTCACTGACCGAGAATATTTAAAAACCGTCAATGCGGTTTACGCCGAGCATTTCAACGCCCCCTATCCTAACCGAGCCGCCGTTGTCGTTGCTGGATTAGCGCGCGAAGAGATGTTGGTTGAATTCGTTGTCTATGCGGCCGTATCAAAATCACAGACATAAGCATGTCGCTGACTGACGACTAGCCCTGTTAATTATTGAATTACTTTACCTTTACCGACGTTGCCAGACTCACATGCAACCACATCATGACAAGGACACCATCATGACTTTAGCTACCCTTCCTACTGAAAATGCACTTTATATTGCTGGAGAATGGCAATCTGGAATCACTACCATTGCCAATATCAATCCCTCTGATATCAGTGAAAACTTGGGGCAGTTCGCTCAAGCCAGCGAAGCGCAAGTTGAGCAGGCCATCTCGGCGGCTAAGCACGCGCAACCAGAATGGGAGAAAACCCCTATAGAACGCAAGCAAGCGGTATTGCAAGCCATTGGTGATGAACTCATTGCCCGCTGCGATGAACTCGGCACGCTGCTTTCTAAAGAAGAAGGCAAACCGTTTATGGAAGGTCGCGGCGAGATTTATCGCGCGGGTCAATTCTTCCAATATTTTGCAGCAGAAGTGCTAAGACAAATCGGTGACAGTGCCGACTCTGTTCGCCCTGGCGTCTCAGTTGAAGTGACTCGCGAAGCTGTGGGTGTCATTGCGATCATCTCACCTTGGAACTTCCCAACCGCAACGGCCGCATGGAAAATCGCCCCAGCGCTAGCATTCGGGAACAGTGTTATTTGGAAACCCGCTAACCTCACGCCAGCCAGTGCCGTGGCGTTAACCGAAATCATTCATCGCCAAGGCATTCCCGCAGGGACGTTCAACCTTGTCCTTGGCAGTGGCAGCAAGGTAGGTAACACCTTAATTAACTCGCCTGATATCAACGGCGTTAGTTTTACTGGTTCCGTACAAACAGGTCGTAAGGTTGCGGCTGCGACGGCCCCTAATTTTGTTCGCTGCCAATTAGAAATGGGCAGTAAGAACGCCTTAGTCATCGCCGACGACGCCGATATCCAAATTGCCGTCGAAGCAACCATCGCAGGTTCGTTTTCTGGTGCGGGACAAAAGTGTACCGCGTCCTCACGCCTTGTGGTGATGGACGGTATTCACGATGCTTACGTCGAAGCACTCATTAAGCGAATGAGCGAACTTAAGGTCGGTCACGCACTTGAAGAAGGAGTATTCATGGGGCCAGTTGTCGATGGCAATCAACTGGACGCCAATTTCGCGTGGATAGACAAAGCTCGCGAATGTGGCGCAGAGCTCGCGTTTGGTGGAGAAAAGCTCAACCTTAAGCATGATGGGCACTACATGTCACCCACTCTCTTTCTCAACACGAAAAACCACTGGGATGTTAACCAAGAAGAAGTCTTCGCACCAATGGCCTGCGTGATTCGCGTTGCTGATCTTGATGAAGCCATCGCAACCACAAACGACACGCGTTTCGGACTCACTGGCGGCATCATCACGCAGAGTCTACGTAGCAGCGCACTATTCAAACAACAAGCACAAACCGGTTGTGTCATGGTCAACTTGCCAACGGCGGGAACGGACTATCACGTACCGTTCGGGGGACGTAAAGAATCCAGCTTTGGACCTCGTGAACAAGGCCAGTACGCGAAAGAGTTTTATACCGTCGTTAAAACCGCATACCAACGTCCTTACTAAGACACGTGCGTGGAGCTTTGCTATGCAAGGCCAAAGCAAAGCTCCCACTTCAATCGAAAACCCGATACGAACCCGTAAGCGTGAGGAATGGCTATGTACCAACAACGGATTGTTATAGATGGATTGCAGTACTGCAATTGGGACCGAGAATATTTTCAAACCCTAAAACGCAGTGGCATCACTGCCGTACATGCCACTATGGTCTATCACGAGAATGCCAGAGAAACACTCACTCGCTTCGCCGAGTGGAACTTAAGGTTTGAGCAAAACGCTGACCTCATTATGCCAGTACACTCAATGGCCGACGTTGAAACAGCGAAAGCTCAAGGGAAAGTGGGGGTCTTCTTTGGCGCGCAAAACTGTTCGCCCATTGAAGATGAAATTGGTCTCATTGAGGTCATGCGTCAGCAAGGGTTGCTGATCATGCAGCTCACCTACAACAATCAAAGCCTATTAGCCACGGGATGCTATGAAAGCCATGACAGCGGTGTCACGCGATTCGGCAAGCAGGCCATCGAAGAAATGAACCGAGTTGGCATGATAGTGGATATGTCACACAGCGCCGAGCGTTCAACGCTTGAAGCGATTGACTTATCTTCACGGCCCATTTGCATCAGCCATGCCAACCCAAGCTTTGCGTTTGACGCACTACGTAATAAATCCAACAACGTGATCAAAGCGCTCACCGCGCGAGGCGGATTAATTGGGTTTAGTTTATACCCCTTTCACTTGCCAAATGGCAGCCAATGCTCGTTGGAAGATTTCTGCCAAATGGTGGCAAAAACCGCCGATATGGTGGGGGTCGAGCACTTAGGTATTGGTAGCGATCTGTGCCTAAACCAACCTCAAGAGGTCCTAGAGTGGATGCGCAACGGGCGTTGGTCTAAAGCCATGGATTATGGGGAAGGATCAGCCAGTAACGCTGGATGGCCCGATGCGCTGCCATGGTTTTGCGGTAGCGCTGGAATGGAAAACATTTACAACGGATTAATGCGCCATGGATTCAGCGAATCCGAGGCAGGAAAAATACTGGGCGAGAACTGGTTTACCTTCTTACAACAAGGATTAGAGCCTATTTCGTAAAGTCGTAGCCCAAACATGGAACAGCCTGCTTAATAGCAAAAATAACAAAGCAGGTGTTAACTCAATCCTTTGTCGTGAACCCGAAATTCACGCAAAGAAACCTCTGGAGTCAGAGCATGTCAGATTTAACCAATAAAGTGAAAGCTACAAGTATCAAAGCTTCGAGAGTGCAGCCAGCGGAGATGACCGCTGCCTCCACTGGTGGCAAACAAGCCAGTACTGATAACGCAAGTACATACGAAAACCTTGGATTAAGTAACCCTGCCTTTTGGTACAGCGGCGGCTTTATCGGTCTTTTTGTTGCCATCGCTCTATACGATGCCAAATTACTTTCCAATCTCGTCAACACCGGCTTTGCCTGGTCAGTGAATGTCTTTGGCCCCTATTGGCAACTGCTGCTACTTCTGACTTTTCTTATTGGTCTTGCACTTGCAGCAGGGCGAACAGGCAAAGTCATTCTTGGCGGAGTAAACAAACCCGAAATGGACACCTTCCGCTGGGTAGCGATTATCTTCTGTACCCTTCTTGCCGGAGGCGGCGTATTTTGGGCGGCAGCAGAACCTATCGCACACTATGTTAGCCCACCACCTTTATATGGCGCGCAAGAAAGCTCCTATCAAGGTGCAGTTAACGCCCTGTCTCAATCATTCATGCATTGGGGATTCCTTGCTTGGGCAATTGTGGGCAGCTTAACGTCCATAGTGGTGATGCACTTACACTACGACAAGGGATTGCCTCTTAAACCACGTATCTTACTCTACCCAGTGCTGGGAGAGCGCGCACTCAAAGGTCAAACAGGGGCCCTCATTGATGCCTGCTGTATCGTGGCGGTTGCCGCTGGAACCATTGGCCCTATCGGCTTTCTCGGCTTACAAATAAGTTATGCGCTTAATGCGTTGTTCGATATTCCAGATGGTTTCACTACGCAACTTATCATCGTAAGTTTTGCCATTGTGCTCTATACCTTGTCAGCGCTCAGCGGATTGAATCGTGGTATGCAGATGCTGAGTCGTTATAACGTGATCTTAGCGGTCGCGCTGATGATTTACATCCTAATGTTCGGGCCAACCAATTTTATCGTAAATGGCTATATTCAAGGTGTAGGAAGCATGCTCAATAACTTCCTTCCTATGGCGACCTATCGTGGTGATGAAGGGTGGTTAAGTTGGTGGACCGTGTTTTTCTGGGGCTGGTTCCTAGGGTATGGCCCGATGATGGCAATTTTCATCGCTCGCATTTCCAAAGGTCGCAGCATTCGTCAATTGGTCTCTATCATCAGCCTCGTTGCTCCTCTCGTGACATGTTTTTGGTTCACCATTGTCGGCGGTTCGGGCTTAGCGTTTGAAATCGCCGATCCTGGTAGCGTGAGTAAAGCATTTGAAGGCTTTAATTTACCTGGCGCGCTACTGGCAATGACTCAGCAGCTGCCGTTTCCAATGCTAACGTCCATTCTATTTTTGATTCTCACCACTATCTTCATTGTCACGACCGACGACTCGATGACTTACACCATTAGTGTCGTCATTAGTGGTGAAACCGAACCCAATGCGATTATTCGCACCTTTTGGGGGGTAATGATGGGGGTAACAGCATTAATCCTGATTTCCCTAGGTTCCGGCGGAATCTCCGCGTTGCAATCATTCATTGTTATTACCGCGGTGCCCGTTTCACTCATCTTGCTGCCATCACTGTGGAACGCTCCTCAAATCGCAATGAAGCTAGCAAAAGAGCAAGGGCTATAACTTGCAGGGCAGCAAAAACGCTGCCGCTGTGAATGCCATAAATGAAAGACATTCGTCAAACAGGTGAAGATACACCTGAAGACGGCAGGCATAGCGGAGCGAGTCATCTCGCTCCGACTAGAACATCAACAAACTATAATTAAAATGGTGGTGAGCAACATGGATGCACATCCTACGACTTACACGACTACCCAACCTACACTACGCTCTGCTGACATCGTCATGGCACCGGAAAGATTAGGCGCAATGCATCAAAACCGAATCAGTTTTGTTCGCTCGATCATTCGCAAAATGGCCAAACAACATTGGCGGGTATCCAAAGCCGACTGGCAACTTTCGCCACAAGGATTTGGTCATGTTACCTATAAATTAACCACCCCAAACCATCACTACCACTTGGTGGTATTTTGCGATGACATTGCGGACGAAGATCGTAATGATCGTGTGATTGCTGAGCGCTGGGATGTCACCTTTGCTTTAGTGGACGGTGATGTCAACGTCGCGCTCCTAGAGCAACTTAGAGCGAATGTTCCATTGCAAGAAGCGGGTCGAAACCCCAATAACGTCTTAGTGCTTGCACGGGCGAACAAAAGCGTGAGAGTGTTCGAACACATCGTTCGCTACCTGGCTAAAGGCGAACAGCCGAATCCGAAAGAGTTGGCAGAAGTCGGTTATATTCTCAGAACCACGGCTGTTTACGGCAATGGTAAATTTGGCATCGCTGATTTTAAGCGCCTGGAAAATAACCCCGATTTTAATCAATCATTTAGCGCTCAAATGTGTGCGGTTTATCTACTGCGTGAATTTAGCTTAGACTGGGTTCATTACCTTGCGGCTCAGCAAGGCGGCGAACACGCCACATCACTACATCCCTCTCTTCAACGTTACTTAGGCGTTGGCAATGCCACTGGTTTGGGCATGGCACCTTATCTTATTAATCATCCAACCATTGTTGATCAGTGGATGACCACGAGAGAACAAGCCCTATCAGCGGTACTGCAGCATCCAACCGATGATAAGCAATATTCTACGCTTCAAGCTCTGCTCAACAAAGCCACGTTGCATTTGCAACAAGTGATCACCATCAACGATCAGCAGCGCCAATTCAACGCTGACGCGATAGCTGACTTGAATCACTTAACACGTCAACTGCCTAGTTTGATGACGCAACACTCCTCGTGGCGCGATCTTATTCAAGATTGCGCCGACATGAGTCTAGAAGCACAAGAGATCCTTTTGTCGTGCTTGATGGAGGTCTACCCAGAATTGGTCGATACTTATCAAGAGAAGATGAACAGCGATGAAACCTTATTTTTGCCCAGTGGCAAAAAAGTTCATGATCTGCAGGCGACCATAGAACGCGCCTACCAATGGGCTATCGATATCGATTTCAATCTAGCAGACAATCACTATTGGTTTTGGTATCGCTCGCAGGACAAAGAAGAACCTAGACTTGGCGTTCGCGGAGTGGAGCTTGGTGAAGACAAAGCACTGCCGCTGGACGTAGCGCGCCAAGTTAACCGCCTCTATCAGACCCTACGTCAACACGAATCCGAGCTATCACTGGCTGAGTTTCTTGTGCAGCATCCACAGCATCGTGCAATTGCAAGGCGCGTTTGGACGCTCGGTCATAAACAAATGGGTGATATTCAAATGAATGTGTTACACAAAGACGCATTACCAATGCATCTACTACGCTGCAAACTGGCGGTCTTTGGCGCAACAAAATTTGACCCTCGCTCCGACCGTTGGGTTCGCGTCACCTTTTTCCAAGGCGCACCTCTGCTTGATGAAATTCACAATAATACCTTCCAAGATAATTGGATTTTTCCACTATTACCGAGCAGCGAATCATTACAAAGCAACGAACTGTCATCAGGAGGAAACGTATCATGCTAGTCTCTCACAATGAACTGGTTGCTGCGGTCAACAAGGCATTTCTTGGGATGCGTCGCTCATGCGGAGAAGCCGACGTTATTGCCAACATGGTTGCCGATCTACAAATGGTTGGACTGCACGGGGTGCGTCACTTTAATAACGCCAGTCGCTATATTAGTCATGACCAAGACCGCCCGGCTGATATTACGCTCACGCAGCCACAACGGATAAGCGTAAATCTTCACCGTTGCAGTTTAGCGTGCCACCTGCCAGTTATAATGGACTATGCCATTGAAAAAATGGTCGGCTCAAAGTCGATGACTATCGAACTGAATCATTGTCACAATCGCTGGCTAGCTTACAGTGAATTAGTCAAGCTAGCATCAAAAGGTATAGCCTGTATGGCAAGGTGGACCAATGGCAGCAGTCCTAAACATACTATGTATATCCTAAATCGCGGTTGTGTGGCACCCGAGTTATTCTTATCAGATGCACTAGACATTCAAGACACCAACAACCATAGCAACCATAGCAACCATAGCATGATCATAGAGCTGTCCGTTCAAGACTTTGACGTAACAGCGCTTTCGCGTGATTACAGCCTGCATATCGATTCTAATGAACTGTCACAAGCGCAACAAAATGCGTGGCATAATGGTATTAGCGTTGACGACCAAGAGTGGGGACTGCTTAAACAAACGGCAACCGCAATACTGGTGGAAAACAGTGAACAGTCGGTGAAAGGGGCTGGAGAAGTGGCTTAGCTACCTGTTTAGTGATGGCCTTTGAGATTATGATCATTGGCATTACTGCCTTGAATCGCATAATTTCTAGTATGACTGTTCTGTAACATCAATTGATAGCGCTCGTGGTTCTGATAAGCTCCGATCCAAAGCGCTATTCACTTTATCAACCCTAATTTGAACGGTCTATCTTGATTGTGTTACGAGCATGAACCACAGCAACCCGTTGGGGTATCATGCTTGCCTTTACCCTCGGCATTATTCTTATCCGCCATCTTTTCCGATGAGCTAGGCTTCTTTTCTTGAGTCGCTTGGGCGTCTTTCTTTTGAAAAATTTTCTTAATTGATAATGTCATGTCTGATTCCAAATCTGTTGGCTAAATCTGTTGGCTAAATAGTAGTCGCACAATACCATAGTAAATTAGTCAACTATTGATCTCGCACATCTTTTCTGTGCTTAACCTCAAACAGTCTATACATGCATACCAACAACACTCATGAGTTGGCCGATGAAAAACGCGGCATCGCGACTCGATCAAATAACACACAAAAAAGCCCGCTCACTTATGAACGGGCTTAGCCTCTATTTATAGCCGTGCTCTTTGTGTATGAATACTCACGAACTCGGCTATTATTGTCAGCCAGTCACTATAGAAGCTTACTTGTCATCTAACTTAACAAACATCGAGGTTAGGACAAAGGAGAGAGCAAACACGCCGCAAACACCCAGCACCGCTTGAATAAAGTTTTGTGTACCACCCGATAGATACGCTGGCAAACTAAACACTGAAGACAAAATATAGCTAGTAAGATGCGTATCAATAGTCACAGAAATGGCACCAAAGATACCAGCCGCTAAGCTCGCTGTCAGCATCGCTTTGGTATACTTCGTTAACACACCAAATAACGCAGGCTCTGTAATACCAAGAATTGCCGTAATGCCAGAACTCACTGTAATTGATGACTCTTCCTTAGACACGGTCTTACGTTGCTTGTGCCAAATCGCCATGGTCGCCCCTGCAATCGCCAGATTGCCTAAACACATGATTGGCATTAGCAAATCTTTATTATACAGCGCAAAGTTGTTCAAGCTGATCGGCGTCATGCTGTGATGAATACCAAACACAATTGTAATTGGGCGAGTAATACCAAATACAAAGCCAGTTAACGTTGGGGAGATTTCCAATAGTGAACCCACTACCCAACCCGCACCATTACTTAACCAAATACCTAAAGGTCCGACAGCAGATAGAGTAATCGTCGACGTAATCGCAAACGCAAACAACGGCGTAAACACTGGTTTTGCCACAGATGGGATCAATCTATCGACTAATGGCGTCACTTTAGACAGCAACCAAACAGCAAGTATCGCAGGAACGATAGCACCGCCATAATTGAGCAGTTCAACAGGGATAACTCCCATAACTTTTAGCTCAGCAAGCTCTCCAATGCCGTTTAACGCCGCTGCCTTATCTGCTAATTTTGGTGACAGCATCGCCGCTGCCACTGCCAACGCAATGTATTCGTTGACTCGAAACATCTTCGCAGCAGAAAATGACACCAGCATCGGTAAGAAGAAGAATACCGCGACTGAGATAGAGCGGAAAAAGAATACGGTATCTGAATCTTCGGAAATAACATTGGTCGCAATCAGTCCCGATAGTAGACCCATCAACATGCCTGCACCTGCAATCGCCGGGACGACGGGGCCAAAAATACCCGCTACGATGCGCATCGCACCTTGGAACAATTTGCCTTTACTTGCCGTTTCTATCGCTTCTATGGAATCATCGTCAGATGCTGTGTTAGCAGGCAGTGATTTAAACCACTGCTCTACTTCAACGCCAACAATGACTTGAGTCTGTCCTTCCTGAAAAACCACGCCTTTTATACCATGAATACTCTTTATCACTTCGCCATCGGCAAGCGACTCATTTTTCAATTTGAATCGCAGACGCGTCATACAATGCGTCGAGTCTGCAATATTGTTAATGCCCCCAAGAGCATCAACCAACAGGCCTATTTTTTCTTTTATATTCATATTTTTAGATGAGGCTATCTTTGCTGGATCCAATGCATCCATAGGTTCATTCGCTTGCATATATCGTCCGAATTATTATTTTATGATGAATTTGTCTGTTTGTATAATACGGAGACGGCCTATAAATCCAACTCGAAAAAGTGAGAAAGCAATCACACTTCAACATCGAATTTAGCACATTTCATGATATTTCCAGAATTGGTCTGTTTTTCATTAACTATTACCACTAATAATGAACCAATAAAAAATAGGCTATTTTTTACTTGATCAAACCTGTTTTTAGCGGTTAGATAATAGCAGTTAATTTATATAGGCAGCATCATTGTGAAAGAAACCATTATATCTGGTATTGAATGTATTATTACCAAACCAGACAGGCATAATTTAGTCACTGTCATTGTTGAAACCAATGCTGGTGTCACTGGCTATGGCTGCGCGACGTTCCAACAACGCCCACTCGCGGTTAAAACGATGGTAGATGAATACTTAAAGCCTCTGCTTATTGGAAAAAACGCCAATAATATAGAAGATTTATGGCAAATGATGATGGTTAATGCTTATTGGCGTAATGGCCCAGTTATTAACAATGCTATTTCAGGCGTTGACATGGCACTTTGGGATATTAAGTCCAAACTTGCTAATATGCCTTTACACCAATTATTTGGTGGTAAGTCTCGTGATGCTATTCCTGTATATACTCATGCCACGAGTGATTCAATGGAAGGTATTTACAAACTCGTTGATGGTTTCCTTGAACAAGGCTATAAACATATTCGCTGCCAACTTGGGTTTTACGGTGGTGTGCCAGAAAATATCCATACAACAGAAAACCCAACTTCTGGATCCTATTACGACCAAGACCAGTATATGGATAACACGCTGACCATGTTTAAATCGCTTCGCGAGAAATATGGTAATGAATTCCACATTCTCCATGATGTGCATGAGCGCCTATTCCCTAATCAAGCGGTGCAATTTGCAAAAGATGTTGAGCAATACAAGCCATTCTTCATTGAAGATATCTTGCCGCCAAGTCAAACCGAGTGGTTAGATAATATAAGAAGCCAAACCTCGGTATCTCTTGGGCTGGGTGAGTTATTTAATAATCCCGAGGAATGGAAATCTCTCATTATTAATCGTCGCATCGATTTTATCCGCTGCCATGTTTCACAAATTGGTGGTATCACACCTAAGCACTAAAGCTAGGGTACTTCTGTCAACACTTTGGTGTGCGTATCGCATGGCACTGCCCGCCTGATATGACACCGATTGGTGCCGCAGTAAATACTCACTTAAACGTTCATTTGCACAACGCCGCTATCCAAGAGCATGTTGAATATAAAGAGAATACCCATGCGGTGTTCCCAAATGCACAAGAACCCAAGAATGGGTATCTTTATGCCTCTGAAGTCCCTGGTATTGGTGTTGAGATGAACCGCCAAGCTGCTACTGACTATCCAGTGGAATATCGTCCACATGAATGGACACAAAGCCGCTTACCTGATGGCAGTATTCATACACCTTAATGGGTGGGTACTATTCTAACCCATGAATAAAATGGCCGCTTTGCGGCTATTTTTTATCTCGATATTGAATGTTTTTACTATTAAATGGGGTGTGATACGTGCATTGATAATTGATATCTATAATATCACTGACAATAAACACTTCACCATTCGAGAGAAAACCACGGTTGGTAATATTCATTGCCGCTGCACCACGCTTACAATCTAGCAGTTGTGCTTCTTCTTTTGAGGTATTTACGGCGCGGTAGGTTGTGAGATATTGTTCAATATCTAAACCTATGTCGAGTGCGTGCTTTTGCAAAGAGTTTTCTATAATCGTATCATTCATTTTTGGAAATAGTTTTACTCAGGCATTCTCGCTTCTTCTACTTGAATGACTTTTCCATCAATGAGCCTTAAGCGCTTTACATTCCATATATAATCGTCATCGTCCAAAAGAAACACACGTTTCTCATTTGAATCCATCACTCTTTTGTTCAATGTCAGCTTACTATACGACATACTCTTGAAACTATTTTCAGTAATAGAGTTATACACAAGAGGGTTATTATTAATGTCTCCATTAATAAATATACCAGAACCAGACTTCACGGTAACAATACCGATAGATTCTAATTTCTCTAGTGCTTTTCTTATGGTAAACCTAGATACCTCATAACTTTCTGCAAGCTCTCTTTCTGAAGGCAATTTCATCGTAATAACATTCTGACAGATCTTACTGATAACGTCTTGAACGATAAACTCATATTTTTTCATCGGATTATGAAAACCTAGTAATTAGAGGGGCTAAAAGAGTGTGAATACAACATTGCACATAAACTATCGACTATCGACTATCGACTATCGATGCTAGCTTTTGAAAATACTTTACCTAACTCCATAATTTTAGGCGACTATTCCCTTGAGATCCATCTTTATTAAAAAGTTCTCTCTCGTCCTCTCGCGATCAAAAACACCACTCCCGAAAGGCCGTCTCTATCGTGAAGCCCCCACTGAACAGCAAAGATTGCACGATGACTAAGCTAACGCGTGCAAAACCACTTAATATACCTTACAATCACGCAAAACCACTTAAGTAAATTCCATTACTTTAACAAACACAATCATGTTAACTGCCTCATATGGCACGGTTTGAACATGAGTCTACCGATAACGATGACGCAAAACGCTATGACACAACAAGCTATGACACAACAAGCTATGACACAACAAGCTATGACCCAAGATGAACGATTACTAGCAATGCAAACCTTGCTCAATCAAAAAGGCAAAATTACCCTTAATGATCTCTGCGAGCAATTTGCGATCTCCCGGGATTCTGCTCGACGTGACCTCGTCAAGCTTGCTCAACAACCCGGTATACAACGCATTCGTGGTGGTGCGATAATTTCTCCGGTCACTCCATATGCAATAGCCTATCAGCAAAAAACCATCAGTCAGGCAAAAGTGGACATCGGCCAACTCGCCGCCAGCCTAGTTGAAGCGAATGACTATGTACTGCTTGATACGGGAACGACATTAACTGCAATGGCAACGTACCTACGCGCCCCGCTTACTGTCGTCACCAATTCGGTCGATTGTTTATCAACACTCACTCGTGGCGCAGACTCAATACACAATGCAGAGCAAAAGATTGGGGTTCATATTTTGGGTGGGGAGTTTGACGTGTTTCATCGCGCCATTCTTGGCAGTAATGCGATTAAGCAATTAGAAAGCTACCGAATTAACAAAGCATTCATAGGGGTTTGCGCCTTATCAGAGCATGGGGTTTCCACCAGCAGCGAAGCCGAAGCCTCGATGAAGCAAGCCATGATCGCACAAGCGGAAACGACCATTTTAGTTTGTGATAGCAGCAAATTTGGCCAGCAACACTTTTTCCAAGTCTGCAGCTTTGAGCACGTTGATGTGATCGTTTCCGATCAAGCCCCGCCCGCTAACATTGCCAGTCAGCTTGCCAAGCACGATATCGACATCATTCTTACGACCCCTTCGACGAAGAGTTAAACACTATGGATTTTACCCCTATCAAAACCGCCGTCATTGGTTACGGATTTTCAGCAAAAACTTTCCACATCCCATTTATCAGCAGCATGGCTGAATTTGATCTGTGTGCGATTAGCAGCAGCCAAGCGGAGTCCATTACACATGACTGGCCGACCGTGGCGCATTATCACACCGCCGATGAGCTGCTTAATAACAGCGATGCAGAGTTGGTGATTATCACCGCACCCAATGACGTGCACTTTTCATTGGCGAAAAAAGCCCTAGAAAATAACAAGCACGTCATCATCGAAAAACCATTTGTGACTCAGGTAGAAGATGGCGAGACTCTCGTTGCACTAGCCGAGAAACAACAACGTGTACTCAGTGTTTATCATAACCGCCGTTGGGATGGTGATTTCCTTACCGTCAAAAAGCTCATCGAAGAAGGTAAGATTGGCGACATTAAACACTTCGAATCTCACTTCGACCGTTTTCGTCCAGAGGTTCGTCAACGCTGGCGTGAACAGACCACAAATGGTGGCGGCATTCTGTTCGATTTAGGTTCACACCTTATTGATCAATCTTTAGATCTTTTTGGTTTACCGGACGCGATTACCGCCCAATGCTTGATGCTAAGAGAAGGCTCCTCGAATGTGGATTACTTCAATGTCACACTGCATTATCCTAACCACGTCGTGCTGTTACACGGCGATCTCTTTAGCGCTGCGCCAAATCATCGCTTTAGCGTCAAAGGTACGAAAGGTAGTTATGAAAAATTCGGCCTCGATCCCCAAGAAGAAAGATTGATCGCGGGTGTTTCGCCATCAGAGCCAAATTGGACAGAAGAAGCAGTGGAGCATCACGGTAATTTGTATCACGCAGATTCCATCAACAAAGTGGTTACTGAGCCAGGCAATTACCAACACTATTTTGCAACTATGGCAGAGGCGGTACGCAATAACGGTCGCCCACCTGTTGAAGCGAACGACGCGATTTGGACCATAAAAATTATTGAACTGGCGATGGAAAGCAGCCGACTTGGTAAGACCTTAACCGTTGAAAAATAGTGGTTAAAAAGTAGCTATGAAAATGGTTCGGAACAGTAACGCTCTGTTTCGATACCAACGAGCACGGCTTTCCAACGCTAGTCAAAAAGTCGTGCTCTACAAAAGACATCAATTCGGTGAAGTGAGCCGAATGTAGTTTGCTAGGAGTGATTCTCTAGGAATAAACAATATCGCTCTCGATATAGTCTTCATCACTAAACCAAGTAACGGTGCCCACGTAGCCATTTTCATTCAGTTTGGTGTCAATTTGCGCCGCAATTCGTGCGGTCATTTTGATCCAACCCTCTTCGTTTTCTAACCCTTCTAGCAATTCACCAAGCGATAGCTTGCGCTGCCGCATCCAATTGCAAACTCATATAATGCATTCTTAGTTACCCGTTGATGACACGATTCATCGTCGCTACCGTACTGCTTATCGACGTTACGACAGCTGAGCGCGCATTATGCGGGGAAACGCGGAAAACTGTTAGTGAATTTGCTCACTTAACCGCACGCGTCGTCATCACTTAATGAAAACAATCACCACAAGCTTTCTTGAAATCGAATCGGTGAAATGATGGATTATGTAATTCTCACAAGAATAGTTTATTTATTCTTATGAGAATCTCGATATTTTTTTGCCATCCACTGATGCAAATGAAGTCCTGTTTTACGCTTTAGGAATATATCGACCCCAGCTAAAATCAATAGCCCAATTATTGTTCCCATAATCATCTCCATGCTTAACTATAGTTTGTAAGTCAATCGAATCAACACTATCGAATTAAACCTAATCCATTGACTTGATTAATTTATCTACATTAAGTCCACCAAGTTCCTCTAGGTTACTTTTAATCTCTTCATCTATTGATAGGTGGCGTTCGACTTTCTTTACTTCCTTCTCAAGGAATTTTTCAACTTCTTGAGATACGTTGAACATCAACCCCTGCTCACGTGCTGATTTTCTAGCTCGCTTAAGACGAAAATCTAAGTCTGATGAAATCTTAATGTTTAGTGATACTTTGGATTGTTTTTTCTGTAATGACATGTCGACTCTCTACTTCAACTTAATAACACCATAAACTTTTCTACCTTTTTAGCAAGAAAAATAGGTATTAAGTGTGACTAAATTGGAATCAGAACAGATAAGATGACTGTCTATGAACAAAATGTGCAAAATACTTTAGGTCAAAGGTAAGTTTGCCACGGTCAGATCAGGGATAAGTGAACCAGTATTCGTCGCACTGATTCAGAGGGCAGACATTAGCCTTCTGGCTTTATATCAACTCTCGAACTTTTCTTGTGCATCGTAACTAATTTGCTTCTCTACATTCTTTAGTTGGACCCCAGCCTGGCTGAACGCCTTTTGGATGGTTGCTGAGACATGCTGCTGGCCGTCTCCCATTAAAAAATTGGTTCTCTCTAGATTCGTTTCGAATACGCAGATGATTTTTAAGCTCTGTGGGAAGGACGAGAATTTAACCGTATGAGTCACCCAAACAAAACCGTCGTAGCCTTTAAGGGTATCTTCACAAACTTTGGTTAACACTTCTCTAATCAGATTATCGATCTTCTTATCGGATTTTCGCATCAAGAAAATTTCCTATTTGTAGTGGATGAGTCACTATGACTGCATACTTTGCGAGCCCAATATTAGAAAAAGTATGTCATACAACAGGCTTTACTATTCGATTATACCCGCACCAAGTTCATAAAGGCCCAGAAGTGCTTTAGCTTACCTCCCCCATCCGACTTGATACCGTCAAAACGATCTATCTTTATTGTATCTGAACAAACTTTTTTACCTTCCGACACCTGTCATTGTACAAATTTGCGTCAACACCTAAAATTAGTCACCACAGGCACTGATTATTCCTCTATAATCAGCGACCGTATTTTTGGTCAGCCGCTGTTTGCTACTTTTTGTGTTGAAAAGCACCCGTAACAGCCACTGCTTTTAGGAACAAAGAATGTCATTTTTATCACAAGGTTTTTCAGCTGATATTGTGCGCGCACTAACTGAGTGTGGTTATGAAAAACTCACTCCCGTTCAACAACAGGCTATCCCACACGCTCGTCGTGGTGCTGATATCCTTGCACATGCACAGACTGGTACCGGTAAAACCGCTGCATTTTCTTTGCCTATTATTCAGCAAATGGTTGAAAATCCGCAATCACGCCGCCGCTCACAAGTCCGCGCACTAATTCTTGCGCCAACTCGCGAACTTGTTGACCAAATCGCACATAACATTGAGAACTACACGAAGTACGTTGATATCTCTGTCGCGGCCGTTTTTGGTGGGGCTAAAATGTCCTCTCAAGAACGTAAACTTAACGCAGGCGTAGACGTCCTTGTAGCAACACCGGGCCGCTTAATCGAGCACCTTGAGCTTGGTAACATTAGTTTTGCTAGTCTCGAGTTTTTGGTTTTTGATGAAGCCGACCGCATGCTAGATATGGGCTTTATTAGTGCCATTCGTACCATCATGAATGGTATCGCTCAGCACCCACAAACCATGCTTTTCTCTGCAACGTCATCGCCACAAATGAACGCATTGGCGCAAGATTTATTACGTAAACCAAAGCGTATTATTGTTAATGCTGAAAACTCAACAGCAGACACGGTTGCGCACGTTGTTTACCCAGTCGATGAAGACCGTAAGCGCGAGCTGCTGTCTGAATTAATTGGCAGAAAAAACTGGCAGCAAGTCCTGGTCTTTGTTAACTACAAAGAAACCGCTAATGAAGTGGTAAAAGAGCTTAAGCTAGATGGCATCAACGCGGTACTTTGCCATGGCGATAAAGCACAGAGTGCCCGTCGACGTGCGCTAGACGAATTTAAGTCTGGTAAAGCCCGCGTAATGGTGGCAACCGAAGTTGCCGCGCGCGGTTTAGACATTCAAGGTTTACCACATGTGGTGAACTACGACATGCCATTCCTTGCAGAAGACTACGTACACCGCATCGGTCGTACGGGCCGTGCTGGACAACAAGGTCATGCGGTTTCATTTGTTAGCCGTGAAGAAGAACTCACTCTTGTTCAAGTTGAAAAGTTGATTCAACAACGAATCAAACGTGTTCAACTGGCGGGTTATGAACCAGCCAGTCGTGATGCGCTTTTAACTAAGATGCAAAGCAAACCCGCCTATAAAGATCGCCAAAGCCGTACCAATAATTCAGACGAGCAAAGCTCAGCCGAACGTCGTCTTCGCTTTGCTCGTGCAATTAAAAACAAATCAAACAAAACCACCCGCTTGAAAGGGTAATAACAGAGTAAGGCGCACGCTTATTACTTAGGCAAACGCCTTAATTTGCATTAACGGCCTAGCAAACATTGCTAGGCCGTTTTTTTAGTGATATACCGTCAAAATCAGTAACACGCCTATAACTCCAATCACTCAATCCTATTCAACGTCTTCATGTAATCAGCAGGCGTCACACCAAACTTACCTTTAAAGCGCTGGCTAAAGCGGCCCGCCGATTGATAGCCACACTGTTGCGCTAAACTAAGGACATTATCATGACCATTTTGCATCAGATGCAATGCATGACTAAGCCGCACTTCCGCTAATACTTCACGATACTGAGTACCTTCTTGTTTGAGCTTACGAATCAGTGTTGCTCGACTCATCGCAAATCGCTCTGCGACCGTTTCCAGTGCATGCTCCTTGCCCGGAGCATAAGCCAAGTAATAACTTAGTTTCTGACTAAACACGCTAGAATTACGAAATAGTTGATGCAATGCCCCTTTCTCAGCCAATTGTTGAAACAACCCCATCACCCAAAACGTCTGTGTAGCTTGGCTCATGGTATTCAAATCGAATGAAAACAACGCATTAAGTGTGTCGTGCAAGGCGCTATCCATCATTAACGCCGGACCCTCTTGCCTGCTGGCTCGTTGAGTACTCAGTTCCAGCATCGTATTTGGAGGCTGGCAATAAAAGCTAAACATCCTCGATAAAAAACGCCCTTTTTGAGGAAGGTTCTCAAAGCACATTGACGCCGACGCCTCACATAACAACACTTGAGATGGCAAAATATCCTCAGTAGCGTCTTTCCAAAACAAGCGCTTACTACCCGTAATGATCTGAATAATACTCGGGGAATGAATCCGCACATTACGTAATTGTTGTGGCTGTTCAGCGCGAAAGAACGACACTTGATATTGATTGCTCATCCATTCCCCTCCATTGTTCTATCATTGGGCATACACAGTTATCTGCTCTGCTATACGCGTTATCTAGTATACGTCGCCGTTAATGTCGCTTTATCAAGTGCCATACTATTCAAAGTAAAGCCCACTACTGCCGCTGGTGTATTTTCTTGTAAATTTAATTTGTCCGTTGGCAGTGCCCAAACAGTAAATTGATAGCGGTGCATACCATCATTTTCAGGAGGACATACCCCACCAAAACCTACGGTGCCATAGTCAATGCGTGACTCCATACCGCCTAGCTTCTTTATATCTACGCCGCGAGGCAGCTCGTTAACCGTGGCTGGAATATCAAACGCGATCCAGTGCCAAAAACCACTTCCCGTCGGTGCATCTGGGTCGTAAGCGGTGATAGCAAAGCTCTTGGTTCCTGCTGGTGCATCTTTCCACATCAACTGTGGCGACAAATTGCCACCATCACACCCCCAGCTAGAATATTCGAACGTTTTCGCCATAGGGTGACCTTCTTGAATATCATTACTTGTGATCTCCAATGCCTGAGCAGATCCAACCGCTAAAAAACTTAATGCAATAATCGACTTAGTGATTGCTTTCATAATACGTTCCTACTTGTTGAGTTCGATATGTTGAGTTCGAGTGGTTAAGCTCGAGATAAGTATAACCGCTGTCAAAAAGAATATAGCAACAGTAAGTATCAAATTAATCTAAATAACAGCCAACAATGAAACTTATAGAAGGTTGATGGTTCTGCTTTTTCAATCAAGCAACCGAACGATTGCAATAAATCCAGACAATCTTTATTTCAATGCTGGTAAATTCACCCATAGTGCTTAAAATGCGGGTTCAATTGAATAGCCAACTAGAGCACCTTATCTATGCTTCGTGATTACACCTTTAATTGCCTTGTCACCATGCCACGCCACGAACTAGAAGAGTTCAGTATGCGAATGATCAGTAAGATGGTGCCAGAAGAAGTCATGAGTGAGCTGTTCACTTTTGAACATGAAGAAGTCGACAGTGAAGAACGTATGATGTCGGCACGGTTGGATGCAACGCTACGTATGACTGCTATTGCGTTATGTGAGATCCAGCAAGCCTTTGATGATTCTGACAATGCTAAACAAAATAGTGAGCGAATGACGCGCTTGGTGCTTTGGCACTTTTATGCCATCTCATTTAACTTGGAACAAGCCATTACACTGGAAACGCATTGTGAGCACGTTGAAACGCTGCTTATCAATCCACCAACAGAAGCCTTTGGTTGGGTAAAAATCCTCACAGAGCTACTACACACCTACGCCAGTATTAATGCCAAGCAAAATCCGTCAGCATAAACACACTTTTTGTATTCTCGTCTATCGTTAATGCCAAGCCATAGTTAACAGCGCACGTTAACCATGGCTAACATCATATCTAATGAAACTCGAGCATACCTTGAGTCAAAATGAAGTCGATAATGACATCGAGCCCATGACTCTCTTTCAGGTTAGTAAACACATACGGTTTGGTTGGACGCATTCTTTGCGTATCTTGTTCCATCACTTCTAGTGACGCTCCCACATAAGGTGCGAGGTCGATCTTATTGATGACGAGTAGATCCGAGCGCGTAATACCAGGACCGCCTTTACGAGGGATTTTTTCACCCTCTGCCACATCAATGACATAAATAGTTAAATCTGCTAATTCTGGGCTGAAAGTGGCACTTAGATTATCACCGCCACTTTCTACAAACACGACATCAAGATTTTTATGCCGCTTCGCGAGCTCTTCTACAGCAGCAAGGTTCATTGAAGCATCTTCACGAATAGCGGTATGAGGACAACCTCCCGTTTCTACGCCAATGATTCTATCTGGCTCAAGTGCTTCTGCCCGGGTAAGGATCTTCGCATCCTCTTGAGTATAAATATCATTGGTGACGACCGCGATATTGAGCTTGTCGCGAATTGCTTTACACAAGACTTCTAACAACGCCGTTTTACCTGATCCTACTGGACCACCAATGCCAATTCGTAACGGTTGTTTGTAACTTTCCATAGTATTTCCTATTTCATCATCTTGTTTCGCTGTTTTTCATTAAGAACGAAAAAGCCGGGTATATTGTGTTTCATGTAGACTACTGGCAATGGACACAGAAGGCGTAAAACTGCCAATCATCCAATCTTCTGTTTGCTCGGCAATCCGTAAAGCTTTCGTGAACTGATCGGATAGATTGATCAATGCAATCTGACCATCAGTCTGACCAAGGGGTACCAACTTAACGCCAGCCATCACTAAGTTCTCTGCCCAGCTCCACAAGTAACCTTTTTTCAATGCCATTACATCGATATTCCAATGCACTGCAGCCACACAAAACCCAAGGAGTTGATTCGCGGGATAGTCACTTAATTCAACCCCATCGGCTTCAATTTCTAGCCGATTAAGTAACGTATTGAGTGCCAACCCGCGCTGTTTTTCCTCTGCTCTAAGCTCTTTCGTCTCTCGGCTGCTATGAAGCATTTGTGAAAGGTAGTGGATCTGAGCCGTATCCTTTGCTTTAACGGCGACATAAAGCCTATCGATAATCGGCAGCTCAAGCGTAGCAACGCTGCTAAACAACATATTGCTCAGCCATTGTTCCATCGATGTTCTGTCAGTAACCCAAGTGGCCTCTACCGCCCATTCCAAACCCTGCGAGTAAGTAAACCCGCCAATAGGAAGAGATGGACTAATGAGTTGAAACAGTCGATAACTCGACACATCATTATCAATAGCAGCACTAACAGTCATAAACTAAGCAGCCATTAAAAACAGTGAACTCGCGGTTGCAACACCAACCGATAACCAACGCGACGCTAGCCCTTGTCCCAATTGAGTGCCCATTGCCATTAATGCACTCGCCCCTAATGCCATACCTAAAGAGAATTGACCTAGCGTTCCTTGCGCCTCAACACCGTGCGCATACCCGTGGAAAAACATCATTCCGATACACAAACCGACGGCCAACTTCACCATACGTTGTGACACACTAAATACTTGCCAGATAGCTAAACTCACCATAAACAAGGACGCAACAATCGCCAATTCAACACCCGACACTAAGCCAAAAACTTTACCCGCCAATAAGCCAACCATAAGAGTGATTAACGCGCTTGCCAATAAGCCTAGTTTTATTTTCTTGGTGGCGGTTAAGCAGCCAACAAGTAAGCCAAAAGCGACCAACATAATAAGATGGTCAATACCAGTAACAGGATGAAGCAGACCACTTGTGAACGCAGTTGAATCATGTCCTGGGTGGGCCAACGCCACTGCAGGAGAAAGAGAAAGAGCGGCTACGCTAATTTTGACGAACGTTGATTTCATTGAAATGTCCTTTTCTTGTTCTTTATTGTGTTTACTATTGTAAGTTGCGTGTCATACCAATTACGTTATGTATTTAGTGGTGGTGATGACCCCCTCCACTTTTCCCGCCATAGGCACCGCCTTCAGGTTCAAAGGATGCCAGCTCGACCGACACTTTCGCGCCCAAACCTTCGACCATTTCATCCAAAACGTGGTCATGCTGGTAACGAACCCAACCAAACTCCACTTGCAACGGCACGTGACGATTACCAAGGTGGTAGGCGACACGAGTCAGTAAAAGCAAGTCACTGCAATAGACGGACGACACTTTCTCCGGTGCGGCTTTCACTTCAATCACTAGGCCACAGCGGCTTTTTAACTGCTCACCACCTCGCAAAATATGCCCTCGCGGCAAAAAGAGGCCTGCGTCACGCCCATCATCAAGGATGACTTTTAGGCGGCTTTTAATGCGACTATCAATCGGCAAGCTCAAAAATGCATGAGGCTTCGTCGTAAGTTGTTCTGATATTTCTGTCAATTCGATCAATGTGTTGTCCTCAATCACTCAAAATTCAAAGACGTGCTAGGGTAAAGGTGGTTAAAATAGAAAGTAGCGCTGAGCCATAGGCAGCACTTCCGTGCGGTTCACACACCAATAACTCGCCATCTGCTCGCACCTGATACGTTTGCGAGTCGACTTCAATATTGGGTTGCCAATCATTTAACTTCATGTCGGCCTTGCTAATGGTTCGGCAATGTTTAGCAACACCAATCAAGCTCCCTAGCCCTAACTCAGAAGCAATGCCCGCATCTTGCGCAGCCTGAGAAACAAACAGCATTGATGTGTTCTGAGACGCCTTACCATAGCTACCAAACATAGAGCGATAATGAACCGGTTGTGGGGTTGGGATCGATGCATTCGGATCGCCCATTGGTGCCATAGCAATCATGCCGCCTTTCAAAATGACGCTAGGTTTGACACCGAAAAATGCCGGTTTCCAAAGTACTAAATCCGCTAATTTTCCCACTTCAATCGAGCCAATTTCGTGCGCCATACCGTGGGTAATAGCTGGGTTGATGGTGTATTTGGCGATGTAACGCTTTAGCCGAAAGTTATCGCTATAGCTGGAATCTTGTTTCAGACTGCCACGCTGAACTTTCATCTTATGGGCGGTTTGCCACGTGCGAGTGATGACTTCTCCCACTCGTCCCATCGCTTGCGAGTCTGACGCGATCATCGAAAATGCGCCAAGGTCATGCAAAATATCTTCCGCCGCAATGGTTTCACGTCGAATGCGAGATTCAGCAAAGGCAACGTCTTCCGCGATCGATGGTGACAAGTGGTGACAGACCATTAGCATGTCTAAATGCTCGTCTACGGTGTTAACGGTATAAGGTCTAGTGGGATTGGTTGAAGAGGGCAGTACGTTGGATTCGCCCGCCGCTTTAATGATATCGGGGGCATGCCCACCGCCCGCGCCCTCAGTATGATAAGTATGAATAACGCGGTCGCCAATCGCACCCAATGTCGACTCAACAAAGCCAGATTCATTGAGCGTATCGGTATGAATGGCGACCTGCACATCCATCTCATCAGCAACGGTCAAGCACGTATCGAT
Organism: Vibrio sp. GJ43-1; assembly: GCF_055808835.1. Classification (NCBI taxonomy): domain Bacteria; kingdom Pseudomonadati; phylum Pseudomonadota; class Gammaproteobacteria; order Vibrionales; family Vibrionaceae; genus Vibrio; species Vibrio sp. GJ43-1. The sequence goes on along the minus strand of NZ_CM147885.1, from coordinate 764,153 downwards.
AGAGGCTGGCGTCGTTCCCCAATCTTCATGTAATTTAAGACCAACAGCACCCGCCGTCACCTGCTCGCGAAGCGCCTCAGGTTGACTTGCATTGCCCTTGCCAAGCAAACCGAAATTCATTGGAAACTGGTCAAGAGACTCAAGCATACGATGCATATTCCACGGACCCGGCGTACAAGTTGTGGCATTGGTGCCGGTATTGGGCCCTGTACCACCGCCAATCATCGTCGTCACACCGGATGCTAAGGCTTCTTCGATTTGTTGAGGACAAATAAAGTGGATGTGAGAGTCAATGCCACCCGCAGTCAGTATCGACCCTTCACCTGCCAATACTTCCGTACCCGGACCCACAATGATATCAACGCCCGGTTGGATATCGGGATTGCCCGCCTTACCAATCGCTTGAATACGACCATTTTTGACGGCAACGTCTGCTTTGATGATGCCCCAGTAATCAAGAATTAATGCGTTGGTGATCACAAGATCTGGCGTTTCACGACTTGGCCTTTGACTTTGACCCATACCATCACGAATGACCTTGCCACCACCAAACTTAACCTCGTCTCCATACACAGTCAGGTCTTTTTCTACCTCTAGCCATAATTCTGTATCCGCTAAACGCACTCGGTCGCCCACGGTAGGACCAAACATCTCTGCGTATGCTTGTCTGGATATACTCGCCATTATTCTTCCTTGTTATTATCTTCCGTACCGTTAGTTACTGTCCGGATTTGGCTTCTATTCAATTTGGCTTCAACTCGTTAAACCTTGCCCATGACCTTACCTTGAAAGCCGTAAACTTCGCGTTTACCAGCAAAGGCCACCAACTCAACCGTACGTGACTGACCTGGCTCAAAACGTGTTGCCGTTCCGGCCGCGATATTGAGACGATAGCCTCGCGCTAACTCACGCTTAAAACTGAGTGCTGCGTTGACTTCAAAGAAATGATAATGGGAGCCGATTTGCACTGGGCGGTCACCCAAATTTTCGACCTTTATTTTGAGGGTTTCACGCCCAACATTGAGCTCGATGTCACCTTTAGCCGTTTCAACTTGTCCGGGAACAAACCCCTGATATTTGGTCGTTGAAGTACTCATACGCTCTCCTAGACTATGGGTTCGTGAACAGTAACCAGCTTGGTTCCGTCTGGAAAGGTCGCTTCGACTTGAACATCAGGTATCATCGATGCAATGCCCTCCATGACGTCTTCTGTAGTCAGTAATGTTCGACCAAAATCCATCAGCTCAGAAACCGTTTTGCCTTCACGAGCCCCTTCTAAGATAGCGCTAGAAATAAACGCAATTGACTCTGGGTAGTTAAGTTTCAAGCCCTTATCTTTACGTTGCTTCGCCAGCATTCCCGCGCAAAAAATCAGCAATTTGTCCTTTTCTCTAGGAGTTAATTCCATTTATAAGCCTTATTATCAGTGTTGAGTGCGTATTACGTTGCCCAAATCCTTGGTGGTTCTGGGCACTCTTCCGTCCAATGCTCACGCGTCAATTGCCAAACCTTTTGAAAGCAATCCAAGATCACTTCACTCCAATTTCCTAATGCTCTAATGACCAATAAGTTATCCAACTGACTCGCAGCAATGAGCACCGCACCTTCTTTGTATTCTTGTTGTATGTTAATGAGCAAGCTCTGTACCAACTGATAAAAATCATCGTCATCAATGGAAATATAAACCGCCCCCATCATTTGATAATTTAATAACCCTTTACTTTTCATATCCTTATCATCACCTCGAACATTTAACCCCTCGCTAAGGAGCAACTTATCATCGAGGTAAATTTCTGTTTTTCCGATTAAATGACTAGGCGCTGTATCCCTCATTTAGTGCAGGTCGACCAAAACAGTGCATCTCCCAGCCCAAAAATTGTGCGCCCGTTTCGAGGTGCACTCGCGTGTCCATACGAACATGAGCATCGGGGAAAAAAATGTTCTCTTGCGGTAACCATTCCAGTCGAGAATCCTTGCTGACATGCAACGTTTGTTGCTGTTTGGCGTACTTAGACTCCGAACGGTAAAACTTGGTGGCTCCCGGTGTGGTAATCAGCGTTTTAGCACCTTGATGTGCCTGCACGGTGATTTGCAAGGTATCACCCCCTACGACGCCACCCGGTGGGTGAAGCAGATAGCTATGACAAGGATTACCTTCAGGATACAGTGGGCGCTGAATCGCAAGTGGACCTTGTTGAGAACGGTGTTTAAGGACCGTTTTGTCACCGCGATCGATAAAGGTCAGCGCTAAACGCGCTTTCCAGCCACATTCGGTGTGGGCGTCGATGACCTGTCCTAACGTTGCTTCTAGCTCAGGCGGTAAACTCGACACAGGGATAGTATCTGCACGACTCATACTGTTAAGTACTCCTTGATCAGTTGCTCATTAAGTCCGGTCATGTCTCCTTCTGCGACTTGCCTGCCACGATCAAGAATACAAAACTGATCCCCTACTTTGCGCGCGAAGGGTAACTTTTGCTCGACCAGCAACACGGTCAGCCCCCACTTTTCGTTGAGCATACGAATGATGTCGCCAATCTCTTGTACAATGTTGGGTTGTATCCCTTCTGTTGGTTCATCTAAGATCAGTAGCTTAGGATTAACAACCAGTGCTCGACCAATAGCTAACTGCTGCTGTTGCCCACCTGATAGATCGCCACCACGGCGATGCAACATCTCTTTAAGCACGGGAAATAAGTCGAAAATAAATGTTGGAATCGTTCTATCTCCCTTAGCGCGGATCGGCAATCCAACTTCGAGGTTTTCCTGAACCGTCAACATTGGGAAAATTTGACGACCTTGCGGCACATAACCGATGCCCATGCGCGGTCGGGATTCAGCATCGTGTTTGAGCAGTGACTCACCATTCAATTGAATGTCGCCACTTTTCACTTTCACTAAGCCCATGATGCATTGCAATAATGTCGTTTTTCCGACGCCGTTTCGTCCCATCAATACCGTGCATTTGCCCTCTGGAATAGACATATCCAGATCCCATAGGGTATGGCTCTCACCATAGAATTGATTTAATGATTGGATCTGCAGCATGTTATTCCCTAGGTAAACCTGTTTGACTTCTGGATGGGCCTGAACTTGATCCATGGTGCCCTCTGCCAGTACATGACCTTGGTGCAACACGGTGACATGACTGGCGATAGAGCGAACAAAATCCATATCATGCTCCACCACCACCACTGAATGCTTTCCAGCTAATGAATTAAGGAGCTCGGAGGTTCGGTCCATTTCTTGGTGAGTCATCCCGGCTACTGGCTCGTCCACCAGTAATAGCTTGGGGTTTTGCATGAGTAACATGCCAATTTCTAGCCATTGTTTTTGACCATGCGATAGATTTCCAGCGTGAAGTGCTGCGTGGTTTTTCAGATGAATGAGTTCCAATACCGACTCTAATTTGTCTTTTTGCTCGCCCGACAACTTGGCGGTATACGTCCCCCAAACACTTCTCACCCCAGACATAGCTAATTCAAGGTTTTGCCATACCGATAGGCATTCAATGACCGTCGGTTTCTGGAATTTACGCCCGACACCAGCGTTCGCAATTTCTGACTCATTCATACCAAGAAGATTAATATTCGAGCCAAGCCAGACTTGTCCCGTATCCGGCTTGGTTTTACCCGTGATAATATCCATCATGGTGGTTTTTCCAGCACCGTTGGGGCCAATAATGCAGCGTAATTCTCCCTCCTTGATATACAGGTTAAGATCGTTAATCGCCTTAAAGCCATCGAAGCTTTTGTTGACCCCCTCGACATACAACAACACATTGTGTCGAGTATCAATTAGGGGGTGACGTTCAGGTTTTAAGAAAGAGAACACCTCATCGCGACGAGTGAATTCCTGAACAGAGTGCTTCAGTTGTTGGGCGCGGTTTAACGTCGTCATACGGTCGCCTCCTTGCTGCTATTCGCGTTATCTGATGCCTTTCTTTTAGCACCAATTTTGTTTTTCGCTAATTGAGTTTTGTCAGAAATAAAACCGATCAGACCTTGTGGAAAATACATCGTGGACAGCACAAATAGACCACCGAGGGCGAACAGCCACACTTCTGGAAATTCAACCGTAAACCAACTCTTGGCATAGTTGATCACCAACGCACCGACAATGGCACCGAACAAGGTCGCCCGACCGCCAAGCGCAACCCAAACCACTATTTCAATGGAGTTGAGCGGAGCGAACTCTCCTGGATTAATAATGCCAACTTGGGGGACATACAATGCCCCGGCAATACCCGCAATGACCGCTGACAATACAAAGATCCACAGTTTGATCCCATCGACGTCATAACCCATGAAACGCGTTCGCGATTCCGTGTCCCTAATTGCCATTGACACCCTACCTAAGCGACTACTGATAACACTACGACAAACAAAATAACTGAGAACAAGCGCAACGCCCGTCACCATAAACAACCCGATCTTAGTGGCGTCTTGTTGTAGGCTATAACCCAGAATATCTTTAAAGTCAGTCAGCCCATTATTGCCTCCAAAACCCATCTCATTGCGGAAAAAGGCCAGCATCAGTGCATAGGTCAATGCCTGAGTCATGATCGACAAATACACACCAGAAACCCGCGAGCGAAATGCCAAGTAACCAAACAAATACGCCAGTATTCCCGGTGCCAACACCGCCATCAAACACGCAAACCAGAACTGGTCAAACCCTTGCCAGAACCACGGTAATGCTTGCCAATCCAGGAATACCATAAAATCCGGTAATATCGGATTGCCATACACTCCCCGATCGCCGATCTGACGCATGAGATACATGCCCATCGCGTAGCCACCAAGGGCAAAGAAAGCGCCATGCCCTAGGCTCAAAATACCTAAATATCCCCATACGAGATCTACGGCTAACGCCAGCATGGCATAGCTTAGATACTTGCCCATTAAAGAGATGGTAAAGGTTTCTACATGTAAGGGGTGACCAACTGGTAACATGACATTGGCCAGCGGAACCAGTATTACAGCGGCCAAAATAGCGAAGACGGTGAGCTGGCCACCTTTATCGCCGCGCATGGCTGACAGTACAAAAGATTTTGATTGCATGATAATTACCCTTAACCTTCTGCTGCTCGTCCGCGTTGCGGGAATAGCCCACGTGGACGTTTTTGAATAAACAAAATAATAAATACCAACACGAGAATTTTCGCCAGTACTGCTCCCGCCCATGGTTCAAGGATTTTATTGAATAAGCCCAGAGACAACCCGGCAACGAGCGTGCCCCAGAGGTTACCAACCCCTCCAAACACCACCACCATAAACGAATCGATAATGTAAGCCTGACCCATGTTAGGTCCAACATTGGTCAGCTGAGATAGGGCTACACCCGCCACTCCAGCTACGCCAGAACCTAAACCAAATGTCAGCGCATCAACACGTTCAGAACGAATACCCATCGCTCTCGCCATGCCACGGTTTTGCGAAACGGCGCGCACTTGCAACCCTAAAGGGGTTTTCTTTAACACCATGACAAGACCAAGAAACACCATGATGCAAAACAATATGATGTAGAGGCGGTTGTATGTTAGCGACAGCATCGGGTTGAGTTGTAACGCACCTGACATCCACTCAGGCGTGCTGACCGAGCGATTCAGTGGCGAGAAAATAGATCGAACCGCTTGTTGCAAGATTAAGCTAATACCAAAAGTCGCAAGAAGAGTCTCAAGAGGTCGACCGTAGAGGTGACGAATAACGCTTCGTTCAATTGCAATACCCACCATTCCGGATACAACAAAAGCCATCGGAATAGACAAAATCAAAGAAAGGCCAATCTGATTCGGCATAAGCTGTTGCATCACATAGGTCGTGTAAGCACCGATCATAATCAGTTCACCGTGCGCCATATTAATAACGCCCATGACGCCAAAAGTAATCGCAAGACCAATACCCGCTAAAACCAACACGGAGCCTAAACTCAAGCCAAAAAAGACCGTTTCTACCCCCGAATAGAGTTGCTGGCTTTGTTGATAGCGGCCAAGTGCTCGCTCGGCTTCAGCAATAACAGCGGGGTCTTCTTCCGACTTCAGCACGCTATTTAGCGTCTGTAATACCACAGACTGTTTGTAATGAGACAATACCTCGATGGCAGATATCCGTTGTTCTATTGTCACCCCTGTTAGCGCATTATCAATGGCTACGGCAAGGTTAAGTATATGAGCAACATCGCGGTCTTTTTCAACATTCAGTTGTGTGCTTAACCGAGCAACCATCGCTTCATCGGTTTGCCCCAACAAAGCATTTACCGCACTTAAACGTACACTTGGGTCGCTATGTTCTAGCCCTAATGCCGCAATTTCTAAACGTAATAGACCACGTAACTTGTTATTGACTCGCACTTTTTTAAAAAGACGGGATTTTTCTACCGCAAGAGTGTCGTCACTCCAGGCGCTTTGTGCGTGAGAAGCCTGCTTGATATCTGTCGAAATATATAAACTTTGAAAGTGTTCACTTTTCCTGTCGTTAAAATAGAACAAGTCCCCTTGTAACCAGGCGGTCAAAACAGATTTAGCAACGTCATTTGACTCGTTACCAATAATCCAATTCATCGCTGTTTCTTTCTGGGGGTTATTTTTTCCTATAAGCGTTTGAGAAAAAGACTCTCTGTCACTAACGCTGGCGAACGCAACGTGCGTACCCAAAATAAGGAACACCACCGCTTTCAACATCTGTATGATAATTTTCATGAAATGTGTCCTTTTGTACTGCCCACAATCCATCATTTATCTGGGCAGAAACGAAAAGGTGCTCCTACATATCTATGTAGAAGCACCAACATAACCGAGGAATTAGTTTGCGCTACCTGCACACTTACCGGTTTCTACGTTAAACGCACCACAAGAAAATGGCTTAGACCAACTTGAGTAAAGCTTGGCAGATTCCGGGAGGTAATTTGACCAAGCATCGCCTGCCACTAAACCCGTGGTTTCCCATACGACATCAAATTGACCATCATCTTGGATCTCGCCAATCAGAACGGGTTTCGTAATGTGATGGTTTGGCAACATGGTGGAGTAGCCGCCAGAAAGGTTCGGTACTGACACGCCGATTAGTGCGTCTTGTACTTTTTCAGCATCTGTGGTGCCAGGCATTAGTGACTGCCTGAGTCCACATATTAAAGCCAATGTAATGTGCTTCCATTGGATCGTTGGTGACACGTTTTTCACTCGCAATAAACTTCTGCCATGTTTCAACAAATTCATTATTGCTTTCGGTATCAACGCTCATGAAGTAGTTCCATGCCGCCAGATGTCCAACTAGTGCGGACGTATCCATACCGGAGAGCTCTTCTTCACCCACAGAGAATGCAACCACAGGTATGTCTTCTGAAGAGACGCCTTGTGCACCAAGCTCTTTGTAGAAAGGTACATTTGCATCCCCATTAATGGTCGATACAACCGCCGTTTTCTTACCCTCTGAACCAAACTTCTTAATATCAGACACGATTGACTGCCAATCAGAATGACCAAAAGGCGTGTAGTTAATCATGATATCTTGCTCACTCACCCCTTTGTTTTTCAGATACGCTTCAAGGATTTTGTTGGTCGTACGCGGGTACACATAATCTGTACCAGCTAACACCCAGCGTTCCACCTCCAGCTCTTCCATTAAGTAATCAACAGCAGGTACAGCCTGCTGGTTTGGCGCGGCACCAGTATAGAAAACATTTTTAGACGACTCTTCACCTTCATACTGGACCGGATAGAAAAGAATACTGTTGAGCTCTTCAAAAACAGGCAGCATGGATTTACGAGATACGGATGTCCAACCACCAAAGACGACGTCTACCTTCTCTTTCTCTACCAACTCTCGTGCTTTTTCCGCAAACAATGGCCAGTTTGACGCAGGGTCTACCACCACGGCTTCTAACTTTTTACCTAACAAGCCACCTTTTTTGTTTTGTTCCTCTACCAACATCAGGATCGTGTCTTTTAGTGTGGTTTCACTAATCGCCATGGTTCCAGAGAGTGAATGCAATACACCGACCTTTATCGTGTCGTCGGCCATCGCTAGGCCAGAGGTGAAAGCAAGTGATGCACCGATTGCCGCAAGCTTAAGTTTGAACGTCATGTTCATGCTGGATATCTCCTTATTATGAATAGTTATTCAATATTCATACATCAAGAAAAATGCCACTTTTAAAAATGGCGCAGAGATAGGTTTAAGCACTTGAAATGATTAGGTTTATTTTTTCGGGCGCACAAATTAAGCACATCACACCATTGTGATGCGCCGCATATTGGTGCAAGTGTTGAAATGAGTTTCACTAATTTGGAGAGGTGACTCGTAATATTTTAAGTAATGGCTAGAGCTTTTAACCTCACTAACCAATTTCAAATGACGTCACACCATACGTTCGACCCAGCTGTATATCTGGTGAAGATTTTGTATACATGCGCGCCGTTTCAAAACTTGGCGTCATCTGATACTGCTGAGCAAGCTCAATTGCGGCTTTGTTATTTTCGGGGACATCAAGATAAACCGGCATGCCCTCATTGACCGCAGAGATGAGACTAGGGTAGAGCTGGTTCGCGATCGCTACATTATCAGCAAACAAAGGGGCTATTTTATATCCGTTGTGGCATGCGCGTATGACCCCCACACCTTTGATATCACTGCCATCATAATAAACAAGTGCCACACTGTCGGGTTGAGTAAACCAAGCGCGATAGAACGCCGCTCTTGCTGCTGGGAAAAAGCCTTCGACATAGCGAGTCAGCGTAGACTCATCGACTTGATTCGCCGCGATGACCTCATCTAACTTAAGGTCGCACCGTCGAGTGACACTTTCATATCGCACGTTATTATGGGAAAAAACAAAGCCTGAATGCTGATAGTTATCCTGTTGTTCAACCACACCATCTAAGCCAATATTGCAGCCATCCAAATACGCCATTCCGCGTTGCCATATTTTCCAACCATAGCCTAAACCACGATACTTAGGTTTGACGATATAGAAGCCAAGGAAACCAAAACGATTGTTATATTTCACAACAGAGATACATGCAATGGGCTCACCATCAAGCACACCAACTAAAAAGCCGGTAGGATCCGCTAAGTAATAATTGGCCGCATCGTTCAACCCAGGGTTCCACCCTTCTTCAGCCGCCCAAGCAACCGCAACGTCTAGTTCGTCCTTAGCCATCACTCGAATATGAAATCCTTTCATCGTCCCTTTCTGCCTTGTTATTGATGTGCCCTTAAAGAATAAACTAGTGTGGATTAGCTTATGAAACAAGGGCAATGACGCTCTCTTTGCCCTAATTATGAACAGAGACATTTCGCGAAAGTGCAACGAGTAAGCTTCATTACTTCCAACCTTGAAGCCAGTCCTGAGGATTTTTCAAGATAACCCAATCAATAGCGTATTCGCGTTTTGATAAAACGGCTTCTAATTTACACGATAAAACTGAGCCATCTTCTTCAAACTCCACTTCTGTTACCAAAAAATGTTTTTCTCGATTCAGTGGTTTCGTTGCTGTCCATTTACTATTGCGCAGCTTAGCTGGATTAATTCGATTCATAATGACTCCGTGAATATCGGCGAATGGATTTAAACACTGCCGTTTTTACGAGCCTCGTAATGTTTCAGGTCAATCCAATTAAAGGAATAAATAACAACAAGCCAATGTCTCGACTCAAAGTAGGTTCACGACTATTACTGCGGTAAAGAGACTAAGCAATAAAGCTCGGGCTATGAAACGGACGCTGCTGTGCTCGCTGAACCTCTTTGGTAATATCTTCCTGAAAAGTCTTTGTTGCGAGTGCTTTGACATAATTATTTTGCATGACCTACCCCTTTTCGTTGTTGTTGTTGTTGTTGTTGTTGTTGTTGTTGTTGTTGTTGTTGTTGTTGGGGTAAGCATAAAACCTCAAGCTAAGTTGAGGTCAAGGCATCATGTAAATAAAGTGAACATTGCGTGGATATTCTGGCTAATACAGTGTGACTAACGTAGGAGGGTATAAGTACTTAGTTGAGAAGTCTTTAGTCATTTCGTGCTTCAATCGACACGACCGTTTGCTGCCTATCAAGCGTTAAATGCAACGTCTTTGGCAATGACAATATTGGCGGCGCTTCATCTTTTTTTACTTCAGTGAGAAGCGACAATGAAACTTCTGAGATAGCGCCTGTTACCGCTTTTATCAAATAAGCGCGGTTGTTTATAAACGCACTATTTTCAATCGGCAAAAAATAAACCAAAACAAATTCTTGTTTGGCATCTTCATAAATGGTGATACAAGAGTCGGATTCGTCCTGGCATTGAGGGATGGAATCTGGCAAATGATAACGATACTTTTCGCTGACCTCTCTCATAATATGAATATAGTCAGCTTGCTTATGAGGCTCTCCGTAAAAATGGCTATCTTCAACACACAGCAACGAAACCAGTTCACCTTTGGTTTCATGGGACACGGTTAACGACTTATTGATGGTATGGTGCGACATACTCCCTTCATTCAACCAAGGAATATTCACGCCACGATGGTCCAATTCTAATAGCAAATAATTCGCGTCATTGCTTCCATATAATGCATCGACAAAGTCATAGTAATATTGACCATTTACGGCTTGATACTCGGAGGCCGCGCCTCGAGAATAGGACTCACTGCTTATCTTCATGGCTCCAACTCTAGGCTCTGTGACACTCAGTTCAACCTTGGCTGCTTTGCCATAGCGGTAAGTGATCAACCCTTCACTATCAGCACAGAAACTGACGGTTTTTCCATTTCTCAGTTCACAGCCTGTGACATCCACTTCATTCGACTGACACAGAGAGCCTGCATAGCTCGGTGCCGCTATCAACCTAGGTGCCACTATCAACATAGGTGCCGCTATCAGCATTGCAGTAAGAAAAAGGGACTTCACATCGCGCCTCGTTGGTTTAGTTAGACATTTAAGCATCGTGGATATGCCATTATCCGTGGCAAGCTTAACATAACCAATTAATGCTAACCTCGCTTTGTTACGTTAACCCCGGACAATGACGCGATAGGACATTTCTCACCACTATCGCGCCATTCCGTACTCAGAGCTCACTCAGCACTACAGTATTACTGTACTTCGATGGTTTTTGTCATCCCGTCTTCAGCATGACCGGGGATATTACACGCAAACTCTACTTGTTTTTCACCGTGAAAATGCCACAGTATCTGCCCTGCTTTACCCGGTTTCACATAAACAACATTGTCCATTTTTTGCAGTTCTTGCGACGCTGGCATCGATTTTATCATCTCGCGCTGTTTAAGCTGTTCCGTCACTGAGCCAATAGAGAATTGATGCTCGACTTTATCAAGTGTTCATTACGACAAATTGCACCACATCATTCGGCTTAATATCAACGCTTCGCTTGAAGGTGATTTTCATATCATCCCCTAATACTACATGAACCACTTTATCCGGCTTCGCGCCTTTAGCTGGCATGCCTACCGCCGACAACCCTTTCATGTTCATCATGTTGCCGTGGTCCATTTTCGCATCATCCATCATCGAGTGATCCATTTTGCTATGATCCATCGAACTATGATCCATAGAGCCATGATCCATAGAGCCATGCTCCATCGGCATCGCATGATTCATCTTGGAGTGGTCCATTTCATTAGCCATTGAGCTTGCCGAAAATAGTGTCATCGTTATGGTTAAAGTGTGAGTTAACGCGCGTAGTGATTTTTTCATGTTCTGTTCCTTATAATAGTGATGTTGCCGCCTAGCCGATAGCAAAGCGGCCTCTTTCTTAAATAATATCAATCGTTTACTTTGAGTTAATTTCATCAGCTGTCGCGATATTGTCAGACTGGATTTCTTTCGCCTTCCAAAGCTGATAAATCGCGGGTAGCACTAATAGTGTCAGTAGCAACGCCGACGCCATGCCACCAATCATCGGTGCGGCAATACGCTGCATGACTTCAGAACCTGTTCCAGAGCCATACATGATGGGAATAAGACCAATGATCACGGTAAGCACGGTCATCATCACCGGACGTACACGTAACCCAGCACCTTCTTGAATCGCGTCCGTTAACATCGCTGCGGTCAATGGCGTTCGCTGTTCTTGAGCGGATAGTTTTCGGGCATGCCATGCCTGATTGAGATACACCAACATGATGACACCAATTTCTACCGCGACGCCCGCTAAGGCAATAAAACCCACCCCAACGGCAATTGAGAAGTTATAGCCAAGAAAGTGCATCAGCCATAATCCCCCCACCATCGCCAGCGGCAATGTACCCATGATGATGAACACTTCCCCTAATCGTCTAAAGCTTAAGTAAAGTAGCAACATGATAATGGCCAGCGTCACGGGAACAACGACACTTAACCGCGCTTTGGCGCGCTCCATATATTCATACTGCCCAGACCATGCCAACGAATAACCGGCAGGCAGCACGAGTTCTTCGCTCACCACTCTCTGCGCTTCACTGACATAAGAACCAAGATCTCGTTCAGCGATGTCCACGAACACCCAACCGTTAGGACGAGCATTTTCTGTTTTGATCATCGGAGGCCCATCTTCATAACGAATATCTGCGACATCCGCTAAGGCAATTCTTGCCCCGTTTGGCGTGACTAATGGCAAATTTTGTAACTTCACCACCGAGTCTCGATAATCTTGTGGGTAGCGTACATTTATCGGGTATCGCTCAAGTCCTTCAACGGTTTCCCCAACGTTCATTCCCCCTACCGCGGTGGAAATGACTTGCTGAACATCACTGACATTCAGCCCATAGCGTGCGGCTGCTAGGCGTTTAATATCAATCGTGACATAACGTCCACCCGCCACCCGCTCGGCATAAACAGAAACCGTTCCTTGCACACGATTCAATATTGGCTCAATGTCCGAACCAATCTTCTCGATAACCGATAAATCAGGTCCGGCAATCTTGATCCCTATTGGTGTTTTAATACCTGATTGCCAACATATCGATACGCGTTTTGATCGGCATGACCCAAGCGTTAGTGAGACCGGGGAATTGAATCAAGTCATCGAACTCTTTACGCAACGATTCTGTAGTGACGCCTTCTCGCCATTCCTCTCTTGGTTTGAGCTGAATCGTGGTTTCGATCATCGTTAACGGTGCGGGATCCGTTGCGGTTTCCGCGCGACCAATTTTCCCCCAAACGGTGTTCACTTCTGGGATGGTTTTAATTAGCTTATTCGTCTGTTGCAATAACTCGCGCGCTTTGCCGATAGAGATCCCTGGATAGGTGGTTGGCATGTACATCAGATCGCCCTCATCCAAAGGCGGTATGAACTCACTGCCTAGTTGGCTTGTGGGGTAATACGCCGACCCCATCAGCGCAACGGCGACCAAAATCATAGACTTTGGATAACGCAGGCTGAGATTCAGCATCGGACGATACAGTGCCACCAGCGCTCTATTTACCGGGTTCTTATTCTCTGGTAACACGTTGCCGCGAATAAAGTACCCCATGAGTACGGGCACAAGCGTAATCGCTAAGCCTGCGGCGGCGGCCATTGCGTAGGACTTGGTGTACGCCAAGGGCGAGAACATCTTGCCTTCTTGTCCCTGCAACGCAAATACAGGCACAAAGCTCAAAGTAATAATTAATAAAGAGAAGAAAAGCGGTGCGCCCACTTCTTCCGCTGCTTTGCTAATCACTTGCCAGCGGTTTTTATCCGTGAGCGGGGTTTTCTCTATGTGCTTATGCACATTTTCAATCATAACAATCGCCCCGTCCACCATCGCGCCAATGGCAATTGCAATCCCTCCTAGAGACATAATGTTGGCGTTGATACCCTGCCAATGCATGACAATAAATGCCGACAAAATCCCAATAGGCAAACTGATGGCAATGACAAGCGACGAACGAATATGAAATAGGAACAAAGCGCACACCACAGCGACGACGATAAATTCCTCTGCCAACTTCTTCCAAAGGTTGTCTACTGCTGCATTAATCAGCGTTGAGCGGTCATAGGTCGCAACAATTTCTACGCCGTCAGGTAACCCACCTTGTAGCGCCTGTAGTTTGTTTTTTACATTATCAATAACCTGACTGGCGTTTTCGCCAAAGCGCATCACGATAACCCCGCCAACGGCTTCGCCTTCACCGTTAAATTCAGAGATACCTCGACGCATTTGTGGGCCAAGGTTCACATCGGCAACGTCCCCTAGAAGTAATGGCGTGCCTTTGCTTGTGACCTTGAGCGGTAATGCTTTGATGTCTTCAATACTGGTTAAGTAGCCCGTGGTACGAACCATATGTTCAGCTTCACCGACTTCGATAACGGACGCGCCCGTTTCTTGGTTACCGTTGCTGATCGCCATATTGACTTGTTGTAACGTTAAGTCATAAGCACGAAGTTTAGCGGGATCAATTTGCACCTGATACTGCTTCACCATGCCACCCACGGTCGCCACTTCAGAGACACCTTCAACGGTCTGTAATTCGTACTTCAAAAACCAATCTTGAAGGCTTCGCAGCTCAGCGAGATCATGCTGTCCGGTTTTATCTTGCAGCACATAGCTATACACCCAGCCCACACCCGTTGCATCCGGCCCTAACGTGGGTTTCGCTTGTGAGGGTAAGTTCGGCGCTACTTGGCTGAGATACTCCAACACGCGTGAACGCGCCCAATACATATCCGTCTTATCGTTAAAAATAATGTAAACGTAAGAATCACCAAAAAAGAATACCCTCGCACGGTCTCTGCGCCCGGCACAGCCAGCATCGCCGTCGTTAACGGGTAGGTAACCTGATCTTCCACCACTTGAGGGGCTTGACCGGGATAGCTGGTTTTAATAATGACCTGCACATCGGATAAATCAGGAATCGCATCAACCGGGGTATTTTTAACGCTGTATAACCCTGCTAACGTTAATAAGCAGCTGGCAACCAACACTAAAAATCGGTTACTGATCGACCAGCGTATAATCGCGCCTATCATAATGCTCCCTCCCCACTTTGCAGTTCAGAAAGCACATATTCAGCACCATTTTTACTGACTAAAAAGCGAACCTTTTGCCCTTCAGAAAAATCGCTAAGCGCCACTTCACCATTGGTCGTGAAATTCATTTCTCCTGGCGCCCAGTTCCACTCTGGCACCGCATCATGACTAAGCGTCACCATGCCAAAGTCCGCCATTAACATTGTGATCGTGCCATCAACCCAGACTTGCTCTGCCAGTGCGTCGCTGCTGATCTTAATCTCCGTCACGACATACTGCCCTGACGTAGCCTTTTCCATTGCAAATTCAATCTGCTGACCTGTTTTTAGCTTCGATAGATCCACGTTTTCTTGCACAGAAAAATCCATGGTCATACCGGGCCAATTCCACTGAGGAACAGGCTGATGATTAATCGTCACCATGGCGTGCTGCGACATAACACTGCTAATTTCTCCTTTTGCCCACGCCGTTTCTGGCTCGGCTTCAACACCATTGATCCGCGCTAGATCCGCACTTTGGCTGGACTCTGAATCCAGCATAAATTGTGCAGAAGTCACCACACGCTCGGCAGACGTCAGCCCGGCTAACACTTCCACCCTGTCATTCGCTTCACGTCCAATCTCCACTCGTACAGAGCGATATTTCCCTTCGCCTTCAGACAGCACCACTCGCGTCATTCCACCAGAGCGAATGACACTAGAACGTGGGATCGTGAGTACCGACTCTTGGCTTGTCGGCTGGAGCGCAATGTTGGCAAACATATTGGGCTTTAACTGATAATCCGAGTTGGTAAATTTGAGGCGAACTCTTAGGGTGCGAGTCGCAGGGTCAAGAATGGGATAAACATAGTCAACCGCTCCACGCCACTCTTTACCTGATAGGGCATCAAGCGTCATGACCGCTTCACTCCCGGCATGAATCCATTGCGCCTGACGCTCAAAGACTTCCGCATCGACCCACACTTCATCGATTGGACCTGCGCTGATCACAAGCATTGCGCGGGTGATAAATATCCCCTTCCCGAATGTCTAATTTAGCAACAATGCCACTGCCGAACGCTTTAATATCAATGGTCTGAGAAGCCTTTCCCGTCTTAACCACTTGGTTGATTTGAGCCCTGTCTACCCCAAGAGTCAGCAAGCGTTCCGTCGCGCCTGTCACTAACGTCTTTCGTCCAGTGCGATAAGCGTTCAATAACTCTTCCTGCGCTTTAACCAACTCAGGTGAATACAGCTTAAACAACACGTCCCCTTTATTGACTCGCTCACCAACCGCATTGATGTATAGCTTTTCCACCCAACCGGATACACGTACATTGGTTTGCCATAAGCGACTTTCATCAAAAGCGATATACCCGACGGTCTCGATACGAGGGGAAAGCTTCTCTTGCTTTACTTGTTCTGTTTTTACCCCAAGATTATTTTCTACGGCAGGATTAATAATGACCGTTCCTGCCTTGTCGTTAGCACTGCTTGCATCCGTCGCATAAACGGGAATTAAATCCATGCCCATGGGTGACTTACCCGGTTGATCACGTTGATAATTCGGATCCATTGGCGCCACCCAATATAACGGCTCGTTACTATTACCGTTATTATTACTATCACCGCTACCATTACTACTGGTGCCATTTTGACTGCCAAGCATCAGAGCCATATCGTGCCCGATTAAATACTGGCTACCGACACCCCCAACCCCTGCTCCAATAACTAAAGCAAGTAGCGCTATATTTCTCGTTTTCATATCCATTACCTTCTCAGAATTTGTACTTTATTGGCGCTATCGTTTATTAGCCTTTGCTTATTAACGGTGACTTATTGACTCGTATTTGACGATGTCGACACCGTGGGCTGCTCAACGCGATAAGCGAACCCACCTAAGAAATAAGCCAAATTGCTATTGACCAAACTTAAGTCTGTTTCGAGTCTCAGCGCCTCTAATTCCATCGCCAGTTCATCCGTGGCAGAAGTAATCACATCACTAAACTGTGAGGTATTATTCTGATAACCACGTTCAACGGCTTGGGTCCTAGACTGAGCTTGAGGCAACAGATTCTGACGATAGCGCTCTGTACGCTCCATGAGATTTTGCCTATCCATCATTAACGCATTCACTTTGGCATTCATCTGAGAAAGCAACGCATCTTTGCTGGATTTCGATGCCACCACTTGGTACTCGGCAGCGGTGTGATTTTTATCTTGGCGGTTGCCAGTAAATAAGGGGATGTCCATAGTGACATAGGCACTTAATAGATCCGGTGCAGGTTCACCACGCATATTATTGGCTCGACGATGCGCGTACATCGCCTCGACACCAAATTGAGGTTTATACGCCTCTTGCGCAATGGCAACTTGAGTCTCACTGGCCGATATTTGAACATCTGCGATGCGAGCCATCGGATGACGATTGAGTAATGGATAATAATCACGCTGGTTTGATAGCGAGAGTTGTCTCTCCAACTCATACCAATCGGAGGAAGTGGTGGCGGTAATTTGAGGTTGCTGCGCAAGCCATGTAGGCCCTAGCCATTCAGAAAACTGAGATACAATACGCGCCTGCATTTGACGATTTGCTTGCAGCTTGTCATCTAATTTACTGACTTGTAGCTGAGCTTGAATCAGATCCTGTGACTCACTATTGCCAATGGCGTAATTGGTTTGAATAAACCGCTCCATTTCCCGCATCAGTTGCTGATTTTCTCGCAACACACGTTCTGACTGTTGTTGAAAACCCAGTTCATACCAAAGCTGAGATAGGCTGTTCGCGACCTCAAGTTCTCGCACAGCCACTTGATACTCGACACCATTGGCTTGTTGTTGAGCTTTTTGGTTCTGCAAGTCAAGCGTTGAACCTCGCCCAAATTGCTGCATCAGCCCTACCGAAACGTTACTCATAGGGTCTTGATCCAATGCAAAACTGTCAGTAGGTAAGCCACCGACTCCCACTTTGAGCACGGGATCCTTAAGCGTTGAACTGGCAATACCCGACTCCCGCATTGACTGCGATTGCGCATAGTACTGCATACGATTCGCATCATTAGCAATCGCATACTCTATGAGCTCAGAAAGCGTGACTGAAGGTTGTTGTATCTGCTGTTTGCTCACAACGGGTAGGTTTGCATACACCGTTGATGGCACGAATAGAATTACGCTCACAGCAAGCGCAACCACATTAATGCTTTGATTCACAATAAATTCCAATCTGCGTGCTAAAAAACAAGCACGATTAAATCAACCCATAGCGCTAGGCTAAGGGTTCAACGAAAATTCAGATCAGATTAAATGGTCGGTGGGCGCTCTAATGATTCAATGCGGGTTAATATAGGAAGGAAGTGCTCACTGTTTCTTTTCGAAAAACGCGAACTATGGCCGTTGGTAATCAGTGCGATTGGAGACAGACCAAGTGTGTTTCCACACGCCGTCGTACAGCACGTATGAGCCATATCGCTGCTATCAGAGCAATCTACCATAACACGGCTTGACTCATGGTAAACCACGGCAGGAGAGCCTGAAGTGTCAGTATTCAAAACATTGGGTTTTAGACCGTGGGTCTTTGCCACTTGGCTAGTATGGTGTGACTCACCACGTATTGGGTGCGTGATAGCAGTTTGATTCATTTCGCAAGGTATTGACGCAGACATAGCGTCCATCCCTCCCATCATGCTCATCGCAGGCATACCTGAGACAAACGTTGAAACAACGAGTGCCACCAGACTCAAAAGAGTTAGCCAAATTCTGCGAGCATTTGAAAGACGCATACCACACCTAAAGAAACATAATCGGAGCGAGTATAAAGGTTACCCTTAGGGAAGGTCAACCAATAATAAACACTCGCTCCATTAACCCAAAAACGAGGGGAAACCTAGTCTCCAATGCTAACTTTCAATGTAATCGACCACGGTCAAGCCAAATCCCGACAAGGAATGATATTTCTTATCAGAAGACGACAACAAATTCATTCTGGTCACCCCTATATCCGATAGGATTTGCGAACCAACACCGACTCGCCTTGAGGTATCTAGCTTCTTACTGTTCTGAGAAACCTCACCTTTATCAAGCGCGGCAAAATGCTTCACTTTATTGATCTGAGTTTCTTGGTTTTCTTGTTGGCTAAGAATCACCATCACGCCACCATCTTCTGCTATTTTTTGCATCGCTTTGTGCAGTGGCCAAATATGGCGAGGTTCACGAGCTGAAAGTAACACATCATGAAACGTATCTTGTACATGGACGCGTACATTGGTGGGCTCTGCTGTCACGGTGCCACTTTGCAACGCAAAGTGAACCAGGTTGTCCACGGTATCGCGATAGGTCACCATATTAAACTCACCGAATTCAGTCGGTAATCGACATTCGGCGATTCGTTCAATGGTCGTTTCTGTATTATTCCGAAATTCGATAAGGTCTGCGATCGTACCCAGCTTAATTCCATGCTTTTCTGCGAAAATTTCAAGTTGAGGGCGTCTCGCCATTGTGCCGTCTTCATTCAGAATTTCGACGATAACCGAAGAGGCTTCAAATCCTGCTAGCCTCGCTAAATCGCACCCTGCTTCGGTATGCCCAGCGCGCACTAGGACTCCACCATCTTTCGCAGCAAGAGGGAAAATATGCCCTGGTTGCACCAAATCTTGCGGTCTAGCCTCTTTACTAACCGCTGCTTGTATGGTGACCGCGCGATCCTCTGCTGAAATTCCAGTGGTCACCCCTTCCGCCGCTTCAATGGAAACGGTAAATGCTGTTGCCCACGGCTCTGTTGGGTTCTGTACCATCGGAAATAACTTTAATCTGTCGCAACGCTGCTTGGTCATTGTTAAACAAATAAGCCCACGACCATGGGTGGCCATGAAGTTGACGTCTTGAGCGGTGATTTTTTCCGCCGCCATCATAATGTCACCTTCATTTTCACGGTCTTCGTCATCCATCAAAATAACCATTTTACCTTGACGGTAATCTTCAATGACGTCTTCTATATTGCTAATTGCCATCGCACTTACACCTTACTGATTCTCAATATTTTTAATAAAAGAGACACTCTGCTCTAACGTGTCTGCGATAATTTGAATGCTTTCTGGCGAGCGTCCTCGAATGGGAAATGAATCTTTGCGACGATACATTCTAAGCGGTTTCTCGATACTAAAAGGCATTTTCCTCATGGCCAATGACTCAATAATCGGCGTAAAGTTAACAATGCCATCGCCCAGTGCCGGAAAGGTAAACTTGTCATCATGAACTTGCACATCTTTGACATGAAAATGGCGGCAAAACGGCATCGCTATTTTCGCTTCTTCACTGGGACTCAAATTCGGAACGAGGGATACCGAATTACCGGGGTCAAAATTGAGCGCTAAAGCAGGGTGCCCCACTTCTTGTAAAATTCTTATGCCGTCGTGCGCAGTGGCAAAAGCATTAAAATTAAGATCGCCGCCATTTTCTATACAAATGACACACCCGAGATCTTCCGCATAGGGCGCAAGTATCTTCAAATTATCCACAATAACCTGACGGTCAGCGATAGGACCAGTACAGGTATTGAGAAAACGAACGCCCAAATGGTTCGCAAAATCAATCCGCATTTTAAACTCTGCGATTGCATTTGGAGCCGCTAAATTCATCGTGCACCCCAACGCATTTGATTGCAGCGATTCTTTTTCCAAAAGTGTTAATAAGTACTGAGCATGATTTTTGGAAAACATATCGCTATCAAGCTGCCCTACATACCCTTGATTAAAGGCAAACTCAACATATTGAACGCCAAGTTTACTAATTGTCTTCAGTGACGTTTTCAAATCATGCCCATCAAATATGGCCGTATTTATGGCTAACCTTTCTATAATACTCATAACGATAATCCTTTATTTAAGTCACAATATATCCAACCACTCGTTCCCAGCCCAAAAGAGATAACAGGGAGAATAGGGTCGTAAATAAAATCACGCTCGCGGTGGCTTGTTTGGCGACGTGATACCTTTCCGATAGAAGGTATACATTAATGCCCGTGGGCAAACTCGATAGAAGAACCAAGACTTGGGTTTCTAATACACTTAAACCAATCACGTAATTGGCAATGAGTAATACTAGAAGTGGGAAAAAAGTATCTTAACCAGTAACAGTGACAACACTTTTTCTTTGGCAAGCGATCTAAGTTGGTAGAAGCTTAAACTGGCTCCAAGTACACATAAAATAACAGGTAAGGCCACCCAGCCCACCGCAGACAAACCATTGACGACCCATGGGCTCAACGTCATCCCCCACAAATTCAATAATAGTCCACTCACAATCGCGATAAGAATGGGGTCTGTGGCTACCTTACGATAACTATAAAAACCTGATTCCCCAGAATGAATCATCAATACGTTAAATAACGGAAGCACAACCAGTAAGTTAGTGACAACAATACCCATTAAAATGAGTTCAGCTTCCGCGCCATAAAGTGTGAATATCAATGGTACACCGACGCCAACAGCATTGGGGTATATCGCTGAAATAGCTTTAATATTGGAGCTGGCGGCCGTGTTCAGCTTGTTTTTCATCAGACTATGGCGTAAACCAAAAAAGAGCGTGCCGACACAAACTCCGTAAGTGGCAATAACGCTCAGTGATGGCAGTAAATTAAGATCCGCGCGATAAATAGATGAAAAAACAAACTCGGGGTTAGGTAACTAAAAGCAAAGCTTCGAATCCAGTCAACCCGCACCTGAGTCACTTGCGGAACCGTTTTAGCAATGAAGAAGCCAAGGAATATCCATGACATTAACTTGGCTTGCTCCATAAACTAGCAAGGCTCCTTCACGGTACTATTAGCTTTACTTTGCGCAATAGACAACAGTTCAAGGTAGCCCGAGGCTTGCCATGCGGTCCGCCCGACAAAAACGCCATCAATATTGGGCTGGTCGAGTAATTCCGACGCATTATCCAAATTAACACTCCCTCCATAGAGCAAAGTCATGTCTTGCGCTATTGGCTCTCCATACTGGCGACTCAACGCCTCTCGAATTGCCTGGTGAACACCTTCCGCTTCCTCATTGGTCGCCGGGGTGCCATTTTCACCGATGGCCCAAATAGGCTCGTAAGCAATAATGACCTGACTAACTTGGGCAAGCGGCACTTGAAACAACGCGATTTTCACCTGTCTAACAACAGATTCAATCGACACACCCCATTGTTTTTCATCGGCACTATCGCCTACGCACACTAGCGGTGTCAGACCATGCTTTAACGCCGCGCGTACTTTTTGGTTCACCGTTTTATCCGATTCGCCAAACAAGCCTCTTCGCTCAGAATGCCCAATTTCTACTAGCGTCGCGCCACAATCTTTAAGCATTACTGGCGAAACCTCTCCAGTAAAAGCGCCCTCATCTTGCCAGCACATATTTTGCGCGCCCACTTTCATCTTCGTATCACTGAAATGGCTCACCACATTAGTGATATAAGGAAAAGGAGGAATAACAAACGGTTGAACACCAGCGTTGCAATTTTTGACCGACGTAGACACCGCATTAGCCCAATCTTGTGCGGTCTCACTCGGTCTTGTTCATTTTCCAGCTTGTCCCTACCCATATTTTTTTCATGCCGGAACCTGCTCACAGGCAAACTCACTCATGAATTCAAGAATGAAGGCCATCGACATGGCGCCTGGGTCTGGGTGGCCTAGGGAACGCTCGCCTAACGTTTTTGCCTTACCCGTCGTCGCGATCATCTCTTTTGTCGCCTCAACACCTTGTTTTGCTGACGCTGCAATCGCGGGGAGATGTTCCGCTAAATCACCGGACAGTGACTCTGATGTTTTCACCGCCGCGACCAGAGCATCAATCATAGTTTTGTCACCGGGCTTTGCACCACCACGTTCATAGACACCTTCTAATCCCGCGGTTAAAAACGCCGACAACGTCTGGGTATCTAATACCGTTGCCCCTTTAATGGCTTTTGCGCCAGAACGATACAACGTACCAAAGATAGCGCCCGATGCCCCACCCATTGATGCCATCATAGTGCTGCCAATTTTGAGTAATAACTTACTGACATCTTCTGGCTGATAATCACTTGCCAGTAATTCGGCCACCGCTTTAAAGCCACGCTCCATACCGATGCCATGGTCACCGTCACCAATGGCTTGGTCATATTTGGTTAATACCGGCTCACTTGCGATCATTTTATCTGCCACATAAGCCATCATGTTTTTCGTTGTTAATGCATCCATTTCTTAATTCCTTAACGCAAAAGAGTCACAAGGTAGGTCGTAAAGTGATTTAATTTCTTCATCCAATTTGAGCATGGTCAGTGAATAACCCGACATCTCCTGCGATGTACAGTAATTCCCCACTAACGTGTGGTGAACGCTAATACCACGTTCAGCAAGCAAAGCGTGTGCTTTTCGGCTCGCGATTAACAGCTCCATATAAGTCGATGAGCCCAGGTTGTTCACAAGTAAACAGACTTCATCACCCTTTTGGTACGGTAAGTCATCACACAGTTGATCAATTAACTTCGTCACAACCTCATCTGCCGATGACATTTTTTCTCTCGCCACGCCAGGTTCACCATGTAGCCCCATACCAATCTCAAGTTCATCATCTGGTAACTCAAAATTAAAGGTATTGGTTTGCGGCACGGAACCTGCTGATAACGCCACACCTATTGAACGCGTATTGTCTCGTGCACGCTCTGTGACCTTCACAACGTCTTCGAAGCTATACGATAAAGAAGCGGCACCAGCAATTTTCAATACATAAACATCCCCTGCCGTTCCGCGCCTTTCCGTGATTTTTTCTAGCGGCGCTGACGCCACGTCGTCCCATACTCGAATGGTATGCGTCTTAATATCATCGTCGTCTGCTAGCTCTGCGGCGATATCAAAATTCATATTGTCTCCGGCGTAATTACCATATATATAGATAACCCCTTTGCCGTTATTTACCGCTTCTGTGGTCTGCAAAATAACATTAGGTGGAGGCGCAGCAAAAATATCACCTAGTGCGGCAGCATCCGCTAAACCATGCCCGACATACCCTGCAAATAAAGGCTCATGACCCGCACCACCGCCCGTCAAGATGGCCACTTTATCCGAAGGAAGATCGGTACGAATGGCCGCTGTAATACCCGGAAGTGCTTCCAACTTTCCGCTCATGACAGACAGAAGACCTTCAAATTGTTCTTGTGCCACATTAAGCGGCTCATTAATCAGTTTTTTTGGTTTTCTCATGGGTTCACCACTTATTTTTTAACAGTTATTTCACGTTTATTTGCACACGTTATTTTGATAGCTGGTGGCCATTTTCACCGTCAGCTTCAACGCATTTTCCATCGCTGGAATGGCCGCAATATTTTTTCCATAGATATCAAATGCCGAGCCATGGTTAGCGGTCGCTATTGGCAATGGGATGCCGCCTTGAACCGTGACACCACGATCAAAACCCATCATTTTTAAGGCGGTTGCACCTTGGTCGTGATACATAGACACGATCGAATTCATCTTCTCTTTTTCCACGATCCACATTGTGGTATCGCCAGGGAAAGGGCCAAATGCCTGAATGCCTTTTTCTTTGGCTTTTTCAATCGCTGGGGTGATCACGGTAATTTCTTCATCGCCAAACAGCCCCCCTTCCCCCCCGTGAGGGTTCAATGCCTGAACGGCAATTCTCGGTTCCTCAAAACCGACTGATTTTAAGGTGTTGTTCATCAGTTCGATGGTTTTAAGAACGGAGTCTATGGATAGGTTTTCAACCACATTTTTAAATGGAATATGAGACGTCACTCGCCCTGCCCAAATATCATCGACAACATTAATCTCACAGCCAAAGTCATGGAAATCCGTCAATTCAGCAAACCATGACAATTCATCTCTGTGCTCTAACCCGGCCATACTCATGGCTTGCTTATTTAACGGAGCAAAGCAAATTCCATGCGTTTTATGCGCCAACGTTAGGTCGACGGCGATTTTTAATGTTTCCAAAACGTAGGTGCCACCTTGCGGCGTCGCTTTTCCATACTCTATGCTATCAACGTGAGACGATTTGAATTGAAGAAGCACTGGCTTACCTTCTTGAAATTCCGCCTGCTCGAACGTATTTACCACATCGTATTCAAAAGAAGCTTGAGCAATGTCCATACCCTTTCGCAGTTCATATTCATCCGCAATGATCAAAATATTTGCCAGTGACCGACTGGTCGGCTGATTAAGCACTTTTGCCGCGACTTCTGGACCAATACCCGATGGGTCACCTAATACAAGAGCTATCGTTGGTTTCGTCATTTTCTCATTCCTTGATAATTATTTGTTATAAATGTAATCCACGAACCCAACAGACAAAGCAGGTACGTAGGTCGCGAGCAGAAGTACGATAAACAGAACACCGATAAATAAGGCATTCACTTTTGTCACCTGCCAAATATCACGCTTGGCGATAGAACAGGCAGTAATAAGTACACTGGCGACTGGAGGCGTTTGTTGCCCAATTGAAATATTAAGTGCCAACATGATGCCAAAATGAATAGGGTCAATTCCTAGCTCATGAATAAGTGGTAATACGATTGGAACCGTTAATATGATAGCGGCAGCACCGTGCAGAAAAATACCGACGATGAGTAGCATGACGTTCAGCATCATCAATACCACATACTTATTTTCTGAAATGCTCAGAATGCCGAGCGGCCATCGTTTGAGGCACTTCTTGCTCGGTTAGGAATAACCCTAAAACAGCCGATGTCGCAACAAGTAACATCACAACAGAGGTCCCTGTCACTCCTTCCATCGCAGCTTTATAAAACAGTTTCAGATCCATTTCTCGGTAAATGAAAACACTGATCACCAACGCTAAAAGTACGGCGATACCTGCCGCTTCTGTCGCAGTCATAAAGCCAGACAATATCCCGCCAAGAATGGCAAAAGGTAGGGTTAGCGCCCAAAATGCATCTTTAAACGCTATCCATAATTTACGCAAACTAAAGGCATTTTCGCGAGGTAAGTTATATTTCACCGCATAGTAGTAACACACACCAAACATACCCGCAGCGCCAAGCAATCCCGAGACAATCCCCGCTACAAATAGCTGAGAGATCGAGACATCTGCCATCGCACCGTAAATGATCATGGGTAAAGAAGGAGGAATAATCACGGCGAGTGAAGCCGATGAAGAAGTCACAGCGGCGGAGAAACTGGCTGAATAACCCCGTTTTTTCATCGCTGGTATCAAAATAGAACCCAATGCGGCAACGTCCGCGACTGCTGAGCCCGATATCTCTGCGAAAATCATCGATACGCCAACGTTGACCATTGATAATCCGCCACGAACAAAACCAACAATCGCACTAACGAAGTTTATCAGTCTCAGCGAGATGCCGCCCGTGTTCATTAACGCGCCTGCGAAGACAAATAAAGGTATCGATAGCAGCGTAAATTTAGAGCCGCCTTCGAACATCGCTAGGGCGCCATTATATATGGCATCAATACCCGATGTAGCCACCATGCCTACTAGCGCTACCGCACCAATCGCAACAGCAATAGGGACATTAATCATGACCAACGCAATTAAACAGGCCAGTACAATTAGTGCACTCATTTTACCACCTCCATCACTTCTGCCATATCTTTCTTGGCATCACGAATTGCATCTTGAATTTCTTCTTCCTCTTGCGTCGAACCTTTGCAAACCATTTCCCATGCTTTCGGAAAAGAGCAAAGTTGCGCCACCACAAAAAGAACAGCACCGATTGGCAAAGCAGATTGCGCGAATGATAAGGTAATAAACTCCAAGCTAGTCAGCGTCTCATCACCAAAAATTTCTAAAAGGTAGTAACTTGCCCACGCCATCACCACAAAGAAGGCAATGACAATAAATTCACTTAGTAAGAAGACCAGCTTTCTTACCCCTAACGATAAGCTTGCAACGAGTCCGCCAAACCCCATGTGGGAGCGTTTTAGCGCACAAAGTGCCGAGCCATAGAATGTTAACCAGGCCAATAAAATCGCCGACACTTCGTCATACCAGTACAAAGACGCACCGCTAAAACGAGAAAAAACAGCAACAATGATGATTGCACTTAGAGACAGCAATATCGTTAATGAAATAGCGATAAGCACTTTTTCTAGTACATTTGAAATGGTATTTATGCCAGCTAGAAAAGACATCATAATCCCTCGTAAAAACACCTGAGAAAGCCATGACCTCGTCGGCCATGGCAATATCGTTACTTAGCGCTTGCCATGGCTTTCGTTAACATGGCAGAACCGTTATTTACATTTTCAACAAAGTCATCGTAAATCGGTTGACTGGCATTAACGAAAGCATCGCGATTAGCCACATTTAACTTCATTCCACCTGCGACCAATTTGTCTTTTAACTCACCTTCCAATCGAGCCGCTTCCTTGTAGCCCCACTGCTGAGCTTCTACTGCCGAAGCTTCTAGAATGTCTTGGACTTCTGAAGGGAATTTTTTGTAGTGACGAGCGCCAGCCGTTAAGTAAGCAGGGGTATACACGTGGTTAGTGACACTCACGTAGCCTTGTACTTCGTGTAGCTTAGCCGCATAAATATTGGTATATGGGTTTTCCTGCCCGTCAATAACCCCCGTTTGCAAACCAATGAAAACTTCGCTGAAGCTCATTGGCGTTGGGTTTGCTCCCCAGTTTTTAAACATTTTTACGCGCCAAGAACTATTAGGTGTGCGAATCTTAAGACCTTCTAAGTCTGCAGGGGTATTAATTGGACGTTGTGCATTGGTGATATTACGGAAACCATTTTCCCAAAACCCTATCACTTTGTAGCCTTTTTTCTCTGCTGCAGGTGCGATATACGGCCAAAATACATCCTGTTCAATTTTTGCCACATGTTCACGATCGGATACGAGGAAAGGTAACTCAAACAACGCCATTTCAGGGACATGAGTTGGCAGTGTTGACGTCAATAATGCAAGATCAATGGTGCCCAATTTTAGCTTTTGTTGGACATCTTTATCTTTTCCTAATTGAGCCGCACCGAAGAACTTTAGGTTGTAATCAAGACCAGATTTCTTGAATTGTTCGTTGGCATAATCCGCAAAATGCTGCGTAGTGTTGTATTGCAACGAACCGAGTTGTGCACTAGTCGCGACTTTAAGATCTTTTGCCGCTACGGCAGATGACATCATTACTGCAATTGCGATACTGGTATAAGTTAGCGTTTTATTTTTCATGTTAAATTTCCACGTTATTCCATTAATCAGATGGTTGGTTTGTCTCTTTCGCTATGAAATGAACTCTTTTTCGATCTCCTTAATTCGATTAACTTTGGGGGTTGACGGCCCATCAACAAACTCTGATGCAAGCCAAGTATCTAATATTGATTTCGCAAGCTCAGAGCCAATAACTCGCGCACCCATCGTGATGATTTGTGCGTCATTACTTTTTCTTGCCCTTTCAGCTGAGAATGTGTCGTGACAAAGTGCTGCTCTAATACCAGGAACTTTATTCGCCACTATTGAGACGCCGATTCCGGTACCACATAAAATGATCCCTCTTTGGTGTTTACCCTCACTCACAGCCACACTGACAGCCTTTGCAATATCGGGATAAAGCGCCTCACTATCGGAATCGACACCATAATCTGCGACTTCTATACCCTTCTTGAGCATGTGCGCCTTAAGACATTCTTTCAGCTCAATGGCAGCATCATCACATCCAATCGCTATCATTCCTTACTCCTACCATGTACATATGACCAAACAAGTTACAAATGATAATGCACTTATCACCTTAACAATTACATGCGTTTCTATATCAAACGAGATACAAATCACTCTTTGATTACATTTTGGCAACATTAATGTGATCAAACCACAACCTCACATGACAAAAACAAGGTAGCGAGGTTTTAACCAATTCTTATCTGAAAAAGACAATAAAAAACACAATAACAATTAAAATCAATATTTTAGATACACTTCGGCGCTTTATAAAATAGAGCTTAAACTCTATTTTATAAAGCGTTTCACATTAGTGTTTCATTTTTATTTCAATGCAGAAATAAAAAGCGCCACTCGTAAATGAGAGCACTGCAACAGTCACGTAGGTGTACATATGATATTTATAGTGAACAGATGAACAACCCAATCACTATGGAACTTTTATGAATACCGATATCGCTTTAACATTTGTCCAAGTTACTGAAGGTGCCGCGCTAGCGGGTTATCAATGGCTAGGATGTGGTAACAAGGAAAATGCAGACCAAGCAGCAGTAGAGGCGATGCGCCTATTACTAAGCAATGCAGCAATCAATGGAAAAATCGTCATAGGTGAAGGAGAGATTGATGACGCTCCTATGCTCTTCATTGGCGAAGAACTTGGACAAGGTGGCCCCAATATAGATATAGCCGTTGATCCAATAGAAGGAACGCGAATGACAGCAATGGGGCAATCAAACGCCATCGCCGTGCTTGCGGCTAGCGAGCAAGGAAGTTTATTGCAAGCACCAGATATGTATATGGAAAAACTAGTAGTAGGACCGAAATCTCACGGGGCTATTGATTTGGACTTATCCTTGGAAGATAACTTAACTCGTATCGCCCAATCATTAAGTAAGCCTATAAATGAGTTAGTCATGGCGACTTTAGCCAAGCCTAGACACGACGGCGTTATTAAACAAGTGCAATCCCTGGGTGTGCGAGTGTACGCTTTTCCAGACGGCGATGTCGCCGCCTCTCTTCTCACTTGTATGCCGGAAAGTGATATTGATTTAATGTACTGTATTGGCGGCTCCCCAGAAGGCGTGATTACGGCAGCAGCCATGCAGGCCTTGGGTGGGGACATGCAAGCCAAACTACTCTTTCGCGATCAAGTTAAAGGCCAATCAACCGAAAATCAGTTGCACGCACAGATAGAGCAACAACGATGCGTAGAAATGCACGTTAAAGCTAATACCAAGCTCGAGCTAAACGATCTGGCCAGTTCAAAAAATGTTATATTTTCAGCAACGGGTATCACCAAAGGTGATTTACTAGAGGGAGTAAAAGCCGGAAGCCAAAACCTAACGACAGAAACACTATTGATTCATGGGCAAAGCCGTATAATCAGAAAAATTCGATCTACACATGATTTTTCATTACTTAATAGTGAATTACACGCCAAATCAGCCTAAATTGTCGCAAACTTAATTTGCGCCCAATAACGCGGTAAGGGAATATGGATTTATCAAATATTGAACAAACAGAAGAAAATAATCTACTCACTGAAATCGCTGTAGCGTATTACCAAGATGGAGCGACTCAAGAAGAAATTTCTAAACGGTTTGGGCAATCCAGAGTCACGATCGGACGGCTGCTAAAAAGAGCCCGAGACAAAGGGATTGTTGAAATAAAAGTTAAATACCATCCAGTATTTGGCGCTAAATTAGAAGAACAGTTAAAAGAACGATTCGGTCTAAAACGCGCGCTTATCGCCCTTGACCAGCCGACAGAAGACGAGCAACGTAGTTTACTCGCCGAGCGTTGTCTCTACCTATCTCTCTTCCACCCTAAAAGATGGAATGGTCGTTTCAATAGGACAAGGGCGAAATGTCTCTTCCGTATCTGAGCATATTGGCATTGTGAATCCAAAAAAGTGTACGTTTGTATCGAGTATCGGTGGCATCCACCCAAGAGGAGGCATGCTAAACGCCGACCACATATCACGTCGCTTTGCTAAAACATTTGATGGAGTGAGTGAAACGCTCTACGCCCCAGCATTTATTAAAGACCCAAACCTACGCCAAGCGCTAATGGAAGATGAAACCGTTCAGCAAACATTGGATATCGCTAAGAAAGCAGATGTCGCGCTGGTGGGTATAGGTGATCTCAGCGAAAGCAGTTATATGGTGAACTTAGGGTGGTTTTCAGTTCAAGAAATGGTAGAAGCAAGGATTCAACAAGGCGTGGTAGGAGAAGTGGGGGGTATGATTTTTATGATATCAAAGGGAGAGTTCAGGATACAAAAATGAGTAATCGAGTCGTTGGGCTTACCATCAGCGATTATCAAAAAATCCCACAAGTTATCGCCATCGCTTCGGAAGCTAGCAAACCATTAGCGATTGTTGGTGCACTACGAACCGGTGCCATAGACATTTTGGCGACCAGTGTAGCCAATGCTATAACGATATTGAATCTCGACGCTCAGCAATAACGCGTATCCATGATTTTATTTATAGAAAGGCAGCAAAGCGGTTGCCTTTCTATTATTAACTATTAGGTTAAACATATACATAAGATAATGAACAATCTGTCATTTTAGAAGATAAGTCTGAATCTACATGGCAAGAATAATGGGGTAATTGCCATATACAAAAAGTATTTTAGTGCAACGTTTCTAAAATTTATGATTCAGAGTTTAGCGAAAAGTAGAATGATATTGTATGACGTTAAGAGGATAGAGAAAAACGACCAATACATTCATTTAGACTGTTAGTAATACTTCCTTGCTGAGTTCTTTCGCAGTAGGAAAAGTCTATACCAACATTACCCATATTATCTTTCATCATAACATGGCGCGATAAAATATCGCCGTTAAGCTGGTGTATTAACACACTCCAAGAGAGTTGGTTTTTTAAATAAAACAAAATTTACTGTCATTGATTACCTTTTTTTGTATTGCTATTGCTATTGCTATTATTTTTACAGTGTTGAAACCAAAAGCGCTTACGACCCATTGAACGAGACATAGAAGATCCTTAATATTATTTTGCAACGAAGATACCGTCACTCACATGAATGAGATATTTTAAGTTGCTGATTTTATGAAAATTATGGTGTTTATATTGATATTGCGAAGTGAATAAAACGTGTGACATGCGTGAAAGGCAGGTGTTGCGTATTTTCTGTGTTCGAAATTCCAGTATAGAGAGTAAAAGTAAATATTACCGCAAATGACCATCGGCCATTTGCGGTAACGTCGAAATTAGATAGCTACAACGTTAGCAGCTTGAAGACCTTTTTGGCCTTGCTCAACTTCGAAAGATACTTTTTGGCCTTCAGCAAGAGTTTTGAAACCCTCAGAAGCGATAGCACGGAAGTGTACGAATACGTCTGCGCCGCCGTTGTCTTGAGTTAGGAAGCCAAAACCTTTCTCTTCGTTAAACCATTTTACGATACCAGTTGTTTTAGTAGACATAATGTGTCCCTTATAAAGTTAAATTCATTAGAAAAATATCGCGATTTCGCGATGCGCTGAAAGCTTGAATTATTGAATGTGACGATGAAGCTAAGGGAACCGCTGAGGATAACAACTATTACGAAGAATTCTGAGGATTGCTTTACTTGATGTATCATTAATAACTCTGAACAACAGAGCGAGGTGGATAATACTAGAGTTCCGTAAGTTGTCAAGCGGTTTTATGACAGATATTCAATAAATATTTTCGATGTCTATCTCTTTTACAATCGACAACTAACAGTGAGAAAAATGGCGTAGCGCGATTAAAGCTGGCATGCGCGACGCCCTGCCAATTCCTTCTATAAGTCAGTCTCGCGTAAAGTATTGTCCGTTATGCCTGTTTCCATGCGTGACGTCTACGCAGCCATGCAAAAAGACCCATTGATAGCCAAGAAAATAACCCTATAGAGCCGACACCATCGGTATCTGGGCCTGCTGAATCCGTCCAAGCGGTGTTCAACACCGTTACGTCAAATAGCTCGCTCATCACTTCTGAATCCAAAACAGCAACCGAGTACACAAGGACAGACAACCTTAAAAATAAAATACTTCTGGTGTCTGTCCTTTTGCTTGCTCGCTTTGGTTTGCTCCCATACATACTCTTACACCATTCCGTAAGAACTCAATGTTAAACTCACATATCGTATATAAAAACAACACATCTAATAATAGCGATAACAATCTTATGAATTTCAGAGTCCTCTTAATAACGTTAGGTCTAACCAGTACAGCGCTGTTTTCATCGCTCGCGACAGCAAAACCATCTTGCAGTATTGACGCTTTTCAACCTGTCGATATTACGCCTAGTATTCAAGAAAGCTTGGTAGACAAACAAAATAGGCAAGTCGTATTGACTCAACAAGCGACAATGCGCTGTGCGAACATTACGTTTTCCACCGCCTATACCCGCAATCGAGTCGCTCATACCATGGCCCAGTCCTTTGAAGCCACTTACTTTGACGGCAAACAGGCCACCTCTCGCTCTGTCACTTTCAACGAAGACGAGCTACGAAGTAAGCTATATCAAAATTGGTCCACGTCAACCCCGCAGCGCTTACGTCTGTTTTACTAAATCAGAAACACCTATAAACATCATTACATGTGACATTGACTAATCATCTTCTTATATCCAGCGCGAAAATTAAATATAACAAGCCGTGCGCCAATAACCATCTGCTCACCTAGCGACAGCAGAGATAACGATACGCTAGGAAAAACAATACCGCGACAGACCAAACTCTACTGCTCTCACAATAAAAAAGCGGCGCTGATTATATCTGCGCCGCTTTTATGATATTGCTCTTGGTACGTGATTATTCTTCTTGAACAACCACGTACCTAAACGCAAGATACTTACTCAACTGTCACCGCTTTCGCCAGGTTACGAGGTTGGTCTACATCGGTCCCTTTGATAAGGGCTACATGGTAAGACAGCAGCTGCATCGGCACCGTATAATAGATTGGTGCAATAATATCGTCGACGTGTGGCATCTGGATGATCTTCATATTTTCATCACCTTCAAAGCCTGCTTTTTCATCGGCGAAGACATAGAGCAAGCCACCACGAGCACGCACTTCTTCAATGTTCGATTTTAGCTTCTCTAACAAATCATTCGTTGGCGCGACCACGACCACTGGCATATCCGCGTCGATCAATGCTAAAGGACCATGTTTTAATTCACCCGCCGCATAAGCCTCAGCGTGAATGTATGAGATCTCTTTTAGCTTCAGAGACGCTTCCATGGCGATGGGGTAGTATTCACCACGACCAAGGAATAGCGTATGGTGTTTATCGGCAAAATCGGTAGCGAGTGCTTCAATTTCTTTATCAAACGCTAATGCTTTCTCTATATTTGCGGGCAATTCGTGCAGTGATTTAACAATTTCCGCTTCACGTTCTTCCGTCATACGGCCTTGGAGACGAGCAATAGACACCACCATCATTAGCATCGCGGCTAACTGTGTGGTGAACGCTTTTGTTGATGCTACGCCGATTTCTGTTCCCGCACGAGTCATAAAGGCAAAATCAGATTCGCGCACCAGTGAAGAACCCGCCACGTTACATACTGTCATCGCCGCCATGTAACCTTTCTCTTTTGCGAGACGCAATGCCGCCAATGTATCGGCCGTTTCACCAGATTGAGATAGAGTTACCAGTAAGCTATTTGGACGTACAACAAAATCACGATAACGGAACTCAGAAGCAATTTCGACATCACAACTCACACCAGCGATAGACTCAAACCAATAGCGCGCTGCCATTCCTGAATTGTACGATGTGCCGCAGGCAATAATTTGAACGTGTTGGACCTTATTAAGGATCTCAACAGCGTTGACACCAATGCTTTCCGTAACTACCGCTTTATCGGTAATACGCCCTTCCATTGTATTAATAAGCGCACGCGGTTGCTCGTAGATTTCTTTTTGCATGAAGTGACGATATTGACCTTTATCACCCGCATCATGCTCAGCGTTCGATTCCGTAATTTCACGCTCAATAGGTTGTCCATCGACATCCAGTACTTTTACCTCACGACGAGTAATCTCTGCCACATCACCTTCTTCAAGATACATGAAACGACGAGTCACACTCAGTAACGCCAGTTGATCAGAAGCCAAGAAGTTTTCACCAACCCCAAAGCCAATAACAATTGGGCTACCTGAACGCGCAGCAACAATGCGGCTTGGGTCTTTACGATCGACGACTACCGTGCCGTATGCACCATCCAGCTGAGCGGCGGTTTTTTGCAACGCTTCAACTAAGGTATCAGACGTGCGGCGCTCCCACTCAACAAGATGAGCAATAACCTCTGTATCGGTTTGAGAGTGGAACACATAGCCACGCTCTTGCAGCAGGCTACGCAGTTCTTCATGGTTTTCAATAATCCCATTATGCACAACGGCAATATCACCAGAGACGTGTGGATGCGCATTCGCTTCTGAAGGTTCACCATGGGTTGCCCAACGGGTATGAGCGATACCTGTCCCACCAATCACATCTTGTGCATTCACAGCATCAGCAAGCTCTTGTACTTTACCTAAACGACGAACACGCGTCAGTTCTGCGCTTTCATTGACCACAGCCACACCCGCTGAGTCATAGCCGCGATACTCGAGGCGACGAAGCCCTTCAACCAAAATTTCAGCGACATCACGTTGCGCTACCGCACCTACGATTCCACACATAGCATTTCTCCATTTATTTTTTTCCTCCTATGAACGCAAGCCAGTCATTATTTAGGAGGAGTAAATTTGATTTAGGCGCAGATTACCTTTACACCGTTTGATTCTATTTGTTGTTTTTGTTGAAGTGATAAGCCGCTATCCGTCACTAAGACATCAATGGCATCCCACGCAAGCTCTAAATTAGGTATCTTTCGACCAATTTTTTCAGACTCAATCATGACAATGACTTCACGCGCGACTTCCGCCATAACATTACTTAGCCCGGTCAACTCATTAAACGTCGTGGTTCCACGAGTCAGGTCTACGCCATCAGCACCGATAAACAATTGATCAAAGTCATACGATCGTAGTACCGACTCGGCCACTTTGCCTTGAAATGAATCAGAATGACTGTCCCATGTTCCCCCGGTCATCAGTAGTGTCGATTCATTTTCTAATTCATTGACGGCATTGGCTAACGCCAGCGAGTTCGTCATAATAACGAGCCCCTTTTTACTCCCTAAACACGACACCAATGCACCTGTCGTACTGCCGCAATCAATCACGATTCGGTTGTGATCTCTAATTAAGTCAACGGCAGCTTTGGCAATGCCTTCTTTATCCGCGATATCTTCAATAGAATGGTTCAAAACTTCATCAACCGCTTCTTGTGGCAACGCCACTGCACCGCCATATCGCCTTAAGAGCTGACCATTATTCTCTAAAGAAGTCAGGTCCTTTCGAATCGTAACTTCTGAAGTATCAAACAGCGCAGACAGTTCTTCCACACTGACTTGTCCTTTCTCTTTCACCAACTGGGCAATTGAATGACGCCTTACTTGAGTATTTCGCTTTCGCATTAGTTTCACTTCAAAACTTATTAACTGCATTAATTATTTCACAACGGAAGATAATTGGCAAACCAAGATAGCAGCAAACCGCTGACCATCCTTCAAAGTCTCATTTTTATTACAGATTACCTATTATGTCTCAGTTACGAAACGAAACATAGCAAGCCTATTCACTGTCAATGAGCCGGGTGCAAAAGAGTGAGTCGTACTAAGGGAATAAGATTAAGAAGCAAGCACCTAATGCTTAATGAAGCCAACGGGGCATGAAGGAATGGGTGGAGTTAGAGGGGTTTCTAATCACAGTAAGGAAGCAACAAGAGCAAAAAAGAAGGACGCCAGTACGCGGTAAAATGCTCGAATTATTGGCAAAATAATGGCGGTTAAGATAAACCGCCATTGAGTGTTAACAATTAGATATGGGTAAAAGCGTTGTTTAAAGAGCCGTGACTATAATAGAGGGTTATCCCGACACAGTGTGCTCACCAACTCAGTAATGGCGAGGATTAGCGTTGACTTGACTCGTTGATAATGGCGTTCTAGATACATTTTCAACATAACAGGATCTAATCCTTCCGCCATGCTGGCGTCGTATTCAATCGGCATCATTTTCTGAATTGCAGTGACTTTATTTAGTTCAAAAATAACGTCAACTTCAGTGAAGTTGACGTTATTTTCCTGAAGCTTAGTCCACTCTCGAAGAGTCACAAAGATATCAATGTCATCGTAGACTTCTTTTGAAATAACGCCCAACCCTAGCAACAATTTAGCTCGAACTAAAATATCACCTAATGGCCCATCTCCGCTCAATAGTGGATCTACCACATACTTCACAGCGTAGTCATCTTTATGAAAAATAGTATTGATTAGCGCATCAAGGGTGTCATCTATTGCATCGTAAGCCGCCATTAGACACTCACTCGCATCTTTCGCTTCAGACAACGCTTCTAATAGTTCAGTTTCGTTAGGTGGATGTAACGGCATAAGTTCTCTTAAAACGAACGGTGCCACAGAAGTGGCACTCGTTACTTGCATCATTTAAGCGCGAGATACGCTTGGTGAGCAAGTGTAACAACTTCTGCGTCAACATTCAGCTCTGAATAATGGGATAATGTCTTATCAAACCCCTGTTCGGCGAACATTGCTTGTAATTCTACCGCCTGAGGATCGTCGTCGTTGTGATAAAGAAACGCAGCGGCGATACCTTTTAGCAAGTGACTATTCGGCAAATTGTATTCTAATGTTCCGTTCAACGGTTTAATTAAACGATCTTGTGGGCTCAGTTTACGAATAGGCTGACGCCCTACACGGTCAACTTCATCACGTAAATATGGATTAGCGAAACGGCCAAGGATTTTTTGGATGTACGCGGCATGCGCTTCTTTATCAAATCCATATCGACGAATCAGAACTTCACCACTCTCTTGCATTGCCGCGGTTACATCAGCAAGAATGGCAGCATCTTCAATCGATTCTTTAATCGTTTCATGTCCCGCAAGTACACCAAGATACGCGGTAATTAGATGCCCGGTATTGAGGGTAAACAATTTACGCTCAACAAATGCCATTAAATTATCAGTACACTCCATTCCCTTTATCGATGGGATTTCACCAACAAACTGGGTTTGATCGACAATCCATTCACAAAACGTTTCCACAGTTACAGCAAGTGGATCTGTTTCACCCGCTTCCCATGCAGTGGGACAATACGATCAACGGCAGAATCTACAAAACCAATATGCTGAGAAGCAAATTGCTGCGCCTGTGTCGAAAGATGTTCAAATACCATGTCTTTCAGCTGACTCGTACCACGCACCATATTTTCACACGCGATGATATTAAGCGGCGAAGTATTTCCCACAGCAAGTCGCTTTTCAATACCGTGTGCTACCGACTTGGAAATAATTTTCAAGACTGTAGGACCAACAGCGGTCGTCACCATATCAACGTCAGCAATCAGATCAATCACATCACTGCTGGTTGAATTAATCGCCGTGACGTTGGTTACTGTCTCAACGACGCAGTCTTCACCAACAATTTTCACAGGAAAAGATTGACGCTCTATCAGGGCATTCACCACTGTTTCATTTACATCTGCAAACGTGACGTGGATACCTGCGTCAGCAAGAAGTTTGCCAATGAAACCACGACCGATATTACCTGCGCCAAAATGGAGAGCTTTCATAAGATATTTCCTAAATAAATACGAATAAAAAGAAAAAGAAAAAATCAAAATGAGACCAACACGGGGGTGTTGGTCTCTTTCACTTAGGAGCGATACATAGCCCTATTTACCGTTCAAAATACGAAGTACATCAGAGACGTCAGTCGTTGACTTCAACAACTCTACAGCTTCTTCATCATCCAAAGAGTTAGTGATAGCGGTAATGACTTGGATGTGTTCGTC
The DNA here is from genome assembly GCF_055808835.1 of Vibrio sp. GJ43-1. NCBI lineage: Bacteria > Pseudomonadati > Pseudomonadota > Gammaproteobacteria > Vibrionales > Vibrionaceae > Vibrio > Vibrio sp. GJ43-1. The sequence continues at coordinate 725,659 of NZ_CM147885.1, read as the reverse complement.
CCCCTGAGCAGCAATACCTATTACCATCTTAGCGACGTCATCTTCATCTTCACCCCATTGAACACCTTTAGGGAATTGGCAAAATACGATGCCCGTTTGCTTCACAAACTGTTTTGCTTCAATCGTGCCATGAGGGACAGCAATAGACTCGCCTAAGTAAGTTGACACCAATTCTTCACGAGCTAGCATTCCAGCAACGTATTGTGGTTCAACATAACCAAGCTTCACGAGTTGCTCACCAGCAAACTTGATAACCTCTTCTTTGGACTTAAGTTCCATGCCTAGGAAGATATTTTCATTTGAAAGCTTTAGCGTTCCATTATTGCTAGAGCTTGTGTTTACTGGCGCTTCAGACTTTTTTGCTTGTTGCGCCGCACTAAGGTCACTCACTAGACCATCGTACAAAGCACTATCTAAGAAGTTATTCAGAGAAATATGATGCGCGGTGTCTGCATGAGTGCGGGCACGGTCTGTTAAGTCTTTGTGTGTAATGACAATATCTGCGTCTTGAGGCAAGTTATTGATTGCTAGATTTGTCACTGAGATATCAAGGTTCGCCGCATCAACTTTCTTACGTAGCAAACTTGCACCCATAGCACTTGAACCCATACCTGCATCACACGCGACGATAATTTTTCGTACTTCTGCTAGATTCAGTTCTGCACTTGCTTGACCTTTTGATGCAGCCTTCATGCCTTGCATTTGGCTTGCTGCTTTCTCTAAAGAATCTTCTTCATTTTCATTTTTAGCTTGTGTCTTCATCAGAAGCGCAGCAACTAAGAATGACACCACCGTTGAAGCAATAACCGATAGAATTACACCAATGAACGACGCTTTTGGTGTCATCAGTAGAATCGCAAAAATTGAACCTGGAGACGCAGGAGAAACTAAACCTGCATTAAACATTGTCAGTGTAAATACCCCCGTCATACCCCCTGCGATCACCGCAAGAATAAGACGTGGATTCATCAATACGTACGGGAAGTAAATCTCATGGATACCACCAAAAAAGTGGATAATAGCGGCGCCCGGTGCCGATTCTTTTGCATTGCCTTTACCAAAGAACATATAAGCAAGTAGAAGACCAAGACCTGGACCTGGGTTTGCTTCAATAAGGAAGAAGATGGATTGCCCCGTTTCTTCTGCTTGCTGAATGCCCAGTGGAGAGAATATGCCATGGTTAATCGCGTTATTTAGGAACAGGATTTTCGCAGGTTCTACAAAAATTGACGTCAGTGGCAACAAACCTGCGTTAACGAGGAAGTTTACGCCGCCAGCTAGACCCGTTGACAGCATTTTTACTGCTGGACCAATAACGATAAAGGCAAGAATAGCGCAGATCATACCAATGATACCTGCCGAGAAGTTGTTCACCAACATCTCAAAACCGCTCTTAACTTTGCCGTCTACTGCTTCATCAAATTTCTTGATTGCAACGCCGCCTAAAGGACCAACAATCATCGCTCCCATAAACATCGGTATGTCAGTACCAACGATAACACCCATCGTGGTAATTGCACCCACAACAGCACCACGGTCGCCCGCTACCATTTTACCACTAGGTATAACCGATCAGTAGCGGCAGCATGTAAGTAATCATCGGACCCACCATTGAGCTCAACGTCTCGTTTGGAATCCAACCAGTAGGAATAAATAGAGCCGTAATCAAACCCCAAGCGATGAATGCGCCAATGTTTGGCATCACCATATTGGATAGGAAACGACCAAAGTTTTGCACTTTGATTTTCGCTTCAGGAGATAACATAAGGGTGTCCTCGTTATTGTATTATTCGTTGAACAATGTCGTTATTGACAAAAATGTGTCTTGAAAAAGTCCATATAAAAGTAACACAAGATTTCAAAAAATGACCACCACCCGACATTTTGTGACGCAGCTCAATAAGATTAACTCACAAGAAATGACTTATGGTGATTAATATCACATCTTTTACCTGTCCATAAATTACAAGCCATACCAAGTGATAATAACTATCAATAACAAGTGATATTGATCACACTACCTATATGTCCCACCATAAAATAATTAGTGATAGAGATCACACTTGAGGAAAATTACGACTCATCAAGCGTAATAACGGCACACCAATGGCGACAGAAGTGAGTAATAATCAGCCTATTTACGCCATTAATGAAATTTAATTACCAAAATGAAATTAAATATCACATGATTTCACTGATGTTTATCATGTCCTGATATTGGCGATCGTGATGAATGAAACGAGAGCTTAGAAAGCATGACCAAAGAGATATAGGGAGGGTATCAGGGTAATAATTGGTCGGATTTGAGACTAGAAATGCCCAAAGCGTAAAAAGCCCCCTCGGGCTCGAATCGAGGGGCTGGCTTTATCGCGGTATGCTCATTGAGTTAAAATAGCATACCGCTTATTGGAACTCAGGGTGTAAGGAAAGCTACTTTGTCACTTCTTGAATGATCGCTTCAAGCCTATCAAGACCCTCCGCTAATACCTCAGATTCAATCGTCAATGGTGGCAACAAACGAATCACATTCGCTTTTACGCCACAAGACAACAAGATCAATCCATTTTCTTGCGCCTTACTGATTACAGCTTTCGTAATATCTTGACCTGGTAGCCCAGTCGAGGGGTCGGTAAACTCAATCGCCATCATCGCGCCGATAGTGCGAACCTCACCAATTGCTGGCACGGTTTCTTTCAGCTTATTAATGCGCGCATTCACTACCTCACCAATGCCCTGCGCTTTCGCACAAAGCTGCTCTTCTTCAACAATTTTAAGCACTTCTAACCCAGCAACACAGCCAAGCGGGGAATAGGCGTAAGTACCACCCAGACCGCCCGGTAATGCCGAGTCCATGACATGCGCTTTACCCACTACGGCAGAAATTGGGAAACCACCCGCAATGCCTTTCGCCATTGTCATCATGTCAGGTTCAATACCTAGGTATTCTGTTGCGAACATTTTACCAGTACGCGCAAAATAGGTTTGAATTTCATCGGCAATGAGCATGATACCGTGGTCATCACACAATTGACGTAATGCCTGAGCAAACTCTGGCGGTGCTTGATAAAACCCACCTTCGCCCTGTACTGGCTCAAAAATGATGGCCGCTACTCGGCTTGGTTCAATATCGCAAGCAAAGAGATCGTGGATTGCCTGCAGACTTTGCTCCGTTGATATGCCGTGATAGGCATTTGGGTAAGGTGCGTGGAAAATTTCGTTAGGAAACGGTCCAAAGCCTGCTTTGTAAGGCGCAACTTTACCCGTTAATCCCATCGTCATATTGGTACGACCGTGGAATCCGCCTTTAAAGGCAATAACACCACTACGACCCGTATGTGCGCGAGCCACTTTGACGGCGTTTTCTACCGCTTCAGCATAGGATTGTTAGGAATATCGCTTTCTTCGGTGTATCGCCAGGGGCGATGTCGGTCAGCTTTTCTGCAAGCTCTACAAACGATTCGTAAGGCGTAACCATGGCACAAGTATGCGAGAAATTATCGATCTGCGCTTTCACGGCTTCTGAAATACGTTTATTAGAATGACCTGTATTCGTCACGGCAATGCCTGCCGCAAAGTCGATGTATTTGTTGCCATCAACATCCCAAACAAAGGCATTGTCTGCTTTCTCAACGTAAAGGGGATAGAGGGCGCCCATACCCTGAGCAATCACTTGGCTTCTTCTTTGGTGTAGTTGTTGATTTTTCATTGTTCATTCCTTCTTAGTTGCCACCAAAACATAGGTATTTGACGTCCATATATTCGTCTATCCCTTGTCTTGCGCCTTCACGTCCGATACCCGATTGTTTCACGCCACCAAACGGCGCGACTTCTGTTGATATAATGCCTTCATTAATGCCTACCATGCCGTACTCTAGTGCTTCTGCTACCTTCCATACACGGTGGATATTTTGGCTATAGAAATACGACGCCAAGCCGTAAATCGTATCGTTAGCCATTTCAATCAGCTCTTCGTCAGTTTCAAAACGCACCATAGGCGCGACAGGGCCGAAAATTTCTTCTTGAATGATGTCCATATTGTGCGTCACATCTTTCAAAATAACGGGCTGCATAAAGAGCCCATCCAACGTCTTAATTTCTGTTGTCGGTGTTGCGCCTTGCTCAATTGCGCGATCAATTAGCGCTTGAATACCTTTCTTTGCTGACTCGTTAATGACGGGACCGATATTGACCCCTTCATCCAAACCATTGCCGATTTTAAGCTGTTGAACGGCGGCATCAAATTTAGTCACAAACTCATCGTATACGGCGTCGTGTACGTAAAAACGGTTAGCACAAACACACGTCTGTCCTGCGTTTCTAAATTTTGATGCCATTGCGCCTTGAACCGCAGCGTCGATGTCCGCATCCTCGAACACGATAAAGGGTGCATTACCACCCAGCTCCATTGAGGTGCGTTTAATGTCTTTGGCGCTTTGCGCCATCAATACGCTACCCACTTGAGTCGAGCCAGTGAAAGACAATTTCCTAATTAGAGGATGGGATGTGAAGATTGCACCTATCTTACGAGAACTTTCACCTAGAACGACCTGCAATGCATCACGAGGGATGCCCGCTTGATAAGCCAGTTCAACAACGGCAAATGCCGACAACGGCGTCGAGTCTGACGGCTTAACAATAAAACTACAGCCTGCCGCAAGTGCTGGGCCAGCTTTTCGGGTAATCATGGCAATAGGAAAATTCCAAGGGGTAATCGCACATGCTACGCCAATAGGCTGCTTGATGGTCACCAAACGCTTATCCGACGTTGGGCCTGGAATGGATTCACCGTACGTGCGTTTCGCTTCCTCAGCAAACCATTCAATAAAACTGGCACCATAAAGCACTTCACCCGCCGCTTCCGCTAATGGCTTACCTTGTTCTAGCGTCATAATACGCGCTGAGATCATCTTTGTTCTCAAGAAGCAATTGATACCAACGATTAAGCATGCCAGCACGAGTTTTGGCTGGCAATTTCGCCCACTCTTTTTGCGCCACATGGGCGCGTTCAATGCTGTCCATTAATGCCGCTTCATTCGACACGGGTGCTTGACCTACCAGCTCACCTGTTGCCGGATTTGTCACGGTGACCGTCTGCTCAGCCGCAGAAGTCATAAAAGAGAGTAAGCTTTTATTCTGTATTTGCTGCATGGTGATTTACCTTCTTTTTGTCTTCCTTAGGCCATACGCTTTGTTCGGAAAACACCTAAATTATTAAGCAGGGATCTGCTGTGTTATACAGTGGATATTGCCACCACCCAGTAATACTTCTCTGGTTGGGATACCCACGATGTCAAAACCGGGTAGTGCTTGTTCTAATATTTCGATTGCCACGCGATCAAATTGTTCATCAAGCAATGGAAGAAATACGTGGTCATTGACCATGAGAAAGTTCGCGTACGAGGCACTTAAGCGTTCGCCTTCTTGACGCACCATACCGTCACTTGATTCGATCCCTTCCGCTTCTTCTTGTGTGTAGTACAAGGGACCTGGAACAGGGATCTTAATGACCTCAATCGTTCTGCCTTTCGCATCTCTTTGGCTGGCTAGTGCAGCATAAGCTTCACGAGAGAGTTTAAATTGTGGATCAAAGGGGTCATCTGTCCAACTCAGTACCACCTTAGCTGGTCCAATAACATGAATCAGGTTATCAACATGACCGTCGGTTTCATCGTTATAAAGCCCTTTCGGTAACCACACTATTTTCTCGGCACCTAAATACTCACACAAGTTGTGCTCAATGTCCTCACGCTCTAACTGTGGATTACGACCTGGGCTAAGCAAGCATTCTTCCGTAGTGTAGAGTGTGCCTTCCCCATCAGTATGAATGGATCCCCCTCTAACACGATCGGCGCTCGATAATGATCCATACCCGCAACGTCACACACCGACTCTGCCACTTGATCATCTGCACGCCAATCGTCATAAAGGCCGTTAAACTCACCACCCCACGCGTTGAATTTCCAACTCACGCCGCGGCGCTCACCTAATGCATTCACAACAACCGTTGGTCCAATATCACGCATCCAAGAGTCGTTATAATCCATTTCCACCAGCTTAATTGAGCTATGCAGTAAAGTGCGAGCGCGTTCATAATGCCCAGATGCCACGGCTACTGTCACCTGTACTACATCAGCAATGGCGTTCGCGACATTAGCAAATGTCTGTTGAGCAGGAATGGCATCATTGCGCCAATTATCTTTTCGCTCGGGCCACGCTAGCCACACTTCTCTCACTGGCTCAAACTCTGCTGGAAAAGAAAACCCGTCTTGTTTAGGTGTTGTTGTGAGTCTCATTGTGACCTCGCTATATCGCCATGCTCATTACGTCTTGATATAAATCAGGACGACGATCGCGGAACAAGCCCCATGCATGACGAGCTTTTGTGGTCGCCTGAAGATCGATTTCCGCATAAACAATGGTCTCGCCTTCTCGTGGCGCTTCGGCCAGTTTTCCACCCGTGTGGTCGGTAATAAACGATGACCCATAAAACGTCGTTTCAATGCCGTCATCCACTTCCACACCCACACGGTTGGCCGCAACAACAGGCACCAAGTTCGCAGCAGAGTGACCTTGCATCGTCCGCTGCCAGTGATCGCGAGAGTCAAGCGTCAAATCTTGTGGTTCAGAGCCAATCGCCGTTGGGTAGAAAATCGCTTCTGCCCCATTTAACGCAAGACTACGTGCCAATTCAGGAAACCATTGATCCCAACAAATACCCGCACCAAATGTACCAAATTTGGTTTTCCAAACCTTAAAGCCAGTATCACCCGGGCTGAAGTAGTATTTTTCGCTATAACCAGGACCATCTGGGATGTGTGATTTGCGATAGTTTTCCAAAATCGTGCCATCAGCGTCAATCATGACAAGTGAGTTAAAAAACGTATTACCTGCCTTCTCAAAATAGCTCACCGGAATCACAACGTTTAGCTCTTTTGCCAGTTCACTCATGGTATGAATCAAAGGGCTGGTATCAAACTCTTCCGCCAGTTCAAAATATTTCGATTCTTGCTTCTTGCAAAAATAAGGGGCAGCGAACAGCTCTTGAGGAACCACAACGTTTGCACCGTTTGCTGCGGCTTCACGGATAGCGCCTTTGATTTTGGTCATATTGGCATCAAGGTCCCACGTTTTGGACAATTGAAGCGCGGCGAATTTAACTACTCTACTCATGAGATCTTCCTTTATCTTATCGTTGATTTTGGCTGATGAGCGCCCGTCATTGCAGGCGCTTCTTTTTCTTGTTTCACGTTATTGAACGGTGACTATGGTTTTGCCATCATTCGTCGTTCATAGTGTTGAACTAATTTCGTTATTGCGTAATTAAATGGCTAATTTGTCTCGTAAGTTGTAGTACGCTGCGCCCATCGCCGTCATTGGAATGGCAAAATGACGGCCACCAGGAAAGGCGATATGAGTCAGTTGTGCAAACGCATCAAAACGCTCTGCATGGCCAGCTAAGGCTTCAGCCAGTAACTTGCCCGCTAGGTGCGTACACGTAACACCGTGACCACTGTATCCTTGTAGGTAATAGATATTGTCAGCGAAAGCACCAAATTGAGGCATACGCGAATACGTCAGTAGGAAGTTACCCGTCCACTTATAATCAATACCAATCCCTTTCAATTGTGGGAAGATTTTCTCCATTTTCGGACGCAGTAACGATTCAATATTTTCAGGGTCGCGAGCGCCATATACCACACCACCACCAAACAGCAGACGCTTATCCGCGCTCAATCGGAAGTAATCCAATAGATAGTTACAATCTTCAACGCAGTAATCTGACGGTAGAACTTGCTGCAATTGCGCGTCAGTTAATGGCTCGGTTGCCACTACTTGCGTACCACAAGGGATCGCTTTATTACTGATGTTTGGTGCCAAGCCACCTAAATAAGCATTGCCCGCTAGAACCATATATTTTGCTTTTACGCTGCCGTGCTCGGTGTGCGCAACTGGATTAGCGCCTTTCTCTATTCGTGTTACCCCTGATTGTTCGAAAATTCGACCACCTAAAGCCGTTACTGCCGCGGCTTCACCTAGAGCAAGTTTAAGTGGATGGATGTGACCACCACTCATATCAAGTAGCGCACCTTTATAGGCTTTTGTGCCAACCGCTGTCTCTACTTCACCTGCATCTAACAAACTGAGTTGGTCGTTGCCATAGCGTTCCCAGTGTTTTTTATGTTCTTCTAGACCTTTCATTTGCTTAGCGTTTAGAGCGGTAAACATGCCGCCTTGCTTGAAGTCGCAATCAATATTGTGCTTATCAATTAAGCCGCGAATAATACTGCCGCCTTCAAAAATCATATCGCAGAGTGCTTTTGCTTGTTTTTCACCGTAGCGACTTTCAATTACGTCAACGTCACGGCTGTAGCTATTCACAATTTGTCCACCGTTACGACCCGATGCGCCAAAACCCACTTTTGCGTTTTCTAAAATAACAACCTTAAAGCCTTTCTCTGCTAAATGTAGCGCCGACGACAAACCTGAAAATCCAGCCCCAACGACACACACGTCGCACTCGATATTGTCTCGTAGTTGTGGGTACTCACTTACATTCAAGATTGAGTCCGCGTAGTATGAATCTGTATGTTTATTCATTATTCAATTCCTTGTTGTTGCCACGGCTTGTTTTATCCCGATAGGGCTAAGCATGACGGTACTAAGCGCTACTGGCCTAAGGTTGGAGACGTATCCACGTCGTTTTGGTTTCAGTAAACTTCTCAATGGCGTGGATCGATTTATCTCGTCCGTTTCCGCTCATTTTAAATCCACCGAATGGGACGGTCATATCGCCCTCGTTGTAGTTGTTCACCCATACAGAGCCTGCTTCTAGCTGCTTAGCAACACGGTGAACTCGATTTAGGTTATCACTCCAAAGTGCGGCACCCAGTCCGTATTTAGAGTCATTGGCAATTTGAATGGCTTCTTGCTCAGTTTTGAATGAAATCACACACAGTACTGGACCAAATATCTCTTCCTGTGCCACGCGCATTTTGTTATCAACTTGGTCGATAATGATTGGCTCCACAAAAGCACCAACACCTTCTACATCACCACCGCAACGCACAACAGCCCCTTCGTCTTGAGCCAGTGTTACGTAACCTAACACCTTTTCTTTGTGCTCACGATCGATCAGCGCGCCCATAGACGAAGACGGATCCATGGGATCTTTTGGCATAAAGCGTTGCGCTGCCGACATCACTTTATCAATAAATATCTCTTTAATGCTTTCATGGACTAGCAACCGAGTGGCTGCAACACACACTTCACCTTGGTTATAGAAACATCCCGCTGCCGTTTCTGCCGCCGCTTTGTCAAGGTCTTGATAATCTTCAAATACAATATTGGCGTTTTTGCCGCCCGCTTCTGCCCACACTCGCTTGAGGTTGGTTTCACCAGAGCTGATCATCAAATGCCCAGCAACACGAGTCGAGCCTGTAAAGGCAATACAATCAACATCATCATGTCTTGCTAGTGCTTCACTAAGCTTCATGACCAAACCCGGTGACCACTTGGAATACGCCACTTGGGATCCCTGCTTCGTTGGCCAATTTCCCAAGGAAAATTGCACTCAGCGAAGACTTTTCGGAAGGCTTAAGAATGACACTGTTGCCTGCTGCTAACGCCGGACCGAGTTTCCAGCTTCCGAGCCAAAGTGGGAAGTTCCATGGCACGACCGCCGCCACGACACCAATGGCTTGATGGGAAACAAACGCATGGACATTTTTTTCAGTTGGAGCGACCTCACCGTACACTTTATCAATCGCTTCTGCGTACCAACGAATGGACTGGGCGGAGCCTGGAATGTCCGTAGACACACTGTGTGATATCGGCTTACCCGTATCCAGTGTCTCTAACATGGCTAACTCTTCTGTATTGGCATCAATGAGCGCGGCAAATCTCATTAGTACCGCTTTACGATGTGAAGGGGCACTCTGGCTCCATTCACCTTCGATAAACGCTTGCCTCGCGTACTTAACCGCAAGATCCACATCGCCAGATTGACAGCGAGGAATAGTCGCTATAATTTCATCTGTCGCTGGATTGACGACCTCTAGCGTTTCACCTTGTATTGCATCACGATACTCTCCATTTAAGAAAGCTCGCTGCTCTATCGCTAATGCGTCTTTAAATTCAATCCATTGCTCTTGCGTTTTCATACGCGCTCCTTGCTTACCTCAAGGCGCTAGAATGCTTTAGGCGTGTGGGCACTAATCATTCTGCATGCCTTATCGGAGTGGTTAGTAAATTTGTGAGGAATCGTGGTATCAATAACGTAAGACTCACCCGCTTTAATCAGATAAGTTTCGCCATCGTATTCCAGCTCAACTTCACCGTCTAAGACGGTGCCGACTTCCTCACCTTCATGTTTAATATTGGCCGAACCTGTTGTGCTATGTGGTGCATACTCTTCAATCAGGAATCCAATTTCTTGTTTATTACTGCCATTGCTGACTAACTTCATTGAAACTAACTTGCTGCCAATTTCAATCAATTCATCACTCTTCACCAGCACTTTTACTTTTTTGTCACTCTGCTGCTCTAATGTAAAAAACTCAGAAAGTGACAATGAAAATTCGTTCACTATTTTTTGCAACGAACTCACCGATGGACTGACTTTGCCATTCTCGATAGAAGAAATCGCACTGTGCGTTATACCTGCTCTTTCTGCCAATTCTCGTTGTGACCATCCACGCTCTTTTCTTAGGTGCGCAATATTTTTACCAATTTGCTGGTTGTCCATTATTCAGTCCTTAAATCAATCTGAAGCGGACATAATAAATTCTTTAAATAAAATTTGTGAGAAATGATTGGTTTTTGCTTGCCATTCTGGGTGCCACTGCACGCCTACGAAGTATTTCTGCCCAGGTAAACTAAATGCTTCGACGAGACCATCTGGTGCTTTCGCCTCGACTCTTAGCGCGCTTGCCAGCCTTTTTACACCTTGGTTGTGCAATGTATTTACTTCAAATGAGGACGTATCTTGCCATTGTTCTTGCTGCAACCATTTTGAAATAACGCCACCAGCCTCAACCAACACAGGATGAGCAGGAGCATACTTTTCATCAAATGCTTCAACGGGGTTTTCACGGTGATCGTTGTAGCCAGACTCATGCACCGCAGGATCAAGCGAGCCTCCCAACGCGACATTCATTTCTTGGAAACCACGACAAATCCCTAAACACGGTATGTTTTTATCAATGGCGTGACGTATCAACATAATCGCTAACTCATCTCGGTCTTCATCTTTTTTTGCTTCTTCATGTGTCCCGTTATAGCGGTGAGGCGCAACATTAGAGTGACTGCCAGGAAACACCAATCCATCGCAGATACTGAGTACCTGATCAAGTTCAGAGGCTTCAATAGAAGAAGGAAGAATAAGAGGCGTTCCTCCAAAGTCTTTGATTGCCTGAAGATAAAACTCATTCAGCGCTTGTATCTGGTAACCAGCAAGTGACTTCCTGCAACTTACGAGTCCGATTATTGGTTTTCTTACTTCAGACATTGTCACATCCATGTTCGATTTATTTAACAAAAACACTACAAGCGATGTGCGAAATTATCAACACCCTCGTTCGAAATAGATGCCAAAATGTGATTGCCATCCCTATTTTGGTTAAAAAAAACACTAATTTCGTTCGAAATATTGAGCAAAAGGCGATCAACTGTTACAAATTAGTTAACAGAATACAAATGCAAAACAAACTGAATTTATCCAATATCAAATAAAATCAAATGGTTAAATTGATATTTGGTCATTAACCATATTTTAAGCATGGTTTTTGTAGTGAAGTTGTTAAATCAAGCCTCAGTATCACTGATTACACGTGGCTATCAGGAGTAGTAAAGATGGAAGCATATCTACAGGAAGTTAAAAATTTTCGCCAAAAGTGGCCTGAAATTGAGTACGTTGACCTTATATTTACCGACCTAAACGGAACCCCAAGAGGTAAACGAATTCCAGTTAATGCACTGGAGAAGCTCGCTAAAGGCGTCGCACTTCCTCTTTCAACTATCACATTGGATACAAAAGGTGCCGTGGTTGAATCGGCAGGGTTGGGCGAAGACCTTGGTGAACCCGACAATCTATGCTTTCCCGTTCTAGGAAGCCTATTACCGACGGCAAAAGAGCAAACCGGGCAAATTTTGCTCAGCATGATGGAAGATGACGGCAAAACTCCCCACCACCTTTTCATCCGCAATATTATCGAGCGTATGTTGAATCAGCTTCACAGCAACAATCAATTTCCAGTCGTGGCACTTGAACTTGAATTTTACCTTATCGACAAGGTGCGCGGTGAAAACGGTGAGTTGCAGACCGCCATTAATCCAACTAAAAACCGTCGCGAACGCGATACCGAAGTGTACGACGTCGATGGGCTTGATGATTATGCTGATTTCCTTTCAGATTTAAACAATGCCGCAGCGCAACAAGGATTGAACACCGCTGGGGCACTGTCTGAATCGGCTCCGGGGCAATTTGAAATTAACTTCAACCACTCCCAAGATGTAATGCGTGTTTGCGATGAAATCATCTTTTCAAAACGCCTGATCAAACAAATTGCTCATAAACACGGCTTTGATGCCACGTTCATGGCTAAACCATTCCTTGAAGAAGCGGGCAATGGCCAACACATGCACATCAGTCTGGTTGACGATAAAGGTAATAACCTGTTTTCTCAGCCAGACGACTCTGCCAGCCCGCTTTTTTATCAGACTCTTACCGCTATGTTGTCTCATATTTCTGACTCGATGGCACTGCTGTGTCCTAACGTCAACTCATACCGTCGCTTTGTTCCAGGAGCCTATGTTCCAACCAAAGCCGATTGGGGTGAGAACCACCGAGGCGTTGCACTGCGTATTCCAATCAGTGATGGAAAAAACCGACGTATAGAGCACCGCATTGCTGGCGCTGACGTTAACCCTTACATCCTCGCTGCCGTTGTACTCTCAGCAGTACTAGCGAGTAATAACTATAACCAAGATCAATGTCCTCCTGCTCTGAGCGATACTGCTATCGACTTGCCTACGCGCATGTCCGATGCCCTAACTCAACTCGAAAACAGTGAATTAGGTGAGTATTTTTCTAAGGACTTCATCGATCTCTATCTTGCTTGCAAACAAAGTGAACTCATCGAATTTGAGCGCATCATCACGCCGCTAGAAATCGACTGGATGTTACACTCGGCATAACAGAAGGAAATTGTTTTTATGACTACCCAAACCAAGGCGCTGGATGCGCCGTTTAAGCTCAGCAGTAAACACGTGGCGGTAAGCCTTAGTATCGTGTTCCTATTCATTACTTTTACCACCATTGGGCTGAATCACGTTCCAGGAGAAAGTTATGGATGGATGAGTTTATTACCGACAAGTTTAGTTTTGGTCTTCGCCTTAACGACACACCGCACCGTAGAAGCGCTATTTAGTGGCACTATTGCAGGTGTCTTGCTCATTAATCCTACTGAAGCTGTTGAGCAAATCGTTGGCATCTCTATGGATGTCATGATGAATGAAACCATTGCTTGGATCATTTTGGTCTGTGGCCTAATGGGCGGATTAATTGCAGTGCTAGAAAAAGGCGGCAGTATCCTTAGCTTCAGCGACATGCTAGTGAATAAAGTTAAAAGCCGTAATCAATCACTTTTGATGACCTTTTTCCTCGGTATTTTAATTTTTATTGATGACTACCTTAATGCCATTGCCATCTCATCATCGATGAAAAAAATCACCGATGGCTATCAGGTTTCTCGTGAGAAGCTTGCCTATATGGTGGACTCCACGGCTGCCCCCATCTGTATCTTAGTCCCTATCTCCACGTGGGCAATCTTCTTTAGTTCACTGCTTGAAGCCAATGGCGTCGCAGAACCAGGACAAGGTATTGCCGCCTACATCGAAGCCATTCCTTATATGGCTTACGGTTGGGTAACATTGATCATTGTATTCTTAGTCGCGATGGGAAAAATGCCTGATTTAGGCGCAATGAAAGCAGCAGAAGCCCGTGCTAAAGCGGGTCAAGTAAAACCCGATGGCGCGACCGATATCGACTTTGGTGCCGACATCAAAGCCCACTCAAATCCAACCATGGGACTGATTAATTTCCTATTACCTATGGTGGTTTTAGTGGGTGCAAGTTGGTACTTTGGGATTGACCTGCTTGCTGGGGTATTTGTTGCCATTATCTTTACTATCTGTTTTTACGGCATCCAAAAACTCGTGACGATGAATGAGCTATTTGATGCGGTTTACGATGGCATTAAAGTCATGCTATTGCCACTTGCAACCGTTATTGGCGGTTTCATGTTGAAGAATGTCAATGATTCACTTGGCCTAACTCAGTTTGTTATTGATACCGCGAGCCCTTATTTGTCTCCGCAATACTTTCCAGCTCTTATCTTCTTGATTACGGGTGGACTTGTCTTTGCATCAGCATCATCGTGGGGCACATTCGCAGTCGCGATGCCAATCATTTTGCCTCTAGCAAATCAAATTGGTGTGCCATTGCACTTGACCATTGCAGCGATGCTATCCGCTTCTGCGGCAGGTAGTCATTCTTGTTTCTTTAGTGACTCTACCGTACTGTCAGCTCAGGGCTCAGGCTGTACATCCATGCAGCACGCAACCACTCAGTTCCCATATGCTCTGATTGGTATTATCGCGACCACTCTATTCTTTATCGTTGTTGCCTAAGTTAAGAGATAGCCAACAAGGATAAAACTCAAAAGGGATGCCACTCAGCTAAGCATCCCTTTTTTTATCCCTACCCATCAACGATTGTTATTCATCAACGATTGTTATTCATCAACGATTGTTACCTGTCAACGATTGTTACCCATCGATGAATCAAGCCAATCACTAGGAGAGTGCTTTCGCCACATACCAACAATCGGCTTCTATCTCATATCCTTGTGACTTTGCCCAGTTTAGCCCTTCGGCCACCAATTGTTTCGCGACACCTTGACCACGGAAAACATCAGGAACAAAAGTATGAGTAAAATTAACGCTATTGCCATTCAATTTATAATCCAACACTCCCTCTTGTCCGTCTTTACTGTACACAAAGCGCTTTCTTTCGATTTGATGTTCAATCATGATATCTCTCGTTCTAACTGCGTTAAATAAGACTGCATAAACTTCATTCTCATCATCGCCTCACTCCGACCTGCCTCTGTCCGCATCGTTTTGGCGATTGAAAATAACTTGGTATAAAAGTGGTCGATTGTAAATTGGCTATCATCTGGCGACCTTTCTGCACAAAACGGATCATTCGCTGAGTATAATGTTCGCCCTAAGCTTGCCGAAACTTGAATGCAGCGTGTCACACCAACGGCGCCCAGAGCATCTAACCTGTCAGCATCTTGAACCACTCGTGCTTCTAAAGACGTCGGTTCAATATTAGCCGAGTAACTATGGGCCACAATCGCATGATGAATAGCACTGATATGGTGACCTGGATAGCCAATTGTCGACAAAAAATCGCTGGCTTTATTGGCGGCTATGAATGAACTTTGCTTTCTCTCAGGATGATCTTTGGGGTAAGTAAAACAGTCATGTAAAAACGCGGCTGGCAGTACAATGTCCAAATTAGCTCCCTCAGCCACCGCAAGTTGCGTCGCGGTGTTCACCACGCGCAGAACATGGTTTAAATCATGCGCAGGGTCTGTGGTCATTTCTTGCTGTATAAACTCAACTAGCTTTGGTCGCCATATTTTCTCAAACACTAATGGTTCCCCTGATTAAAGTTACGGCTTGTCCCGTTAATTCTATGCGATCTTCTTTCAACATCATGCCGACATAGCCACCGCGCTCTGACGCCTGATAGCCAATCAACGAACACTTGTTAAGTTGCTCTGCCCAATAAGGCGCAAGCGCGCAATAAGCTGAACCGGTAACAGGATCTTCATCCACACCAACCCAAGGAGCAAAGTAGCGGGCAATAAAGTCAATATCAGGGCGACTAGACTGCGCGGTCACGACCATCGCTCGTCCATCACACGCCAATAATTCATGAAAATTTGGGGTCAGTTGACGTAGCGTTTCTTCGTGTTTTAATACAACAAAATCTTTGCCCCCTTCAAACTCACCCCAATACGCTACATCGTCTTCTTTAAGACCTAATGCTTCGTATTTTTTGGGGTTTGGTCGATCGCAATTTTCTGCCCGATACAAGGGAAAGTCGAGCGAAATACGCTCCCCACTCTTTTGAGCATGTAATTCCCCAGATAACGTTTGAAAAGAGCCTTTTCCATCCACTAACAACCCGAGTTCATCCATCACGTTTACCGTAGCCAATGTTCCATGTCCGCACAGTGCAACTTCAACCTGCGGCGTAAACCAACGCAAGCGCCTATCTGCGAGAGATAGAAAAGCAGTTTCCGATATTGCCATTTCTTTGGCAATCGACAGCATTAAAGAAGCAGGCAGCGGGTCTTGAGTGATGCACACACCAGCTGGGTTTCCCTTAAAAGGCTCGCTAGTAAACGCATTAACCTGGTAGATATCTAACTGCATAACGACTCCTTAGTGACTGCTATTAGTTATAGGATAGATAATAATAGCTCGAGAGGGGAGAAATTATTTTGAATCATGATCTTACTTCATCTGCTGGCGTATCAAATTGACAACGCCAACAACAAAGTACATTCGAAGGAAAATACATGCATAAGAAATGTCACCTTCCCAGTAAGATATGCGCCTACTGCCAAAAACCTTTTGTTTGGCGCAAACGGTGGCGACTCAATTGGCAGCATGTTAAATATTGCTCACGACGCTGCGCGTCTGCCAACCCCGCTTCCATAAGTCAAAACTAGCGTCGGAACAGGTGCTCTAACCAGGCGCTACGCTTTATATGTGATAGGCACTGAAACGAATAAAATGAACTACAATACGGTCAATACGGTTAAGGTTAAACTCCGCCGTCACCAAGTGTTCATCCTGCACCTCAGGTGCCATACGATCCCATGTCCGATAGATCATCGCTGTACGTGGGTTGGTTGCCAAGCTGTCACGGTGTTTATGCATAAACCGCCAATAAAACCCGTTAAACGGGCAAGCTCGCTTTCCAGAGCGAGCTTTTACGTCGTAATGGCAGTCCGCACAATAGTCGCTCATTTTATTGATATAGTTACCACTGGAACAATAAGGCTTAGTTGCGATTAACCCGCCGTCAGCGTAGAGTGCCATCCCTCTAGTGTTTGGCATTTCAACCCATTCTATTGCATCAATGTATATCCCTAGATACCAATCATCCACCTGACTCGGGTGCAACTCGGTCAACAACGCAAAATTTCCGGTCACCATCAGACGTTGAATATGATGAGCGTATGCCCACTCTAATGACTGTGAAATGGCATGTTGCATGCAACGCATGTTGGTCTTGCCTGTCCAATAAAAATTGGGAAGCGGACGAACAGCATTGAGCGCATTCTTTTCACGGTAATGCGGCATATTCGCCCAATACATACCACGAACATACTCTCGCCAACCTAGTATTTGACGGATAAAGCCCTCTATTTGCGCTAGAGATATCGCTCCTTGTGAGCGATGGTATGTTTCCAGAGCACAGTCAATCACTTCATGAGGACTAAGCAATTTGCAATTGAGAGCAAAAGACAATCGGCTATGATAAAGACTCCACATACTGTCACTGTCTGCCGTCATTGCATCTTGAAATTGTCCCAAAAAAGGCAAACAAACCTGACAAAAATGGTTCAGTAATGAAATAGACTGTGGACGATCCACTGGCCAAATAAGTTGATCTCCTATTTCTCCGATATGTTTTAAATGATGTCTGTCTATTCGGGCAATAACGTTGCTTGTGGGGTTCGCAAACAGTAACGGAGAGGGTATTTTTTCAACGTCTTTCTTTTTAAGCTTACTTCTATTTTCCGCGTCATAATTCCATTTCCCACCCAATGGTGTACGTTCATCTTCCATTAGCACCCCAAAGCGTTTTCGCATTTTCCGATAGAAGTGCTCCATAACCACATGTTTTTCTGGATGAAAATATTCTGAAAGTTCTGAAAATGGCAGTAAAAAGTGCTCGGTGTCGACCTCAGTAACCGTGACGCCCTCGACGTCAAATTCCATTAATTGCTTCCGCAGCCTAAACTCATCGGGACGCTGATATTCAAGTTCATTCGCACCATATTGAATAAGTAACGAAGTGAGCATATCTGTCAGGTTATCGAAGCATTCGGTTCTATCGAGATCTAGATAGTCGACGTGATGACCTTCTGAGCGTAAATGCTTGGCGAAAGACATCATCGCCAAAAAAAGGCGACTTGTTTCTGAATGTGATGTGTCGTGTATTCCGACTCTTGCTTGAGCTCTGCTATCACGTAGACCACATTGTCTTCAGGTTGTGCCAACCAAGAATGTTCGTGGTTCAACTGGTCACCTAAAATAAGGCGTAACGTCGTCTTACTTTTCATGTCTCCCCCCTATACCTCTCCAATTGGCCAATCGCTAGCATCGACAACATCGGTTGCATTCTGACTGCTATCGCCTCGCCATTTCATAATAAACGCTCGCTCTGGATCATAACGCTGCGTCTGTTTGTATAGATCAAATCGGTGACTAGCTCTTGCAGCAGAACCTACCCCTGCAATGTACTGCCAGTTCCCCCAATTTGCGCCGACGTCGTAGTCAATCAGTGCTTGTTGGAAGTAACTCGCACCAAAACGCCAATCAATTCGTAGTTCATGCACCAAACAACTCGCAGCTAACTGACGACCACGGTTAGACATATAACCCGTGGTGTTAAGTTGCTTCATGCATGCATTGACGATAGGGAAAGCGGTTGTGCCATGGACCCACTGTCGAAAGAGGCTGGCGTTATAAGTGGTAAGAGGCTTTTTACCTTGAACCCCTTCAAACGCAAAAAGCTTGGTACCGTATACCTTGCTATACCAAAAGAAATACTCTCTCCAAAGTAACTCAAAAAAAATCCAGTATGTCGATTCATTTGCGGTGTAACGCGCCTCATAAGCACGCAACTGTGCCAAAATGGTTCTCGGTGATACATTGCCATTAGCCAACCATAACGAAAATTTCGTTGAACTCGCCCAATCGTCAAGCTCATTACGCGTTTGCTTGTAGGACGATGCCGCACGCGAGCCAAAGTAAGCTTGGACATGTCGAAGCCCACTGTCTTCCCCGCCATAAACCCACTCCCCGAGTTGGTTATAACAAGAGGTTGGCAACCTTTCCAATGAGCTAGACAACACACTTTGCACTGGTGGAGGTAATAAGGTCACCGTCGCGCTAGGCGCATTGACTTCTAAGGTTTCTACTTGCTTTTTAAAACGAGAAAAACTACCGGGAAAAGAATTAAATTCGAACGGTAGAAACTCTTGCTGGAATAAAGTCGCGTTGTCGTCACGAGTAATATGAATGTGGGTACAATGAATGCGAATCTGAGAGACAATGAACTCAACATACCAACTCGAAGATAATGCAACATACAAGGTAGTCACTCGATATCGAGAAATAATCGCGACTAATTCACCTATAATCTGGCTAAGATCCTTATCATGAATTAAATGGAGAACTTGACCAATCTCGACCAATGAAGCTGACAATTGTGCTCGTGATTGATGGATAAATTGAGCTTTAGCCTGGCCAGAACAAATAATAGGCGAGAACCTTGATTCAAAATGGGTTCGTATTGTATCAACATGAACACAATGAATCCTCGTCATCTCAATACTCGCTTGCAACAACAAACGGTTATCATGCAACCGCATGTCATTGTGAAACCAATAAAGTCCGATTTGCTCCGCCATAAGAACTTTCCTGTTTTTTTAACGTAGCTTTAAGTACGAGTGGTTAAGCCTAATCGTTTATTTCATAGTAAGATTTATCGATCGTTCACAATAGACCAGGGGGACTACCATCCACTCATCGCTAAATAATATCCAAGGATGGGTTATTATTTTTTCTATCCATTCATCCACTAAGTAAATACAGCGCACGGTAAATGGGAGCATGGTCACGTTAATCAATAACCAATAGAACAAAACAAAGATTTCAAAAGTGACAATGTGGTCAACTCATAAGATAATTGACCTAAAGAACACTAAATACATACTCTTAGATGGCAACGTTCATGCCATTCACTGATATAGAGTCAAGGGATGCAAAAACCATGAAAAAAAACAATTTCCAGAAATCTGCAGCTAATCTAAAAAAAGCAGTTCCTCTTATGGTTAAGCATCATGTTCCAGCCACGCCTGCTAACTATGCGCTATGGTATACGTACGTCGATCAAACCGTTCCGGAGCTCAACGAACAAGTTGACGCACTACTTAAAGACTACGATGTGCTTCCTCCTGTTAACGCGAATACGCTTTATAGGGAGCATATTGCCAATAAGGCGGAAGTGGATCTTGGCAACCTTAAGCAAAATATGGAAGCTTTAGTCAGTGAGGTTTCCAGCTCAATGACAGACGCGATAGCCGATACCTCGGACTTTTCGAAAGTGCTCACTAAGAGTTTTGATGGATTAAGTTCTAGTATCGAGGGCAACAATAACCCAACTTTGGACGAGGTCATGCCATTGATCCAAGAGTTGGTTGATGAAGCTAATGACATTCGACACTCGACCGACTTTATTCACAATCAGCTGAAAAGCGCCAGTGACGAGATTAGTCGTCTAAAAATCGAACTGGCTAAAGTACAATGTAATGCAATGTTCGATAGCTTAACCTCAATATACAATCGCGGCGCATTCGATGCGGACCTCACCATGTTCTGCGACGCCAAGCAACCAATGAGCCTCATCTTTCTCGACATCGATCATTTCAAGAAATTTAACGACGAACTAGGGCACCTATTTGGCGACACCATACTGAAAGGGATCGCACAACGCCTAAAGCAAGCCTGTCGTGGTGGTATTAGCGCTTACCGATTTGGTGGTGAAGAATTTGCCCTAATTGTCCCAAACAAATCGCTACGAGTTGCACGTCAAATGGCCGATACCATAAGGTTATCGATTGAAAAAATGGCCATCAAAGATCGTAAAAGCGGCAATAAAATGGGTAACGTCACCGCTTCATTTGGTGTCGCTGAGTTTGTTGACGGTGATACCTATGACAGCTTAGTTGGCAAAGCTGACAAACAGCTCTACGATGCCAAACGCTCGGGGCGTAATCGTGTAATGCCCTACTAAACTGCCTGTCCCCATACATACAACGTAGAAGTTTGACACAACTTGCTGTTGTGTCGCTTCAGTGGAACATTACGTTCAAGTACGATTACCATTCACTGACAAACATCACTCCACCACGAAATAGTCTGCGATGTTAACCTCGTCAATTTGACTTGGCAGCAAGAACTTCTCAGCGAAAATACGATAAACCCCTGACTCTAAGAACAATCGAAACAGATCCCCATCCAAATGATGGTCTTTCACCATAAACGACATGATACGTAATGACTCAGACAGCGTTTTAGGCGATTTATACGGTCTATCTGCACTCGTTAGTGCCTCAAAAACGTCCGCGAGTGCCATCACCCTCGCCGTCATCAAGCATATCTTCCCCTTTTAGACCCAACGGATAGCCAGTCCCATCCATTTTTTCATGGTGCCCACCTGCAATGCGCGGTACATCGGTCATATTTCTCGGGAAAGGTAGACTCTCTAACATACGGATCGTTTCGACAATATGATTATTAATGATGTAGCGCTCTTCTTCATTTAATGTCCCCCGTCGAATTGATAAGTTATAAATTTCGCCCAGGTTATTTTGATATTGAGTGCGCTTTAACTTAAAACGTTCATCATTCTTGTGTGAAGCTCGCCACGGCACTTTTTGTGACTCTGCGTCAGTTAATACCGAATTTTTTATCCCTGCAGTAAATGGATGATCGTCATATCGTGCACGCTCCTCCCATGATAGTCCTAAACGCGGATCTAACGTTTGTTCCCACTGTCGTTGGGCGACAAGGTGAATTCGCGCAATCGCGTTATCATCAAGAAATTCACCTCCGATATTGGTTTCGGCAACAAACGCAAAGTCATCATCAAGCTGCTGCCACTGTTTTTC
Organism: Vibrio sp. GJ43-1; assembly: GCF_055808835.1. Lineage (NCBI taxonomy): Bacteria > Pseudomonadati > Pseudomonadota > Gammaproteobacteria > Vibrionales > Vibrionaceae > Vibrio > Vibrio sp. GJ43-1. The sequence goes on along the minus strand of NZ_CM147885.1, from coordinate 703,613 downwards.
TAACTGTTGCATAGATTCAGCGGCTAATGGCTTGTCTAAAGCTTGACTCAATGCGTCAATATGAGCATCTCGCTTTAATACTTCAAAACGTGTGCGGATTTCATGAATTCGATTATAAATGGTTTCTAGTTTCGTCGATTTATCGACGACATATTCCGGTGTTGTGACTTTTCCACAATCATGTAACCAAGCCGCTAAATGCAATTCCTGCCACTGTTCATTATTCAGTGTAAACTGTGCAAATTCACCTGTATCTGTATCCACGGCGGCTTTCGTCAGCATTTCCGTTAGAACAGGAACACGTTGGCAATGATTGCTAGGTGTAAGGCGACTTGGTATCAATCGCCCCAGCCATGACCTCAATAAAAGATTGCATCAGCGCCTTCTGATCGGCCAAAATTTGTCTCGTTTCAATGGCCACAGAGGTGTATTCCGTTAGGGATTCAATATAGGGCAATTTGCGCTCAAGCAACGCATTAACCTGATCGGATGCTAGGGCTAAGCCAAATCCTCCTAAAAGTGAACCACGCCTATCAAACAATGGTATGCACAAGAAAGATTCACCGGGCTGGATATCTTGAATAAACTCAGCCGCGTCCTGATAGCCGTATACCAGTGTTGTGTCCTCGACCAAAAATTTTTCTCTAAATTCCTGTAGATTCGACTCATTCAAATTAATGCTTTTTAGCGCATCCACCGACAATGCTTCACCACTAGAAGACATGGCGCAATGAGGCGTTAACGTCTCCTCTGAGTCAGATAAGTAAATGTATGCCTTACTTGCACTGAGTCGACGCTAACGCTTCAACATGCAGCAACTCTAGCAATTTATCGAGGTCGTACTCTTTGGCAATATTTCGCGTCAAAGTCAGAAAGTTAGAGATCGTCACTTGCATCGCACAAAGCGATTGGGAAAGGTCATGAATCTCTTTAATATGCGATGATGATTCATTGACCGCTTTAAAATCAAATTGCTCGATCCGCTGCGCACGCTCCGTCGCCCTTTTTATCGGTTTCGATATTCTTTGCGCAATCACATACACAAACGGCAGTGCCACCGCCAGTAGAATCAACGACGCGTAAATCGATGTTTTTGCTATAGCTTGCGATTTACCCAATAGCTCACTCGACTTGACGACCATCAACAAATACAGATCATGTCCTGACGCCTGAGGTGATGGTTCTATACGACCAATCCACCGCTCCCCTAGCGCTTCAAATTCTATTGAACGTTTTAACGCCAAACTGATTTTACTGACCGCTTCTTTTACTATGGGATTGGCAATATCATCAATATGTAAATTCGCGCTTCTTCTAACCTCTTCTTGGACTTGAACGAGAGCTGGATTACTGTAGGCGTACAGCCGATTATTGCCATCAAATAACACTCTAAACGAAGACTCTCGGGTTACGGATTCGGCTAATACATAAGAAACTTGCTCTAGCGTCAAATCCGCTGCAATAACTGCACCGTTTGACGCCCTTTTGGAAATTGTTGTGCCTATTTTATCAACTAAAGAGAGGTAATATGGGTTTGATAAGGACAATTGGTCAACCGCCGCCTCTTGATACCACGCCTGGTTTCTCGGGGCAATGTGTAACTTTTCTCTCTCCTCTGTCACCGTTAAGTGGTGCACATGATTAAACTCATAGCTCACCAAACGTTCATCATGACTAGAATAATTAAAAACAATGTACTCAGTATGGGGGCGAACCTTTAACGCTGCACGCATCTTCTGGCCGTAAAGTTGGTAAGCCATCAAAAAATCCCCATCAGGGAAGACAATGGAATAAGACAGAACATAAGGGCTAGACGACAACATACTAATGATTTCAGGCATGACTTTCACACGATCGTCAGCATCAAGGTATCTAGCGAGTTCGCCTTGAGATAACGCTTCTACGGTAGCAAAGGCAGGTTGATAATGAATCGTCAGATTCGCTTGGGTTTCTTTCGCTATACGGTCAAAAAGATGCTCATTTGCATCAAGCAGCACTTGATGCAAACCATTTTGAGTCAACCAAATTTGAACCCCACATACCGATAAGACCACAACTAAAAACAAACTTGAGATATGAATATGTAAAGGATATCGGAACCAACTGCGATTGTTTCGCTTTGCCGTCATTCAACTTCCCTATTTCTTATTATGCTAATAGCAAGAATAGGTTAGCTTTGCTCATTTCACATGGTGTTAGTAATTAAATAAGGCTGAATATCATCAACATCCATTTGCTGAGGCGAAATATGCTGATGCGCATAATCGAGGTAAACGTTCGAAGTGAGAAATAATTCAAAGAGTTGCGTATCTAGGTGTCCGCCCTTTGCCATATGCTTCATAATGGCTAAGGTTTCTGACAGTGTTTTAGGCTGCTTATAAGGTCTGTCCTGACTCGTCAGCGCCTCAAACACATCTGCAATCGCCATTGCCCTAGCTGCGACTGGCAATTGTTCGGCTACTGTCCCAAGCGGGTATCCTTTTCCATCCATTCTCTCATGATGGCTACCCGCCAACAAAGGGACATTCTTTAAATGTTTAGGAAAAGGCAATCGTTCTAACATCCGTACTGTCGCGATCATATGGCTGTTGATCGTATAACGCTCTTCCTTATTCAGCGTGCCTTTCTGGGTGGACAGGTTATACAACTCGCCCAAATTATTCTGATATTTCCCAGCTTTAAGTACAAAGCGCTCCTCGCTTTCAGGTGCTTTCCCCCACGCTATCAAATGCTGGGCACCATCACTCAAAATGCACTCAGCTTTTTCGCCAGTAAACACTGTCGTCCCGTAGCGCGCTCGCTCTTCCCATGACAACCCTAGATAAGGATTAATCGTTGCCATCCAAGATTGCTTGGCAATGGTCGCCAATTTATCTCGCGTACCTACATCCAAATACCCTTCACCGACATTCACTTTTGCCACCAACGCGAAATCCTCATCTATTTGTTGTTTCCTTCGCTTAAGTTCCGCCCTTTCCTCGGTGCTTAAGGCGAACTCTGGCTTAGAGTGGTACACACTGAGTTCTGCATCACGTTTGAGTATTTCAAACCGCATTCGAATCTCATGAATACGGTTGTAAATGGTTTCCAACTTACTCGATTTATCAATCACGTGTTCTGGTGTCGTCACTTTACCGCAGTCATGCAACCATGCTGCGATATGAAGCTCTTCCCACTGAGCTTTCGTCATTGTGAATGCGGTAAATGGACCTGTCGTTTGCTTTTCTGCGGCTTTGGTTAACATCTCAGTTAAAATCGGCACTCGCTGGCAGTGATTCCCAGTATAAGGTGACTTCGTATCAATGGCTTCTGCCATCACTTGAATGAAGGAATCCAACAATTCACGCTGCTTAGCGAGCATTGTCTGAGTTTCAATGGTGACCGATGCATAAGCGGCAAGCGTTTGAATATATTCAAGGTTATCCTCAAGCACTAGGTGCTCATTAGCACTATCAAACCCTAAACCCAGCCCACCGATCACGTTTTTATGCCTATCTATTAAGGGGATAAATAAGACATTGTCGGTGTCTTTTTCACGCGTGATATAAGGTAAAACATCCTCTGATGGGACGTAAACCAGCTGTTTCATCTGGAAAAATTGGTATGACTCTTCGACTAGACGCGGATCATTTAATGGCAAAGCGCTTGCTTGCGACACATCCACTTCCCCTTGCGTTTTCACGTTTATGTATCTTGGTTCAAGTAAAGTTTCATCGTCGCTGATCAAATATATATAAGTACTATTCGCCAGTGTCGCTTCCGCGGTTTCTTTGCATACTAGCGCTAGCATTCGCTCTAGATCGTCTTCTTTTGCCATTGCATTGGTCAACGACAAGAATCGTTGTATCGTTAATTGCATCGCACTGAGCGACTCTGACATTACCTTAATTTCAGAAACTTGGGTTTGTTCCTGCGTTGTCTCATTAAACTTAAAATGCTGTATCGATTTGGCTTTGTCTGACGCCTGACGTATTGGTTTCGCTAACCACTGTGACATATAATAAATGCAAGGTAACACCAATAATAACGCAAAAAATGAACCTGCAATGGAGCGCTGAGCCACCGCGTTTGCGTCCTTAAGTAATTGATCCGATTTTACCGCCATCGCCAAGTTAAATAATTGGTCACGGGTTCCTTTTAGGCGATCGATTTTTACTACCCATTTCTCACCTTTATAAGTGATCTCTTTGGCTTGTTCACCAAATTCGACCACATTAGCAGTACTTGCGATTAATGGGTGGGCAATGTCGGTCAGTTTTAGTGGTATCGCTTGTCGTAACGCGTCTCTCACTTGAAATAGTTCAGGTTGGCTATACGCATAAACATTATAATTATTGTCATATAGAACTCTTAACGCATCGCGACTTTCATCCGAATCTTGTAGTACCGTAGAAACTTGGTCGAGCAAAATATCCACCCCAAAGACAGCGCCATTCGTGGCTTTCCTGTGTAAAGTTATGCTTAGGTTCGGCCTAAGATCGGCATAAAATAGGGTTTCGATACTTGAGACGTCGTCAGTACCGATGTGCGAAACCAATCCCCTTTTCTTGGATCGAGCTTTAGATCGTTAATAATCTTCGTTTCGAGCAGTACTAATTGGCTATTGTAACTTTTAACCACCAATTCTTGAGTCACAACACTGTAGTTGAAGGCGGCGAACTCAGTATTCGTATTCACCTGCATTTTCTCTCGGATAGCATCATTTTTTACCCGAGCTACCGCCAACCATTCCCCATCAGGAAATCCGGCTTTCATTGAAAAAATATGACGATGCGCTCGGAGTAGAGAAACCAATTCAGGTACAAACGCAAAGCGTTTATTGGGGTCAAGCTCTCGGATCAATTCGCCAGCGGAATAGGCATCAACAATGCTAAAAGCCAGCCCAAAGTGATAAGACATATTACTGCGAGTCTCGCTAGCAATACGCTCAAATAAATTTTCGTTCGCATTCAATAGCACTTTATTTAGGCTAGATTGTGTAATCCAAATCTGAACGCCACAAACCAACACCACCAAAATAACGAACATGGCCGTCATGTGTACATGAAGGGGTAAGGCGCATTTTTTCTGATTTTTATGAGCGTTCGGCATGATGGATAACATATTGAATTAACACAAGCTAAGACTAGTTGAGAACGGAGTGTAGGAGAAGAGAACAATTGATATTTGACATAAAAAACACAGCAAACCTTCCACCATTACTATTAATGTTTTATTGATAAAAAAAAGCCCCCTAAATCAGGGAGGCAAATTTACTCTTCATCACTATCGGTTGGTCCACTATTGCTATACATACTACGTATTGCTCGCCGCACCATGTGGTACACAATAATCAACCTTAGCTAGTCATGACTCAGTAACCTTTCATTGTTTCCTTTCTTAACCTGTATAACTAAAACCAAGCAGGTAATCATCACCATTTTTAGCGGTATATTCTTTATCCTCGCTGCAAGCACTAGAGCGACCTTTAGTGTCACCTTTGATTAAACTCACCCAATGGCGAATGCCTGTCGCGATTCTTGATTCCATTTGACCAAACGTTGTACACGTTTCGAGTTGAACATCCTCTATTTCAACTAACTCAAGATACCCAGTACCTTGACGACATCCCATCGTCACTTCAACATGCGTACCACTCTCGTCACGAAATAAAATGGACTCTGGAGCGCACTTGTCGCCCACATAAGCAATAAACTGTTTCGCTTGTTTCAAGCCACTGTGTTGACCATTTTTGAAGTAAGCCAATACATGACGATAATCGATTTCGTAACTTACCACGTCTTCATGAGATCCATTGTCGAGAGGAAATAACGTATCCAGCAGTTGTTTCGCCTTTGTTTGTTTTTCCAACTGTTTATCAGCTTTGACCATTTCTACGGCAAACACAGCTTCAGCAATAAAGGAAAGCGGGTTGTTTTGTTCTTTTTTATCAAATGCTTGCATGTTCATAGTCTTTTCCTTCTACGGCAATAAATCCCATTTAAAGCAAATTCCCTAGCGCTTATTTCAATTTTACATTCGTCGCTTCACTTGCTTACTATCTAGACTACCTCTTTTTTTACTACAATTTCACAACAAAAATTTCACAGTGTGAATTTTACAAAACGGCAGTAAAAAATGGATAATTATGCTCGACGGGTGACTAGAAACCGTCCAGAAAGCGTCTATTCTTCTCACGGTTCGATGTGTAAAAGAACGAGAGAGCAGGCGTAAGGTTAAGCAGCGATAGAGTTATGTCACTGATAGAGTTATGTCGCTGATACTAGTATTTCACTCACCGTATAACGTAGCTTGTTCATTGACCTTTCGGTGTCCAATAAAAAGACCTCACCAAAGTTGGGAGGCCATTAATTGAGTGACAGGCAGTATGCTCTCAATAATATGGATTTAGAGAAACAGCCTAGCTTGGTGGCACCACAGGCGTTTCATGATAAACCACTATTTGCTGCTTTTATTTAACTCGTACCTAAAATGAAAAACTAAACCCTAACGTGTAGTCCTCGCCATTCTTAGCCGTATATTCTTTGTCTTCGCTGCTCGCGCTTGGACGACCTTCCTCATCACCTTGTACCAAGCTAACCCAGTGCCTAATACCCGAAGCATTATCCTGTTCGCTGTGGCCAAAAGTCGTACACGTTTCTAACTGCACATCATCGATTTCGACCAACTCCAAACGACCCGTCCCTTTTCTACGCCCAATCATCACCTCAACATGAGTACCACTTTCATCCCTGAAGAGGATCGACTCTGGTGAACATTTGTCACCCGTGTAAGCAACGAACTGTTTCGCTCGCTTAAGCCCGCTATGCTGTCCATTTTTAAAATAAGCTTGCACATGCCTATAGTCGATTTCATAGCTGACGACATCCTCATGAGACCCATTGTCTAAAGGAAATAACGTATCCAGTAATTGTTTCGCCATCTTTTGTTTTTCAATTTGCTCATCGGCTTTGACCATTTCTACGGCGAACACAGCTTCTGCGATAAACGTTGAATGGTTTTTATGTAGTTCTGTCTTATCGAATGTCAGCATGTTCATAATCTCTTCCTTTTACTGCCGCTAGTCTCAAATAGAGCAAATACACTAAACAAGTGTTTAAATTAATATTCGTTTTGTGATCTTGCTTACTATGTAGACTAGCGCTTTTTTGACTACAATTTCACAACAAAAATTTTACAGTGTGAATTTTACAAAATGCCGTTGTCAAAAAGCCTAATTAGACAGTCTCACTTTCTGGGGACTAAAGTTCGAAACCTCAGAAAACGTAACCATTTAACAATGGAAGACCTCTCTACACGTTGTATTCGGGTTAACCCTGAGTGCGCGCCATCCGTCTCTTACCTATCGATGATAGAGCGAGGCAAGCGAGTGCCAAGTATCGATATGCTTGAAGTCATCGCAGAGGTTTTTCAGAAGAATCCAGCTTGGTTTCTAGACAGTGAACCAGAACAAGAGGAGATCACCCCGGTTAGAGGAAACCGTGGCGGTATCAGCGGCATGGCGCTGGAACCCAGTTTTCTTTTCTCTAACGACATTTTGCAAATTGCCATTCCTGAAATGCTCTCACAAACTGGGATCACAGGGCGACAGTTTGCTCACCTTCTAATTCGTGCCCATCAAGAAAGCTTGCAAAACCACTTTCCTGATTTAGAGCGAGCTGCAGAAGAGGTTGGATTGAAGCGCCTAAATCTTTCCGTCGAAGACCTTATCGACATTGCTAAAAATTTAGGCCTACGAGTCCAATGGGTAAACCGTACCCCAAAAGATGTGGTTGACGAGTTGGGTATCAATGCCAAGCAATTGGTGACCTCCTTTTTGAGCCTCCAGGCACTATCTATCTCAATGAGATCTTAAAAGCATACCCGACTCGGCTCAAATACGATCTCGCGGTTTACATTGGTCATAGAGTGTTACATAGCGAAGAGGGGTTAAAGAGTGTCTTAAGTGTTGGTCATCATAACAGTTGGGAGGATTCAACGAATTCACTGTCTACATCGGCGCTCAACTCACAAGATATTTTACAAGCATGGCGAGACTTTGAATCGAGCTTCTTTGCTAAGCGCTCTGTTGTGTCCAAAAGTCCCATTTCGACAACTTTTGGACCGATGTGGCTATGAAATTGATGCCCATAAGCATGCTGGTGTCTCACCGTCTGTGGCCATGCGTAGAATGACCGTGGTATCACCCTACCCCCATTGGCATTACTTCGATGCTTATGGACCGGGCAAATTAAAAGCGGTATATCGCGGAAACGGAATTCCGCTTCCATGGGGAAACATGCGAATGGTGAATGACCCATGTCAACACTGGGCAGTATTTAGACGCCTTTCAGAGCCGAGAAATGGCTCTTCTGCGCAACTCTCGATTTTAAACGTCAATGGTGAACCAAGAATTTACTGCTGTGAATCTGTCAATATGACCGATCCGGCGGGCAATAATCGAGTCCTTTGCGCAGGCATTGATCTCAACCCCGCCATTGACGCACAAGGTGGAAATGCACTGGATATCGCCAACGAATTAAAAGGGCTTTGCGTCAGTAGCGGCGGCAGTGCCACAATACCTAGAAGCATCAAAAAGGATCTCACCACTATTTCAAAAATCCTTAATATCAACTGGATTGAACGAGGAATAGACAATGAAGCACGGTTGATTTGTTCACGAGGGGCAGGCTGCCCACGCAAACCTAGTTGCTATGAAAAATCGGACGACCAACACGAGATAATTTTAGAATAACGCAGCCTTTAGAAAGAAAAAAAGCCAGCCACAAAATAAGGTGACTGGCTATATACATGTGTGAACAAGAGGTGTTCACTAACAACGTCAGTTGGCTAGGTGACCCTCGGCTTAATAAGGGTCACTTTGATATATGCAGATAGCGTGCCAACTTTTAAACCTTCCTTTTTTTACTGTTATTGCTTAGTTTTCCTATTAACTGAATAAACTATACTCATATAATTTTTGCATAATGCAATTTATTTAGCAAAATGCAAACACTGGTTATTGCAAATCGATAAAAAAGCGATATTAGCAAAATAAATATGAAACTTATCACCAAGCAACTCCGCGTTATTACCTATGACTAACAGATAGACACCATAAAATAACCACAAGCTGACACTGTAGAGGTCATAGCATGCTGCACACTGACGTTTTTATACTCTCTTTTCGAGATTCAATAACGCCTTTTTACGTGCCACTCCGCTAGGCATAGCCCGTTAACTGACCACTTTTTCCAATAACACGATGGCAAGGCACGATCACTGAAATTGGGTTTTTGCCATTTGCTGAACCTACGGCTCTCACCGCTTTAGGGTTACCAATGTAATCCGCTAACTCTTGATAGCTCATTGAGTGTCCATAAGGAATATCACATAACGCTTGCCAAACCTGCATCTGAAAAGGGGTGCCTTTTGCCGCAAGCGGGATATCAAAGGTCTTGCGAATACCAGAAAAATACTCACTAAGCTGTTGCTTTGTAAGTAACAAAATTGGATGGTCCGCTTGCAACTCCCCCAACTCTTCTGGTTGCGTGGTATGCTCCTCAAACCACAACCCAGTGAGCCCCTGCTCCGTAGCCTGAACTGTCACTCGCCCCAATGGGCTATCTACTACCGCATAAAATGTCATGAATGTTGGCTCCAACAATGTAAAGTGGCATAACTTCCCCACGGTGAGACTCGGTTCGCGACACACGATGGGTGAAGGTCTGTGTATTTTTTTACAATAAGATCGGTGGCGAGTAACAAGTCAGGCTGAGACAAGCCACGTAGCTTCGCATAGTTAATCGTCCACGGGCCAATGCCTTTTATTTCAGTCCACAAATCAGGGGCGAGATTTACATCATTGTTAAGGGCAGTAGCGAGCCGCGATAATGTGTCTTTTCGGCTCTGAGGCATTCGCAAAAAGCTCAAATCATGTTGAATAATTGAGCTAGGGTCAGGAAACACCTTCTGCCCTGATAAGGTTTTATTTACCGTATCACTAAGCAAATTAACTTGCCCAATCGCCGCTTTCACAGAAACTTGCTGGCCCAGCACCGCTCTGACTCCTGCCTCCCATGTTGACCATACCCCCGGGATACGGATGCCGCTATGGCGTACGAGGTTTGCGTCAACGCTTGATAGATGGCTTTCAATCGCCGACAGATCCGCATTCAAATCGAACATACGTTTAATATTACTGACCATAGAATACAGCTGTCTGGCATCTTCCACATCGAACTCGACACGAACAGTTTTCTTATTTTCGAAGTCTGCCCAAACTTTAAACCATCCTAACGTGCCATCCAGTTCGATATAACGCTCATAAGAGTGCTCAGTCACTCGCTCGATGCCATCAATCGCTCTAAATTGATAAAATGCCAGAAGCCGATGCCAGTCATAAGCACCGCGGTAGGCAAGTGTCAACGAGTTACTTACACCATCAACACGCTGCTGCCGTCGCATAGTCGTCGGATTGAGCTTCAACAGCTTTTGAAAGGCATCGTTAAATCGGCGAGTGCTGTTGAAACCACAAGCAAAACCAATATCCGTTACGCTCATAGAACTGCAGTGTAGTAACTGCTTTGCAAACATCAGCTGCTGATATTGTGCATACTGCTTTGGCGACATGCCAAGATGCTTTTCAAATACTTGCCTTAAATAACGACTACTTATGCCAAGCCTCGCGGCCAACTGCTCAACACTACTTTGTTGCAGCGCGCCTTGCTCGATCAAATGGATTGCTCGTCGAAATGTCGTCTCAACACCTTGCCATGCCCAAGAACTGGGCGCGCTATCTGGGCGACAGCGCAGGCATGGACGATATCCAGCCTGCAATGCCATCGGGGCATTAACAAAATACTCGACGTTCTTTTCTTTTGGTAAATTCGCAGGACAAATGGGGCGACAAAATATGCTTAGGTTGTCTTCACTGCCACGAAAAACTGACCGTCAAATCGACTATCCCGAGATAAGCGAGCCGCTCGGAACCGCTCCAACCGCAATTGCCGATGATAGGCACTCTCTCGTGTTTCTGATTCACACGTTTCATGCTCACCAATCGACAACTTACCTGTTGATACATCGCTAAAAGATACCGCCATTTGTTGTTAAACTCCCTTGTACTGCACGACCATGCCAATAATTGTCATCGTGATCAGTACAATAAGTGTAACGCACCTTCTCATCTACACTCGCCATTTTCGGAACTGAATATAGAAACGTGACAAACATAAAAATGTCATCACAGCATCATATTTTCTTAACGATAAAAATGAAAAGTAATGGTTCGCCAAGATGTTAGCAAATCTATGTTTCATCGGGGTGAAAATACTGGTTAAAAAACCTGCAATTTCGTCGACACTTTCTATACTAGGTCAGTGTCAAACAGTTAACATGATTGCATGAGGTTATTATGTCTGATGTAGATTTTCGTCTTGGCAATAAGCCATTTTATGACAACAACAAATTTCGCCGTGGCTTTGCAAAATCTGGTGACTTTACGTTAGCCGAAGAAGAGATTTTAATTCGTTATGGTGCGACTATGAATCAACTCGAACAAGGTGAGGTAGCACCTGAAAGCGTAGTCGAACAACACTTTTTGCTGGTCATGCAAGATGAAAGACAGGCTGAGACTAAGCTCGAAAAAGCATGGGTCAAGTATATTCATTTAGCTCGCGATCGACGACGATTTCACACATTAAACGCTAAAAAGCCAGTTGAAGCTGAAGCGAATCGCGACGACGATGACGACTACCAACAAGATGACGTGTTGGACGACAGTTTAGTCACTGAGGACTCAGATATCGCCGATAGATAACGCTCAAATTATCAGCCGTCATTCATGACGGCTTGATTACTTCATTCTATGCACGCCTTTGTGATTTGTTGCTAACACGGTGTTCTTCATAAATTCTGCACGACTCATCACAGTTTTCGTTTCAGCTAGATACTTGTATACAAAGTGAAGTATTATTGTTCTATTAGTTCATATTTTGTAAACGAGTACTGTTACCTGATGGCAAGCCTGAAAAACTCTGTAAACACAAACATTAAAACCAAGGTGGCGGGGCAAACCCAAGATGACGTGGTCTATTGCCATATCTTTGATGCCATTTTAGAACAACGCCTACCACCAGCGACGAAGTTGAACGAAGAAGCCTTAGGCGAAATTTTTGGTGTTAGCCGCACGATCATACGCCGAGCACTACTCCGCTTGTCATTGGAAAAAGTGGTCGATATTCGCCCCAATCGAGGTGCTATTGTTTCAGCGCCTACTGTCGATGAAGCAAAACAAATCTTTAAGGCGAGAGAAGTGATGGAGCTGGCAATCACTGAGCTAGCAGTCAACAACGCAACCCCAGCTCAAATCGCCGAATGTCGAAAACTCGTTGCCAAAGAAAACAAAGCCTTTGCTGTGAATGACTATGGCTCGGGCCTGCGTTTGTCCGGCGAGTTCCACATAAAATTAGCTGAAATGGCAGACAATGCGCCATTGTTAACCTTCCAGCGTAGCCTTGTGTCGCAAACATCACTACTGATTGCGCAATATGAAACTGGCAGTCACTCTAACTGCTCTCTAGATGAACACACAGGGCTTCTCGACGCGATTGAAGCTGGTGATGAACAACAAGCGCTAAACTTAATGAAGGAGCATTTAGATCATATACGTTCTAAGTTGAACCTCGACAACGCCACCACCTCAAATGATTTGCATGTCGTTTTCTCCGATCTCCTTAAAGCAAAATCCTAATGCTTGCAGTGCCTCAGCAAAAAGAGGCGCTGCGCGACTCCCCTAAGTCCCCCCCTTTCTACCGCTCCACACACTAACAAATAATTAACACCACCCAAAAAGTGTTAACTTGAATAGTATCAGCAACTTAACCAGACCACTCCATTAGGAATTACAATTCCCACTATATTAATGTTGCCATTTTGTAAGAAAATAGTTGACCAGGCGGTCAGTTTGACTAATTATTGACCCAAAGGTCAGAAAAAATAATTAGTCTCTAAACGTCTTACACAAGGAGGTCTCTTGATTACTTTCCTACTCAATCAAGATATTAGACAAGAAGAAAATCTGTCTCCCAATATGACAGTACTGAATTACCTAAGAACACAGGTAAACAAAAATGGCACCAAAGAAGGGTGTGGTTCTGGTGATTGCGGAGCTTGTACTGTGGTACTGGGCGAGCTTGTCGACGGCGAGCTTCGTTACCGTTCTGTTAATTCCTGTCTGACCTTTATTTCAGCTCTGCATGGTAAACAACTCATTACCGTTGAAGACTTACAAGCGAAAGATCGCTCGCTTCATCCTGTCCAGCAAGCGATTGTTGATTTTCATGGCTCACAATGTGGTTACTGCACACCCGGATTTATTATGTCGATGTTTGCGCTAGGGAAAAACAAGCCCAACGCCAACAAACAAGATGTTATGGAATCACTCGCAGGTAACCTGTGCCGATGTACGGGTTATCGTCCAATTGTTGATGCAGCCTTGTCTCTTTGTGATGATACTCCGCTCACTGACCAGTTTTCTGAACTCTCTCGACTCACCATTCAAAAACTAGAAAAAATCCAACAAAACGAAGCCAGTTTACGAGCAGGTCACCTTACCGCTTTTTCTCCTAAATCCACCGAAGAGCTAGCGAAACTATATCAAGCGCACCCAACGGCAAAATTGGTTGCTGGAGGAACGGATTTAGCGTTGGAAGTAACACAATTTCACCGAGAAATAGAGACACTAATCAGCGTCAATTTAGTCGAAGACATGAAAGTGTGCGAAGACGCGGAAAACGATTTAATCATCGGCGCAAACCTCCCTATCAGCGACGCTTATCAACTGTTGCAGCGCTACTACCCAGATTTTGGTGAACTACTGCATCGCTTTGCCTCTTTGCAAGTACGAAATCAGGGTACGATTGGTGGCAACGTCGCCAACGCATCACCGATTGGCGATACACCGCCACTATTGATTGCCCTAGACGCCAAAGTACAGCTCCGCTGTGGCAGCGAAACCCGCACATTACCGATTGAAGAATACTTCATCAGTTACAAAGTCACGGCTCAAAAGCCAAGTGAATTTATCGAAAAAATCATCATACCCAAGCCAACTCAAGCGGGGTTCCGTGCTTACAAATTGTCTAAGCGATTGGATGACGACATCTCAGCCGTTTGTGGCGCCTTTGATCTTAAAATTGACAACGGTACGGTCACTCATGCTCGCATTGCCTTTGGCGGTATGGCTGCGATACCCAAGCGAGCAAGCCTGTGTGAGCAACGCCTTATTGGTCAGCCTTGGAACGAACAAACCATTGAACACGCCATGGCCGCTATCGCGGATGAATTTGAGCCACTCTCTGACTTTAGAGCGAGCCAAGAATATCGCTCAATGACCGCTTGCAACATGCTAAAGCGCTACTACATAGAAGAATCGAACAAGAACAATCAGATTGAAACGAGGGTAACGTCTTATGTCTAATGTGAATCACAACCCATTGACTCACGAAGAGATGGTGGCGCTAGTCAAACAAGATCTCAAAACGGGAGTGGGTAAAAGCGTCAAACATGACAGTGCGCCCAAGCAAGTCACTGGCGAAGCCGTCTATATCGATGACCGTTTAGAATTTCCCAATCAGTTGCACGTCTATGCGCTACTGAGTACGCAAGCGCATGCCACTATCACTCGCATTGATGTCTCACCTTGCTATGAATTTGAGGGCGTTGAAATTGCCATCACATCGAAAGATATCCCCGGTCAATTAGATATCGGCGCCATTCTTCCCGGCGATCCGCTACTTGCTGACGGTAAAGTCGAATATTATGGTCAATCCGGTTATTGCCGTGGCTGCCAGCAGCCTAGAAGTCGCTCGAAAAGCGGCCCACGCCGCTATTGTTGAATACGAAGCCCTACCTGCAATCCTAGACGTAAAAGAAGCGCTCGAGAAAAAACACTTTGTCACGGAAAGTCATCAGCAAAAGCGTGGCGACTCCGCTAAGGCCATCGCCCAAGCGACGCATGTCATTGAAGGTGATATTGATATTGGCGGTCAAGAACACTTCTATCTAGAGACTCAAGTCAGCAGTGTCATGCCAACCGAAGATGGCGGTATGATTGTTTACACCTCCACACAAAACCCCACCGAAGTACAAAAGCTGGTTTCTGAGGTGCTTGGCGTCGCGATGCATAAAGTCGTCATTGATATGCGCCGCATGGGTGGCGGCTTTGGTGGTAAAGAAACCCAAGCTGCAGCACTTAGCACTGTATGGCTGCTGTCATTGCTCATTTGACTGGTCGTCCCACCAAAATGCGTCTATTACGTAACGAAGATATGACGATGACGGGTAAGCGACACCCTTTTTACAACCAGTATAAAGTCGGCTTCGATGACAATGGCGTGATCCAAGGCAGTGAAATTATTGTTGCTGGTAACTGCGGTTACTCACCTGATCTTTCTAGCTCTATTGTTGACCGTGCTATGTTTCACTCTGACAACGCCTACTACCTTGGCGACACAACCATTACCGGGCACCGCTGTAAAACCAATACCGCGTCAAACACCGCCTATCGAGGCTTTGGTGGTCCACAAGGCATGATGACGATTGAACACATCATGGACGAAATTGCTAGGTACCTAAACAAAGATCCATTAGAGGTTCGTAAAGCGAATTACTATGGCGACGAAGGACGCAATGTCACACATTACTACCAAACGGTAGAAGATAACTTCATGCCTGAGATCACCGAACAGCTTGAACAAAGCAGCGATTATCATGCAAGACGTAAAGCCATCGCCAAGTTCAATCAACAGAGTCCTATCCTAAAGAAAGGCTTGTCGATCACCCCAGTTAAATTCGGTATTTCCTTTACCGCGACGTTTCTAAACCAAGCTGGCGCCCTAATCCATATTTACACCGATGGCAGTATTCACTTGAATCACGGTGGTACCGAAATGGGACAGGGTCTTAATATCAAAGTTGCACAAATCGTTGCTCAGGAGTTTCAAGTTGATGTTGACCGTATCCAAATCACCGCAACCAATACCGACAAGGTGCCGAACACCTCGCCGACCGCCGCCTCATCGGGCGCCGACCTCAACGGTAAGGCCGCACAAAACGCAGCCATAACCATCAAGCAGCGGTTGATCGATTTTGCTTCCGCCCACTTTTCTGTCACGCCAGAAGAGGTCATTTTCAAAAATGGCTTTGTGCAAATTCGTGAAAAAATCATGACCTTCGCCAACTTTGCTGAACTGGCATGGATGAACCAGATCTCTCTATCGAGTACCGGATTTTATCGCACGCCGAAGATTTACTATGACCACGAAAAGGCTCGCGGTCGTCCCTTCTATTATTTCGCCTACGGCGCATCCTGCTCTGAAGTCATCATTGATACGCTTACTGGCGAGTACAAAATCCTCAGGGTGGATATTTTGCACGATGTCGGCGCATCGCTAAATCCCGCCATCGATATTGGACAAATCGAAGGTGGCTTTGTACAAGGCGCTGGCTGGTTAACCACGGAAGAATTAGTGTGGAATGAGCAAGGTCGCCTGATGACCAATGGGCCTGCGAGTTACAAAATTCCGGCGATTGCCGATATGCCCATCGACTTTAGAACCGAGCTTCTAGAAAATCGCAGTAACCCAGAAGACACCGTCTTTAACTCCAAAGCGGTGGGTGAGCCACCATTTATGCTGGGAATGTCTGTGTGGAGCGCGCTAAAGGATGCCATCGCGTCTGTTGCCGTCAATGGTGCAATCCCTAAATTGGATACACCAGCCACACCAGAGCGGGTACTCATGGCAGTGCATGCCGTTACTCATCCGCGCACGAACCCGTCCACTTCAACCAAAGGTTATCAACGCAGCGCCTAACGCCTCCCTTGTCCGGCTCTGTTAAAAAAGGGCCGGAGATCAGGGACTGTGGGACAATTAAGGAGAGCGTTATGTTTAAAGACAATTGGATTCAAGCCCTGGCGCAACTTGAGAAAGACCATGAGTCTTGCGTCATGGTAACCGTACTAGAAGATAAAGGCTCGGTACCTCGCGATGCCGGAACGAAAATGCTCGTCACGCATGATCGTATTATTGCCACCATTGGTGGTGGTCACCTCGAACATGTCGCCGCCAAAATGGCCAGAGAGATGCTAGAAACAAGAGAACAAGGGCTGAAAGTTGAGCGCTTCAATCTTGGCGCCCGTTTAGGGCAATGTTGTGGGGGAATGGCGACTCTCAGCTTTGAACCTATCGGCACAGCAGAAAGACATCTCGTGATCTTCGGAGCGGGCCATGTGGCGAAAGCCTTAATTCATGTCGTGGCTACCCTGCCATTTCGCGTTACTTGGATCGATGAACGAGAAGCAGAATTTCCTGATAGTTTACCTCATGGCGTGACTAAGCTTGTCTCCGATGATCCCGTCGGTGAAGTGAGACACCTGCCATCAAACAGCTATTATTTAGTGATGACACACAACCATCAGCTTGATTTTGAGCTGGCAAAGGCCATCATTGATAAAAATGACAGTGTGTACTTTGGTATGATTGGCTCCCTCACTAAACGCAAGAAATTCGATTTCAGATTGTCGCAACGTGGCTATAACCATGACCAAATTAATAGCATGGTTTGCCCTATCGGAATTGGCGCAGTGACAGGTAAGCACCCAGCAGAAATCGCCGTTTCTGTTGCTGGCGAATTAATTGCCCATTATCAAGGGCAAAGTATTGAGCAAAAGCGCCCAGCTCAGGTCCGTCGGGATGATAACCGCACGGCGGCACGCCTCCCAAAAGAGAGCAGCATCATAGATCAAGACAACAATATTGCCCCTAACGATGAAGCGCCACATCAACATATCGCGTAACACCAGCTCGTCCCAATCATGATTGATGAGAGTGGCGAGAGTGCGATGCCTAGCACAAGCATCAGGCTCAAAACGGGCGTTTAAGTTACACACAGAACACATACACTGGTAAGCATGCTTGCTGGTAGAAAAGGAAATCACAATGACAACGCAACGCAGCGCCTATCGCGCGAGTATACTCCATAGTATCGCAGACCCTAAAGAGGTCGAGTTAGAACAGTCGTACCAATATTTCGAAGATGGGGTGTTAGTCGTAGAAAACGGTCATGTCATCGATATCGGCCCTGCAACAGAAGTCCTAGCACGCCACAGCCCATCCATGCCTGTGACAAGCTATCAAAACAAACTGATCACCTCCGGCTTTATTGATACCCATATTCACTACCCGCAAGCCGGTATGATCGCCTCCTACGGTGAACAACTGCTCGATTGGCTTGAAAACTACACCTTTCCGGAAGAGCGCCGCTTTAAAAACCCTATCTATGCCCATAAGGTGGCAAAACTATTTTTAGATGAGCTTGCCAGCAACGGTACCACCACTGCTCTGGTATTTGGCACCGTTCACAAAGAATCGATTGACGTCTTTTTCTCAGAGGCTGAAAAGCGAAACTTACGCATGATTGCTGGCAAAGTCCTGATGGACCGAAATGCACCAGACTACTTAACCGACACACCAGAATCCGGCTACCAAGCTTCAAAAGATCTGATTGAGAAATGGCATCAGCGAGGTAGGTTACTTTATGCCGTCACGCCAAGGTTTGCCCCAACAAGCACACCAGAGCAGCTAGCGACCGTTGGCAAGTTATTAGAAGAATACCCCGATGTGTACCTACATACTCACTTGTCCGAAAACAAAAAAGAAATTGAATGGGTACTTGACCTATTCCCAGAACGTGACAGCTACTTAGATGTCTATGACCACTACGGCTTACTGCATAAGCGCTCCGTTTTTGCCCATGGCATTCACCTATCAGACTGTGAGTGTGAACGCCTTGCAGAAAGCGAATCGGCCATCGCTTTCTGCCCAACCTCCAATCTATTTCTTGGTTCAGGGCTCTTTAAACTCACCAAGCTTGAAGAAAAAGGCGTGCGTGTGGGAATGGGAACAGATGTCGGAGCGGGGACCAGCTTTTCTATACTTCAAACCATGAGTGAAGCGTACAAAATCATGCAACTGCAACAAGAAAAGCTACATCCGTTTAAGTCACTTTATCTCGCCACTCTCGGTGGTGCGAAAGCGCTGCACTTAGAAGATAAGATTGGTAACCTTGCCATAGGCAAAGAAGCAGACTTTGTGGTGCTCGACCTTCATGCTACGCAACTCATGCGCTTTAGGATGCAACAAACCATCACTCTGGAAGAGAAGCTGTTCGTATTAATGAGCTTAGGGGATGACCGCACCGTCTGTGAAACCTACATCTACGGCGACAAAGCGTACGACGCCAACCCGTCTCTATCTAAGCACCCTGAGAAAAAAGTCGTCAATATTGCTTAGCAAAATAATGAAGACCGAACTCACTCAATAAAAAGTCGCCTTTAAATGGCGACTTTTTTCATTATGAACGAATTCTGAATATCCACTTCAGTTCTCATTAATTAAGCCTAGTGCATAGTAGCACCATCAACGAAACGCTAAGGCTGCGATTCATAGGATTAGTTAACGATTTAAGGTCGTACCGTTCTAAGAATTGGTCGTAAAAACGATTAACGACACTGCTGGCTAATAGCACAATAACGAATAACATACGTTCTGAGGTTCACATGAAAAAAATCATTATCGCAACAACGCTTATCCTAACATCTGGTTTCGCAGCAGCAAACACCGTCCCAGCGACTGGTGGCTTTAATGGCCCAACCATGCGGTATGCAAACTACGGTTGCTCAAGCACTAAAAGCCAATGACGATACCCCTGTAAAAATCACAGGCAGCATTACTCAAGCACTCGGCGATGAAGACTATCAATTTAGCGATGGCACCAACACCATTGTGGTCGAAATTGATGACCGCGTATGGCAAGGCGTCGATGTCACACCCAATGACACGATCACCATTATTGGTAGCTTAGATAAAGACGCATGGGAAGACGCAACCATCGACGTCAAACGCATTGTCATTGCTGGCTAACGAACACGGATTGCGCTAAAAACCCACTAACAAAGACTCCATATTGCGGGGTCTTTGTTACGTTTATTAACAAGCCCCATCCATGACCGATAATCACTATCCTGACTTAATTCGATACCGCTCAAAAAATCTCATTTTCTTCTTGCCACAGTATTCGCCTAGTCAAACCCACAAATCAGTTCACTCGTCTAAAATAAAACCATGAAACACTATTTGTCACTATAAACACCCCCGTTATCGCGTGTTATATCTACACAATTCTATTACCCCTATAGTGTTAATCCACTATGCCTATTGATCTAGATCAAATCAATCATCCACAAAAACAGTCATGTTAATAGCATGTTGTTAAGGTTAACGAAAAGGATTTAGCATGGAACTTAAACAAGACCCACGGTGTTATACGGACGTTTGTATCAACGGAAAATGGTTTCATCACGACCACTGCACGACTCGAGCTTATATGCTCAAAGGTGGCAGCTCGGCTTGCATTGAGCTTGCGAAAATGCCAACGACAGAAAATGAGTTAGTCGACTTACTTAATGACCTTTTCTAAACCACTGTTTTTCCCTTCAAATCATCGCCGCTTAACCGCGGCGGGTTGCTTCCCCCCTCTAACGTGCTTTACTCAACCCAATGGTTAAATCCCAAACATAAAAAAAGCACCAGAACCTGTCGACTCTGATGCCTTCCATTTCATTTGCCCAGTTACGATGCTGTAGCAAACTCGCCAATCAATGGCTGTACTCGCCTATTACTGTATTTGCGCGCCCTGCTCTGCCCATTCACCAATTAAAACCCTCTCTTCATCAGTCATTTGGGTCAAATTACCCAACGGCATGACTTTCGTCGTTACGGACTGAGCGACAATACGAGACGCGTTGATTTTAATTTCCTGAGGCGTATCAAGCATAACGCCACCCGGTGCGGTTTGAAACGCGGCATGTGAAGGGGTGGCCGAATGACACACCGTACAACGCACTTGAATCACTTGATTGATTTTAGCAAATGAAGAGCTCGCCTCATCCTGTTCAGCATTCTTTTCAGTATCAGCATTCACAGTAACATGACTCTCGGTATGTGCCACCTGAGGCGAGGTCGGTTTATTCGCATACGGTGAGGTGACAAAGGCCAATGTGATCATACCTAATGCAGCAACAGGTATAGTCCAAGCAAATTTTTGGCTACCATGTCGAGTATTAAAATAATGGCGAACCAAAATACTAAATACCGATAATCCCGCCAATATTAACCAGTTATAGTGTGAACCATAGGTACTTGGGAAATGGTTGCTGATCATAATAAACAGCACAGGCAAGGTGAGGTAGTTATTGTGTCTAGAACGCAATAAGCCCTTGGCTGGCAGACGTGGATCTGGCTCGGTATTCTCTTCTATCGCCTTCACCAGATTGCGCTGTGCGGGCATGATAACAAAAAACACGTTACCCACCATGATAGTGCCAATTATCGCACCAACATGAATGTAAGCGCCTCGTCCACTAAAGACCTGAGTTAATCCATACGCCGCCGCGACCAAACCAAGAAACAGCACAACACCCAGAATGACCGGGGTTTTCCCCAAGAATGAATCACAAAGAAAGCTGTAAACCAACCAACCAACGGCTAAAGACCCAATGCCAATCGCGATGGCGGTAGCAGAATCGATACCAGAGCCGGGGGCAACAAGATAAAGGTCTGCGTTGAGGTAATACACCACGCCGAGTAAGCAGACCCCTGTTATCCAAGTAAAGTACGCTTCCCATTTAAACCAGTGTAAGTTATCTGGCATTTTAGGCGGAGCCAACTTGTATTTCTCAAGGTGATAGATGCCACCACCGTGAATCGCCCAAAGATCGCCCGAAAGCCCTTCTTTTGGGTTACTGCGGTTAAGGTTGTTTTCCAACCAAACAAAATAAAACGATGCGCCAATCCAAGCGACACCGACGACCATATGAACCCATCGAATTAATAGGTTCAACCATTCTGTCATGTGCGGATCCATAACATACTCCTTCTTAGCAGCCTCAATCTAAGCGCTGCATTCATTCCTTTACACTCAGCTTATCGTCGTGCTCACTCATTGTGGGATATCATCAAGATGAAGCGAGACAAGGTGCTCATCAAAAAACACTTCATCGCAGTTATGCCCATCACCTGCCCTGTCAACGACTAAGAACTGATCGTTCTCAGTCAGTGTCAGAACTGGGTGGTGCCACACCCCTTTATGATAATTAACACCTTGTCGCCCATTACTGATGAATGCGCGACATTCCGTCAGTGACGGTGTGTCCCCTTTCTTTGCAACGACAATAAGATACGGTTGACCAAGTAATGGGATAAACGCTTGCGAACCAAGAGGATGCCTTTCTAGCATTGCTATCGTCAGTGGGTATTTCAACGGCATAGCCTGAAATATACTGATGATCGCTTGCCCTTGCTGTTCATCAACATCGGTGTCAGCAAGGCGATGATAGCGGCGCGTCGAACCGTTATTGATCATAAAGTAGTCTCGATTTTCGGTCTCAATAACGTCACCAAAATCAGAAAAACGCTCTTGGGTGAGAGGCTCAATCGCTAAACGGCGGATTCCATTACTCATTATACGTTCCTCATTCTTCAGTCTGCTTTGGTACCAAACAAACGAAGACGACTAATCCCTCCGTCAGGGAAAATATTTAACCTAACGTGTGTCACCGCGCCTATCTCATTCACTTGCGACACGAACTCCTGAATGTCATGAGCGTTGAGTTTTTGTGCTGGAAGTAGCTCTTGCCAGAAAAGGCTTTGTGTTGCGACTTGATCGTCCGTACCACCTTTCACATAGGCCGCTTGAATAGAGCAGCTATCTGGGAAGTTACCTTTAAAGTGCGCGGTATCGACAACAACCCGTCCGATATTGCCAGCATGACCTAACGCGACAATAACCCAGTCATTACCTGGCGTCCGACGACGCGCCGTTTCCCAACCGTCACCCATGTTTTCACCACGTCCAGGGCCAAGAATATTAGACTTATTACCATAGTGCTCATCACTGCAAGCTAAAGCTCGGCCACCATTCTCTACCGCTGCGAGATCAACTTGCTGCAGTGAATCGATCGCTTCCCAATCAACGCTCGGTTGTCCGTAAACACGTAGTCGCGCAACACCGCCATCTGGGTAAATGTTTAAACGAACATGAGTAAACACTTTGTCACTGGCAATGTCATTGAGATGGTGTTGGTCTCCAGATAGCGCTTGTGATGGTAAAATTTCTTCCCAATGATCCAAATCCGTTGGATCTTCATTTGGACTATAAATCGCATCAACAGAGGCCGATGGCGGGAAGTTACCAGTAAAAAACGAAGTATCGATATCTAATCCAGCAATGGTGCCAGCTAACCCCAGCTTCACGACACAGTAATCGTAGCCTTCACTGCGTTTGCGACGGCTTTCCCAGCCATCCATCCATTTGCCGTTGTCATCATAAACATCATCTTTCCATTCTGGCGCTGCTCTGCGTAACAAACGCGACTTATCAGCAAAAAAATCATCGGTGGCAAAAAGCGCTTGAGCACCGAGTTTTTCATCGGCTAAGTTGATGTACTGTTCAAAATCTAAGGACATATCCGGTCATCCAGTTCAATTAATCAATAAATAATAAAATGAGTGTCAGGTGATGGCGTGTTAGGCCGTTTTCACCTCACCATTAGCAGAAATAGCTGTCTTCCTATGACTTACATATCTCTGAGGCGAAAAAGTGCTATCTTGTTGATTTCATTAATCGCCGTAGCAAACTCAGTTTCACTATCATTGCCTAATCGCATCTCGAACGATTCAAGAATTTGGTAACGATTGGCCCCTTTTACCGCCATGATAAAGGGAAATGTGAAGCGACTTTTGTAGCTATCGTTATAAGTGGTAAATTGTGCGAACTCTTCCTTCGAGCACTGGTCAATACCTGCCCCTGCTTGCTCTGAAGTTGAAGCCGCCGTGAGTGCTCCGTCTATCGCTGCTTTGCCCGCTAAGTCTGGGTGAGCATTAATAAGCGCGAGTTGTTGTTCATAAGGGGCTGCCAGTAATACTGACGCCATTTTTTCATGCAGTGATTCAATGTGGTTATCTTGCTCAGCAAGCCCTTGTTCAAAAACCGACTCCGCCACCCAAGGACTGTGCTCATAGATATCGGCAAACCGCGCGACAAAGTCGGTTTTATTTAATTGCGTCGGTTTGCCAAATTTAAACGGTGTCATATCTATGCTTCCTTACATCGAGTTAAAAGTATGGTGGTATTGAATGGCATTGGTAGCCGTGTTCACGACTTAGATTCAGCCTGATAAGGATGGGTTTGATGCCAATGATTAGCGATATCTATGCGTCGGCATAACCAAACCTTGTCGTGCTGCTGAACGTATTCAATGAATCGCTTAAGAGACGCAATTCTTCCAGGCTTACCAATTAAACGGCAATGCAATCCGACAGACATCATTTTCGGCGCACTCTCACCTTCGGCATAAAGCGTATCGAACGTATCCTTCAAGTATTGAAAAAATTGCTCACCGGAATTAAACCCCTGCGCAGTCGCAAAGCGCATATCATTGACATCCAGAGTGTAGGGAATCACCAGCTGCGGCCGTCCGGCTTCTGTATGCCAATAAGGTAAGTCATCGTCATAGGCATCAGAGTCATAAGCGAAACCGCCCTCTTCGGCCACAAGTCTGCGCGTATTCGGCCCCGTTCTCCCCGTATACCAACCTTGTGGACGCTCATAGGTGACTCGTTGAATAATCTCAATGGCTTTCATCATATGATCGCGCTCTTCAGATTCGTCCATGTATTGATAATCAATCCAGCGATAGCCGTGGCTGCATATCTCGTGCCCTGCTTCTTTCATCGCAATGGCGACATCTGGGTAACGCTCAACGGCCATAGCCACTGCAAACACCGTCAGCGGGATATCGTATTGTTTGAATAAGCGTAAAATCCGCCATACACCTGCACGACTGCCATATTCATAGATTGATTCCATGCTCATGTGGCGTTCACCCGGAATTGCCTGAGCGCCTGGGATTTCAGACAGGAATGCTTCTGATTCATCATCACCATGCAGTAAACATCGCTCTCCCCTTCCTCATAATTCAGAACAAAAGAAACCGCAATGCGAGCTTCATTTGGCCACATGGGGTGAGGGGGCGTTGGTCCATATCCGATAAGATTGCGAGAATAATCCTGACTCATCCAATCGCTCCTGCTAGTCCATAAGTCCTGTGAATTTCGCCGTATAAATGCGTAACGGCCGATCCACTCAATACATTTATTGTATACAATTTTTTATTTTAATGTAAAGATTTTGTTTCTAAAGTTAATTTTTTTATTTCACTCATTTTAAATCAAATACTTAATGATAATTTAACTCGCCATAATTTCATCCAAACAGAAAATAACCTCAAAAAAATCGTTAGGTAACGCAACATTTTCATAACAACAACCTTTACTAATTGTAGATATTGTGTACATATTATTATCAAGAATATAAATGCGAGCACATCTTATGGGAAAATTAACTACGCACGTTCTCGACACCGCGAGTGGTGTTCCAGGTGCCAACATCCAGGTGGTGCTATACCGCTTGGACGGTGATACACCAATTCAAATTCTACAAACTGACACCAATTCCGATGGCAGAACCAATGCACCGCTACTGGAAGGAGCGGCGTTTGTCGCACGGCCGATATCAGCTCGTCTTTCACGTTGCGCCCTACTTCCAACAGCAGGGCGTCGAACTCGATGATGTTCCATTTCTGGATGACGTAGTGATCCGCTTTGGACTTAATGACGAAGCGTCGCACTATCATGTGCCACTGCTGGTTTCTCCATACAGCTTTTCCACTTACAGAGGCAGCTGATCCACCAACAATGAAACGTTCTACATAAGAGAATAATTATTACGATTACTTAGTTGTGATCGCACCACACTCTCGAAAGCAAACCTCGACGTCGTAAAGACTCATCAATAAGCATCAAACACCCTGTTGATGTGATGAGCTTGGTCGTGTGCAGTTTAGGGACAGTCAATACTAGAAGGACTTGCTGAAATGAACGAAAGTAAAGCAGAAACACTTAATCAAACCAATGAGAATAGCTTTCTCGAACGATGGTTTAAGATCAAACAACACGGTTCAAGTGTCAAAAACGAAATGCTTGGCGGGGTCACAACCTTTGCCACCATGGCCTACATCATTTTTGTCAACCCAAGCATCATGGCAGCCTCTGGTATGGATCAGGGCGCTGTCTTCGTTGCCACCTGTATTGGCGCCGCCATTGGCTGTTTGCTGATGGGGCTATTCGCTAACTGGCCTGTGGGTCTGGCTCCAGGCATGGGCCTTAACGCCTTCTTCTCATTCACTGTCGTCAGTGAGATGGGCTATAGCTGGGAAGTAGCATTAGGCGCAGTGTTTATTTCCGGTGTGCTGTTTGTTGGTATGAGTTTCTACAAAATTAGGCAATGGATTATTGAAAGTATTCCACACAGTTTGCGGTTTGCCATGACTGCTGGTGTGGGGCTTTTCTTAGGCCTAATTGGGCTTAAAACAGCAGGTATTGTCGTAGAAAACCCTGCCACATTAGTATCTCTGGGCGACTTTACCAAGCCCGACGCGATTCTCGCAGCGATGGCGTTCTTGATCATTGCCGTATTAAGTGAACGCAAAGTTTTTGGCGCCGTCCTAATTGGTATTTTAAGTGTTACTATCGTCGGAATGATGCTTGGTCTTGTGCAATATAATGGCTTCTTTGCGGCGCCACCGAGCATTGCCCCTACTTTTCTTGCTATGGATATCAGTGGTGCACTCAACATATCAATGATCAGTGTGATCCTCGCCTTTTTGTTTGTAAACATGTTTGATACGGCAGGTACACTAATGGGTGTTGCCGAACGTGCTAACCTAATCAATAAAGAAACGGGGAAAATTGAAGGGCTCAGTAAAGCCCTGAAAGCAGATAGTATCGCCAGTGTGGCTGGTGCATGTGTGGGTTGCCCACCCGTCACCAGTTACGTAGAAAGTGCCTCTGGCGTCGCCGCTGGGGCTCGTACAGGTTTATCCGCTATCGTTGTGGCAGCGCTATTTCTTGCCGCCATCTTTCTGTCGCCATTAGCAGGAATGATTCCTTCTTACGCCACCGCTGGCGCTCTGATTTACGTAGCGTTTGTCATGATGAGCAGCATGCAGCATGTCGATTGGAAAGACTTCACTAACGGTGCACCCGCTGCCATTACAGCATTAATGATGCCGTTAACCTTCTCTATCGCCAATGGTATTGCACTGGGGTTCATTACCTATACCGTACTTAAAGTGTGTACTGGAAAAACGAAAGATGTTTCCATCTCTATGTACGTATTAACGGCAGTGTTCGTCGCTAAGCTAATCTACATTTAATCGATAGACATTTCTGTGTAGAAAACGAGAGGGCAAATACCCTCTCGTTTGTATTTTACGACAACGCCAACTATTCTCCTCCCGAACAATGTAGGCTTAACTCTCCCTTTCTAAGTGTGCGGTACAGCCCGCTTGGTGTGCATTATTGCTCAGGGTAAATGACCAACCATAACTTGCGCATAATCGCTGCACGATAAGTAACCCCAGTCCATGCTCAGTTTCATTCTGCCCACCAATGCCACACCCAGAATCAGTGACAGTAATCGCCTGTGATGTCACCTCAACATTAATATGCCCTTGTTTAGTAAAGCGAGCCGAATTATCAATGAGGTTTTTTAAGAGCATATTTAATACCGCAGGAGGGAAATTCAACGGCGTGTTATCTGCGATTTTCAGTGTAAATTGCACATCAGGGTGTCGCTTACTTATCGATTTTTGCACATCAATATCGTCATACGAAAACTCAGTTAACGTATTTTTATGCTCGGTATTTTCTTGTTTAACAATGTTAAGCAATACTTCCACGGTTGCCTGCATGCCTTCCGCAGCATGAATAATGCGCTGACGCTGCCTAGCTTGAAAGTCTTTCTGTTGTTTCATCGCTTGCAAATTGGCCGCTCCAAGGATGATTGATATTGGTGTCTTTAATTCATGGCTGGCGTATTTGGCAAACATAAGTTCTTGTTTAACTAGCCGATCTTTCATCTGAGTGTAGCTATTGAGGTGATCCGCCAGTTGTTTTACTTCATCAATCGAGCTCGAAGACACGGAAAAACGCTGTGCCTTTTCAGATTTTAGCTGTTCACTTAGATCTGCGATCGGTGACATTAATCCTCCAAGCATGCGCTGCAAAGAGACACGTAAAAATGCAATCAGCATGAGCATTAATGCTAAAGCAACCAGCATCAAGCTATCCCAACTGTCGTCGCCAAAATCCAGAGCTCGCATACCAACACTTAGATACAGGGGGCGTAAAGTCCCTGTTTTGTCGATAAATTCAGTATGAAAGACAAGAAACCCATCTTCACTAAAGCGGTTGTAGCGAGTCACTTCATTTAGAGGGTAAGGCGCTTGTGCTTTTAACCTTTCTGTTAACGCTTGCTCGCTAAAGTACGCCGTGACATTGGGACTAATCGACACTACTTTAGCGTTATCTAGTGCATGATGCTGGATGGCAACCTGCTCGAAGGACACTAAGTGACGCTCTATTTGATTGTCCTCATTGAAGACCAGATAGAGTGAGAACGAAAAAAACACCAGAAACGAGGACGACAGTGCCATTATAGAAAAGGTCATAATGAGCCGCGCTTTCACATCTTCAATAGTGTTTCGTTGGCACTTTTTAAACCTGCGCTTTAACCCCATCATACCGCCACCAATTTAAAACCCACTTTTGGTACGGTGACCAACATCTGGTGCTCAAATGGCTTGTCTAGCGCATTTCTTAATAAATAGATGTGGCTTCTTAGCACGTCTTTATCCGGTATATCTTCTCCCCACAATTGATGAATCAACGTCTCTCTAGAGACCACTTCTCCCTGAGCCTTAGTTAACACCAACAAAATTTGATACGTCGCATGAGTCACCGTTAACGGTTGAGAATCACGCATCACCTGATGGTTTTTTTGATCAATCGTCAGATCACCAAACTGAAGACGAGATAACGCGACCTCACCTCGAAAACGCTTGATTAATGCCAATAGTCGAACTTCCAGTTCTGGAAATTGGAATGGCTTACTAATAAAGTCATCGATGCCGTTTTCAAACCCCATAAGTAAGTCTTCTTGTCCGTTAAGTGCTGTCAGCATCAAAACGGGAGTTGTGCTGCCCTGCTCTCTCAGTTCACGTGCCACTTGCATCCCATCTTTTTTCGGCATCATCACGTCCAAAATAATGGCATCAAATTCATGCTCTAGGGCAAGCTCTAAACCCAGCTCACCATTATCAGCAAAATCGACTTCTGCCCCTTTCACTTCTAAAAAATCAGCCAAGATGCCTTGCAACTCTTCATTGTCTTCAACAACCAGTATTCTTTTCCCCGCTAGCATGCGCTTTCCTCTGCCCCTAAAACATCCTTCTATTATAGATAAAACATGTCGAATTAATGTCGAATAATGACCAAATTCCACATCGTAACATCCGCCGCGCATTCGACATAAAATCGACACGCAGCACGACACACTATGGAAAAATCCATTTGTGGAGTTAGCCATGAAAACCTCATTACTCATTACTTTTCTCAGCCTATCCGTATTTATCAGCCACTCATATGCGGTTGAATTAATTGGTAAAACCACCAGCAAAAATGCCGTTCGTATTGTTTCCGAAGTGAGCGGCGTGATCAAAACAACCTCATGGCAGGTTGGTGATGCGATCACCGCTTCCTCAGCCCTAGCCGAGATCAAGCGACAAGATTTTGAGTTAGCAGTACAGAAGCAGAGGGCCAGCCTGAAGCTGGTTGAAGCCGATTTACATATTAATAAATCCACATACTCTCGCTACCAAGCCCTTCGCGCTAAAAACAGCCTGTCTCAAAATGAACTTGATGTTGCAAAGGCAGACTATGCGGCAGCGGAGGCTAATGTGGAATTAGCAAAAATAGAACTCAATAAAGCGCAGTTAGATCTAAAGAACACCACGGTCTACTCACCTATTGATGGCTATGTCGTCGAGCGAAATGTCA
The DNA here is from genome assembly GCF_055808835.1 of Vibrio sp. GJ43-1. Lineage (NCBI taxonomy): Bacteria > Pseudomonadati > Pseudomonadota > Gammaproteobacteria > Vibrionales > Vibrionaceae > Vibrio > Vibrio sp. GJ43-1. The sequence goes on along the minus strand of NZ_CM147885.1, from coordinate 673,554 downwards.
ACGAAGGTGCCTGGGTGAACCGAGGTGATCAACTCTTCACATTAACGAATATCGATACACTCAATGCACGGCTACTTGCCAGTGAATTTGACCTCGCGTCCATTCATGTTGGGCAACCAATTCAACTTTGGGCGGAAGCCAACCCAAACCACAAAATTACCGCAATTATCAATCGTATTGGTGTGGAATTAGACGCTAAGACATTTGCTTATCCGGTCGAAATTGAAATCGAGAATAGCCAACACCTCTTTAGACCAGGGATGTCCTTACATGCCACGACAACATTTTCGTCAGGTAACTGAATCTGTGTAATTAGCTAAGTCTGTGTAATTAACTAAATCCGTGTAATTAACGGAATCCAGCTAATTAACTAGGTTCACTTAATTATCTCGGTTCGCTTAATTAAGCCCTCGCGATTCACCACTACTCATTCAACCATCGTCAATCTAGTGATTGCTAATTCAACTTAAGGGGTCTCGAATGAACACTTTTCTTGCCTACTTTGCTAGGCGCAGTTTTCTCGCTCGTATTATTACCATAATGGTGCTTTTAGTGGGGGCTGGCGCAATCAGCATTCTCAAACTTCAAGAGCTCCCTGACGTGGCATTTGCGGAAGTCGAGATCACGACACAATATCCGGGGGCATCTTCGCAAGATATTGAGTTAAACATCACCAACAAAATTGAGAAAGAGCTGAAGTCGATTCAAGGGCTCACAACCTACTACTCTCAGTCTTTTGATGGCCAGTCTTATATCAACATCGAGCTCGATGAAAGTTATGAGGTCAATAAGACGGTTCGTGATATTCAACAAGCCGTGGATCGTGTTCAAGGTCTACCAAAAGATATCTCGAACCCTCCGTTAGTCGTCCAAAAGGACACCTCCTCTTTCGATGTTATGACATTCGGCGTAGTAACAACGCTCGATAATCACGCATTACAGCAATACACTCGTGAACTTGAAAAGCGGTTAAGATCAGTCCCCGGTGTCGGAAACGTGCGTCTGGACGGCTACACCGAGAGAGAGTTTTGGATTGAGGTTGACCCAACCAAAGTACTTCGATATCAATTAACCTTTAATGATGTCATTGCCGCGATTAATACGCGTAGCCTGTCACTTTCTGGGGGAATTGTGGAGTCGTGGGACAACGACCAACGCATTGTTACCCTCACGCAAATTCACACAGTTGAAGAGCTCGCCAACACCATCATCGATGTCTTGCCCACCGGTGAAATGATCCGATTGGGGGATGTTGCTCAAGTCTCCGATGGGTTTGAGAAAGCCACTGAGCTGGGTATGGTGGATGGGCAGAACGCCGTGGTATTCTCCATCAGCAAAAATGCCAGTGCGGACATTATTGCCACTATCGACCGCGTAAAAACAATTTTAGATCAAGAGAATACACGCCTAGAAGGTCAGTTTAGCTTTCCGATTACTTTAAACCTAGCGGATGATATGGCAGAAAAATTCTCCATCGTCACCACCAATGGTGGAGTTGGGCTCATTCTGGTTCTTATTGTTCTAAGTATGATATTGAAACGCCAAGTCGCCTTTTGGGTATCCGTCTCCATTCCATTTTGTGTACTTGGGGTCATGGCCGTCTTACCCGCACTTGGCATGAATCTAGACAGTATTACCCTTGCGGCTTTACTTCTGGTAATCGGTATTATTGTCGATGATTCAGTCATCGTCGCCGAGAGTATTTATCAACAAAAAGAACAAGGGAAGTCTGGCGTTGAAGCGGCGACCTTGGGGGTTCAGAACGTCATTCGCCCCATCATTGCCAGCTTGACAACAACGGCGCTGGTTTTCATCCCTATGTTTTTTATTCCAGGCACCATGGGCAAAGCCATCATTGTTATTCCTATCACGGTCATTACCGCGCTTTTATTTTCACTGGCAGAATGTACCTTTACTCTGCCTGCACATTTGGCTACATCACTCGATAGCCCCCCGAGGAATGGTTCGAACAATACGCGCTTCACAGCACTCATTCAGCGCTACAAAGCGATACTTTGCTACTGTTTAGCTCGTAAAAAACGCATTTTAGTGCTCGCACTTACGTGCCTTGTGGGCAGCTCAACGCTATTAACCACACTAAAGCTCGACATTTTTCCAAGTGATGCGGCCAAATACATTGAGATTTACACAGAGATCGCTCCGGGCACCCCGCTCAATAAAGTCCGCCAAACCCATACGGACTTAGAGAACGCTATCGCAGCATTACCAAGCAATGAAGTCGTCTCGCATCAAATCACGTACTCCAGCCCTGTGAGCCGTGGGTTGATCACGCTGACAAATGTTGATCAACGCACAAGAACCGCCAATGATATCGCCGACTCGCTCAGCCACGAATTGGCCAACTCGACCAGTATCAATTTTGTAAAGTTCACAGTAGATGCAGGTAGTCCCCCTCCCGGTGAACTCGGTAGAAATTCGCATCATCAGCAATAACCAGCAAGAGCGCGAACAAGCATTGGACCTTGTCATGGATTGGATGAGCCTGCACAGTGGGCTTGATAACGTCACTCATAACGAAGTATTGACCGACCCACAATTACAAGTATTACCACAATACGAGTGGCTAGCGCGCTACAATTTAACCGTGCAAGATCTCGCCAATACGCTGCGCATTGCGTTTGATGGTGATACGGTGACATCAACATGGATTGGCGACGAAGAAGTGAAGCTGCGCGTGATACTGGATGAAAAATATCGCAATCTCGACAAGCTCGCCACCACTAAAATCACCACACCTTCAGGGGTAAAAGTGCCACTCAACCGTTTAGCAAAAGTTCAAGAAATTCAAGCGCCACGAGAAATTCTCCACTACAACGGCGATCGCCAAATATTGGTTAGCGCGCAAATTATCGATGACAACCTAAGCTCTGGAGCACTCAGTCAGCAACTGACTCAAGCGTTAACACAACAGGTAGGAACCAGCGTAAGACTCGATGTTGGTGGTGAAGCAGAGAACACCGACGAAACTATGTCTGGCTTCTTTGTCGCTTTTCCTTCTGCAATGATTGGCATCTATTTTGTGCTCGCCATTATGTTTGGGTCATTGTTACAGCCGCTATTGATCATGGCCGTCATTCCGTTTGCTATTGTCTCTGCGTTAATGGCGCTATTTCTCCACATGCAGCCTATTTCGTTATTTGCTTTGGTTGGTATATTGGGGATGGCTGGGGTCGTGGTCAATAACGCGCTGGTCCTCGTCAACCGTATTAACGAACTGCAACGAGAGGGTTTCTCTGTCACTCACGCGATTGTTGAAGCCGCAGCAAGCCGCTTCAGGCCTATCATGCTGACATCAATCACAACCGTGGTAGGCTTACTGCCATTGGCTTACGGTATTGGCGGTACCGATGTCTATATGGGGCCAATGTCATTAACGCTTGGGTATGGATTGCTGCTCTCATTACCGATTGTATTAATTGTCATACCTTGTCTATATGCACTTTGTGCGCGACCTAAGGTCATAAGCGATACCTCTCCTGTCACCAATAGCCAACAACCAACAACCAACAAGTAATAACCAATTACCAATTACCAATAAGTAAAATCCGCTAAAGCGACCCTAACCAATATCGCTAACCTATCGCGCTGCTCGGAACGTTTAACCGCAGCAGCGCTGCACATACCGCTGCCAAAGCGCGAGTTTCAAACACCATTTGAAGCCAACAACGCACATATTACGACGCCCTTTGTCCAATCCCTCGTAAACGAATACGGCTGACATTTAGGTTCATAATGTGGCGCAATACGTAACGATATAATACCTTTTTGACCCCGGACAAATTACTACCATATTTTGAATAAAAGTCATCCGGTTGGGGGTACACTCCAAAATCATCGGCAATACCTTCACTCTGTATATAGGTATCATCACCCTTCCAATCGACATCTGGCTGAGCCAAGTTTTTTGTCGATATTGCATAGCCTGAAAAGGCGTCTTGTTGCGCGGAAAAACGCTGCTGTACCTGCCTTAGATAGCCACTATCTAAAATGTAACCTTCTAAATTCACCCAACGCCCTTCTTGGTAGACTTCTACCCAACTATGAATGATGCGCTCTGGAGCCACACGAAAAATCGCCGTAGGAATAGCACCTCGCTGCAGTTCATTATAAATCGTAAAGCCATGCAGTCTGGTTTCAATACCCACTGAGCGAAGGAGCGCCATTAATAACGTACCTTTGGTGTTGCACTGCCCATAACCATCTTTTAGTACTTGGCTCGCAGCAAGACGGTCGTCACTATTGTAACCAAAACGAATATCGTCACGAACAAAGTGATAAATTGCACCAATCGCATCATAGCGAGACAAGGTTTTCCATTGTTTTTCTTCAATCACTTTTTGGATGTCATCATGTAAAAAATCCAACATCGGTGTGGGTTGTAAATAGGCTTGAGATAACTCGTTCATAGGTTACTCCGGTCACTGAATCTACCCTTAGAGTAACTAACCACTTTTTAGAATAATTGAATAAACTGGCTACGAACGTCGAAACACTGCGTTAGCTTGTCGAATCGTCATACCAAAGGTATGACGAAACGTCCGACTTAAATGTGCGCTATCCGAAAACCCCGCCATATAGGCCGCCTCTGTGGCCGATTGACCAGCAAGTACCGCTTCAACAGCACAGATCATTCGACACCAAAGTAAGTATGGACGCCACGGTATTCCTACTTCTTGACGAAACAAATGCAAAAATCGACTCTCTGATAAGGCGAGTGTTGCCGCGACGTCCGAAGCACGCCATGCATTCGGCTTCAAACAAGTGACACCGACGCACTGATAAAGCTCATCGACTAACCTTTTAATACGAGGATCGATAATATTACTGTTGTTATTGAGATAAAAAGGACTGGGTTGCTTTAAATGTTCTAACAGCGATAGGAGGTGAATGGCGACATCATCAAGTTTGATATCTGAAGCCCTTGGCCTTGAGAAGTGCAGTTTCGGCAGCATCTCAATGGGGCGCTGCGCCAAAAGCTGATTCATTGCGGCTCCAAGCTCACCGCTTGGCTCCAGCAACACAATCCAGCCTTCTTCCATCTGTAATTGATGCTCTACATTCGAGGCGAGTATCATAGGCGCAGCGATCTCTTTACTAACAACATGAGATAACCCATTCGAAGACAATGTCTCGGCTCGTAAACACAGAGTACAACGGCTTTCGGGCTTGGGCCAAACCAGCTGAATAGCATGATGGCGATGGTAATCAGCATCTATCGATGACCCGTACATCATCATGATCCCCGCTCTAATCCACACCTTTGGTTCAGCCATTATTCTACTCCTTAGCAATACCCATCAAATTCCGTTTGAACCAAACACCCCTTTCTCTATCAGCTTGGTTAATATCGCCTGACTCTTATCTCTAAACCTATCTCGCAATAGGCGTACAGTGGGTGTTATCGATTGGCGACTGGGGCAAACCAACCATAATTCTGACGGCGTTGGCTTATATTGTGGCATCAAATTCACCACTCGCCCTGCTAGCAAATCACTCGACATATCGATACATGACTTGAACGCGATACCTTTACCTTCTACACACCAACGTCGTACAAAATCGCTGTCATTAGAGGCCCGATTGCCTTTTAGTTTAATCTTATAGTCTTGCTTCCCATCATTAAAAGCCCACTCATCTTGGATAATGTCGTGCAATTGGTAGAACAGTGCATTGTGATTCAGCAAATCTTGTGGGGTCTGAGGCGTACCATGCTCAGCCAAGTATTCAGGGCTCGCACACAACACTCTGGGTGCATCACTAATCTTAAATCCGTATAAATTCGAGTCTAATTTTGGCCCATAGCGCAACGCCATATCCACGGCATCGCGATAGAAATCAATATTACTGTCACTAATATGGGTACGTAGAGACACCTTCGGGTATTCAAGTAAAAAGTCGTCGAGCCAAGAGGCGACGATATTACGCCCTAAATCAGAAGACATGGCTATTCGCACTTCGCCGTCAATGATACCAAGCTCTTCTCGCATATTGAGCTTCGCCTGTTGAAGCATTTTCACGGCTTGCTCACACTGTGGTAGATACCGTTCACCCGCAGCAGAAAGTCGTAAATGGCGTGTGGTGCGAACAAATAGCTCCGCACCAAGTGACGCTTCAACACGCTTTACCGCTGCACTGGCGGTGGCAGTTCTCATATCAAGATTAGTAGCGGCAGCGGTGATACTGCGAAACTCCGCCACCTTTAAGATAACGTGTAAATCTTCAAGTAGCATTGACCTACCCCTGCTCTCTCGGTTTGATTAGATGATGCTCCGCACCACTTGCTTTATGCTTATTATCAAATAATTTTTGATAATAATTCAAATTATAGCCTCTTTATAACTATCAATCTTACTATTACTATGTTTCGACACAAACACTTTATCCATACTCATAAGTCGCTTATTACTGCGCCTTAAGAAGACGAGAACAGACTATGACGTCATTAACTATTGTTGCCAATATCATCGCTAATGAAGATAAAATTGAATTGGTTAAATCCGAACTGTTAGCACTTATTGACGCAACGCGCGCCGAAGAAGGCTGCATCAATTACGACTTGCACCAAGATAATAACAACCCTGCGCACTTTACGTTTTATGAAAACTGGACGTCACCTGAGCTGTTACAAGCGCATTTGCGTAGCGCCCACATTGCGAAATACAAGACGGCAACCGAAGGTGCCGTCGCCAGCTTTACACTCAATGAGATGACTCGTATTGGGTAATGCTGTCAGAAGTTCGACGGCTTTTATTTCTAACGCTTTCTATTCCTAACTATTTTCATTTCGGAGATGACCATGACACATCCCATCATTGCTGACTTAGAGCAACGTTATACCGCTAAACGCTACGATGCGACAAAGCGTATCCCTCAAGACGAACTAGAGGTGATTTACGAGGCAACACGACTGTCCGCTTCGTCGATCAACTCACAGCCGTGGAAGTTTATCGTCATTGAAAGCGATGAAGCCAAGCAGCGCATGCACGATACGTTTGTTAACAAGCATCAATTTAATCAGCCTCATATCAAAGAAGCCTCACATATTATTTTGTTCGCATACCACCCCAACTACACCCGTGATGATTACGCAAAAGTGGTCGACAAAGGGATTGAAGATGGCCGTACGGCACCCGAACAACGCGAGCAAGCCTTTGGTGGTTTTGCGTTTGCTGAATTGAACACCGATGAGGCCAAGCAATACGTCAACATGGACGAAAGCGCAAACCTACCTTGCGCTCGGTAATACCATGCATGTTTTAGCCCGCTTAGGTATTGATTCAACGCCAATGGAAGGCGTCGATTCAGAGATGATCACAGAGCTGTTTAGAGAGGAGTTGGGTGGCTACCAGTGTGATGTTGCCTTAGCGATGGGGTATCACCATGCGGATGAAGATTACAATGCATCCCTGCCTAAATCGCGCTTAAGCCGCGAAGCCGTATTAACGGTTTTATAACCGTTTAGAGTGCCGTTACTTCCGCCAAAATAGTTAATTTGAACAATGGTTCGAACCATCCCTTAAACGATGGCTACTCTGGCGCTGTCAGTGACTTAATTGACTCTCTAATCACTAGCGAGCCCGATATTGAAATTAATTGGGCTCGTTCATTCTCTCCCAATATCCGTAGTATCGCCACCTTAACCATATTGCCCAACGGTACACTGACCGAGCTCAAGCTTGGTGATAAATACTCGCCCATATTGCTGTTGTCAAAACCTGCAATTGAGATCTCTTCAGGTAATGACAAGCCTGCATTACTGAATGCACGCATGGCACCCATCGCCATATCATCATTGCAAGCCAGTATTGCTGACGGTCGTCGATCACACTCAAGTAGCCGTACTGCGGCTAAATAGCCCCCTTTCAACGCCCAGTTTCCGCATTGCTCCAGTTCTTTATCAATGTGTAAACCATGTTTTTCCAATACATCCCTATAGGCGCGATAACGCTGTTGATCTGTGCCTGAGTTTGGGTTGCCACGAATAATAGCAATGCTGCGATGACCGTGTTGCACTAAGTGCTCCATCATTAAACAGGCACTTTGATAATGATTGGTTGTAATCGCGTGTTGAGGGTGATCGGAGACGGGGCGATTCAACACCATGATCGGGGTAGTGGTACGGCTAATGATTTCCGCGAGCTCTTTTTCGTTCAGATATTTTGAATAAACAATGATCGCAAGCACATTTCATATCCAAAAGAAAATTAATGGCGTCCCTTTCCTCTGCTTTACTGTGTTTCCCATCCGTCATCACTAACTGGTGGTTCGACTCTTCGCAAAATGAAGCGGCATGATTCATCAAGGTGGAAAAATAAGGGCCATCAAACAAGACATTACTCATAACAAAACCGATGAAATTGGTTTTTCTCATAGCCAGATTTTGCGCTAGGATATTGGGCCGATAACCAGTTTTCTGAATCGCATCAAACACTCGCTTCACGACATCCGGTCGTACGATATTTTTCTTGTTCAATACTCTTGATACTGTCGCTTTAGAGACGCCCGCCTCATTGGCAACATCCAGCATCGTTACTTTCACCACCCATACCTCTTTAATACATTCTAATCGCCCACGATTGCATCATAAGTGCCACTATTACATCACAAGTACCACTATTACATCATAAACGCCCACTGGTGCGGGCGTTTATGATTACGGCATTAGTTCAGATTAACCTAAAGCACTTCGCCATTAGAAGCTATCACACTCTGATACCAGCTAAATGACTTTTTCTTTGCTCGAGAAAAGCTGCCCGACCCATCATTGTGCTTATCAACATAGATAAAACCATAGCGCTTTTTCATTTCACCAGTGGTAAAGGAGACCAAATCAATGCATCCCCACGGGGTATAACCCATCAGTTCAACACCATCAATACTGACGGCTTTTTTCATTTCAGCAATATGTTCACGCAAATAATCGATGCGGCTGTCATCTTCAATATTGCCATCATCCTGTACGTGATCAATCATGCCAAAGCCATTTTCTACGATAAACAGTGGCACTTCATAGCGCTCATAAAGTGACGCCAGGCAATAGCGCAAGCCAGTAGGGTCAATTGACCACCCCCAATCACTGGATTTGATAAATGGATTCTCAACCGAGTTTTCATGTCCGCCATCCATACTCTCTTTTGTCGATTGCTGCGACGTAGAATCTAACGTATTCGACATGTAGTAACTAAAGCCAAGATAGTCGGCTTTACCCTGCTTCAGAATCAATTCATCTTCAGGGTGCATATCAATATTAAACCCTTTGATTGCCCAATCACGTTTTGCATAAGCCGGATAGTGACCTCGCACCATCACATCGGAGAATAAATATCGGTCTCGCATCGCTTGCTGGGCTAGCATCACATCAGCTGGTTTCGAAGAACGTGGATAAAATGGCACCATGGCACACATGGCACCAATCTTCATATTAGGGTTAATATCATGTCCCTTGCTCACCACTAACGCACTTGCCACAAACTGATGATGAACCGCTTGATACATTGCCTCTTTCGGACGTTCAAATTCCGAAAATTTCACACCTGAACACATCCAACCAAAAATATCTGCAGAGACGTTGACCTGATTATTGATTTCATTAAACGTCATCCAATACTTCACTTTATGCTTATAACGCTCCATGACCACCGTAGAATAACGAACAAAAAAGTCGATCATTTTGCGATTCATCCAACCACCATATTCTTTCGCTAGGTGGTAAGGCATTTCAAAGTGGCTCAGTGTGATAATAGGTTCAATGCCGTGCTTAATTAGCTCATCAAACATATCATCATAAAACGCCAATCCTGCTTCGCACGGCTCTAATTCATCCCCTTTAGGAAAGATACGAGTCCAAGCAATACTGGTTCGAAAGCATTTAAACCCCATCTCAGCAAACAACTTGATGTCGTCTTTATAGCGATGATAAAAATCCACGGCTTCTTGATTCGGGTAGTGTTCACCTTCTAGCACACCGTCGGTAATACGGCGCTGCACACCATGCTCTCCAGCAGTCAAGACATCCACTACGCTCACACCTTTACCATTAGCGTTCCAGCCGCCCTCTAGCTGATGCGCAGCAACCGCACCACCCCATAAAAAATCACTAGGAAAACTTGTTTTCATACTTTGACTCACCAAATTGATTGAATTAATCCGAGCGTCACTTCTGTGTCGGAGCGAAATAAACGCCTGCGCATTAACGCCAACATTATTTCTGAAACCGGTTTCAACAATGTAAAAAACAGCAAAATGTGACAAGAGTCACATTACAATACCAACCGTTCGCTCTCTCCTATGCCCGCCATTTTTATACGATCCAACAGATGGCGAATTTGTGCTTCACTCTTGGCATACGGTTATATACTCAATATACAACTCGTTTAAGGAGAAACGTTATGTTGCGAGCATTACGGCTGCCCACCATGCTAAAGGGAATACGAACATGGTCATCTAAGCGATTGATATGGCGAATATTATTTATTGCTTTGTTCAGTGCCGTCATCAACGCAACACAGTTTTATTTTTTTATGCACAAACCCTGGATGTCCTTGCCCAACGGCTTTCTTTCCAGTTATTGCCTGAAGAGTTGAACGCCGTCGCGCAATCTTTACCATCTATGTACGATGCGATGAGTAACTGGCTTGTGCTACTGCTACTCTTACAGCTCGTGTTGGCAACATGGGCGGGGTGCTGGCTGAGCTATCGCCTATATGGACCCGTTGCTCGAATTCGCCATGCCTTAGTCGATATTTCTATGGGTAAACTCGCTACCGTCATTCACGTCCGTGATGGCGATGAGCTCACCGACATTGCTGAAGACATCAACGACAGTTCAGCGAGATTGCAAATTATGGTCATGAGTATGAAAGACAACCTCGACATGATAGACGGCTGCGATCTGCCCACAGAAACCGCGTTACACCTGGAGACGATTAGAGAGAACTTAGCCTATTTTGAGACCATCAACCTGGCCGACACTGCAGCGAATCCAAATGAGCCAACACAATAGTCATCAAAAGCGCCCAAGTTTACCCTTTGCGATTCTCATCTCGATGCTCATCGTAAGCTACGCATCACCGCTTAGCGCCACTGTAAACACCGATCCGATTGGCATCGGTATACAGTTTATTCAACAGGGTCAGCTCTCTCACGCTAAAACTCAGCTCGCCACGCAAACACCACCCTATCAAGGCGAAGCGTTATTTTTGGCGGCACGTATTGCTGAATTTGAGCATCGCTGGAACGACGCAATGTCACTGTATCGACGCTACCTCGCTCAAGATCCCTTTAGCGTTCATCGATTAGAAGCTCGAGCGGCCTTTGCTTTGCTGCGAGCGTATCGAAATGACCCATTACTCGGTGACTACCTTACTCTCATCCAGCTGCGTGATAAAAATGCGCTTTCAGAAATGCAGCAAGCCAGCCTTCGCTTATCCACTCGTTCTCCCCTTGAAGCGCTAGCTATAAAAGGCCAACTGCTTGTTGCTCATAGCCTATTAGAATTTGCCCAGCAACCTCAACAAGCATTGGATCATTACCTCAAGGTTGTTGCTGCAACCAAAAATATGGAAGCAGATTGGTATATTCAAGCTCTATTCGGTGCGGTGTTTTCTGCGCTCAGAAACCAGAAACCAGAACAAGCAAAACAATTTGCCAATCAACTGCAAACGAAACTCGATTCAAGTTGGGGCAGCCGAAATAGCCTGCTTGCCCGAAGTTGGCAGCAACGCTTGGACGCTATGACGTTTATGTTTAATTTACAGCAACAGACTCGTGCCACGCCAAGCGACCCTTTTCTGTGGGGGGTCGGTGCTCGGTTATTGCTGGATCATCCTGTGGGCAGCGGACAAAACTACGCGCCTGTATGGGAGACCTTATCGGATAACCAACTCGACGTACAAAGTGTCACTTTGTGGATCACACAACACAGTGACTGGCACTGGTTACGTAGTGATCTACTTCGTGGCGCACATCAGCATGGTTATGTTCCCATGATCAATTATTGGTTTTTTGGCGATCAAATCAGCCCTAGCTATGTACAAGCTAACCGACAGCGCTATCTCGATGAGGTCAAAAACAAACTTATTCCACTATTACGTGATTTACCTCAAGCCTATTTGATCCTTGAGCCCGAGTTTAATAAACAAGGAATTGAAACTTGGGATGGTTGGGATCCGCTGATGTTGGAAGTCATTGCGTTAATTCGAACGCATGCGCCACAAATTAAAGTGGGCCTTGGTCTTGGGGACTGGGATCAACCAGGCAGCACGCCCAGCTATAACAGCGCGAAAAAAAGCATTGAAGCAAGCGATTTTGTCGCCAGTATGTTAATGCTATCAAGTTACACTGAACGCGCGCACTCGGCTCCGGATTGGTCGCCGTGGATTCGAGCGCTTCGCTTAGGCGAGCAATTGCAACAGCGCTTTAATAAACCCTGGATGCTCGCCTATTTATCGATAGCCTCTCAACCTAACTGGCAAGCGCAACAAGCCAATGAGCTGGACAAACTGACCTTTTATTTACCCATGTTACGTCAGCTCGGCTTATTTGCACTCAATTGGTTTTCCCTCACAGACGAGCCCAATCAGACAGGATGGTTTTCTGATGCCGAACAAAGCTTTGGCTTACTTGATGCCAACTACCAGGCGAAAACAGCCTTAACCACTTATCGCTCACTCACCGCTCAGCACACCACGAACGCGTCGACGCCAAAGATCGAAGATTTCAGTGTGGAAAAACAACAAGGCAACCCATTACCTCACTGGCAAGTCAACGCGACAATGAGTCACTGGAGCCGATGGGAGCTGAGTATCTCACAAGACAGTAATACCTGGACAACTCGTGGTGCGGGGGATGCTTTCACCCTTAGCTGGTATGGGCAAATGCTGCCTAACTGGGCAGAAACAGGAACAGTGACCATTCAACTAAAACTTAATAATAAATCCGTCAAACAAGTGACCACATCTTGGATCGCCTCCTCCCTTCCACGTATGGAAATTAACGAACAAGCTAACCTCGCCACTTGGCACACCTGGCAAAAATTGCCTTGGCGCTCCCTTGAGCCCAGCCTGCTAGGGCGCCCCAACAGTGGATCGCTCGAGTTGGTGGTGACGGGGCTCAACACTGATCAACTTAATGGGCTCTATATCGGGTTTATCGACCAACATGGCTTCTATCAAACATTGTCAGCGTCTGGGTACACTTATAGAAACGAGGCCGAGATTGCAATTCATGTGCCCCTTTCTGATTTTAAGCAAAACTGGGGGAAATTTGAAAACGGCGTGCCGATATGGCGTGAAGAAGCGGTTGGAAACCTTGCCATTGTTATACAAAATACTCGTCAGCAACCACTGGCATTTAGAGTGAAAACCATGCAGTTGCTACTCCCTAAAGGTCAACAGTTGTGAGCAAGGCATAAATAAGAAAGTTTCACACGAACGCCGACAAATCACCTAAGTCGAGAGACAACCGAGTATGAATGTACCATGCTCGGCCGACTGATTGTGAGTCAAAGGCTTTTACAAACGTCATATTACAGAGTGAACTCGGATAACCTCAGCCATGCGCGCATTAAGGTTAGTTCATTTTTGATATGGCGTGCTGCTCTACAATGAACGCGATATTTTCATCATTTAAGCAAGATTTACTGACATATTGCCGCTGCTTACCCATATGAAAAATAAACCCTAAATCGCTTTGCTCAAGTTGGTCAATTTCACTCCAAGCGATACTACGCGTGTTATTACCGTTTTTATACGTCACCCCGTTAGCGTCACCCTGAAATACCACTTTGCTACCAGCGCTCATACTGAGAGTTTGTCGCCATAGCCACCAAGTTCTCTTAAAGTAAACACTGAGCGCTTCAATAACACTCAACACGATAAAGAACCAACCAATGTAACTGCTGGGCAATAGCTCAAACATAACTAAAACCGCGCCAAAAAGAAGAAAAAGTACGCCTTTTAAATAGGATTTTGGGAATGTAGTAGGCAGGCTAGTTTGATCGTAGCACTCTGCAAAAAAGGGTTTGTCGAGAGTGTATTCTGTGGTGAAACCAATATCTTTGGGCATATGTGGCAACTTTAAGGTTTTCTGTGAATGAGTATCGAATGCTGCGAGCTCGCAACTCCGGTATTGTATCGCTTCTTAGTGCTTATCTTTAGCTATTTTGCCGCTCTTTTGTAAATCAATGATACTGAATAGCCACTGACTTGATAGACGCCTTTTAGTTAGACAAAATAACTAATCAAGAGGTGCTTATGAACAGTAAAAGATATCCTGAAGAATTTAAAATTGAAGCCGTTAAGCAAGTAACTGAAAAAGGTCATAGTGTGGCTGAAGTTGCCGCTCGTTTAGGAACCACCACTCCTAGTCTCTATGCCTGGATCAAACGGTATGGCCCAGACTCCTCTCTTCATCAAACCAAGTCCGATGAAAACGCAGAGATCCGTCGACTCAAAAAAGAATTGCAACGGATGACTGAAGAGCTGAATGACCAAAGAGCTAGCATTAGACGCTCTTCTGATGGTGATCTGGCGGCGTTCTCCGATAAACAATGTACTCGTGCATTCAGATCAGGGTAGCCAATATACAAGCCATGATTGGAGTTCCTTTTTAAAGCAACATGGGCTAGAAGGAAGTATGAGCCGCCGAGGGAGCTGCCATGACAATGCTGTCGCAGAAAGCTTTTTCCAGCTATTGAAAAGAGAACGGGTTAAGCGAAAAATTTACTCTACGAGAGAAGATGCTCGAACCGATATCTTCGAGTATATCGAAATGTTTCACAACGTGAATCGAAGGCATGGTTCCAATAATCAACTGTCGCCTGTAGAGTATGAAAAGCAAGGCTAACTAGCGTCTAGTGATGTGGTGGCTATTCACCATGGCGTATAAGCCCTATACTAGCCGTGTATTAGTTTCCCACTGTCCTATTCTAAATGCTGCTTCTATCGGTAACCAATGTTGATGGCTAGAATAAAAGCCATGTAGTACAGAAATTATTTAACTCATCTGTAAAGGTATGTAAATGATAAATTTAGAACAGGTCAATATATTTGTTTTAGCGTGCAAGCTTGGCTCTTTCTCAGCTGTGGCTCGTGACCTAAACAAAACACAAAGCTCTGTAAGCACAGCTATAGCAAATTTAGAACTTACCCTAGATGTAAAGCTATTTGACCGTACGTCAAAGTACCCAAGTTTGACCGAAGAAGGAGAACGCCTTTATCAGCAAGGTAAGCTACTATTGCGACGCGCTGAAATAATGCAACATTTCGCCCAATCGATAAATAATGAAATCGAATCTAGTTTAGTTATAGGTATGGATTCATTAGTGCCAATCCTTTGTATAGATGCGCTCTTGGAAAAAGTCTCTCAAACCTTCCCGCATTGCCAATTGCAAGTAAAGACACTATCTAGTCAAGAGTTAAACCAAGCTGTCCTAGATAATACTGTTGATTTCGGCATTGGTTTTGTTTCAAGGGACTCCCCTGACTACCTAGAGTTCATGGTTATACAGCAACTTGAATGGGTATGTATTTGTAGTCCAGATTCAACACTTGCTGATATGAAGCTGGTTGATAATGAGACCCTAATGGGCGAGCGTCAGCTTTGCTGCCATAGCATGCTAGATAACTCTGTCCTATCTGATCTCACTCGCCTGTCACAGCAGATTTGGGTGACTGATCAGCAAGAAGATATGTTACGGCTGGTAGAGCAAGGGATTGGCTGGGCAATCGTACCAAAGTTGTTACAAGAAGAAAGAGAGTCAATGGGCACATTATCGACTTTCCAAGCGGAATTTAGCCTTACCCCTTTATTTTTTCCTATCGAGATACTGTGGAAAAAGTCATCTTCACAGGGACAAGTGAGGCGTTTTTTTATGGATGAATTAGTTTCAATGAATATAAAAAAAGGCCTTCCTTAGCCAAAACTTACTATTTGCATTCGCCAAAGGTGACGGTCGCTTTCCCTTCGTTTGCTTGTTGTACTAAATCTGCACAGACGCGAGAATCAAAGGCTTTAATATCGTTGATGTTGAAACGAACTTCTTTGTAAGTATCCAGGTCACGGAATTTGAATGAGCCATTTTCAAAGTTGTAGATATATTGATTCCAAGTCGCGTAACTTAGATTATTCGTATGGTCAATAATATCCTGCGGCACCAAGTTTCCAGCATCAAAAGTGCTTTGTAATTTTCCTTCAATCTGCGCCCAGCTTTTTCCTTCTTCAAATTTCACGTGATGCGTAAGATATAAACCACGAAGATTTCGGTCCGCAGAGGAAATCGAGTTTGGAATTACTTGATTGGTGATCACACTATCTAGATCAAAATTATTCACGTAAGCACGGTGGTCTTGTTGTAAAGGCGCGTTAGTCATAATCCGCAGATCCGATGCAACATTACCTTCGTGGATAACAGTGACGCCATCTTTATTCAACTGAAACAGGGCAATATCACCCGATTTATCCTGTACTGAAAAGTGAACGCCATGTGGAACCCCTTTGACGCCATCTTTCCATGCGAATTGGTAATCACCTTTTTTGAAACTAGATACGGCATCTTTTACGGTCTTAAAATTTTCAGCTAAATAGGCTGGGACATCGATCAGGCTGATAGCCATTGCTCCGCTGTCTTTATGGTCCTTTAGAAAAGCTTTAGATGGATCCATATATAGCAGTGAAGCACTGAAACCTTCAACATTA
The DNA here is from genome assembly GCF_055808835.1 of Vibrio sp. GJ43-1. Taxonomy (NCBI): domain Bacteria; kingdom Pseudomonadati; phylum Pseudomonadota; class Gammaproteobacteria; order Vibrionales; family Vibrionaceae; genus Vibrio; species Vibrio sp. GJ43-1. The sequence continues at coordinate 656,838 of NZ_CM147885.1, read as the reverse complement.
ATTGCTTCTAAAGAGGCACCGCCAAACTCATCGCTTATATTTTCCTCTAGTGAAACAGTTTGGAAGTGAGTTGTCCATTTAGCTGGGTTGGCATAACTTGATAATTTATAGGTTATACGCTCTGTACCCACAGGGTTTACTACTGCACTCGTCCCCATTTGTTCGGCCCAATCCAGAGTACGTACAGTAGAAACACCATAAGGAGTATCTATTGTCATTCTGCTACAAGCGTTAGCAGCACTGGCACCGATAATTGTAGATGCGATAACAACGCTTAAGAGTGTTTTAGTCAAAGTCTTCATAATATTAAACCCCGTCAAAGTGATTATAGCTCCCTGCTCTTGTCTCCTATGGCGCAGAGTAACAACAGTGAAATAACGAGCAAGTTTGTTCCCATCGGAACTTTCGATAGGTAACTAAATCACTTCGAAATAAACGCACTCTTTAACTGCTAGGTAAAAATCGAAGCCCCTGCTAGCTGATAATTTGCGTTCAGCTTAAGCTCAACTTTGAAAATCATCGCTAACATACCGCACCGCCAAATAACAACTCGGTAAGTGGATCGTTTTATTATCGATTTAAATTTATTATTAGAATAATCAAAATATCAAGCAGAAGGTTTAAATATGAAAAAAACGATACTATCAACCATCGTAACTATGGTGGTATTAGGCACTACTCTCAACGTTCACGCCAAAGAAGCCCCACAGCAGGCTACCGCAGCTAACGGAGTTACAATTGATTTAACTGGTGATTTTTACAGTCCGAATGAAAACCAGGTCGTACAACACACGCCGCCTGTCATTGAGTTTTCTGGCCTCAACCACCAAGGGGGAAAAGATATCGCAAAAGGATATGCTGAGCAATTTTCCCCTACTGTCATGCCTAATCATATAAACAATTACCTTGCTGACATAAAGCAGACTATTGGCCGACAGAAGATGGATGAAATTTTAGCGACAAAATCTTCTGTAGCTGAACTATTCCCAGAATTGCTTGCATTCTACCGTGGAATAGGTGAGGTCACTGGGCACAGTGAAGACGAGGTTTATTTGGCAGCTTGGGGAGAAGATGGGCTATTCGCAACCAACGTTAATCAACTTGTCGGCAAGTCTTTGGACACTTTGAGAGAAAAGACACTTATACAACGTGGCTGCACCGCGATAGGTTGGAGTAACGGTATCATTGGACAGAATCAAGACATGCCTATTGAACTTACAGGTTATGCGGCTATTTGGAAAAGCGACAATTTAATTGTACAAGCAGGAACCCCTTTATTCACTGCGATGTCAATGAGCAAAGAGATGGCAACGACGCTAAATACTGTCGACACCTTACTTAAAGCCCCACTCGAAAACGGGGCTCCTATAAGTGGAATTTCAATGGCGATGGTTGCTAAATTCAATAATGTTGAACAGGCGATAGACACCTTAGAAAACCTGTCAGTCAATGCCGCCTATGCGACTCACTTTGTTGACAGGCATGGAAATATCGCCACTGTAGAAAATCAACTCGGAAAAAATGTAGTGATTGACGGCTCAGCCAAAGGGTACATTACGCATTCTAATCACCCATTGGGGCAAGAACAAAACCTTGCTGAACGCCATGCTCAAGGTGACATGAGAGCTTTTGATAAGGCTGTGGGAAATACACTATGGCGAAATGAAGTCGCACAATCTGCCGCAAAACTGAGTCCGTACCGAAATATTGCTGCATTAAAGAGTATATTTCGCTCACCGCCTTTGTTGAAAGCACCTTATAATGGTAATACTTTTGTAACCAGCAACTCAGTGATTCATGACTTAAATGAAGGGTGTAGCTATGGTACGTCATGGTTACCCACAGCTGTTGAATACACCAAAGTGTGTTTTGAGTAAACGTAATTCAAGTGAAAGAGCTCTTTTAAAACAAAGAGATTACTTACCAATTTAACAATACCTCGCCAGTGACGATTGCAAAGTATTCAGGTCAATTCAGTGTGCCCAAAAATACAGAGTTATATGGTGTCGTCTCTCCGGAGTGGTCAAAAAAGAAAAAAATGTTTGAAATCAAGCGCGATGGCGATTGGAAGGTTGTTGAAGTAACACGTAAGAAAGTCTCACCTGGTGCGGAGGTAGAGTTTAAGATCCGCATCTATTCACCCTCTCCGATGACCAAATGGACACTATGGTCTTTGGTACTCTTTCTCTCCGGTGCACTACTTTGGAAACGTCGTGATGTACTTGAAATGTTAGATAACAATCCATCCGAAAACAAAGCTACTTATCGCTGACGGTATGGGGGATTTGCCTAACCCACAACTTGATGGAAAAACACCATTAGAGTATGCGCATACACCTCATATGGCGTATTTGGCCTATCAAGGGTTGTTTTGCATGTAAAATCACCAGATTTTGCGGGGCACGATAATTTACCACTGGTAAAAGTGGAGATGGCTGAAAAGTTTGATCAGATGATTGGCTATATTTTGGAACATATAGACCTTGATAATTGTTATGTCGGATATACAAGCGACCACTCTACACCGTGCATTCATCGAGACCACTTAGTCGATCCCGTCCCTTCATTTTTTGCAGGTACGGATGTTCGAAAAATGGAGCTAAATGGGTTTGGGGAGAAATATCTCAACCATGGCGCGCTGAATATATGACTGGACGAGAGTTTTTTTTCTACTCAAATGGATTATCTTGGTGTGATCTGAACCAGTGATAATGGACATTCACGTAAGCGACTTTTCCATGCTTTTGCTAAATTGGGGTTTTCACTAAAACGAAAATGTCCAAAAACGTGCCAGTTCGGTTTTTATCAGCGTAGAATAAATTCCGGCATGTGACTGCCTCCACAAATAAAAGCTAACCGTCATCCCCTTGAAAAAGGGGATGACGGCCTAATTGGGATGGGTAGAAGAGCGATAAGCTAAGCGCTTTCTGTCCAGAAACATGTCAGCTCAGCTCTCGTCAATGCAGAATAGATTCTGGCATGCTACTGTTCCCAAAAATCAAAACTGTATTTTTAAGTTATAAATGGCAGTGTACGAATACTGCCATTTAGTGTCATTCTTTATTACTCTCCCACAACAAAAGCCCCTACAACAAAGTAGTGACGAATTACGCCACTTTTGTTGCATTAGAACATTCATCAACGGTGTCAAAAAACTCATCATGCAACGCGCAAATTGCGGCGCAGTACTCTTTATTCCCGACCACAAACTGTACATTTACATTACGCATAGATGAATGCAGAGCCACTGGCGTAATACCGTTGTTCATTAGCGCCAACACACCTTGAGCTAAGGATTTATTGGTGTCAATCTGCGATCCAATGACGGATATTAGTGCCACCATGCGCCCCTTTATTTCTGCACTTGGATAGCGTTTTTCTGCCTTATACAACACTTTATTTAGGCTTTCCGTGCTTCCACCAAGGTAGTAGGTCATTGAGTTAGCATTCATTTCTTTACCAATCAAACTGACATGTGCATCGGCAATAATCTGCATGAGTTCATAACTGACGTTATCAATCTGCCCAACCATGGCTTGATCGAACAAATGCAGTGCAAACACTTCCTCTTTACCGGCAATAATTTCAACTTTGTTCGCCGTTGGGCGGTGACCGCCACTGATCAATGTACCCGGATGATCAGGCTCAAAGGTGTTTTTTATCTGCAGTTCGATGTTGCTCTCTCGCAAGCCAGCCGCTGCATTGGGATGGATCGCTTCCATCCCTAAGCTTGCAAGCTGATCCGCGACATCGTAGTTGGTATGCCCTATAGGAAAGACCTTCTCTGATCCAACCATTCGCGGATCAGCTGAACTTAAATGGTACTCTTTATGAATGACGGCAAGATCGGCATTGGTTATCGACGCAATTCGGCTGAATGTCATTTCGCTATAACCGCGATCATAGGTAGACATCAACCCTTCACTGCAAGATGCATAACCTGTGACAATCGGCAGTTCTTTGCTGACATCAATATCGCGAAATACCTCTCGAATGTGATCATCTAACTTCTGTGGCGTTTCTGAATTCCAACCCGACAAGTCGACAAACTTGGCGTTAATGCCCAAGTTTTTTAATTTTAACGCGGTATTAAACGCACTGTGCGCCTCTCCCATCGACGCTAAAAATTCACGAACTTGCGGCAGATAATGACGTAATGAAAACTGCCCATACTGACAAGTTTCTAGAATGTTTGAAATGCAGTTTTTTGCCTCTGAGAAGCGCGAACGAATAAATTTATCCGCGCGCATGCGGCTCATGGGATCCGCAAACATGTTTTCATTGGTCAGCAACATACGCTGCTCAACATAATTTAGGGCGTCTTGCCAATTCTCATCTCGCTTCGCAACTCGCTGATAGACACCGGGCTTACTGGTTTTTTTACACTCCAGTAATGCGTCTGTCATTCCGCCATACGCCGACACCACAAATACTCGGTTATAACGATGTTCTGGCGCAGGGTGCAAAAAGATATTTTCGAGCACAGCATCAAATGCGGTCATAGATGTACCGCCGATTTTCTCTACGGTATAAGTCATAAGGGGGCCTTAATAAAGTATTGCTTCGGTAAAAAAGAATGGGAGTGAGGCATATCACCTCACTCTTCATAACAGTGTAAGGAGGCTCAATCGCCTTAATCGCCTTAATCGCCTTAATCGACTAGAGGATAGACACCATTTTCGTCGTGGACTTCTTTATCGGTTATTGGCGGGTTGAACACACAAGCCATCACCATTTCTTTACCCTTATAAGCTCTTAAGTAGTGCTCATCATTTTTATCTAAAATGTACAACGTACCAGGTTTAATTGGGTAGGTTTTTCCATCTACCACTTCAATCTCGCCTTCGCCACTCATGCAGTAAACCGACTCGAGATGATTTTGATAATGAATGTGCGTCTCGGTATTCTCATAGATCGTTGTAATATGAAATGAGAAACCCATTTTGTCATCTTTGAGTAACATGCGGACACTTTCCCACGTTTCCGACGCTACTCTACGCTCGCTATCGCGACACTCATCTAATGTTCTTACTATCATCTTTACTTCCTTGATTAAGATGCTTTTTTAAAGCGTTTCGCGACAACGGATTCCACCGCATTTTCAAAAATAGACAGACCTTGATTTAATTCAGCCTGAGTGATCGTCAGTGGGCAAAAGAACTTCACCACCTCATCATTTGGACCCGCCGTTTCGATGACCATACCGTTTTCAAAGCACGCTTTGGCGATGTCATTCGATAATTCACCATTATGGCACTCAACACCTATCATCATTCCACGCCCTTTTTGTTGAACAAACACTTCTGGATGACGTTGAATATTGCGCTGAATAACGTCAGAGACCGCTTCAGAACAGCGGGCGATATGAGTTTCAAGTTGATTATTTGACCAATAGGTCTCAAGCGCTTTTGTTGCTGTCACAAATGCATGATTGTTACCGCGGAAAGTACCGTTGTGTTCACCCGGCTTCCAAATATCCAGCTCAGGGCTCAGTAATACCACCGCCATTGGTAGTCCATAACCACCAATAGATTTGGATAGCGTCACCATGTCCGGTTTAATACCCGCAGGTTCAAAACTAAAGAACGTCCCTGTGCGACCACAACCGGCTTGAATGTCGTCAATAATCAATAAAATGTCATTCTGTTTGCAGATTTTGCTTAAACGCTGTAGCCACGTGTTAGACGCGACGTTCAAGCCACCCTCGCCTTGTACCGTTTCCATTAGCACAGCGGCAGGCTTGTCCATTCCAGCCGAGTTATCATTCAACATGGTTTCAAATAGCTTAAGGCCATCAATATCGGCATAACCTTCAAAAGGAATACGCGTCACATTGTTTAGGCTCATCCCTGCACCCTGACGGTGATGTTGGTTACCCGTTGCGGCTAACGCACCAGCAGTACAACCGTGAAAACCGTTGGTAAATGCCACAATCGAGCTGCGCCCGGTTACTTTACGCGCCAGTTTCAGCGCGGCTTCTACGGCATTTGTGCCCGTTGGACCGGTAAATTGAACCTTATAGTCCAACCCTCTAGGCGCTAAAATATAGCGCTGAAGCGCCGTTAAAAATTCCGCTTTTGCGTCAGAGTGCATATCGAGGCCGTGAGTAATACCGTCTTTCTCAATGTATTCCAGCAAGGCTTGTTTAAATACCGGATTGTTGTGGCCATAATTCAGTGATCCTGCACCAGCAAGAAAGTCTAGATAACGCTCTCCTTTGTCAGTTTCAAGCCAGCACCCTTTTGCTTTGGTGAACATAACTGGAAAACTGTTTGAGTAAGATCGTACTTTCGATTCTTGCTTGTTAAAAATATCCATGATAGACCGTTTAATTTCCTATTTTTTGAGTGTTTTTTAGCGGGATTCGATACAAGAATTCGGTATCGTGCTCCCCCTTAAAATGAATTTGTTCGTCTAGAAATGTACTGACTTCACCTTGTTGGCCCTGTTGCGAATCAAGTTTTTTAAACAATGCCCATGACGCGCTATTTTGTTTGGTGATCGTGGTTTCTACCGCTACGACAGATCGAAGTATGTCTCGATTGAGCAAATGGCTAAGCATGTTAAAAGCAAGCCCCTTACCTCGATAATTCGGAGAAACCGCTACTTGCCAAACAAATAGTGTCTCGGGATCGTCCGGCTTGCGATAAGCAGAAATAAAACCTGCAATGTCATCACCGTAGCGCGCGATAACACAAGTTCGGCTAAAGTGCGTAGATTGCAAAAAGTTGCAGTATGAGGAGTTCATATCGAGGGGAGGGCAGACGGCAATAAGGTCAAAAATGTCATTTCCATCATCGCCAGTCGGTTCTAAAAACGTCCATTCTTTACTTGGTTTTTCACTCGTTTCGGGATACATCACCCAAGGTGCTGATGTAATCATGCGCTGATACATTTCCTTTGTACTCTAAGTAAAAATTCGCCTTTATTAGTTCATAATTAGAGAGCCAAATCAAAGTTAGGCGCCAAAAAACCCAAGAAATGTGAGCGATAACGCATAAAGGAAATATATATATGCACAAAAAATCATTCGCATGTGATTAGAGCTCTAATCTTTTTTAATCATTCACTTCTATACGTTTCGCATAAAGATAAACAAAAAGGCGGTAAATAGCTTAAAAACTCACCCGGAAATGAATGCCAGTTTCTCGTCTATTTATGTGGAATAAAAAACCATTAAACGCGCTGGAACTCACGCTAAAAAATCAGCCACAATCAACACAATTTTGGGGTGGCGAGAAGCAGTATTTGAGAAGGTTTGCGAAAGGCAGTGAACATTGAGGAAAATAACGACGCTATGACATGACCATGCGGTATCGCATTCGCAGATAGGCATGTACGCGAATAGGCACATCAACAGATGGACACATCATAGCTTGATAAGGGAATGGAGGGTTATAACGCGGCCAGTTGCGCTTTTCTGTCCTTGTTCACTACACAAAAATTACCACGTTTTGTGCGACACTTCGAACAACGCTCACATTCAACTGGTGAGCGATCGTCGGTTTGCCAACGTTTAATCAGGTGCGGTTCAGAAAGAAGCGGCCTAGATAGCGCAAAATATTGAATATTGGTCTTGGTCGCGATCGCATCAATTGCGTTGAACTCCTTTAAGCCACCTACCGTTATGACAGGCACACTCACTTCTTGACTAATTACGTCACCATATTCATGAAAATACCCTTCTTCTTGAATGGTGTAGCCATCATAAGATTGCCCAATCATGGTGTCGGCTTTACCGTGAACATTGCCTGAAATAATAATGCCATCCACACCAACTTGCTCTAGTGCTTGACAGATTTTACGTGTGTCATTAAAGGTTAAACCACCAGCAAAAAACTCCGAAGCCGTTAGCTTTACAAGTATCGGGAAAGCGTCTCCAACCCGTTGTCTTGTTTGTTGATAAATTTCTAGCAGAAATCGCATACGATTATCTAAACTGCCACCATATTCATCGTCTCGCTGGTTGTAATATGGGCTAAGAAATTGATTAATCAGGTATGTGTGCGCAGCATGAATTTCAATCCCATCAAAACCAGATTGTTTCGCCCTCAAAGCGGCTTTAGCAAACGCTTGAACGATATAGTCAATATCTGATTTTGTCATCGCGATGCCCGGAGTTTTCGTTCCCATTTCAGGTACATCACTCGGTGCGAAAATGACGCGTTCGCCAACATTGTAGGTCGTCTTTGTGCCCCCATAAGCCAATTGCATCACAATTTTTGAGCCGTGGGAATGAACACCTTCCGTGAGCTTTTTGTACTCATCAATAAAGGAATCATTGTAGATACCCATCATTCCTGCATTGGGTTTTTCTTCTTCAACAATATTGGCATAACCGGTAACAATAAGCCCTACTTCACCTTGTGCTAACTCTTCATAGATGGCGTATAGCTTGTCGGTCATATGACCGCTTTCCGTTGCCATATTTTCCCATGTTGCACTGCGGATAAAGCGATTTTTCAGCGTCATATTGCCAAGGCGGGTTTCTGTAAATAAGGTGCTCATTTTTTCTCTCACGTTCGATCATACGCCCTTCCTCTCTTTTAGTACTAAAGAGAACAAAAAGGACAAAAAGAACTGCCATTCACATAGGTGGCCGATCTTTTTGTCCTTTCATGTACGAGGTTAAAGGCTCGCGATTATTTTCTAGGGGCGATCATAGCGGCAACAGCCTCAACGAAACTTAATCTAGATTAAGATCACGTAAACTATTACCTAATGCGGATGAAGAAAAATACGCCGTAATGCATGCAGATAAGCATAGGTATACAAAATGGGGAGGAAGTGAAACCCAATCAATCCGACTGGGTTTAGCGGCTAAAATCTGAATCCTAGTAAGAAGCTAACCGTAGTCGCATCAAGACCAGTAGGCTCTTGCTCGCCGTCAATGTTGACCGTCTCGATGCCGACAAAACTTGCATGAACATTAAAAACAAGACGCTCGTTAATGGGATACCCAAAACCTAAAAACGGCAGATATTTGCGTTCCGTCAGTTGATAAATTTCCGCGCCTACGGTCTCAGAACCTACCGTCCCATACGCGTCAGCACTCATGTCTAAAACCATCTGCGTCACACCCAGTTTAAGTGATAACCCTTCCAACATGGTGTCAGAAAATTGATAGCCTACATAAAGGGTACCCAGTTGGCTGGAGCGCTTTTTAGTGTATGTTCCATTGCTGATCACCCCTTCATTGTAAGGGCCCGTTTCGTAATTATCAGTCGTGCTTAAATTAATCTGCGCACCAAGCACGTAGTTGTCGTAAACCAAACCCTCAATACTCGAGCAGCAAAAGATTTATTAGTATCCACGCCCGCATTAAACTGAAAACTATAAGCGCTAGAAGGTGCACTCATTATTAACAGGGTTAGCGGTAAGCTGAGTTTGTAAAGTTTCACTTTTTAATCCTTTAATCATTAGCTACCTAGCGCTAGATGGCTACAAAAACTAGATGCCTATAGACATTAGCACTTCTGTCGACGAATTATAGCGCACATTCCGCTTTTAAAAGAACCTCAAATATCAATTATCTGTATGAATCTACAACTGATTCTGTTCGCTTTGTTAACCACTCTTTCACTCTCCGCGTTGCTGGAAAGCCGCTAGCAAGTAATCGATAAATACCTTTTTTCGCTTAGGCATCAGTTTTCTCTCAGCATAGACAAGGCTCACCGACACCTCTGGCATGTTATAGTCGGGCAGTAAACGAATGAGGCGCCCGGCTTGAATATGCTCGCGGCAAATAAATTCAGGTAATACCGCAATCCCTAAACCGTCAATGCAAGCCGTCAAACAGGCGCTGATCGTATTGACTCTCAATTGGTAAGGCAGATCGATTTGTACCGATTCACCATCGGTCAATTGTAAATGCCATTTGGGTAAGCGCGCCGCTTTGTTAAAGACTTCAATCATTTTATGCGATGACGTCAAATCATGATGGGTGTCAACATGACCAAATTGCGCCAAATATCGAGAACTCGCCACCAGCACACGCGACGATGTCGTTAAGTAGCGAGACACTAAACTCGAGTCAACCAACTCACCGATTTGAGCATAAAGGTCAACCCCTTCTCCAATGACATCAACCTCACGGTTCGTCAGTTCCAAATGCATGGTGACATGAGGGTAAGCCTTTAAAAAACCGTGAATATCCGACGCAAGTACCTGGTGACCTAGCTCTACAGGTAACACTACATTCAACTTTCCACGCACTAAGTCTTGGCTCGCTGATACCTGGATCTCGGCTTGATTCATGATCTCCAACATCTGAATACTCGATTGATAAAATTGCTCGCCTTCCGGAGTCAGCACCAAACTTCGCGTCGATCGCGTGATCAATCTCACGCCTAGATGCTCTTCTAGTTCAGCCAATTTTCTACTTACTGTTGATTTTGTCATATTCAAAACTTCAGCTGCATGAGTAAAGCTTCCACAATCAACAACTTGAGTAAAAACACTCACCGCATTTAAATCCATAGAACTTCTCCACACCATCAATTAGTAAGAATATTGCAACAGTGTTTCTCTTTTTCCCATCTTATCAATTAATGGGAATCATTTACAATTCGTTACACCTAATGCCTGACACGATGAGTACACTATGACCGATAACACCTCTACTTCACCAATTACCGCTAAGAAAAAACGCAATAAAGCACCGCTAATTGCCACTGCAGTGATGCTGTCATTGGGTTTGCTGGGAAGTGTCTATTGGTTTGGTTACGGTCAGTACTTTGAATCAACGGATAACGCCTACCTACAAGGCGATATTACCAACATTAGCCCTAAGGTTTCGGGCTACATAGTGAAGTCCTACGTCACCGACAACCAATTAGTGAAAAAAGGCGATCTGCTGGTGCAAATCGATGATCGCGATTATCAGGCGACACTCGATCAAGCCAACGCGCATTTGTCCGTCGTCCAATCTAGCGTGCACAACCTTATTGCTCAGCAAACGCTACAGCGCAGTCAAATTTCTCAAGCAGAGAGTCGAGTTGATTCTGCACAAGCCGAATACGACCGCGCTCTGCAGCAGTCGGCTCGTTCTCGTAGCCTTCATCAGCGAAATTACGCCTCACAGGATGAAGTAGACAGCATGCTAGCACAACAAAAAGTCGCCCTTGCCGTCCTAGAAGAAGCGAAATCCAACGTTGTGGCCAGCAATGACCAAATGACCGTCATCGCCAGTGAAATCGCTCAGGCAAAAGCCTCTGTCACCGAAGCGCAAGCACAAGTAGAGCAGGCGCAACTCAACCTTGATTACACCAAAGTATACGCACCAAACGATGGCATTATTGGTAAACGCAGCGTACGAGAAGGCTTGCTTGTGCAATCTGGTGCTCCACTCATGAGCTTAGTGCCGAACAACAACGTTTGGATAGAAGCTAACTTTAAAGAAACGCAACTCAACGGCATTCATAAAGGTCAAAGTGTTGAAGTTGAACTCGATGCGTTTCCAGGTCAGCCTCTTAAAGGGGTAGTCGACAGCTTTTCCCCAGCAACGGGCGCTAAATTTGCGCTACTTCCGCCAGAAAACGCAACCGGGAACTTTACCAAGATCGTGCAACGTGTTCCGGTGAAAATCATCATCACCAATCAACAACAATTACAAGACCGTTTGTTACCAGGGTTGTCTGTTGTCGCTACGATTGACACGAGAGGCTAACCAATGAGCACTACCGCGACCATCACCTCTACCACCCAAAGCGACAACCAAACGAGCGACGTTTCGACCCGCCATTGGATCGCCTTATTTGGCGGGTTAATTGGCGCTTTCATGGCTATTTTAGATATCCAAATCACCAACTCGTCACTCAAAGACATTCAAGGCGCGCTCTCCGCAACACTGGACGAAAGCTCTTGGATATCAACATCCTACTTAGTCGCTGAAATGATCGCGATCCCTCTCAGTGGCTGGCTGTCAAAAGCACTAGGCAAACGCCGATACCTGACGTGGACCACCACTATATTTACCTTGTCGTCATTGCTCTGCTCATTTTCATGGAACATGACCTCAATGATTGTATTTCGTGCCATGCAAGGCTTTAGTGGCGGTGCGTTAATTCCACTGGCCTTCTCGCTCGTCATTCAGCTACTGCCGTTAAACAAACGAGCCGTGGGTATGGCACTGTTTGGCGTCACCGCCACCTTCGCCCCTTCCATTGGGCCAACCTTTGGTGGCTGGCTAACGGAAAATTTGTCGTGGCACTACATCTTTTACATCAATATTCCGCCCGCGCTACTCGTGATATCGATGATTCGTTACGGGCTAGACGATGAAAAACTCGACCTAGGCTCGCTTAAAAAAGCCGACTGGTTCGGGATTGCTACGATGGCGCTAGGCTTAGGTTGTTTAGAAGTGGTGTTAGAAGAAGGCAATCGCGAAGAATGGTTTAGCTCCAGCTTCATTATTGGTTTAAGTATTATTTCTACCGTCAGCTTGGTTTATTTTGTCATCAATGAGCTGCAACACAAAAAACCACTGGTCAACCTAAGGCTACTGAAAGACGGTCAGTTTGCTATGTCTTGCTTGGCGTATTTGATTTTGGGGATGGCACTGCTTGGATCAATCTATGTATTACCGATGTACTTAACACAAATTCAGCAATATAACGCGATGGAGATTGGTGAGGTACTCATGTGGATGGGCTTCCCACAATTGCTGATCTTTCCGTTGGTACCCAAGCTCACGCAGATAATTAAACCGAAATACTTGGTGACGTTTGGTTTTGCCATGTTTGGCTTTAGCTGTTACGTCAATACGCACATGACCGTTGATTTTGGCGGCCACCAATTAATTTTTTCAATGCTGCTTCGCGCTATTGGTAGCCCATTTATCATGGTACCGCTGTCTTTGGTCGCGATGAAAAACATCAGCAAAATGGATACCCCCGATGCCTCCACGTTAACCAATGTGATGCGCAACCTGGGGGGAGCATTTAGTATTGCCATCATCGCCACTCTGTTAGATAACAAAACCCGTGAACATTTAGGGCATATTAAAGAGTCTCTAACAAGCGTGAGCCAGCTAGGGTGGCAAACCCTGCACCAGCAGCAAGCCTTTTTTATGCAGTCTGGCAGTGATGCAGCCACAGCCATGCATCAAGCTCAAGCAACTCTATTAGCAACAATGCAGCGCGATGCGGCGATCATGGCTTACAATGACGTGTTCCTAATGATGACAGCATTTCTTGCCTTTGCAGCGCTACTTATTTTGAATATGAAAGATTAACGCCGACAAAAATGAAAAAAGCGTTAGCGACTTCTACGTCGCTAACGCTTAAAACATCATATTATTGATGGCAGCACCCATCTAGCTAAACGAGAACACTTAGTCTGACACTTCATCCGTGTCGCAATCGGTACAACTTTGCAACGCAATCTCATGTTCAAAAATAACAACATCGTTACCTTCTTCCATTAGCTCTGCGATTTCATCTGCAACTTCTTTTTCGTCTTCCGCTTCAACTTGATTGACGAGTTCTTCCGCTGAATAACCAAAAAAGTTCAATAATAAGTATTCACGCGCTTCGTCTTTGGTGCACGTCACATTCACCGAAAGATCTGGCTCAATGCTGTCTTGCGCAATAATCGATGCAATTTGCGCTATAACATCGTCTTTCATCGAAGCCGTTAACCAACCAAGGTCAGTACTTACAATGGTTTTTTTACAGTTAAAACAAGGCAGTTGATGAAAGTAATATTGAAAATCAGTCATAGGTAGTTTCTTCTTTAAGTGTTGTATAGCGAGATTATGCGCGTTTTCTGAAAAAATACTATCTCAATAAACATTGAGACCGCCGAATAACGTCACGTCATTGATTCGGTACTCAGGTTTCTAACCACATTCCGTCGTGCTTAGATTTGTTCCTGCACCGTTCGCTTTAGGCGATGGACTCATTTGAATAAGCTATCTAACGATTTTATACGACATAAGGTCATTCCTTAAACAACGGTGTCGTATGGATAAGGCTAAGGCTAAGGCAACCAAAATTCAACAACACCGCCCAGAAGATTCCCTTCTGGGCGGTGTTTATGTCACCTTAACCAAAGATGAAGCTATATAAGAATCCAGCGCCAATCGCCATTGTTAGTATCACGACTAAGAAGGCAGCGATCATTTGATTACGAAAAATCGCTTTGAGCAAAATAACCTCTGTAAGACTTGCGCCCGCACTACCAATAATCAAAGCCATTACCGATCCAAGCGCCATCCCTTTCTTCACCAGCGCCATACTTAATGGAATGACCGCTTCCGCTCGGATATACAGTGGAATACCAATTATCGCGGCAATCGGGATGGCATACCAAACATTATCACCAGCATACTCTACGATAAGATCGGTTGGAATAAATCCATAAATAAACGAACCGATAGCCACACCAATTAATAGGTATGGAAGAACTTGAATAAAGTCAGCCCATGTCGTGGTCCAAATACGCGCCCAACGACTTGGATCTTTAACCGCCGTGACGTTGGTTTTGTCTGTACTACAACAAGAAGACTCTTCTATAACGCTTGTTTGGGCTTCGCTTCCACAGCAAGATGGTGATGCTGCGACAGGTTCAGATGTACAGCATGACGCGGTTTCTTCCTTCTTAGGTTCAGAAACACAACATGATGCCGCTTTATTGGAAGAATCGTATGCTTCCGGCTTAACGTATTTCTCAAAACCAAGCTTCTCTAAAACATATCCTGCGGTTACGGACACACTCATTGCGATAGCGAAGTAAAACAGCGCGACTTCCCAACCAAATGTCACAACAAATAAACCAATAATAATTGGGTTCAGAAGCGGACTCGCAAACAAGAACACCATCATTGGACCAAACCCGGCTCTCGCCCTTAATAGCCCTTTAAGAAAAGGAATCGTTGAACACGAGCAAAATGGCGTGATAGAACCCAACAACGCCGCGATGACATAACCTTTACCTTGCTTAGAGCTTAATATCGACTGCACTTTCTCAGGCGTCATGAAATCTTGAATAATGCCAACAACATAGCTGATGACTAGAAACAAGATGACTAATTCTGTCGCGAGAAAAGCAAACATGCCCAGTGCTTCTTTTCCCATATCTATAAATGTAGGACTCATCATTTTTTTAACTCTTCATTTCGAATATTCCGGAATTATAGATCTACAGCGAACCATGTCAATATATATTTCGAAAACATTAGAAATATCTGTTTTCACCCTAGGCAATGCACGCTATGACAATGACATTGCGGTATGAGAGACTTTAGCGGTAGGTTACGGTAAGTAGCTTTAACGGCTGTTAGCTTTAACGGCAACTAACTTTATCTTTACTGCGAAGCACTTCGCGGGCGGTTTAGATTATCAAAATGACAGAATGCAAAACGCCGCGTAAAGCGGCGTTTTGCATTAATCTATCTTGTCATAGAACTTGTCTATAGCACTTAGATTGATAAGGCGATCACTGGGGAAGGTTATCCAGCGCATTCGCCATCGTCACTAAACTGTCCAAAATACGTTCACCATCTACCCCAATACCATTATGCTCATACTCATTAGTGATCCAAGCTTTCGATAATGGCAGCGCAGCCAACGTTTCTCGGCTGTAATCAAGCTCTACATACATATCATCGGCGTAAACCGCACAAGCGACGGGGACGGTGTTCTGGCTCAGTATTTCAGCGTTATAGAGCTCGCACCAATCTTCTTTTTTGGCCAGTAGGTGGGCAGCTTCACGCAGTGGCTTTAAGGTTTCTAGCTGATCAAACATCCATGGATAGACCATTTCGCCAGTAAACTTAAATGCTTGTCCTGGTTGATAATTAAATGTCGCGTACTGGTCACGGACTCGATGAGCAGACCAATTAGACGCCGACCCTTGGCAGTAGATTGACTCATGCAGAATCGCATAAATGGGGTTCGTAAGGTACGCTTGCTCTTGTTGCATCTGATTCAAAAAGCTATAGCTCAGCTGCTTCTGTCCGTTTACTTGTATAAAGGCGCTCTCGAGCGTTAAATACAGTGGCATATTCGCACCACCTCGACCAAGATTAATACCAATCAATTGAAACTGTTCAACGGTAAATGGTTGGCCATTTGGCAGTGTTACGTTATTTTCAAGCAAATACTGAGCAATCTCGCAACACATAGCTTGAGCCTGAGGAAACTGAGCAAAAAACGCCGCATTCTTGTCTGTTACTCGTTGATAAGTGGCTTGGTACACATCGTCAGCATGACGTGAAATTGAAGGTATCCCTCCAGTCACATAACAGCGCAGTAAGCTTTGTGGAAACAGCGATAAATACGTTAACGTACAAAATCCGCCAAAACTTTGCCCTAATGTCGCCCATTGTTTTATACCTAATCGCTCACGTATCGCTTCCGCATCTCGGACAATATTGTCGGCGCGAAAATGCGACAAGTAGTGAGCTTGCTGCTCTGCGCTGAGGTGCGCTAATGACTCTTGATTTATGACCGAGCTATTTCCAGTGCCACGTTGATCGAGCAGTAACACTCGGTATTCTTGTAGCGCACGTTTCAACCATCCCGACTCTCCACTTGCGCGCGGAGAAGGAAAGCCCGGTCCGCCTTGAAAATAAACCAACCAAGGAAGATCTTGACCGTCTTTACCCAAATCAACAAGTTCACGAGCAAATACTTGAATCCGCTCACTGCCCTCATCTTGATAATTCAAAGGCAGGGTAAAAGTATGCTGGCGATACAGCGTGGTTCCATCAATAAAGCTCGATTGCACGTCACTTTCCTTTTTATCACGTCGTGTATGAGAGGCTGCCTAGTCACAAAGGCAACGCTTAGCCAAAAATATTACCATTAATTTTGAGGGAAAGCGTAAAGCTAATGTCATGAGGGATTACAGGGATTATTATCACAATAATTAAAGCGTGCTGTACCTCACCGAGAGGTTCACATTTTTTCGACATCGCTAATATTACTCTAGCGGCACTCAGTTTCTCTACCCTACCCAATAAAGAGTACCGCATGAACATAAAACTAATTTCGTTAAACGTATTACTTGGGCTCGTCTCTTTTGGCTCATTAGCCGCCAATATCGATGCTCACGAAAAATTCCGTGGTGAGCAAGCCCTAGAAGCTGACCAATCACAATGGTTTCGTGAGTTGAGAATGGAAAACTGGACAGAAATAGTACCAGAACAAGATATTCGAAATACACTCAGTAAAATCAATTCGGGTCATACGCTCCGTGACTTCATTAATAATAATGAACCCGGTCACTGGACCTATGAATTTACCAAAGTAGCGAATGACTACGCGGCCTCAGCCAACGATTATGATTCCTATCGTCAGGCTTCTATGATGTATCTAATTGCCTCGTACCCCAACCATATGACACAGCACGAACATGTCGCGATTGAGCGTTCCGTCGATCTGTATTTACAAGCAGAATCATTGAGTCAGACTATCGATGTTGAACGCATTACGATGCCTTTAGCCAACGGGCTCTCGATCACGGGTTTATTACATCGCCCAAAGGGTGTATCGAAGCCAGCGGTAGTCTTGTATACCGGAGGGGTGGACAAAATTCTAACGGAGCACAGAGCAGCGATTGAAGGGCTATTAAACCAAGGCTTTGCAGTGGTGACATTCGATATTCCCGGTGGGGGGTTGAATAACAACATCACCGTTGAGATAGGAAAAGAAGATCAGGCTCATCAAGCCGCACTTGCCTATGTTAAATCTGATCAGCGACTCAATGGCAACAATGTCGGCGCACTCAGTTCATCTGGCGGAGGAGTGTCATTAATGACATTCATCTTAAATACTCCAGAACTAAAAGCGGGGGTTGCACGTTGCGCTGTGGTAACAGACGTACTTACCGATACTCAAGTTTTCCATCATGCACCGCTCATGTCTTCCATGTCTTACGGTTATCGCATCGGGGTTGAAGACGTCAGCGATCTCGACTCGTACGGTAAATGGACCATCCCGTTAGCACTGAAGACAAAAGGCTTCAAAACCAATGAAACCGACGTGCCTGTGCTCGCAATCAATACTAAAGATGACATGGTTAACCCACCGAAAGAGATGGAATACACCGCTGGGCTATCCACAAAGGGGGAAGTGGCGTATTTTGGAAATTCAGGCCATTGCCCAGATGGGGAAGAAGCCGAAAACGCCGTCGTTAGCTTCTTTGATAAGTATATGTAAAGCGGAAAAAACGAACCCTACACCAGCACAAACTGGTGTAGGGACAAACCATGAATAACGTAAGCTGTTACTCATTAAGTGATAACAAACTGCGCTATGATGAATAGCTGTCTTCTACCTGATCGGCCTTATTGAACGCATCATGAGTAGCAAGTAACTTGGCGTAACGCTCTAGGTTGGTGAAGTGCACAATTGAACCGTTATTGACCAAGTTTTCAATAATAAAAGACATCATAATATCAGCGCCAGTTAAGCGCTCGCCAACCAAGTACGTTTTGCCAGCTAAGCTTTGATCAAAATAGCTCAACACCTTCAACGTTTCTGTGTCTGCATAGTCAGCTAAGAAATTCGTTTTACAGCCATCTTTCGTCACAAACAGCTTTAAGAGTAACGGCAGCATGGCGGAACTTTCGGCAAAATGCAGCCATTGTGAATACTCGGTATATTCACGCGTACCACGCTTTGGGGCCAATGCTCCCTGACCATACTTATCAATTAAATATTCCGTAATCGCGCCTGATTCGGTGACAATCAACCCATCGTCTTCCAGTACCGGAGACTTACCCAATGGATGAATACTTTTGAGCTCAGGTGGTGCCAAAAATGTCACGCTGTCTCTTTGATATGGCGTAACCTGGTAATCCACTCCCAATTCTTCAAGTAACCAAATAATGCGTTTAGAACGTGATTTATTTAAATGATGTAGCGTAATCATAAATGTCCCTTTGTCTGTTTCGCCGTGTGTAACGGTCGTATTCATTCACGCCTCGCACTAGTGAGTCCTGATACGAGGCGTCTGATATCGGCGTTATTTAGGCTGGTTAACCTGAATAACTAACTTACCAAAGTTTTTACCTTCAAGTAGCCCCATAAAAGCTTCTGGCGCTTGCTCTAGTCCATCGACAAGGTGCTCACGATATTGCATCTTCCCTTCTGCCAGCCACGCCGTCATATCTTGAGCGAATTCATTGTAACGATGCGCGTAGTCATCAAAAATAATAAAGCCCTGCATTTTAATGCGTTTCACGAGCAGTGCACCCATCAATGCTGACATGCGATCTGGGCCCTCTGGCAGTGAGGTAGCGTTGTATTGAGACACTAAACCACACAGCGGGACACGTGCTGCGGTATTCAATAGCGGCAATACCGCATCAAACACTTTACCGCCAACGTTTTCAAAATAAACATCGATGCCTTTATCACACGCCGCCGCCAGTTGTTCAGCAAAATCCTCAGCTTTATGGTCGATACACTCATCAAAGCCAAGGACGTCTTTTGCATAACGGCATTTTTCTTCACCACCAGCCACACCAACAACACGACACCCTTTTAACTTACCGATTTGTCCAACCGTTGCGCCAACAGGCCCCGTCGCCGCGGCAACAACCAAGGTTTCCCCCGCCTTCGGTGCGCCAATATCAAGCAGGCCCATGTAAGCAGTAAAACCCGGCATACCCATGATGCCTAGTGCAAACGAAGGATGCGTTGGATGTTGTCCTAGCTTAATGAGACCTTCTCCATTAGATACTCCGTAATCTTGCCAACCAGGTATAAGCAAGTACCCACTCACCCACTGGAAAGTCTGAATTATTTGACTGCTCAACTTGGCATACTGTTGCCCCAACCATCACGTCATCAAGCTCAACAGGATCAGCGTACGATTTCGCGTCGCTCATGCGACCACGCATATAAGGGTCCAGAGACAAATAAATACTACGTAGCAACATTTCATTGTCGCCAATAGCGGGTACATCAGCGTTTTCAATACGAAAATCCGCTTGAGTTGGCGCACCAACAGGACGAGATGCCAGCACGATACGGCGATTGGTAGCTTGGGTCATTGGGTTTTCCTTTTGTCGTAGTAACACTGATCCATCAATATAATTAGACCAGTCGTCTAGTGTTTGTTTCTAAAAATCCCGCCCTCTACTTGCTGCTAGAAACACATCTACAACAAGTAATCTGGCGGGTCTATTTTTTATTTAGCTAGAAGCTGCTTTGTTGTTGTAAAGGCTTGTTCTAACCCTAGTTGATCTTGAGTAAGTTTGCTCATTAGGCTTGCACCAAGCCAAAGCTGATAAATAACTTGCGCCGTATTTTTGCTATCGGTCACATTAATCGAGCCATCTTCAATCCCACTTTGCAAGCAGTTAGCAATTGCAGCGACCACACTGTTGGCCCCTGATAACAAGGCCTCTCGCATTGGCGTAGACAGATCTGAAACTTCAGCACTGAGCTTAACGACCAAGCATTTATGTGCATTACAACTGCCATTTTCCACGCTTAACCAGCGACTAAAGTATGTTAATACTCGCTCTAGACCAGAGCCTTCTCCACGAACTAAGATAGCGTTGATCCGCTCAAGATAGTGGTAAAAGTAATCTTCAATCAACGCTTCGCCAAATTGCTCTTTGGATTTGAAGTAATGATAAAATGAGCCCTTAGGCACATCAGCGCTTTTCAATAGTTCAGACAAGCCAACACTGGTGAAGCCCTTCGTTACCACTAACTGGTAACCGACATCCAAAATATGCTGACGTGTATCGTTGTTTTTTGTATTCATGTCGTTACCATACATAAAAATAGACCAGTCGTCTAGTTTCATTTTCAACCCTGTTCTCGGGTTTTCTTTCCAAAAGAATTGAGCATGATTTGGCAAGGTCTATCGTCTTTTACAACATAATAAGGGGATGGGGCTTTAGGATAGAAACGATAACATCTTGTCACCACTGCAATTTAAATAAAAGTCAAAAAAAAGCTGTACAAAAAACAAACAATCTATACTATATCGCTCAGTTGTTCAGAGAGTTATTAAATGCAGCATCGAGTACAAGTAAAACTTCCACTACTAAACCTTGGTTTTGTAGTTAGGCGTTTCCCTTTTATTTAAGCGTAACATGATATAATTCAACCAATTAGCAAGCTACAATAGATTGTTAATATTGAACTTTTCTTAAATCAAATGAATAAGGGGCATCACATGTCTAACACAACAACTGGTACAGTAAAATGGTTCAACGAAACTAAAGGTTTCGGTTTTCTAACTCAAGATAACGGTGGCGATGATGTATTCGTACATTTCCGTGCTATCGCATCTGAAGGTTTCAAAACACTTAACGAAGGCCAAAAAGTGTCTTTCGAAGTTGAGCAAGGTCAAAAAGGCCTACAAGCGAACAACGTTGTTGCTATCTAACTAGCCGCAATGAGTATTCATTTCGGTGAATGCTAAAACGAATAAATGAAAGGTCGCCATTGGCGGCCTTTTTTGTGCTTGCTGTAAAAGCCTATTTCGCATTAAAGCTCGCGCTGCTTGGTAAAACTTAACGGCGTCTCCCCTGTATGCTGTTTAAAAAAAGCAATAAATGCGCTGTCAGATGAGAAAGCCAACCTGTGAGCAACATCCCCAACTTGCCCTCCTTCGCATAACCACTCAATCGCTTTAAGTAATCGCCACTGCTGACGCCAATCTTGGTATGGCATGCCCGTTTCATCTTTAAAAATGCGCGTCACGGTTTTAGTACTTGCGCCGACTTGTGTCGCTAACGTGGTAAGGCTGGGTGCTAAATACGCGCCGGATGAGAGTTGCTGATTAAAGCCTTGCAACCTCTTGTGCTTGGGAAGAGGCAGATAAAAGGCGTGCCGCTTGGCTTGATGGAATTCTTCCCAAAATAACGTTGCCGTTGCATTCATTTTTACAGCAGGCAGATCCCAAGGCCACAGCGCCATTTTATTGATCAGCGCTTTCATCACTTCATTCACTTCTATTGTGGTGATCGTCTTTGGTAGGGTGAACTCGCTCGGTTCAAAATACACCGAACGATAAGCCACCACATTGGTCATAAATGCTCGATGCCGTGTATAAGGCGGAATCCAAACCGCTTTGGTGGGCGGCAGAATGCACAACGAACCTTCAAGTTCGAAACTCATGCAGCCCTGCGGGGCATACAATAACTGTCCTTTATTGTGCTGATGTAGGCCAGAATCATGCTGGCCGACGTCTGCAGCAATACCAACAATAGGCACCCGGATACTATCGGCATCAAAGGCTGTACTCTCGGAAATAAATGCCATATGTCCTTATTTTGATGTTATTGGTATTAATATTGTTAATGGGAATAGAGTAGTCCTATTTATACTTCTCGCCAAGTTAAATCAATACGAGAAAACACAATGAAAACCAAACCTTCACTGGGACTCATGGTGACGATGCTGATGTTTCCGCAGATAGTGGAGACGATTTATAGCCCCGTTCTAGGCTCCATCGCACAACATTTTTTTGTGACCGATGCACAAGTCGCCCAAACTTTATCCATCTACTTTATCGCTTTTGCTATTGGCGTTGTGGCTTGGGGCGTGTTCGCCGATAAATACGGCAGACGACCTGCAATGCTTTGTGGATTAATTATTTATGCAGGAGCCTGCGCGATCGCTTTATTGGCAGACAACTTTGCCACCATAATGTTGGCGCGATCACTTAGCGCCTTTGGTATTGCAGTAGGCTCCGTGGTCACGCAAACCATGCTTAGAGATGCCTACAGTGGTGAAGAGCTAAGTAAGGTATTCAGCCTTATGGGGATGGGTATTGCTATTAGCCCGGTCGTTGGCATGCTACTAGGAGGGCAGTTAGCGCATCTGGGAGGACATCAAGCGGTGTTCTTTACTTTGTTAGTCATAGCTATGCTGTTATTGCTATTTAACGCGGTGAAACTGCCCGAGACTCAACACGAAAAGCGCCCTCTTGAGCTAACGGCTTTAGCAAAGAAAATGTTAACCGACGTCAAAGTATGGCAATCAGCGATATTGGTCTCGGTCTACAACATTGCCCTATTTTCCTACTACCAATTGGGAGGATTTGCCTTTTCAGACCTAGGGTTAACGGCTGACGAGTTTGGCTATAGTGGCGTTGCCTTAGGTATTGGGACACTGTTAGGAAGCACTCTCAATCGTTATTTACTGTCATCACGCTTGCTTGCCAGTCCATCGTTATCAAACACTAGCGTTCAAACCCGCCTATTAGGGCTATCAGCAATACTACTGATGACTGGAGGGCTTGGCGTCAGTTACACGCTAACGTCTATTTACTTCCTTATTCCAATGATGATTATTCCCATGATGATGGTTGTAATGGCCTTTGGAATCGCCATCCCAAACATACTGAGCATTGCGTTAGTCGACTATAAAGCACAAGCGGGCAGCGCTGGCGCGTTATTTGGCCTCAGTTATTACTTAATGATTGGCGTTGGGCTTGCGGTAGCAGGGTATATTCAGCACTTAGGGATAGTGTTAATGGGGTGTGGTGTTATCGCGATTGTCATCATGGTCATTGCGTACCAAAAAGAGCGCCGCTCATAATTCTTCTCTTTGCTATTCATGGCGACTTGTCTTTATGTGCAACACAAACCATTGCCAACTCTGTCATGATGGAGTTCAGAGTTGGCATCGCTAATTACGCCTATAATAGCCAGTGATCTTATTGCGGACTGGTGTGCTTATGGTGCTCTGTTAGCTGTAGATAAAGTTGGTCTTTTAGCTCCATCCGCTTCACTTTAAGAATATGCATATTCTCATCGTCAATAGGACTGCCGGAAATCTCTAGCTGGCGGATATCATAATCAAGCTGATGGTACTGTTGAAGGTCGGCTTTAAATGTCGGGTCATCGTGGTTAAGTTGAACAATATCGAGTTTAAGTTCTGGAAAATCCAAAATAAAAGCATGATTTTCATTGAGCATCGGCATTCCCTCTTCCGTCTAATTACTTATGAGTATAGAAGTTATCAGCGCGCAGAAATGTGTCTTAAAACGCAAAGCCAAACATTGTTCGACCATTGAATTACTGTTCTGCTTCACTTAAAGCAAATTGAATCTCTTCCGAGGAGTATCCCTTACGACTCAACATTCCATAGGCTTTGCTGCGTTCTTTTCGATTCGTAAGATCATACGCTTTCTTCTCTAGCTGCTCTAAGCATTGCTGAAAGAAATCGACCTGTTCCGACTCAGTCAAACGATTGACGACCGCCTCCAAATCAGAAATATCAATCTTTCTTTGCCTTAGCTCTTGGCGGATCACAATCAGCCCTTTCCCTTTACGTGCCAGCTTTAAAACCTCTTTCTCTATGTCGGCTTTTTGAGCCTTAATCTCCAGCTTAGACTGAAGTTGACCCACATCGGCGTGTTGGTTAACGGCTTCTTTTACTTGGGAAAAGCTAAAGCCACGGTTTTGTAGAGTAGAGAACAATTTCTCTTTACTCATTGTAAGCTCTTGATAGTAGTGGTTTACCCTATCATTCAAAATGATTTGTTCATCAATGGCTTTCTCTGCTTTTACCCTATCGATGCATTCCAAAATAAGCGCGTCTGTTAACCCTTTGAGCTTCAATTTTTTAATAATATAACCAGAACCATATTCCCCCATAAATGCACGCTCGGTAAATTGCAGTGCAAAGTCTTTATCTGACTTTAAATAGCCAAAGTCTTGCAGCTTGGCCATTGTGTCTGCGATCCATTCTTCATTGTCTGTTTTGACTCGCAACTTGCTCAGCAACTCGCTTTGCGTCATGTCTTGGCGGCCAAGATGCCACAAAGCTGAGTTCATCACGCTCTCAATTCGCGTCGCTTTTTTTATTGGGTTTCGATCGTTACTCAAATTTAATCATCCTACTTATCCATTTCACTCAATGAAGATCAATCTAGGTCATGTCGCCACACCCAGTCACTCAACTTAGCGTAAGATGCCCAATAGTCATAACAAAAACGCCTTTCTTTGCCCCAAAATGAAAAAGGCAGCCTGAAGGCTGCCTTTTAAAATCAAATACGCTAATAATTATGCTTTTTGAAGGTCACGTGCTGGGTAAGTCAGCGTCGCGCCATCCACTTTAACGTGAACGTAGTGACCGCCAGCGCTTGTGCCAACAACTACCATTTGACCCAAATCCACACCTTTCGTTGCTACTACTAGATCATCAATCGCGAACATGTATACACCTTGAAATAAACAAATAAAAAAATGAACAACATTTATGCGCGCATTAAACCAGACCAGTACCTTAGGTACTAATCGGATTCTTTGTCGTATTGATTAGTTTTTATTGTTTAACACTGGCGGTATTTTAACGCTTTATTTAACTCAGTTGTATGAGGCGTTAGCCTGTCAAATCACAGATTCTTCCGAGTATCGTACAAATGACCTAGTCGATAATAACTATTAAGAAGCTTAAAACAGCATAGCGTTATAAGGGCTTAGCCTTTCATCTACCTTGGTGTAAAGCATACCGTTGAAAACGGGTAAGGATAAGTGAACCCTGTTCTCGCTACGATTTTTCCAACCTTAGTGTGCTACAAAAAGCTCGGCAAAGTTAAGTGCGAGGCATTAATCTAAGCATACAAGATCAACCTAAGTCTTTTACCTTCTTAAAAACAAGTTCTTTTAACCAAGTTATATATGATGAGTGCCTAGAGCGGTGAGCATAAAAGCCTCCAATAGAGAAATCTGGCCCATCTTCAAAATGCTTGATATCAAGTAACGTCATATTGTCGGGGATAGAATGTCTAACAATGTGACTCACTGGGAAAAGGCAATGGTGTTCGCTCACAGCCTGATAGCAAAGATCGATTTTATCTGATCGCAGCATAACTCTTGGCTCAATGCCCCGCGCTCTCAAATAGGTCTCTGCGAACGTTTCCCCTTTGTGGTAATCAGGCATTAACATCAACGCTAATGGCATACTTCCAACATCTTCTGGTGTAATACTTCCTTTGCTACTTATTGGATTATGTATTGAACAACAAAGCATGAAATTAGTCGCGGCAACATGTTGTTGAACGATCTCTTTGGTGATAGCTATTGGCATAAAATTAATCCCCAAATCCACTTGGCTGGTTTTAATTTTTAGTTCAGTATCGTGAGACCAATTTTGAATGTTGACCGTTGCCTTGGGTGCCGCTTGAGTGAGGGCATGAAATAAAGACCCCATTAATGGGTAACAGAGGACAGTATTAATGTGAATACTGATCTCACCTGAATACTCTTCTGGTTTGAAACTGCTGCCCTGTTCAAATATGGCTTCTAACCTCGATAAAACATCGGGCAATTGTCGAAGTAAATCCTCACATTTTGGTGTCGGCTCTAATCCATGCTTTTTCCTTAAAAAAAGCTGGTCATTAAACTGCTCTCTAAGTTTTCGTAGAGACTTACTTACCGCAGGCTGGCTGATAAAAAGTCTCTCACCAGCTCGTTTAGTATTCTTTTCTTCTCCTAGTATTTTAAGTAACTTTAGAGAATTAAAGTCGAGTTTTAACATCTCTGACTCTTTCATCGGCAATCCATGCTTCATGACCATTAATTCAGGTTATCATGAAGTTAAATGTATTGCACAATATCTCATCGTGGGTAGTGAGAATGGATAAAAGGCGTACATTTTCCAATGCACTCCTTTTATCTCGCGAGCAAACCTTTTTAATAACTAATTGAATTCGTATCGATAGTTAATTGAATAAGTATCTTTAGAACCAAATTGAGAGCTATTGCTGACCGCCGCAAGACCGTTGACCGACTGATGACTATCGATTCGGTAACTCACTCCGCCACCAAGATAAGCATTATTGGTATTATTACTACCTGCACTCCCTCCACCACCCAACATTAGTGTTAGTCCGTTTCTCATAGGCTTTAGCGCGAGCATCCCTACATACCCTCCATGACTTTTTATTGGCATCATTAACGGTGTATCTTGATATGAATGACCAGTAGAAATCACAGTACGTCCTTCTGTGTAGTTATAGCCAAAGGCTGGAAAAAGTTGCCAGCCTGCTGGGCTTACACCAAAAGCACTAAGAGGCACAAATGTTCCCAAGTTATAACTGGTACTGTCTCCGCCACTATCATACTGATTTTTCTTGAAGTTGAAGTTGACGATCCCCTTGCTAAATAACCAAGAGCCACCAATACGCCATTCACTTCCGTCTGAATTAATATTACCACTTACCATTCTCGACTCATCAAGCCCCAACGACCCATTGAGCGTCAAATCTCCGTTATACCCTGCTCCAACTCGCGTAACTATCTTAGTGGGATCCTCTTGGTTTTTTTCCTCGTCTATCATCCCATAGGCCCAAACATTTAACGTTATGATTGGCAATATGAAAATGACCAGTGTTTTTCTAGACAACATATTTAACTTTCCGACATATAATAATCTTTAACAATTTCACCGCCATCCTTAGCTTAATTTATAGCTGTTTTTTTTATTTTTTAGAATTGATAATTATATTCCACCCTAAAATCAGTGCCTTTTATTACTTCGCCAAAGTTCCAAAAAGCCCTGATATTACTTTGAGTGTTTATTTGATAACTTGCTGCTACCTCATGTTGCCAACCATATAAATCGCTAAAAGACTCTACTCCACCCAATTGTGTGGTGTACATTGGATTATAGTTTAACCAAATATGCTCATTAACCTCTATCTTTGAATAGAAACCAAGCAAGCCAAAGCTTGATGGGATAGCATATCCTATTGACCCGACAGCTTCATCCTCGCCGACCAATAGCGCTGAATCAACATCGGCAACGTTCATTCCAATACCAGCTAAAGGGTATAACTGTATCGCTCCCATAGCTGGAAGTGCTTGAATCATTGAATAGGAAGCTGAACCCAGCTTTTGATTGAAATCCCAATTAATATCCACTTGCGAACCAATACCATTTTGCATATTGACATTAAAGTGGCGATACCGAAGAGAGTCGAAGCTATCGTTTCCTTTTAAACCCAAGGTATCAGCTGCAAAGCCCTTTGCTTCAAGAACATGCATTGCCATTGTTGAATCATTATTGGTATCGTAGGCTTGACCAAATTTGAAATTGAGACCTTTATTCGTTGCACCTATTCCTGCTTGTGAATAGACCGCTAGGGGATCTGACATGTCTTGATACTCTTCGGCAACAGCAGTATTAAATGCGACAGATAGAATTGATGCGATGGTTGCTACTTTCATAGAATTGATTGATTTCATAATAACTCTTATTTTATCTACTCCCTCCTTGGTGAGTATGTAAGGCAGTTTCCAACTGAACCGTATAATAATTAACGACAAAGACTTGTACCTATTTGTCTTTGCGTTGTGAGAAATATTATGTCAAGACCAACACATCAAGAAATGAGAATAGGTACTTTTAATTATTACCTTAAGTTATCTCTATAACTACCATTAAATACATTCTATCAGTCGACTATTAATAGATATTCCACTAGGTTATTATTCAATGTAAAAATTGTTATTTCGCCTTTATTTAAAAAAGTACTAACATTGAAGCCAGTCGATGACATGGAAAGTGTTCATCATATTTTTGCAGAAATGCTGACTATGGAATGTCTATTTTTCTCTTCTAGAGTAAGCTCAATAATTCCATCCTTAGGTTCCATAACTTTAGTGATTTTATTGCGCTGTACTTAATCAACTCCATAAGTGAGCTTTGTATTATGAAAAAATCAATGATTTCTATAGCCTTAGCGACTGTCGCTTTTAATAGTGCCGCCGTAGAAGTTCCATCAGGTTATCCGCATCTTGATAGTGAAGCCGTCTATCAACAAATGGACCTCGAGAATCTAACAAGAGCCTTTGTCGATTTACAACCTGAAGCGGCTTTTATGTCTCTATACCACTCCTACTTCGATGCTCGGTTCAACAGAACAAAATATTGGCATTATGGAAACATCCGTAGATCCTAGACAAGTAGTACTCACCGCAAACTCCGAAACCGTTTATGCCGTACACCCAGTGAATCTAGAAGTACAAGGAGGAGCTGTAGTGTTAGAAGTCCCACCCGGTGTGATGGGAATGGCAAACGGTCCCGGATGGACATCATTTGCAGATTTTGGGTTGACAGGTCCTGATCGAGGCAAAGGAGGCACCTACTTACTGACCGCACCAGGGTGGGAAGGAGAGCTCCCCGAAGGCATGATTCACGCACCTTCTCCAACCAACACCATAGTCTGGTTAATTAGAGCATTTCAAGGGAATGAGGGAATGCAAGGAGCCGTCAATGAATTAACAAATGGCATTAAGACTTATTCTCTCACCAATTTGAATGCGCCTCCTAAAACGACCTTCTACAATACTTCTGCTCCGGTATACGATGATGGTGGATATCAAGACATGCTCTTCCACAAACAGGATATTCCAGCGTTGATTAAGCAGTATTATTTGTTAAATGGCCATGATGCTGAGAAGCACAGTTACAATACCGCACACCTTCATCATGCGGGCTTCTTTGACAATTCAGTGGAAGCTGAGTTGCTTAAAGAGGCAAAGGACTTAGCATGGGAGCGCGTACTTACATTAACTTTTGCCAACAGAGAGGACAACGCCTTCAAATGGGATCGAGGGCAGAGTCAATGGGTTCTACCTAATACAACTGCCGATGAAAACTGGACGCATCGCAATTTTGATATTGTTGACCCCATCGCTCAGGTAGTTTGGGCTCATCAAGCGACCTTTACTGCAGCAGCAATGACTAGACCGCCTAAGGGGACTGGGGCGGTATACGTCGCGGCTTATGTGGATAACGAGGGAAACTATTTGAATGGCTCACAATGTTATCAACTGAACATACCAGCAGAGGTTCCATACAGTAACTTCTGGTCGTTGGTCACATACAACGCGCCTGAACGCTCAATGATTCAAAACGATCACTTTTCATGGGGAATTAACAGCTACCAAGAAGGTTTGAAACAGAATGAAGATGGGTCTTATAGTATTTTCTGGGGGCCAGACATCGAGAATAATGAGAACTCAATTCAAACTAATTCTAATGAAGGATTTTTTCCTTATTTTAGAATCTATGGTCCTACTGACGCATGGTATGACAATAGTTGGGTGATGCCGAATATTGAGAAAGTTAGTTGTGCTGAATAGAAAATCATCATAAGTTTAAGACCCATCTAACTGCTTGAGTCGTAACTGCTTTAATGAATCTCATCGAAAAATGTTAGTGCCTAAACATTAGCATTTTTCTAAAAGCACTTAATCTGTGTTGATATCCCGATTTCAGTAGACACTATATTGATTAGATGAAAAACAGACTTCCCCAGCTCTATACCAATAGCTTTAGCACTGCCTTGATCGTTAACTAAATAAGCACTTTCCCAATCATGCGGCTATGCCTTATTCCTTTTTGCGCTTTAGCTTTAGACGCGTTAAGACAACACCCGTCTTTAATGCCTATCGACATTAAAGACTCCATACTAAGGTCTTAATCCGGCATCACAACCAACCCAAGTGGTTCTAGCAACTGCTCCTGCTGCCACGAGCAAATTTTTACTCCTGTCAGGTCAACGCGTCGCGGATCAAGCCCTTCTAAATCCGCATGGCACAAGTTAGCATTTTGAAAACGAAACTGAGACCAAGCATCAGGAGAAAAAACCCCTCGGCTCAAATCTGAACCAGTAAACGACGCGCCTTGAAGGTTCGCGCCTACCCAACGGTTCTCGAACAAATCGCACTTCTCGATGACCGAGCGTTCGAAGTTGGTGTAAGACAAGTTGCAGTCGGTAATATACGCCGAGCAAAAATACATCTTGTAACTGACCTGGTTGGCAAATCGAGCCCGTGAAAAATTCGCACCTTTTAAGTCACACTCACGCAGCTCTATCCCAAAGCACTCGGCACCTTCAAAGTTACACATCGCCATTTGACACTGCTTAAAGCTGGCGTCTTTTAAGTTTGCATAATCAAAGTGACAGCCTGTTAAATCGGTTGTTTCTACAAACTTACAGTGCATAAAAGCGCTGTCACGTAAATCTGCTCTGGAAAAGTCACAATGGGTAAACTGGCAATGGTCAAACCGATAATCAGATAAGTCTTGGTTAGAAAAATCGTGGTGTTCAAAATGTTTATTTTTAAAAATCATGTTAGTGCTCCTACCTACAGAAGAAGACTAACATCCAGCAATCTTAATTCCTAGAAATAGAAACCCATTAAAAACAGTGATTTACATGGAGCTTAAATCGCCAATTTAAGGCACTAAAAACGCAATCTAAGCAAGGGGTTTTCTTTTATTGGTACGAGCAAGTTTAGAAAATAATTTCTCTTCACTATGGAGCTAAGAGAGCTTTTTTAGTTTCATGCCGAGAAACACAAAGCTGATGCCTTCGATTAACAGCGAAATTCCAATAAACGTTCCCAACAGTGCGGTAGAGAATGCAGGGTCGTCGAGTAACAAAAAGAAATAGCCACCAATCACCGTCGACAGTAAACCACTGGCAATAATAATGCCCCGGCTAGGTAACCCTTGATTGCCAAGACCAAAAAACACGCGAGTCAGACCGTTTAATATCATGACTATCACCATGAGCATTGTGATAGTCACTAGCCCCGCAAGTGGCTTAAAGAGAATAAATAAGCCTCCAACGATATACAACACCGCACTTAATACATACCACAGTTTTTCTTTCCACGAATGGATCGACAATGTGTGGTATGCCTGCACTAAACCACTGAATAGTAATACCGCTCCAATAAGCGTTGAAATCGTCACACCCGCCAGTATTGGTAAGCTCATCGCCCCTATTCCTGCCAGCGAAATAACCACTCCGACGATGACAAAGTATTTCCAACCTTTAGACAGAAAAGCAGACTGTGGTGACTGATTCGAATTTTCCATTTAAGACCTCTTAAACAATGTACTGAAACAATGCGTTAACTGCACAATGAGTCTAGTTCAAGAAAGTTATATTCGCTTCCAAGGAATCGCTTTGCTCCAAAGCGTAGGTTAGACCAGGCGTTCAAAAAACGGTCATTAAGCGATTGGCATCAACTATTAACTATTAACTATTAACTATTAACTATTAACTATTAACACGTTAAGTAACTCACACAGTAAGTAATTCACACATTAAATAATAAAGCGCTCTGTAATTTTCATACTCACGAGCGCTTTAAGGTCTGTCGTATTCAATGAACATAGCAATGATGTCGTCATCAATAACGGGTCATCTTTAACGATCCGTCATTCATTATTCACTATTCACTACAACTGTTCTCATCTCTTAAACATGCTGGCACTGCGCGGTGGCAGAGCAAACGCATGGTAACGAGTCGTGATAGTCTCTTTAGCATCACTCAATACATCGTGGTATTCCACATACCAGTTAAACTCAAATTGATACGTATCCACGGTAATCGTTCTGGCCTCACCACACTTGTTAATGCCCACGATGCCCTCTTTGCCTCGCTTAAAGAGCAAACTACATTGATCACTATACAAAACCGTCATTGGTTTTCCTTGCATGGCATTGTGGAAGCTCAACATACTCTTCATCAAGGTACTGTCCCACACCTGCCCCCAGCGACCGTTGTCCTTATCTTCGGAGTCGGGTAAATCGTCACTATAAACAAGCGGTGTTCCCCCATCCTTACCAAGAATATACGCGTAGGCGAGTTGTTCGTCTTGCGGATCCATTATCTGATAACGAAAGCCGTCATTAGTAGGGATGTCATGGGTGATGGTAAAGGTAATCGCTCGAGAATCATCAAGTGCTTGACCATAGGCTTTTGGGTCATGCAGCTGATTTAAGCCACCATTCATGGAAAATGCCGAGCGTATTGTGGCAAATAAAGGAAAATCATAAGCCGCATGATTGGTGTTATTAAGATAAGGAGCAAGAAAAGCTTCATAGCCTCCATCCCCCTTACCACCACTTGTGATCACCTCACCAAATACGTGCATGCCTGAGGTAATATCAGCTGTAAATATCTGATCTATTTGATATTGACTCATGTGTTTAACAGCATCAATACGAAAACCTTTCACGCCCATAGTCTTTAATGCATTAAGGTATAAACGTTGCTGAGAAACCACCCAATCATTGGGGTCGAGATCCGGCAATCCCGTATCTCCCTCACCGCCACATAAGCGCCAATATTGAACATCACCAGGGTTATTCCAATCACTTATGCAGCCCGCCGGGTGAAAGTCATTTTCAGAAAATAAACCGTGTTCAAGATTACCGTATAGGGTCTGACTAGCGTAGTAATCTGAGCGATTAGCATAGTCGCTCAGCACCTCTACTCCAGGGTAATTTAAGTCACTACGCTTCCAACTTTCATTCGCCATGTGATTAAGCACCACATCCGCATACACATCGACACCCACCGCTTTCAAGGCATCAATCATGGTTTGCAAATCTTGTTTGTTGCCTAAGGGAGAATCGATAGTACGAAGATCTTGTGGCTGATAACGCGCCCACCACTCACTACCACTCGATTTCATCGCTTAGTGATATCAATACTTTCTTATACCCTGCCTGCGCAATTTCAGTCGCATTGGTTTTAACATCGGCATACTTCCAATTAAAAGCATGCAAAATAGTGTCAGCATGAGTGACGGCACTGTATCCGCTAAAGGCGAATGCCAAAATCATACAAGCCCCTGTCCGTTTCATAATATATCTCTCTTATTATTTATTCACCAAGATGATATAAAACCAAACGCCTAGACAAACTAAAACCTAATCAGATTTTAATTCAAGTCGCTTTCTGTAGAGGTCATATTCACGAATCTGTGCGCTATTTATCCTTAGGAGAGACCCCCTCTGTTTAAATAGGACCGAAACGGACTGTCAGGCGCACAGAACGCTCAAACCCATGGCCACAAACACAACTTGCTCATAAAGTCACCACCAATTGCTTAAGGCATGGCCTTAACGAACGTAAAAAAATGTAATTCAACTGATATCCATTGCATTACCCCACAATCTCCCTAAAGTAGATGCTGAAAGAGAAACAACAGCGTAGACTGACAGACAGTAGAAATAGATGATATCAGCCACAGGCGGCTCATCTAAAGCAATCAGGAGTGATCCATAGCCCATTGAAACGGATATGGTGAGTGCCAGTAAGAAAAGGAAAATCAACGATGACTCATGAAACAAAAACAATGGAAGTGCCTGTCGCGATCGCCGATAGGGTTCAAGCTTTGATTGATGCCTTTGAAGCCAAAGAGAAATTTAACGCTGAACGCCAGATCGTGGTAAACAACTTTCTATCTATGGACAACCTAAGTTGTGAAATGGCCGTTTATAGCTTGGCTCAAGATGAGTTACTCGACACTCTCCGCTTCGTGTACGAACTGTCAGGAACCAACAGTCGATTCGTCAAAAACATTCTGACTCAGTCTAGAGAGAACCCAAAGAAAATGCTCTCCGACGCTCAACGTTCTTCCGCTAAGAGCCTTCTGTTCAATCTTCTGAATGACCCTTCTGTCATCTCTGCGATGAAAGAAATGCAATAACGCTACGTTCTCCCAATAGCAAGAAACCAGCGAAAGAATAGAAAAGCAGGAACAAGGCCTCCCCTGTTCCTGCTTTTTAAGCCTTACGGTTACTCGTTCGCGCAGCGGATCTCCCCCCTGAATCACCGAGCCTACATACGCCAGCTGACACATTAGATGTTGAAGGCTGACCTAAGATCCTTTGCCATACGACGTTTTACTATCAAATAGCGGGATATTCTCACCGATAATGTATTTTTGACGTAGCACACTCGATACTTTATCCATTGCCATCACAATGACAACCAGTATCAAAGTAATAAAAGTCACCACATCCCAGTTCCATAAACGCATGTTTTCTGCATAGACCAATCCAATGCCCCCCGCACCAACAAAGCCAAGTACCGCGGCTGAACGAGTATTAGATTCTAATTGATATAAAGTGAGCGCTAAAAAAGTGGGGAAGGACTGGGTAAAAATCCCAAAGCGATGCTTTTGTATATGGTTCGCGCCTAGAGAAGTTAGCCCCCTAGTCGGTTTTCGATCGACGGCTTCATGACTCTCGGCAAATAACTTGCCAAACAACCCAAGATCTTGGATAAATACCGCCATCACGCCAGCAAGTGGGCCCAACCCAACCGCACGTACAAAAATCATCCCCCAAATCGCCATATCGACACCACGAAGCACATCAAATATACGGCGAATAAATAGAGCGATTATCGCAAAGGGGCCGAGTCATAACGTTACGCGCCGCAAAAAATGACAGGGGAAGCGCCACAACAGAAGCGGTTAACGTGCCACCGAGTACAATCGCGAGCGTGATTCCAATCTGAGAAAAATAATACGCAAACGGCCAATTCCAAAAGTCACGCCAAACAAACATATGCAAAAAATAGCTGCTAATTTTGCTATTTCCCATTTCCCACTGCTGTTGTGTAACACCGAAAAAGGCAAAAAATGTTAGGTAATAAACCACCACAGCTAAGGCGGCAATAATGACCACGCGAAGATAACGCCCTTGGCTTGCAAAAATTTCTTTATTTTCTTGTTTTACTTGTTGCAACGTTAAAGTGCTCATTTTATCTCTCCGCTGATAACTTGCTTGCGCAAAAACCCGGACAACATATCAATCAAGGCCACAACAAGAATGATCAGCAGTAATGTCATGCTGACTTGGTCATTACGACCTAAACTGATATTCGTCATTAATTCTTGCCCAATGCCTCCCGCCCCTACTAACCCAAGAATGGTTGACGAACGAAAGTTAATTTCAAACCGCAAAAAGGCATAAGAAAGAACAATCGGCTTGACCTGAGGCCAGAATGCAAACCTCACACGCTGCAACGGACTTGCTCCTGCGGCCGTTAACCCGCGAATCGGTTTATCAGATACCGTTTCAATCGATTCATAAAAGAGTTTGGTCAAGCTCCCAACCGTATGTAAAGCCAATGCCACAAATCCAGGGAACGTACCCACACCATAAGCCATCACAAACATGACCGCCCACGCCAACTCTGGCATCGTGCGCAAAAACGCGACAAAAGCGCGCACACCCATACGAACTGATGGCGGCGCATAACCATTGCCCGCCGCGAGAAACGCCAAAATAATCGCAATAATCGAAGACACAAGCGTCGCAGCCATTGCTACATTCAGCGTCTCCCAAAGCAGCGGAAGCTGAATAGGTAACCGATAACCCCAGTAAATAAGAGAGCCAGGTACTGCGTGTCCTGCTTCATCTCGCCCCGCAAACAAAACGTCCCAAGACAGATTCGGAACCGTATCCAAGATATAGTCAAAAAACGCAGGGGCATTATGAATAATCTGACCAAGACTAAACTCGGCAAAATGCCCGGAAATAAGATATAAAACCATAAACATGGCAGACCACATAAATGCGTCCACTTTCTGCTTACGTCGAATCTGTTGGTAATAGTGTTCAAACAACATGATGAAAACCAAAATGAGATAGCGGGAGCAAAGACCAAGTCGGCATTTCTCCCTCTATGGGTGGGAAAAGAAATTATCGCGAAGCAAACGCTTTATTATTAAATTAACGTATCATCGTTGAACCAGCCGACTATCTCTGAGCAAACTTCGTCGCCTTCACTAAATCAATGATCGACTGATATTCTGCAACGCTGGTATCAGCAAGATGTAACTTCCCTCCCGCGGCCTTGCTAAAGCACTCATTGTCTTCTTTAGCGAGTTTCTTCACTGCCGCAACTAAGTCGTCTTTAAACTGAGGCTCAAGCTTGTTGCTAACAATTGTTGGCCCATTGGCGATAAGTGGTGATTCCCAAATAATACGGATTTTATCCATCAATTTAGGGTCGTGGCTCATATAGCGCAGTAGTGCGCCCGCGGTATACCCTTGCTGAGCATCGCCGAGCATTGAAGACCAGGTTACTGCAGCATCAAACTGCCCATTAAGTACACCAACAATGTCTTGCTCATGACCACCGGAGAAGCTAACGGATGTAAAATAGTTATTGAAGCTATTATCCATATTGCCTCCCAAGCGAGTCTCTAACTGATTATTGGGAATAAGAAACCCTGACGTTGAGTTAGGATCGGCAAATGAAAAAGCCGTACCTTTAAGGTCATCAATGGACTGATACGGACTGTCCTCTTTAACAAGAATCACCGAGTGATAACCACGTGAGTCATCACTGTTATCGACGGTAATACCCACAAGATCGACCGCGTTCGGGTCATTTAGATAAATCTCCGCATAAGATTTTGGCGACATATTGATCACGAGATCAATTTTTTCGCCCAATAGTCCCTGAATGACGGCGTTATAGTCTGTTGAGTTTCGTATGTTGGTTTTTACGCCCAGCTCTTTATGGAAAAACGTTGCCACACATTGATTATCACCGATCTGTGCTGCTGCATTTTGCCCCCCTAAAATACCGAGGTTAATTTCATTTGGTGCAGACGCCTGCGCGTTAAAAGAAAGGGCAGCCGCAATGGCACAACCTACTGAAAAAAGCTTATTCATTTTGTCTTCCTTGTTCATTATGATCGCTGGTGGCCGAGGTGCCAGTCAGCAAAATTGTTTGTGATCAGCCAACCTGATCGAGTTCATCACCGTACAGGCGATGTAAAACGTCATCATTTAATCCTGACGGATGTCCGTCGTATATCACTCGTCCTTTTGCCAGACCAATGACGCGCGTGCAGTATTGTTGAACCAGTTCAATAGAATGAAGATTCACCATCACTGCGATGCCGTCAGTACTGACTTTTTGCAATGCTTCCATAATTCTTACGGTGTTTTTGGGATCAAGTGAGGCAACGGGCTCATCTGCTAGCAGAATCTTAGGGTTTTGCATCATGGCTCGACAGATAGCGACCCGTTGCTGCTGACCGCCTGACAGATTTTCCGCTCGTTGAAGGGCATAAGGCAGCATGTTTAGCCACTTGAGTAAATGAATGGCTTCCGCTCGATCCTCATCACTAAATACTTTAAATAACGACTTAAATGTTGAGGTGTGGCTCAGACGTCCAAGCAATACATTTGAAATCACATCAAGACGCGGTACGAGGCAAAAATCTTGAAAAATCATGCCACAGTGTGTTCGCCAATCGCGAAGTTCCTTGCGAGTCATCGACAAAACGTTGTCCGTAGATTGGTCTGTGTGGACATTTAAGATCTCACCACTTGTCGCTGCAATCGTGCCATTAAGTGTGTGTAATAACGTTGACTTACCCGCACCAGAACGACCAACAATCGCAACAAACTCACCTAGCATGCAGCGTAAAATCAATGCCATCTAGCACTACTTTATCGTCTTGATACGACTTGGTAAGTGCTCGAGTCTCCAGCACCTTACGCCCTAATAGGGGTGTGACTACATTACTAGTTTCACTGACAACGGTCAGCTCCGGCGCAATCATCGCCATAACGTTTCTCCGAATCACCTTTCATTTATTTGACTGCTATTTCAACGCAACTAGTTGACGGTTTTTCGATGTTTTTATGACTATGGTATGAACGTTATCAATAGACGAGTTTGATATTGTTGCCGTTCGATATCGGATATAAGGCGCCTTCTTCGGCTTTTTAGTTGACCAAATCAACTAAAAAGCCGACAATCGTTGACTAAATCAACCAAATATCTCAGCAATCAATGACAACATACCGAGACATCAGCCATACCCTGCGTGAAATTCGCATGAAGACTCGTGGGAAAATGGTGGCGGAAGTCACTCGCCAGAAAGTTGAATTCTCTCCGCTTGAACATAAAGCGATGAGTGATATTCGAGACAGCCAAGGGGCGTCACAGCAAATGCTCGTGGAGTCAATGAACCGCGACAAAGCGCAAATTGCCCGTATCGTCGCGCGACTACATAAACAAGATTTGATCATCAAACAGGCAAGCACTACTGACAAACGTTCAGTCGAACTCATGCTAAGTGACAAAGGGTTAAAACTGCTTGAGCGATTAGACGAGGTCGAAATGGGCATGATCAACGATATGCTCACCTAGGTTTTCGGACGACGAATCCGAAACCTTACGCGCCCTGCTTAAACGCGTTAACAACAACCTGGCTTATTAGTTAAGTTCGGACCGTACTCATCAACCATTCATCCATTTAAACGTCTCAACAACAAAATATTCACGGACGCATTCAGGAGTTACCATTTGAAAAAACCTCAACCGATACTAGGTCAAAAAGGCATGCTCTTTTTTCTGGTTATTATTAGTGCCTTTCCAGCGCTCACCATCGATTTATATTTACCTGCATTACCACAAATGGTTGAGGTATTTGATACCAAGCAAGCCATGGTCAATTTGACCCTTAGCAGCTATTTTGTGACCTACGCTATCGGTCTGCTATTTTGGGGGCCACTCAGTGAGAAGTTTGGACGCAAACCGATATTATTAACGGGTATTGGTGGTTATATGCTTGCGAGCCTCTTTTGTGCCTTAGCGGGTAGTATTGAGCAACTCATTGCTGCGCGCGTTCTACAAGCCTTTGCTGGCAGTGCCATTACCGTGGTGGCAACGGCCATTGTTAAAGACCTTTATGATGGTAGGGAACGAGAAAAGATAATGGCCACCATTATGTCACTAGTGATCATCGCCCCGATGATTGCACCAGTGCTTGGGGCCTTTTTGCTGCAGATTGCATCATGGCGAATGATGTTTGTCACACTCGCAGTATTTGGGGGCTTTGCCTCTATACTGGCATTTTGCTACAGAGAAACACTCGAAAACAAATACGATGGTTCAATGCTTCGGTCATGGAGCCGACTCGGTGTTGTCATGAAAAACCCAAGATTTGTTGCATTGCTCGCCATTTTTTCCGTGACACCGATGGCACTCATGGCGTTCCTTGCTAGCGGATCTTATATCTATATCAATGGGTTTGGCCTAACGGAACAAGAGTTTAGCTACGCCTTTGCCTTTAATGCCATGTGTGCTTCTTTTGGTCCAACAATCTATATGAAGCTGTCTCGCCACATATCAGTACAAAACGTCATTTCGCTTTGCTTTGTACTACTCGCGATTGCTGGCATCCTCACCCTCACCATTGGCGACACTTCTCCTTGGCTTTTTGCCTGCATCGCAGCGCCAGCCACGGTGATGGTTATTGCTATGCGAGTGCCGGGAACAAACTTAATGCTAGACCAACAAGATCACGACACAGGCTCTGCCGTGGCTCTAATTCAGTTTTTCGCCATGATTTGCGGCTCCATTGGCATGGTATTAGTGTCCCTTCATCCTGAATCCCTGATCAATAACTTAGGCGCTATTCAGCTGTTTGTTGGTATAACAGGAGGGCTCTTGTGGCTATTAGTGCGCCATCGTTCATTTGTGACCGACAGCTTGGG
Source organism: Vibrio sp. GJ43-1 (assembly GCF_055808835.1). Taxonomy (NCBI): domain Bacteria; kingdom Pseudomonadati; phylum Pseudomonadota; class Gammaproteobacteria; order Vibrionales; family Vibrionaceae; genus Vibrio; species Vibrio sp. GJ43-1. Next base: position 616,563 of record NZ_CM147885.1, on the reverse strand, counting down.
TAAATACAATAAGAAATAAAAAGTAAGAAGAACACTGGCGGCCCGTCCGTGTTCTTCTTCAAGCCTGGTGTTCTTCTTTACAGTTCCAGAGAAAAAAGTCGTCGCTAACGCTTTTTGTATCGGTGCAGAATGTTTTGCGGAATATGGCAGTAATCATTGGGGTGTACTGTTAGCCTGTCTTGATGTTCATCATCACTTTTCACATAATTAGATAACGGCAGTACTTCTATCGCAATCCTATCCACATCTTCTCGCGCTTGTAGATAACGCTTCACCTTAACTAAATGCTCTGAATCAAGGCTATAAACACCCGTTCGATACTTTTCTCCAACATCATCACCCTGTTTATTGATACTGTAAGGATCGATGATTTCAAAAAAGTAACCCATTAACGCCTCTACCGATACCCGTTTCGGGTCGAACTGAGTCCGAACGCACTCCGCATAACCGTCATAGTTGGCTAAAGTCGTCTCTGCAGAACCATTGGCACGGCCTGCTTGCGTTGAAATGACACCGGGTAAATGGCGCATAAATTCCTGCACGCCCCATAGACAACCACCAGCAAAATAAATCTCTTCCACTTGTTACTCCCGTCACTCACCCCTATCGTTCGCGACGAACTGTAGCAAAGATCGCCTCAGACTTTAACTTTTCATACCGTTCTAAGACGACACGCACGGTCGCTTTTTTTATATATCCAAACGTCGCGTTGTCACTGCAGCCCTTTAACTCTCCGTTATAACGTTAAGTAAGCGCAGCTATGTTTATGACCCTATGTGTAAAATCGTAAAAATAACACCAAAATGTTTCATTGTATGTCCTTCCACGAGCTAAACAAAAGGTAACCGCATGATTAAAAGTCATAAATCGTACTCATACTAACCTTTAAGCTATCGTTAACTGTTTCTTAATCCATTCCCATTTATCACTATGTTTGCTGGTTATAGACTCCGCCTCCCTTGTCGCTCAGCACTGTTGAGACCTTATCTACACACGCGATTTGCGAATGAAGTGAGCGACCAAGACTTTAGACTGACAAATAGGAAAATTATGAATACCAAAATCAAACTCGCGCTATTAATTGCTTCTTCTATTACTTTAAGTGGCTGCGTGGGTAGTAACGCCGTGACAGAGAAATTGATGGGATTTAACGTTAAGGTCGTTGACAACCGCTACGCTCGAGCAGGGGTTAACTTTTTATTGTCTCCTGTGTATGGCTTCACATTGTTATCCGATGTATTCGTGGTGAACTCTATTGAGTTTTGGTCTGGTACCAACCCAATCAATGGGAAGACTCACGTTTTTGACTCTAAAACTGAAACTTATATTGAAGTTAACGATAAAGTTGACTCAAGCCTACACGACGCGCCCATTGATCCCCTAACGATGACAGAGCCGAATAACGGAACGATCCGTTATCTAGACGAAAATACCATTGAAATGGAAGTGGTATTAAGTAATGGCGAATCTTCAAAAGTCATTGGTGTTCAAGAAGGCGATACCATCAGCTATTACATTGAAGGTCAATTAGTCTCTAGAACAACATTGGACGCATTAGAGAAAGAATTTTCAGCTTCATAGCAATAAATATCTATAGTTAATAACATAGCCAAGGATGGTTACTCGGCTAATTTACTAAAGATGACCGTATTATGACTCAATATCACAATATCGATTTAAACCTGTTTCGAGTGTTTGTCGCGGTATTCCAACACCGCTCTATCAGTCGCGCATCGGAAGCATTAGGAGTGACACCAGCATCAGTAAGCCAGTCCATTAAAAAACTCTCCTCCGATCTAAATACCCCTCTTTTTGTACGCCAAGGGCGAGGAATTGCCCCCACCGTTCACTCTCAGCAACTCATCGAACAAGTGTCACCGCTCATTTCTCAGTTTGACAACGTCATTGAGGGCTGCATCTATAACGAGCAAAAGCCCAATTCGAGAACGCTCATCGTTCACGCTCCAGAAACCCTGATTTACAAGCATATAAAAGATTCAGAGAAAGTGAATAATGACACCACTCGATATAACATCGAGTGGGTAGACATCTTATATCGAAGCAGTGATAGCTATGAGACACTAAAGTTTCATAATGCTGATGCGATCATCGATATATTCCAGATCACCGAGCCCAATAGTTGCAACGATTTTTTATTTGAAGATGAAATGGTTGTGGTTGCTGCCAATAATCACCCTAGAGTAAGTGACAGCATTACTGAAGCCCAGTTCCTGCGTGAATCTCATGTCATCTTGAACTATCAGTTTCGAAATGCTTCTCTGTTTGAAATGTTCTATAACCGACCACCGATAAGACGCAAAATTTTATCAACACAAACATCGATAACCTCCATGCTATCACTGGTGGCTCGCTCAGAAGCCCTGTGTTTGTGTCCTAAACAATTTGCCCTGCAACAAGCACAACTCCTTCCCATTAAAACCCTGCCTTTTCCGGGAGTCATTGAACCTATTAACTACTGGTTAATCTATCCTGCGGAGCAGAGCGAAGCGGAGTCCGTGAAATGGCTCTACCACACCTTAACGGGCGAGCAACAACAAGCTGGCTTGGAATAAGTGCCCACTTGAGAGCGAAATATCACATCCTCCCACACCATAAAACGTTCATCGCGTAGCGTATAGCGCCCACCAAACCACTTATTTTTACGGCGCTTTGTCGATGACAAAGTGTGATCCCGTGATTAACGCCCAACCGTATTTAACATGAGGTACGTTGTACATGTTTAAACCTTTTAAGTTCTCTATATTATCCAGCGTTTGTATTTTCGCGTTGTTTGTAACTCCGGTTTCTTTTTCACTTGAGTTACCCACCTCGACCTTAAATACTTACATAGGTGACTTTGATAGCATGCAAAAAAAGGGCGTGATCCGTATTTTAGTCTCAGCCGATCTCGGTTTTTATCACATGGAAAATGGGCGACCGAAGGGTATTACGGCAGAGCATATCCAGCACTTTGAACGCGCTATTAAAAAAAGTCACCCACTGTTAAGGGTCATTGTCGTTCCGGTCAAACGCTCAGATATCATCGACAATATTGAGCAAGGTCTGGGAGACATTGCCATCGCCAACTTAACCATCACAGAAAAACGGCTGAGGAAGGTAGACTTCAGCCAGCCCATTCGACGAAATGTGACGGAATATTTAGTCACGCATCCATCCATGCCCGCTTTAACGAAAATTGAGCAGTTAGCAGGGAAACAAGTGTGGGTAAAAGCGGGGTCTAGCCATTTAGACAGCGTACAAAATGTCAATCAAATGCTTAAACGCGGTGGCAGAAAACCGATAACGATTCGAATCATTGATGACAATTTGCAAGACTTAGATTTGTTAACGCTACTCGAATCTAGCGCGATCACCGCAACCATCGTCGACAACCATAAACTCAAACTCTGGACCCAATTAAGCAGTCAAATACAAATTCACGACAGTATAGCGCTTCGTAATAAAGGCGAAGTGGCTTGGGCAATGAGGAAAGACAGCCCACTTCTAAGCAAAACCATTAACAGCTATCTCGCATCGTCAAAGCAAGGGACGCTACTGGGAAATGTCATTGATAATCGCTACCTAAAAAAGACCAATTGGATGAACCGAGCATCCAACCCGATAAAAAACCAAGAACGCGCAAAACTAGAAATACTCTTCGGGCAGTATGGTGATAAATACGACATCGATTGGATGATTTTGCTCGCACAAGCCTTTCAAGAGTCCGCCCTAGATCACTCTAAAGTCTCGCATAGAGGGGCTGTCGGCATCATGCAAGTCATGCCAAAGACTGCGCTAGATTGGTATGTAGACATCAATAATGTCAACGACTTAGAAAGTAATATTCATGCAGGAGCAAAGTATCTGCGGTTTATCCATGACCGCTATTTCGATAAACCAGAGATTTCAAAAGAAGACAAAGTTTACTTCAGCTTAGCCGCATACAATGCGGGTCCTGCTAAAATCCGCCGCATGAGAGCACTGGCTAAGAAACAAGGCTACAACCCCAATAAATGGTTCAACAATGTCGAGATTGTCGCCAAAGCAAACATTAGCAAAGAACCTAGTCAACTATGTGGCAAATATCAAGCGCTACTTTACTATCTACAAACGACTTGATGCATTCCAAGATGCAAGAGAAGATCAGTATCTTGGCAGCACCATAGCATTAGACATAAAGGCACTCTCACCCTATTTTGCATACTGATTAGCCATTCTTTGCTCATAACCTTTAGCATCACTCGAATGACTAGACAACTAGATAAAACAGGACTAACTTGGTCTTGACCTGTCTATAGCTTCATAGTTTACAGTCCAGTTAATACATCAATGATGTGGAGTACTAACGTGTATCGAATCTCAGAGTTAGCGAGCAAAGTCGGGCTATCGCGCAGCGCACTGCTCTATTACGAGAAGCAAGACCTTATCCAAGGTCATCGACTCGATAATGGGTATCGCGTTTATAACGACCATGATGTGCAACGAATTCTTTTGATCCAGCGCCTACAAGCTGGTGGACTGACGCTTAAAGAGTGTCAATCTTGCTTACAAGCAAAAGTAGATCGGCACTTGCTACTCGAGCGGTTAAAAGCCTTAGATGAAGAGATTGCGCAAAAGCAACAATCTCGTCAACTGCTGGCGGCAATGTTGGGTGAAGGGGATACCCGAAGCTGGCATGAACAAACCGACAAACTTGCCCCCGATGCACATTTAGATTGGTTAAAGAAGCAAGGCTTTAACGAGAAAGAAGCCCTGCGATTAAAATGGTTATCAAAAAACATGAATGAACATGAACAATACATGGCAGACTTTATGACTGTCTTTGAAACACTCGAACGATGGGGTCCAGGCAGCGAGAGCGAAACTTTACGCGCCCTGAAAGCGCTTCCAAGCACTCCAAAGAAAATTCTTGAAATCGGCTGTGGGAAAGGACTCGCGACGACAATACTCGCAACCCATAGTGGGGCTGAAATTACTGCGGTAGATAATGAGCCAAGCGCTCTAGATCAGCTTACACAGCGACTAGAAACCTCCGCGCTATCATCACAAGTTACCCCAGTTTGCGCCAGCATGACGGAGCTTCCGTTTGAGAGTTCAAGCTTTGAGCTTATCTGGGCGGAAGGCAGCGCCTATATAATGGGCGTCACCAACGCGTTATCGCAATGGAGGCCTTTATTACAGCGCGACGGTCTGCTTATGGTAAGTGACATGGTCTGGTTAACCGATTCACCAAGCCAAAAAGCGCAATCATTCTTCCAAAGTGAATACCCCGACATGCAAACTGTCGAGACTCGCCTTGAGCAAATGACGGCTGCGGGATACGAAGTGGTAAGCCACTTCACACTCAGCCTTGAGGCATGGGAAAATTACTATGAACCACTGAAGCGTCGCATTGAAACTCTTGCTCCAACTATGGCAGAGTCCACGGCATTGAAAGACATTGCTAGAGAGGTTGACGTGTTTAATCACTCGATAGGTGAGTATGGCTATCAAATGTTTACGCTGAAGAAAAAAACATAGAGAAAGAAAAGCCAGAGTAAAAGCTCTGGCCTTTCAATGAGTGGCGACAATCACTAGGGGGAAATATCGGTAATTCACTAACTATTGTCGTCACTATCGAGTTTGATGCCAGTGCAACGCACTTATTACTCACTGTATACTAGAATACGCTTGCCTGACATTACTTATCGAACTTATTCTGCATTGAGTACACACCTTAATATAACGTGAGGCTTGAGCCTCTAATAATAGATTCAAAGATAACGAAACACCCTCTATACAATAGCAAATAGCAAATAGCAAATAGCACATTAAGTTAGATAAACACATTCACCTCTATTCAAAAACCTGCCGCATTAACATTGTGTTACATATTTGCCAGCCAAACAAACTCTACGTCAAAATTAAACAATAACGAAAAGTGAGCAAATTACACACTCACGAACAACAACTTACTCACCATTGACAGCATGACCTATATTTACTCTTGCACCTCTTCGCATTATAACCTACACCACTATTTATAGAATACTTAAAATAACGTCTAACAACATGTCAATGAAAGTCATCCCCCATAATCCGCTACGTTTATGAATACGTTTAAGACCCTACTTAAGGGCCCCCCTATTTCTAAGCCGCCTGTTCGCATCAATAACCAAAATAGAATTAACCAACTGTTTTTATTGCCATTTATTCACCACTGAAAGATTACACATAGCAACAGTAACATCATTAACCTATCAGCGTGGTATAGCAATAAGCCTCACACGTATTCTTAGACAACTCACACGTATGGTCACCAACCGTTTATGAATATTCATAGGCAAACAAAATACAAACTTTATGGAAAACATTATTCTTATATTCACGAACATAAATCCACATGCACATTATGTCGTAATCACTATTATTGACATTAATACAATTAGATTAAACCTTTGTGATTCGTTCCATTTTTCACGAACAGGAAGAACAAAAACTCAATTAAACTAGCATATTTTAATTTTCAGTCTATAAAGTCACTTGCATAAAGACCATACAAATATTAATGCCATTAATATCAATAATGGCATCGTAAAATACCATTATTCCCAATGGTGTTCGTGTTAAACACGCCAGAGAGATATCTGGTCTATTTCACCTAAAATAGGATACCTAAATGTTATGAAGCAGAACGTAATAAGTGCTTTAGTCACTACAGCATTACTTTCCTTCTCTAGTAATGTACTCGCTATAGAAGATTGGCAGCCCCAAAACTATAGTGGTGGCGCCGAAGTTTGCTACCAATCCAATCATTTTCAAGCGAAATGGTGGGCAAATAGTAACGATGTACCTGACGTGAACGGCCCTACAGAGGACACACAACCAAACTGGGGAGTAGCACCTTGGCTTCCCTTGCTGGACTCAGAACAATGCAGTTCGGTAGAGCCTCCCCCAAGTAACACCCCTCCAGTCGCAGACGCAGGCAGTGACGTTTCCATTCAATCTCCAGCCCCGCAAGTCGAACTGAATGCGAGTAAGTCTTTCGATCCAGATGGCAACCCATTATCTTACTACTGGACACAGGAAAGTGGTCCCGATGTCGCTATCAACAATCAAGATCAAGCTATCGCCTACTTTTCTATTCCTCCTCTATCACAAGATACGGAATACCTCTTTCAAGTCATGGTCAGTGATGGCGAAGACGAAACTTCAGCTCAAGTAAAGATAACCAGGTAAAGCTGAAAGCTCATCGTCTTCATTGACGATTAAAACGCCAGCTAAACCGAGCAATGCTCCTGATAAAGCTTCGCTCTTTTTAACGTCTGATACTGGAACGGTCGAAATTATCTCAGTTGATTGGAGCAAGACAACCAATGCAACGATACCAAACGCCAATTACAACACCGTGCTGCCTTTCACTCAGTCCGCTATCCCTGATCCAATGTCTGCGACATTTGCCATTTCTGAAACAGACCCAGCTTCACTAAGTTGGCGCTATAACGAGCACAGCTCTGATGAATCTTACTTCAAACAAATGGACTCTCAGAGCTGCTCGGCTTGTCATAATGGTGGGTATAAATCAAAGCTAACTGATGGTCCTAGTGAAGGGTTGTTAGCTGAGTACGCGACCAACCCAAACATTATCAGTCAGAAGCTGAACAAAATGGCGATTCGATTTGGTGTCACTTGCGACGTACAGTGTCAGAAAACGATGTCTCGTTACTTAGAGGACGAACTGTGGTCTGAAGCATTAGGAAATATCGCACCACGTGACGATGTTTATGGCAAGCGACATATTCGTATGTTGACGCGTAAAGAGTACATTAACTCCATACAAGATCTGTTAGGGGTTCACGTTCCTCCGAATGTATTGCCATTAGATGAACGTTCCGTGTCTTCTCTCTATGACAACCCTCCATCCCTCGGCTACCTAACAAGTGACAAACTCAATGCGTACCTGAATTCCGCACTCTTTGTTCAGGACAATCTCGATATTTCCGCCGCGAGTGGGTGTGAGATCAATACTGGCTCCGTTGAACCTTGGAACAGCGAAATCAACTATCCAACTTCAGGGACTCGAGTCTCTCATAAAGGTGATATTTATGAATCTATGTACTGGGTCGGCCCTAATATTGAACCGATTAAGAAGGAGTATCGACCCGGTGACCATTGGAAATACATTGGCCCTCACGGCGAAGGTGACTCAGAATGCCTACCTAAATGGCTAACAAATACCGCAGAAAAACTGTTCCATCGACCACTCACTGATAGTGAGATCAAAACGTATATCAGCGAAGATGTGCCTACAATAAAACAAAACCTAAGTGCGATGTTGGTGTCACCACACTTTCTTTATCGTCGAGAGGTGGGCGCCTCTAATGCTAACCACCGCTACAGCTTAAACAGTTATGAACTGGCTACGATTCTTTCCTATACCTTATGGGGAAGCGTGCCCGATGATGTGCTTTGGGCTCTTGCTAAGAACAACGAGTTACTTAAGTCTAACGTTCTCAAAAACGAAATTACTCGCATGCTAAACCATGACAATGCGAAAAGGCAGTTCGCTAACTTTATGATGCAAACGCTCGAATTTAGTGATGACCGAGTCATTGTCGATCGAGAAGGCCTTAGTAAAGAAATCGGTACCGCCATGCTAGAGGAATTTAGGCACTACATTGAGCATGCTGTATTTGACGATAATCAAGGGCGCTTTGAAGATTTAATGTCTTCCACAACAACCTTTGTCGACCATTCCCTTGCACAGCACTATGGCCTATCTGGTTCATTTGGCGCCGATTTCAAGGCCGTCACTATCCCACCAACGCGCGGTAAAGGTTTACTAAGCCTAGGAGCAATTGCCGTGGCATATAGTACCAGTGATAAAACTCGAGTGATTCCTCGTGGCCGCATGGTGCAACACTCTTTACTTGGCTGGAATCAATCTGTCCCCTCAGGGGCCGCACCCGATGATGTAATCGGTGAGGTGTCAACGCGTGACTTCTGGACTCAAGCTACAGGGCCAAGTCAAAGCTGTTGGGGCTGTCATGTAAAAATGAACGATATCGGCTTTGCTTATGACGTACTAGACAAAAATGGTCGTTATCGTACCTACGAAGACTATATCTCTTTATCCGGCGAAGAATATCCAAATGTGTTGTTAGAGACATCGGGGACACTTAGCGGTATTGATAACCAAGATGTCGCAATTAGTGGACTTGGTGATATGGCGACAGCGCTGAGCATCAGTACTGATGCTAAAAAAACCTTTGTGAAAAATTACATGACTTACACATTAGGCTCTAATTCACCTGAATATAGTACTTTATACAACAAGCTTGCATCTTTTGAACAGTTTAAACAGCTAATTATCAATATCTTAAGTTCCGATACAGTGCTAGAGCGCGAGGAGTAACAACATGACAAATCATTTTAATCAATCGCGACGCAACTTATTGAAAACCAGTATAGCGGCTGGTGTCGGATTAGGGTTTTGCACTCTCCCAACCTTTGCAAAAAGTACCACAACAAACAATTCAGATACCAAGTTTATCTTTGTTAACTTTTCTGATGGTTATCCTAGAGGAAAATGGCATCCCAAACAAAGCTCAAATGGTCTAGAAATGAATGACTGCACCGCCGAGTTAGAGCAGTACAAAGACCATATCGTGTTCTTTTCGGGATGTAAAAGTACCGGAGGAACCGGACATGATGGCTATAAAGGGGTTTGGCAGGAAAATGTCGGTCAAGGCTCTATTGATTTTCACTTTGAGAACTACTTTTCCTCTGGAATGCCCAAAAGGGCTTTACGCCTCGGGGTAGATACGAACTATTGGGGCCATGGCGGATTTGTCACAAGCCGTAACTTAAATGGCGCTCTCATGCACAATGATGATCCTCAAGCCATCTTTAACGACTTATTTGGGGAGACATATCGGAGGGCAACTCGATTGAGAGCAGAAAACTCGCGCTACTGTCCAAATCCATTCCAGATATTGAGCTTTTAGAGCAACAACTTGGCGGCTTAGAAGCAGCAAAAACGAATGCTTTCAGAACGACATCGCAAGACGTAAACACCGAATTGAATAATGCTATTGGTAACGCAGGAAAAACCTGCAACACAAGTATATTTTCAAGTACCGCAGAAGGTCGTGACAGGCGAGCAGACCTACAGGTCGCCAATGCTGCCCTAGCGTTATCGTGTGAAAAAACACGCATTGTGTCTTTACAACTCGGCACTTCAAATGACTCAAAGGTCGTCGAGAGCGTCAGTAGGACAGTACCCCATGATGCATCGCACTATAGTTCAGCAACGCTACCGATTTATATTCAACATCGCCGTTGGTACCTTAGCAAAGTGACGCGCTTGATAGAGCTATTAAAAACAATGCCAGATACTGGCGGCAGTACCTTATTTGATAACTCCATTATTATGGTTACATCAGAAATGGACGATGGCCAAGCGCACAGTTCATCCGATCTCCCGTTTGTCCTGATAGGGGGAAACAATACAAAGCTCGCCACGGAAAAAGGAGGACGATTAATGGAAAATGTTGGGCCAATAGGTCAAATTCTCGCCGCTTACAGTAAAGCGTATGGCGTCAGTATTCCCTATAAAAATGCCCCTCTAAGCGGCCTTTTTCATGGTTAGTTCTCCTCAACATAAATCATGAAACCAAGCCTATTAATAATAGTTTACCCCGGCGATTAACTAACGCATCCTCGGGGTCTGTTATAGGGCTCTCGCCTCAAATAAAAAACCAGAGTCAAAGCTCTGGTTTTCTTTATCAACGATGTGTAACCCCCATTAAAGGGTGAGCAAGTAATTCACGAGCTCATTGTATTCATCATAGCTTTTGATTCCAGACGGCTGAACAATGTACTTATTGTTGACCAACACACCGGGAACGCCCGTCAATGTACTGGCCTCAAACTGCTTATCAAACTTCTTCTGCATTGAGTTAACCACAAAGCTGCTGTATGCCGAATCAAAGGCTTTCGCGTCAATACCATTATCTAAGAAGATTTGACGGAGCTGTTGCTCATTGTTCGGTCTTTTGTTCATCTCATGGATTTGGTTAAACATCGCGGGCACCATGGTTTTTTCCGCCTTGAGTGCCACCATCGTCGCGTACGATTTCGCCATTGGCACAGCCATGTCATTACCCATAAAGGCAACGTGAACCTTTTCAAACTTAACGCCTTCTGCAAGTGCGGGCTTTAAATTTTCAACCACAGCTTCAAATTTGTAACAATGTGGACAATAGAACGAGAAAAACTCCGTCACTTTTGGCATCGTCGATTTATCAACATCCAAAACGGTGTAATGCGTGCCCTCTTCAAAGGTTGACGCTTGCACAGACACGCTCAGCATAAGCGCTGTAAATAAAGTAAATAGTGTTTTCATTGGGCATAATTCCAAAAATATTAATGATGTGCGAAAACTCGCAATAAATTGATATTAATAAGGATTATGCGATTGGAGGGCGGAACAAGGTTTGAATGCGAGCAATGGCCTTTTCGGCTTCGTCCCTTGGCATAAGTGCTCGTGTTACTCGATGTTGATTTAGAAAAGTAACAGACTGACCACACGGGACTTTAAGCAAACAAAATGAGGCGCAGCAATGAGATTGCGTGGCTGTTTCCAGTTTGTGTGAGTTCGTGGCAAATGAGATAGGGGTTTGGCTGAAGTTGAGAACGCCCTGGTGCGACATCGCCTCATTCGCTTCATTGCTAACGGCAAAAAAACTCAATACCAGCAACATCACTGACATTAAGAGATACCCTCGATAATGATAACGACAAGAAAGCATGCACACCACACGATATTTAATACGCAGGCATCATACCTTAACCACATCAGAAAATCTGGTTGGTTTGCAAAGAATATAGGTCATGATGTATCCAACCTCCTCCCGCGTCTTCCCAAGTAACTTGCTCCTTATTCGTAATGATTACCCAACCCCTTATCGCTTTTTACACAATGCTCATACTGCCCTGACTCTTCACCAGACACTGACATAGACTTCATTTACTGCTGATTTATCTATCATTTTTCTCCTTACCATACTGCCTATACAAAAACATAATTAGGAATTTTCAATGAAAATGAAAGCAGTGGTACTAGCAGCAACAGGGATGATTGTCCTTTCAGCCTGTAAAGAAGAAGCACCAACACACGCAACGGTCACGTTAGTTGAAGCGGTAACCAGCTCAGTAAAAACGCCGCGACAAGTATGCAACGATGTCGTCGTAACACGCCAAGCTGACATAAAAGATGAAGATAAACTGCTTGGTACGCTTGGTGGCGCCGCCGCAGGCGCTGCATTAGGTAATCAAGTCGGTGGAGGTTCTGGAAAAACTGTCGCCACTGCGGTTGGCACGGTTGCTGGTGCCATGACAGGTCGAAAGATTCAAGAAAATGCACAGAAAAATAGCACCGTCAGCACTACAGAACGACGTTGCAAGACGGAATATGTCACTTCGACTCAAGTCTCTGGGTACGATGTCACGTATGACGTTGCTTAGGTACCAAAACCACCGTACACATGGACAAAAAGCCACAAACCAGTCTCTTCCCTATTGTGGCGGGGCAAGTGGTGCTCCCTCAATAAATGACACGTCGTGAATTGTGATGTGAATCAAGCCAGAACATTCGCTCTGGCTTGATTTTTTACGTTATGAATCACCTAATACTGGCTGCGAATCTTGCTCCGGCTTTGTTGTTCTAAAAATATACACTTCACCAAATAATATCGCGATACCGATACCCGTCCCTACTTGCCAGAAGTACGTCCAATCAAATGGCTGACCCGGCACCCAGAAAAACGTAATAATACCGCCAATCAACAAACACATTGGCACAAAACACATGAGTCGAATTAACCACGGTTGACCTGCCACTTTATAAGGACGTGGCAGTACCGCGTCGATTTTACGCAACTTAAGAAATGCAGGAAACATAACAACGTAAGACAATAATAGAATGATAGCGCCAAGTGAAAATACGTTCCAAAATAGATCTTCGTTACCGCCAAATGTGGCAATCAGTGCATAAGCAATCATAGTGATCGTGGCGACAATACCATTCCAAATCGCGGCTCCCTTCGGCGTACCCGACTGAGTTGTGGTAGCAAATACTTTCGGCATATCGTCATTTTTGGCCGCGTAAAGCGCCACATAGTTAACCCCCACTGACCAGTTGGTAATATTCGCGACCAAGGTAAACATAAAACAAATCGCCAAAATATTAATAACCACACCAGTAAAGCCTTCAATACCAAATAAGATGACTAAGCTTTCATACAAACCCGCCGACGCTGAAATTTGATCCAGAGGTAGTGCTGCTTGCACACCAAACGTGGCCAGAAGATAGAAAAAGGCAATCAATATTCCGCCAAGTACCGTCGCTTTCGGAATGTCTTTTTTCGGGTTTTCCATGGAATCCGACGCTGCAGACACCACTTCAAAACCCAGCAAGTTAAACAACATCACGGAAAGAATAGCAAAACCAACCTGAAATGATGGCGCAAAAGCACTGGCACTAAAGTCGTTCGCCACTTCACCATTAAACGCTTGAATCAGACCGCCAATACCCAAAACGGACATAATAAGCACTTTCAAAATAGCGCCAAGGGAAGATATCCAATTCGCGTCGGCAAACGCATTGGTGCTGATATAAGAGCACAACCAACTCATTGCAATGGAAACACTTAGCTATCTGCCATGGTGAAAACTCAGTATTTAATACCTGCGCTAGCACAACCGCAAAGAGATAAAATACCGCAGGCACCCACAAGGCATAGTTGACCCAATAGAACCACGCCGTTCTTGCTCCCCAGTTACGACCAAATGCGCGTTTCACCCAATCGTAGATCCCACCTTCGGCTGGATACGTTGTCGCAAGCTCCGCGGTAATTAAGCCATAAGGTAAAAAGAACAAAATCAAAATAACCAACCACCAGAATATTCCCCCCGGCCCAGCCACTGCGGTCGCCGCAACGGTATCCACAACCAGTACGGTACATACCCCAAAAAGAACAATATCGACAAGCCCTAGTTTTTTCTTTGTTTTCTCTTCCATAATAGATTCTCCAATGGAACCAGCAAGGTAAGTAGTATTAATCGGCGTTATGTGTAGCCTTGAAACCATTAAACCAAGCCAGTACTACTATTACTGAGCTTGGAATCTGACATCGGTAATAGTGGTGTATTAACCCAGAAAATCGTGACCCTCATACCAGTATTAACAAGCTATGCATTTACTTTGAAAATGATTGATTCTAATCAATCATTGCAACATATATTGACGTAGTGTTTATCTTAATATTTGCCTTACATTGATGGGCTAAATATATTCTATCGGTCAAATTCAACTCCCTTCATCCAACGGCAGTAGGATATTAACAATGACATCAATAACCAAAACAGAAAAAATTAAAAAAATAAAAGAAGCCACATTTCAAATAATTGAACGCAGTGATATTAATAACATTTCTATTTATGATATTGCCAGACATGCCAAAATAGCCACTTCAACGGTATATCACCATTATCCTAATATAGAAGCATTACTTCTATGTATTGCTGATGATGTATTTCGTGACTTTGACCACATGCTCGCTAACATTGAGAAAACGCCATTTTTTGATAACTGGCAGGCTATTACATGGCGTATTGAAAGTGCTTATTTTCAATACTACCAAAATAATCCAGTCGCCACGAAGCTCGTGCTTGGGCAACACAAGTTTTATGACCTAAGAAAGGCCGACTTTGAACATGACCAAGCGCTGGGTGAACGTATTCGTAATCTTTACCAACAGCATTTTGTACTGCCAGCTTTACCTAATAACTACAATATTTTTGCGATAGCACTTCAGGCGGCTGATAAGGTTTACAGCACATTTTATAACGCAACGGGAAGAAACCAGATCAGCTCGGAAGCAGGAAAAGAAGGGTACAGACTAGCGCTTGCTTATCTCTCTGTTTACTTACCACAGTATCTACAGCGTATTGAGCCAACAAGTGAGCGGCCAGCCGAACCTCATCATCTTAGCCAGCTTGTTTAGAGGCAAATAGCCAAGGTGTTGAAATTAGATTAGATGTTAAAATTAGATTAAGTGTAGGTATTAGATTTAAAGACTAAGGTCAGATCAAATGGGGCACATGTTAATGTGCCCCATTTGGTCATATTCACTATATGACTTACTGAGATTTCGTCGGTGACGTTCCCTCAGCATTAGACACAATGGCATCCATTTGTATTACCGCATCCTTGGGTAGACTAGACACGCCAATTACCGTCACTGCAGGCAATGTGTTATCAAAGTAGCTTGGTAACACGTCGTTAAATGCCGCTAAATCTTCCATGTCATTGAGCTGAACGTTGAGCTTCACCACGTCATCAATAACATGACCAACACTCTCTACAATGGACGTAATATTGTTCAGGCACTGCATGGCTTGCTCTTTCACTCCAAAGGCCACAATCGCCCCTACCGACGGGTCTATAGGAAGTTGAGCGGAAAGGTTATTGTAGTGAGAAAAAGCCACACTTTGCGACGACAAAGCACTAACAGGCGCTTTGTTAGTATTGTGAGCTCTAATCACAATACCATGGCGATCTTCAACCACTTGCGGCGGAGTCCCATCACCATGAGAAACGGTAGCATCGACTTGCACCAAGGCATTCATGGGTAACCCCTCTGCCACAATCACCGAGCGCGCAGGCATATAATTCACCGCTCTTGCGATCGATGAGTCAGGAAAGAACCTGGTATACACCTCATCAAAGGCATCCAAGTCCGCAAGGTTTTTTAAATGAACGTTTATTTTTACCACATCATCAACAGGCACTTCTATGCCTTCCAATATGGCTTTAATGTTTTTTAAACATTGTTGAGTTTGCTCTCGCACTCCTCCAGCAATCACATTACCTGTTGTCGCCTCAATAGGTAGCTGTGCTGACACGTGACTGTAATGAGAGAAAGCAACGCTTTGTGTAGACAGTGACGTCACTGGCGCATTTGGTGTATTTCTTGCCAATTTTACTAAGTCACACGCTTCTTGCGGATAGGTTCCCTCACCATTGGAAATAACAGCGTCCATTTGTACTAACGCCCCTTCTAAAGGCAATGCGGCGACAGCGAGAGAAGTATGAGTAGGAACATACATATTGAAAAATCCGCAATAGACTTCATTCACTTTATCTAAATCGGTAATATTTTTCAGATAGACATTGATTCTCACCACGTCGCTCATGGTGTGGTCGATACTGTTAACAATCGTTTTAATATTACTCAAGCACTGTTTGGCCTGCTCTTCGACACCGCCAAAAACCAGCGTATTAGTGTCTGGATCGATCGGCAATTGGGCAGAAATATTATTATAATGGGAAAAGGCAACGGATTGAGAAGAGTGAACATTCAATGGAGCCTTTTCAGTATTTCTTGAGATCTTAATGATACTAGTTGTCATCGCATTCTATCTCCAAATTAATGCGTGAATATCCAGTTCAATACATGAATATTATGAAGTTGAGTAATCGTAGGCAAAGAGAGCCAAACCAGCTAAAGGAAGATAAACTGGTTTGGCTTTAGCTAAATATCGCCAATAAATTGATTACAAGGTTTTAAGGAATCCAGTGATTTTATCTTCATGATATTTAATGGTTTGTTGTGTAGGAATAACTTCATCTTTGTGGGTAAAGTACACTAGAATTGCCATTTGAGCCGTGAGACGGTTTTCTGATTCATCAAACGCCACACAATATTCACTTTCTAATGCGCCACGGGTAATTTCTTCTTTGTCATTAGCGGGCAGACAGTGAAGTAACATTGCTCCCGGACGGGCTTTTGCCATCAACTCTTCTGAAATCACGTAATCAGGCATGAAAGCAGCAAGGCGCTCTTCTTTCTCATCCATTTGCGTCGACCAGTAGAAGCTGTCCCCGTAAACCACATCACAATCGCTCACACGCTCTACATCATCGGTAATTTCAATGGTGCCACCAGATTCTTCACAGAAATTCAGCGCCATTTCCACCCATTCTTGCTGCATCTGATATTTTTTCGGACCAATTTGCTTAAAGCCCATACCATATTTGGCACACGTCAACATGAGGGAGCGACATACGTCAGTCGCATCACCCATAAAGGCCAGCGTTAAGTCAGACAGTTTACGACCATCGGTAATATGCTCTTTAATGGTAAACAAATCGGCGAGCATTTGCGTTGGGTGGAAACGAGTATCTAGGCCGTTAATAACCGGTACGGTCGACATTTCAAGTAAACCATCTAATGTTTCTGGGCTATTGGTACGCGCCATAATGATGTCACACATGCGAGAAAGCACACGTGAGGTATCATCAATTGACTCTTTGCCCCCTAAATGAATATCTTTTGGTGATAGGAATAAGCCATGACCGCCCAATAACGTCGCAGCCACTTCAAACGACACACGCGTCCGTGTTGACCCAGCTTCAAAGATCATCCCAACTGATTTCCCTTTAAATAGCTGTGGTACTGCGTTGTCTTTACGCGCTTGTTTTAGATACGCCATCAGCTCCATCATGTTATCCATCTCTTCGACAGAGAAGTCTTTCATTGACACCATGTGCTGTAAGTTTGCTTTTTTGAGTTCAGTCGCGCTAGAAGTCGGTAATTTCATAACATGTCCCTCATTTCAGAATTTAATTCACTTTATATTCATAAAGTTATGGGTAATTAGTTTTAGTCCGTTATCTGGTACGAGGTTTATTTAACGGTAAATACACACTTAAAACTGAGATGAGAATTTGGTATCGGTTTTGAAGCAACAAATGATGGCTAAAATTAATATGGACACGACAGATCTGCATTAAACAGGGGGAGAAAACCATATTATTGATTTTAATCAAGTTAACTTGCTATTATTTACCACTTATAAAACCTGCAATTAGAATCACATATCCGCTGCCGGTTTCGATTATTATCCCACTCTGTGATCGGTGCGTAACAAAACTATCTAAAATCCAAATAAAAACCGAATTGTGATTTTTATCTCCAACCATAAATAAGCATTTCAATACACTAAATTCACTTTGTTAGCCGTTCGGTTAATTCCGTCACTTGGAGAGTTAAACATGTCAAAACCTATTATTGTTGTCGCGGTTGGTGGCAATGCTTTATTACAACGTGGTGAAGTAATGAGCTGTCAAAACCAACAGAAAAGTATTGCTCAAACGGCACGTTCACTGGCAGAGCTAAGCAAAGATTACCGCTTAGTCATTGTTCATGGTAACGGCCCGCAAGTTGGTCTACTTTCACTGCAAAATGACGCTTACAAAGAGTGCCCTGCATATCCATTTGACGTCTTAGGGGCAGAGACGCAAGGCATGATTGGCTACCTATTCCAACAAGGTCTAAATGCGGCCATTAACGATCGTTATACCACCACAATTCTGACTCGAATTGTGGTGGATGAAAATGACCCAGCCATTGCTAATCCGAGCAAATTTATCGGCCCTATCTATAACGAGGACCAAGCAAAATCCCTAGCCGAACAAAACAATTGGGTAGTCAAGCCCGATGGCGCACATTGGCGTCGCGTGGTCCCGTCCCCTGCACCAAAAGAAGTATTAGAAATCAAAGCGATTAAAGATCTTCTTGATAAAGAACACCTCGTCATTTGTGGCGGTGGCGGCGGCGCACCTGTGATTGAAAAAGACGGCGCTTATGTGGGTTTTGAAGCGGTGATTGATAAAGACATGACAGCGGCATTAATTGCAGAAGAACTTGGCGCAGAACATTTGCTGATCCTCACCGACGGCACTCACGTCTGTTTAGACTGGGGCACACCGCAAGAAGAGAAAATCGAGCGCATTGCCGTTGCTAAGATGAAGCAATACAGCTTCCCAGCAGGCTCTATGGGGCCAAAAGTGGATGCTTGCTGTCAGTTTGTTGAGAATACTGGCCATAAGAGCTACATCGGTGATTTAGCCTATGCCTCTGAAATCATGCAAAGAACGTCCGGTACCGTTATAGAAGCGGTTTAATTTATTATTAACTCGACTCATGGCTAAGCCAAGCTCTGCCTTTATCAAAGGCGGAGCTTAATTGCCTGAAAAATGGTGAGAGCATCTTCTGTTTCATTCAATTACCAGAGGATGTGGCTCTAGCAATTCTTCCAACGGATGATACGGTGTAGCGATTAACATAAGCGGGGATAAACACAGAGCTCCCTTTGGTAATGGTAATCGCACTCTCCTCTCCTTTAGTTAATATCATGTCATTGTCCAGTGCGAGTAGAATCTCAGCACTTGCAACATGAATCTCTCTGTTCTCACTTGTTAATAATATAGAAAACTTGAAATCTAACACTGGCACTGGATAAACCATTTCACCATGTCTAAAGGTTGGTTGTAAAATCAGGGTGTTCAAGTTTTTCGATACAAAATCTGTACACTTTACTAACTCTTCAATATCGATATATTTACTCGTTAAGCCCGCCCTTAAAACGTTGTCCGAGCTTGCCATTATCTCGAGTCCTGTCCCTCCAATATATGCATGAGGTGTCCTGGCATCAAGATACATCGCTTCTCCTGGCTCTAGAGTAATTACATTTAGCAACAATGGTGAAAATATGCCGATGTCACTAGGATACTGCGCCACCAGCTTAGTAATGAGATCAAAAGGCGATAATGTAGAGTGAGCCTTTGCGTACTTAGTAAGGGAAGTAATTGCCGCTACCCTATCCTTACCTTCTAACGATAATAGTCCAGTAAATACCGACTTGAGAAAGGCTGACTCTGTACCTCCCGAGCACTTCTTTAAGAGACCATTCACAACCACTGAGTCGATTAACGATAACAGCGAGGAAATTTCATCCAAACGACGAAAACCATTCATTGCCTTAAAAGGTGTTAATGCGTAGATAAGCTCAGGCTTATGGTTAGAGTCTTTATAATTTCGGTACGCAGCTGTAAGTGGAATATCAGCTTTTTCTTCCTTTTTGAAGCCTATTTCCGCATCTCGCTTATTGGGATGAACCTGAATCGATAAAGGATGTTCTGCCGCCAGCACCTTAAATAAAAAAGGCAGTTCACCGTAAGTTTGCTCAGTCTCCGGTGACAGAATGTTAGTTGCGTCATCGCTAATGAAATCGGAAAGAAATACCGTCCCATCTTCCGTTTTTACCTTAGAGCAACCATTCGGGTGTGCGCCCATCCACAGCTCCGCTTGCGGCTGGTTATCTTGATTTTTGATACCAAATATTTCTTCTATCGACGTATAACTCCCCCAACTGTAAGTATTAATTACGTTTTCCATCGGGTAAAAATCGGATTTTAAACGGATCATGGGCATAGTCGTCCTATATCTGCTGATTGGAGTTGAGATTGAAAAGGGCGGCTCACCGAAGAATGGATAATGGAAGTGAGCCGTTTTAAAACAAAATTAGAGGTAGGATTGTCTTTGATTAATCCTTAAAGAAATCTTCGAAATTGTTGTTTTCAGGATTATCGAAAAACGCCGAGAAGTCGTAATCTTTCAGATGTGACTTCGCATAATTCTCGATGGTGGAACTATCCAGTCCATAACCATAAACAGAGTACCCAAACACTAGACCATCCAAAGGGTGGGCACCATCTGACCCAGCGACTGACAGCGGTGAGTTTGATGCTATCGCGGTGTTAGATTGGAGTGCATCATAAAGTGGTGTGCTTGCCAATTTAACCCCATCTAAGTAAATGCTCATTATCTCGCTCCCCGCTTCAGGCGTGCGGTCAAACGTTGTGGTTATCGTATGCTTTTCTATACCCAAAGAACTTGGCAAATCAGCTTGAATTCCATATCGATTACCAAGTTCATTGGCCCGGAATTTTATTTTCCCGCTTTCTATAAATAAACCCCACCCTTCGTCATTAGAAAGTCGATTTCCTTTCCTTGCTAGGAATTGAGTTGTTTGCCTGTTTGCCGTCGCAGACAAAGCAAAGTTAACAGTAATCGTTAAGTCACCGATTTGCGGATCAAGCTCAAGTTGGTGTGGAGCCCCTAATGGGGTGGTGATTGGAGAGACGCCATCGGCGTAATGCTGGTTAACTACGGTTGGAATATAGGCATCTTTCGCATCAGTAACTTTCTCTAAGTTAGCCTCTATGTAATAAATGCCATCATGACCCGTTGAGCCTTCTTCATATAAGATGCCAATAGACTTGTCATCGTTAATCACGAGGTCACTGTATTGAGAAACGCTACTGTTATAGCGGTAGGCGTGTGTCCATGTCTTTCCTTCATCATAGCTGAGCCGGAGGGTGCCAAATTTACGTTCAGACGTGTGTGCAGGGTTTGAGAACAGTAAACGAGATACCCCTGTCTCATCTTTATCAGATGTATAACGTATAACTGAAGATTGCACACGTGGTGAGATCAGAGTGGGGTCATAACCAATATTCCGCCAATAATTTGTACTTCCCGGTTGAGGGACATAATCGTATTCCGTCCCCATCCAGTTCTTGCCACCATCTTTACTGTAAGAAACCGCTCGGATTTCTCCGACTGAACGATGATAGTTACGCATATTCATATATACCCAACCATTATCGAGTTGTTCCGCCATATTCTCATTAGTATCAGGGCCAACCGTTGCATTTAAAACAAACGTATCGGTGGCGGTGTCAAGTGTGAAAGAATGGGAGTAATGGCGATGAGTGCCCGATGTAAATCCGTGCTTAGACTCTGTATGGTTTGCAGGAAAAAGCAGTTTTCCATTATCCAATTTCAATGCATGCCCTGGAGTAATGGCGTACCAAGTCCAAAGCCCTGTTTCAAACGAGTCATTCCCTGCGTTTGGATGAACAATTGAATCGATATTCGCAGGCTCAGAAGAATAGTCCGTCCAAGTTAGGCCATTATCGGCACTACGAATGTAATAAACAGCGGCGCGATAACGATTGTTGTCCTCGTTTATTTTTCCTTCACTAATTGCCGCTTCACTGCTTAGATCCTGTGAGTCATAATTGACGTTATACACTAGATGAATGTTACCTTGGTCATCCACCACTGGTGCTGGGTTTCTCGTTACTTTACCACCATGATCTGCAACGATTGATATTGGCCCCCAAACGCCGGACTCATTTCGCTTACGCATCACAATTTCAGTATTTGCATCATGATCAGAGCAACTGAACTCACGAGCTTCGGCAAAAGCCAACAGCTCTCCAGAGTCGAGCTTTACAATCGCTGTGTATTCTATAACACGCATAATTTGGAACGATAGGGTTTCCGTAATTTTTACCATTTTCAAAAACAAACTGTTCTGTTTGTGCTGGCACACCAATCCCATTCGAGGCATTAGCCCCAAGACTTGCACTGCAAATAGCTAACAATATTATATGTCTATTCATGCTTCTTCCTTGCTTTTCGGGTGAATGTAACGAGCAAATTCATCATTGCTCACGTGCACAGTACAAACATCATAAAATGACACCTATGCGATACTATACCTGTTATACCAATGGTTCGATGACAACCCACTGGATCGATTTGTTCGCAGTAAGTTTTCAATCCATCTCTTCGACATATCACAGCGCCGAAGAGACAAATACTTTAAGTCATCATATTGCTAATCAGAATGTTACGGATAAAATTCAGTCTTGCTATTCAACCTAGGTTAAAATGCTATTTCTCAATTCTCATTACCGCATCCAGATGATCTCGCATGCATTGCTCTGCTTTATTTGGATCGCGTTCAGTAATCGCCGTGTAAATCATCACATGCTCATGATAATTCTGCGTATGATACGGTGTGTAATCGGCTGGATCTCGCGTCAATATTAACCAAGAAATCAATGATTCATACAAGGATGAAACCATCGGGTTATTAATCATGTCTATTATGCAACGATGGAACGCAATGTCGGACTTCACGAATGCATCGTAGTCCTCACAATGGGCCTTATTTTGTTCCAACACAGCATGTAATTTTTTCAAATCGTCTTCGCTACGAACAAGCGCAGCCTCTCTTACAATTGCAATTTCAAAAAGTTGTCTTAGGTGCTCGAATTGATGTTTCTCGTCTTTTTGAGACAAGAGTGCAA
The DNA here is from genome assembly GCF_055808835.1 of Vibrio sp. GJ43-1. Classification (NCBI taxonomy): domain Bacteria; kingdom Pseudomonadati; phylum Pseudomonadota; class Gammaproteobacteria; order Vibrionales; family Vibrionaceae; genus Vibrio; species Vibrio sp. GJ43-1. The sequence goes on along the minus strand of NZ_CM147885.1, from coordinate 593,510 downwards.
TAGCAAGGCCAGAAACATTGTTCATCAACGTTTCCGTACATGGCTTGGTCACGCGCGTTTTTTCACCGCTCTTTATTTCAACTAAACCTTTTTGAGATAGCTTTATCAACGCTTCACGTACTGACGGTCGCCCAACATCAAATGCTCCCATTAGTTCACGTTCGGAAGGTAATGTGTCCCCTTCTTTGAGCGTGTTGTTAATAATCAGCTTTTCCAGCTCTTCAGCAACGCTATCGGATAGCTTTGTTTTTTTCATTGGTTTTAGTGGAAAGGACGCTAACTCCATAAGAGTTTCCTTTAATTAAAATAATTTCGACTTGAAGAACATATACTATGTTCAACACCTAAGTAACCGTGAACCGTTGAAATCGAATTTAGTACTGGCTTCTAAACTCCGGAAGCAGTTCACCCATCACTATCAATTTGTCGGCTATATCGCTCTTTGGGATTGATGCAAATGGGAATCTCATTGTTGATTCCAGATTCGACCAACCTCCCAGTGTTGCCATGAATTTATCGGCGGCCGCATTGCAATAGCCTTGCTCTGTTATATATGGCGCAATTTCTTGTGCCATATATTGTTGAATTCTCGCCTCTAGCTCTAGGGCAGCAGGCTTCAGTTTTAAACAGTCATCTGTCCATTTTTGTGCAGATTTTGGGTTAAGACAACATACGTTAGAATATGCCCCTTTTGCCCCTTTATATGCATCGGTTGCTAAGAAGTGCCCCGCAACAAATATGGAGGCTCTCTTAGCAAGACCAGTCTTCTCTATATCCGGTGTAATTCTTGGCAGCTTAAAACCGACTAAACTATGTATATTATCATACAGATCAGCAAGTTCATTGGCTGAGAGCCTAACCTTGGCGTGAGGTGGGTTATATAAAACAAGGCTCACTCCATTCGCGGCTTGCTCAGCGGCCTTCATAAACTCCATCGCAACATCAAACGAACATGGAAACCAATCTGGTAATATCACCTGTATCGCCGTGGGCGTAAGACTTGACGCAAATTTCACTCTCTCTAATGCCTCTTGCGGATGACAATGACAAGCCCCCACCTGAAACGGCATATCATGTTGGTGGCACTTTTCTGCCAACAAACGATTGACGGCTTGAAACTCACTCTCTGTCTGAGTATAAAACTCCCCAGCCGTACCGTTGGAATATATACCGTCTACCCCAGCAGCAATGTAGTAATCAATCTGAGTAGATAACTTTTCGAACTCAATCGACTCATCATGAATAGGCAGTAAAAGTGTTGCCCAGTTCCCCGAAATTAAACCGTTAGTATTCACAGTATTGATGCCCTCACTTTAATCACGACTTTATCAACACCATCATCAATCCCTTCTTTTCCAATCATTGGTCTGTGCCACTCAAGAGGATAGAACACACAATATTGCCCCTTTTCTAACGTGACAAACTGTTCATTGGGGACGTTAGTCTGGAGCACGCAATCATTCTTAAAGGGTAGAAGACCTAAACTACCTAAATCTTCAGGGTCAACTCCAAATCCAATTGTTTCAGTACCCGATAAGGTAAGGTGAATATCGATATACTCTCGATGCAATTCCGCCATTGAATCTGCAATGTTTCTCGCTTTAGCGCGAACTCGATTAACAAAAATATCCTCCCCATCAATGGCACTAATCCCATCAGGTAATGCTGACAAATCTTCAGCAAGCACCCTGTTAATAATAGGATGAAGCAATGGATCTATGGATGAGCTGTCGATGGTTGAAATTATCATCATTATCAGCATCGATCACTCGCTGCTGCCTGCTATTGAATTAAAGGAAATAGTTCGGTAAGAACAGCACCATCTCAGGGAATAAGATGATGAGCCCAAGCACAAAAATCAATGGCACTAAAAATATCAAGACAGATTTCGCTAATGTTTCGTAAGCTATATTACCGACCTTAGCGACGACAAATAGAGACACGCCCATTGGTGGCGTCAATATCCCCAGCATCATATTCATTACAACGACAATGCCAAAATGGACAGGATCAATCCCCAAGTTGACGGTAATCGGCAATAAAATTGGCACCAAAATCAGTAGCAACGCTAACGTTTCTATAAATGCTCCAAGAATAAATAACATAATGGAAACAAGCAGTAAGAATACAAGCGGCGAGTCGGTTACTTGCAAAAACAGTTCGGCGGCTTTTAACGGGATGTCTTCTTTGATGATCACGTAACCAAACAAACCCACGCCACCAATAAGGAAGCCGATGACTGCCGATGTATTAATGGTCTCATGGACCAGTTCTATAAAGCGTTTAAAGGTAAGTTCACGATAAACGACAAACCCTAAAAACATCGCGTATAAAGAGGCAACAACCGCAGCTTCTGTGGGTGTCACTATTCCAGAGAAGATTCCACCAATAATTAAAACCGGGGTAAATAGAGCCAAAGAGGCGTCTTTAAAGGAGTAAGCAATCGTTCTAAAAGAAGCTCTAGGGTAAACCGGATAACCTTTTTTCTTGGCGATTAAATACACCATAACCATCAAAGCAGCCGCACATAACAATGCTGGTACTATGCCCGCCAAAAATAATGCCCCTACCGAAGCGCCCGACATCACGCCATAGATAACAATAGGAATGCTCGGTGGCATCAGAGGCCCGATAACACTGGACGCAGCAGTAATCGCACCTGCAAATCCATCATCATAACCTTCATCACGCATAGCTTTTATTTCTAATTGTCCTAGTCCACCCGCATCAGCATGCGCTGAACCTGACATACCCGAAAACAACAGACTGGCTAGAACATTAACATGCCCTAATGAGCCCGTTAAATGCCCTGTCAAATCACGGGCAAACTTAAACATTTTGTCGGTTATACCCGCTGAATTCATCAATAATCCGCTAAAAATGAAAAATGGTACAGCAAGCAACGGAAAAGAGTTTAACCCCGCGATTACCTTTTGTGGTGCTAAGGCTATCCCTCCATTCACCATTAAATAGATGATTGAAACAACATAAAGTGTAAACGCGACTGGCATACCTACTGCGAGCAAAGCACCCCAGCCACCAAAAATACCAAACATAGTACTCTACCTTACTCACATAAATGAGAAGTGACGGTGGCGTTATCTCTATTAGGCTTAACTAGCTTTGATAAAGAGATCACCGTATTTAAAAACGATTTAATGAATATCAGAGAGAAACCAAGTGGAATCGCAGCATAAAGTACCGACATCTGAACATCCATTGTCACGGAACCTAACCTGTCCATTCGTTCTGCAAAAATATAACCTCGATAAATAATGATTAGTGATATTACTGAGAATACGCCGTGTATCATTATATCTAGAATTAAATTAGCCCTATTACTTAACCGATTGGGAACAATATCAACGGCAATATGGTCACGCCTAGAGACTGCCTCACTTGCACCAATAAAGACGATATAAATATATAACCAGCGGGAAACCTCTTCAGTCCAAGGTATCGCGATACTTAAAAAGTAACGACTTATAATTTGGATAGTTAACACCGACAACATGGCCAAAAACAGAAATATTGATAGGTGCTTCTCTACCCACTCCATTTTTTTTATTAATTTATACATACCTAAATCCCATAGCATGGCGAAGCCTTAAGGCTTCGCCACCAGTGAAGTTATCTCGCGTCAATCAGTGTTTGAGTAAACCCTTCACCATATTGCTTATCTAAAGCAGCATAGTACGGCTTCATTGCTGCTCTAAATGGCGCAAGATCTGGGTAAGTGACTGTTACACCAGACTCTTTAAATAAAGCGAGGTATTGATCGGTTTTCTCGTTAATTCGACTTTCGGCTTCCTGACCACCTGCATTCAATGCTGAAATTAACCACTTTTGCTCTTGAGTTGATAGGTCATTCCAGGAGTTTGAGTTAATGGAAATAGCTTGATCTTGTACAACGTGATTGGTCATTGCTAGATACTTTTGTACTTCATAAAATTTCATCGCTTCAATCGATGGGATTGGGTTTTCTTGTCCATCTACAGCATTAGTTTGTAGCGCTAGGTACACTTCTGCATACGCAATCGGAGATGGAATTGCTTTGGTTGCTCTTGCGTAATCGAGTAAAGCTTTGGCGTTAGGAGTACGGAGTTTCATTCCTTTCATATCATCGTATGAATTAATTGGTCGATTTGATGTAGTTTGTCGAACACCGAAATACCAACTGTCGATAGGTTTAAGTTCAAATTTATCTTCTAGCTCGGCACGAATTTTCAGCCCCCATTGGCTGTTGAAAATTTGCTGAAGATGAGCATAATCTTTAACAATATATGCTGTTTCTAACGCACCCAATTCTGGTACATACTGTGCGTAACCACCAAACACCTGCATTGACAGATCAATTTCACCTAATGAAACTTGCTCTAGCATTTCGTGGACGCTACCTAGCTGACCACCTTCATACAGTCTCATGGTTAGTTCACCGCCAGACAGCTTTTCTAGCTCTTCAGAGGCTTTCACCATTCCGTGGTAAATTGGGCTGTTATACGCTTCATTAAAGCCTACTTTAAGCTCCGTTTTTGCGTATACATTAGCCGTCAGTAAAGCAGCTGCGATCACACTGAGTTTAAGGGTTGCTTTCATCGTCATTTTCTAATTATCCTTTTTTAGAATTGGATCGTATTGATAAGTGGTTCAGAACTTAGCAATCGGTTAATTTGACTTATATAACTGTCAATTTTCTTATAATTTTCATCCAGAGAACCACCACCAGTGTGTTGGGTCAGATGAATATTTGGTAGCTGCCATAATTCAGAATCTTGGTTTATCGGTTCTTGAACCGTGACATCCAAACATGCGTTAAAACTGGGATCTGCTTTTGCTTTATCACAAAGTGCAAACTCGTCAACAACTTGCCCACGGCCAACATTTAGAAATGTGGCACCTTTTGGCATCGCTGAAAAAACGTCCCTGTTAAATATTTCGTGGGTTTCTGGTGTAGCTGGAATAGTCGAAAAAATGATGTCACTCTCTGACACTTTTCTAATTAAGTTTTCCTTTCCCCCAATTCCATGTCTTGCTTATTAAAAGTGGTAATCTGGCAGTTAAACACCGTCAACAATTGCTCCAACCTCTGGCCAATATTGCCATAACCCACCAGCAGCACTTTTTCCCCTGACATTAGACGCTTTAAAGGCCTTAGTTCGTCTTTTATCCATCGTCCCTGTCGTTGGGCTTCCCTTAAAGCGGGTAATTGACGATAAACCGACAACACACTAGCCAATGCCTCTTCAGCGACGGGAACAGAAAAGAAATCATTCAGGTTGTGTACTGATATCTTTCGCTCGATAGGCCACTGGAAATTATTGAAATTGTCAGTTCCCACAGAATCTAGCAAGATCGTTGTTAAGTTACCCATCCGCTCAATCCAATCAGTGTCAAAGTTACCTATCGCAACCTCACAGTGTTGGCATCGACTGAAATCATTCGTACCATCATTGAAAATAAGCTCTACACGAGTATCTGATTGTTCAGAAAAGTAGACCTTCTCATCATTATTTAAAACAGGGTGAATATAGAGCTTCATGATTCCCCCTCTTTCCAGTTTGAGTGACTTTCCTCTAACGCTTCAAGACCACTAGCAAGTGGGATACAGTGATAAACCGCACTCTCTTGGTAGGCAAACTCTTTTTCGACCTCTTCATTTAATTCGATACCTATTCCTACTTTTTCATGAAGCGTGAGTTTTCCATCTTGTATATAGGATTCGAAGTCAAAAAGTGCATGGCGAAGTTCAAAATTTGGCATTGGATATTCAATAAGTTCGCAATCAGAGGCAAAGGCAGCAATATAATTGGCCATCATCGCGACCAAGCTCTCCCCATGAATGTACGACGGCTTTGGTATGCGAACCTTGCGCATATTGGCATACATCGATGGTTTCTTTTATCCCACCAATCACGGAGGCATCTGGCTGAACGATGTTGTAATAGTGGCTGTCAATGCGTTCGAAAAGCTCTTGCTTAGTTGTAACGATTTCACCACCAGCAATCTGGATATCTGGTGACAGCGACAACCGTGGAAGCTCTGTTAACTTATCAAGACCTAAACACTCTTCAACAAACACCAACCTTTCACCTGTTTGTTCATATACCTTTTCACAAAATGACACGACCTCTTCAGGTGTTTGTCCATCTACAGCAAGGTTTTGCGTCATATCAACCGCTACACCTATCCCGTATTGCTTAGCAGCTTTGATTGTCCAAACCGCTTTCTCAACTTGATGCACCCTAGATCGAATCTTAATTGTTTTGATTCCACGCTCAGCCAATAGTTTTAGTTCTTGCGCCATATAAACCGGATGGAGTGAATCACCACCAGAACCATACATGGCAATAGCGTTTTTTTTCGCGCCTCCAAAAAGCGCTATTGCAGGCACTTCTTTGTACTTAGAAAATACATCAACCAATGCAATTTCAATCGCTGAAATGACATGCTGAGCAGCGCCTTGCAGTGACCAATATGCGGTTATGTTTTTGGCTTTTTTTACCGTTGCTAGGTAGCCTGATGACAAATCACAGCCAACAATAGTTGGAGCGATGAGCCGAACAATGGCACTAAATACATCCGGTGCGAATACTCCTAAGTAACCTTCGCCTATCCCCTTCAAGCCATTACTAAGCGTAATTTCTACCATGGAGCAACAACGTAATCCTTCGGGCAGGTGGAGCTGATTTTCAGCACAGCCAGTAAAACCATACTTACCCGTTAGAATGACGGGTCTAACGCTCTTAATGGTTACCATCAAACTAGTCCCTTCATTAGCGGTAAATAAGCAGCGCCGAGCACACCACTAGAGTCACCATGCAAGGCCTTAACGATAGGTGTTGATACATGTTTACTGAAGGTATAGCGGCTTAACTTACCTTGAACGAGAGGGTAGATAATCTCTTGATTTGATACACCGCCCCCAAGCACGATGACTTCTGGGTCAATGACATTGATGATAGAACCCAGCACTCGTGCCAAGCAATCCGTGTAATGGTTAACATGCGCCACAGCGTTTTTATCACCATCGATATACGCATCAAATATGACTGTCGCTGGCAATGGTTTATGTTTTACCGCCCATGTACGCTCAAAGCCTGTGCCAGAAAGAAAGGATTCAATGCAGTTTTCAGAGCCGCAATAACAGGTCACATTAGGGCCATCAACACTTGTATCGAAGCTAGGTAACGGATTGTGGCCTATTTCTCCCCGAGACCATGCAGACCATCAACAATATCGCCATTAATGATTACACCACTGCCACACCCCGTCCCTAAAATCACCGCAAGGCAAGAGCTTTGGGCGCTCTTCGCTGCTCCTGTATTGAACTCCGAAATCGCTAAACAGTTTGCGTCGTTGGTTAATGCAACGGGCAGTCTATACGCGGACTGAACATCACCAAGAAAATCCTCACCATTCAAATACAAGATATTAGCGCCTTGCATTGTTCCACTGGTCTTATTAATAGAACCGCAACAACCAATCCCAATCGATTGAATCGCCGCTATATCTAACTGTTCGTTCTTTTCAATCAAGTCATTGATGACGCCTTTGACTGCGTCTAAAAAATCAACGTAGTTAGATTTTGGGGTTGATACACGCAATCGAAAGACAACGTCTGGATTGTTAGGCGTGACAATAACCCCTTCAATCTTAGTTCCACCAATATCAAGACCAATTAACATAAGCCAGACTCTACCAATTGCGCCAACTGAGATTTGCTGTCATCAGACACTGCGTTAAATGGGCGACGACACAGTTCTGATGACAAAACCCCTTTTAATTTAAGCACATACTTTAATCCCGGAATCACACCTGCATCGACTAACGTATCAATCACCTTATTGGCTTCTCGTTGCAGTTTTTTGGCTAAAGCAACATCTCCGGCCTGGATAGCGGCATTAATGTTTAAGATCCGTTGTGCTTGAATATTATAAGTAGAGCCAATACCACCCGTTGCCCCTGCAACAAGGCCAGAAGCCAGAATTTCATCGAAACCATTGAAAACAGTTTTGTCCGGATTCCGTCGGGTGAGTTGTTCCATTTGATAAAGATCAGCAGATGTTTGTTTTAACGCAACAACACCATCAAGGTTAAGAAGTTCACTGATCTGTGCACCACTCAAGCTTGATCCAGAAAAAGCAGGAAAATTGTAAACAATCATCGGTTTCCCAGCCGCTTGTATGATGTCTGAATAATGCTGCTTTAATTGGTCAAACCCAACCGGGTAGTAGAAAGGTGTCACCGCAGATATTGCATCGTATGGAAGATCTGCGGCAGCTCTTGCTAACAATTCACTCTTTCTTGTCGAGATGTCGCCAACATGAGCGATAAGCGTTGTTTGTGAAGTTGAGGCGACTTCTGCCGTGGCTTTAAGTAGTTCAATTCTTTCTTCAGTACTACATAGAAAAGCTTCCGCCGTAGAACCTCCTACGTAGAGGCCTTTGAGTCCGGAGTCGCAATTGAATTTCACCAAGTTTTGGACATCTTCATAATTGATACTTTCGTCTTTATTAAATGGTGTCAGCGTTGCTGCATAGAAACCTGAAAAATCCATCTGTGTTCCTTGAATGTTGTATTGGGCTGTAATAACTATACCTGTTATACCAGTATAGTGCGTGATAGCTATCACATTATGGCTCACATTTTGTTCAAACTGCCTATTATGTGACCGCGCCAATATTTATAGGAACTCATGTTCACATACAAACCAACGCAAACTGGTTTCAAAAACGTCATGACCAAATATATCTTTAATCTATTAATTTCAATGACTAACAAAGTGAGACAACACACTAAGCTATCATCTTAAAATAATTTCTTCCCATCTAGCGACCATTGGTGATATACCTATATATAACACCAAAACAGCCAAGGAAACCTATATGACGCATTGGCATGATCGCCAGCCGATATTTCGGCAGTTGGCTGATCGAATCACTCAGCAAATCCTGCAAGGAATTTGGCAAGAGGGTCAAGCCTTGCCTTCGGTACGAAGCGTCTCTGCGGATATGAAAATCAATCACCTTACCGTCATGAAAGGCTATCAATTACTCGTTGACGATGGACTGGTTGAAAAGAAGCGTGGTCAGGGCATGTTTGTGACTCACGGAGCAAAACTAAAATTGTTGGCCGACGAAAAAGCGCGCTTTCTTCAACAACAAATCCCGCAAATCGCCGCCACGTTACAACATCTGGATATGTCACTGTCAGAGTTTATCCAGCAACTGAAACCACATATTGAAGGTGACCAATGAACGCACTTGTTAGCGTCAAGCACGTATCTAAGCAATATCATAGAAATGGTGAAGCCTTACATGACATTAGCTTTGAATTACATGCAGGCCAAATCCTTGGTCTGCTCGGACATAATGGTGCAGGAAAGTCCACTTTGATTAATGCGTTGCTCGGCGCGCACCAATACCAAGGCAGTATTCGCATCAATGGCTTTGAGCCCGTCTCGCAACGCGATCAAATCATGCACAGCTTGTCTTATATCTCAGATGTCAATGTGCTGCCCGGCTGGATGACTGTCGCCCAGCTTCTCAACTATACAGAAGGCGTTCACCCCAGCTTTAACCGCAGCAAAGCAGACGAAGCCCTTAAGCAAACCGACATTAAACCCCGATCACGGATAAAAACCCTGTCGAAAGGAATGAAGGTTCAATTACACCTAGCGATTGTGATCGCCACCAATACGCAAATCTTAATTTTAGATGAACCTACCCTTGGGCTGGATCTCGTCTACCGAGACACATTCTACCGCCACCTATTAGAGTGGTTTCACGATGGTGAGCGAGCGCTAATCATTGCCAGTCATGAGGTAGCAGAGATCGAGCATCTACTCACCGACGTGCTGATTCTTAAGCATGGTTGCCCAGTACTGCAAACCTCAATGGATAGTATTAGCGACGATTACTTTATTCTTGATGCTAGCGATGAACATAAAGACCACATTACAACCATGAACCCGCTCTCTTCTCAAAAAGGGCTAGGCACCACTAAGTGGCTGCTTTCATCTCAATATGCCGCACAGGCAAAAGCGCTTGGGGATGTGTATGGCGTGAAGTTAGCGGATCTGTTTTTAGCGTTACAGAAGGAGAAAGCATAATGCGTTCGACTATTGCCATGTTACGTAAAGAGTGGCTGGAAAACCCACTGGTTACGCGTGTTCCTTTATTCATGTTTGCCTGCGGACTGCTACTTTTTGTGACTTTGATGAGCAGCACTACCCTACAGCATAATATGTTTTACGAAATGAGCTTTAGCGGCGATGTCAGTGATATTCACAGAGAAATGGGTGACAACGTCAATATGCTGGTAGCGGGTGGCGTGGGGCTGCTGTCCATTTTACTTGGCACTCAATATTTCCCTAGAACACTTCGTAAAGAGCGTGTTGAGGGCAGCCTGATGTTTTGGCGCAGTATGCCTGTGAGTGATGTGAAAACGCACATAGTAAAATTGGCGTTTGGTTTATTAGTCATTCCTTTGGTGTGCTCGATATTGGTCTTTTTTGCCGATCTGATGCTGTGGATGCTCAATGCCTCAACTGACCACCAGCTGGCGCTGCTCTATCGTCATGCATCTCTCGTGGACGTGGTGTTCAACTGGTTTTCATTTTGTTTAAGAATGGTAATCGCAGGCATTCTTCTATTACCCTTCGCACTGACAGCAATGGCTATTTCTCAGAAAGTGAATTCCCCGCTCTTGGTGTTATTAATTGCCATTTATGCGCTACGCTGGATGCCAATCGCCCTGTTTGGTTATTACGGTGTCGACCAGTTCTTTTCCGACATATTCTATTTACCGCTGCACGCTATTCTTGCCGCTAATCCACTGAATGCCATACCCAAAGCGGGGTGGACTCACATTGCAATTTACATGGGCATTGGTGTGTTGGCTTGGATGACGAGCCTTAGATTCAGCCGAACGATGAGTTAGTGAATATGAGAGCAAGCGAGGAGACTATCCTCGCTTTTTTATTAGAACTTAACCCCGACGGTAACGCCAAGCTGGGTGTTTTCTTTCACCGGAGTTCTTACTTCTTGATTATCTGTCATATAAAGGCTCTGTACTCGTGTATCAACATAGATACCTAACGGTGCAGTCAACCTAATACCCGCCGCGGAGGTAAGATAATTTCCTGAGAAGCTCTCTTTATGACTATCAATACCGTCATAGTTCAAACTAGCGGGAGGACGATGAGTCCGCTATTATATAACTCCCTATTGCCACTCACATGCGCACCGCCAATCGCAATGTAGGGCTTTAGATCCCAACTGCCGCCTAAATTAAACGCGTACCCTACTTCACCTTCAAGTCGAACATCATAACCATCAGTATTGCCACCAGAGTAAACACCTGATGAATAGTGGTTATGGTCGCCTTGGAACTTCATCAATGACGTATTAATTGAGAAGATCCTATTAAAATCATAGCCAAATTCGACTTTTGGCTGCGCCTTTAGTGTCCCTATCGTATCCACTTTCATCCCTGTTGTTGCGCCAGCGCCTATCCGAAGGCCTGTATAGTCATTGCTCGCTTGAACCATGCTGGAGCAACCAACCATCAGTGCAACTAACAGTACTTTTTTCATTCTAAAACCTCTATTTCTTGAGAAATGGTGCGCCATTCGACGCAAGTTACAACCCCTTAACCCCGCATTAATGCGGGGAAGAGAAGAAATAACCAATTATTGATGGCTAGTCGGGTTGAGTAGTTTTTAATTTTCTGCTTTAACAGACTGACTAACGGTTTTCCTAAAATAGCAATGGATACAAAGAGAACGACTTCATTAGCGGCAAAACTGATCCCTGCTAAAGAAAGAGTATCGGCTGCTGGCCAGTTCATTAATGCCCCCACAGCACCTACTAGCGCGGGCACAGCAAACATGCCTATGTTGGTCAATATGAAGGCGGCTAACGCCACCTTCTTTAGTGGTGTATCGACCAAGGCTTTAATGCCTATTTCTGGTTGATGTGACATAACCACTCCACATTACTTAATTGAATTGTCTTTCGTCGCAATGCGCTCATAAATACGTTGCTCCCATCCACCAATCTTGCCTAAATGCATAGTTTCTGGCTCGATTCCAGTATCAAAGACACTCACGTAAACTGGGTTCGGTTTCGCCTCCGGATAAGGCAAAGCTTGGTCTGCGTAAGGGCAGTTACTCACAACAACGTAAATATCTTTTTCCGCATAAAACTCACAGCCTACGCCATCTGCAACAGAAGGAGTGGGTGCCAATACGCAACGAGTAATCCCATTGTCGTCTTGCGTGAATTTATTAGGCTGGAACATATTGACATCATTTCGGTCAGCGAACGTTTGCACTACTTTACGACGTTCAACTTCGTCTTCCATCGCGGCAATAGCCGGAACACGGTTAAAGGCTTGAATAAAGTTCTCCTGGCAACTGTTTACATTCCCTTCTTCGCCGTAGCACATGTGTAACCATTCCGGACAACAGTGCGCCGCAAAAAAGATATGGCTAAAACCGTCATCCATTTTTTCATAAGGGAACTCACCTTCGACCAGAGTGACCATTTTCTCCATATGACCGCTTTGTGACCAAACCGCGCTGTACAGTCTTTGGTTTAACCCTTCTACTGCACTCGTATTCAAATGGTCACCATATTGCTCGAGGTCAGGGGTAACAAAATGCACATCGATAATTTGCGTGCGGTTATTATGCAAGCTCGGGCGCTGTTCAAAACGAATCACTTGACCAAGCTTTCACTAAAAATGCGTTGCCAGTATGTGGCAGTAGAATATCGTCATAGACATGCTGGCGAGTTTCAAACGCTTTTGTGCCGCGAACATGGTCATAAAACTCAAGGTTTGGAGAAACTTTACGCTCGTATGTTTTTACTGGGTCAATGTCTTCGTTATAAACCGATTGGATGTCAGTCGTCATAGTGTTTACCTTCTCGTGTCACCTAGTTGAGCGCATCCATTCAACGTTATTGTCAGTGCGTGTTTAGCGCTTTCCCCTCTGACACCGACCATATTAGTCATTTTTTCTTAAATAAAAATTCAGTAAACCTTAAGAAAAATTGACAGTTAATAAGTGCTACGGCGGCTTGATAGACAAAGTTGCAACGGACAACCAATGCTCTACTATTAAGTAGAAACGACATATTCACTCTATAAGGTGTAAATATTACTGACATGTTGACCGTCAACTTGCTACAGCTTCAAGCCTTTGTCAGCGCCGCCGAAACGGGATCATTTTCCGCTGCCGCCAGAAAGATGAAGAAAACCCACTCAGCGATAAGCATGACCATCTCCAATCTAGAATTAGATCTGAATCAAGAGTTGTTTGATCGCTCCACGCGAAACCCAACCTTAACGCCAGCTGGAGAATTACTTCTCAAAGAAGCCAAGCTTGTTGTCGCGCAATGTGAAAACTTTGAAAGGTTGGCAAATGACATTGAGCCAGAAGAAGAGGTCGAATTTACGCTCGCACTAGATAGTGTATACAGCGTCCCTTTTGAAAAAGAGATATTGGCGATGCTGGCAACGCAGTTTCCTCGCTTAAAACTCAAGCTGATTGAGAAAACCTCATCGGAAGTGATCCGCTCAGTCATAAAAGAGCAAGCTCATATTGGATTCACCTTGCTAGAGCAACCGATATTCAGTAACTTGGGATCCATTGCCCTCCCCCCAGCTGAGTTGCTATACGTTGCCACGCCAGAACATCCGTTAGCATCATTAGATACCGTCTCTCTCATCGACTTAAAGCATTACCGACAAGCTTACTTACCGAATCATGCAAACAACAATGAGACGGCAATTTCGCCGAACATTTGGGAATGTGAATCCATCTCTGCTGCGAAAACAGCCATCGGTTATGGGCTATGTTGGGGCATGGCTGTAGAGCCATTTATTCGGCCTCAGATTGAATCCGGTCAGCTAGTTAAGCTCAATGTCGAATCATCACTGAAAAAACAAATACCTGCGGCCCTCATATGGAAGGTTGGCGCGGAAACCGGGCCCGTTCACCATGCGATCAAAGCGCTCTACGGGTTTGGTCGGTAATCTAACTCTCAACAGACGTAATTCTTCACAATCTCCATGTTAAAATATTCTCAGTGACTAACGAGCTTGCTACACTCGTGGTTCTGTTTCATCAAGAATTGAATATGGTAGACCTACTTTCTTTTAGCCTAATTATTATATTATTAGTCATGTCTCCGGGTCCCAACGGGGTGCTCATCCTCAGAAGTACCTCTCTGTTTGGGAAAAAGGCCGCTCTTTGTAATATTGTTGGCTTTATTCTCGCTATGTTTATTCAGGCTAGTTTAGGGATATTTGGCATTTCAGCGCTATTGCTAGGATCTCCTTATTTTTTCAACACATTAAAATACATTGGTTCGGGCTACTTTTTATACATAGGGATAAAAATGCTCGTCGGCTCCTATAGTACGAAGGCATCCACTCGTGTACCCGGCTTGAAACACTACGCCGCTCCCAAAGCATATAAATCCGTTCTCGAGGGCTTTCTCACTCAATTTTCAAACCCCAAAGGCATACTGTTTTATTTGGCAGCCTTTCCTCAATTTGTCGACTTTGATAACTTCCAATATGTCGATGCCTATCGATTAGTGGCGATTCACAGTCTTGTGCTATTAACTTGGTTTTATTTTGTCGCGCTGGTTATCTTGAAAATGAAGGGCAGTACGCAACATTCCTCCGCAGGCTCTTGGGTAAACCGAATCATGCCGGTGTGGTGATGATCTACTTTGGTTGCGTGTTGTTTTTTAGCCAATAGCCTTGGTGCTACGCCATCCAATATCTAATAAATAAGCCAGCAATTTAGACATATTTATTGTTTACCAGCATGCTAAGTACCACATCCCCAAAGTGAGAACATGCATTGATTTCATTTTGGCCCATGTCGACTAAAAGCATGGTTCATCGGAGAAAAAAGCACAGTGGCTCTTTTCTCCGATGGTACTCTCAGCGCTCTATGGTTTCGTCGTAAATGACCAAACAGGACCCTCAATAGTTTGTTCGCCTTGTACAGTATCTACACGCCAGTAGTAAGTCGTATTCCCAATTAAACCATTCATTCTATACGCTGCATCAATGACAGATACCGTCGTTAAAGACATGGGTGTCGCGCCAAAAAGTACCCTGACATCCGAGCTTAAAGCTTGCACATTGAATCGTAAATAGGGATTTAATGACACACCTTCAGAGCCATTAAATGGCACGGGATTACTCGGCTTCAACCCTTGATGTCCAGGTAGCCAATAAAGCGGGTCATTTCGCTCATAAGCGCCAATATCCGGGGCGTTACCGATATACTCTAGTGTCGTAAATCGAGTATTACTTGAGCCTGTGTCGACGATAGGGCTGCTTTGAATAGGCCTAAAGTCTCCCCACAATGCGCCTTCAAGGTGAGCTAAAACATCACCCGACGTCGCGGTTAAGTTCGAACCCGTGATGCCAGGGACTGTAAGCTGCTCTGCTGTACCGGACTTTCTCCCCACTAAGCTCCCCACTAAATTATTCATCGTTTCCGAATTGTGGTTGATGCCATAGGCACTTTCTTTATTAAAGATAATCAGGTCAACCGCTTGGTTATTAAACGCTAAGTTATTGTAAGTACCTTGATAGTCACCTTTAATAATTGAGAAATTGGTATCCCAAATAACATTGTGGTGCACAACACCATCCCGCCCTGTTTTCGCAGCACCTTCTACGCCATCAAAACGAATTCCGGCTTTTGGTGTACTATGAACCCAGTTATAGGCAATTTCAGTCCCTGCTTGCTCATCAATACCCACGTTAATCGCCGCACCATCATGTTGTAATAAGCTGGTATTGTAGACATGATTCCCGGTCACCTTCGACTCGGCTCCAACCCTGACACCTTCAGAGTTGCCTGCGGTATGGAAGGTGTTATTGCTAAAGGTAATATCCCGACTCTGCTGAGCCATGTTGATTGAACCTTCCCCACCCGTTCCTAAGTTTGAATAATCAATATCGTGGATTAGGTTATTATCAATCACATCGCCTTGCTCTTTGATCATTTCCATTGCAGGGCCGTCAGTGTAAGCAAAGTAGCTATTCACAATACGGTTGTGGGTGCGAGTAATCGCTGAATTGTTATTGATAAATTTGATGGTGTCTGGACGTGTCAAATTACCCAGCATTCGCTGAGAATAGGCATAATGCGTTGCGTCAATATCATCAAAGGTAATGTTGTGTGAGTTGATCACGGTAAAAGCGGTGGCGAAGAAGTCCATATCCTTAACCACAATATAACTAGAGTTACGAACGGTTAAACCATAGGTTTGGGTTTTCCCTCGAATAACCAGTTGATTTGGATCCTGATTATCAGGCGCCCACAAATATAGGGTTTTGCTGTTACGATCAAAGAACCATTCATTGGGGCTATCGAGCAGCGCTAACTTACCTTCTAAATAGTAATGACCCTCTTCATATTTCACACTTTTGTTTTGCCAAAATGACGCGTTACTTAAAATACTGGCCGCATTTTTCATCGCCGTACCAGAGCCAGAAAAATCGCTACTATAGGTAAATTTGTTGCTACCCGGTGTATGCTCCGACACCACTTGCGCCCAGTTTAACCAAGATCCAATGTTAAGTATGGCAATCGCGCCTGTTGCATCAATCCCTGAGTCTGCAAGTGACTGCTCATTTACTCCTGCGGGTAAATGAACGTATTCGTTACCTACAGTTTTAACTGCAATACTTTCGTATGGACGTTCATCAATCATCACACCAAGTTGACTTTGCGGCGCTTGATGACGCCACGTTGCTTTCATGTTCCACAAAGAGCCATCATTAATCTGAGCATTCGGCCACCGTGCTGGCATCACAACCTGATCGTCAATAAACAGTTGCCAAATATCTTGAGTCAATTGAGTCTTATAAATCTGCCCACTATGAATCGACCAAGGTTGTTTGATCTCAACACTACCGTCAAATATCGCGCCATTGCCTCTAATAATAATAGGCTGACTTGCCGTGGCATTAATTTTATCGACAACTTGAGCTTGTTGATAACGACCCGCAAGCATCTCGATGGTTTGCCCTGCTGATGCCTGAGTTAACGCCTTTTTAAGACTTAGAAAAGGGGCGATGAAAGAACCGTTATTGCTGTCGTTACCCGTTGGACTCACGTAGAAGTTCGCAGTGACATCTGGACACAACTCAGCACTATCAACCGTAGATCCATCGGGGCACTCCACAACCGGAGGCGAGACAGGGCACTCATTTACACTGTTAACTACTGAACCATCAGGGCAGGTAATCGGCGCTTCAGGCGACGTTGTTGGGCACTCAACCGTTTGCCAAAACCAAGAACTGTTGGAAGGTGTCTCCCAAATTCCCGGACTGTTTTTTGCCTCATAGCAGGTATCGAGATAAAGCACGATATCGCCATCAACAATCATAGTGTCTTCCCTTCAATCCAAGGTTGAGCGTTCGTGTCTGTTGTAGGAGGAAGATCCACACACACACCATCAACAAGCCGTTGGTTCTCGGTGCAGATCGGTGGCTCAGGTGGCGCGACACACTCGTTATTAATAAGCTCTGTGCCGTCAGGGCAGATTGGAGGAGTAATGGGTGATGAACAGGCCACTGAGCTCCAAAACCAGGTAGATTGTTTAGAAGGGGTTTCCCAAGGTCCTGGGCTGTTTTGCGCTTGATAGCACTCGCCTTGATAACTGACCACATCGCCATTGTTGACTTGAGTCTCTCCCCCAATCCACTCTATATCAGCCGACACCGCATACCCACTTGCTAGCATCATTAGCAGTGCTGAAAGCCGCATTCCATTCTTCATAATGTTCCCTATTCTGAAGTGTTGATGATTCACGATATTAATGACTTGCCATCACGTTAGCTGACCATTTATTGAGCAATAACCAAAGTCGTAGAGAATGCGACGCACTTCTAAGCAAAACATAAGAGGTTGTGATCTTAACTCCACAACACGTGTCGTGAATACTTGCCAATACGGAAGGTAAGAAGATTCCCACAAGGCACCATGGCGAAAAATTCGACAATGGAGGAGACTCCATCATTAACAATGTCCAACAAGCGTATCAAACCCGATTTGAAACCATCTTTGCCGAGCAAGATGTATTGGATGCGCTAAAGAAATAGCCTGTTTTTTTCATAAAAAAGTGCTCAACATAACCTAAATGTTGAGCACTTTTTCATTGTTTCACCGCTTACCATGCCTTCAGCATAGCAAGTCCACTATTGAGACTTCGCTCTCAGGTATTTCACCACGTCAAATACCGCTTCATACTCTTTGTTGAAGTGATCATACGGCGCAGGGAGTTCAGATTGAATCATGCTGTTAATCGCCACGATAATGCCTGACTCAGGATCCGCCCAAATCAATTGACCCGCCCAACCGCTATGCCCAAGGCCATACTCATTCATAATCGCCGATTTATAGTAGCGACTTTCGATATGCGTCAACTCTGCAGGTACTGGCTCACCCTCTTTGTTTGCCACTTTCATATCCTGAATAACTTGCTGCTTGTCACTAATCAGTAAGCGCCCATAACGCGCAAAATCAATGGTTGAAGACATCATCGACGCACCAATCACAGGCGTTCCAGCAAAATCGGTACCCATAAAGACGGTATTTTCTCCCCCAACCTCGTGAAACAAGTCACGAATTTGCTGATCAAGCCCTACGCCCGTAGCCGACTCAACCAACCAGCCAAGTACACTGGTATTAATGGTGGCATAGTTTGCCATGTCGCCTTGCCACTCATTGCTTTGCCCCATCTTCTCTATCGACTCAATCCAATCACGCAATTCCAAGCGCTCATCGTTACGCTGCATACCGATCACACGCTCATCTTTGTCAAAGTTCGCGAGCGCTTTGGGGTCACCCTTATACGCTGCCAGCTCAGCCACAGAATGATTCACATTCATCGCCGCCACATCCCCTACGGTTCGGCCTCTAAACCCTGAGCCGATGGAAGGAATGTATTTCTCTACTTTGTCTGTGAGCTTAATTTTTCCGTCAGCAATCGCTTTATTGAGTAGTATGTAACCTATTGACTTAGTCGCGGATTGGTCTGAAAACGTCGTCGAACGATCATGGCCATTACGGTATTGCTCTAGTAACACGTCGCCGTTAGCCGTCATCACAACAATACTGCCTGTCGCAGGGTGATTCAATAAGCGAGCAACCGAAGGAATCTCATGTAAATGATAGTCACGTTTTTGATGATCCACTTTAAACACATCCTGCGCATTAACCGCAATCATATTTGGGTAAAACGTAGGCATCATTGCTTGGCCAACATGACGCTGTTGCTGCCAAGTATCAATGGTCACTGGTACCTGATTCGATGGGGAAGCGCTCGCATGGTCATTATTAGCCAAAGCATTGTCGGCAAAGGCAAGTCCAATCGAGGCGGCTAATGAGGCAACCACAGCGATCGTTTTCATGGATTTTTTCATAATGTACTCCTTCATGTTGCAAGGTACTGGTTGAAAGTCCGTCTATTATCTATATTATTTTCATTAGTAGTTACTAGGCTTCCTATGAATTAATCATAGGGTAGAAATAGCGAGTCGCATCATGATTAAACCGGATTTACTCAAATCTTTTATTGCCTCTGCCGATTGTGGGTCCTTCAGTGCCGCCGCGCGTGTACTGGGCAAGCATCTGACGACGGTCAGCGGTAATGTCGCCAAGCTTGAAGATGATTTAGGCGTGATGCTTTTTGACCGAGAAGGAAAATACCCGCAACTTACTGAAGCGGGCCGAAACCTATACGATGGAGCAAAAGTGGCCGTTGAGAGCATCGAGCGATTCCAGCGTAACGCCCAGCAACTCTCCATTGGTATCCCTGCGACAATGATGATAGCCATTGATGAAGAGTTGGCGCTTCAGCCATTCCTATCATTACTAAAAACTCTGCAAAAAAACTGGCCCCACCTAACGCTAACCATACTATCTCTGACCCCAGAAGAGATTCTTCAACGGGTTCGTGAACAACGTATTGATCTAGCGATTACACCGACCTTAGAAGGCAATAGTCAATTTTACGAATTTCGGGCGATAGGTAACTGCATGATTGACATCGTTTGTGCTCAATCGCACCCTTTAGCGAAGCAGCGCACCATTAGCAACGACGATCTGATGGCGCACACTCAGATAATTAGCCCCTCGACACGCAGCCCTGCCGTATTGCGTGAAAGCGCAAAAATGTCCTCCTCAATACTGGAAAGTAACGGCTACCATAATTTTCTTTCTCTGATTCGCGCTGAATTAGGCTGGGGCTTTTTACATCGATTAAATCAACAACCGATCCATGATATCGTTTCAATCCGTCCAGAGTTTGTACAAACTCAATTACAGGTTCAATACGATGTTATCTGGCAAAAAAACCAACCGATAACCGAAGTACACTCATTTATCATTGAACGCATCAAGCATATTTTTTCAAACCATGCCTTCGAGTAAAGCAGGGCGATGTAAATGAATACCGACCAGTAAGGAAACAATCACGACACCAAAACTATAAAACCAATCTATACGAAAATCGAATGATAACTAACTCGAAGTATTGGAAGATCAAAAATAACATAAGACACTCTCTTCCTTATATCAGAGGTCCTTATGCGCCAATCCAATAAGCTCACAGTCTGCTTACTTCCCTTGGTATTAGCAGCCTGCCAACCCAAAACCGAAACCATCCCAGACGCCACTTTATCGGTAAATGTACTCACGATTACAGAGCAACCTTACTACCATCAAGAACGGTTTATTGGAAAAACCGCAGCCATCCATAAAGTGGACATTGTTCCTCGAGTCTCGGGTTACTTAAAATCACGTCACTTTACCGAAGGAGAACGAGTCAATAAGGGAGACCTACTATATGAAATTGATCCGGCATTGTTTGAAATTGAGATATTACGCCTAGAAGCCGCGCTAAAAGAAACCACCGCTGATTTTAATATCATCGACCAAAAGCACCAAAAAGCCATCGCCCTCGTCAAAAAGCAAGCTCTTTCCTCTTTAGAATTAGATCAGCTCACCGCTGAACGCACCTCTTCTCTTGCTCAAATCGACGCCGCAAAAGCTGCACTCTCACGTGCCAATCTCGAACTCTCCTATACCAAAATAAAAGCGCCATTTGACGGCATCATTGGTGCGAGTAAGTTTAGTTCTGGCGCATTAGTAGGCCCAGACAACCAGGCTCTAACCCAAATTGTAAGCTTTGATTCGGTGTACGTTAATATTCAATTAGATGAGAAACAACACGTCAATAACTTACAAGAACAGCTGATCAATAAAGGGGAGCTTTCCACCCCAAACTTTACCCTTCAGCTCGCCAATGGCGCGCAGTATGACCATCAAGGCGAGTCAAATTTTATCGATAATCATATGGATAGCCTAAATGGTTCGATACGCTTTAGAGTCAAATTTCCCAACCCGGATAATTTGCTGATCCCAGGTCAATTTGTCACAGTAACGAGTATCGATAGTCAGCCAACCTCGGCTATCTTAATTCCTCAATCCGCGATTCAGGAAGACCAACAAGGTCGCTATGTTCTAGTCGTGAATGATCGCAGTATCGTCGAGGCCAAATATGTCCAGGTTAGTGAACGAGTTCGTGACAACTGGCTGGTTGAATCTGGAATATCCGCGTAGTGAGCATGTCATTGTAGAGGGACTACAGAGCATCACGTTAGGCATGGAAGTCGATGTGAATCAGAGAGGGTAGCATCATGGCTGAATTTTTTATTAATCGACCAAAATTTGCGATCGTTTTGTCAATTGTCATGACCATCGCTGGCTTGCTCACGCTCATGAAAATGCCTAGGTTTCCCAATTTCCGAATATCGTTCCTCCTTCTATCGAAGTGTATGCCGTCTATCCCGGTGCGGATCACAATACTATTCGTGATACCGTCGCCAGCGTGGTCGAGCAAGAAATCAATGGCGTAGAGGGGATGATCTACCTTGAGTCTAAATCCAATAACGATAATACCTACTTAGCGTATGTCACATTCGATATCGGAACCGACCCAGATAAAGCTCAGGTTTTAGTTCAAAACCGAGTCAACAAAGCCATGGCAAAGCTGCCTGAAGAAGTAAAACAGCAAGGCGTCACCGTCGAGAAAGTCGCCAACTCTATCTTGATGACAATCAACCCATATTCGCCCGAGGGAAAATTCGATAACCTTTATCTCTCTAACTACGCCTCGCTCAATATCAAAGATGCTCTATTGCGCGTTGAGGGCGTCGGTAAGGTACAAGTCATCGGAGAGCAAAACTACTCGATGCGAGTTTGGCTAAATCCAGAAAAAAATGGCTGCTCGCGCTATTACAGCTCCACAAATTGCCGACGCGATTTCAGCGCAAAATACCACCGTTGCTGCAGGTAAACTTGGCGAAAGACCCACCGCTGGAAAGCAAGTTTTTCAATACACTATTCAAACAAAAGGTCGCCTTCTTGATACGAGTGAATTTGAAAACATTATTTTGGCGTCCAATAACGATGGCAGCTTTGTTTATCTAAAAGACGTGGCTCGAGTTGAACTTGGTGCGGAACAATATTCTGCTATCGCCACCTATGCTGGCAACGAGAGTCCAATTTTAGCCATCTACCAAGCGCCTGGCGCGAACGCGGTACAAGTCGCTGAAGATGTCCGAAAAACAATGATTGGGCTCAGTGAGCGCTTTCCGCAAGGCATGGCATACGATGTCTCTTATGACTCGACGACCTTCATAAAAGTGTCAATGGATGAGGTATTCGAAACGCTCTATATTGCGGTACTTCTTGTTGTCGCCGTCACCTTTTTATTCTTACAAAGCTGGCGTGCCACCATTATTCCAGCTATCGCAATCCCTGTCTCTTTAATTGGCACATTTGTCGTGATGGCTGCCATGGGCATTGATATCAACACCATTTCTATGTTTGGTTTAATCCTTGCCATTGGTGTGGTGGTCGATGCTGCCATTGTGGTGATTGAAAATGTCGAACGCCTCATGGAAGAAGAGCATCTTGATGCAAAATCGGCGACCTCCAAAGCCATGAAGGAAGTCACAGCGCCGCTCATTGCTTCCGCATTGGTTTTACTTGCTGTATTTGGTCCAGTCTCTATTGCTCCGGGCATGGTCGGCCAGATGTATCAGCAATTTGGTGTGACCATCTCTGTTTCTACCATTATTTCCACTATTGTTGCATTAACCCTCACTCCAGCATTATGTGCCGTCATGCTTAAACACGAGGAAAAGAAACAACGCGGGGTATTGGCCGCTTTTAATACCATCGTTGCCAACATTACCCGCGGGTATGTCAGCTCAGTCAACTTCTTAGGCCGTCGGCTCCTGCTTTCAGCCTGTTTCTTCGCAGCTATTTTAGCTGGCATCGCTACTTTTGCTTCACTAACACCAAGCGATTTCATTCCAGCAGAAGATCAGGGCTCATTCATTATTGATGTCAATCTTCCAGAAGCGGCGGCACTTGATAGAACCGATATTATTGTCGACCAACTGGTCAGCGATATTTCGTCGTTTAGTGGTGTTAAGCATGTGATTGCGGCGAAAGGTTATTCACTATTAAAAGGGGCAGCATCACCAAACTCAGGCATGATGATTGTCGTTCTAGATAACTGGAATGAGCGCACCGAGCCGGAGCAAAGCGAATTTGCTTTGGTCGCTCAAGCACAAAACCTATTAGACAGTAACCATGACATTTCAGGTATGGCATTTTCTATGCTCAGCCATCCCAGGGTTAGGCAACGCTGGGGGGTTAACGTTACAGCTAGAAGACCTCAATGGCCGTCCGGTTGAAGAGATGGCACCTAGCTCTGAATGGGTATTTACAGGCACTGAATCAGTCTGAAAAGATTGCTATGGCGTTTACTACATACAGCGCCAATGTCCCACAATTGTACCTAGATATTGATAGAGCCAAAGCTCTCGCGCTAGGCGTCGATCTACAAGAGGTTAACCTTACTCTATCTGCCATGATGGGTAACTTATACGTCAATGATTTCACAAAATACGGTAAAAACTACCAAGTGAATTTGTTGGCAGAGCAGGAATTTCGTCGCAATGAGCAAGATTTAAGTCGTCTCTACGTCAGATCGACCAGCGGGAAAATGGTCTCTCTGGCCACCTTCGCTCGCTATCAACCGCTCGTCGGCTCAGACAATACCGCACGATATAATTTGTATAACACCGCACAAGTGCTTGCCATTCCAGCGCCCGGTTACAGCTCAGGGCAAGCCATCGAAGAAATGGAACGCCTCGCGGTAAGTACGCTTCCATCTGGCTATGCTTTTGAATGGACAGGGATGACTTACCAAGAGCTGGCCGCTGGCGATGCCGCACCATACCTCTTCGCGCTGGCATTATTGTTCACCTATTTGTTTTTGGTGGCGCAATATGAAAGCTGGCTTATTCCTTTAGCCATTATTTTATGTGTCCCTACAGGATTAATTGGTGCACTAGGTTTGGTATTTGCCACTGGCGGCTCAATTAATCTCTATACTCAAGTCGGCTTGGTACTACTTATCGGCATGGCGAGTCGCAACGCAATTCTTATCGTAGAATTTGCAAAAACGCTAAGAGAGAAAAATGAACTATCAATTATGGAAGCAGCAAAACAGGCCATCGCTCTGCGTATCCGCGCGGTGATGATGACCGCTTTTTCATTCATTTTAGGGGTTCTCCCTTTAGTCATCGCCAGTGGTGCGGGATCGGCCAGTCGTAATGCGCTAGGCATCGCCAGTTTTGGCGGTATGCTAGCAGCGACAGTGATTGGCTGTGTCCTTGTTCCAGTATTCTTTATTGCATTGCAGCGATTGCGGGAATTCAGCCAGAAAAAATACGCATCCTCGCAGCCAAATGATTACGGTAAATCACAAGAAATGCCATAATTCCGCTCCCAGTTGCTCGACACCCATTGACAACTCACAATACCTAGCCAAGTTTTGCATCACGTAAAGCTTGGCTTTTTTGTGAACCCCCACTTTTCGTCGCACATATTTCCCATTTCATTGCCACGGCACTTGCAAAAAATGCGTCCCTATCATCTATTCATAATACAAATAGTTTGTATTTTCTCACTCTGACAGAACCTAGGTAGAGTAGGCTCTCGCCAAAGGAAGGGCCATTTATCAATTATTTATTATGGTTTTATATAGGTAAATCAAATGCAAAAATCCATCTTACTCACGACTCTATTCGCAGCAAGCGCAAGTGCCTATCATCCATGTGATGGTGGCAATGAAATCACAGATGCAGTAGAAGGCGCTGTTGTAGGCGGTGTTGTTGGGGCTGTCGCAGGAAATGCTAGTGCTGGCGCCGCGATTGGGGCAACCGCAGGTGTCATATCAGGCGCGTATGACGAGATTGATTGTGATAATTATCTTGCCGATGAAATTGTTGCTGATGCGGTTCAAGAAGATATTGAAGATGAGATCGTCGCGGACGCGTTATGGGACTAGTTAAGTAAAACAACGCAGACACCTACCGACCCCATAATCCCATGGCGCACGTCGTTGTCAGCGCTGTTGTATTCTCGCCTTACTGCCTATTTTCAAAATGAGCCAAAAACTCTCCACAATCCTTCTGAAAAATAGGCAATGCTAAGGCGATTTTTTCTTCACTCCAACTCCACCAAGCCAACGCTTCTAAACGTGGAGCGTAACTTGGATCATCAAAACGATCTCGTAGTACTCGCGCCGGATTCCCAACGACAATCGAATAGGCTGGCACATCCTTTGTTACCACACTACCCGCGCCAATAATGGCACCATTACCCACAGTAACACCCGGCAAAACAATCGCACCATGACCAATCCACACGTCATGGCCAATGGTGACTTTGTCCTCTTCGCGCCATGCAAACACTTCGTCATCAAGTGTTGTCGGATTCTCGCCCAACCCATACTTACCTGGACGGTAAGTAAAATGGTGTAAGGTAGGACGCCACCATGGATGATTGCTCGGATTGATTCGCACATTGGCAGCAATGGACGTGAACTTGCCTACCTCAGTAAACATCAGGTTACAGTCGTTTTGAATATAACTGTAGTCGCCCAACACCACGTTATTAAGCACGCAGCGCTCCGACACTTCGGTCCAGTAACCTAACTCTGTTTGATGGTATTTTACGCATGGTGAGACGCTCGGCGCTGCGGACAGTGCCGTTGATTGTGGTTGACTCATAATGTTATCTCCTGACCATCGTTTAGTAGTTGGATGGTATGGGGCAGCGTGTGCTGGTGATGATTAAGCCAATTGATAGTATCGTGACTCACGTGAACCAACCCTAAATGATCTGGTTGGCACTCCTCTACTATCTGCACGACTTGATGTATGTCGTTATGATTTTGAACAAGGCGCGTTTCTTCGCATTCTATCGGCGGGTAATTGCAGTCAGTAATAATCCACCGTACATGCCGAGCTAAGAGCCATGCCTTGGTCTTGGCAGGTAACCCATTGGTATCGGTCAAGTATGCCAAGCACTGTCCATCCCATTCAAACGCATAACCTACACATAATTTTGAATGCGTCAGAGGTAGGGGCGTCACCGTAATGCCTTGCCACGTAAACGCTTGAAACGGCGTTGCGCGTTGGGAAAAATCCAACAATCCTGAATGCTTGTAAAGATCATCGCACCCGCTCGGATCATCTGGAGAGATAACCGAAATAGGCTCGCCTACTCCCCACCGCAGATCAAACAAACTGTGCACATGATCCATATGGTAGTGTGTCACCAATATGGCGTTGATCGTTCCCGCTGGGAAACGAGTCAGTAAATCAGGGGCGTTCGCGTCCAAGAGTAGAGTGTGTCCGTTATGCTCAATATACGCCGATGTTTTTTCTCGTTTTAATCGCAAGTCTACACTTGCTAATCTACACGCTTCACACGAACAGCCATATACTGGCATCATGGCGCTATTGCCCGTCCCCAACATCGTTAACTTCATTGCGCTAGCGTGGCTAGGTCTAAGTCCACCTCCAATTGTTGACGCTTAACCTGAAACTGCATCACACTGGCACAAACAGACCCGCTATTATCAATCACCCAGCTCCCTTCTATACCCGCCACGCTATACGCGTTAGCGCGTTGCAATCGCTGCTCAATTTGTACATTATTCTCTCTTGCTCTAGCCGTAAGACGCTGCCTTAAAATAGACGCTTCAACCTCAATAACAACGGGTATTAACTGACCAGAGAACACCCTTCTCGCTTGTTCTAACTGGGCCCGAGAACCATTGACCACAACAGAGAGCCCTTGCTCAAGCCAAGTATTGATTTCCACACCAACGCCATAACACAGCCCATGAGCTTGCCAGTGCAATGCAAATAAGCCGTTGGCTTTCCGGCTTGCAAACTCCTCATGACTGAGGGCTACATGATTTTCTCCTCCCGCGTCAGCAGGTCGCGTAATATAACGATGGGCAACGACGATTTCATCAGCAAACTGAGCGCGAATCGCATCTATCAGCGTATCTTTTCCTGATCCAGATGGACCAATGACGTAATACACTTTGGTATTTAAAGAAGAGGAAAGTAAGCGAGCACTCACATCCCCCTTCTCTGGCATCATCTCATATGACATCAATTAGAAGACCTTCTTACCTTGGCGCCAAACACGCGCCACCAAAGGATGGCCGTCAACTTGACGCGCTAAGACCAAGTCAGCACGTTTACCTTCATCAATGATGCCTCGATCATTAAGGTTAAGCGCTTGGGCCGGATTCTTCGTAGCCAATTTCACCGCCTGCGGCAATGTCAGCGCATTACGTTCATCCGCTGCAAGTGTGTAAATCGCTTCAAGGAGACTCATTGGGTAATAGTCTGAAGAGAGAATGTCGAGTACACCTTGGGCAGCGAGTTCATGTGCTGCCACATTGCCCGAATGCGAGCCGCCACGAACCACATTCGGTGCGCCCATTAACACCTTAAGACCAAGTTCATGAGACTTTCTTGCCGCTTCAACTGACGTAGGGAATTCCGCAATAGCCATACCGAGCGCTTTTGACTCAAGTACGTGCTCGGTCGTGGCATCATCATGACTCGCCATCGGCGTATTATGCTCACGACATTGACGGCAAATCTCATCACGATTTTGTTTTGACCAACGTTGCGACAACTCAATCTGCATTTTTTCGAACGCAGCCATCTCACTATCACTCATGTTGTACTTACCTTGATAGTAAGTCCGGTATTTCTCAACATTCACGAATTGACGCTGTCCAGGAGCATGATCCATTAAAGAAACGAGTTGAACTTCTGGTAAATCAATAAAGCGCTCAAACATCCCAACCGTTGTCTCATGAGGGACTTCACAACGCAGGTGCAAACGATGTTCAGCGCGCGTTAAGCCTCGCTTCTGACTCTCAACAACGGTATTAATGAATAAGTCGAGATTCGCTTGACGTTTCTCTTCACGAAAGTCCCCCAATGCTACCGCATCGAGTACAGTCGTAATTCCCGATCCAATCAATTGTGTGTCGTGTGCGCTCATTGCTGAAAATGGTGGCCAATCTACTTTAGGGCGAGGCGTAAAATATTTTTCTAAGTTGTCAGTATGCAGCTCAATAAAGCCAGGCATCAAATCGCCACCTTCTCCATCGTAAGCGCCAGGAATTTGGCTAGGAGAATCCGACATACTGACAATTTTCCCCTCTCTCATCTCTAGAGAGCCCTTAACCACTTCATTTTCTAATACTAGATTTACATTGGTGATAATCATGCATTGTTCTCCGTTACGCGCACGCTGAAATGGATAGGGAAGATGAATCTGATGACCCTTGTGACGCTCCTTTTTTAACGTCATAGAGCCTATCAGCGACCTCATCACGAGTGAGCTCATCGTGGAATATACCCACCACGGCTGCCCCACGAGCTTTTGCTTCTTTAATCAGGTTAACGACAACAGCGCTGTTCGTCGCATCCAATGAGGCCGTCGGCTCATCCAATAGTAAAATGGGATAATCCACGATAAATCCACGGGCAATATTCACCCGCTGTTGCTCTCCACCAGAGAACGTTGCAGGGGCTAGAGTCCAAAGATGCTCCGGCACATTCAATCGAGTTAAGAGCGATTGAGCTTTGGCCTTCGCTTGTTCACGACAGCCCCCCATTTCAATCATTGGCTGCATCACAACTTCTAATGCACTGATACGTGGAATCACACGTAAGAACTGACTCACCCAACCAATCGTATGTTTACGCACATTGAGTATTTCTCTTGGTTTCGCCGTTGCAAGGTTCACCCAATCGCCCTGATGTTCAACTTCAATGTCACCATTATCCACCAAATAATTGCCGTACAGAGCCCGCAGTAATGTCGATTTACCGGAACCAGAGCGACCATTGAGTACCACACACTCCCCTTCAGTGACGGAGAAACTGGCATGGGAAAGAACGGGGAGCTCAACACTCTCCTGATTATGTAAAACAAAAGTTTTGCTGACATTCGATACCTGCAATCGAACATTGGCTAATTTAGCATTCATTATGAGGTTCCTTAGTTCTGCAGCACAGATGAGACAAGAAGTTGAGTGTAAGGATGCTGTGGATCATCAAGCACTTGATCTGTGAGTCCATTTTCGACGACTTCACTACGACGCATCACCATCAACCGGTGAGCCAGCAAACGGGCAACCGCAAGATCATGAGTCACAATCACCACCGCAAGATCAAGCTCTGTCACTAATCGACGCAGCAGATCCAATAGCTTCGCTTGTACAGAAACATCCAGACCTCCAGTGGGCTCATCCATAAAGATCAACTTAGGATGCGTAACTAGATTGCGCGCGATCTGCAATCTTTGCTGCATACCGCCTGAAAACGTGGTTGGCATATCATCAATACGATCAAGCGGGATCTCGACATCCGTTAACCACTTACTCGACGCTTCACGAATATTGCCATAGTGACGATCTCCGACCGCCATAAGGCGCTCGCCAATATTGCCTCCCGCAGAAACGCGAGAACGCAACCCATCCATTGGGTGCTGGTGAACGACTCCCCATTCAGTGCGAAGTAAGTGACGTCGCTGACTTTCGGCCATGGCATACAAGTCCTCAAGTTGAGCCACTTGAGCGTCACCCTTCCCTCGAACGTATAAGACAGAACCACTGTCTGGCGATTGACGACCAGATAATGATTTCAATAACGTACTCTTACCGGACCCAGACTCACCCACGATACCCAGGACTTCTCCCGGATAAATATCAAAAGACACATCACTAAAGCCTTTGCCGGGTGCGTATAATTTCGTTAAGTGTCGTACCGACAACAGCGGCGCTTCGGCGTCGACGGGTTGCGCCTGAGCTAGCGCGCACTCTGACTGGTCATTCCATACGTTATTCATGCCACACCTTCTTGTAATTGTGTCTTGTCATTTTCAGCTACTTGGTCGCGACAGTAATCCGTGTCGGAACAAACGAACATGTGATTACCTTTATCATCCAGCACCACTTCATCGAGGAAGGTGTGCGTTACACCGCAAATAGCGCAAGGGTCATCCCACTTTTGAATCTCGAAAGGATGATCGTCAAAGTCTAGACTTCGCACCTTAGTAAAAGGCGGAATGGCATAAATGCGCTTCTCACGTCCGGCACCAAATAGTTGCAGTGCTGGCATGTTGTCCATTTTGGGGTTATCAAATTTGGGAATTGGCGACGGATCCATAATGTAGCGATCATTCACTCGGACAGGGTACGCATACGCGGTAGCAATATGACCAAAACGCGCAATATCTTCATACAGCTTGACGTGCATCACGCCATACTCTTGCAGAGCATGCATTTTTCGCGTTTCCGTTTCTCGTGGTTCAATAAATCGCAACGGCTCTGGAATAGGCACTTGATAAACTAATATTTGATCAGCTTGCAACGCCACTTCTGGAATACGGTGTCTGGTTTGGATGATGGATGCTTCACGGGTGCTTTCCGTGGTCTTCGCATCCGCAACCGATTTAAAAAATTCTCGAATAGAAACCGCATTCGTGGTGTCATCGGCACCTTGGTCAATCACTTTTAATGTGTCAGCCTCACCAATGATCGCAGCGGTGATTTGTACACCACCCGTGCCCCATCCATAAGGCATTGGCATTTCTCGACCACCAAATGGCACTTGGTAACCTGGCACCGCAACGGCTTTTAGTAGCGCACGGCGAATCATTCGCTTCGTCTGCTCATCAAGATAGCCATAGTTATACCCCGTCACCCCTTGAGCATGACTCACTGGTGCTGATGACATTGTCTGTGTTTCGCTCATGACTGGTTCTCCTGCATCAGGGCATCATGTTCTTTGTGCATTTTACGAAGCAGCTCTAGCTCCGCTTGGAAGTCAACGTAATGGGGCAATTTAAGATGAGAGACAAAACCCGCTGCCTCTACGTTGTCGGAATGAGACAAAACAAACTCTTCATCTTGTGCAGGACTTGCGACTTCTTCATCGTATTCCGGCGCTTGAAGTGAACGATCCACCAGCGCCATCGACATGGCTTTGCGTTCGGTTGCGCCAAATGTCAGCCCATAACCACGAGTGAGCTTCGCTTTCTCTGTTTTGCTGCCAACAAAGCCATTGATCATCTGACATTCTGTTAATTCAATTTCACCAATATCAACCGTAAACCCAAGCTCTTCTGGGTTAAGTGATAGTGTCGCCATACTCGGTGCGAATTTCTCCAGCAAACGGATGGTTACGCCCGTAGCCACGCTGCGTTGAATAACTCAGCGCCAACAAAAAACCTTCATCGCCTCGCACCAAATTCTGCAGTCGTGCAGAGCGATCACAGGGGTAATTCACCGGAGTCATGGTGATATCTTCTGGCACCTGTTCGTTGTCACGCTCTACTTTCATCATGTCGAGATGTTCCAGGATTCCCATGACTTGCGGACAAGGTTCACTTGGCGCACACGGCTCCGCGTCCATACGAGGCGCCTCTCCTTCTGCGAGTAAGCTAAAATCCAGTAGTCGGTGCGTGTAGTCATACGTGGGACCCAGGATCTGACCACCAGGTAAGTCTTTATAAGTGGCTGAAATACGTCGCTCTATTCGCATATCACTAGTATTAACTGGCTCTGATACCACGAGACGTGGCAAGGTTGTGCGATACGCTCGGAGCAAGAAGATGGCTTCAACCAAATCACCATTGGCCTGCTTTATTGCTAACGCAGCCAGTTCACGATCGTAAATACCACCCTCGGTCATCACACGGTCTACCGAGCCTGATAATTGTTCACTCACTTGTGCGACACTTAACTCAGGAAGATCTAAGCAACCACGACGCTTTTTCGCTTGAAGTTGATGGGCACGTTGAATCGCTTTTTCGCCGCCCTTTACTGCTACATACATGAAGACACCTCAACGCTAGTCGTGCGTGGCAAGCACAATACATCTTGTTGATGAACCAGTATCAAATCGATACCTAATGGAAAGTCAGTCAACTCTTGACGCGAGGTCAGGAAATTGACGAATTCGCTTGGTACGTCGCCAATATAGGCGTCACATCGCGCCTCAATACCCGGACCCGATAACGAAATACGCTGGCCAGAGGTTAATGAGTCAAGCTCCACAATCACGGTCGTTGCCTGATCAGGGTACTCCTCATTGCCCTGATTAAACGCGAACCACTGACTGCTGCACGATATAAGATCCCTTTCTGCTATTACTGCAAAGTCCGCTTCATTTTGCGTCGCGACAAGTGGCGCACCACTATGAAAGCGCACATTATCGAGTACCGCTTTATCGCTCTGAAGCGCAGGAGATAGCCATACAGACGTTGCATTATCCGCTAAGCTCAAGAGAATTTGTGCCGTTGCGGCCTGCATGTCACCAAAGCCTTGGCTCTTATCTAACGTGACGCGTTTCCCTGGTTCGGACATGGCTTTGAGTAGCAGCCTAAAACAGTACTGACTGTCATGAACAGCGTCTTGAAACGCGGGTGTAATTGTTGTCATGAGTGTTACCTATTGGGTTGATGAATTCACCAATGCGTAATGATGGTCTTTGAAAGGTGTTAATCTTCGCCACGAACCAAAGTAAAAAAGTCCACCTTCGTTGCAGCCACTTCTGCTGCCCTAAGCTGCTCCAGCTCTTGCTTAATAGCGGCAAGTGGTTCAATCACTTTGCTGATCAACAGAGCTTGTGATGGCTTAGTTTGTAAAAGCCCATCAAGCACCGCAGCCAATTCAGCGTGCGCTTTGTTTCGACCACGTATATAGCTGTAGCCCAGTTCACCACTGGCAAGCTTTACCACCGCTCTGGTTATTGTGGCGTCCCCCATATTGAACTGACGTCCCGTCCCCCCCATCCTGGCTCGGATTTGTGTCAATCCAATCTCGGGTTGGCGTACTATCTGATATTCAGCCTCCAGCTGTAGTGCTTTCCAATGATGCTGTAAGTCATCAAATCGACTTTGTGCTAATACTGACATCCACTTTGATCTTTCGGTCACCGCAGTCATTTAATGCTCCATTACTATTTCTGTGGCGTCGGCACGGCAATTGGAGCTTGAGAACTCCGCAATAATGCTCGTACCTTTTATGACGTTTTTCGTTTTGATTTTTAAGATTGGCGTGCTTGCTGGTATCTGCAGTAAGCGGCACTCTTCGTTGGTTGGTGCTCTTGCACCTACATTGGTTTCTTTGCGCTCTAATTCGACCGCCAAACCGCGTTTGATAAACTGATGGAGCGATCCACTTTTGAAATTCTTCAAAATCGGCCACCAATCTACATTCGATAAATAATGATCAATGATGGTTCGTGGCATATCCGCGGTTTTACGTAATGTACGTATATGAATAATGCGCTGCCCTTCTTCAATATTGAGGTGGGTAGCGACCGTTAAAGGGGCTGACATCACTCGTGAAGATAGGACTTCGCAACGAGGCTGGGCGCCTTGTTCAATGAAATTCTTGGTGAAGTATGTAGAAGAATGAATGTGATACTGACTTGGCTGGCGAACAACCATACTGCCCTTTCCTTGGTGACGCTGAACCATGCCGATAGTCACTAATTCATCAACCGCACGCCGTAAGGTGTGGCGATTAACGGCAAACCTTTGCGCTAACTGCGATTCGGCTGGAAGGTAATCACCGGGCTGAAAGGACGCTCTCACTTCCTGCTCTAGCACCGAGGCAATATCCAAATAAACTGGCATCATTTTCCTTGTTACTTATCTAGATAAGTTTCAGTACATAGGCCCCTACGTGGCCTAAACGAATGTCATATGAATGCACTAAGCAACCACATCCTCCCTATCGGGTTAGGTATACTCTGACGGCAAAACATGAACATTACGTGTCGTTTATATGTCTGATTCGTAACAAAAGAAGGGCGGCAACAACTTGTATAGACAAGCTTAACCATCTGATATTTTTAATTAATTCAGTATTAACCAGTTGGTTTATTACAGCTTATCTAGTATGAGGATTCACAATAGTTTGATGTTATTTCGCTCAGTAAGATGAGATCACTCTCTAGGTGCATACACGCTCACATCCATATATACTTTGCGACAACTTTTCTAACCTTAAAGATAATATGAATTATTTGACGACCTTTCTAAAAGGAATGGCTATGGGCGCAGCTGACGTTGTCCCTGGCGTTTCGGGCGGTACTGTGGCCTTTATTACCGGTATTTATGACATGCTGCTAGAAAGCATTCGTCGTGTGAACCCAAGCCTATTTGGCATCTGGCGACGCGATGGATTTAAAGCGGCATTCAATCACATCAATGGTTTCTTTTTGATCGCGTTATTTGGCGGGATTCTCACGTCAATTCTTACACTTGCGAAGTTCATCTCTTGGGCATTAGAAACCCACCCAATTCCGGTTTGGTCATTCTTTTTTGGTTTGATTCTGGTATCGGTCTACCACATGCTCAAACAAGTTGAACAAAAAACAATATCACGCTTCGTTTGTCTAGCTCTTGGTGTCGCCTTTGCTTACTGCATTACAGTATTGCAACCGTCGCAAATGGATCCGACTAATATCAACATCTTCTTTGCTGGTGCGATTGCTATCTGTGCCATGATTCTTCCTGGTATTTCTGGCAGCTTTATTCTATTGCTGCTTGGGATGTACACGCCGGTACTTGGTGCCGTGAAGGGTCTACAGCTCGACGTAATGGCAATCTTTGCGACAGGGTGTTTGGTTGGCCTACTAAGCTTCTCACACGTCCTTTCTTGGTTACTAAAACGCTTCCGTGACTTCGCCTTGGTTTTCCTGACAGGCTTAATGTTAGGTACACTGCCTAAGCTTTGGCCGTGGAAAGAAACCATTTCTTGGAGAACCAATTCTTCTGGTGAGCAAGTGCCACTTATCCAAGAGAACCTATCACCATTTAATTTTGAGTCCATCTCTGGTCACCCATCTCAACTGGTGATGGCCGTTGTTATGATGCTGGTGGGTATTGCCTTAGTCTTAGGGCTAGAAAAAATTGCCGAACATGGCGATAAATAATCCAACTCCATGCTAAAACAACAAGGCCCCGACAATGTCGGGGCCTTTTTTTGTCATCCAATCTTTACAGAGCACATCGCTTTTACTCAATGTGTGCTTTAGAAAACAAAGTTAACCATAACGGTGTAGAGGTTGGCGTCAGTATTTACACCAGGATTAGATACAAACGCACCACTCGCATTATTATAAGCATTAAATTTTTGCCACTCGGCATTAACCGATACGTTGTATCGCACGTCATAACGCAACCCTAGCGTTGTACTAGCGCTAGGTCTTATCATTGTCCTCGTCGAACTCTTGCCCATAGACTGCATATGGCGTAAAAGCAGACATTCGGTAAGCGGCCATCCCATACCAAGCCATAGCAAGATCATTTTTCTGACCTTCAGCTGTTAACTTAAGGTCTCCAAAGTCATATTCTCCTCCAAGAGAATAGAGCTTGATGTTTTGATCCGGCGCTGTTGGAAACTCCGTCCCCATTAATGTCACTGTTTGATCAAAGTTTGAATCCAAATACGCAAAGTTCAATCGATAGTTTTCACCAATTAACTGAGCATTTGCGCCCCACATATTCTTGGTTTCAAATTTGAGCGTGGTAACCGAATTCAAATCCACTTCGTTGGTATCTTTAAAACCAACAAAGGGCGTTAAAGCTAACTGCATTTCATCTGAAATGTCGAAGTTCCACGTGACACTTGCTCCATTAAATGCGGTCACCCCAAGAATACTGTTATAAACCTCCCCAGGCGGGCGGGCAGTCGTATAGGCATGTCCAACATAGTAGTACTCAGAAGCTAAAAATGCTAAGCAAGCGCAATCGCCCACCTCGAACCTCAAAGTCCCCAATAGAATACCCAAGATACGCCCACTCTAATTGAGGCTCACTCCAATGGTCTTGTGGACGCTTAACCACCTGCACAGAGGCTTTAAATGCTTCGCGATAATAATCGAGCTGTACGCCAAACGTCGTGTCGCAGTCATAGCAGTTTTCGTCATTGATATTTCGATTCACCATCAAAGGTGTTGCATTGTCAGATTTCGCCCAAGAGGTTGAGCCGAATCCACTAATAGAAAAGTTGTCTGAGAGATCGATGGCAGCAAGAGAAGGCGCACTCATGACAGAAATGGCTAAACCGAGCAATTTGTTATTCATGGTTATTTCTCCCCACTAACGACGTATAGAATTTTGGCTTCCTGAGGTAAGGCATCTAATGGTGCATACCCAATTCTATTCGGTTTCTCTTGTAACCAATGAATAAGCGCGGTGACAGAAGCATCACCAATTTCTTTTGGTGGTCTTGCTTTACCAGAAAAAGATAAACTCGCCCAATAAGCATTCATCTGAGCAATATCCTTGCCTAATAAATAGCGGTAGAACTCGGAGCGCTCTGACGAATCCTCTGGCCAATCCGATATTTCGATGCGCTTTCCCTGAAGGGATTTCGCTTTCCCGCGGTAAACCATCCTCGCTTTACTGCGAGATAATTCTTCGAAATTGCTATTTAATGTGAACACTGCATATTCATTAGCCGCAAATGCTCGGCTATCCGAAGATAAGCTCACAACCAAGGCTAAGCCCACCACGGTTAAACAACTGATTAAACGCCGTTTAACCAATTTCACCTTATTAACGGTTTGTTCCATTTCATTACACTCTCACGGATTCCTATCCTAGACTACTCATAGATTAGTTCAGAAGTTTGTGTGTTCAAGGTTATTCTCAAGGATTGGTGATATGGGTTTGTTAAATAAGATGTCGATCAAAATCCGCATCATTTTGCTCGCTGTTTTACCGCTTCTTGTCATTATTTGCTTTTCCGTTTGGGAGACATCGAGAACCAATGCTAACCAACAACAAATGGTGCTGCTAGCCGATAAAGTCGCATTTCTTGGGGCGTTTTCTCGCGTTCTTAGTGAAATACATTACTTGCGGCTCGATGCATTACATCGTCGATTTTCTCCATCTCACCACCATCTCTCCATTGATGAAGACGATGACAAAAAGATTCAAGCATTCACCGCCAGTATCCAAAGTATGCGCCATGAAATCGAAAAAATTTATGCCAACTCCACCCCAACCAATATAACAAATGCACTGGACGAAATTTCAGCCTCATCCAATGAACTGGCTTTGGTTGAAAGCTCTGAAGAATTACAAGAATGGAGTGCTTGGAACATTGAGCAACTAAAGGGCATAACCCGTAAACTAGAAGGCATCCCAGTCGATACTAGTTCAAGTACGTTGGAGTCACATTTAAATGCGCTGTTCTTACTTACTTGGATAAAAATGTGGGCAACGGAAGAAAACTGGCTGATTCATTTCGATTTACACGGCGACCATGATGTCAACTTTTACGACCGACACGAGCAACGTCATGCCCTAAATACACTGTTCGAGAGGCAGCAATATCTCATAGACCGCTTCATCTCCATCAACGCTGACCCACAACAAATCAATTTGCTGTTAAATACGTTCGCCGACAACTCCTTTATCGATAGCATTAATTTTAGAGATCTTGTTATGAACTCTGAATTTGACACCCTATCAGAAAACGATAAAGGACCAGGGGCAAGGGCGCTTGACCAAAGACTAGTACTAATAAATCAAGTCACAAATCAAATTAATAAGCAACTATCTAATGACATGATTAAACGCCTGAGTAACCTGCAGCAACAGCTTTGGGTTGGATTAGCCGTCACCCTTATTCTCATCATCACGCTGTTCATTCTCAGTATTAATATTACTCGCCGAATCCTTTTCTTTTTGAACAGCACACTCGACACATTTGAAAAAATCGAGAGCTCCAGTCGCTCTCACATCGTGACCGCCTCTACCATAGGTCACGATGAATTTAGCCGCTTTGGTCAAAAAATAAACACCCTTATTAGAGAGCGGCAAGAAAATGAACATAGAATGATCGCAGCAAAAGAAGAAGCCGAGCGAGCCAACGTAGCAAAAAGCTCTTTCCTCGCCAACATGTCCCACGAGATCCGCACGCCACTTAACGGCATTATTGGTATGTCCGGTATCTTATCTGACTCTAATCTCAACCCAATTCAGAGAGACTATCTCAATACTATCGAAACCTCTTCTCAAACATTGCTCATTTTAATCAATGACATTTTGGATATCTCCAAAATTGAATCTGGAAATTTACTGATCTCTTTGCACCGCTCAAATCTTCGCGAGATCGCTTATGATACGCTCGCGATCGTGCTTGCTAAAGCCAATGAGAAAGATCTTGATCTTCATATTGAATTCTCGGCTAACTTCCCACATACGCTGTTAATTGATGATCATCGCTTACGCCAGATTTTGATGAATCTTATGTCCAACGCCGTCAAATTTACGCAGAGTACGGTTTTGTAAAAATGACCATTCACGTCACGCCTATTAAAAATGAAACATGCCGATTAATGATCGCAGTGAGTGATTCTGGCATCGGGATTGACAAAGACAAACAAGAGGCCATTTTTAAGCCTTTTACCCAAGAAGATAGCTCCGTCACTCGACAATTTGGCGGTACGGGTTTAGGACTTGCGATTTCATCTCAACTTGTCGGACTCATGGGCGGAAAAATAGAGATAGAGTCAGAGAAAAATCATGGCAGTACGTTTCATTTTGAGATTGATTCTGCTGTCGTACAACCACTACCTCCAGCCCAAAATAGTCTACTTCTCCAACAGTTTTGCATTATTAACAATGAGCAGGAACTGGCGGATCAATTGACTTTAGAGATGGCGCACTTTTCCTTACCTATTTCACATCAATTTACTTCAATTAAACACATGCTTAGGCTCAGGGTCTTGATGGGGTGACCATCCTCTATTGTTTATCCAATGATCGAAATGCGATTGATGATCTACAACAAATGACGACCACTTATCCTGCTAATCCGTTAATTCTAGTTCAGCGCCAATCTACCCCAAAAACAGAATACGAAACCGTGCTGTCTGGACTCATTACTTTCCCATTACTTGGTGCACGACTTCTTGATACCCTGACAAATGCTCACACCCAACACGATGCTTTAAATCAGAGACAGCAAGAAGCAAGCATGAACAAGAGTAATCACGTACCTCATATCGATGCTGTCGCCTCCTTATCTCACGACCCAGTTCACTTACCACTTTTTGAAACAGGAGAAAACACAGCATCGTTATCTATTTTGCTTGTTGAAGATAACCAAGTGAATCAAAAAGTCGCCTCATTATTGTTAAAAAAATCTGGGTATGAGGTCGATATAGCAAATAATGGTCAAGAGGCTTTAGACTACCTTTGTGATCCAACTAATCAGTATCACACCGTATTGATGGATTGCATGATGCCAGTTAAAGATGGCTTTACCGCTTCTGCTGAATTTAGAGCGTATGAACGCCAATACAATATAGCAAAGACGCCCATTATCGCCTTGACCGCTAGCGTGCTCGATGAAGACATACGTCGCTGCTCCGAAAGCGGAATGGATGACTATATTTCTAAGCCATTCAATAAATCGGTACTACTTGAAAAGATTAAAAATATTCGTCAATCAGCCAACTTGATATAGCAAGTTTCATTCTAATCTCAATCTAACCGCAAGAAGTTACTGTTTATCGTCGCCGTTTTTTTAAAATCCTTGCCATATTTGTTAATCATCCATTTAAGCGAACATCATGAACAAAAGTATGATCACCAACCTCATTGCATTGGGGTTGCTCGGTGCAGGCTACCAACTCGACAATTCAATTCTTCTCTATGCTGGGCTGTTTGCCTTTTCAGGTGCGATAACCAACTGGTTAGCTATTCATATGTTATTTGAAAAAATACCGGGAATTTACGGATCTGGCGTTATTCCTGCGCGCTTTGAAGATTTTAAAGTTGCCATCAAAAACCTCATGATGGAGCAGTTTTTTACTGACAGTAATATTGATAAATTTCTAAAACAAGAAGTGGGGACTGGGCTTTCTCTGGATTTAGAGCCAGTCATTGAAAAAGTGGACTTCAATCCAACGTTTGATTCTCTTGTCGATGTCATTGAGCATTCACAATTCGGGGGAATGCTGGCGATGTTTGGCGGGACGGAAGCACTACAACCATTAAAAGCGCCGTTTGTCGAAAAAATGAAAGCGGCAATGGCAGATATTGCTCAAAGTGATTCGGTAAAACAAGCACTGGTTGAGCAATTTGAGTCACCATCAATGATGGACGAAGTGAAAGACAACATTGATTCCATCATTGAACAAAGACTTAATGAGTTAACCCCACAGTTAGTCAAAGAGATCGTACAAAATCTAATTAAGCAGCATCTTGGATGGCTAGTGGTTTGGGGAGGGATATTTGGTGGTGTGATCGGCGTTATTTCATCACTCGTGATGTAACTGTTTTTTATTGAGTCATCCGCACATTCTAGATAATAAACAATAAAAAAAGCCAATCACAACACATCGTGATTGGCTCATAATACTGTGAACAATAGTCATTCACTAACAACGTCAGTTGGCTAGGTGACCCTCGGCTTAAGAGAGTCGCTTTTATTCTATGCGCATAACGTGACCTACCGCAAGAGTATCAGCACATTTATTCCGGTTATATATTAAACTATTCGAACTGTGTCACATTCCTCGAACTACCTAAAAATCATATAATTACATCGAGTTAGCCGTAACGACCTTGCCCCATAACACGTAGAGTCAATTAACACTAAAGGGGTATCCATCTGCATTTAAATATCAGAAACTTCCGACAATGATTCATATAAAATTTATTACTTTCCTACATTGAGCGTCGTTTTCCAAGCCGCCATAATAATAAACCAGCTTTCTATTACTTTGAGAGTAACAGCAAATGATGGTAAATATTCACTGAGGAGTCGTAAACGATGTATCTACTTATCTACTTATCTACTTGAATAAATTATCTACTTAAAGCAGATATCTGCCCAACGAGCTAAACCCGCCGTTACCGAACCAAAGTAATTACCAGCCACTAACGGGGTCGTTGGCAAAATGTCGTTCACTGCCTGACGCAGTACTGATGATCGCGCAGAACCACCAGTCATAAAAACAACATCAGGCTGTATGCCCGCCTGTTTCACCGCCTCTTCAACCAATGCTTTTATTTTTTGCTTCGGGTTGTCTATCGCACTCTCCATCTCACTTCGCGTAATATCTACATCCACCTGCTCAGAAATTAGCTGAATGAAAGCGCGATACTGATCTGCTTCTCCAAGTGCAATCTTCGCCTTTTCTGCTTCTCTAATAACCGCATATCCAAGCGTATCTTGATGCAGCTTCACCAAGCGAGCCACTTTGTCTGACTCTTTCGCTTCTTTCAGCAGCATTTTGAGTTCTTTCATGTTTTCATGGGCATAGAACTTTCTTTGCGCTTGAACATCGTTAATAGCGATTGGGTTCCAGAACTGAGTAACGGGTATATCAAGCCCTGAATGGCGCTTTGTTCCCATACCAAAAGCACTCATCAAGCGGCGAAAGGCGATATAAATATCTAAGTCATTACCACCGACTCGCTGGCCTGTATGAGCGATAAGAGAACCCGTTCTATCTAATTTCCCTGCCCAACTCGGCCCCATTTTAATAAATGAGCAATCCGTTGTTCCACCGCCAATATCAACCACTAAAACATTCTTGTCTTCAGACAGTGTTGATTCATAATCCAATCCAGCCGCTACCAGCTCAAGCTGAAACGCAACATCCTTAAAGCCTGCTCGATTAGCCGCGCGCAATAATATCGCTTCAGCTTGGTCATTGGATGCATCTCCACCGCGCCCCAAAAAGTTAACTGGGCGACCAATAACAGTTTGTGTGAGGTCTTGCTGAAGGCGTGCTTCAGCACGATGCTTTACATTCGCCATCATTGCACAAACCAAATCTTCAAAAAATGACAGCTGCATATCGCGCAATCCAATGGTTCCTAAGAAAGACTTCGGCGATTTAATGTAATAGACATCTTTGGGATCCTCTAAGTAAAGATCCAGTGCTTGCTGCCCAAATAAAACATCTGAAGGGATAACTTCAATTCCTTCATCTCGGTTCATTTGAATTGCACGACGCAGCACAGCATCTCCGACCTCATTTGCGGGGCGTATATTTAAGCAACGAAACAAATACTCTGATACCGTTTCGGCTGTAGGGGCACAGAGGGTCGATGAGATATAACAGTCATCTCCAACTAAAGGTATTTGCTGTACTGAACCATTGATAATATGGGCAACGGAGCAGTTTGCCGTTCCATAATCAAAACCGATAGCCATAAATATATACCTCTAAATTATAAAATGGGGAGAACACAACACGCGTGGCTTTAAACCTAATGCAGGGGGGATATGTTGATAGTGAAAACTAGTACAGCTAGGATACCAACCTCTATGTGAACTTCAACACCATAGCGTGAGATTCGTCTTTCTTTATGCCAGCTGTTTTGAAGCACAAGTGTCGCGTACCGGACAATGAGAAATGTCATGTCGGTACTCAGCACTGCGTACCGTTTTATGGATGCAAAGCCAAGTGACCACATATTTACAGTGTAAAATTAAGGCTGATCAATGGGTTACGAATTCGCACTCACTGAAGTTGTCATTATTGTTCAGTCAAAGACAGCAATACTCTGGCGACTGATCGCAACCAGTTGCCCAACATGATTCCACACGTTCGCTTCTGCATGTGCATATCCTTGTGCCGCTTGACGTGTATGTGACTGATACGCAAACCAATCTTCAACACCCACAGACTGATGAGGATGTATAAATTCTAAATTCCACATCATAGTACTCGCGGGGGCAGGTTTATCCATCATCTGTAGCACACCAGGCGGCCATGCATCCACCAAACAAATCAAATGGGCATCGGTTATTTCTTGCGGAGCTTGCTTAAAACGCATCCATCCATAGGAATGTGAGTCCTTGCTTGCTGTAAAGGGCAAATGGCCACGAGCCAAAGCTAAGTCGATATGTGCAGTATAGTTTGGCGCACCTTTCGCGACATCAGGAAAGAGCGACAATTCATTAGGTTCAGGCATTATATGGTTGTCTGAATTCTTAACTCTGATCTGAGAGTCACGATCCACGCCAAAGCATGCCTGTTGAAATACCACGACTTGTTCATTTTGAATCAGCCGCGCGCAAATCTGCGAAACGCTTTTTCCTTCTCGTAATACTTCGAATTGAAAGTGAAACGGCACATCAACTAACAAAGGCCCAACAAAATTGGTATTCAGTGTTCGAAGAGCACGATCGATATTTAATTTTGATCGCATGGCAACGTATAAGATCGCGGCTGACGCGCCACCAAATACCGTCCTTCCCTGTCCCCAAGATGAGGGGATCGTCATTGATCCATCATTCAGGGAACACTGTGTCGCTTGTTCTAAGAGTTCATCAAAATGCATACTGCCACCAAATGTTAATGCTTTGTTATTAATGACAGTAACTGGTCTGATTAGGTAGTTCAAATACTATCGTGCTGATATGGCAGCTGCGTCAACATTTATGCTCAATCACTTGTCATCGATACTCGATAGGGTGACACAAATATAAGGACACAGCGCCAATCAACAACAAAACCGCTATTAACGCTTACGAGGCGGTAGCATATCCGTCATCGAGCCTTCGACAAGCTCTGCAGCAAATGCGAAGGTTTCCGACAAGGTTGGATGCGCATGGACCGCATGAGCGATATCCTTCGCTCGACCACCTAGCGTCATTGCGATTACGGCTTCATGGATTAATTCTCCTGCATTCTCTCCACAAATGCTCGCACCAAGTAATGCGCCAGTCTTTTTGTCAAACAACGCTTTCGTCATACCATTAGCGGCACCAACGCTTTGTGCTCGACCACTCACTAGCCAAGGAACTTTGCCAAGATCGTATTCAATCGCATGCTCTTTCGCCTCTTTTTCTGTCAAACCAACCCAGGCAATCTCAGGAGATGTGTAAGCCACCGATGGAATTAACGTGGGCTTGGTCGATATTTTAATACCAGCAATCGCTTCCGCTGCGACCTTGCCTTCATGTGTTGCTTTGTGAG
Organism: Vibrio sp. GJ43-1; assembly: GCF_055808835.1. Lineage (NCBI taxonomy): Bacteria > Pseudomonadati > Pseudomonadota > Gammaproteobacteria > Vibrionales > Vibrionaceae > Vibrio > Vibrio sp. GJ43-1. The sequence goes on along the minus strand of NZ_CM147885.1, from coordinate 549,020 downwards.
CTAGCATTGGACCTGCAACAATATCGCCTATGGCATAGATCCCCGGTCGTGTCGTTTGCATCGCTTCATCGACAGGAATTCGCTGGTTAGCATCAAGAGAAATATCTAACGCGTCTAGATTAATGGCCGCTGTGTTGGGACGTCGCCCTACCGCTACTAACACGGCATCAAACGTCTGAGCTTCTCGTGCCTTTTTACCCTCCATCGTGACCAGTACGCCGTCACTCTCTACAACCATATCAACGACTTTGGTGCAAGTGAGTATGTTGTAACGTTTTTTAATACTTTTTTGTAATGGCTGAATCACATCTTTGTCTGCCGCTGGTACAATTTGTTCCGCCGATTCAACAATGGTAATTTGGGAACCGAGAGACGCATAGACCTGAGCCATTTCTAAACCAATAATTCCCCCACCGATAATCAATAAACGGGTTGGGATTGATGTGAGATCAAGTGCGTCAGTGGAGTTCCATATTCGTGAATGCTTTGGCATTCCCGGTATTTCAACGGGTTGGGAGCCTGTAGCAATAATAACATGCTCATAAGTCACCTCACTCACACCGCCGTCACCAGTCACTTGCAATGAATGTTTAGTTTTAAACACACCAGTGCCTTTCACTCTTTGTATACCCCTTGCTTTCGCTAATTTTGCAATCCCACTGGTCAGTGCGTCAACGGTCGAGACTTTGTGCCTGCGCATCGCATCAATGTCTACCTGTATGTCTCCAAATGATACGCCTATGGCCTGGGCATGCTGCGCCTCTGTAATCATGGACGTAGCATGAAGGAGTGTTTTAGAAGGAATACATCCTTCATTTACACAAACTCCCCCTAAGGTTTCACTGCTCTCGATCAGACACACCGAAAGCCCTAAATCCGCCGCTCGAAAAGCCGCAGTATAACCACCAGGTCCGCCACCTAAAATCGCCACATCCACATGAATAGATTCCGACATCAACTCTCTCCTGCCAATACTTTTAAAATGAACACGAACTAATGTTCTTTACTTTCAGCAGTATAAACACTCTAAATGTCTGAGTAGTGTCAATTTTTCCCGGATAGTGACGTCAGTTTGGTTCAATATTTAATTTCGACTATTCAACTGATAGTATCTGGGCCACCTAGTATTGATTAGACGAGTATCGTTGTGACCACGCGCTTTAAAACCGCCCTTATTTCCTTGGCTGTAATGTCATTAACAGCATGCTCTTCACATCAAATGAATCAGCTTGGCCTGCGATCTTCGTCCGTTAACACTTATCCCAACAACATGGACACGGTCGAGCTTTGCGAAGTAGCCAACGGTTACCGAGCGACAAACCAAACTGCTGTCTCGGTCGACTCAGAAGTATGGCGTAGACAACTTTCTAATGAGCAGTGCGAAAGTATCGTTAGAGAGCTCTATATGAGCCGCTTTATTCGCTCTCTTTCAAATACCACTGTGACACTGCAAGCTAACGAGTCTAATACGCCACACCCAACCCCCTTACCCGCTGAGCCAGTGAAGCCAAAATAACGGCCCCTATTTCATCACCATACGGCACTGATACTGACCATAACCTCGTGCCCCACAAAAAAGTGAGTCTGTTGTTATCAATGCTTCCTTGAGTGGACTTCCTAGCCGTATACTGGGTGCTGTCACTCATATATATGGACATGGGAGCGATAATGGAATTATCAGTAGGTCAAGTTGCGAAGCGTGCAGACATAGCAATTTCTGCAATACATTTTTATGAAAAAAAGGACTTATAGCCTGCCACAGAAATACTCGAGTAACCAACGCCGAGTATGATGGTTCAGTATTAAGGCGTATTGCTGTCATTAAAACAGGTCAACAACTGGGTATGACATTAGAAGAAATAAAGCTGGCAATGAGCGCTCTCCCAATTCGCCGAGCCCCCTCACAAAGTGAATGGGAAAGAATGGCGAGAGAATGGCAGCACAGTCTCGACGAAAAAATCACGTTAATGTCTAGATTAAGAGATGAATTGGGAGAATGCATCGGGTGTGGGTGCTTGTCGTTGACTAAATGTAAGTTACGTAACCCTGAAGACGAGCTCGCGAGTCAGGGTGCAGGACCCGTCCTTTGGGCGAAACCTAAAACCTCAAACTAGACTGCTAAATCCTCTTCTTTGAGCTTTGGCACAAAATGCATGACATTGTTTTTTAGATGAAAAATGGCTGGTCCGTGAGTATTTTTCGTTGTCACCTTTTCGCCGCCGATGGCAACGGTGACGCGAGTATGAGTTTGCACTAACGACTCTGCGGTATTAATTTCTAACTTTGCAAACAACTCTTCTTCGAGCGCCGCCTTTTTAGCGTTTAGACTATCAATCGCATCAGTATTGGTGCTATTTAAATCGGCAAGCTCTTGATTTTGCTCTTCTGTGCGCGTTGATTTTGGGATTTTCTTTAATTCGATTTCTCGACGAATCGCCGCCATCTTAGTTTCTTGTAGCGCGGTATATTCATCTTGTAACGTTTCTATTTTTTCAACATACACCTTGTGATTAGAGAAGGCTTCAATATATGTTGCCGTGTCACCTTCAACACCGAGGTGATTGCAAACCACCTTCCCACCCACTAGTGCCTGCCCGCCACTCAACGTGCCCTGCTTTTTATTGTTGCCTTGCACCAATAGATCTCCAACACAACTAAGATCATTGTTTAAGCTATGAACGGCCAGTTTGATATCACCTTTTGCGGATAAGTCAGAAAATTGTGCGTAGTTAGCAACAATGTCTCCGCCCGATTGAATTAGACACGTCTTATCGTCACCATCATCGACATTGTGTCCAATAATTCCCTTTGAAACAATAACATCACCTTTCGCCTCCAGCTTCGCTGATTCGACAAAGCCACCAACCGTAATCGAGCCAGAAGCAACCACTTCCATTTGTGCTTCAACATTACCAGAAATCACCACACTGCCTTCAAAGCGGATATGACCGGTGGAAATATCGACCTTTGATAGACAAAGTGCTTCATCAACATCAACGCCATTCACCTTGAGAATCGGCATGCCGGAAATAGTAGAGATGAGTATGTTGGGGTCTTCTTTTGAAATAGCGGTACCTTTACCGACCTTCAGCAAGGTATCTTTCACTGTTCTAGGAGGAATGATACTACCCGTTACGGTATAACCATTTTGTCCAGATATGGCAGGAATGCGCCTCATCAGCTTTTCCCCCTCTCCGACTGTCACCATTTCACCAAGATCGCGCATATCAACCTTATCAGATTCGCCTAGGCGTTGAGGTTTCAATACACGAGATTTAGGATCGAGAATAAGTGGGATGAACTGACTGTCTTTACCTTCAACAGGTCGCTTGCCAACGGCGACGGGTTGAACGTAGGTTTTACCCGCTTCTAATTGACGGCTAAGCAGCAGGACTTTCTTTAGCGCTAGTTTATTAATTCCCTTTAGCACTTTTGCATCAGCAAGCGTTTTTATGACTTCCGCTCCGGTCAGCGGTTCACCACCATAGGCGCCCTCTACTGTCATATTCGCTAACATATCTTGCTCACTTAACGTGACAGATACCGAAGCATCTTTTATATAGGCAAGTTTGACGCCATGAAAAGCCTCTCGTTTTGCTTGTTGTGCAAAGGCAATAAATTGATTAACTGATGCTTCATCAATATAGAACGACTTTACGTCGAGTTCGGACAGCGCATTTTCAAGTAGAAGCTTTTCCAAACTCAGCCCCTGTTCGTATTCTTGCGGCAATACAGCCACGACCTCTTGTTTGTTACTAGACAATTGGAGAACACTTTTCCACATGACAGGTACAACTTCCTTATTAACCGCCTACGCTTTTCAAACAAAGTGTGATCGCGCTTCAACGAATATAGTTTTATCTTAGTTCAGTCTCAATCTTGAGACTATAAAAACTTCCTAAAACTCGATCTGCGGTCACGTTGTATCCGTTGTTTTTTACAAGCTGTCGTTTAGTTAAATCAAGGCCTATGGTCAACACGTTCAACTAAAACTTTAAGGACCGTTATAATTTACAGTGTAAAACTGGATGACGCAGACCAATTTACACTGTAAACATCATAGTTCCGTTTTACAGTGTAAATTGTAGTGATAATGAGAATCTAGGATTTACACTGTAAACATTGAATATAGTGCTGAATATCTTTCCTTAACTCGGCTTCAGCTTGCTTTCTACCTGCGTAGTTAAGATGCAAAGAACACTCTTTCCATGTCCAGTGTAATAGCCCGACACCGATTAACAGCAAGCTATCCACCTGAATGTGACGGCTAGCCAAGGTACGTAAAAATGCAGGTAAAGCCCAGCGACAAGTTTCAAGAGCGTTACCGCCTTTCGCGTACAACTCTAGCAGCTTTGGTACGGATACCTCTGAATGTGAATGACAACTTTCACTAAACAGCGCCCATGCTAATTTCGGCTCAAGTTCTCGATTCGCGCCCGCCAGTTGAGATGGCATCGTCATTCTAAAAGTATCACGAGCCTGCTTTACCCACACATCAGAAATAGGAAGCATTGGGCGCACCAACCCAAGGCTGTATGTGCCGCTAGATTGATCTTTGGAGGCGCCAAGTCTCACAGGCAAATAATCACTGTCGAGCCAGAAATCCAATAAAGGAAGTGTTAGCCCAAACGATGTTGCAAGATAATCTACAGGTCTGGGGATAGTATTTGCGTAACGAGATAACAGTTCTCGACCAATACCTTTGGAGTGAAGCATTGGGTGAACAGCAATTCGCATGATACGTGCGCATCGTTGTGTCCCGGGTTCGGAAAGCCCTAAATGGTTACTTAAATCACACGGTATCAAATGTCCTTTAGGGCGTGACCGCCCAAGCATGATCGAATCTACAGCTTCAATTGATAGTGCGCCTTCGTAATGAACAAGCATACTCGCGACAACACGCTGCTCAATCGTGATGATATGCAGCTCAACATTATCGTCCTGAAGAAGTAACATAAGATCGTTAGGCGACGTTTGATAATGGGCGTTAACTAATAATGCAAATGCCTGTGGTAATAAAGGGCTTTGCCTCAATTGGCCTTTACTCGTAAACGTAGTCATCGATAAGCTCGAATGTTCAATCTGCTTGTCGAGTAACGCTGAATCAACGTCGGCTAGCTCACAGTCAAGCATAAATGTGGACGCACACCACGCCTCTAAAGGGTCATTCATCGCCCATCTTATCGGTTGATCCATTTGGTAAACCTGAGTTCCAGGTCTAGTGTCCAAAAGCCAAGGCACAAATTTAAGGCTAAAACCTCTTCCACAACCTTCATAGCCATGAATCGTGGTCGTCAGTACGACACGATGATAGTTTCCGATAATCGACTTGAGCATAGAAACAGGTATAGCTGCGGCTTCATCAACAAAAAGTAAATCACACTTCGGTCGCTTTTCTAGTAATTCATCTGGCGCTACAAACATAAGTGAAGAGCCTTGATGCCATAAGTGCGATACGCCAGCATGTTCAAAAATTGGAGCAACCGCCTGTTTGCTTGGTGCGACGACAATAATTTTCAGAGGTGTTTTTTCCAAAAGCCGTTTAGCCGCCAACCCCAACGCGCTGCTTTTCCCACGACCACGGTTAGCCGTCAGAACCAATGGTCTTTTTCTATGTCCTCTTAACACTTTTTCTATCAGCGTAATGGCATGGCATTGCTGGTCATAACACACTTCACCTTCGGTAATACTTAACGCCTGCGTGTTGCTTAGCCACTGATTAGTATTACAAACACTCTCCTGCCCTTCGGGCAAGATAGGAAGACATGAAAGATAGGACTGAAGCCAAGGGTCGAGCCCTGAGATAGTACGACAAACTAAAATTAAACACCCACCACCCACCAAGCTACCAACGGCGGCGTTAAAGCTGTTTGCATCGAACCCATCATCCAATGAGACGACAATAGAACGACTTTCGACACCTAGAAGCTGGCGGCCTTGTTTGGCGGAATAATAGTGAGTACCGAAGAAAGCGTCGCCACCTAATTGGCAAACCGACGAGTTCTCGGCATCGACCATAAATTCAGAAATAAAGGATTGAACCCAGTCCGAGTTTCCCTCGAGTAAGAATACGCCACGAGTAAAATGTTGTTTTGCGGCGTAAAGGATAGGCTTGATGGATTGATATTGCTTAGAGGTTATATGTGACATAGCGTTGTATATTAAAAAAGGCTACGTCTATATTAGCATAAAAAAATACCCCGCTTCTGCGGGGCATTTCTTATTGAATCTTAGATTTAATGAACGCTAATATCTCGTCCATTGTTTGATCATCGACCTTCTTCAAGTTAACCGCTAAGTTAGGTCCTTTACGGGTATAACTTGCTCGCCCTTTGACTAAATCTGTCTTGGTAACTTTAGTGCGCTTTGGCGGTACAAGCTCGTGCATCCAAGTTTCCAATGTTTCAGATACTTCTTTAGTGATTCGCGCCACACCATGAGCGCTGCTTTGCTGCCAGATAAAACCATCTGTTTCACCACAGCGAGAGATAAGCTTGAGCTGATTATCATCGCCAAGCTCGTTAAACTGCTTATGCAGCTTAACAATGGTGGGGCGACCTAAATCACTAACGTTAGGATAAGCTTGAAGTAACTCTAAAGGCAGGTCCGCAGCCTTTAGTGCACCACTGACTAATGCTTCACTACACTGAAACATTTTTGCCAACGCTTTCTGATCTTCTGCTTCACCACTATCGAGCTTGGCTAACATTTCTTTGCCCTTCTCATACAATGATAGAGGCTTGTGGGCATTCGCGACATCCGACAAAAACTTAGCATGATCGGCATTAATATTGTTAGCGACATAAATCAAGAATTCTTGATTAGCAATAATACAAGACATTCTACGACGACTACCGTCGAGAACTTCGATACTACCGTCTTCTTGACGACGACCTACTGCCGGATATTGTTGTCCTTTGTCACGTAATGTCGCAAGGACATCTGACAGCGCGTGTTCATTTAGGAATGATTGTTCACGTGCGTTTTCTTGGAAAACAAAGGTTGTTTTCTCAATTTGATCGGCTGGGATACGAATTAATTCAAATGACACAAGATCTTCACCCGCAACCGCGAGCTCAATAACTTGTGCTTGTTCTTTCGCAGCGCTTTGCGCCTCTTGAGGCGTAGAAGCGCGTCGTTTATTAGCTTTTCCAAATAATTTTGCATTCAGATCAGAAGTTTTAATTGCCATCTTCTATTACCCTTGGTTCAATGAAGCCCAGTTGCTATGTAACACTCTTTCTAATTCTAGTGCACTTTTCTGCACCGCATCTTGCGCGGTCGCCAATGTTTTTTTACCACCTTCAAAGTCACCGGCAGTAAGGTCAAAAACCGTGCTGTAAGTATCAGCACACGTTTCAAATGCTCGACTACGAGGAATCGTCGCCATCATAACTTGGTCGCCAAGCAAGTAATTCATTTCTGTTAAAACGGATACTTGCTTTTTATTATCATCTTCAAAGATCGTTGGCATCAAGCGTACAAATTCAAGCCCTTTCCAATCGTCCGGGAACATCTCATATACAGTTGGAAGGTGTTGGAAAAAGTTGACCGTCGAGGCCCAATCTAGTCGTTTGGCTGCGCATGGTATAAGTAACGCATTAGAAGCATACATCGCATTCCAAACTAATGGGTCAACGTGGGGACCTGTATCTATCATTATGATGTCAAAGTCTTCAGCTATCTTATCTGTTAACTGCTCTTTTAATAGCTTAACGATATCAAGTGACTGGTTTTGTGACAGGTTTTGCCACGCCTCCGCATTAAACATTGCATCTTCTGGAAACGCAGAAATTGTTTTCAAATTAGGATATTGAGTTGGCAATAAAACGTTGCGGCGCAAGAACTCTAAATCAATTTCAGTCCCTTCTGGAACATTTTCTAGCATAACATCTACTGCAGAATAAATATTATCATGATCTGAAGAACTAATTTGTGGATTCAAGAACAGACGTAATGAACCTTGCGGGTCTAAATCTATCAAACAAATACGGTAACGTTTTTCTAAGTTCAGCGCCAAACAAGCAGCCAAGTGCACAGCACTCATCGATTTTCCAGTTCCGCCCTTCTGGTTTTGTACGTTAATAATCCAAGGTTTATTATCCTGATTATTTTTTCGTTGATGGAATTTTGGCACCGCAGCCGCATCCATTAACATATGGGCTTCTTGCAACGAGATAGAATAATGATTGGCATTATTTTTAGTAAATTGGTGACCATCAGCTTCTAATTTGCTAATCGCATCATCCAATTTTCGACGCGTTAAACCAGAGCGAGTCTCCATCATGGCCTTAGACATGGGAGGAAAATGTTCTTCACTTCGTTCTTCTAATACTATTTCAATACGATCGGCTTGCACCTGCTGAGTAAGCTCTGCGAGGCGACAAAGATTATCGATAGTTTGTTCTCTTTTCATATCTAAGTTCCAGTCAAGTAACCCAATCAAATAATGTACAGCATTATCGTACATTCTCACAAAAAAGCTGTCCATACATTTAATGAGTATAATTGCACTTATTTTGACAATGTATTGTCAATTTGTGATTAATGACGATTAATTGAACAAATATAATCACTAATCTAGTGATGAACCTAGTAAACTTTAAAAGTGTTACAGCGTCACTCATTTACAATGTAAACGACTCAATATCCGGAACGATTATGATTGACCGCTAAATTACGGTAGCTGAGGTTTGAATTAAGATTGCTAAGACAAACTTACTTATTTCAGCAATTTGTCGGCATAGCATATTCTGCCGAGCAAGAAAAACGAAACAAATATCGAATTGATTGATACGAATCGCGAGTAATTAACTCATTTCAATAAAGGAATGGAAACATGATCAAGGAAAGCTCTCTATTTACATCAAATATGACCAAGAGGGCTGAAGCATGATCAAGGGTCAGTGCAGCAATAGTCTATGTTTGACGAAATGCATAATAAGATCGGAAATAAGGAAGAATGATCAAGAACCAAAAGCAGCGGAAGCATGATATTTAGATAATAAACTACGGCTAATGCTAGGTGGAATAAGGGGTTTACGCAATTAACCATGCGTTATTAATAAATTGAAATACAAAAGAGCCATGCTTTGGCACTTGATCATGGTTCCTAAAACACAGTGATACCTCGCCATTTAACGAATTCAGCTCAAGACATTATTCGAAAATCACAAAACTTATATAATTGATGAAAAAACACGCAAAAATAGACGTATCTTCCACATCTTGATCATGCTTCCAATGGTAAACGAGTCAATCCGTGATAGAAATCGAAGAGAATTGACGGTTAAAGAGAATAACCTGTGGGTAAGTTAATTTTATTACTTGATCATTGTTCCTAAATATAGATGATCATCTTTTCAGTGCGTTCATGATCATCGTTTCTTTTACTAATGATCATGCTTTCTATTTTTAATGATCATCGTTTCGGACCCATCATGATCATGCGTCCAAAGACGGTTAAAATTAACACTTCAAAAACAATAGCTTGAGAGTAAAAACTCACCCAGATCATTAGATCACTTAATCATATTAGATCAGTATTATCAGATAGATCATAAAAACTGATCGATAAAAATAATCCTTTATTTATGATCTGTTTTTCTTTATTCTTTGGAACAATATCGGAATTACGGATAGTGTGATATAGATCTAATCATGAGTGATAATAATAAAGTACTGATCAAGCTCCCAAGAGATCATAAAGGGGGACACCTCTTTGAAATTACTGAAGCATCCGTAGATTGGATTGAGCAATACCAACACTTCAAGGGCGTAACGAAAAGTATCCTTGAACTGCTTAATCTCATCTCCTTACGAGGATTCAGTTCAAAAGATGGTTACGTATCAACAACCGAACTTATTATCGCGACCGACGGCAAACTCACACGAGCTGCCATACAACAACGGCTTCGCGCGGCAGTTAACATTGGCTTATTTTCTCAACTGCCTGTTAGATTTGAAGAAGGTTTGGCCGGAAAAACGATGCTACATCGGTTCGTTAATCCAAACCAACTCGTCTCAGTATTAGGCGCCACAAGCCTAATCACAGAATCCGTCAAGCAATCGGAAAAGCAAAAGAAATCTAAAGCATTAGCTCAGACTCAAGTTAATAAACGTTTGTTGAATGAACATGGTTTATACACACCACCAGCAATGCGTGATGAGGCGGATCAGTTCATTGTATCGCCGACAAACTGGGCAGGTATCATTGATCAAGCGCTAGCTCCGCCAAGAACTCGGAAAAGCTACCAAAAATCGATGGTATCGATCTCTGGCACTCGAGCGGTAATAGAAACACGATCGTCTAAAAATATTATGACGGTTGATGATCTGATGACACTATTCGCGTTGTTTACGCTTACCGTTCAATACCATGATCATCATCATGAAGAATATCAACTTGATGCTAAACATGTTCCAAATAAGACGCCACTCTACATCACTGACATTTTGTCCTTGAGAGGCAAAAAGGACAGCGGCCCTGCGCGTGATTCTATTCGTGATAGTATCGATCGCATCGAATTTACTGACTTTCAGCTTCACGAACTAACAGGGCGCTGGCTAAGCGAAAATATGCCAGAAGGGTTTAAGAGTGATCGTTTCCGCTTTATCGCCAGAACAATTACCGCTTCTGAAGAAGCGCCTCGTGAAGGCGCTGACGGCGAAATTAAAATCAAACCGAACTTGTACATTTTGGTTTGGGAACCGTCATTTTATGAAGAACTGCTGACTCGAGATTACTTTTTCCTATTTCCACCAGAAATCTTGAAGCAACATACCTTGGTATTCCAACTTTACTCGTACTTCCGTAGCCGTATGGCGCGTCGTCATACGGATTCGTTATTGCTCTCGGAATTGAACCAAAAGCTAGCCCGAAATATCGAGTGGCGACGTTTTTCTATGGATCTTCTACGAGAATTAAGACGATTGGGTGAAGATCCCCAGTCAGATATCGAATTCGATGTGAATTTATGGGGCTATCATCTGACATTAACGTGTTTAGATCCTTCTGCCAAATTACCTGACTTTCAGGTTGATATTCGATGTGATGTGGAAGAGGTGTTGCGTTACTCACGCGCTCGTACGACAAATGCTGGTAAACGTAACATGGCACCAACGCTACCTAACCCACTACGACATGAACTGGTGAGCCGTAAGCAGCTTGATGAGCTTTCATCCATTATTGATGGTGAGTTTGAACCTATCCAACGTAAAGCACCATCACCGAAAGGGAATTTAGGTCGTCGAGTTAAGCAACGTAAGCATCTTGTCGAGATCAATGCTGATGAGATTACTATTGTATTATCTAAATATACCTCACCAGAGGCTCTAGAACGCAGTATAACGGCATTGTCAGCAATGACTGGACATTCACTGGCTTCAATTAAACAAGAGTGCTATGAGCTCATGGAGAAGCTTGATTGGCTACGTGTCGATGATAATGTGATTCCGTATGAAACTTTGAGCCAAGTGGTAGAGTTATATAATTCTCGGCAAGAGAATAAACATTTGTCGATAGAACGTTTAATCTCGGCATTAGCGGTGCGAAAAAAGTATGTAAAAGTGTCTACCAAGGCCAAGTTGACGAAGCGGTTTTTCGAGTTTTGGATGAAGTATCAATCTAGGTGTCTGTTGGCGGAGAAAATTGTTGAGATACAGACATAACGCTGACAAAGCATTGACAATGTTAAACGATATGGTGGTTATTATTTATTCCGAATAGACAACCTTTTGTCCTCTCTATCTAAACATGTAGATTGGCTCATATTGTTACATTCATTCTGATATATTTTTGGCGAGTTCTTTTGAACTCGCTTTTTTTTTGCTTGTTTGAAAATAAGCAATCAGCTGACTTCTTAGCGCTTAATGCATGTATGAATTGATGGGTAAAAATGGGGATCTGGATCACGTCAGTTTTCGACGGGGTAAGCCTCAGAATGTACTTGGCAATTTCATCAAATTCAAAGCTAATTGTCTTCATTTTTTAACTTCTATTCAGAAGTATTGATTAAGTCACACTCTGAACTTATTTCCCTTAACAACAAAATTATCCTTTGCTACAGATTAGGTGTCCTAGACATGGTTTATCTGGAGGAAACAATGTCCATTAATTCTATCGACCATGAAGATATGACGTCTATCACGACAAAATGGGATCACTCAGAAGAGTACATGGAAGAGCAACGCCCAGCTAAGCAAGTTAAGTCAGCAGAGGCGCGAAGACGCATTGAAGCGTTGAGAGAAATCAAAGAGAGTGGATTGACTCTTGAAGAAGCGAGAGAGCTCGGTTTGATTCATTGATCGCGACAGCGTCAAATTAAGAGGGTGGCATATGCCACCCTTTCGTATTTTTAGCGACTTGATTTGAGTTCTGGGCTTCATCGGTGCTATATTCTGCGATCACTTGAACTAATCAACGAATTGCTATGTCTTACAACTTATCGTTACTGCCTCCAGCAGAGAAAAACAAAGTTGAGCTGGATAAGCAGGCCTCTTATGTCGTTTGGCAGCTTAAAGAGGCAAAAGTGGGTCCTGATGCCATCAGAACTCAGCTTGAAAATATCCGTGATGAAGCTGAAAAAGCGTGGTTTGAGCAATGTGTGGCCAAATACAAGAAGATGATGGGTGTGTTGTGATTGTTTACATGACTCATCACAATTGATTTGCCTCCGTGATTTGATAAAATCCTCGCATTAAATTGAATAAGAGAGAACATCCCGATGGGAAGAAGTTTTGAAGTGCGCAAAGCCTCAATGGCAAAAACTGCAGGCGCAAAAATTAAAGTTTATTCCAAATACGGTAAAGAGATTTACGTTAGTGCTAAAAATGGCGGTAGCGACCCTGATATGAACTTAGCGCTTAAGCACTTGATTGCTAAAGCGAAAAAAGACCAAGTTCCAGCGCACGTTATTGATAAAGCGTTAGACAAAGCTAACGGCGGTGGTGGTGAAGACTACCATGCAGCACGCTATGAAGGATTTGGACCTGGTGGTGTAAGCGTTATTGTTGACTGTTTAACTGACAACGGCAATCGCACGTTCCAAGATGTTCGTCAGTGCTTTGTTAAAACCGATGCTAAAATTGGCGGCCCTGGTGCTGTAGCTCATATGTTTGAACACCAAGCTGTATTTCAGTTCAAAGGTGAAGACGAAGAAGCAGTACTTGAAGCGCTAATGATGGCTGACGTTGATGTGGCTGACATTGAGCTAGAAGATGGCGTTATCACTGTCTTTGCGCCGAACACTGAGTTTTTTAAAGCCAAAACAGCGCTTACTGCAGAGTACCCTGAGCTGGTACTTGATGTAGAAGAGATCACTTTCGTTCCACAAACGCACACTGCGGTACTAAGCTGGAAGATGATGAAAAATTCCAGAAGTTCCTTGATATGCTTGATGATTGTGATGACGTTCAACAGGTTTATCATAACGCTGAAGCGTAATAACTTAGGTAAACAGTATAAGCGTTACTCGCTTATACTATGACGCTATCTAAGCATACATTTGTAATAGCCCGCACTCGCGGGCTTTTTTATGCCTATCTTTCTGTTTATCCTACTTTTTTATAATGGATTCTTGTACGGCTATGGAACGATGATCATGGCTGTGAAGGTCTTGGATCATCTCACCTTGATCATTCTTCCCAATTGGTATGAAATAATTCCAATTTAATTGTGACATTGGCGCGATCAAGCTTTCTTCATGTGCGCTATGAGAGGGCTTGTAGTGATTGTTGGCGATTTTTCGTGTACAAAGACCTACTAATGAAAAGTAATTCACGCTGAGCTTATGGAAAGACGTCTCATTAGCTTACTGCGGTAGTGGATTCGATAAAAATAAAGGAGATAGCAATGAAGGTGAGTTTTATTGGTCTTGGCGTGATGGGATACCCAATGGCAGGGCACCTAGTCAAATCCGGTTTTGAAGTCACAGTCTACAACCGTACGATTGAAAAGGCGCGCCGTTGGGCAGAGGAATACGATGGCTGCTATGCGGAAACGGTGGCGGACTGTGTCAAGGATGCGGATGTCGTTGCGGTATGCGTGGGCAATGATGACGATGTTCGTCAAATGACCACCTCAGCGAATGGTGCTCTTGCCAACATGAAGCGTGGTGCAACTCTTATTGATCATACCACGACGTCAGCACTACTGGCTGAAGAGTTAGGCTTGGCGGCTAAAGAGCACGATATAGAGTTTATTGATGCGCCAGTGTCTGGAGGGCAAGCAGGCGCTGAAAATGGCATTTTGACCATCATGTGTGGCGGCAGCGAGGCGGTTTTTTCCAATCTTCAACCAGTATTTAACGCGTATGGTCGTTCGTCGGTTCTGATGGGAAGCGTAGGGCAGGGGCAGCGGGCAAAAATGGTTAATCAAGTTTGTATCGCTGGTGTATTAACTGGTTTATCGGAAGGGCTACTGTTGGCTCAAAAGAGTGGTCTAGACATACCTGCCTTAGTCGATTGTCTTAAAAATGGTGCTGCGGGATCCTGGCAGATGGAAAATCGAGCAAACACAATGGCAGAAGATAAGTTTGATTTTGGCTTCGCGATAGACTGGATGATAAAAGACCTGGGCTTTTGCCTTGATGAAGCTCAGCGTCAGGGGATAACGCTACCATTGACTCAACAATCGATAGAGCGTTACCAAACACTATCGGCTCAAGGAGAAGGACGTTCAGATACCTCTGTAGCTGCTCAAGGCTGTCAGAAGTGATGCTGAAAGCTAGATTTTACAATGTAAATCTAAACGCTATCGATCGTAAGAGACAATAGTAGGACATAGCGCTTACTTGAAAAGATGCTACGCAAGCGGTCTAGCATCTTTTCAATATTGAGTGGCTATTCATTATCGCTTTCAGAATTCTCTATATTCAACACGTGTCGCCAATTTTCATCAACTTGTGTGAATGTTTGTAGGCAAACATCTTTTCTTTCGTCGCGGTAATCCTCCTCGATTTCATCAAGTAGTGACGAGTAGCGCTCTGGGTCACTTCCATAAACAAGGCATAGTGCACTAAAGTAACGCTGCAAATCAAAGCTGTGTTCACCGATATATTCAGATACCTCGTAATATTCGGGACGCTCTTCTGACTCAAATGAGAACATGTCAGCGGCGCTGACAACAGCATCACTGCCGCCCTCAACGTAATTAATCATCAGAATAGCCGCAAAATTGTCGACGGCATCCTCTTCTTTGCCAAGGATTGGGATACGTTGGTCAGCGACATAAGCATGACCTGCCTCGTGAAGTAATGTGTGTAGCATAGTATCGATGGCACCTTGCTCAGGGGCTTGCCAAATTTTTTTTCATAATCATGCTTGATGAAATAGTTGAGCGAATCGGTGTAAAACTGGTAGGGGATGAGCACGGAATGTTTTTGAGGGTCATACAATGGTCCGTCATCACTGCCATATATGATGGTCAGTGGTTGCTCGAAACGAAAATAGTTGTCGGATAGTTCAGAAACAAGCGTAGTTAACTCACTTTCTTTAAGGACCTTTTGAGCATGGATGTCATCGCTCGTCGTCGCTGTTTCAAATTCAAAGTTAATGGCTGCATTGCTATTAATGGCATAATTAGCGGACAGCAATCCGGCTAGTATAAGGGGTTTCATGGTCAACTATTGTCCTTATATATAGGGCGATTAGGTGTCGGGTATGTCATGTGCTATAATCCTCCACCTTAACATTCGCGCTGTGTAGTTATCTTTTTTGACTATATTGTCTCGCTCAGTATAGACGCCATTTTCGGTATAAGCTGATGCGTATTTGCTCAAAGCTGCTTTGTGCATCAATACCTTGAGTTCAAGTTACATTCCCATTAAAGAGAGTAGGATAAACCGAACAAGGTTGTTGGGTGACGTGGTTATTGTCGTTATCTATCCTAAATTCTTACTACACGCATACAATTTAATCTAACCTCATTAAGGAAGATGAGCGATAAACATATAGAGAGGTTATATGGGCAACACTATCTCTGTTGGAACGTTGGAATCCTTTTTGATCGCAATTAGTGTTCTTTTTCTTGGGCATATTATCAATAGTAAGTTCCCGACACTAAAAAAATACAACATTCCAGAACCCATTGTTGGTGGCTTAATTGTGGCCTTTATCATCACAGTTTTGCATTTTAACGGGACTAACTTAGAGTTTTCTTTGCCATTGCAGAAGACATTTATGTTGATGTTCTTTAGTACGGTGGGTCTTGCTGCTAATTATAAGCAGCTGCTAAAAGGGGGGCGAAGGTATTCCTATTTTTAGCGGTGGCGTCAGCTTATATTATCGTGCAAAACAGTGTCGGTGTTGGAATGGCGACAGCACTCGGGCTAGAGCCTTTGATGGGACTGATAGCAGGTTCTATTACCTTATCTGGGGGGCACGGGACGGGGGCTGCTTGGGCTCAAACCTTTACCGAAACTTTTGGTATCAGTAACACACTTGAAATCGCAATGGCATCAGCGACGTTTGGCTTGATCATTGGTGGTATTATCGGCAGTCCGGTTGCTCAGCGATTAATTGATAAAAACAATTTTGAATCTGAATATGGCAGTGGTAACGATACTCATGAACGCTTCCCGGAGTTGGTTACCTACAATGAGTACGAGCGGGACCGTGTTACGGCAAAGAAAGTAGTTGAAGTGCTATTCATACTATTGTTATGTGTGACTGGTGCTAAGTATTTGCATGCGTGGGTAAATAGCTTTGAAGTGTCGTGGTTGATGATCCCTGACTTTGTTTACGCACTCTTTGTCGGTGTTTTTATTACTAATATTTGCGAAGTATCAAAAGCTTATAAGGTCGATGCAGAAACAGTTGATATACTCGGTACGGTGTCCTTATCACTATTTTTAGCCATGGCTCTAATGAGTTTACAGCTTTGGAATATTTTCGATTTGGCAATACCGTTCTTGATTATACTGGGAGTACAATCGGTCATTCTTGGCTTTTTCGCCTACTACGTAACATTCAAAGTCATGGGTGGCAATTACGATGGTGCGGTGATAGCAGGTGGCCACTGTGGCTTCGGATTAGGGGCAACGCCAACGGCGGTAATGAACATGGGATCAATCGTTAATCGATTTGGCCCTTCTCCTCAAGCCTTTATGGTTGTCCCTATTGTAGGCGCATTTTTTATTGATATTGTTAACCTTATAATAATTCAAGGGTTCATTACTTTAGTCGGCTAATATCAACTCACCATTTAAAAAAGTCTCGCAAATGCGAGACTTTTTTCGTTTTTGAGACAATGTTAAAAAAATCAATAGAAAGGTTTCCAATACACACTTGGTCTGGTATTTAAATGTAAAGGAAACGTTAAAGCCCTTTTTGGCTTAGCGTCGCTTTATTTTTATTTCAAACAATTATTATAACTAGAGCTGACTAGGTAGAAATACGATATTGCTTCTGTGAGCAAAGGAGCAATACAAGGAGTGAATCATGAGTGTATTGTCTCTTATTGGGTTAGTGCAAGTGTCAGGTACGTTAGTACTCGACAGCGCTGGTAAATTAGCTTTGTTACCAGACGGTGCCACGCCACGTCCCGGGGATGTGATTATCGATGTCTTAGATAACGCTGAAATTGGTGATGATCTTAGTGTCCAATTTGTTTCTGAAGACAACACAGCACAAGAAATTGATGTTGCTGATCTGGATGTCGAACAGATAATTGCTCAAGTTGAGGAGGGTGCCGACCCTACTCAATCTGAAGAACAAGCCCCTGCGGCAGGTGAAGCGAGCAGTTCTAGTCCTACCTTATCGGGGAATATTATCCGCGATGACACGCAAACTATTGCTCAAACTCAGTTTGATACGTCGGGGCTAGAAGCACAGGGCTTATCTAATACACAATCGCTCACTCTGCTCCAATTCTTAGCTAATTCTGCTCCTGTGGTATTCAACAACTCTCGAACCTTTGATGAAGAATCTCAAGATAATCTTCTAGCGATCACGTTACCAACCGATGCTAATAACGATGTGCTTACTATCCGGATTACTAACATTCCTGCTTTGGGAACCGTTACGTTAGGGGATGGTTCTAAGGTGTCTGTTGGCGATGAGCTAACGTTAAATGAACTCGCTAACCTGCAATATGATGCCCCGTTAGATTACAACGAAGGCGAAGAGGCAGGGAGCCTAGGTTATAGCGTTGATGACGGTCGTGATGCGCCTAATTCGCTCCAGTCTGCCGATGTTGAAATCACTATCAATGAAGTCAATGATGCGCCAGTAGCTTTTGATGATGATGTTGAAACGGATGAAGACTCGGTATTGTCTGCCACTCTGCCTGACGCCACTGATGTGGATGGCACCATTGCCTCTTACGCCCTGCAAGACGACGTGCCTGCCGATAAAGGCAGCCTAACGTTTAACTCGGATGGCTCATACAGTTTCGATCCGGGCGAAGACTTCCAAGGCTTGAGCAATGGCGATTCCGAAGACGTCACGTTCACCTACATTGCCTTGGATGATGAAGGTTTAGCGAGCGAGCCACAAACCATCACCATCACGGTGACAGGCATCAATGACAAGCCTGTCGCGCTGCCTGCGGATGAAATGACCGACGAAGATACGTCAATTAATAGAAATGTCCCTGAGGCGTCAGACATTGACGGCACCGTCGCCTCATACGCCCTGCAAGACGACGTGCTTGCTGATAAAGGCAGCCTGACGTTTAACTCGGATGGATCATACAGTTTCGATCCGGGCGAAGATTTCCAAGGCCTCAGCAATGGCGATTCCGAAGACGTCACCTTTACTTATATCGCGTTGGATAATGAAGGTTTAGCGAGCGAGCCACAAACCATCACCATCACGGTGACGGGTATCAACGACAAGCCTGTGGCGTTGCCTGCGGATGAAATGACGGATGAAGATACGTCCATCTCTCGCAGCGTGCCTGAGGCCTCAGACATTGACGGCACCATCGCCTCTTACGCCCTACAAGACGACGTGCCTGCTGATAAAGGCAGCCTGACGTTTAACGCCGATGGCTCATACAGTTTCGATCCGGGCGAAGACTTCCAAGGCCTCAGCAATGGCGATTCCGAAGACGTCACGTTCACCTACATTGCCTTGGATGATGAAGGTTTAGCGAGCGCGCCACAAACCATCACCATCACGGTGACGGGAATTAATGATAAGCCTGTGGCGCTGCCTGCGGATGAAATGACGGATGAAGATACATCCATTTCACGTAATGTCCCTGAGGCGTCAGACATTGACGGCACCATCGCCTCATACGCCCTGCAAGACGACGTGCCTGCTGATAAAGGCAGCCTGACGTTTAACTCGGATGGATCATACAGTTTCGATCCGGGCGAAGATTTCCAAGGCCTCAGCAATGGCGATTCCGAAGACGTCACCTTTACTTATATCGCGTTGGATAATGAAGGTTTAGCGAGCGCGCCACAAACCATCACCATCACGGTGACGGGAATTAATGATAAGCCTGTGGCGCTGCCTGCGGATGAAATGACGGATGAAGATACATCCATTTCACGTAATGTCCCTGAGGCGTCAGACATTGACGGCACCATCGCCTCATACGCCCTGCAAGACGACGTGCCTGCTGATAAAGGCAGCCTGACGTTTAACTCGGATGGATCATACAGTTTCGATCCGGGCGAAGATTTCCAAGGCTTGAGCAATGGCGATTCTGAAGACGTCACCTTTACTTATATCGCGTTGGATGATGAAGGTTTAGCGAGCGCGCCACAAACCATCACTATTACGGTGACAGGCATCAACGACAAGCCTGTGGCGTTGCCAGCGGATGAAATGACGGATGAAGATACATCCATTTCACGTAATGTCCCTGAAGCCTCCGACATTGACGGCACCATCGCCTCATACGCCCTGCAAGACGACGTGCCTGCTGATAAAGGCAGCCTGACGTTTAACGCCGATGGCTCATACAGTTTCGATCCGGGCGAAGACTTCCAAGGCCTCAGCAATGGCGATTCCGAAGACGTCACCTTTACCTACATTGCCTTGGATGATGAAGGGTTGGCCAGTGAGCCACAAACCATCACCATCACGGTGACGGGAATTAATGACAAGCCTGTGGCGTTGCCAGCGGATGAAATAACCGACGAAGATACGTCCATTTCACGTAATGTCCCTGAGGCCTCCGATATTGACGGCACCATCGCCTCATACGCGCTGCAAAACGATGTGCCTGCCGATAAAGGTAGCCTAACGTTTAACGCCGATGGCTCGTACAGTTTTGATCCGGGTGAAGACTTCCAAGGCCTGAGTAACGGTGATTCCGAAGACGTCACCTTCACCTACATTGCCTTGGATGATGAAGGTTTAGCGAGCGCGCCACAAACCATCACCATCACGGTGACGGGAATTAATGATAAGCCTGTGGCGTTGCCTGCGGATGAAATGACCGACGAAGATACGTCAATTAATAGAAATGTCCCTGAGGCGTCAGACATTGACGGCATCATCGCCTCATACGCCCTACAAAGCGACGTGCCTGCTGATAAAGGCAGCCTGACGTTTAACTCGGATGGCTCATACAGTTTCGATCCGGGCGAAGACTTCCAAGGCCTCAGCAATGGCGATTCTGAAGACGTCACCTTTACTTATATCGCGTTGGATAATGGAGGTTTAGCGAGCGCGCCACAAACCATCACCATCACGGTGACAGGCATCAACGACAAGCCTGTGGCGCTGCCTGCGGATGAAATGACGGATGAAGACACCTCCATTTCACGTAATGTCCCTGAGGCCTCCGACATTGACGGCACCATCGCCTCATACGCCCTGCAAGACGACGTGCCTGCCGATAAAGGCAGCCTAACGTTTAACGCCGATGGCTCATACAGTTTCGATCCGGGCGAAGACTTCCAAGGCCTGAGTAACGGTGATTCCGAAGACGTCACGTTCACCTACATTGCCTTGGATGATGAAGGGTTGGCCAGTGAACCACAAACCATCACCATCACGGTGACGGGCATTAACGACAAGCCCGTGGCGCTGCCTGCGGATGAAATGACGGATGAAGATACATCCATTTCACGTAATGTCCCTGAGGCCTCCGATATTGACGGCACCATCGCCTCTTACGCCCTGCAAGACGACGTGCCTGCTGATAAAGGCAGCCTCACGTTTAACGCCGATGGCTCGTACAGCTTCGATCCGGGCGAAGCCTTCCAAGGTTTGAGTAATGGTGAGTCCGAAGACGTCACGTTCACCTACATTGCCTTGGATAATGAAGGTTTAGCGAGCGAGCCACAAACCATCACCATCACGGTGACGGGTATCAACGACAAGCCTGTGGCGTTGCCTGCGGATGAAATAACCGACGAAGATACGTCCATCTCTCGCAACGTGCCTGAAGCCTCTGACATTGACGGCACCATCGCCTCTTACGCCCTACAAAGCGACGTACCTGCTGATAAAGGCAGCCTAACGTTTAACTCGGATGGCTCATACAGTTTCGATCCGGGCGAAGACTTCCAGAGCCTCAGCAATGGCGATACCGAAGACGTCACCTTTACTTATATCGCGTTGGATAATGAAGGTTTAGCGAGCGAGCCACAAACCATCACCATCACGGTGACGGGTATCAACGACAAGCCTGTCGCGCTGCCTGCGGATGAAATGACCGACGAAGACACCTCCATCTCTCGCAACGTGCCTGAGGCCTCCGACATTGACGGCACCATCGCCTCTTACGCTCTGCAAAACAACGTGCCTGCCGATAAAGGCAGCCTCACGTTTAACGCCGATGGCTCATACAGTTTCGATCCGGGCGAAGACTTCCAGAGCCTTAGCAATGGCGACTCCGAAGACGTTACGTTCACCTACATTGCCTTGGATGATGAAGGTTTAGCGAGCGAGCCACAAACCATCACCATCACGGTGACGGGTATCAACGACAAGCCTGTCGCGCTGCCTGCGGATGAAATGACCGACGAAGACACCTCCATCTCTCGCAACGTGCCTGAGGCCTCCGACATTGACGGCACCATCGCCTCTTACGCTCTGCAAAACGACGTGCCTGCTGATAAAGGTAGCCTAACGTTTAACGCCGATGGCTCATACAGTTTCGATCCGGGCGACGACTTCCAAGGCTTGAGCAATGGCGATTCCGAAGACGTCACCTTCACCTACATTGCCTTGGATAATGAAGGTTTAGCGAGCGAGCCACAAACCATCACCATCACGGTGACGGGTATCAACGACAAGCCTGTGGCGTTGCCTGCGGATGAAATAACCGACGAAGATACGTCCATCTCTCGCAACGTGCCTGAAGCCTCTGACATTGACGGCACCATCGCCTCTTACGCCCTACAAAGCGACGTACCTGCTGATAAAGGCAGCCTAACGTTTAACTCGGATGGCTCATACAGTTTCGATCCGGGCGAAGACTTCCAGAGCCTCAGCAATGGCGATACCGAAGACGTCACCTTTACTTATATCGCGTTGGATAATGAAGGTTTAGCGAGCGAGCCACAAACCATCACCATCACGGTGACGGGTATCAACGACAAGCCTGTCGCGCTGCCTGCGGATGAAATGACCGACGAAGACACCTCCATCTCTCGCAACGTGCCTGAGGCCTCAGACATTGACGGCACCATCGCCTCATACGCCCTACAAAGCGATGTGCCTGCTGATAAAGGCAGCCTCACGTTTAACGCCGATGGCTCATACAGTTTCGATCCGGGCGAAGACTTCCAAGGCCTTAGCAATGGCGATTCTGAAGACGTCACCTTTACTTATATCGCGTTGGATAATGAAGGTTTAGCGAGCGCGCCACAAACCATCACCATCACGGTGACAGGCATCAATGACAAGCCTGTCGCGCTGCCTGCGGATGAAATAACCGACGAAGATACGTCCATTTCACGTAATGTTCCTGAGGCGTCAGACATTGACGGCACCATCGCCTCATACGCTCTGCAAGACGACGTGCCTGCCGATAAAGGCAGTCTGACGTTTAACGCCGATGGCTCATACAGCTTTGATCCGGGCGAAGACTTCCAATCGCTTACTAGCGGTGAATCAGAAGTGGTCGAGTTTACATACTACGCGGTTGATAACGAAGGAAGCCTAAGTGAGCCACAAACGGTATCGATAACCGTTCATGGTTTAAATGACGATCCAGAATCTGAAGATTTCGCGATTACCGTGACTAACGGCGCTGCAACCCCAGTCTATTTCGATACCGGAGAAGGGCCGATAGAAGGGGGAGGATCTGATCATATTTCTGATAACGAAGATGATCGCAGTACGACGGACAGCAAAGCACTGTCTGTTGTGATCACTGAACTTCCGATCGGCGGAACCTTACTCTACAACGATGGGGTTAGCGTACGAGAGATCGTAGAGGCCGATCTTCATGTTGAGGGGGTGGTGGAAGGGACACCGTTTGATCCAAATAATATTTCATATCTTCCTGATGATAGCGCTCAAGGGTTTACTTTGGGGATTAAAGATCCGCAAGGGCTGGCAGAGGAAGAGAGTAGTCAAAGTGACTTCTTGAATTGGGGTGAGCCAGGCAATACTCCGGCAGAGCGAGTGCTGACGGTAGGTGATGACACTATTACGATTACCAGTTCAGGGGGCGATTTAACTCAATACCGTGGTGATCCTGGTGCGAATCATGTTGGCTTCGGTTTGGGTGTTGGTGGTGGCAAAGGCATTAATCAAGGTGAAACCATTACCATTGATTTCTCAGATCGACCTAGCAACATCCATTAGTCTTGGTCTTGATGGATTAGGTGGCTTTTTTAATGAAAACTTAAACAATAGCAATGAGTCCTCCGTTCTTATTTCGGTTACCTTGAGTGATGGTTCCACTGTTGAGCTTGACCCATATCAGAAAAACACATCAGGTAATGGGGATTTGGACTTTGATTTGAGTATTTCTATTGCGGATATCCCCGGAGCAGAAGGCTTATTGATTGAAGCTGTTACTGTTGGCACTGAAGGTAATGGTAATTGGGAGTTGCGATATTTAGAAACTAGTTTAGACGATTCGTTTGATTATAGAGCGCTGGATTCTGATGGTGCATACAGTGAAGAATCGACAGTGACCATTGACGATCAAAGAAGTAACCAGAATCCTGATGCGGTGGATGATCCTGAGAGTTATATCCTAATCCAAGGGGATATGGGCAGTGGTGATCAAGGCTGGAGTGGCGTTGAAAGCATCGTTGCTAAGTATGATGGTGAAACGGTCAGCTACAGCATTGATGGTTCTGATCGAATCGGTATTCCTGATGGAACGACGAACGCGGGTCCGGAATCTCAAATCCAACATAACCGAGATGAAGAAGCGTCCGAGCAGCTGATTATTACGCTTAAAGAGCCTGCTGTCGACGGGGCTTTCTCGGTGACCAACCTTTTTGCTAATGAAGGTGGGGCTGGCAGCCATGAACAAGGCAAATGGTCGGCATACCTAGGAGGCACATTGGTTGCCAGTGATCATTTTTATAATGACTCTGGTCATAAAGGCAGCTTCGATATTGAAACCAATGGTTCGGCGTTTGACACTCTCGTGTTCGAATCGGTTGATTTTACTGGCGGGCCTGCTCGCGGAACGGACTCCTCAGATTACTTTTTGCAAGGCATTCAAATTGTCGGAGCTTAGCGCTTATGTGTTTGATCATGACGAACCTGTCGTCATCCCACTTTCTGAAATCTTGTCCAATGACAGCGATGTGGAAGGCGATAGTGTGCGTATTACTTACGTCTTTGGTGAGACCGAAGGGGATGCTCGGATTGAAGGTGATAACGTTATCTTTGATCTACCAGAAGATTTCTCTGGACGGACTGAGTTCCAATATCAAATCACGGATGATAAGGGTGGTTTTGATACTGCGACCGTTAATGTGTTAGTGAATCCAGCACCGATTGGTGTTGGAAGTGTTGAACTTAATCTTGATGCGGATAGTGTTATAGAAGGCGAAAATCTATCCTACTTAGTCACTTTAGATGGCACGACCAACGTTAAAACGTTCTTTGATATTGAATTTGGTACCAGTGGTGATACCGCCTCAATCAACGATGTTGACCCTTCCAGTATGACGTTTAGCAACGGGGTGAGTTACAACGCAGTCTCAGGAGAGCTTGAAGTTCCTGAGGGTGTGGATGAATTTACCGTTTCATTACCCACGGTTAATGATGATCGCTACGAAGGCGATGAAAGCTTTACCTTGCTCATTGATGGTCAGTCAGCGGCTGGCAGTATCCTTGATAATGACCCTATTTCATTGTCTTTATCTGGTGGTGGTGAGGTCAGCGAAGATGCGGGTAGCATCGGCTTTGAACTGGAATTAAGCCACGCCTCAGATGTGCCGTTAACCATAGCGCTTTCGCGTTTAGATACGGATACCAATAGCGATGACTTCGGCACTACGACAGCGACTTATAACAACGGCAATGCTGATGTACCGCTTGTCATTGTGAACGGTGAGATTGAAATCCCAGTAGGGGTGACAAGTATCGATATAAACGTTGGTATTTTGGATGATGAACACTATGAGCAGGATGAAGACTTTACACTGAAAATCACCGAGCCAGCAGGGCTGACGACCAATGGGGTCGTTGGCGTTACTGCTGATGCCACGATTTCTGACGATGGCGAAATTGGCGGTGTGCCGAGTGGAGATAACGATAACAATGCACCAACTTTAGATTTAGACGGCAGTGAAGGTGGCTCGGGGTATACCGCAACCTTTACCGAAGGAGATACCCCCATTATGGTCGTTGATAGCGATATTGTTATCACTGACGATATTGATGTTATCAGCAAAGCCGAAATCAGACTCACAAACCCGCAGCCCAATGATTCGTTATCGTTAAATGGTGTGTTACCAACCGGGCTTAGCATAACGACTAGCACAGTAGGTGGGGCGTTATTACTGACTATTAGTGGTGAGGCGAACGCGGATGTTTATGAAGCGGCGCTCAAACAACTTGAATTTGAAAATGATAGTGAAGACCCAAATACGGAGCCTCGTGAGATTGAAGTGACCGTGTTTGATGATCAAGATTTAGCTTCTAACGTCGCGATTTCAACGATTGATGTTATCTCGGTAAACTCGCTTCCCGAGTCTGAAGACTTTAGCTTTACCATTTCAGGTAATGATCCGGTAGGTGTGAGTTTTGATACGGGTGTGGGCTCAATTGAAGGGGCGGGCAGCGATCATATTTCAGATATTGAGGACGATATTAATGGCGAGCAGGTAAACGTCAAAATTACCGAACTTCCTATCGGTGGGTCGCTTTATTACGACGGCGTGGAGATCACTCAAACTCAAGTGGATAACGGTGATAATTTCGACCCAACGAAAATTACTTACCAAGCGAATGAAGATGCTCAAGGGTTTATTCTAGGGACTAGAGTTATCCCGACAGACAGTGATCTTGAGAGTACTCAAGAGACATTTTATAACTGGGGTGATGAGGTCGATAACAAAAATAGATCTCTTGAGTTAGAAAATGGTGATGCGGTGACTATTAGTAGTAATCGCGGTAACCTTACGCAATACCGGGGTGACGTGCAAGATAACCATGTGGGTCATGGGATAGGTATCGGTGGTGGTCAGGGCATCAATCAGGGGGAGTTGCTTTCTATCGGCTTTGCAGACCGACCTGCAACACATATCAATTTAGGGTTAGATGGTATGGGCGGCTATTTCTATAGCGGGCTTGGCGATAGTAATGAATCAGCCGTGACGATCCAAGTGATGCTCAGCGACGGCTCTACTGTGGACTATATCCCCGATGTACAAAAAGATACATCAGGTAATGAAGAGTTATTTCACGAATTGAGCTTTTCAGTGGATGATCTGAACATTGAAGAAGGGCTGTTGATCACCGGAGTTAGTGTGGGTACCGACGGTCCGGGTAATTGGGAGTTAAGATACTTAGAAACGGCCTTGAATGATCGCTTTACGTATCAAGCGGTAGATTCCGATGGTGCTGAGAGTGAAGAATCGGTCGTTACGATTGCTGATGAGCGTATTAATAACGCAGCACCAATCTTGGATCTTGATGCTAGCGAAGCAGGGACTGGCTTTGCGTCGGTATTTACTGAAGGGGACAGTGCGATTGGTGTGGTCGATAATGATGTCGACGTTTTTGACGAAAATAACATCATTTCTTTGGCTGAAGTGATTCTAACGAATCCTCACTCAGGGGATAGTTTTAGTGTGGTTGCGTCTAGCAACCCACTGTTGAGCGGTATTGCTTACTCCAGTGAAACGTTGGGCTCTGGCGCGATTAAAATCTCCCTGTATGGCAATGCGAGCGCTGATGATTATGAAGCCGCACTTAAACTCATACAGTTTGCCAATGACAGTCAAATACCAGACCTTACCAATCGGGTGATAGAAATTACGACGTTTGATGAGCAAAGCCTGCCGTCTAATACCGCTATTTCAACGATTGAAATGGTCAGTGTATTAGATGTGGTTGCCGCGCCTGCGATCGGTAATGAAGACAGTAAAATCGCCCTAGCGATAAGCTTACCAACAGGCAGCGATGCGACGAAAGTCGAGATTAGTGGTATTCCTGACGGGGCGAAGATTTATGATGGCATTAATGAACTAACGGTCGTTGATAATGCTGTTATGTTGAATGAGCTTCAGTTGGCACAATTGTTTATTCAGCCAGGTTTGCATAGTGATGTTGATTTTTCTTTGCAGGTTGACGCACTTGATTCCGCCGATTTGTTGGTTGAACAGACGACCGTCGAGGTGACGGTTAAGCCAGTAACGGATTTACCAGTATTGAGTGTTTCTGGTGAAGTCATCTTAGCTTCCATTGATTTTGAGAATGTTAGCTTAGGTGGCAGCTCTTGGCGTGGAAACGTTTCTGATACTGAACTTAATGCGAATGGGTCAACCGATATTTGGGGAACTGAAAACTCAAGTTCTGTAAGTGAGGTTGGACGAGAAGGGGTTTATTTAGGCAACCAGTCACAAGACAAAGACAACCACATTTTTGAAATTGAAGGGCGACGTAATACTGACGACTCGTTATTTACTGATTTTGAAGGTAAAGCTGGCGCATTTTATCATTTAACTTTCGATATCGCGGCAAGACAAGTCAATGGCTCACCAGTGAAAGTCTTCTTGGTCGATGATCAAGACGTTCGCAGTGAATTGTATGAATTCGACGATAGCGTTGATAGAGCGTGGAACTCGGAAAGCATTGTCTTTCAGACTCCAGAAAGTGGCAATTATCGCCTATTGTTTGAATCTGAGCAGGTCGATAGTTACGGGGCGTTGTTAGACAATATTTCCCTGAGTACTCGAAATAACTATGGGTATGAAGATAGCTATATTGATATCAGCGACATCGCGGCTTCTTTAATTGATGTGGATGGTTCAGAGTCATTAAGTTTGGTATTAAAAGGGTTACCAGAAGGTTCTATTGTGACCAATGGCATTCAAACACTCGAGGTAGGAGTGTCACTTGAAGCCGATGTCTCCCAATGGCAAAACTTGGAGGCTCTACAGGTTTTAGTTGATGATGTTGGTGTGTATCCTATTACTATTGAAGCAACGTCCTCAGAGAATGACAGCACTCATCCCACAACGGATCAAACGGTGTCGGAGGTCATTAATTTGACTGTCGTGCCGAACCCGAATGTGGTTCCTAATACTGAACCATCAGTGACAGACTTCGAGTTTTTTGCTGAAGACGACACGATTCCACTTAACTTTTCAGAATGGGTAACAGATCTTGAAGATGATGCCAGCGACGTTAAGCAAACCTTCGTGAAGATTGAAGGTGAACCCGAATTTGGGCAGCTGTATTTCTTGAGTGGTTCGGGAGACCGCTTCGACCTAGATAGTGGTGACTTGGTAGAAGATAGCGTCGATGTGTATTACGACATAGATGTGGGTTTTGATGCGACTACGGCAGAGTATGAGTCAGACTTGACCGCGCTTCTTGAGCAAGGACTAGCCATTAGTGGTGGCACTTATGGTGGTTCACAACCTCATGTGAATAGTGAACTTGAAAGTATCGCATTTGATGGTGCTGGCGCTGCTAAGCAACGAGGTTACTATACCAAGCGAGCTGATGAAAATGGCCAAGGGAAAGAGACGGAAGCTCAGGAAAAAGAGTACATGTCTATTAAGTTTACCGCAGGCTTAATGACTCGAGCCTTGGTGGGTGTTGGTAGTCTTACGGGACAATTCAGTGCTAGTGCAAATGGAGGAGGGCAGTCGAATATATTTGTCTACCTCTACGCTGGAGGCGATCTAGTCAGCAACACTCCCGTTCAGATGAACAATGATACGATAGTTGATCATCAAGCAACGATTTCCGTGTCCTCGGAGCAAGGCTTTGATGAAATGCGTATTGTTGCCGTTGATGGCAATGACAAAAAAGCGGGATTTGTTTTGCAGTCTGTTGAAGTGGTGGATGCCGAAGTCGCGGACCAATTCGAATACAGTGCGGTTGATTCTGATGGGTTAGCTAGCGTTGAAACGGCGACGGTTGATGTCAATATTGTTCCAAACGGTAATGTCCTTGATGCAGAGAGTGTTGATTATGCAGTGCAAGGCGGTAATGGGGTGACCGTGATTACTGGTACTGATGGTGATGATCTGATTATCGGTGGTCAGGGGTCAGATGTACTAACGGGCGGCTTAGGTGATGACACGTTCAAATGGACAGAATCTGATTTGGACGGCAGCCATGACGTGATTACTGACTTCTCGCAAGAAGCGGGCAATCGCGATGTGATCGACTTCGTCGACTTATTTGATGATGACGATACGCTGCAAAGCTTGCTTGATAATAACACCATCGCCGTGACGGAAGAGGATGGTAATACCTTAATTAATATTGATAAAGGTAATGGGAAAACGGTCACTATCGAGCTTGAGGGTGTGACTGGGGTAGATAACAGTATCTTGAGTAATATTGTGATTATCCATGATAGTTAATGCCGAGCGGGGAGTATCGATAACCGCTTTATTTAATTTGGTAAAAAGTAATAAAAAGCCGCAGTTTGACTGCGGCTTTTTATGGATACCATTTACTCGATGCAGAGTTGATTATTTTAACTGACGGCTTTCACTTTACCTTGTCTTAAATCGTTGAGAACTTGCGCTTTCGGCCCATCAGCAATAATGGCGCCTTTTTCCATAACAATCACCCGGTCAACGACATCAAGCATTGAGGTTTTATGGGTAATGAGCACCAGTGTTTCTGTTGGTTTGAGTTGCTTGAGCTGCGTTTTAATGTGCAATTCAGAGCGGTTATCCATTGCACTAGTGGGTTCATCCATGATCAAAATAGGGGGGCGAGCAAGGAACGCACGTGAAATAGCGACCGCTTGTCGTTGTCCTCCAGACAGCAATAACCCCCCTTCGCCAACTTGTCGCTCTAAGCCTGCAGGATCTTGCTGGGTGAATACGGTCACACCAGCTCGGTTTGCCGCATCCATAACGTCTCTGTCGTCGACCAGAGGGCGGCCTAGGGTAATATTGTCACGGATAGACCCAAAGAATAAGTTACAGTCCTGAGGAACACAGCCAATGTTGCGTCTCACGTCAACATGGTGAAGCTGTGCAATGTCTGTGTCATCAATTCGAACGTGGCCTTCTGTGGGTTGGTAAAGCCCCATAATGAGCCGTTCTAGGGTGGTTTTACCTGAACCAATACGACCAATGATCGCCACTTTTTCTCCCGGCTCTATCGTTAGACTTAAATCTCGGATAGACGCCATAGGTGAATCTGGGTAGTGGAATGTCACGCGATCCAGTTCGATTTTTCCATGAATAATTGGGCGGTGGATATAGCGTTTACCTTCCTCTTGTTCATCAGGCATTGCCATGACTTGCTCGATAATCGTCATTGACGATTTAGCCTGATTGTAGCGAGTCGAAAGCAATGAGAGCTGAACCAAAGGACCAATAGCGCGGCTACTCAGCATGGTTGCGGCGATAAGCCCCCCCATAGTGAGATTGCCATCTGAAATAAGATAGACACCAAGAATCACCATGCCGACGTTGCTCGATTGTTGGACAAATCCTGCGGTATTTTGGATGCCATCGGTAATACGTTTGCTCTTAATATTCCAGTTCGCCATATGCGCGACGGCTTCTTCCCAGCGGTATTGATACTGGCTTTGAGCACCGAAGATTTTAACTGTCTCTAAGCCTGCTAAGCTTTCGATAAGGTTGGCGTATTTTTGTGAAGCAAGGCGCGAGCCCTCTTCAATAGCTCGTCGTAGCGGTGCTTGAATAAGTAACGAATAAATAATTAAAATGACGACGCCAATAATGGGAATAATCACTAAGTTACCAGCCATTAACCAAATGAGCACTAAAAACAGCAGCGCAAAGGGCAGATCAATCAGTGAAGCGATGGTGGCTGAGGTAAAGAATTCTCGGATGGATTCAAACTCTTGTAGATGACGAGCAAAAGCACCAACAGATGGCGGTCGCGACTCCATTCGAATCCCCATCACCTTACTAAAGAGCTTCGATGAAATAAGAATATCGGACTTTTTTCCTGCTACATCAATAAAATAGCTTCGCATTAATTTGAGGACAAGATCAAAACCAAAGACGATAAAAATCCCGGCTGCGAGTACCCACAAGGTTTCAAATGCAAGGTTGGGAACCACTTTGTCATAAACCAAGCGGGTAAAAAGCGGGGCGGCAACGGCGAATATATTGATGACTAGCGATGCCATTAAGACATCGCGGTAGATGTGTTTTGATTCCCATATCGTGCCCCAGAACCAGTGCCCTTCACGGGTTTTAAGTACTTCTGGTGAGCGTTCGTCGTAGCGAAACTGCTTTTTTACCAGAAAGTATCGACCAATAAACTGTTCAATCAGATCGTCTAGGGGAACCGATATGGGGACTAATCCTGATTCGAGAGTGATCACTTCTGCTTCGTTGTTCTCAGAATCAATGCTGTTCAAGACACAAGCATCACCGCCTTTTAGCAATAAAATGACGGGAAAAACAATGGACGGAATACCGTCGAGTGTTGAACGATTTTCTTTCGCGACTAGCCCAGCCCGCTCGGCGGCTCTAGGGAGTAGGAATGGCGTTAATTTACCTTCTGACAGTGGTAAGCCATTCACCAGCGCTTCGGGAGAGTTGGCAAGCCCATAGTATCGGCTGATGTAGATCAGCGAATTCAGTATTGGGTCTTTCATGCTATCGGCACCTTGTTATTTATCGACGATAAAGCCTTGGAATACATCCACAAAATGTTCAGATAGGAAATCTAACTGAGTTTGCGTTTCCACTCGAGAGGCGATAGTTTTTATACCTAAATTGTGTGCGGTTCGAGAAATTGACGTGAGTGTGAATTTCTGTTTCTCATCATCCAATTGATGTGTATAGAGATAATCGAGTTTGACGTAATCAGGTCTAAACTCACTAATGTATTCTAATGAATGGAAATTTCGGCCATAGTTATCAACCCCAAATTTAGCGCCTTCATTGCGTAGAGCATTACAGAACAAGGCCGTATGGTGAGGGTTATTGATGAAACACGTCTCTGGGATCTCAAAATGAAGCTTGTCATTAATGCTACGATGCTTGGCCAGCGTTTGAGATATCCAGCGTATAAAGCTAGGCTCGGCAATACTGGTTGGCGCGATATTGATGGCGATAGGATCCGGCATCTCTTGTTTCTCTAGCTTATCGATTACCGAAACAATAACGTGTTCATCAAAAATGTGGCTAGCATTAAGCTGTTCAAGGGCAAGCAGATATTGATTAGCGGTAAAACGCTCACCGTCTTTTTCAATCGCAGAGAAGACTTCTCGGTGATAGGTCTCGCCCCAGCTGCTATTCGCAGCCTGAAAACGGAAGGTGACCCAATCATTACTAATCGCTTCTTCAACCATATTGCGCCATTGCTGCTTACCAAGAATCGCGCCAGTCGTTTCTGTGGTGACATAGCCATAATCTAACGCCGGGTCCGCTTTGGCTTTCGTCAACGCATTGTCTAACACCGACAGCAATTGCGTTGAGTTTTTACGCTCCTCATTAAACACAACCCCTAATGCCGATTTTGCTTTGCTCAGCCCAGTCGGGTCGGAGTTGAGGTCTTGCACGCAACTCACTATGCTGCTGGCGACTAATTTGAGTTCACTTTCATCAATATTGGGGAAGACAAAACCAAATTCATCCGTGGATATCCGAGCGATCACAGCGTTGGGAATATTAATACTCAGAGATAGTAAGTCGGCGAGTTCTTTCACTTGACCATCTCCGGCTTCGTAGCTAAGCAGATTTGTACGTTCGTTTAATGAATTCAGCATGAAGAATAGCGACGCCACCAAGAGAGGATTCAGATAGCCATTGGTTAAGCTGACCCATATAAAACGCTCGGTTACCCAGCTGTGAGACCGGGTCCATATAGGCGCGCTCTCGGAGCTTTTGCGCTTCTTTAGCTTGCTGTTTAAATGACTCTTCTACGTGCGATGACATACTGTTAATACCATCGACCACAGCGATAAGGTCTTTGGTGTTAGGGCGCTTCAGAGGCGCTCCAAATTGTTTGTGGGCAACCTGCTCCATCTTTTGAACAATGGCTCTTAGAGGGGTTAGTGCTCGTCGCAAAATGAAGGATATTGCCACAATTCCGAAGATGAAAATAACAATGAAAGCGATGACGAGATGTTTTAGCGCCCCCCAAAGCTCTGCGTAGGCGTTACCAGGATGACTGATTATTTCCACCTCAGCGAGCTGCAGCCAGCCACTGGTGACAACTCTAGAGTCGTGGATGGGATTGAAGATCCCTAGGTTAGTGAACCATTCAGGGACACCGTTGGGCTGAATCGGATAGCTGCGAACGATTTCCTGTTCATTCTCTAGGAAGACCAAACGGACGGTCGAGTAGGTACTGCCATCAAATAAAGCATTGATGACGGACTCGACGGCAACGGTATCTTGCGATTTCAAATACGGAGCAAGTGCTAGACCAACGGTATTGATAGTATTGTGTACCTCTGAACGTTGCTGCTGCTCAAGGAAGTTTTTTGTGGTGTTAAACTCGATGATAAACACCGACGTTAAGAGCAGAATAAATACCGCTATCATGCTAACCACTAGCTGTCTGTATAGTGTCATAATTGTTTACTCGTCGTAATTTACCTTGGGTTTCCTTAACTTCAATGAGCGCTCTCTAGAGCGCAAATCATTCCATAATTTCAGTCTCGACGACTTGCCAGCCAATTTTCCTTGTGTGGTTTTCATCACCCAAAGGTTTCGACCGTTAAAGCTGTATATCGGGAGTAGATCATTTCGTTTCGAGGCGGGCTTAATCTCACCAATTAAGTTGTCCAAAATTAATGGTTGAGCGCGAGGTGTTTCGTAGTAGGCAAGTACCATATGGAACTGATTAAGCTCAATGGCTTTAACGTAAACCAGTCGGAGCTTTTTGTCTGAAATACCGAGCTCCAATAATGAAAAATACTTTGCAATGGTAAAGTCTTCACAATCACCTGCATTACTACCTAAAAACTCCAAAGGTGTAGCCCAATAGTCTTTTTTTCCCCATAAGTCGATATCATCCACAAAATTCAGCTGATTGAAAAACTGATTAATTCCCGCTAACTGCTTTTGCTCTGACTGGCCTTGTAACTCCGCAATGATCGCTCGCCATGTTTCGACGCGTTTACCTGCTCGTTCACCATATACGTTTGAGACCGTGTTGATCCAAGTTTGTTCTTGTTTGGTATAGGCGCCGGAATGACCCGCAAGCAATAGCCCCGCCGCCACTGCGATACTGAGTAGGTAGTGCTTAATTTTGATTGGCAGACTTCCTGTCCGCTTATCCGTTAACACAGTCCGCTTTACTCTTTCAATGCGTTGTTCTGGGCGCTGATTAACGGCTTTAATAGATAATCGAGAACCGTTCGTTTTCCTGTAATGATGTCAACAGATGCCGTCATCCCCGGAATGATGGGTAGCGATTCACCTTGACCAAAATTTGTGATTTCGGTTCTTACTCTAACAATATAGAAACTATTCCCTTCTTCATCTTGTGTGGTGTCAGCACTTATGTGTTCAAGTACGCCATCGAGACCGCCATACTTAGTAAAGTCATAAGCGCTGAACTTAACAATGGCATGCAAATCGGGACGCAAAAATGCAATATCTTGTGGGGCGATTTTTGCTTCCACTAATAGAGTGTCTTCGGTCGGGACGATTTCAACTAAATCCATACCGGGCTGAATGACGCCACCAACGGTGTTGACGTTGAGCGTTTTTACAGTGCCGTTAACGGGTGAAACTACCGTCGTTCGGTTTACTCGGTCTTCTAAACCAACCGCTGACTCGGTCATTGAAGAGAGTTTATCTTGCGCCTGATTGAGTTTTTCCTGCTGCTCGGAGCGAAATTTTTGCGCGATATCGATTCGGCTGAGCATGGATTCTTGAATCGCCGATTTTAGCGCCGGAACCTTGAGTTCTGTTGACGTTAACTCGCGTCGGGTATCGTTCACTTGACGCTGAAGTTTAAGCAGCTCAATTTTAGGGACGACCCCCTCATCGGCTAAAGGCTTAGTAATGTTAAGTTCATCTTTTGCTAGGTTGTAGCCTTGTCTTAGGTTGCGAACACGGGCTTGTATTTCGATAAGATCTTGCTGTTTTTGGCGTACTTGGTAGTCAAGAACGGAAAGTTGGTTACGCAGCTCATTTAAATCTTGTCTATATTCCGCTCGTTGACGGCTAACAAGCTTTGGGTAGTCAGATTCAAACGTAGGGGGAAGGCGAGTTTATCGGTTTGTAAAGTGACCGACTGCTGCCAGTTTTTATTATCCACGTCCTCGTTAATGACTACACTGGTCAGTGATGCGGATAGTTGCAGTACATTCGCCGTCAGGTTAAGGACTTGCTGTTCTCTTTCTCTAAAGTCAGAGCGAAAACGAGTATCATCAATCAGCAACAGTTGCTGACCTTCTTTAACCGTATCCCCTTCCTTGACTAAAATTTGCTTAACTAAGCCACCTTCCAAATTTTGGATGACTTGGATTTGAGAGGAGGGGATCACTTTGCCTTGACCAACCGTCACTTTATCTATTTCAGCCCAAGATGCCCAAACACCAGCGCAAATGAAAAAGAGCACTACGACCCACAGCATGATCCGTGCGCTGGTGGGTGTATTGAGTAGCAGCGCGGCGGTTTTATCGTCTATATAGTCGATTTCGGCGTTAGAAACTTTATTGTATTCGTTTTTATTCATGTCCTATCCGCGATTGATATCAGATGACGTTATCCGATCGTTTAATACTATTACTACTGTTGTCAAATTGTAACTGGCGTACACTGAAGACTCGATCTACTTTGCAATAACGATGAGCGTTATTGAGTGTCATTTAATTAGTCTTCTTATTAAACTAGCCTACATACTAGAGTTTAGTACTACTTTTGTGAATGCAAAGTAATGATATATCGAAATATTGTCTGTTTTGTCCCGTTATAATGACGGATATAGACAAACTAGAAGATAACCAGCAAAAATCGATGATGAGTTGTCGCATACAGGGTTGTTTTCTGCTGGCGATAAGCGCAAAATTCTAAAAAACGTTGAGGAATGGTTATGGAACTCGAAGATATCCGCCGTGAATATTCAAAGGGTGGGTTACGTCGTCAGGATTTACTCGCAGATCCTATCGATCAATTTAACGCATGGTTAGAGCAGGCTGTTGAAGCTAAGTTAACGGATCCGACTGCGATGACAGTGGCAACGGTTGATGAAACAGGCCAACCATTTCAGCGTATTGTGTTGCTTAAAAATGTCGATAAAAACGGCTTTGTTTTTTATACCAATTTGGGTAGCCGCAAAGCACAGCATATTGCCGTCAATAGCAAAGTCAGTTTACATTTTCCGTGGCATCCTTTGGAGCGACAGGTGCATATTACTGGAGTGGCGGAAAAACTCAGCACGTTAGAGAATATGAAGTATTTTTCTTCGCGCCCTAAAGAGAGCCAACTTGCCGCCATTGCCAGTAAGCAAAGTAGCCGAATTTCAGCTCGTGGTGTCCTTGAAGGAAAGTACCTTGAGTTAAAGAAGAAGTTTGAAAAAGGTGAAATTCCAGTGCCATCATTTTGGGGCGGCTATCGTATTCGACCCGAGTCCATAGAGTTCTGGCAAGGCGGAGAAAATCGCTTACACGATCGCTTTTTGTTTACAGAAGATGGTGTGGGTCAGTGGGACATCGAGCGTTTAGCGCCTTAATTATTTCCGCTGAGCATTAACTGTTTTTATATCTAGCCGCAATTATTGCGGCTTTTTTATATCAAAATCGTGAAATAGTTCAAATTACAACCACCGTAACTTATGGCTTCATGATCATGGTTCCGGAAGCTTGATCAAGTAAGGATCCTTTGTTGTGTTCCATAACTGCTTGAATTTAGCACTTGTGGTGGTCAATTTTGGCATTCGACTATGAATACCTTTTCAAAAATCGAGTGAAATCGCTATACTCTCGTTTTCTTCCTCGCGATGACTGGCGCCTTGAACCATGCCTAATAAATCAAACTTACCTCTTGATCATGCTTCCCCAAAGCCAAGCAGAAATAGTCCGTTTACCTTCTCATATGGACTCTCATGATCACCATTATTCGCAGGTAGTGATTGGTTTAAAAGGTCAGGCTGAATTTGAAGTGGGTGGCGTGGGTAACTTAGTTGGGCCGGGTCAGGGGTGCGTTGTCACATCAGGCCTTGATCATGCTTTCGGTGGCGTGGTTGATCAACCCGATATTTTGGTGCTGAATTTACCTATACCTAATGACGACGACCCTGAATTACTACATCGTATCAATGAGTTATCTAAGAATAAAACGTATTTCCAACTCGATACACAGATCCAAAAGCTGATACAGCTGCTGGTCGCCGAAATGAAGAATAGTCCCGATGATCTGTTATTGAGCCGCGCTTGCAATGATACGGTTGTTGCCTTGCTACAACGTCATATTTCCGCGTTTAAAACTGCGCTACGAGATTCTCGTTTTGATCTTGAACAGATTGATCGCTATATCGATCAGCATCTTTCCCACAAAATATCGGTATCGCAGTTAGCGGGAAGTGTATTCTTGGGGGAAAGCCAATTTCATATGTTATTCAAAGAGCAGATTGGCATTACACCGCACCAATATGTGTTAAATAAAAGGGTTGATGCCGCCAAGCGCCTGATTGAGCAAGGGCATTTGAACTTAGGTCAAGTGGCCGAGTTAACGGGGTTTTCTGGTCAAAGCACTTTTACTCATGCTTTTTCGCGTTTACAGGGGATCTCCCCTTCTCAGTTTAAGAAGCGATTTCTTTAAGTCGACGATAGCGTTCATCTTTTCGACATTGCTCTCTTTAACACTTAACACTTAACACTTATCCCTTCGCCCTTTTCAATGTTCCTCACTCCAGTCACGTAAATCTAGGTAACATCAAGCTGTCATAATGATTGATTAGCATTACGTTCAATATTCGTTAGCGCCAATGTTGCTAATGTCGTCACACTCGCGGGAAGATAATGGAACGAATAATGCTTCAAGACTTGTATGTTTTTGATATGGACGAAACGCTTTTTGATGTCGACTGTGCGGTACTATGGCATGAGTTTTTGGTTGAGAAAGAAATCACGACAACCGCTAATTTTCGTGAAGAAGATGCTCGCTTAATGGCCCTCTATGCTCAAGGCGAGTTAGATATGAAGGACTACCTGAGCTTCTCGATAGCACCATTAAAAGGCATTTCTGATCGAGAGGTTGGATTATGGGTCGAGCAGTGTATCGATGAAAAAATTATGCCGCGTTTTTATCCTCAGGCTAAAGCTTTGCTTGCTAGCCTTAAGCGCGATGAGGTTGATACCGTTATGATTTCTGCATCGGTGAGCTTTTTAGTTAACGCCATCGCTCAACGCATTGGTATTGATGTGGCGATGGGGATTGATTTGGTTAAAGAAAAGAACACTTATACGTCAGAGATAGAGGGTGTTCCAACCTATCGTGACGGCAAGGTCATTCGTTTAAAGCAATGGCTTGTTGAGCAAAACCGGACCTATAAGGCTATTCATTTTTTTACCGATTCGATTAACGATCTGCCTTTATGTCAGTATGCTGACTTTGTGTATTTGGTTAACCCTTG
The DNA here is from genome assembly GCF_055808835.1 of Vibrio sp. GJ43-1. Lineage (NCBI taxonomy): Bacteria > Pseudomonadati > Pseudomonadota > Gammaproteobacteria > Vibrionales > Vibrionaceae > Vibrio > Vibrio sp. GJ43-1. The sequence goes on along the minus strand of NZ_CM147885.1, from coordinate 509,918 downwards.
TCGTCAATTACAGCGCTTGAGCCATAAAGAGCACTGGAAAGTACTGGATTGGAGTCGATCCTAAAACGGGTAAGTGCCCAGATGACAGTGATAACTGACGGACAGGATGAGTACCGTTTACCTGCGTTAGGGGAACGGTTTTCGTTACGGTGTTTAGAAACCCACTTTATAGGTAAAGCGTGAAAGGTGATCTCCTGCGTCGTATTGATAGGTATACACTGCGGCTTGATTACGGTTAATGTTGTATCCTACATCCGCGGTGACGTCCCATGCTCGCAAATTGTCACGACGACCGTTGTCTTCCTTAATATCGTTTAGGTTGAAGGTATACTCTGGTGTGAAACTAAACCATAGGTTGCTTGCTGTGTTATAAATCATGCCAAAGGACAATTGGGTATAGTAGGCTTTATTCGTCATGTTCTGATGTTCGAATGAACCCAATGACATCCCTGGTACTAAGCGAACATTTTTGTTGAGTGGGACATTAACGTGTAACCCTGCTTCTACAGTGTTGGCCCTGATATTTCTGTTGTCGTAATTTGCGTCATAATCATAGCCAACGAAGTAGCCGACGCCTGACTTATTAATGACATTTAGCCTTAGGTCATGGTTAGCAAAATTGTCGTCGCTATGATAAGTCCCCAATAAACTCCAATCGTCGTTAACCTGGCTAGAAAATTGAGCATTGACATCAAAATCATGACTGCCATAGCCAACAGAAAACTTGTTGTATAGACCGTGCGGGTTGGATAAGTCGATATGTTTGTTCGCTAATACCGTCGTGGAAAAAAGAGTGGTTAGAATTGCGGTGATTGTGAATGCTTTGTTCATTGTTCTTCTCTGAATGTTAAGTCTTTCTTTCATCCATGAAGTGCTTAGCAATCCGTCGTATGTGTGTAGTTTCGAATAAGGCTACTTTAAAGTGAGTGGGTGGCCTTGACGATGAATTAGAGAAATGCACTTTTGGCTTTTGAAACCTGACAAAGAGAGTTTGGATGAACGTGAATGGGCACGCTACAGCCCTAGCGTTATTAGGGCTGAAAGATAAGAATTGCCACTGCCATCTTATTTAATTGGATCTGAGATAAAGCGATGTCTAGAGATTAACGCGTTCGCTTTTTGACGTTATATAACGATATAACAGCCCAAAGATAGCCGCCAAAACTAACATGAAGCTCATGACGAGTAGCCCTTTAGATATGAATTCTTGATAGTTACTGAGCTTTGGATGAATCATTAACCACTTCCCTGATAGCATTAATACCAAACACCAAATGACTGAGCTGGTAATACTTATGATCACTGTTCGGAAAATACTTAATTTAGATAAGCCCATTAACATTGGGGTCAGAACTCTGACAAAGGGAATGAAACGTGAGATGAACAGTGATAAGAATCCATAGTGATGCAGCAACTCCCTTGCTCTGGGCAAGGCATCATGGGGTAAGACGCGATCCAAAAAGGGAACAAGTCGTGTTTTGTGGAGAACTCTGCCTTGTAAATAGGCGTTAACACTACCGATTGAAGCCGCCAAACACAGTGCGCTGGCAGCCGGGTAAAAATCAACGATGCCAAGGCCGACTAATCCACCGACGAATAGCACTAGACTATCGCCGGGCAGGGGTAAGAAGACAAAGCTTGATTCGAGTAGCAAGATCAAAGCGAGCAGAAGTAAAAAACCGTTTAACGAACTGACTTGCTGCAAGGTTTCGAAATCGTGGTGCCATATGGCGATAAAAATATCCAACATTGGGATCCCCTCCGTAATATGAACACTCTTGTGCTGAGGCAGCACAAGAGTGTTGGGTGGAACTACTCAAACATCAAGATGATGTAGGCAATAAACAAGACGAGGTGAGCAACACCATTAAGGGAATTGGTTCGTCCGCTGCTAAAACTGACACTTGTCATCACGAGTGTTGTGGCAAGTAATACCATTTCTGCTTAGGCGCGAGCCCCAGTTGAATTGGCTGTTGGATGAGGCTGGAAATAAGCAAAACCGCTGGCACCGTTAACGCAATGGTCGCAAGTACTGAACCAAAAAACAGATTCATGGCACGTTGTAGTTGATTATTGAGCGCTGCTTTTGCCGCGCCGACAGCTTCCGGAGCTAATATCAAAATGGCGACAATTAAACCGCCTAAGGCTGGAGGAGCGCCGAGTAAACCGACAGTACCATCAATAGGAATGGCTAAGCTCTTCGCAAGCAAGATCACCACCAGCAGGTAACCAACGAGCATGAGGGAGTGATAAAGATTGCTGCCTAGCGGACCGTGGAACTCATGCTCATCCTGATGATCTTCATCCATAAAAAAGTGAGTATGGCTGCTGGTTTGTATGAATAAAAATACTGCGTATAAAACGATGGAGACCAGTACTAACGTTACGGTGAGCGTACTCGACATCGAACCAAGCTCATCCACGCTGGTGAAGTTGGGTAGTACAAGACACAACAACGCTAACGGCACGATAGCGACTAAGTACGACTTTAGGCCATCCAAGTTATACTTTTGCGTGTGATATTTGAGTCCTCCTATTAACAACGTAATCCCGACCAGTCCATTTAATACTGTCATGATCACCGCAAACATGGTGTCACGTGCCAATACTGGGTTGGCGTCTCCTGTGAGCATGACCGATGAAATCATCACGACTTCGAGCAAAATAACAGAGATGGTTAGGATGAGCGTCCCATAAGGGTCACCAAGCTTAATCGCTAGTGCATCCGAATGACGCACGACTGCAAATATCGCCGCCATGACGACTATAAACAGACCCGCTGTGAGCACCAAGCCCATTGTCGATCGCATTTGTGTTTGAAGTATGCCCTCTCCGCCAAACTGGAACAGCACGACAGTGAGGAGACCCAGTATGAAAACCAACTCCTGCTTGATAAATCGAGTCATGGCAGAACCTCCTCAGGTGTGGGCTTTTCGACGCGATAGTGTAATGGGCTAATACCGATGAGCTGAGGCAAAGTAACGCCTATCGATATTGACGACCATGTCCCGCTGGCGATGCCCAAGCACAAGGCAATTGCAAAACCTTCAAGAGCCGCTCCACCCAGTAACCATAGGCTGGATACGGTGACAAGCGTGGTGCCTGACGTGATGAGTGTTCTTGAAAAAGTGGCTTTTACGGCCTGATTAATGAGGGTATTGGCTGACTCCGCGGGTTTGGATTTAAAGAGTTCACGCGCTCGGTCTGCAATGATGATGGAGTCATTCAAAGAGTACCCTAATACCGCTAAAACCGCGGCGAGGATGGTCAGGTTGAACTCCATTTGAGTCACGGAGAAAAGCCCTAAAACAAGAACGACGTCATACACCAATGCCACCAACGCACCTAGCGCAAGTCGCCATTCAAAGCGATAGCTCAGGTATAACATGGTCAAGACAAAGCACGCTAAGATCGCAACGCCGCCCTGTTCGACCATATCTTGTCCGACTTGCGGGCCAACAATACTGCTATTGAGCACTTCCACATTGTGGCTGACTGACTCCAGTATGGGCGATAAGGCGAGTGCTTGATCGCCAAGTTGGTTATAGCGAAGAATCCATCGTCCAGGCTCTGTAGAGCTCACGACTTGAACGTCTTGCATTAACGCTTGTTCTAGATGGGATTTTATTTCGGTTAAATGTAATGCTTCGTCAAGGCGAACTTCGGCGACAATACCGCCAGTAAAATCCAAACCCCAGTTAAAGCCTTGAGTGGTAATAAACAGCGTTGCGACAACAAAAAGCAGCGCTGAAACGGCCGACATACTGTAGCGAACATGAGTGAGTGAATATTGAGATACATTCATGACTAAACCCTTACGTCACGGCGCTGATCACGCCCCCAAATGAGATTGATGATGGCACGGGACAAAAATACCCCAGTGAAAAGACTAGTCAGTAGCCCAAGACCTAGCGTGATGGCAAATCCTTGAATTGGCCCGTTACCGATGGTGTAAAGCGCGATGGCAACAATCATGGTGGTTAAGTTTGCGTCGAAAATTGAGCTAAAGGCACTGTGGAAGCCTTTATCGATGCTTTGTGCAAAGGTTCTCCCTTCTCGCATCTTGTCCTTGATACGTTCAAAAATTAACACGTTTGTATCAACGGCCATTCCAACGGTTAATACCATACCTGCGATGCCAGGCAGCGTGAGGACAGCACCTGGAACAAGCGCAATGAGTCCAAATAAGCACACCATATTGGCCAGCAAAGCGAAGTTAGCAACCCAGCCCATCCGGCGATACCACAAAGCAATAAAGCTCAGTGTGAGCGCCAACCCAAGAGCAAGTGCAGCAAAGCCATTTTGGACATTTTCAGCCCCCAGTGACGGACCGATGGTTCTTTCTTCAATAATGGTGACAGGGGCGGTCAGCGATCCTGCCCTTAGCAGTAGCGCGAGCTCTTGAGCATCTTGCATGCTCCCAACCCCTGTGATTCTGAATCGGCTGCCGAGTTGAGATTGAATAGTGGCAACACTAATCACTTCACTTACCTGTTGGCTTTCGCCTTTGGCATCACGACTGTACTCGTTGTAGAGCGTCGCCATAGGCTGACCAATGTTGGCCCGCGAAAATTGCGACATTTTTCGGCCGCCAGCAGAGTCGAGCGAAATATTGACTTCTGCGGTTCCCATGTCGCTAATGCCCGCTCTGGCATCGATAATATGCTCACCCGCTAAAATGGCGCGTCGATGGACATTGACCGGATGACCGTCACGGTCGAGAAGTGATAGGGTTTGTCTGGTTTGTGTTGTGGGCATCGAGTGAAAGGCCAAAGAGGCAGTAGCACCGATCACGTCTTTGGCGGCAGCGGGGTCTTGAACGCCAGGCAGTTCAATGCGTATGCGGTTTTCACCTTGGCGTTGCACTGAGGCTTCTGTAATGCCTAACTCGGCGATGCGACCTCGCATGATTTGCAAGTTCTGTTGGACGGTGAGATTTCGCAGCGACACTTTCTCATCATCGGACAAAGAGAGCGTGATAGTGCTGCCACTGACACGGCTGTCCCAGTTCGCAAATTGACTACGAAGTAAAGCCCGTGCCGAGGTGACATCATGCTCGTTATAGAGGCTTATTTGAACCGACTCGTTAACGTCTCGCCCACGGCTCGCTCGTATCTCACGAGAAAATTCATCAATCACCATTTGGCGATGAGCTTGATACACCAAGCTCCATGTCGACTTCCAGTAAAAACTGCACGCCACCGCGTAAGTCTAAACCGAGTGCTATGGGTGAAAATCCGGCATTAAGCAGCCACTTTGGCGCCGCTGGCTCCATGGCTAATGCGACGGTCGTCGATTCTGGTAGGTGCTCTTTTAGTAAAACCTGAGCTTGAGCTTGTTGGGTTGCGTCATTAAAAATCATGACGGTGGTATCGCCGTTTTGCTCGATACTCATCGGGGTAATGTTGGCTTGCTTTAGCGTGTGCGATAGTAACGTGGCATCCGTTGCGTGACCACGATGACTAATATGCAAGGCTGTGTTTTCACCAAACACGGATGGCAATGCGCTCAGTAACATTACTAATAACGTCATGACGAGCACGAGGTACTTCCATTTCGCCAAGCGATTAATGGAACGTTGGGTGTGTTTTTTCAAAAGAAAATTCTCTCATTCATTTTTGATATGAACACACAAGACCAAGCAAAGCTGCCACGTAGGGCAATCTCTAACGTGTCGTCTTAAAAAGAATTAACAACACGATATAAAGAGAACGGTGTCGATGGGTCTTGGGTGCAGGTAGTACGGCTCAGGTGATGCTGAGCATGAGAGAATTAGCTAAATCTAGCGTGTTGGTGAGAATAAAGTGTGTTGGCGTCTTTCCAGCCCGACAAACGCGAAGGTGAGGCGCTTACGCGGCTTGTCCAGTGCATTTGAGTTGAAAGGATTGTGGTGGGTTTGGTTGCCATCTCTAAAAGAGGTGGTGGTAAAAAAGCGATGAGTAATAAGTAATCTGGTGCGGTGCCGTGTTTAGCGCAATTGGTGTCACTGAGCGCTCGGCGAGAGACCGAAATAAAATAAGGACTAATGTTGTCATTCAATGCCGAACCATCGTCATCAGTATCCAGTGAATCTAATGTATCGTTGGCGAGTTGAGTCGAATTTAGTTGAATCGAATCTAGGGCAAGGGATGCACTGGCAGTAGAGTGAGGGGACGTCTCAAATGATGCGTACTCTGTCGCGCTCACAGTGTAAGTGCACACTGTAATTATTATCGCGATAAAGAGGTGATAGCAACGTTTAAGCAAAGTCAGTCGGTACTCTTGTTTTTGGCATCGATTTATTCGCTGGCAGTATACCGGATGGAGGTCTCAAAATGGGCAAATGTTGCGGTATTAAGTGTTAATAGATATTACCGCAGAGGCTATAGCGTTGTCTTAAAAGCACTATTTTTCATTCGTTATTTTTTGTGAGCAACGACAACCTTAAAGTAAACACTCAGATTCGTAACGAAACAATATGTTAATTTGATTGCAGAAAATAACGCCTCATATTGTTTTTTGAGATGTGACATTGTATTAGTTTTGTTAATAAGCGTAGAAAACAGCAAAAAGCTCGGAGTTTTTGACAAGTAATCGTCGTGCACTCACAATACACTCCCTGCCATTGTAGTACGCCTACCGCCTATTGCGGTTGGAGCGAGATTGAGGATGACGCATGTTTACAGCAACTGATGTGCTTAAAAAAGAGTTTGCCGAGCAACCGCTCGAGCAACTTTGGTCACTGATCTCTCCACTATACATGGTGGATGAATCACAATGGTTACAACAGCTTTTACCTTTGGCGACACCCTCCGGTGACGAAGCCGCACAAATACCGTTGAAAACCACGCAATTGATCAAGGCGATTCGCGCCGACAAAAATGCTATTCAAATGATTGATGCGTTGTTATTGGAATACAGCCTAGATACCCAAGAAGGGATCTTGTTGATGTGTTTGGCGGAAGCGCTCATGCGTATTCCAGACTCAGCCACTGCCGATGCGCTGATTCGTGACAAACTTAGTGTGGCAGATTGGAAGTCACACCTGAAAAGTTCAGACTCCGTGTTTGTGAACGCCTCGACGTGGGGCTTAATGCTCACAGGTAAAGTGGTAGGACTGGGTGATCAGGAGTCACAAAGCCCTGCTAAAGCAATGAATAAACTGGTGAATAAATTCTCTGAGCCAGTGATTCGTAAGGCGATGTACCAAGCGATGAAGATCATGGGTCATCAGTTTGTGCTTGGGCGCAGTATTAGTGAAGCGCAAAAGAACGGTAAGAAGATGCGTGATCGCGGTTTTACCTATTCTTATGACATGTTGGGTGAAGCGGCGCTAACCAAAGCCGATGCAGACAAGTATTTTAAAGACTACCTCATGGCGATTGAGGCCGTAGGCGGCGATAAGTATGGACTTGATACTAGCCCAGCGCCGTCAGTCTCTATTAAGTTATCGGCGCTACATCCGCGTTATGAAGTGGCGAATGAAGCACGAGTATTGACCGAGTTGTGTGACACGCTCACGCAATTGCTAACACGAGCACGTGAGCTTGATGTGGCGATTACCATCGACGCAGAAGAAGCCGATCGTCTGGAATTGTCGTTAAAACTGTTTGAAAAAGTTTATCGCAGTGATGTCGCGAAAGGTTGGGGAAAATTTGGCGTAGTGATTCAGGCCTACTCAAAGCGTGCTTTGCCAGTACTGGTGTGGATTAACGCATTGGCGAAGCAGCAAGGAGACCTTGTTCCCTTACGTCTAGTTAAAGGCGCGTACTGGGACAGCGAAGTGAAGTGGTCTCAACAAGCGGGCTACGATGCTTACCCGGTGTTCACTCGTAAAGAAGCGACAGATGTGGCGTATCTTGCCTGTGCAAGGTTTCTTTTAAGCGACAATGTCCGCGGCAATATCTTCCCGCAATTTGCTAGCCACAATGCGCATACGGTGACAGCGATTGCCACGATGGCACCGCACACCGACTATGAGTTCCAGCGTCTGCATGGCATGGGGGACTCCCTTTATGATCACGTCATGGAAACGCATAAACAGTCGGTTCGTATTTACGCCCCGGTTGGCAGCCATAAAGATCTTCTCCCTTATCTAGTTCGTCGTTTGTTGGAAAATGGCGCGAACAGCAGCTTTGTTCATCGTTTAGTGGATGCCCGCTGCCCAGTAGAAACGTTAACGGTTCATCCTGTCGATGCGTTGAATGCCAATACTACCCTACATAATGATCAGATTGAGTTGCCGCCGCGTATTTTTGCCGATCGCAAGAACTCCCTAGGCGTCAATGTCGATATCGAATCGGAAGCGAAAGAGTACGAACACAAAGTTGAAGCCTTCTTGAGTAAGCACTGGAAAGGGGCGCCGATCATCAATGGCGTCTCATTATACGAAAGCATGATCAAGGAAGGCGCGACACTGGATACGATCACGGCGCCTTATGATCGTCGTATTGTCGTGGGTCAGGTGGCGATGGCAAACCATGATCATGTTTCCGAAGCGATCCGGATCGCTGATCAAGGTTATGCCTCATGGTCTAAGGTGAGTTATCAAGAACGCAGCGCGTGTTTGTTGAAGCTTGCGGATGCACTGGAAGATAACCTGCATGAGTTGGTTGCACTTTGTCACCAAGAAGCGGGTAAGACCATTCACGACTCTATTGATGAAGTGCGTGAAGCGGTCGATTTTTGTCGCTATTACGCGAAACAGCCGCAGGTCTTTGAGCCTCAATCATTACTTGGCTTTGACGGTGAATCGAAAACCTTTACTCGTCAGGGACGTGGTGTTTTCGTTTGTATTAGCCCTTGGAACTTCCCATTGGCGATTTTCTTAGGTCAGATTTCAGCGGCATTAGTCGTGCGGTAATACGGTGGTCGCGAAACCTGCTGAGCAGACGTCTTTGATTGCAGTTAAAGCTGTTGAGTTGATGCTTGAAGCGGGCTTCCCCGCGAATACGATTCAGCTTATTACCGAGCTATGGCGCAGATGTTGGTCATGCATTGACCTCTCACGATGCGATTGCGGGTGTGGCATTTACGGGCTCAACACCGACGGCGCAACGTATCAACAGTACGCTCGCTGCTCGTCAAGTTGCCCCGGTTCCTTTTATTGCGGAAACCGGTGGCCAAAATGCCATGATTGTTGATTCTACCGCGCTACCGGAACAAGTGGTACGTGATGTGGTACGCAGCGCGTTTGCCTCTGCGGGGCAACGTTGTTCAGCCCTACGTGTGCTGTTCGTGCAAGACGATATTGCCGACCGTGTTGTTAACCTGATTCAAGGTGCGATGGCGGAGCTAAAGGTCGGACTGCCTTACTTACATGCAACCGATGTGGGACCTGTCATCGATACAAAAGCGAAGGAAAAGCTTCTTAGTCATATTGAATCGATGCAAATCCATGGCAAAAAAGTGGCGCAATTGTCGTTAGACAGTGAGTGTGCGGAAGGGGACTTTGTGGCACCAAGTGCTTTTGAAATTGATGATATTTCTATTTTGAAAGAAGAGCAATTTGGTCCAATTCTGCATATTGTTCGCTTTAAAGCCGCCGAGTTACCCAGTGTTGTTGAGCGCATTAATGCGACTGGCTTTGGACTCACCTTGGGTATCCACAGTCGAAACGAATCCACTTACCGTTGGATAGAAAAACATACTCGTGTCGGAAACAGTTACATCAACCGTGACCAAGTAGGTGCGGTGGTGGGCGTGCAACCATTTGGTGGTCAAGGTTTATCTGGAACCGGGCCTAAAGCGGGTGGACCACACTATTTGTACCGTTTTACTGATGCTATTCAAGTATCGAAATAAGGAGAAAAATCATGGTCAATAACACAACAATTTTCTCTGATGTTTTTAGTGCTTGGGAGCAATGGAACATCACTGAGTTTGCCGAGCAGCGAGAGTGCGTACTGTCACTGCAACGTAATATGAATGAAGTGAATGGGACGTTAGCGAGTGTCATGGCGTACCACATCCAGCAGGCGAATGTACTATTGGGCGCGCCTCATTTAATGCCGGGACCAACGGGTGAAACCAATGAGCTCTATGCGGCGGGTCGTGGTGTGGTGCTTATTATTGTTGAAAGCGAAGATGCACAAGCGAGTATTGCGGCCATTGCTCAGATCACAGCCGCGTTAATTGCAGGTAATGGCGTTATTGTTAGCTCAAACAATACGACCTTTAATCAACTTTTAGTTTCGGCGGTTGAGCGTTCTCAATTGCCATCACAGCTTGTTCATATCGTTCCTTTAGAAGAAGCCAATGCCTTTATCGACTTAGATGTTCGAGTCGTAGGATTGGTCGGCTCTGAAGACACGTTATGGCAGGTCAATCATCAATTGGCAAGTCGTACTAGTGCGATTGGTTTGTTGGTGTCTGAAACGGATCTGACGTCAATGCCAACGTCACACGATCCAAACTTAGTATTGAAGTTCATTACAGAAAGAACCCGAACGATCAATATTACAGCAGTGGGGGGAACGCTACCTTGTTAGAACTCGGTAGTTAAACGGTATTTTTGCTAATGCCCCCTATCGGCCTTCACTTTGACTATTCAGAGTGAAGGCTGAATTCTAGGATGAGGAAATAATAATGATTCAAAATAGCTTTGCTATTACCACAACTTTTATCGCGTATTTAGCGATGATGCTTGCCATTGGTGTGATTGCCTATAAGCGCACATCAAACTCAAGTGACTACTTTTTGGGCGGACGTTCATTAGGACCATGGCCTGCGGCTTTGTCGGCAGGTGCGTCTGACATGAGTGGCTGGCTATTGCTGGGTCTGCCAGGTTACGCTTATGCCGCTGGTATTGAAGCATTCTGGCTAGCTGGTGGCTTGCTGTTAGGCACATGGCTGAACTGGCTACTGTGTGCTAAACGCCTTCGTACTTACAGTATTACTACTGACGCGCTAACCTTACCGGAATATTTTTCTCGTCGTTTTAATGACAACTCGAAAATGATTCAGGTAATTTCTGCGTTCTTTATTTTGCTTTTCTTCCTTTTCTATACCAGCTCTGGTTTAGTGGCGGGCGGTAAACTGTTTGAGACGGTCTTTGGTTTGGACTACACCACAGCGGTCATTATTGGCACGGTATGTGTTGTGTCTTATACGCTATTTGGTGGCTTCCTTGCGGTGTCTTGGACGGATCTAGTACAGGGCCTGCTCATGGCTGCGGCGTTAATGATTGTCCCAGTTGCTGCGATGCAAGGTGGATTTGGGCAAGTAGTCAGCGATCTTAGAGCGATCAATCCTGAACTACTTACCCTATGGAACGACACCAAAGGTCAGCCGTTATCTGCAATCGCAATTATTTCGCTTGTGGCTTGGGGTCTGGGTTACTTTGGTCAACCACACATTCTTGCCCGTTTTAAAGCGACACGCAGTAATAAAGACTTAACAACGGCTCGTCGTATTGCTGTGGTGTGGTCGGCTCTGTCTATGGTCGGTGCAATGCTGGTTGGTGTGATTGGCCTGCTGTATGTGACAAATTCGGGTGGGGATGTGCTCGCTGATGGTGAAAAAATCTTCATGCTGCTAGTGAACGCGATGTTCCACCCTGTGATTGCCGGTATCTTACTAGCGGCTATTTTGGCTGCCATCATGAGTACAGCCGATTCTCAGTTATTGGTGTCATCTTCAGCACTAGCGGAAGATTTCTACAAGCAAGTGATCAATAAAGAAGCCACTTCAGAGCAAGTGGTTACGGTTGGTCGTGTTGGGGTTGTGGTTATCTCGATTGTTGCTTTGGTGCTAGCCATGACGCCAGATAGCTCGGTTCTTGGTCTTGTCTCTTATGCATGGGCAGGTTTTGGTGCAGCGTTTGGCCCTGCAGTACTGCTAAGCCTGTATTGGGCGGGTATGAACCGTAATGGTGCGATTGCTTAGGTATTTTGGTTGGTGGTATTACCATCGTGGTTTGGAAACAAATCACCTAGTGGCATCTTCGACGTTTATGAAATTGTTCCAGGATTTATCTTGTCAGCAATCGCCATCGTCGTAGTGAGTGCGCTAACAGGTGGTCCTTCGAAAGACGTACAAGATCAACATGATGTCTTTGAAAAGAACTTAGTTGAACTAGACTAACCGTTCTTTCTACAAAAAGGCTCCTACTCATCGCAGAATGAGAGGAGCCTTTTTTGATCGTATCTAGTGTATTGATGTGGGAGTTCTAAACCAACAACGCTTAAAGTGGGGTTTCTTTCCAGCCACATTCTACTTTGTGCACTAGGTCTTCCAATTTACTCGGCGTGAGACGATCGGCCGCAGCGATGTCAAACCGACAGGCGACTTGATTTTCAAACATCGACCAGTGCTTCACCAAACATGCATCCAAATCTTGGGTTTCTTCAGCCCATGTCGCTTTAAGCATGGGTAGCATGCAGGCGGCGCCGTGGGCGTACATCATCATCTGCCATTTTAACTCAACCATGTTGAGCGGTGTTTCAGAATGGCTGACGTTATAAGCATCGACTAACTTATTGACAACACTCTCAATTTCTCCATGACTATCGATAAAATAGTCGAAGAACTCATTTTCTTGTCGCATGGCGTCAGCAATGAGCTGGATTGGCTGTCTTATGACGATGATATGGGCCAGCATTTCGACGGAAAAGCGGTAAAGCTTAACGTTGGCAGGCGTATTTTCTGGTAGTTCATCGAGTAGATGTAGGATGTATTTTTGCATATAGGCGTGCAAATGGTCACTGATGCAATACCAAATTTTCTCTTTGCTGCCAAAGTGGTGACGAATTAGGCTATGTGACACCCCAGCCTTTTCACTGATGTTGCGAATAGACACGCGTTCATATCCTAATTCACAGAACATTTCTGCGGCAACGGTCATGATTAAATTCTTTGTCTCTTCCGCCGCCATGGCACTACGACGCCCTTTTTTCTTCTCCACTCGATACCTTTTTTATTTTCGATGTACTGGTATAGGGTACTGCACTTTCCTGTTCACCGACAAGGTGTTCATAAATGAACGCTGATGATTAATGAGCGTGGGTGACGATGCTCATATAACCAAAGTGAATGATACTGCGATAAAAAATTATACTATACGACTGTGCAGTAACTGTTGATCTGATGTAAATTATACATATACTGCACAACTGTAAAGTATAATTACAATATCAGAGATAAATACTATGAACACTTATCGTCTATTCAAACGAAGTGCCTTGATTGCGTTACCTGTATTGGCAGCCATGAGTCTGTCGGGATGTAACCAAGCTCAATCTGAAATCCATGAACCGATCATTAAGCCTGTTAAGGTGCTTGAGGTTCCAGCGCTAAACTTTGCTCCAATCAATAGTTATTTAGCGCAAGTTGATGCAACCGATCGCGCACAGTTATCGTTCCAAGTAGGCGGTCAAGTGGCGTCAATTGATGTCAAAATGGGCGAGTCGGTGAAAGCGGGAGAAATTCTTGCAACACTGGATCCTACCGATTACCAAGTCGCGCTAGACGCTCGTCAGGCAGAGTTTGACTTGGCTAATTCACAGCTCAAACGAGCACAGCAACTGGTCGAGAAAAAGCTGATTAGCGCCGATAGATTTGATCAGCAAGAAACTCAATATAAGGCGGCGGAAGCGGCACTTGAGCAAGCCAAATCTGATCTTGGCTATACCCAGATTATTGCTCCGTTTGATGGTGTTGTTTCAATGACTTACCACAAAGCGTACGAGGTGGTTGGAGAAAAACAGCCAATCCTCAATTTAATCAGTAGTGATGAGTTGGATGTCACGTTTTCAATTCCCGTTCCTGTTGTGAAATCGATGTCATTTGATGAACTGCAGCAGCAGAGATTCTTTGTAACGTTAGACAGTCACCGTAATCAACAGATTGAAGCCTCATTTCGTGAAATTGCGATGCAGCCGGATGTAGATACCAACAGTTATACGGCGTCGGTTTCGATACGCAAGCCAGTAAATATTAATATTTTATCCGGGATGTCTGGACAGGTTCATATTCAAAGTGAACTCACTCACCGTGCTATATCGCTTCCTAAAAGTGCCTGGATAACGCAACAAGAGGGTGAAGGCCAAGTTTGGATATTTGAACCTGCGACGCAAGAGGTCCACCAAATTAAATTGGTGCTTAATGAGCTGGGTGAAATTACCGCAGGCCTTCAACATGGTGATCAGGTTGTGATCGCTGGCGCTGGAAATTTGATGGAAGGTCAGCAAGTTAAACTATGGACTCGCGAGGGTGGCATCTAATGAGAAAGGTATTTTTCATTACACTGGGTTTAGCGTTACTTGCGCTACAAGGCTGCAACTCCGATGTGACGACACGCAATGCCGCGGAGACAATGGTGGCGTCTTTCCATGTCTCTCAACCAGTGTCGAAGCAGTTTCGGGAGTTTCGTGGTCAAGTTGTGACGGCAGAGCAAACCAATCTGGCTTTTCGTATTCGTGGTGAAATATCTCACCTTCTCGTTAAACCCGGTCAATCCGTTAAGAAAGGACAGGTTGTTGCTAAATTAGATGATAAAAAACTGCAGCAACAATATCGAGATGCTCAAGCTCAATTTGAATTGGCGACGAAGCAACTGCGTCGAGGGACAGAGTTGTTTGCTAAAGATATGATTTCCAACTCTGAACTTGATGAGTTGACATCAAATAAACAATTAGCCAAAGCAAAGTATCAGAATATGCAGCATCAGCTGCAATACACCAGCTTACGAGCGCCTTTTACTGGCGTTGTAGCGGATGTATTGAAAGAGCGCTTTGAAAATACCAGCCCGGGTGAAACCATCGTGTCCGTGTACCAGGCTGACAAAGTCTACGTGAAAATAAGTCTCTCTGATTACATCTTGGCGTCTATTACGCCAGACGCTCAACGCAATAACTATCAACCGTTGGCTTTTTTCCCCGACCGAGACAATGGCTTTACGATGCAATATCTAGAGCACTCGAGTGAGCCCGATGCACAGTCTCGAGCCTATGAGCTTTGGCTGCAAATGCCGCAACCTAAACAAACCATATTGCCTGGCGCAAGCGTGAGTGTGCATGTTGACATGGTGGCCGCTGGCTTGAGTTCAATTCAAGGTTATCAATTGCCGATGACGGCACTTGAGCCTGGCACGTCTGCTTCTGAGTTTTATGTGTGGAAGCACATTGATGGCAAGGCAATGCGCAGTTTGGTGCATGTGGATCAGGTTAATAGCTTTGGTGTCATTGTCGATTCGGGCGTGATGGAAGGGGATGTATTGATTATTTCGAGTTTGAGAAAGCTTCGTGATGGTGAGTTAGTGACGCTTAAAGGGAGTGAAGAGAAATGAGTCTTACGGAATATTCAATTAAGAACCGAGTGATTAGCTGGCTTTTCATCGTTATTTTAACCGTCGGTGGTATCACATCGTTTATGGATCTGGGGCGTCTTGAAGACCCGGCATTTACGATTAAAGATGCCATGATTATTTCTACCTACCCAGGCGCCACTTCAACGGAAGTTGAAGAAGAACTGACGTATCCATTAGAGAAACAGATTCGACAGTTGCCATACATCGATAATATTAAGTCCACATCCTCAGACGGAATGTCGCAAATCATGGTCAGTATGCGGATGGATTATGGCCCAGATGAGCTGCCACAAATTTGGGATGAAATGCGCCGCAAGATTAACGATTTAAAGCCGAACTTGCCAAGTGGTGTGAACTCGGTGCAAATCATTGATGACTTTGGCGATGTGTTCGGCGTGATGATTATGTTGACGGGAGACGGCTATGATTACGTAGAGCTTAAACGTTATGCGGATTATTTAAGCCGAGAAATCGAGCTCGTTGATGGCGTGGGTAAAGTCGCGATTTCTGGTGATCAGCAAGAAATGTTGTTTGTTGAGCTTTCACTTAATCGCTTGTCGGCGCTTAACCTTGACATGAACACCGTAGCGGGATTGCTTAATCAACAAAACAGCGTTCAGTCTGCTGGGGAAATCATGATTAATGGTGACAACCTAGCCATTCGTCCGAACGGGAGCCTTAACTCAGTAGAATCGCTGGAAAACCTCATTATTCATGGCCGAGATACTAGCAATTTGATTCGATTAAAAGACGTCGCAAAGATATCGAAAGGTATCCAAGAAAAGCCATCAAACGTGATTACCTTTAATGGTAAACCTGCGATTAATTTAGCAATTTCGTTTACATCTGGGGTGAACGTTGTAGACGTTGGTCACGTGATTGATACGAAATTGAGCGAGCTTGAGAATATTAAACCAGCGGGCGTAAATTTAGATTATTTTTACAACCAATCGACGGAAGTCGATAAATCGGTAAAAGATTTTGTCGTCAGTTTGGCGCAAGCCGTGGCCATTGTCATTGTTGTACTACTGTTTGCCATGGGGGTACGCAGCGGTCTGATTATTGGAATCGTATTGCTCTTGACGGTATTTGGTACTTTCATTTTGATGAGTATTAATAATATCGAACTGCATCGAATTTCCCTTGGCGCTTTGATTATTGCTTTGGGGATGCTGGTGGATAACGCCATCGTTGTGGTCGAGGGGATACTAGTTGGGTTAAAACAGGGCAAAACGAAAACAGAAGCAGCGAAAGCGATAGCCAAGCAAACGCAGTGGCCACTACTCGGCGCAACCGTTATTGCTATTACCGCATTTGCACCGATTGGGCTTTCTCAAGATGCAACGGGTGAGTTTATGGGCTCATTGTTTTGGGTGCTCTGCTTTTCACTATTTTTAAGTTGGATTACAGCACTGACACTAACGCCTTTTCTAGCAAGCCTAATGCTTAAAGAGGAGACTGTCATGGTCGGCTCAGAGCTGAGTAGAACCGTATAAAGGTATTTTATTTACCGTATTTCGTTGGTCATTGGAGCTGGCGTTAAAACTGCGTTGGTTGACCGTTATAGGAATGGTCGCGTTACTTATTTCTGCTGTTATGGCGTTTGGCATGGTGAAACAGTCGTTTTTCCCAGCCTCCAATACGCCTATGTTTTTTGTTGATATGTGGATGCCAGAAGGCACGGATATCAGACAAACATTGAAGCAAACTGAAAAAGTGGAAGCCTATATTCGATCGCAAGAAGATGTGAATTTTGTGTCGACATCGGTTGGGCAAGGCTTACAGCGATTCATGTTGACCTATCAGCCAGAAAAGAGCTACGAAGCGTATGCTCAGTTGCAGGTTCGAGCCACGAATCGCGACGATATGTTTACGTTATTGGACAAGCTGGATCAAACCCTATCGAGTGAGTTTACCGCGCCATCGTTCCAGCTGCGTTTAATGGAATTTGGACCTTCTCCTGCTTCCAAAATAGAAGCGAGAATCATCGGGCCCGATCCACAAATATTGCGTGATGTTGCCGTTCAAGTTGAAGATATTCTTCTTGCTGATTCAGGGGCGCGTAATATTCGTCATGACTGGCGAGAGCGCACGAAAGAACTCGTGCCTCAATTTAACGAATCAAAAGCTCGTCGGCTTGGTATTTCAAAAGAAGATCTCTCGAATACCTTACAGTTAGCGTTTGGTGGCAACGCCATTGGTGTGTTTCGAGATGGTACGCAGCGCCTGCCGATTGTTACCCGTTTGACGGAAGAAGAACGGGTGGATTATTCGTCCCTACAAAATATCTCTATCTGGAGTCCGATGCTTCAGACGTACGTTCCGGTTGAGCAGGTGGTGGATAATGTCACGTTAGATTGGAGCGAGCCTTTGATTCAACGTCGTGATAGAAAGCGTACGCTTACCGTTCTTGCTGATCATGACGTATTGGGTGATGAAACGGCGGCGACATTGTTTGCTCGTATTCAACCACAAGTTGAAGCCATTGTGCTGCCAGAAGGTTATTCATTAGAATGGGGCGGCGAATACGAGTCATCAAAAGATGCGCAAGAAGGCATGTTTAAATCTCTACCTATGGGTTACTTACTGATGTTTATCATCACGATGTTGCTATTTAACTCATTTAAGAAGCCACTGGTGATTTGGTTGACCGTGCCATTATCCATTATTGGTGTGGCATTTGGTTTACTGCTTTCTGGGATGCCGTTTAGTTTCACAGCATTACTGGGTTTGTTAAGTCTAAGCGGAATGATCCTAAAAAATGGGATCGTCTTGATGGACCAAATAAATTTGGAGTTAGCAACGGGTAAGGATCCGTATCAGGCCATCGTCGATAGCGCGGTAAGTCGCGTGCGGCCAGTGAGTATGGCTGCTCTAACGACCATATTAGGTATGATCCCATTAGTCTTTGATGCATTTTTTGGTTCAATGGCAGTGACGATCATGGCTGGGCTTGGTTTTGCGACCATATTGACATTGATTGTTGTCCCAGTGCTTTTTGCCATTTTCTTCAACATTAAGCCGATTCAGTAAAATTGATGATGTATTAATATTGTCTGGATTCCAAAGCCCGCATGTCGCGGGCTTTTTTATGTTCTCAGATCATACATGATGGGCGGTTAGCTGTTTTCTTTGCTATTTAGCGCGTGAATGATTCAGGATCCGACACCGCACTTGGTCGTCTATCTCGAGAGTTGAGCGTTGAGATCGGGCAATATGTAAGTAAGTTTCGGCATCTTGATCAAAAATTCGCAAATAAATGACATGAATTTTGAATGTATGCCTCATTTTCTGCAATGATCGTTTTCTATACACGCTGACCTTGAACACAATATGGTCAGCAAATGATCAGACTTCTAGGAGAACAGCAAAATGCCAACGAACTACTGTGCGGCGTGCAAAAAGAAAACGGCACATAAAGCGGTGATGAAACGTAGCCCAAATGACAGTGCCTCTATCTTACAAAGTTTTCAGCAGCTGATGTCACAACTAGTGAATGGCAGTGGATATTACAAATTGGAACGTCGCATTATTTGCCGAGTATGCAACCAAGAAAATCAGGTGGAAGCTAAACCTGTGATGAACCAACAAGCTAACCTTGCGTAGCGTTAACGGCTAAGGTATTTGTAAAATCAATCATACTTTTGCGACTATCTGCGTTTGTCAAAAATAAGCGTAGTTAAATTGGATTAGTCGCAGAGTGTGATCCGTGGTGTTTTTAACCTGCTAGCATTTGATTTACAATCAAGTAACAATTACTTACTTGAGATGTTATCGTGGCTCAGCTTGCTTTAGATAAAATTGATTTAGAAATACTTAGGATATTGACCCTCAAAGGTCGTATGCCGATCGTGGAATTGGCAAAGCAAGTCAATCTCACTACCTCCCCATGCTCCGACCGTGTAAAGCGACTTGAAAAAGAAGGCTTTATCCAGGGGTATCATGCTGAATTGAACCCCGAGAAATTAGGGTTGGATGTCCAAGTTTTTATCCATATTCGTCTCGATCAGACCAGTTTCTCTATTTTTGATAAATTCGCTAAAGCTGTAGATTTAATGCCTGAAATAGAAGAATGCTATTCTCTTTCTGGTGACTTCGACACCATGATTAAAGTGCGAACAAAAGATATGAAATCCTATCAATCCTTTATGTCGACTAAGCTGGGAACGCTGCCCGGTGTCATTCAAACACGCAGTGAAGTGGTGATTGAAGAACATAAAACAGGTTTTGGTGTTAACCCAGAATTACTTGATACGCTCAATACATAGTCCATACAAATCCATACCTCTCTCCGCTTGTAATTATTAGGACGCGATCTTTTTTCCGCCTATCGCTACTCAGTATTTCTTTTTTGAGAATCCTATAAGAAAGCCTGACTCTTTGATTCATATTTGTAACTAAATCTGGTATTTAAGGTTATATATATTAGAAATGACATTCGATCTACCTATACTAACTAACATGTAGTTCGACATGGGCAAATCGTTGTTTTTCAGCTGATTAATTGCTTTGTTATTGATTGTCCGATGATCTCTTGTCCGAGAGTTTGGTGTAAAGGAGCGCGCTATGGGTTTTGCGGTATTTTTGGGGCTTGCAAGTGTTACGGGAACCTTAGTTCTTGATAAAAAAGGTCAGCTAAAGGTCTTGGCCGAGGGGGGTGAACCTCAGCCTGGTGAAGCGGTTCTGTCAGTCGTCGACGGTCAAGATTCTAGTGAGCTTGCTGGCATTGATGTCATCGGAGAAAATGGGCAAGTTGTTAAATCAACGCGGTTGAACTCATCGGATAATCAAGAGATTGCGGATATTATTTCGCAAATTGAAACGGGCCAAGATCCAACCCAAAATGAAGACCAAGCCACTGCGGCAGGCGACGCTGTCAGTTCAAGTATTTCTGAGGCAACAACGGTAGAAGCAACTCAAGAGCAAGTTTTAGCGGCAACCTTTTTTGAAACTACTGGACTGAATAGTCAAGACCTCAATCAACCTCAAACTGATACGTTACTCGATATTCTCGCAAACTCCGCACCTGTTACCGTTTTTGATGCTCGTAATTTTGACGAAGAATCACTAGATGGCGATCTAAATCTAAGCTTTCCCACTGATGCTAACAATGACACGTTAACGCTTATTATTACCGAGCTACCTAAGCTTGGTGTGCTCACCCTTGCCGATGGCACACCAGTAAAAGTGGGTCAAGTGCTCACTGAAACTGAGTTCGAATCCCTTCAATATGATGCGCCCCAAGAATACACTTCCGGCGATGACGCGGGTCAGATTTTATATACCGTGGACGATGGACGAGGTGCCGAAAACTCAGTTCAGACGGGCGGTGTTCTACTGACAATCAACCCAATCAACGATATCCCCGATATTATCGATGTAGGCTCTGCTGATGTTGTGGAAGCGGGCAGTTTGGATGACGGCACTAATGTCGATGGTCTTGCGACAGCCGAAGGTCAAATTATAGCAACCGACAATGATACCGATGCTGTGCTTACGTATGGTGTCCAAGACGCGAGTAACGAATACGGCACATTAACGGTTGATGAGTTGACGGGTGAATGGCTGTTTACCTTAGACAATAGTGCTCCTGCAACACAAGCCCTTAAAGAAGGGGATTCTGTTGATACAACCTTCACCATTACGGTTACTGATGATAAAGGCGCGCAGGTTACTCAAACGCTGCCTATCACTATTGAAGGTACAAATGACGTGCCAACGTTTGGTGCGAGTGGCGATACAACGGGAATGGTCACTGAATCTGGTGATGGTGCAGCAAGTAATTCAGTCGCGACGGGTACTTTAGTCGCGACGGATGTCGATGCCGATGCGATATTAGATTATCAAGTTATCGATGGCATTACTGATTTTGGAGAAATGACGTTTGATGGTGAAGGTAAATGGACGTTTACCCTCGATAATGAATCGAATGCGACTCAAGCGTTAACGGAAGGCGAAACCAAGCAACTGGATTTTGTCGTCACGGTTACTGACGAGTTTGGCGCGGTAAGCCGAGAAGTCGTCTCGATTACGATTACAGGCACCAATGATACGCCTGTTATTGATGATTTGACCGGGACAACGGGGCTAGTGACTGAGGCTGGTCATTTAGATGATGGCACGGTGGTCACTGGAACTTCGACAGCGAGTGACACCATTAACGCATCAGACGTTGACGGTACCGTTACGTTTACCTACCAAGGACAAAGTGATTTTGGCTCTTTTGAAATAGATGCTCAAACTGGAGTTTGGAGTTTCCAGCTCGACAATGCTTCTGCTGCTACCCAAGCATTGCGTGAGGGACAAGAAACCTCTGTGGTGTTTGATGTTATTGCGACGGATGAAGTCGGTGCGTCAGTCACCCAACCCGTGACAATTACGATTGTTGGCACCAATGATCAGCCCACCATTTTATCAAGTAGTGATTTACAAGGTTCCGTGACAGAGTCCGGCCATCTTGATGATGGCACGTTGGTGGATGGCGTTGCTACCGCGACAGGTACGCTTGTTGGCTCGGACGTAGATGCCAGTGCAAATCTGACATTCTTTATTGAAGATGGCAGTAGCGACTATGGTTCGATGACGGTTGACCCTGATGGTGCATGGGTATTTACGTTAGATAACGATACCGCCCAATCTCAGGCTCTCAAAGAGGGTGAGGTGCATAACGAGACCTTCACCGTAACGGTGCGTGACGAGTTTGGCGCCGTGAATACGGAAACAATCACGGTCGCTATCACAGGCACCAACGATCAGCCAGTATTTACCTCCAGTAGCACGTTTACTGGTGAAGTGACAGAAGCCGGTCATAATGATGACGGAACCGAAGTCGCCGGAACCCCGACTGCGTCAGGGACTCTATTTGGCTCTGACGTTGATAGCGATGCATTGCTAACGTTTTCAACCGATGATGGCAGCAGTGATTACGGTGACCTCAGCGTGGCTTCTGATGGTACGTGGTTATTCACACTCAATAATGATTCAGTACAGACTCAAGCCTTAAAAGAAGGACAGAAGCAAGACGTTAACTTTTCGGTCAAAGTCACCGATGAGTTTGGTGCGGTGAATACCGAAACAGTCACCATTACCATTACGGGTACGAATGATGTTCCAGTGATTGAAGATTCCAGTGTCGTAACTGGTTCTGTCATCGAAGCGGGTGATGACAATGTTTCTGGTGTTGATATTGCCACGGGTAACATTGTTGCAACTGACGTTGATGCGGACTCAGTAGCCAGTTTCTCATACAGCGGTGATAGTGACTTTGGGACGTTTGTGATTGATCCCGTGTCTGGCAACTGGACATTTACACTAGATAACGATTCTGATGCGACTCAAGCCTTGAAAGACGGACAAGTTCAGGACGTTACTTATACGGTTAGCGTGACGGATGATAAAGGAGCCGTCACTAGCCAAGACGTCGTGATTACGATTACGGGTAGCAATGATTCAGCAACCATCGTCAGTGGTGAATCTGCGGAACTCACCGAAGACGTTGCGGTTGTGGGCAATAATCTAACTGCGACTGAGCAACTGATTATCAGCGACGAAGACGCGGGTGAAAACGTCTTTAATGCAGGCGCGGGGACGTCTGTGGGCACCACGTTAGGTAGCCTGTCTATTCTTGCTGACGGTACCTGGACCTACACCATCGATAACACCTTAACGCAGGTGCAAGCCCTCGATGTGGGTGACACCTTCGTTGAGTCCTTTATTGTGACCTCTGCTGACGGTACAGAGCACACGATTAGTGTGACGGTGAACGGCGCGGAAGATGAAACTTTCATCACTAATTATTCCCCAGACAGCGTCAAAGAAGACACCGACGAAGTGGCGGGTGAGCTTATCGGTGGCGGCAAACTCGACATCGCCGATTTAGATGCCGGTGAAGCGGCGTTTAACACCACGGTGACAAGCTTAAATAACGATGAAGGTCAGTCGCCATTGGGCACGCTGACCATCTTGGCGGACGGCACGTGGACGTACAACGTCGATAACAGCCTCACTGGCGTGCAAGAACTCGGCGACGGCGATACACGCGTTGAGCGCTTTGAAGTCGCCTCGATTGATGGCAGCAAAACCCAAATCATCGAAGTGACCATTGAAGGTACTGACGACGCGCCCGTGATAGCGGGTACTGACATCGGTGGCGTCATTGAAGATACCGATATTCAAGCGGGTGATCTTCTTAAAGAAAGCGGCCAGCTGACGATTAGCGATACCGATCAAGGCGAGAGCCAATTCCAAACCAGCGTCACTAAAGTTGATGATGGCAACGGCCTCACACCGGTGGGCACTCTGACCATTGATGCGACTGGCGCGTGGAATTACGAGATCGACAACACCGACAGCTCGGTGCAATCACTCTCAGAAGGCGAAACCCGTACCGAGACGTTCCAAGTACTCAGTGAAGATGGCACGATGCACAACATCGTCATCACTATTACCGGCGTTAACGATTTACCAAGCATTGTCAGTGGTGCCAGTGATGACGCCACCGAAGACGCCGCGGTGGATCTCGATAGCGACGGTAACTTAGTCGCCAGCAATACTTTAGTGATCAGCGATACCGACGCCAATGAAGAGACCTTCATTGCTAGCGCAGGCACGCCAGTAGGCTCGACTTACGGCGCGCTTACCATCGGCGCGGATGGTCAGTGGACCTATAAAGTCGACAACAGCTCAGCGCCAATCCAATCCTTGGATGTGGGCGATACCCTAACCGAATCCTTTATTGTAAAAAGTGCCGACGGCACGGAGCACACCATTACGGTGACCGTGAATGGTACCGAAGATCCAAGCATCATCAGCAGTTACGAGCCGGGCTCAGTGACAGAAGACACCGCGGGTGTTTTGACTGACAGTGGGGATTTGGACATTGCTGATGCCGACAGTGGCGAAGCACAATTTGATATTACGCGTGTCGAAGGGCAACAAAATGGTAATGGCGAATCTCCATTAGGCAGCTTAACCATTACCGCCGATGGGCAATGGCGTTACCAAGTCGATAACTCGTTAACGGGTGTGCAGGAGCTGGGTGACGGCGATAGCCGTGACGAAGTATTCCGCGTGTACTCGATTGATGGCAGCAGCTATCAAGATATTGTTGTGACCATTCAAGGGGTGGACGGCGCGCCGACCATCGTCAGTGGTGATAGCGATGAACTGACCGAAGATGTCGGCGTGGTGGGTAACAACCTCATCGCGTCTGAGCAGCTGGTCATCAGTGACGAAGATGCGGGTGAAAACGTCTTTAATGCTCGGCGCAGGGACGTCTGTGGGTACCACATTAGGTAGCCTCTCTATTCTTGCTGACGGTACGTGGACCTACACCATCGATAACACCTTAACGCAGGTGCAAGCCCTCGATGTGGGTGACACTTTAGTTGAGTCCTTTATCGTCACCTCCGCCGATGGCACCGAGCACACGATTAGTGTGACCGTGAACGGCGCGGAAGATGAAACCTTCATCACTAATTATTCCCCAGACAGCGTCAAAGAAGACACCGACGAAGTGGCGGGTGAGCTACTTGGCGGCGGTAAGCTCGACATTGCCGATTTGGATGCGGATGAAGCGGCGTTCAATACTACTGTGACGAGTCTAAACAATGATCAAGGTCAGTCGCCATTGGGCACGCTGACCATCTTGGCCGACGGCACGTGGACGTACAACGTCGATAACAGCCTCACTGGCGTGCAAGAGCTCGGCGACGGCGATACACGCGTTGAGCGCTTTGAAGTCGCCTCGATTGATGGCAGCAAAACACAAATCATCGAAGTGACCATTGAAGGTACCGACGATGCGCCCGTGATAGCCAGGTACTGACATCGGTGGCGTCATTGAAGATACCGATATTCAAGCGGGTGATCTTCTTAAAGAAAGCGGCCAGCTGACGATTAGCGATACCGATCAAGGCGAGAGCCAATTCCAAACCAGCGTCACTAAAGTGGACGACGGCAACGGCCTCACACCAGTGGGTACCTTGACCATCGATGCGACTGGCGCGTGGAATTACGAAATCGACAACACCGACAGCTCGGTGCAATCACTCTCAGAAGGCGAAACCCGTACCGAGACGTTCCAAGTACTCAGTGAGGACGGCACGACCCATAACATCGTCATCACCATTACCGGCGTTAACGATTTACCGAGCATTGTCAGTGGCGCCAGTGATGACGCCACCGAAGACGCGGTGGTCGACTTAGATACTGACGGTAACTTAGTCGCCAGCAATACTTTAGTGATCAGCGATACCGACGCCAATGAAGAGACCTTCATTGCTTGGCGCAGGCACGCCAGTAGGCTCGACTTACGGCGCGCTTACCATCGGCGCGGATGGTCAGTGGACCTATAAAGTCGACAACAGCTCAACGCCAATCCAATCCTTGGATGTGGGCGATACCCTGACCGAATCCTTTATCGTGAAAAGCGCCGACGGCACGGAGCACACCATTACGGTGACCGTGAATGGTACCGAAGATCCAAGCATCATCAGCAGTTACGAGCCCGGCTCAGTGACGGAAGACACCGCGGGTATTTTGACTAACAGTGGGGATTTGGACATTGCTGATGCCGACAGTGGCGAAGCACAATTTGATATTACGCGTGTCGAAGGGCAACAAAATGGTAATGGCGAATCTCCATTAGGCAGCTTAACCATTACCGCCGATGGGCAATGGCGTTACCAAGTCGATAACTCGTTAACGGGTGTGCAGGAGCTGGGTGACGGCGATAGCCGTGACGAAGTATTCCGCGTGTACTCGATTGATGGCAGCAGCTATCAAGATATTGTTGTGACCATTCAAGGGGTGGACGGCGCGCCGACCATCGTCAGTGGTGATAGCGATGAACTGACCGAAGATGTGGGTGCGGTGGGCAATAACCTTATCGCCTCTGAGCAACTGGTGATTAGCGATGAAGACGCTAGCAGTGAAAATGTCTTTAATGCTTGGCGCAGGGACGTCTGTGGGTACCACATTAGGTAGCCTCTCTATTCTTGCTGACGGTACGTGGACCTACACCATTGATAACACCTTAACGCAGGTGCAAGCCCTCGATGTGGGTGACACCTTGGTCGAGTCCTTTATCGTCACCTCCGCCGATGGCACCGAGCACACGATTAGCGTGACCGTGAATGGCGCGGAAGATGAAACTTTTATCACCAACTACGCACCAGACAGTGTTAAAGAAGACACCGACGAAGTGGCGGGTGAGCTATTAGGTGGCGGTAAACTCGATATTGCTGATTTGGATGCCGGAGAAGCGGCGTTTAACACCACGGTGACGAACTTAACTAACGACCAAGGTCAGTCCCCTCTCGGCACGCTGACCATCTTGGCCGACGGCACGTGGACCTACAAAGTTGTCAATAGCCTAGAAGGCGTGCAAGAGCTCGGTGTGGGTGATACGCGTATTGAGCGCTTTGAAGTCACCTCGATTGACGGCAGTAAAACCCAAATCATCGAAGTGACCATTGAAGGCACTGACGACGCACCCGTGATAGCGGGTACTGACATTGGTGGTGTCACCGAAGACTTTGAGGTCCAAAGTGGTGACTTACTTAAAGAAAGTGGTCAGTTGACGATTAGCGATACCGACCAAGACGAAAGCCAGTTCCAAACCAGCGTCACTAAAGTCGATGATGGCAACGGCCTTACACCAGTGGGCACCTTGACCATTGATGCCACTGGCGCGTGGAATTACGAGATAGACAACACCGACAGCTCGGTGCAATCACTCTCAGAAGGCGAAACCCGTACCGAGACGTTCCAAGTACTCAGTGAGGACGGCACGACCCATAACATCGTCATCACCATTACCGGCGTTAACGATTTACCAAGCATTGTTAGTGGCGCCAGTGATGACGCCACCGAAGACGCGGTGGTCGACTTAGATACTGACGGCAACTTAGTCGCCAGCAATACTTTAGTGATCAGTGATACCGACGCCAATGAAGAGACCTTCATTGCGGGCGCTGGGACACCTGTGGGCACGACTTATGGTGCCCTCACCATCGGCACGGATGGTCAATGGACCTATAAAGTCGACAACAGCTCAGCGCCAATTCAATCTTTGGATGTGGGCGATACCCTAACCGAATCCTTTATCGTGAAAAGTGCCGACGGCACGGAGCACACCATTACGGTGACCGTGAATGGTACCGAAGATCCAAGCATTATCAGCAGTTACGAGCCGGGCTCAGTGACGGAAGACACCGCGGGTATTTTGACCGACAGTGGGGATTTGGACATTGCTGATGCCGACAGTAGCGAAGCACAATTTGATATCACGCGTGTCGAAGGGCAACAAAATGGTAATGGCGAATCTCCATTAGGCAGCTTAACCATTACCGCCGATGGCCAGTGGAGCTACAGCGTGGATAACTCGTTAACGGGTGTCCAAGAGCTGGGTGACGGCGACAGCCGTGACGAAGTGTTCCGCGTGTACTCCATTGATGGCAGCAGCTATCAAGATATTGTTGTGACCATTCAAGGGGTGGACGGCGCGCCGACCATCATCAGTGGTGACAGTGACGAACTGACAGAAGATGTCGCGGTCGTCGGCAATAATCTCATTGCGACCGAGCAGCTCGTGATTAGCGATGAAGATGCTTAGGTGAAAATGTCTTTAACGCAGGCGCGGGGACGTCTGTGGGCACCACGTTGGGTAGCCTGTCTATCCTAGCAGACGGTACCTGGACGTACACCATTGATAACACCTTAACGCAGGTGCAAGCCCTCGATGTGGGTGACACCTTGGTTGAGTCCTTTATTGTGACCTCTGCTGACGGTACCGAGCACATGATTAGTGTGACGGTGAACGGCGCGGAAGATGAAACTTTTATCACCAACTACGCACCAGACAGTGTCAAAGAAGACACCGACGAAGTGGCGGGTGAGCTACTTGGCGGCGGTAAGCTGGACATTGCCGATTTGGATGCGGATGAAGCGGCATTCAATACTACTGTGACAAGTCTAAACAATGATCAAGGTCAGTCGCCTCTCGGCACGCTGACCATCTTGGCGGACGGCACGTGGACCTACAAAGTCGATAACAGCCTCACTGGCGTGCAAGAACTGGGTGCGGGTGATACACGTATTGAGCGCTTTGAAGTCGCCTCGATTGACGGCAGCAAAACCCAAATCATCGAAGTAACCATTGAAGGTACTGACGACGCACCCGTGATAGCGGGTACTGACATCGGTGGCGTCATTGAAGATACCGATATTCAAGCGGGCGATCTTCTTAAAGAAAGCGGCCAGCTGACGATTAGCGATACCGATCAAGGCGAGAGCCAATTCCAAACCAGCGTCACTAAAGTCGATGATGGCAACGGCCTCACACCGGTGGGCACCTTGACCATCGATGCGACTGGCGCGTGGAATTACGAAATCGACAACACCGACAGCTCGGTGCAATCACTCTCAGAAGGCGAAACCCGTACCGAGACGTTCCAAGTACTCAGTGAAGATGGCACCACGCACAACATCGTGATTACCATTACCGAGTGTCAACGATTTACCAAGCATTGCCAGTGGCGCCAGTGATGACGCCACTGAAGACGCGGCGGTCGACTTAGATACTGACGGTAACTTAGTCGCCAGCAATACCTTGGTGATCAGCGATACCGACGCCAATGAAGAGACCTTTATCGCAGGTGCTGGTGTCCCAGTAGGCACCACGAATGGTACGTTGACGATTGATACTGACGGTCAGTGGACCTACAAAGTCGACAACAGCTCAACGCCAATCCAATCCTTGGATGTGGGCGATACCCTGACCGAATCCTTTATCGTGAAAAGCGCCGACGGCACGGAGCACACCATTACGGTGACCGTGAATGGTACCGAAGATCCAAGCATCATCAGCAGTTACGAGCCCGGCTCAGTGACGGAAGACACCGCGGGTATTTTGACTGACAGTGGGGATTTGGACATTGCTGATGCCGACAGTGGCGAAGCACAATTTGATATTACGCGTGTCGAAGGCCAACAAAATGGTAATGGCGAATCTCCATTAGGCAGCTTAACCATTACCGCCGATGGGCAATGGCGTTACCAAGTCGATAACTCGTTAACGGGTGTGCAGGGGCTGGGTGACGGCGATAGCCGTGACGAAGTGTTCCGCGTGTACTCCATTGATGGCAGCAGCTATCAAGATATTGTTGTGACCATTCAAGGGGTGGACGGTGCGCCAACTATCGTCAGTGGTGAATCCGCTGAACTGACCGAAGATGTGGGTGCGGTGGGCAATAACCTTATCGCCTCTGAGCAACTGGTGATTAGCGATGAAGACGCCTAGGTGAAAATGTCTTTAACGCAGGCGCGGGGACGTCAGTTGGTACCACGTTGGGTAGCCTGTCTATTTTAGCTGATGGCACCTGGACCTACACCATTGATAACACCTTAACGCAGGTGCAAGCCCTCGATGTGGGTGACACTTTAGTTGAGTCCTTTATCGTCACCTCAGCCGATGGCACCGAGCACACGATTAGTGTGACGGTGAATGGCGCGGAAGATGAAACTTTTATCACCAACTACGCACCAGACAGTGTCAAAGAAGACACCGACGAAGTGGCGGGTGAGCTACTTGGCGGCGGTAAGCTGGACATTGCCGATTTGGATGCGGATGAAGCGGCATTCAATACTACTGTGACAAGTCTAAACAATGATCAAGGTCAGTCGCCTCTCGGCACGCTGACCATCTTGGCGGACGGCACGTGGACCTACAAAGTCGATAATAGCCTCACTGGCGTGCAAGAACTGGGTGCGGGTGATACACGTATTGAGCGCTTTGAAGTCGCTTCGATTGACGGCAGCAAAACACAAATCATCGAAGTAACCATTGAAGGTACTGACGACGCGCCCGTGATAGCGGGTACTGACATCGGTGGCGTCATTGAAGATACCGACATTCAAGCGGGTGATCTGCTTAAAGAAAGCGGCCAGCTGACGATTAGCGACACCGACCAAGGCGAGAGCCAATTCCAAACCAGCGTCACTAAAGTCGATGATGGCAACGGCCTCACACTCGGTGGGCACTCTGACCATTGATGCGACTGGCGCGTGGAATTACGAGATCGACAACACCGACAGCTCGGTGCAATCACTCTCAGAAGGCGAAACCCGTACCGAGACGTTCCAAGTACTCAGTGAAGACGGTACTACTCATAACATCGTCATCACGATTACCGGTACCGATGATGAGCCAGTCATCGGTGGTACATCTTATGGTGAAGCAACGGAAGACAATGCGACACAAATAGATACTGATGGCAATTTATTCTTCAGTAGCCAAGCTACTATTAGCGATGCCGATGATGGTGAAGGGGCGTTTATCCCTGCTTCCGTTGCGTCAGCCGTCGGTAATTTTGTTGATGGTGCCTTAACCATAGATGCGGCCGGGAATTGGTCATACGAGATTCCAAATGGTAGCAGTAATGTTCAAGGGCTAGCAGAAGGTGAACGCGCGACACAAACCTTTACGGTGCAAACCATTGATGGCACAGAACATACCATTGTTGTCGATATTGTCGGGGTCAATGATGACTCTGTGCTGATCAGTGATCCAAGCCAAGCGGTAGGGGATGTCAAAGAAAATGATAGCCTGATTGAACTCACGGATAGTGGCGTACTTGAGCTTCAAGATACAGATGGAAGCGATGAGGAAGTATTCCAAACGGACCCTAGCTCAATTACATCAACAAGCACACTGAATGGAGCGACCGATGCGGTTGGTACTTTAACAATTAACGCTCAAGGTGAGTGGGATTATTCGATTGCGAATGCGTACGTTGAATACCTTGGTGAAGGGGATACCGCGACAGAAACCTTCACTGTGCGATCTGAAGATGGTACTGAACATACCGTTGTTATTACCATTGAAGGTACCAACGATGTGCCTTCGATTGTCAGTGGTACATTCGCAGAGGGCTTAGAGGATCAGGGTCTAGACGGTAACAACATCAAGGTGGAAGGCAATCTTGTTATTGATGATCCTGATGCAAACGAGAACACATTCCAAGTAGGAGCGGGGAGCGCTGATGCTGCCAATACTTTAGGTGGCTCGTTAGTCGTTGCTGCCGATGGAAGCTGGACCTATTTGGTAGACAATCAGCAGACCGCGATTCAGTCTTTGGATGTGGGAGATTCGGTCACTGAAAAATTCACCGTTCTTAGTGAAGACGGTACGCCTATTGAAATTGAAGTCAAAATCAACGGGGCGGAAGACCAAACATTTATCACTGACTATGTGCAAGGAAGTGTGACGGAAGATGACGAGACAACCACACTTTCTCATGTTGGTAATCTAACTGTGACAGATGTGGACGCTGGTGAGAATCAGTTTGATCCGACGCGCGTTGACACATTGAACAACAGCAATGGCATTTCGTCTTTAGGCAGTGTTTCAATTACGTCTTCCGGTACGTGGACGTACACCATAGACAATAACTTAGCATCGGTACAACAACTCGGAGCTGGAGATAGCTTTACTGAGCGTTTCCGAGTTTATTCCATTGATGGTAGTACTTCTCAGATTGTTGAAGTGGTGGTCAATGGGACTAATGATGGTGCGTCAATATCCGGTGTTGCATCGGGTTCTGTGACAGAAGACATCACGGTGGTTGGAAGTGATTTGCAAGAGTCCGGAACCTTGCAAGTTAGTGATATTGATAGTGGGGAGAATATTTTCTCCACGACTGTTACGACTGTGGCAGATGTTACCGATGGACTACCGTTAGGCAGTATCACTATTACCCCTGAAGGTAACTGGACTTACCTTGTTGATAAAGACAACGTCACCGTTCAGGCACTGGGATTAGGCGAAACACGAACTGAACGTTTCCAAGTTACATCGGTTGATGGCACTGCGACGCAAGAAATTGTGGTGACGATTCATGGCACCAACGATCTGCCAACGGTTTCTGCAAGCAGTGAACTAACGGGTAAAGTATTTGAAGATTCCGACCCGATACCAACGGCGACAGGCACCTTAGTACCTAGCGATGTTGATGTAAATGATAGCCATACATGGGCGGTTGTAGGTGCCACAAGTGGTGATTACGGTAGCCTAGTTTTAGACTCCAATTCGGGGGTATGGACTTATTCCTTAGTGAATGACTCAGTCAACCATTTGCAAACTGGTGAAAAGGTCTATGAGTATTTCCAAATCCAAGTATCAGATGGTAAAGGCGGAGTTGGCTTTGATACCGTTACAGTGGAGATTGAAGGGACGAATGATGATCCTTCCATCTCGGGTGATAATTCAGGGTTAGTCATCGAAGATGGTGGCGTATTGAGTGTTGCTAAGGGCAACCTTGAAGTCGCGGATGATGATATTAAAGATACCCATGACTGGGCGGTTGTCGATGGTGACGGACTCTATGGTACGTTAACCGTTAACGATGATGGTGAATGGACGTACACGTTAGATCAAGCCAAAGCCAACTTTATGGAAGAGGGGGTGATTTATGCTGAAGACCCATTCACTATAACGGTTGACGATGGCTTTGGTGGCACAGATAGCTACGTCGTCAACGTTAATGTTGAAGGCAATAATGATGCCCCCGACATCCGTAACGTAAACCAAATACGGATTAAAGAAGATGCGGGAACTCAATTTAAGCAAGGTACCTTAAATGATCAAGACCCTGATGAGAATGAAGTACACAGTTGGGTTATTTTAGATGCCAATGGTAATGCGCTATCGGTTGTTGATGGTGTTGCGATTGGTACTTACGGCAACCTATCACTCGACGAGTCGACAGGGCAATGGCGCTATGATCTAGAGTCAACCACGGATACGACGCTGACATCCGAGCAATTAGCGAATACACAAGCGCTAGAACGGGGTCAAAAAGTTTTTGAAAACTTTACTGTTCAAGTCACAGACAAATACGGCGCCACGGATACTCAAGTATTACAAGTTCGCGTGACCAGGTACCAATGATCAGCCGCAGATTGAAGGCACGGTTGAAGGCACGGTGACGGAAGATGATTTCCCGAATGGCGATACGTCAGCGGATATTGTTACGTCAGGGACTTTGCAACCCGGCGATGTAGATACTAACGACAAGCATACGTGGTCTATCGATACCAATACCGGTGACTACGGGACGATTGTTATTACCTCTGATCCTGTGACGGGAGAAGCGGTATGGACCTATACACTCAACAATAATAACCCAGCAGTGCAAGCTCTTCGCCCTGGCGATACCGCATTAGAGGAAACCTTTACGGTTACGGTTGTCGATGACTCCAAAGGAGGCAACCCTAGTGCCGATAGAGTGGATACTCAACAGATTACCGTTCGCATTGAGGGAGCAAACGACGCGCCGATACTTAGTGGTGATGTCACGGGGAGCGTGGTGGAGCCAGGCCACAAGGATGAAACTTTTGATATTACTGCGACAGGCGCCCTAGCGGTTTCCGATAAAGATACGACCGACTCGCATACGTTTACCATTGACAACAACGATAGCAACACGACAAATACCAGTACCTTCTATGGTGAGTACGGCACATTATCTGTGGATAGCAATGGCGTATGGACGTATACCTTAGATAACCTCTCGGAGCATACTAAAGCGATCCCACCTGGCACGACCGAGCTTGACGTATTTAACGTTATTGTTACTGACGAACTGGGTGAAACCAGTTCAATTCCGGTGACTATTTCAGTGGCGGGCACCAACACAGACCCATTGATCATCTCTGCTGGTTCATACCAAGTCGTTGAAGATGGCGCAGCCTTGCAAGGTCAGTTTGTTAAAGGGACACCAACCCCAGAGGAGTTAGCACAGGGCGATATTGGTTCCGGTGACCCCGATAGTGGTGACGGTGCGGTTTGGCAAGTAGTGTCTAATGGTCAATACGGAACATTTAGCATTGACCAGGTTTCTGGTGAATGGACGTACACCTTATTTACACCAGCAGACGTCGCTGCTGATCCGAGTAAACGCGATGCCTACAATACCGTCAATGCATTGGCAGAAGGCGATACGCTCACCAATGGTGATTCTGTCGAGTTGCGAGTGACAGATGAGTTCGGTCGCACTACGACTGAAGTATTGAACATTGATATTGTTGGCGCCAATGATGCCCCAGTGATTAGCGGTCTTAATAACACGTTTGCTGAAGGGAATCTGGATAACAATATTTACTCCACGTCGGGTCAACTACAAGATGGCGATGTCGATACCAATGATACGCATGTCTGGAGTTTAGATTCCGGTACACCGAACATGGGTCAATACGGCACCTTCTTGCTGCAAAGTGATGGGTCTTGGACCTATTTGGTGAACCCAGATAAGTTCGAAGAAATTCAAAAGCTCAATCCAACAGACTCCACGGTTGCTGACCGTACCTTAGTCGACACATTTGATGTTCAAGTGACCGATATGGGAGGCACAGGTGAAACTGTGACTCAAACCGTGACCGTCACCATTACGGCTGAAAACGATGTTCCAGTCATCTCTGGTGATGTGACAGGCTCGTATGTTGAAGACAGTGGTTTAGCGGTCACTGGGCAATTGATCGCAACAGATATTGATAATAATGACTCGGCTGAGTTCCTCGTACCAGATGGTGCAACTGAGCGATTGTATACCGGATTGTATGGCAGCTTAACGATCAATGCTGCAGGTGAATGGACTTATACTCCGGTAGAGTCGAGTTTGCAGACGTTAGCTGAAGGTGAAGAAAAAACCGAACGATTTGTTGTGCTTGCCCGCGATACCAATGGCGCAACGGTTACTGAAGAGATCAATATTCACATCACAGGTAATAATGATCGTCCAATCGTCGAAGGAGATAACTCTGGGACGGTGGTTGAAGATGGTACGGCGGATGTATTTGGTACGGATCTCACTCGTGTTGAAGGGCAGCTTTTTGCAACCGATGTTGACAATAATAGTCCTGGTCGTAACTGGAGTATTGTCGGTGGACCTAACGGAGATGGGGAAGGCTTATACGGCACCCTGACATTAGACAATACCGGCCAATGGATTTACACCCTCGATAACGATAGTCCTGCTGTTCAGGGTTTAGATTTTGGTGAGAACCCAACCGAAACCTTTAAGGTAGTGGTGAGTGATAACATCACTGATGTAGAAACGAATACTCCTGGTATTTCGCAAGAATTTACGATTGTCATCAATGTTGTCGGTCAAGACGAAACCGACGGTGGAGGTGGTGGAGGCGGTGGTGCCATTGAAGTCACCGCTGATGTGACCGAAGACGTGATGCTAACCGATACCGGGACAGTCGGTGCCGATATTAATGAAAATAGCATTACGCCAATCTCTGGCGGAGTCTTTGGAGAGTTGGTTGTCGATCCTAATGACAGTACGAAGTGGCTTTATGAGCTGGACAATGATTCAGATTTAGTTCAAATGCTGGAAGAGGGCGACGTCGTAACCGAAAAATGGCGCTTTACCGCAGATGATGGCAACACTTATGTCGTCAATGTGACGATTCATGGTACCGCAGATAACCCCGAAATTTACCTGGGTGATACTGAAGTGGTTGATAACGACGTTATTGGCGAAGTAACGGAAGATGCTATCCCATCCACAACTGGACGTTTAAGTGCCGAAGATCCTGATTCAGATGAACAGTTTAATTGGACCATTGACGGAGGGACTTCTTCAACCAGTAGCTTAGGTGAAATTACAATAGATCCTGATACTGGCGAGTGGACTTACGAGCTTTCTCCTTCGACGGAGTTGGCGCCGGGCGAGGTGGTTTATGACACCTTTACTGTTAAGGTCACCGATAAGGATGATGCGGCGTTTGGTGGAACTGAAGACTCTTCCACCACCAGCGATACACATGAAGTTCGAATCAAGATTGTCGGCACCGCTGAAAACGCTCATAACCCTAGTGATCAAGATGTGGCATTAATTGTACAGACGGTTTCTACCGTGGAAGACAATAATGACCCTAGTGCTGATGCCAATAATACCGAACCTGCAGTTGTAGTGAGTTCAGGTTCGCTTTCTTTAGACAATGTTACTGAACAAGATGGAACGCCAGTCGACAACTTAAACCTTGGTGACACAATCGCCTGGACCTTGATTGATGGTTCGAGCCCTTATGGTTCGATGACTGTCACAGAGTCTGGTGATTGGACGTTTACGCTCGACAACGACAGCCCTGCTGTACAAAAGCTTGCTGATGGCGATGTGGTTACCGAAACGTTCGAGGTTTACGCCATTGATCAATATGGTAAAACCATCGTTGATGACAACGGTTTCCCTCAAACATTGGAAATTGTCGTTGATATTACGGGACTTAATGATGCGCCAACCGCGACGTCGTATGTTGACACGCTAACGGCGGATACCAACTCAAGTCAGCCTCAGCAGCTTAGCGGTAATTTGAGTAGTACTGCTAATGATATTGATATCACAGCGACGTATTAGAATGGTCTAACTTAACCACGATCGATGCCAACCCAGCGTACGGTACTTTGACGGTGAATTCCGATGGTAGTTGGGACTTTGAACTCAATACGACCTATGGCGTCAATGGAGATGAACCTCATCCTGACATTGTGGCACTCAACCAGGGTGAAACCAAAACGCTGCAGTGGCAAGTGAATGTCACCGATAACAACAGTGCCCCCGTTACTCAACCAATATCGATCAATATTGTTGGTACCAACGAGGTGCCAGTGATTGAAACTCTGGAATTGGCTGATGACAATGAGATTGTAGAAGCGCTTCCAGATGATGTTGATCAAACGCCAACCATCACCCGAGATATTGTTCTTACCGATAGAGATGCCCCAGGCGATCTTGGGGACAACGTTACCCTTCAAGCCTCAACGTTAAACGGTACGTATGGACTCTTTAATGTTGACCCGGCAACGAATCAGTGGAGTTACACCCTGTACGATGACGCGCATATTAATGCGTTAGCGGAAGGGACGGAAGTAACGGAAACATTTGTTATAAGAGCAAAAGATGAATCCGGTGCCGAAGTGATGACAACGGTAGAAGTGAAAGTCATCGGTAGCAATGACAAACCAGTATTGGAAGGTAAGGTCGTCGGCACGGTGGTAGATACCCCAAGTGATAGCGCAGAAGGGCAACTTATTGTCGCTGACCCAGATATTGGCGATTCCTCAGTGTTTAGTTTCACTGAAGCTAACCCGAATATGGGCACCTTCGCGATTGATTCAGACGGTAACTGGACCTATACCATCAACAGTGACGATCCTGATATCAATCACTTGCCAAAAGGCGAGACGATGCAAACCTCAATTTTTGTCACCGCAACGGACATGAATGGCTCTGGTTTGTCGAGTGAACAAAAAGAGATTGTGATCACCATTGTTGGTACCAATGACGCGCCTGAAATTCAGGATATTGGTGTCCAAGATGTGACTGAAAATACCCTAACGTCTCTATCAGGAACCTTTGATAGTGGTGACCCAGATAATAATGCAGATGGGACTGGCGGTAGTCTCGTGGATGGCACTGATGCGGATACTCAGACTTGGCAAGTGGTTTCTGGTGATGCTCGAGGTGAATTAACCGTTAATCCTTCAACGGGCGCTTGGACGTTTAATTTAGTTGACCCCTTTGAGGAGTTATCTGAAGGAGAAACGCTGGCTACGCCACTGCAATACACAGTAAAAGTCACGGATGAGTTTGGTTTATCGTCAGAGCGCGTGATTGAATTCCAAGTAATCGGTACCAACGATGCGCCAACGATTGTGGCTGGCGACACGACTGCGACAGGTACCGTGTACGAAGACCCTACTGGCGGGCAGGTGGATACGGCTAACGGTGTCGTGGCTATTGATGATGTCGATCAAAGTGATACGCATCGTTACAGTCTGAGTAGCACAGGGGTGGTGACGGAAATTGAAGGCACCTACGGTACGTTAACATTGGTCGCAGGCGATACACCTGACAGCGTCAAATGGGTTTACGAACTGGATCAAGCGAAAGCCAATGCATTGAATGAAGGCCCTCAAACAGAGCAATTTGAGGTGTATATTGAAAGCTTAGTGGGTGGTGTCGGTCAAGGGGATACCATTAGTCAGACCATTGATGTCACGGTGGAAGGCAATAATGACGCCGCGGTTGTGACGACGGGCAGTGTCGATCTTATTGAAACTGACGCAGCTCTTACCGCGACAGGAACATTGACCTCTACCGATGTTGATAACCCGGACAATACGTTTACACCTCAATCGAATGTGAGTGGCTCTTATGGGACGTTCTCAATTAACGCAAATGGTGTTTGGAACTTCACTGCGAACAGTGCGTTTGATGAACTGAGTGAAGGGCAAGAGATCCAAGAAGTGTTCAATGTCACCAGTGTGGATGGTACGCCATCAACCGTGACAGTGAAAATTACCAGTACCAATGATGCCGCAACCGTGAGCTCTGCGGATGTTGAGCGAGACGAAACGGATGCGCCACTGACTATTACCGATACCCTGACATCGGACGATGTTGATAATCCAAACAATACGTTTACGCCGCAAACTGGCGTTGTCGGCACCCACGGTGCATTCTCCATTGATGCTGGCGGTACATGGACATTTATTGCCAACCAATCCTTTGATTATCTTAATGAGAACCAAAGTGTGAGTGAATCATTCGCCGTGACATCGGTGGATGGCACGGTGTCGTCAGTGAGTGTGAAAATCAACGGGACGAACGATGCCGCGGATATTAGCGCTGCAACGAAAAATTTGGATGAAACGGATAGCACGCTAACGGCCAATGGCACCCTTACCGCAACGGATGCCGATAATGATGATGATAAGTTCATTGCTCAAACCGATTTTGTGGGATCAATTGGTACGTTCAGTATTGACGAAAACGGCGTATGGGATTTCACGGCGAACAGTGATTTTAATAGCCTCAATGTTGGTCAAACAGCTGAAGAGTCTTTCACCGTTACGTCTTTAGATGGCACAACATCACAGGTGAATATCGTTATTAACGGAACGAACGATATTGCGACAGTCAGTTCTGCCGATGTGATATTGCAAGAAACCGATGCACCGCTGTCTACTAGGTGGCACCTTGACCGCGACGGATGTTGATAACGATGACAATAAATTCATCGAACAAACGAATGTTGCAGGGAACCATGGTACGTTCTCCATTGATGAGAATGGCAACTGGAATTACACCGCTGATGAGTCATTCGACAGTTTAAACGTGGGTGATTTCGTGGATGATCAATTTAATGTTCAGTCTATTGATGGCACGGTATCAACGGTGAAAGTGACCATCCAAGGTACCAATGATGCACCGACCATTGATGGAGACTTCACCGCAGGCGTACAAGAAGGTGTAACAGACACGACCAGTGGTAATATCACGGTTTCAGATGTAGATACCGCAACACCAATTTCCAGAAGCCTACGAGGTGGTTCGTTAGTTGGAGACACGTATACCAAAGTCGGCACGTACGGAACCTTGACCTTTAATGTCATGACGGGAGTATGGGCGTATGTTCTGCTTGCGGGCAGCAGTAATGCCTTAGAAGCCAATCAAACGGCCGATGATACGTTCTATATTGATGCCAGCGATGGTGGGCTTAATGGTGATTCAGAACAACCGATTACGATTACGGTAACGGGTAATCA
The DNA here is from genome assembly GCF_055808835.1 of Vibrio sp. GJ43-1. NCBI lineage: Bacteria > Pseudomonadati > Pseudomonadota > Gammaproteobacteria > Vibrionales > Vibrionaceae > Vibrio > Vibrio sp. GJ43-1. The sequence continues at coordinate 470,013 of NZ_CM147885.1, read as the reverse complement.
GGGATTAAGAGGGGATAGTGCAACCAACGACATTCTTGTCGGTACTGCTGATGATGAATGGCTATTTGGTAACGACATACCGCTTTCTGGCGGTGTCAGCACTGACAATGACTCTCAAGATACCTTTAAGTGGGAAACGGCAGCACTGGCGGGCACCGATACGGTGAAAGACTTTGATGTTCGCGATTTCACGAGCAATGATCCAACGGTGACCCATGATGTCGTTGACTTAACGTCGGTTGACTTTAAAGCCGACGAGTTACTGACCGATCAGCTGAGTATCCAAGAGCAATCTGGCGATACAGTGATTGAAATTAGCGATAGTGGCGTTCTGCTTCAATCTATTGTGTTAGAAGGTGTGACACTCACTTCTTTGCTAGGTGTGACTCAACTTGACTTAGACGATATGACGCCTGCCGACGTCATTATTGCTCTGCACCAATCCGAGCAACTTACCTTGCCTGATCAAATAGTGGTGGGTGATAGTTCATCTGAAACCCTGCTAGGCAGCGCGGAGAGTGACATCATTTTTGGAGGCGGTGGTAATGATATCTTAACCGGGGGGGATGGGCATGATTTGTTCTTATTCACGGAAAACTCAGCAGGAACAACCTTGAATCCCGCAACCTCGACGGTAACTGATTTCAGTGTCGGTGATGACCTTCTGGATATTTCGGATTTATTGCCAGAACATAATAATCTTGGTGAATTGCTTGGCAATATATCAGTGACGGTTAATGATGATGTGAACGACGCGAACGATGCGACCAGTACGGTTATCAGCGTGACAAAAGGAAACGAGCAAACGGATATCACCTTAGATGGTGTAGGTTGGAGTGAGTTGGGAATATCGGATGCAAATGTCATCAATGACCCTGCTGGGCATCAGGTTGACCTCATTAGTCAGCTTGATAGCTTGAACATCATTAAGGTCGATTTGTAGACGAGAGTGGTGTAATAAAAAAGGCGGTACATCATGTGATGTACCGCCTTTTTTTGTTTGAACAGACTTAATTAAGGGCGTGTCGCCTTACTGCTGAGTAAGGGGTTCGGCTTGTTTTGTCTAATGGCAAGAATAACTTGCGGCAGTAACGATGTGGCGATCATACCCGACATGAGTAAATACTGTGGTAGGGTGAAAGATTCCCCAAGTAAGATAAGGCCACATACGATACCGAGCGATTGGGTTCGCAATACCGCCGAAGGTAAAATCGACGACGGTCATTCGCTGCAATAGCCAAACATACATGCCGTAGCCTAATGCGGTATTAAGGCCGATCACCCACAGTAAGCCCATCAGGTTTTTGCTATTAAAGTGATGATATACATCCAAATAGAGCGATGGTGCAACCGTCATATGAATACTGGCGGCGATAGACAGCATGATACCGCCTAAAATTAACTGCCACGTAAGCACTGTCCACCAGTGCATTCGGTTACCTAGAGACTTAGTAATACTGCTACCGACGACGATACACATAATGGCGGCAAGCATCGCTCCTAGCCCAATAGGATTAAGACTCATAGAGCCAGGTGAAAACAAAAAGTACGCTAGAATAACCAGTACCAACCCGCTAATTGCTTGAATCCAGCTAGGCTTACGCTTACCGATTAGCCAGTGATATAACATGGCAAACACAGGAACAGAGACCATTCCAACACCAGAAATCGCGGATGGGAGTGTTTGTGCCATGACAAAAATGAGACCAAAGAACGTGGCGATGTTGATTAAGCCAAGGCTAAACAGAATTTGCCAATCACCCTTTTTCGGCAAAGTGGGTTTAACGGCGAGTAATAGTAAACCAGCAGGTAACGCTCGCAATGCACCAAGTAGAATGGGTGGCCAATCGGGCAGGGAGAACTTGGTGACGGCGTATGTCGTTCCCCAGAAAAAAGCAGGTATCATTGCGAGTAATATATTCATAGTTACTTATCTTTACGTTAAGATATTTGCCCTAAATGTACTAGCAAAAGTTTACAATGTAAAGTATCTTAACGTTAAAGTAATTTTAACGTCCGTCGTGGTTCTAGACGAGCGTTAACATAATGGAGTAAGAACAACAATGGATGCAGTGGATCGCGTAGTCACGCAATGGGCAAAAGAGAAGCCTGAGCTTGAAACTGAGCCAATGGCCATGATGGGGCGAATGATGCGCCTTGCTAAATATATGGAAACCCAAGTTGCTGAAGTCCATAAAAAATATGACTTAAAGATGGGGGAGTTTGATGTTCTTGCAACGCTCAGACGCAGCGGTAGCCCTTATCAATTGACCCCATCAGAGCTGATTGATTCTATGATGCTAACTTCTGGTGCTATGACGAATCGTATGGACAAGTTAGAGTCTAAGGGATACATCTCACGAACGCATAGCAAAGAAGACCGACGCAGCGTAAGAGTCAAGCTGACGGATGAAGGACTTGTGCTGATCGATAAGATGATGGAAGAGCACGTGGATGTGCAACAGAAACTGGTCCAGTCTTTGTCCAAGCCTCAAAAGAAAAATCTTAATCAGTTGTTGAAACAGTGGCTAGGGCAGTTTGAATAGAAAGCTATGCTTTTGGATTGTTGAGAGTGTCGGAAAAATCGCCATCCCTGCGAAGGCAGGGATCGACTTTTGGTTAGTGACCATCACGACAAGTAAACATTAAGCGGCCTGTCGTCGCAGCAATGACGCGTTGTGAAACATTGCGTTTCAATAGACTTATTCATCACTGAATAAGTTGGCGTGGTCAATACCCATTAATGCGCAACTTTCATCAAGGTCGGAGAGATCACCGCTTACGCCAATCGCGCCCAAAACGGTTTTTTCGGCATCCCTAATTAATAGTCCACCAGGAACTGGCACCATATTGCCATGCGCCAGTACGTTAATGGCTGAAATAAAGGCGGGTCTTGCGTCGGCATCTTGTGCCAATTTTCGAGAAGAGCAACCAAGCGCGAGTGCTCCCCATGCTTTGGCAATGGCGATATCAGGGCGCATCATGCTGGACCCATCCTGTCGTTGTAGCGTAATGAGTTTTCCGCCACTGTCGAGTACCGCAACAGTGAGCGGTGCACTGTGACTTTCCTCCCCAGCGCCAAAGGTGCCATCTGTAATGGTCAGTGCTTGCTTGAGCGTTAAACTTCCCATGTTAATCTCCTAGTTTTATCGCGTTTATCGTGGTGCTACTAACTATTGAAAGATGGCATCAAGAAAGCGGCATGTTGTAGAAGCGGTATCACATGCCTGCTTTTGACTGGCCTTAATGTCGATATTATCTTGCGATGTCTATGACCTTGCCGACCATTAAATACGGACGACTCCTACAGTAGTTGATAGCTTGGAAGGGTCAGGAAGCTCGCGAATGTCTTTGCTGTTGATAGCTCATAAAAAAGGTCAGCTGTTTCAACAAAGCGGCCAGCAGCATAGCGCGTCTCGCCAACTTCCTGTTTGATAGTGTTGAGTTCTTCATAGAGCCAGCGATGGAATAGTGTTTTGGTGAATACTTGTCCGTCATCTAGCTCTATAGCGTGATGGATCCATTGCCAAAGGTTAGCCCTTGAAATTTCAGCGGTTGCGGCATCTTCCATCAGCCCGTAGATAGGGACGCAACCATGCCCTTGGATCCATGCCTCAATGTAATACACCGCAATTCGAATGTTTTTTCTAACGCCAGCCTCATCTCGGGTTCCGGGACAAGGGGCAAGCAGCTGCTCGGCATCAATCGTATGCGTTGGACTCGGGAAATTAAGTTGGTTCACTTGCCCTTTCAGGTGCTCGTTAAATGTCGACATCGCTAAATCAACTAGGGCTGGATGCGCGACCCAAGTACCATCATGACCATTGAGCGCTTCCCGCTGTTTATCATCAATCACTTTGCGAGTGACGTTTGCCATCTCTAATGGATCTTTTGATGGGATAAAGGCGGACATACCGCCCATGGCGAGCGCACCTCTGGTGTGGCAAGTTCGCACTAATAGTTGGCTATAGGCTTTAAGAAAGGATTGATCCATTCCAATGCCATGTCGGTCGGGTAGAATTCTGTCTGCATGGTTTTTAAGTGTTTTGATATAGCTAAAGATGTAGTCCCAACGTCCACAGTTCATCGCAACAATATGTTGGCGCATGACATAGAGTATTTCATCCATTTGGAATACCGCTGGTAAGGTTTCAATAAGTACTGTGGCGCGAATGGTCCCTGTAGGTACATTAAAATAACGCTCTGTGAAGCAACATATGTCCTCCCACCACTGAGCTTCTTCCATGGTCTCTAGCTTAGGAAGATAGTAATACACACCTTGGCCTTTTGCTGCGCGTGCTTGATAGTTATGGAAGAAATACAGGGCAAAATCCATTAAGCAGCCTGGGATCGCTTGGTGCTTAAATTGAATCGATTTCTCAGGTAAATGCAAACCTCGAGGGCGAGCAATGAGCAAAGCTGGGTCGGCGTCCAATGTGTAGTTTTTTGCTTTACTTTGATCGTAATAATTGATTGTTCCTAAATTGGCGTCACGCAGATTGATTTGGCCCTCAACCATATTTTCCCATGTGGGTGACGACGCATCTTCAAAGCAGCACATAAAGACTTTGGCGCCTGAGTTAAGGGCATTGATCACCATTTTTCGCTCAACGGGTCCGGTAATTTCAACGCGACGATCAAGCAAATCCTGAGGTGGCGGAGCGATCTGCCAAGTTTTATCATCACGAATGGCCTTGGTGTCAGTTCGAAAATCAGGCGTAGCCCCTTGATCATATTGCGCTTGTATAGCGTCTCGCTGCTGAAGTAGCGCATCACGTCGTTGGCCAAATTTATCGACTAACGAGGATAAGAAGCACAACGCTTCATCCGACAAAATATCTTTATATCCTTGTGGTTGGGTCGTACCAACGATTTGGATACTGTGCATTGTTATTTCTTCCTTCGCGTCATTCATTGTCATTGCTCGTCTCCTTTAAACAATGTCTTTTGATTTTGTATACAAAAGTACATTAATTAATCTACTTATATTTTAATTTTTGTGAACAATCAAAGGGTATTTAACAATTATTTTTCATTAAAAAATCAGTAAAAATATTTTTATGTAAAGATATTTAATGTGAAGCTAGTACTGGTGTGGGGTATGGAGTTAGTGGTTACTTAGTGCGCAAGCTCTATGTTGCAAAAATGTACAATTTTAGCTTGCGATATCTCCAATATGATTCATAGTACACAAAACGAAGTTGAATTGTATACAATCCGAATTGGAGAGCAACATGGCGAAGATGAAAGCAATTGAAGCGGCGGTAGAAGTATTAAGACGAGAAGGGGTAAACATCGCCTTTGGTGTTCCGGGTGCAGCAATAAACCCTATGTATGCAGCAATGAACAAACTTGGTGGTATTGATCATATCTTGGCGCGACACGTAGAGGGAGCGTCTCATATGGCTGAGGGTTATACGCGAACTGAACAAGGTAATATTGGTGTTTGTATTGGTACATCTGGCCCCGCAGGTACCGATATGATCACCGGGCTCTATTCCGCGTCTGCAGATTCCATTCCTATTTTGTGTATTACTGGGCAAGCCCCGCGAGCGCGTCTACACAAAGAAGATTTTCAGGCGGTTGATATTGAGTCGATAGCGAAACCTGTCACCAAGTGGTGTACAACGGTTCTCGAACCAGCGCAGGTTCCCCGTGCTTTCCAGCAAGCTTTTCATTTAATGCGGTCAGGGAGACCGGGTCCGGTATTAATTGACTTACCATTGGATGTTCAGTTGGCTGAAATCGAATTTGATATTGATACTTACGAGCCTTTGACACCTTATAAACCCGTCGCGACCCGTCCGCAGATTGAAAAAGCCATGGAGATGATGTGTGCATCATCCAATCCTCTGATTGTGTCAGGCGGTGGTGTTATCAATGCGGGCGCTTCTGAGTTGCTGCAACAGTTTGCTGAAATTACCGGAGTACCTGTTATTCCAACGCTAATGGGATGGGGGTCTATTCCGGATGATCATGAGTTAATGGCAGGCATGGTGGGCTTGCAAACCGCCCACCGTTACGGCAACGAAACCATGCTGGCTTCGGATTTTGTCTTTGGTGTCGGTAACCGATTTGCTAACCGTCACACTGGATCAGTTGATGTCTATACCGAAGGCCGAAAGTTTGTTCATGTTGATATAGAGCCAACCCAAATCGGCCGAGTGTTTTGTCCGGATCTAGGTATTGTCTCCGATGCTAAAGCTGCACTTGAGCTGATGGTGGAAGTGGCACGCGAATGGCGCGACGCCGGAAGATTGCCAGATCGAAATCAATGGGTAAGTGAGTGCCAGCAGCGCAAAGCAACCCTATTACGTAAAACGCATTATACCGAAGTTCCCATCAAACCCATGCGAGTTTATGAAGAGATGAATAAGGTGTTTGGTCGTGACACCTGCTACGTCAGTACCATCGGTTTGTCGCAGATTGCTGCGACTCAGTTTCTGCATGTGTATAAACCGCGTCATTGGATTAATTGTGGGCAAGCGGGTCCTCTAGGCTGGACTGCACCAGCGGCTCTGGGTGTCAAAGCGGCGGATCCGAATCGAGATGTTGTGGCTATTTCGGGCGACTATGACTTTCAGTTCATGATGGAGGAGTTAGCGGTAGGAGCGCAGTTCAACTTGCCTTACATCCATGTGTTGGTGAACAACTCGTATTTAGGGCTAATTCGTCAAGCACAGCGACAATTCGATATTGATTACTGTGTCCAGCTGGCTTTTGAGAACCAGAATGCGCCAGAGCTGAATGGCTATGGTGTGGATCATGTCACTGTGGTTCAAGGGCTTGGCTGTAAGGCGATACGAGTCACTGACCCAGAACAAATGCAAGACGCATTTTTGCAAGCGAAAGAACTGATGAAAACGCATAAGGTTCCGGTGGTGGTTGAGGTGATATTAGAGCGTGTTACCAATATTGCGATGGGCGTAGAAATTAACGCCATTAATGAGTTTGAAGCGCTATCTGAATCCATTGAAGATGCACCAACAGCATTGCCACGCCACCAATAATATGGTGGCAATTAATTAACAATCTTTGAGGACAAGAGAATGCCAAAATTTGCTGCCAACTTATCAATGCTGTTTACCGAATTGGATTTTATGGCGCGTTTTTCTGCCGCATCTGACGCTGGATTTCACGGGGTTGAATACTTATTCCCTTACGCAGAGTCTGCCAACGATATTAAGCATCAGCTTGATAAGAACCACTTAGAGCAAGTGCTATTTAATCTGCTTAGCAGGTCACTGGGATGCGGGTGATAGAGGAGTCGCGGTTGACCCGAGTCGAATCGCTGAGTTTCGAGAAGGCGTGCCAACTGCAATAGAGTACGCCAAAGTATTGGGTTGTAAACAAGTGAATTGTTTAGCCGAGTATTGTGCCTGATGGCGTGACGACAGAGCAGGCGCAAGCCACGTTTGTGAGCAATTTACGCTTTGCTGCACACGCGTTAGAAAAGGAAGGTATCTCCTTGGTTATAGAAGCGATTAATACTCGTGACATTCCCGGTTTTTTCTTAACTACGACAGCGCAAGCTAACGCCATTATAGAAGAAGTCGGTAGTGATAACCTTAATTTGCAATATGACATTTATCATATGCAGATTATGGAAGGGGATTTAGCGCCGACAATTCAGAAGAATCTAGGGCAGATTGCTCATATTCAGCTTGCAGATAACCCAGGCCGACACGAGCCGGGTACAGGTGAAATCAACTACACCTACTTACTCAATTATCTTGATGACATTGGTTATCAAGGCTGGGTTGGTTGTGAATATAAACCTCAAACCACTACCCAAGCAGGCTTAAATTGGCTGAATGAATATCGCTAGGTTGGAATTAGAGAATACGACGACGTTAAGGAGAACATAGTATGAAAGTTGCATTTATTGGAACAGGAATCATGGGTAAACCCATGGCCGAAAATCTGCAAAAAGCAGGGTACAAATTGATTTTTTCTGATCACTTCAATGCGCCGCCTGCAGAGCTTGTTGCCGCAGGTGCACAAGTTTGTCACTCCCCAAAAGAAGCGACGCTATTGGCCGATGTGGTCATCATTATGGTGCCCAATACGCCGCAAGTGGAAGCCGTACTGTTTGATGATGATGGCGTGGAGCAGGGTCTGGCACAAAGTCGTGATAAAAAACTGGTTATTGATATGAGCTCCATCTCGCCAATGGCGACCAAATCCATAGCTAAGCGCGTTAAAGAAAGTGGCGCGCAATATTTGGATGCGCCCGTGTCTGGCGGAGAAGTGGGCGCAATCAATGGTACGTTAAGCATTATGGTTGGCGGCGAACAAGCCGCATTTGATGCCGCACGCCCGCTGTTTGAAGTGATGGGAAAAAATATTACCTTGGTTGGGGATAATGGGGCAGGCCAAACATGCAAAGTCGCCAACCAAATTATTGTCGCACTTAACATTGAAGCGGTCTCTGAAGCGTTGGTGTTTGCATCTAAAGCTGGCGCGGATCCAGCGCGAGTGCGCCAAGCTCTACTTGGTGGTTTTGCTAGCTCCAAAATTTTAGAGGTGCATGGTGAGCGAATGGTGGAAGGCACCTTTAATCCAGGTTTCAAAATTGCGCTACACCAAAAAGACCTTAACCTTGCTCTAACAGGAGCAGAAGAGCTGCAGGTGGCATTGCCAAACACTCAGACCGCGTTAACATTGTTTGATGAATGCGCTGCCATGGGGGGAGAGGAATGGGATCACTCCGCGCTGATTAAGGCGATAGAGCAACGCTCTGACCATGATATTCGTCGTTAAGAGTAACGACACATCCGTTCCGCACGCGCCCTTATCTCTTAGTAGAGTTTGAGTATAAGGGTTTCAATCGCGTAGTTTCGTCTCCTTTTATACGCGTTCCCGTTACTGCTTAATCAATAGTGACATGCCTTTAATGCAAAGGCATTTACGTCAACAGGCATTGATTTGAGTGGTGACGGGATTTTTTCGTTCACCCATCTAGGTGTCTATTTTCTTACTTGAATCGGTGTTGGTGATAATTTGATGGCAAATGCTACGGCGCGTTGATGTAGAGGATACGGTTTATATCTCTTGGATTTCTGCGACTAAATCATTACCATGAAACATGAATAATCGGTATGCAGGAAAAGCAATGTCACGGATAAGACGAAAGAATCAAGATTTGATCATCGAAGTTGCCAGTGAGCAGTTTGCCACACATGGCTATGCTGCAACCACGATGGCAGATATTGCCAAAGCTGCCGACATTCCTAAGCCCAATGTTTTCTATTATTTTAGCTCTAAAGACAAATTGTATTGTGCGGTATTAGAAACCGTCACCCAGCCCTTGTTGGAAGCTTCTCGTCCTATTGAAGAGTTAGATAATCCTGTTGAAGCATTAAGCCAATACATTCGAACTAAGTTAACCATTTCACGCGATCATTCACACGCTTCACGCGTCTTTGCCAGTGAGGTGATGTCTGGTGCAAAAGTGTTACCAGAAGGTATTCGAGATCAGCTTTTCAAACAATCACAGATGATCATCAATAAATTCTCCGCTTGGACCGAGCAAGGTCTAATGGAGCGCGTCCCTCCTCATCACCTAATGTTCACCATATGGGCTGCCACGCAAACGTACGCGGACTTTAGCTGGCAAATCGGCAGTGTTATGGATAAGCCGACGCTCAGTGATGAAGACTATGAACAAGCTGCCTCATTTTTAACGCAATTGGTGATTCAAGGGTGTGGCGTGAAAACGCTAATCGCGAGTGATGTAGAAGGATAGTAAAGATGAATGACCTGAATACGGTCATTTTTATCTCATTCAATAGATAGCCTAGTCTGGGATAGCAACTGGCTGATCGCAAATCGCCACCACCTCTTAATCGAAACGTAGAAAATGGAAGTAAAAGTGCAGCGAAAAAGGTGTAGAGGCATGTTTGCAACTCGGTTGGCTTGCGTGTTTGTTTTCGGTGTGAGATTCCAAGAAAAAATAAACTAGACGACGTGGCTAGTTATAATTGGGATACGAGCGAAAATTATCATTACAGAGGGATTTTGACGAGATACGTACTAATTGATTCTGCCTACTTTTTGCCAAGATTATTAGGTCTAATGTAATGCTTATATTCAAACGCATTGAACGATTATTCTCATAATAACAGTGCTCTACCATGCCGATAAGTAGGTAATTCCCATCTTGTTCTACGATGGCTTTTCTGCTTCACGTTGAGTTTATCAAGTCCCTGTTTATTAGCAGAAGCGTATGTGTTAATCATTTGGATATCACTGGTTCGGTTCTTGTGATTATAGGAACCTCAAAGTGTTTTATCATCAATGCCGACAACTTCACCGTTTGTAAGAGTATGTACTCGACATCCAGTTAATAAAGCATTCATGAAACGGTTAAGGTTCGATTCTAGAAACGATACGATCGATAGTGTAAGCCGCAGATATCGCCTTGATGAACTGGAAGCTAGAAAAACGACTGAAAAGAAATAGCCAGTGTAAATGTGTAATTCAATTTAATTGATTTCGGTAATGTATTTTGCTTGTCTGTTGTTAGTTTTTATTAAAAAACAGTTAAAGTAACAGAGTGTTATTAAAGGGATTTATTATTCTGTCGTTTGTATATCGGTGTGTTTAATTAAATTAAACAGGCGGATATATAGAATGATATGTTTATTATTAGTGAGGAAGTACGATCCGTACGGTAAATAGAATTATTATTATACTTCTTGCTTTATAAGGCCAAGTGCTTAATATTAAATGTGTCAATATATCTTGTTGTCTATTTGCTGTTCTATATTTTAGGGAATCGAATGTTGTTCAAGTTTCGGAAAAAAACATGGATATGGATAAATCCATGAACGACGAAGTAATAAAAGTTGTTAATCTTGATGTGGTATCGTTGTCGTCATTGGATGTAAGTGATTTTTTGTTTAATGGTAACAAGCCGGTTTTAGGCGTTGGCTTTGTTCCTCATGGCCATGATCTTGGTCATCTCCATCGTGCGCTCAGTCGGATCGTGGATGGACCTTTGATTCTTACCTCAACGGCGGGCGAATTATCTTCTAGTCATGATAACTTGTATTTAGACACAGGTCAGACCAAAACAATGGTACTTCAACTTTTTTCAGCAGATCTTGTTGATACGGTTGATACCCATACCGTGCCACTACCTTGTGATGATATTCAACGTGGCATTAGCCATGCGCAGCCATCAGCTCGTGTTCTGGAAATCGGAAAGCATTTAGACAGCCTTCAGCTAGCGTTTCCACTGGATCCTCGAGATTGTTTTTCAATGACGCTCGTAAATGGGCTGACAAACAGTGAAAATTGGCTTATGGAAGCGGTGTATCAATCGGGGAAATTCCCAGTCCCCTTTGTTGGTGGCACCTCCGCAGGAAGCTTGAACTTTGATAGTGCGCCTTTTCATGATGGAACATCAGTGCGTCATCAGCACGCTTTGTTGTGCTTTATTAAGCTCAACCCTGAGTATCAATTCCAGTTATTTAAAACACAAAACTTTGAGCCAGTAGGGCGCTCTTGGTTAATTGGTGATGCTAATCCGTCTTTGCGTTACGTGACTGGTGTATTGTCTGCGACAACTATGGAAATACAAGGTTTTCTCAACGAGCTCGCGACTCATTTTCGTTGTCGTGTCGATCAGGTTGAACAGTCTTTATCGGATTATACCTTTGCGGTAAAAGTGCAGGGTGAGTATTTTGTACGTTCGGTTGCTAATATTGATGTATCGGAAGGCAAAGTACATTTTTATTGTGATACACCATTAGGAACGGAACTGCACTTAATGCGAAAGACAGCGTTTGTTGAACAAACGAATAAAGATTTTGTTAGACAGTTAATTAATGAAGATAAGTTGGTGGGTGGTATTTTATTCGACTGTATCCTGAGGCGATTAAATAATAGCCAGGAACTGAATGACCTCAGTAACTTTAACAGGCTTCCTGTTGCGGGCTTTTCTACCTTTGGTGAGCTGTTTGGGGTAAATATTAATGAAACCTTGAGTGCCATTTTCTTTAGTCGGCGCAGGGAAGACGTGGAGCAAGCTCACGGTCAGTTTGTTACCGATTATGCCTCTTACGCCAATTACTTCTCACAACTTAAGTTACGCTCCAATGAACTGATGATGCGCATTCAAGAACGCTCACTCACAGATTCCATCAAGGCGATGAGTGTGGCGAATAAATCCAGCGAACTGACTCAAAACTCCATTAGTTACATTGACCACATTGGTAGTAATTCTTCGGCGCTGTCGGCCGATACCAATCAATTTAGTGGCACCGTGCGATCACTAGAAAGCGAAGTGTCTGCGTTGCAACAAAATATTATGTCAGTGGAGAAAGAAGCAGAAAGTCTGCGCAGTGTATTGTCGATCATTGATAAAATTGCCGATCAGACTAACCTGTTAGCGCTTAATGCCAGTATTGAGGCCGCAAGGGCTGGTGAGTATGGTCGTGGCTTTGCCGTGGTTGCCGATGAAGTGCGTAATTTGGCGAAAAGCACCCAGCAGTCATTGGATAATTCTCGCTCAAGCGTCAATGCTCTATTTGAGCAAATGGACACTATTGCCGATGTGGTAAAGACCGTAGGCAAGCATATGCACGACGCGACAGAAAAAACCGAATCGATCGCGGGGGCTATTCAAGACATCGATGGCCTAGCCCGTGATACCAACCGACTGCTCGAAAATAGCCATAACATCTCAAGCGAACTGCAACAGATGGAAGCAAGAGCACAGCAACACCAGCAAGATGTGGAAACTATTCGTAATCAAGTGGGTTAGTGTCTTACTACAATAGGCCAGCACATGCGGTTGCGGCGTGTTTGTCTTCGGAGTGGGATTATAAATTTGAAAAATAAACGAGGTAATGGGGGCTAGTTATAACGGTCAACACGGTTGTACTGACCGCTATCATGCTAAGCGAATCGCGAGGGTGCACGACACAGGGACATGATGATGCCAAAGCAGATGCCCTGCGTGATCATAGCGGTGCCACCATAACTAAAGAAAGGCAGTGGACTGCCCATGACGGGGAGTAAGCCACTAACCATACCAGTGTTAATAAAAGCGTAGAGAAAAAAGCTTAACGCTAACGAGCCACAAACCAGTCTGCCAAAGGCATGATGACAGTGGCACGAGATCCACAGTGTGCGCAGCGTAATAAAGAGATACAAAGACAACAGTAGTACGCAGCCGACGAATCCCCACTCTTCCGCATAGGAAGAAAAAATAAAGTCGGTATGGCTTTCGGGAATAAACCCCAGTGCGCTTTGCGTGGCATTCGCCCAACCCTTACCTGTTATCCCACCAGATCCAATGGCAATATGGGATTGGATGATTTGATAACCCGCCCCCAAAGGGTCACTTTCTGGATTCAGAAATTGCAGGATTCTTTTCTTCTGATAGGTCTCAATGACGAAGAACCATAGCAGTGGAATGAGAGTGGCAATTAAGCCAACAAAGCCGCCAATAATCTTCCAACTCATGCCTGCAAAATACAGCACAAACAGCATGTAAATGACGCCAAAAATGGCGCCGTCGAGATCCGGTTGAACAAAGATCAATCCGGTCGGGATGGCGGTAAGTAACAGTGCGTAGCAAATTCTGGCGCCAGTTGGGCGCTCACCATCTCTTTGTATAAACCAAGCCACCATCATAGGGATGGCCAGCTTAACTAATTCGGAGGGCTGGAAGCGAAAGCCTGCGATAGACAGCCAGCGCTGAGAGCCATTTGTGCTGTCGCCAGCGAACACCACCGCTACGAGCAAGCTCACGGTGACTAAATATAAGTAAGGTGAAAAGCGACGATATTGTTTCGCGGGGATGGCCGACATAATGACAATACACGCTAACGAAATAACGCATCGAATGAGGTGGTTAGTAATCACAGACTCACTGAATCCACTGGCGCTCCATATGGTGATGGTGCTAAGTAGCATGAGCGCCAAAATGGCCATTACAATGGATAAATCAAGCTGAGGGAACAGGTACTTTTTCAATTTATTGCCCGGTGAAGTGGCGCAGAATATGGCCACAACTATCAAGTTGAGTATTGAATCAGTCGACTTTGGGTTAGGCTGATTCATTTACGGTTTACGGTTTAGGGGAGTTATCGTGAGGCTGCTATTGGCCTCACGAGTTAACGGTATAAGTAAGCGAATAGTCTGCGCATTGGTTTTGTCTCACTACACTAATTTTTTTTCATCGCTTGCTTGAACCCGCGAATTGCGTGACGAGCTCGCCAAGTGAGAAAGGTAAAAATGGCAGCGCACAAGGTAATGATAGGGGCTGCCATTAGTGCCATGGTTGTGAAACGGCTGATGGGTTCTGGTAATGAGGGTAAGAGAAATCCTACACCTAGCTAATAGCCCAACCCACAAGGTGGCACTGAGCCAGGAAAAGTAATGGAATCGTGGTGTTTCTTGGACGCGCATTCCCATGACCATAGGAACCAATGAACGCACGCAAGGAATAAAGCGAGCACTAAATAACGCCACTAAACCATGCCGACAGAGTAGGTTGTCGACCATTTGCATATTGCTTTCTGGCACTTTTGCCAACCAACCTTTTACGATAGGCAGTTTGTTTAGCCAACGTCCTTGCAAGTAGGCTAACCAGCTGCCTACCGCTGCCGCGATAATGAGTAGCGAAAACGCCGTAACAGGATTGAGTACCCCCACAGCAGAGAGCGTTCCAACCAAGACCACCACGCTGTCACATGGCAGAGGCGCTGCGGGCAAAAAGCTGCTTTCTAGTGCGATAAAAAAAGTCACGAGAACGTAAATAAGGATCGCGCTTTCTGGCGCGAGTAACGCGTTAAAGTCTTGATGCCAAAGGGCAATCAAGACGTCTTGGGTAGCTTCAAACATAGTTGCTCCAATGAACCGACAATAAAATTAAGGGTTATAGTAGAAAAATGAAGCGGTTAACGTGAATGAATAAAACGAAATTGTAGGTTGGTATCTTGCCAGCCCGCGAGTCGGCTGTTTTCAAAAAAAGATAACTGCGTGGGGTTAAGTGAGTGAATCGATAACTCGCAGCAAATAGAGCTATCGCTGACATCATCATTGGCCACGGAAGCGTTGCTTTGGTATGCGGTTGTGCTTTTTGCTGTGCAACGCGAAGAGTTGAGCTACGCAGCAGTTGGGTATTGTTGTCGATATGAGGCGCGCGCTCAGGGCTGACAGTCGTGATTGGATGCAAAGAAACCCTAGGTTCACTGATATCGGCAATATAGCTAAATAACACTATCGTCGTGCATAGCGATACTGTAAAAAGTGCCAAGATAAAAGGGAATGTCTCGAGTCGTCGTTGCACGCTAAGCGCCTAATAAGGGAATCTGCTTATATGTACTGCTAACCATGAAAAAAAGCAATCTTTCTTATCTTAGCGTGACTACGCATCATTTATGTGTATCGGTTCTGAGGGGTAAAATGAAAATGATGAGAGAGACTGACACGATGATTGCGTGGTTTTGTTGGCGATTAAGTGCGTAAAATATGGGGTGGGAAGTCATGACAAATGAGGGCATTGAATCGATAGTTCAAAACACGGCCCACATAATTTTATATTTTATAAAATCAGCAATTGGGTCGGTTGGGCTCAGAATATGAACCTATACTCTGATTTGTTAATTAAATGTTTCATCCTTCTATTGAAGACTCTAATTTGAGATGGGAACCGCGATGCATGATGGCATGGCGATAACATCAATATAAACAAGAGAAACCAATAGATGGAACTAAATAAACTCACAGTGGCACTGGTAGCATCCTGCACAGGGTTCTACGCACAGGCGGATAGTGCGCCAATTTCTCAAACGGTCGAGATTAACCCCTATCACTCCCATGAATCTCATTCGCAAGAAACTCATTCACAAGACGCTTCCGTAGACGTAGGGCCTTCGCCAAAACGGTCGGAATCGAACGATCTCACTCCGGCCTTAGACGCATCGCCCAGGGTCATGACGTTTAGTCAGCAAGCCGTGGTAGAGTGTGATGTTTCTGGGTTTGCTACGACCAATACTAATACCCTGATTTCTCAAATCACCTCGCAAGGGGCGGAGTGTGTCAATGATTTGTTCGCCGCCGACAGCGCCACTCAAGTCACCGCCTTTGATTCTAATAACATGTACTACGTTGCAAAACATGCGACAGAGTTGTCTCGAGCCTATCAAGGTGGCGGCAGCGATGAACTGGAAGCGTTATTCCTTTACTTACGTGCGGGCTATTATGCGGAGTTTTACAATGACGGTGTGAGCTTGCTTTCATGGGTCACAAGCGCAGTGAAAGAGGCGGTGGATACCTTTGTGGCGAATGAGCATTTTTATGATAGTAATGACGCGCACGGCAAAGTGCTTGGTGAGGTCATTACCACCATGGACAGTGCAACGTTGCAACACGAGTATTTAGATGTGATCAACCAATGGCTGTTGCGCTGGAATGGCGACTATGAGCAGCACTGGAATATGCGTGGTGCGGTCAACGGTATCTTTACGCTTTTGTATCGTGGGCAGTGGAACAACGGGTTTAAAGTGGCCATCGCAAAACGTGATGACTTAGTTAAAAATTTAAGCGCGTTTGCCAAAGACGCCACAAAGCTGGGGTCAAATTCAGAGTTTATGGCGGTGAATGCGGGAAGAGAGCTCGCGCGTATGACCCAGTATACCAATACTCAGATTGAACCACTTGTCACAACGGAACTATCGACCTTATTTACTCAGTACTCTATGTACGGCACGGGAGATGCGGTGTGGTTAGCTGCCGCCGATGTTGCGAGCTATTATTCGGATTGTGCCAACTTTGGGATTTGCGGCTTTGAGGCAGAACTGAAGGGCTTGGTACTGAGTCAGACCTATACGTGTAGCGATACGATTCGAATATTGTCTCAAGATCTTACGGCCATTCAACAGCAGGCAGCCTGTGACAAAATGGGCTTTGAAGAAACCTATTTTCATGGTGAGTTACAGACGGGTAATCAGCCAGTGGCGGATGACCACAATACGCAGCTTCAAGTGAATATCTTTAATTCTAGTGATGATTATCGAAAATACGCGGGGCCTATTTTTGATATCGATACCAATAATGGTGGTATGTACCTAGAAGGTGACCCGTCTATCGTTGGTAATGTGCCAAATTTCGTAGCCTACGAGGCAAGTTATGCCAATCCGGATCACTTTATTTGGAACTTGGAACATGAGTATGTTCACTATCTAGATGGCCGTTTTGATATGTACGGCAACTTTACTACTCCAACAGAAAAAGTGGTGTGGTGGAGTGAAGGGGTGGCGGAATATATCTCTAAGGAAAATGATAACCAAGCCGCGCTGGATACCATTGAGGATGGGACACATTTCACCCTAAAAGAGATATTCGAGACGACGTATGATGGCTTTGACGTTGACCGAATTTATCGTTGGGGCTATTTAGCCGTAAGGTTTATGTTTGAAAAACATGAGGCGGAACTGGCAAACATGCTAGTTGAAACGCGTCGTGGGGACTGGGCAGCCTACAAAGCGCACACAGAGCAATGGGCCACCCAATATCAATCTGAATTTGAACAGTGGACACAGCAGTTAGTCGGCGGCATGTTATTACCACAAGTGTGTGATGGTAGTAATGCAGTCAGTGATGGCCGTGTTACGGCTGGTGAGCCTATTTGTTTATCCTCCTCTGCGCCATTATGGTTGAGTATCGAAGGGGTGAATGCGGTATCTAACATCGCGATCTCTACCGCACATGGTAGTGGGGATTTAACGCTGTCATACAGCAATGGCGGATGGCCGACAGGGGATGCGAGTGATGTCGTGTCTAGCAATATCGGCAATGGCGAGTGTATTGTACTTAGCGCTCAAAGTGACTACTGGGGTTATATTAAGGTCGCGGGTGAATACAGTGATGCTACGCTAGTGGTGGATTTTGATGCGACGACATGCCGTCGCTAAAGCGGACGGTGAAATGAATGAGCCCAACTTCGGTTGGGCTTTTTAGTGCATAGATTTTTAGTATATCAATTATTAGTACATCAATAAAAAAGCCAGCTTTCGCTGGCAAAGGTGGGAGAGGAAATCGGTTAAATCGCTTGAGTGGCGACGTGTAGCCATTGCGACAGCGGCGTATCTAAATGAGGCGAAAGTAACTGGAAGACACGCTGATGATATTGGTTAAGCCAAACCTTGTCGGTGTTGTCTAGCATGGATAGTTCAAGAGCATTGGTTGCAATAGGGGCGATGGTAATGGTCTCAAATCCGTAGAATTCACCGAACTCATTCGTCTCGACCTCAACGACCTTCATAATATTTTCAATACGAACCCCATACTCCCCCTCTCGGTACACGCCCGGTTCATTGGTGATGACCATGCCCGTTTGTAGAGCGACTTCTTTGAGGTTTTGCGAGAAGTTTTGTGGTCCTTCATGCACGTTTAAGCCAATACCCACACCATGTCCTGTTCCGCATTTGTAGTCGATGCCATGCTGCCACAGTATGCCTCGTGCCAAAATATCAAGATTGGCTCCCGTGGTTCCCTTGAGAAACTTGGCTTGGGTGAGGCGAATCACCGCTTTAAGCACCAAGGTATAATCTCGGCGCTGCTGTAAGGTCGGGGTTCCAAAATGAAAAGTACGAGTGATGTCTGTTGTCCCGCCATGATACTGGCCGCCGGAATCAACTAAAAAAAAGTTGCTTTCATCAACGAGCGCGTTGCTTGCTGTATCGGCAGCGTAGTGCATTTTCGCCCCATGCTCTGCAAAGCTCGGCAATGGTTCGAAAGCTGTCTGAAATATAAAGGGGAATGGATTTTCGGAAGGATTGGAGGGTTTGTTCAGCCGCTAATTCTGTGACTTGCCCGCCAGGTACTTGTTGCTCTAGCCAATACATAAACGCTGTCATGGCCACGCCATCTTGAATCAAGGTGTGTTCCATTGAACGTAACTCAGTCGCATTTTTTTGTGCTTTCATTTGGGTCACGATACAAGGTTCGTCGACCAAGGTAAGGCTGGAATGAATGCTACTCACCAACAAGCTGTCGGTGTGTGTGGCGGAGTAATGCATCACAGCCTGATGTGGTAGTTGATTGATACTGTCTGCCACGTTGTCATACTCTAGTGTGACGATACCTTGTTCTAATAGCTGTTTTTCCAGCGAGGCATTAAGTTTGAATCGGTCAATAAACAGGTGGCACGTATCGGCGGTCAGTAATAAGTACGACTCAGATATTGGGCAATACGGTGTATCTCCGCCGCGAATATTCAGTGTCCACATCACGTCATCTAGTGTCGAAACCAGCAATCCATCACTGCCTTTATCGTTAAGGTAGCAACGTAATCGAGACAGTTTCTCAGCGATAGACTCGCCGCAAAACTGCAACTCATGCTCGAAAATAGCGGTGTCCGGGCGGCTAGGACGGTCTTGCCAGTTAGCGGTGATGAGGTCCTTTAACTCCAGTGTGATCCCTTTCGGTGTTAATGCACTGATAAGCTCTTGATGAAGCGCCGCACTAATTGAGCGACCATCTACACCAACAACGGACTGTGCAGGCAAGGTTTGTGCAAGCCACTGCGCAATACTGGGGGTTGAGGATTCTTTGGCTTTAAATAGTGATAGAGACGAGCCTGTCAGTTGTTCTTCGGCTTGAATATAGTAACGTCCGTCAGTCCATACTCCGCCAGCATCGGCTGTCACGACGGCATTGCCTGCCGAACCGGCAGAAACCGGAAACCCAGCTTCTCGCTAGCCAATGGGAAGCAGAATATTCGCTGCTATGTGGATCGTTATTTGTCACGATAACCGCGCTGTATCCATGCTCGTTCATTGAACAGCGAAGTGAGGCTAAACGTTCACTAACGGAGGTTGTCTTCATAGAGGGAGGCTTCCTAATGTTGAATGAGTACAAAAAATATGGTGATCATTGAGACCAGTTTTGGTCGGCGCTTGCTCTGCGCATATTGCCGTTGCTTCTGGGCAACGGGTGCGAAATACGCAACCACTGGGTGGGTTTAATGGCGAAGGTAAGTCACCGCTCAGCAGTTGGACGTTACGGTTTTTAGCCTGTGCAGGATTGGCAATGGGTACCGCAGAGAGCAGTGCTTTGGTATAAGGGTGCTGCGCCCGATCAAAAACATGTTGGTAATGACCTACTTCCATTGGTTTTCCTAAATACATCACCATGACACGGTCACTGATATGCCGCACGACACTGAGATCATGGGCAATCATGACTAAGGTCAGCCCCATCTCTTTTTTAAGATCGTCAAGTAGGTTAATCACTTGCGCCTGAACGGAAACATCAAGCGCACTAACGGGTTCATCGCACACCACTAACTCTGGGTTAAGTATCAGTGCTCGAGCTATCCCTACGCGCTGACATTGGCCGCCAGAGAACTCGTGAGGGTAACGATTTCTCTGGCTGGCCAACAGGCCAACTTTGTCCATCATTGCGATCACGCGTGCTTCTATTTCTTGTCGCTTGAGTTGAGGCGCGTGAGTGAAGAGAGGCTCGGCAATGCAATCGGCAATGGTCATCCTTGGGTTTAAGCTTGCTGAAGGGTCTTGAAAGATCATTTGGAACTCGCGACGTTTTTGGGTGAGCTCATTGCGCCCATATGCACGCATGTCTTCGCCTTTCCAGACCAGTGCGCCACTTGTCGGTTCAATCAGGCGAAGCAATGCTCTTGCCAATGTGGATTTGCCGCAACCAGACTCCCCCACAATACCAAGGGTTTCGCCTCGGTAGACATCAAGGTCGATACCATTTACGGCTTTGACCACTTTACGCTTGCTGGGCAAGAGATGTTTTTTGACATTGAAATGCACGTGGAGATCTTGCGCCGCGAGCAGTATTTCTTTGCGATTCATATTGCCTCCTTAAGCGGTCTGTAGAATAGGCGTAACGGTTGGCTGACCAAAGACATGACAAGCAATGGATTGATTAGGTCTTACTGGTAAAAATGCTGGCATCGCGACGCTGCATTCTGGTTTGTAGTGTTCACAACGTTCTTTAAACGGGCAGCCTTTATGATTAATGAGTGCGCTTGGTGGGCTACCGGGGATAGTTGGGAGGCGATCCATATCTTCGGTTACGGAAGGGATAGCGCGCAATAAACCTTGTGTATAGGGATGAGAGGGCGTGTTAAAAAGGCTTTCAGTATCGGCTTGCTCCATACGGTTCCCCCCATACATCACCAATACGCGATCGCACATTTCCGCGACGACACCCATATCATGAGTAATCAGCAAAATGGCGGTGTTGAACTCTTGTTGCAGCTCTTTAAGCAGCGTGAGTATTTGCGCTTGTACGGTCACATCAAGCGCAGTCGTAGGTTCATCTGCGATGAGCAGTTCAGGGCGACAAAGCAGCGCCATCGCGATCATGACCCGTTGCCTCATGCCTCCAGAAAGTTCATGAGGGTATTGGTTTAGTCGTGTTTCTGGAGAGGGGATACGCACGGCATCTAACATTTTTATAGACTCGTGCCTCGCCTCCCTTTTCGTGAGGCCTTTATGTATTATCAGCACTTCACATAGTTGCTTGCCAATCTTCATAAACGGATTGAGTGACGTCATTGGATCTTGAAAAATCATGCTGATTTTTTCTGCACGAATGTGATTGAGCTGAGCTTTAGACATGGTGAGCAAGTTTTCACCGTGCAAATTCGCTTCTCCAGACACTTTACCGTTATGAGCGGTTAACCCCATTAGCGCGAATACGGACTGGCTTTTCCCTGAACCAGACTCGCCAACGATACCGAGGGTTTCACCTGCGCTAATGCTGTAATTAAGGTTATTAACGGCTTTCACATTGCCGTCGGCCGTTGCAAAGTCGACACTCATATTGTTAATGGTCAGTATTGTCATAGCAGTGCCTTCCTAGCGGTCTTTGGGGTCAAGCGCATCTCGCAGCCCGTCACCAATAAAGTTGAAACAGAATAGGGTCGCGACCAAAAATGTTGATGGGAACAATAGCAACCAAAGTGCCACATCGATGGTTTTTGCGCCTTCTGCAATGAGAATGCCCCAGCTGGTATCAGGTGGTTGTACGCCTAAACCTAGAAAGCTAAGAAAAGACTCAAACATGATAAAACCAGGCACCATTAGGGAGGAGTACACCATCACAATTCCCAGCACATTCGGTAGAATGTGGCGGCGAACGATGGTGAGTTTTGACACGCCAATCGAGTGCGCGGCTTCAATAAATTCTCGCTTTTTGATGCTAAATGTCACACCACGAACCACGCGGGCGATGCCAAGCCAAGACACCATGCCAATGACCACGAAGATCAAATAAATATTGTTGCCAAACAGGGTGACAAAAAGTATTACCATAAACATGAATGGGACGGAGTCGAGGATTTCGATAACTCTCATCATTGCGCCATCAACCGCGCCACCAAGGTAGCCAGAAATACTGCCCCAGATAGTGCCGATGACAACGGCAACCAGCGCCCCCATAAAGCCGACCATGATGGAGAGTTGACCGCCTTTCATGGTGCGCGCAAACAAGTCCTGGCCTAAATCATCAGTGCCAAAATAGTGCTTGGTCGTGACGGATGGCTTACCAAGTTCATAAGGGTCACTAACGACATTCCAGTCAATCTCGTCATGACTAAATGGGGTGAGGTAAGGGCCAAGCGTAATACATAGAACGATAAAACCCAGTAAATAAACGGAAGTCATCGCGGCGCGGTTTTTTCTAAATCGCCCCCATGCATCTTGCCATAAGCTGCGCCCTTCAACGGCGTCGATATTGCTGACAACTTGCTCTGAAAATTGAGAAGCGTCGAGTTTTTTAGTGGTTATCATCGTGCCACCTAAACTTGGATTCTTGGGTCAATCACGGTGTAAAGCAGATCGACAACTAAATTAAAAAAGATCGTGAGAGTGGCGACAATCAAGGTAATCCCCATGACTAATCCGTAGTCTCGGTTAAGTGCGCCAGAGACAAAGTGTTGTCCCATCCCTCCTGTGCCAAAGAAGATATCGATGATCACTGAACCCGTGACGACAGCGACAAAGGCCGGACCTAACATGGCAATCACAGGAATGAGTGATGGGCGAAGAGCATGGTGAAATAACAGGTAAGCCGTTGAGAGCCCCTTTGGCTTGCGCGGTGCGAATATACGGCTGATTCAGGGTTTCTATCATGGCGCCGCGCATAACACGCGCAATACTTGCCACTGACCCAATAGCTAAGCTCAGTACTGGTAGAACTAAAAATGCCGCCGAGCCGTTTTCCCACCCTCCCGCAGGCAGCCACCCTAAATGAATGGAAAACACCGTGACTAACACGGGGGCGAGAACAAATGCTGGGATCACCACGCCAGTCATGGAAAGTGACATAAGCAAGTAGTCGAGGCGGCTATTACGATTTAATGCTGCAATCGTGCCGAGTAACATGCCAATTGGTACGGAAATACAAAAAGAAAGTACGCCAAGGACGGCGGAAACTGGCCAAGATTGAGCCACCAGTTGGGTGACTGTAAAGTCATGGTAGACGAAGCTTGGGCCTAAATCACCCTGAACGAAGTTCTTAATGTAGATGAAGTACTGCACCAGAAACGGTTCGTTAAGATGAAACTTCGCTTCAATATTAGCGCGAACAATTTCGGGCATCGGTCGTTCCATATCGAAGGGTCCGCCGGGGGCGATATGCATCAGCCAAAATGAAACCAGTGCAATAAAAAGTAGGGTTGGAATAGCGATGCAGACTCGCCGTAAGATGTACCACAACATAATCATCTCCATATAAAGTGAAAAAGGGGCCCACCCACGTCGCTCATTTCGTGATTAGAGACGTTGCTGTCAGGTAGGCCCAAGCGTTATGCCTTTATTGCGCTAGGACGTAGACATTCTTTCGGTAATAAGAAGATTCAGGATTGGTACGCTCATACCCGCCAATGTGGGGTTTGACCAAGTATTGGTCATTGCCAGGACGGTACACGGGAATAATTGCCATTTCATCAATCAACAGGGTTTCTGCTTGGATGTAGGCCTGCGAGGGGTCTGCCAGTACTTTAGATTCGCTCATTAGCTTGTCGTAGGCGGCGTTAGTGTATTTTGAGTCGTTGTATTCGCCGTTAGAGACAAAAATATCCAGCCACGTTGACGCTTCATTGTAGTCGGCTGTCCAACCCCCTCGGCTGACGTTACCGGGATCTTTTAGGGCGTAAAATACTTTAGGTTCGAGTTGCTGAATGTCGATTTGCACACCTAAGACACTTTTCCACATACCTGCCATCGCCGTTGCCATCTTTACGTCGTTAGAAAAGGTCGGCACGGTGAAGGTGAGTGTTAACGGATTTTCTTTGTCGTAACCCGCATTTTTGAGCAGCAATTTAGCTTGTTCGTTACGCTGTTTTTGAGTCCAAGTCGCATAGTCGGGCGTATGGCTTTTGAAGCCATCGGTTTGAGGTGGCACCAGTGTGAACATAGGGATGCCGCCATTTTTCAAGATCGCTTTGGTGAGGATAGTACGATCAATAGCGTAGGAGAGAGCCGTTCTGACTCGAATGTCTTTGGTTGGTCCCTTTTCAGTATTGAGGTAGTAAAATGTGGAGCCAAGAGATGCACTGGTATCGGCGACTTGCTCAGGGTATTGTTTTAACAGTTTTTTCTTTTGAGCGGATGGAATAGATAGTGCTTGGTCAATATCACCCGCAAGGTAGCGATTAAGTGCCACATTGGCATCTCCAATCGGAAGCCACGTCACCTTATCTAAGACCACATTGTCAGCGTCCCAATAGTGCGGGTTTTTGGTCATCACCATTTTTTCATTGACCTTCCAGCTAGATACGGTGAACGCGCCGTTAGTGACGATATTCTCTGGTTGAGTCCAATTACTGCCGTGTTTCTCTATGGTCGCTTGATGCACTGGCGCTAAGACAGGATGTCCCAGTAGTTTGATAAAGAAGGGCACGGACTGCTCAAGGGTGACTTCAAAGGTATAATCATCGATTGCGCGAACACCTAGCGTATCTGGCGCCATTTTTCCTTTCATGATAGCGGCGGAGTTTTTGATTTTTGGTATCGCGGCAAACCATGCATAAGGGGAGGCTGTGTTAGGGTCGAGCAGTCGTTGCCAGCTGTACACAAAATCATGAGCAGTGAGCGGCTCGCCGTTAGACCATTTAGATTGGCGAAGCTGAAAGGTATAGACGGTATTGTTATGACTGGCGTGCCAAGCGGTGGCAATACCGGGTATGGTTTTACCTGGCTTTATCTTGCACGGTGAGCCCTTCGAACAAATCTCGACCGAGATTAAAGGCAGGCTCTGCAGCTTGTTTTGCAGGGTCGATTGAGGTGACTTCCGCGCCATTATTGAGTGTAATCGCTTGCTCTTTCGCGAGTTGAGTACCTTGTGGATACGGTTTTGCAACCGCGGTTCCGGCGAGCGCGCTTGCAACGATAGCGCTTAATATCAACAGTTTACTTTTATTCATCACTTCCTCGTTGTGTCATTATGGTTATCCAACAAGGAAAAGGTATATTGTATAAAATTCCCGCGCAATAAGTTGTTAACATTTTATTAACGAGACGTCATTCAAAGAGCTCATTGGTCTCAGAAAGTGAGACCAAGATAAATAGTGGCAGGGAAATTTGCGCTTTAGTGAACTTGGTGTAGTGGCAAGTGTGGTGAGATAGTGAGGACTAATCGTTATTGAGATTGGGTTTTTATTTGATTGAAACGCTCTGAAATTTGTTTGAGCAGTGTACCATCGATGTTAGGTAACCCTTCTGAGAAAAGGATCTGTTTTCCAGGAGTAAATCGCATCAAAATATTGATTAGGTCACCTTCGTCTCTCGATGTATTCATCGCGTTAAGTTCAATGAGTTTGGCATAAAAATCCTGTTCAAGTTGCTCGATTTGGGGCTGCGTTAGGCGAATTCGACCAATACAAAAATTGGCAGGGATAGGGTGCGATAGAGATTCATCTTGAAAACGTTGTCTAAATAACCCATCCAGTTTTGAACCCTCTTCAGTTAGGAAACGACTACCTGAACGGTAAATGACGCCGTCGCCATAGTCTTCAATATAGCCCAATATCTCTGCAATTCTAAGATAGAATCTAAGGCTGGTATCGTCGAGGTTGTGGGCCTCAGCAATGGCCTCTGGAGTGAGGTTACGTGCGGTTAGCATATAAATAAAATCAAGCAAATACGGATGATCCAAAAACAAATCACTCAAATCCCCACAGATGATTTGCGCATTCTCGTGCTGAATTTGATTGGCGATTTTAGACAGTTCGACTAAATCGGTATTGAGGTAGTTTACGTACATTAGAATTTTGTCTAGCCCCAGAGTTGGGCTGTGTAGATGGCGTTTTATCGTAGAGAGAGGGATCCCGGTTTTATTGGATAGCTCACTATAACCAAGCCCCTCATCCTTTATTTTTTTCCGTATCGCAGCGAGTATAAATCGTGGTCCTACGTGCATCCTTGCTCTACTCCTTAGGTTATCGACGGGTTCATGACCCGTCTAGCTTAAGCTGGCTATTTTTCAGGGTTTTGCCGTTCGAGTAGTAAGTCTCTAATCGCAGTGCCTGCTTCGATAATATGCTTTTTGAGTAGGTATTTAGCGCCGTCGATGTCTCTATTTTTGCACATTTCAAATAGGGCTAGGTGTTCGTCTTCCGCTTTCTTAATGCCAGTAGTAAAAAGTAGCTGCAGTCGAATATAGCGGTCACATTTGGTGTTAAGGTTGCTAATAATATCCATGGTTTCAGGCATGTTAGCTGGGCTGTATAGTGCTTTGTGAAATTCGTAGTTATAGTTGCTCCACTCCTCTACCTCATCACCACTATTAACAATACTTTCAAATCGCTCGCGCACTTGTTGAGCTCGATTTAAATCAGCTTCGGTCATGTTTTGAATTGCGCGTTCTAAGATATGGCATTCTATGACGGCCCTGAGTTCAAAAAGTTCATCAATTTTGTCGGGAGAAAGTTCAGTAACGGTAGCCCCTTTGTGTGCTTCAAAACTTACTAACCCTTGCGCCTCCAATTGCACGAGCGCTTCACGTACTGGAATGCGACTGACGTTGAATTCTTGAGCCAGCGCATCTTGTCGCAATGGTTGACCTAGCTTTGAACTCACCTTTGAGGATCTGGGTACGAATGGCCTCTTCAACCAGTTGAGTACGGGTTTTAAATACGGGTTTTTGTGACATCCAAGTCTCCGGGAAAACGATATTTTATCCAATATACACTGAGTGTAGTGATTTTTGCGACGGTTCTGGTTTTGATGGCGATTTTTTGAGACGTATGCGAGAAGAAAGGCACCAATTGGTGCCTTTTTAGTCGGTGACTTATTTTGCCATCAATCTTTTATCATCCCCGTTTGCCATCAACTAATGTCGGTACTGATAATGGGTTTAATGAACTTAATGCTGGTGGCAGTAAGGCTTCAGGGAGCGATTGATAGGCGACAGGTCTAAGCCAGCGCTCGATAGCGCTTGCCCCGACGGATGTCGACGCCGCATGAGTGGACGCAGGATAGGGGCCGCCATGTATCATGGCATAACTGACTTCTACACCCGTTGGCCAGCCATTAAAGACGATTCGCCCGGCCATTTCTTCTAACCGAGGTAATAACCGCGTGACTTGCGGATAGTCTTTGCTATCGGCATGAATGGTGGCGGTGAGTGATCCAGCTAATTGCTCACTTAATGCTTGCATATCGTCGATATCACGGCAAAGGACAATCATGGATTGGGGGCCAAAAATCTCCTCTTCCCACTGCGGGTTATTGCGCCATGCTTGGCTATCGGTGACAAATAGTGTACTGGCGACGCCTTCACTAATATTTTGATTTCGGCTATGCAATAAACCTAAGCATCTTTTGCTCGTAGCTGGGTGTGTTGGCAATACGCATCACGAATGCTTGGGGTTAATAGCACATGGCCATTTTGCTGGCTGATGAGGTGTTGAGCCGTCTCAATAAACGCACTGGAGTTAGCGTCATCAACCACAAATACAACACCTGGCTTAGTACAAAACTGCCCACAGCCTAGCGTCATGGATTGAACGAATTGCTCGGCAAGGCTTTGATAGTCAGTTAGGGCATTCGGGAAAATAAACGTTGGGTTGATGGCACCTAATTCCCCATAAAACGGAATAGGAATGGGGCGCTGCTGAGCTAAATCAAACAGAGCGCGTCCACCGCTGACTGACCCGGTAAATCCAACCGCTTGAACAAGTGGATGAGAAACCAGTGATGTCCCTAATTCGCGTTTGTTCCCTTGTAGCAAGGTGAAAACCGCTTGTGGTAATTCGCATTCGGATAGCGCTTGTTGAATACATTGTGCGACCAGTTCACTGGTTCCCGGGTGCGCGCTGTGGCCCTTGACAATCACTGGGCAACCAGCGGCAAGTGCAGAGGCGGTGTCGCCACCAGCGGTAGAAAAGGCCAGTGGAAAGTTGGAGGCGCCAAATACGGCGACAGGACCTAAAGCAATATGCTGCTGACGAATATCGGGCTTTGCGAGTGGCTGTCTTTGTGGATCTGGGGTGTCAAATGTCGCTCGGTGCCAATAACCTTGGCGTAAGACGTTGGCAAATAATCGTAATTGATTGGCGGTCCTGCCCATTTCCCCGTTGAGTCGAGCAAGGGGCAGTGCGGTTTCCAAATGCGCGCGCGCCGCAATTTCATCGGTACGCAGCAGCAGTTTTTCTGCGATGGTGTCAAGCAGTTGAGCACGTTGTTCACTGGAGGTGTATCGGTATTCTCGCGCAATCTTATGGGCGCGCATGCATGCTGCATCTACGTCATCTTTGCCTTGTATTGGAAATGAGCCGATGATGGGCTCCCCAGTAAAGGCGTTAATGGCTTGAAAAGTATCGGGCTTAAGCATGGTTGTGTTGTCCTTTGTTGATTATTTTACTTCAAATCCGTAGGCATAAGGGTCGTTGTCGTCGACCCAAATGGTGTTGTGGCCATACACTTGCGCCCATCCTTCGATACTTGGCAAGATCGCCGCTTTGCCATTGACGCTGGTCTCTGACTCAATACGACCATGGAATACACTGCCAATGATACTCTCATGGATAAAGTCTTCTCCTTGGGCAAGTCGGCCTTTGGCATGCCATTGCGCCATGCGAGCGCTGGTGCCCGTTCCACAAGGTGAGCGGTCCAATGCTTTATCACCGTAGAAAACCGCATTTTTCGCAGTCGCTCCCGGTTGCGTTGGTGTGCCTGTCCACAGAACATGTGAGACACCTTTGACGGTGGGGTCGTCGGGGTGCACGCACTGCACTGCATCAGACACGGCTTGGCGCACTTTAGGGCTAAGGATCAAGATTTCATCGGGTGAGTAATGCTCTAAACCTAAGTAATTTTCTTGGGGGTCAACAATGACGTAGTAGTTTCCTCCATAGGAGACATCCACACTGATTTCGCCCATTCCCTCGACATAGACTTTGACATCTCGATGGGCGAGGTAAGCGGGGACATTAAAGATTTTTACTGATGTCACTTTGTCGTCGTCCATCTGATAGTGGACGGTAATTTGCCCCGCAGGCACGTCGAGAATAAGTTGCCCAGGAACCTTAGGGTGAATGAGTTTGTTCTCGATGGCGGCGGTGACCGTGCCAATCGTGCCATGTCCGCACATCGGTAAGCAGCCGCTTGTTTCAATAAATAAGATGGAAGCATCCGCATTACTGCTGCAAGGAGGCAGCACCACAGAACCTGACATTATCGAATGACCGCGTGGTTCAAACATCAGTGCCTGACGAATCCAATCATAGTGAGTGAGAAAGTACTGACGTTTTTCACTCATGGTCTTGCCTTCTAATGGCGGTACACCGCCAGCAACCAATCGTACGGGGTTGCCACAGGTATGAGCATCGATACAAAAAAAGGTGCCTTGTCTCATTTTCAGATCCTCTGATAACAAAGTGGTTGAATTATGCGCAATCAATGTTAACTTAATGTTAAGTATATTTTATACAATTTATAGTGTGAAGTGTGATGCTAAGCAAGATCATGAATAAATAGAGAGGATCTGAAATGCAGAAAGTTGCGGTGGTTGGAGGGGGAGTCATTGGTCTTACGATTGGGCTACACCTTCAACAGCAAGGCCATCAAGTGACAATATTCGATAAACAAGGCCCTGCTGAGGGGTGCTCGAAAGGCAATGCTGGGCACATCGCCACAGAGCAAGTTTTTCCTTTGGCAAGCCCCAGTACTTTGCTGCAAATCCCGAGTATGTTGTTTTCGCCTCAAAGCCCATTGTCGATTCGCTGGAGAGACGTTTTTACTACGCTTCCATGGATGATTCGCTTCCTATTGAGCGCACGAAAAAAACATATCAAGTGTCGACTAAGGCGCTAAGTAGTTTGAATCTGGCGGCAGTGGATAGTTGGTTTCGGTTACTTGAGCCATCCCATCAACAAGGGCTAATTAAAATGGATGGGTCTTTATTAGTGTTTGAAAATGAAGCCTTGTTTCAAGCGTATCAAGAGACCCTCCCTTCACTTGAGAATTGCAAAGTAGAGTACGAGATTTGGGATGAAAAACAGGTACGAAAAAGGGTGCCTAAGATTGGGTTACAAGTACGTCATGGGGTGTTTTTCCCCAACACTGGGCATACCTTAGAGCCTTATGAAATGTGCCTTGCAATAGAAAAATCGTATTCTTCCCTCGGTGGTGAGTTCATCCAAGAAGAGGTGGAAGAGATCACGTCAAACGCTGAAGTTCACAGTACCAGTAGTATCTTGTCTTTTGATAAAGTTGTGGTGGCTGCGGGGGTTCATTCCGGTCACTTTGTTGAGTCGTTAACGGGCATTAAAGTGCCGATTCAGGCGGAGAGAGGGTATCACGTGATGGTCGATAATCATCAAGATCGCCTGTCAATACCTGGTCAGCAGTGCGGATCGAAAATTTATTATGACGCCTATGAAATATGGCTTGAGATTAGCAGGGACAGTGGAGTATGCAGGGAGTCACGCCCCTTTCAATAAACACCGTACTCGGCTACTGGCTGAGCAAGGTGACATCATGCTTCAAGACGGCATTGATAAAGCGATGTTGAGCGAAGAATGGATGGGCAGTCGCCCGACAATTAGTGACTCACTGCCAGTGATTGATGCCATCTGTGATGACAATATTTTGTTGGCATTTGGACATCAACATTTAGGGCTAACTCATGCCGCGATTACGGCTGAGTTGCTAGGGCAGATGATCGCCAAGCAGCCAACGTCGCTAAATGTGGCGCCTTTCACACTACGCCGATTTAGTTAAAATTTTTTAATATTAAATATTGTATAAAATATACTTAACAATTATGTTAATAAACAGTTAACAAAAATGGCGTCAAATAGTCGTACCAAGATGCCTTAATGGAAAAGACAAAAAAGGAAAGGAATATGTCTAGAGTGAACTTGGTGCCGATGACAATAATGCTGTCTGCAATCACTGCGGCGGCGTCGTTTAATGCATCAGCAGAAGATAAATTAACCGTTGTGTCGTGGGGGGCGCTTTTACGAAGAGCCAAGTAGAGGCTTATCATAAGCCATTTATTGCCAGTACAGGAACGACCATTGTTTCAGAGGACTTTAGCGGTGGCTTGGCGGAGATTAAGGCACAAGTTGAGGCGAATAATGTCCGTTGGGATTTAGTTTCCCTTGATAAGCCAGACATCGTACGAGGTTGTGCAGAAGGTTTATTAGAACCGTTTGATCCGAGCATCTTACCAAAAGGAAGCGATGGAACCCCTGCGGAGAATGACTTTATTGATGGCGCGATTCATGAGTGCGCGGTCAACACTATTGTTGTTTCCACTATTTTGGCGGTGAATGAGGAGGCTTTCTCTGGTAAGCCAGTGCCTAGCAAATTGGTTGATCTCTTTGATTTGCAGAATTTTCCTGGTCGTCGCGCACTACAAAAGCAGCCGCAAGGAAACCTTGAGTGGGCGCTGCTAGCCGATGGTGTTAAGCCAGAAGAGGTGTACAGCCAACTTGAAACGGAAGAAGGTCGAGCGCGAGCGTTTGCGAAGCTCGATACGATTAAACCTGAAGTTTTATGGTGGACGACGGGCGCACAACCGCCACAAATGCTAGCGGATAAAGAGGTGGTGATCGCGTCTGCATTCAATGGGCGTATTCACAATGCGGCGAAAGATGAAGGGCAGCCATTTAAGATTATTTGGGATCGTCAAATCGGCTATATGAACGGTTGGGCGATTCCGAAAGGCAGTAAGAACCTTCAAAAGGCGATGGACTTTATCGTTTTCTCATCTGGCACCACGCCACTGGCAGAGCAGGCGAAATACGTCGCCTATGGGCCGACAAGAAAGTCTTCATCAGCGGTAGTCAGCCCTGAAATTCTCGCCAGTTTACCGACAGCGCCAGGCAATTTTGACACCGCATTCCTGATTAACGATGAGTGGTGGTCAGATTATGCCGATGAACTCAATGAAGAGTTTAATACTTGGCTGTTGAACTAGAACTCATCCTTAAAAGCTGAGGCGCGAGTTAATTCTGGTGTCTCAGCATGAACAACGGAGAAATCATGGATACCTTTGAGTCGGACCAGATAGCGCGCGTGCTAAATATGAGTTCGCTGATTAGCGTAATGAGAACAGTGTACGCACAACCGGCAACGGTGCCGCAGCGGAATGTGATGCACCTGTCAAAAGAAAGTGATGATGCATTAGCGTTATTACCTAGCTTGGAATGAAGCGCTGATTGCCGTTAAAACATTCACGTATTTTCCAAGCAACATCTCAGATGGTAAAGACGTGTTGTCATCAAGATTGTTGGCTTTTCGCCGTCAGGACGGTGCGCCATTGGCTTCTATGGATGCGAAAGTATTGACGTACTGGCGTACGGCAGCGGCGTCGGCATTGGCTGCCGATTATTTGGCGCGCTCGGACGCAGATACACTTCTGATCTGTGGTAATGGTCATTTGGCGGCTTATTTTGCTTGGGCGTATGCCGCTATCAGACCTTTGAAGCGCGTAATGATATGGGGCAGAAACCAACAAAAATCCGCGATGACAGCCGAAAAAATTGTTCATGGTGCGGAATACCAGGCGCTACCGAGAGAGCGGCAATACCAAGTGAGTATTGTCAGTGAGGTTGAGCAAGGTCTGCAGTGCGCCGATATGGTGTCTTGTGTGACGGGCTCGCCAGCGCCGATTTTTAAGGGCGAACAGGTAAGGGCGGGGACGCATGTGGACTTGGTGGGTAATCATCATCGCGATAGGCGTGAGTGCGATACACCATTGGTGTTGCGATCTAAGGTGTATGTTGACAGTCGTATCAATGTTTTATCTGAAGCTGGCGAGTTACTCATCCCCATTGCAGAGGGCGAGTTTTCACCGGAACAGATCATCGCTGAGTTACCAGAGCTATGCAGCGGTAAAGTTTTGGGTCGCGGTAAGGTCTCTGGTTACAGGAAAGGGCTTAATAGCGAACAGGAAATAACACTATATAAATCAGTGGGTAGTGCGCTAGCCGATCTAGCAGCTGCGCATGCAGTACTTGAAAATTCATCCCAACTTGAGGTTGGGGCATGATGGGCTTTTTGCTCGAACTTAAAATTGCATACAATATACAAATGGAAGGAATTGAATGAATATTGATTGGAAAGGGGTATACCCAGCAGTAAGTACTCAGTTTAGACGCGACCTGACGATCGACTTAGATGCCACACAGTCAGTGATTGATAATCAGATCAATGATGGGGTAAATGGCATCATATGCTTAGGCACAGTTGGTGAGAACTGCGCGCTGTATCCAGAAGAGAAGCGTCAAGTATTGCAAGCGGCTCAAGAGGTGGTAGCAGGTCGGGTGCCATTAATCGCTGGAACGGCGGAGTCGATTACCTCGGCGGCCGTTGATTATATGCAAGATGCAAAAAAGATAGGCGTTGATGGTTGTATGGTGATGCCAGCGATGGTGTATCGAACGTCAGACTCAGAAACGTACGAGTATTACCGCACGTTAGCGGAAGCGACTCCCGAAATGCCAATGATGATTTACAACAACCCAGTCTCTTATGGTGTGGATGTGAATCTTGAAATCATGGCAAAACTGGCGCAGTTCGACAATATTGTTGCGATAAAGGAGTCCACAACCGATACCCGTAGAATCACCGAATTGTTCAATGAGTTTGATTCCCGCTTTACGGTTTTCAGCGGTGTGGATGACATCGCATTAGAATCATTAATGCTGGGTGCGACGGGGTGGATTTCGGGACTGACGAATGCCTTTCCAGCTGAGTCGGTGGCCATTTATAAACTAGCCAGCCAAGGGCGCTATGCCGAAGCGCTGGAAATCTATCGTTGGTTCTTACCACTACTTAAACTCGACACCATTCCAACTCTAGTGCAATGCATCAAGCTCGCTGAGCAAGTTTGCGGTCGCGGATCAGAGCAAGTTCGTCCACCTCGTCAGCTGCTTCAAGGCGAGGAACGTCAAGCGGTAATTAGTCTTGTTGAAGCATCACTCGCTTCCAGACCTGACCTATCTAAGTACAAGTTGTAAGCAACACTATCGGTGAGCACCCTTTGGGGTGCTCTGTTTTCAAATGGATGAAGGCAGAGAAATGAAAGCGAATAATACGGATTATGTGAGTTTTCAGCATGTGAAGAAAACCTATGACGGAAAAAACCTGGTTGTTAAAGACTTTAACTTAAATATCGCTCCCGGAGAGTTTGTCACCATGCTTGGACCTTCTGGTTCGGGAAAAACGACCTGCTTGATGATGTTAGCTGGGTTTGAGACCGCGACCAATGGCGAGATCTATATCGATGGCACGCCCGTGAATAATTTAGCGCCGCATAAACGAGACATCGGCATGGTGTTTCAAAACTATGCCTTGTTTCCGCATATGACGATCGCTGAGAACTTAGCTTTCCCACTTAAAGTTCGAAAGATGTCGGTGGCAGAAGTGAAGCTAAGAGTGGCGGATGTGCTTGAGATGGTTGAATTATCACACGTTGCCAATCGGTACCCTAAGCAATTGTCGGGTGGTCAACAGCAAAGGGTAGCGTTAGCCAGAGCCTTAGTCTTTGAACCCAAGCTCGTGTTGATGGATGAGCCCTTGGGGGCGCTGGATAAGAAGCTCAGAGAAACCATGCAGATGGAAATTAAGCATCTACATGAAAAGCTTGGCATTACGATTTTATACGTGACCCATGATCAAGATGAAGCGCTAACGATGTCGGATCGTATTGCGGTCTTTAACGATGGCGCGGTACAACAATTAGCGCCGCCCAGTGAGTTGTATGAATCGCCGAGTAACACGTTTGTTGCGCAATTTATCGGTGAAAATAATCAGATAAAAGGGCAGGTTCAATCAGTGGAGCAAAGCCGCTGCCAGGTGCGCGTTGGTCCTCACCAGTTGCAGGCAAAACCGGTGCTTATTGGCGGTGCGCAAAGCGACACTATGTTATCGGTGCGGCCTGAAAAAATTATATTGCATCCTTATGGACCCGACATTCCGAACCGAGTGGCGGGAAGGGTGGAAGAGATGATTTATCACGGCGATCACTTTCGATTGATCATTGATGTTGCGGGGTTGGCGCGCTTGGTGGTTAAAGTACCAAACAGTTCAGAGCAAGGGCTGGGCGTACAACTCGGTGAAGAGGTTGAACTTGGCTGGCGAATGGAAGATTGCCACGCGCTTGATTGTGTTTCTTCGCAGTCGCTATCTTCCGAGAAAGAGGAGATGATGGTATGAGTCGCGAATTGTCTTCCCTTGAATCGGTCACGACCTTACACAAGCAACTCACAAACGAAGAGCTAGATTTATCGCAGCAATTAGCGAAAGCAGAGCGACGGAAACAAACGCGATCCCTTTTCCTAACCCTTCCTTTGGTTTGTTTCATCTTGTTGACGTTTGCTTTTCCGATTTTAGAAATGTTGCATCGAAGTGTTGATAATTCTTCCGTGGTCAATGCGCTTCCTCAAACCTCGGTGGCGATTGTGGAGTGGCAAGCTGGCTCCAAACCCAGCGATCACGTTAGCAATCTCTTCGCTCAGGAGATTAAAGCGCTCTATTTAGCTAAGACGCTGCCTAAATTGGCCAACCGACTGAATATCGAAATGGCGGGAATGCGTAGTCTGCTGATGAAAACCTAGTCGAAAACTGAGCAAGCTCGATGGGGAGGCGGTCTCCTATGCACAGCTAGTGGCGATCGATAAGCGTTGGGCAAAAGCGAAGTATTGGGGCGCGATAAAAAACCTTAATTCCTCTTATACCAGCCACTTTTACCTCTCAGCCCTTGATCTCAAAGTGGACGAGTCTGGATCGATTGTCCAGCAAGTGGAGTCGAGACGAATTTATTTGGGGTTATTTTATAAGACGATTTGGATGTCTTTGGTCATCACGGTAGTGTGTTTGATTTTGGCGTATCCGTTGGCGTATTTGTTAGCAAATTTACCGGATAAACGTGCGAACTTGTTATTGATTGTGGTCTTATTGCCGTTTTGGACCTCGCTCCTTGTGCGGACAACGTCTTGGATTGTGTTGTTACAAAATCAGGGGGTGGTGAATGACCTATTAGTCTGGTTGGGGGTGATTGATGAGCGCTTGTCATTGATCCACAACACCTTTGGTACCGTGGTTGCCATGGTGCATATTTTACTGCCGTTTATGATATTGCCACTATACAGCGTGATGAAGGGTATTAGCCCTACGTATTTTAGAGCGGCGCGCTCATTAGGTGCGACGCCACGCATCGCGTTTACTCAAGTCTATATGCCGTTAACATTACCCGGCGTAGGGGCCGGATGTTTGCTGACCTTTATTTTGTCGATTGGTTTTTACATTACTCCTGCGCTGGTAGGCGGTCGCAGCGGGCAAATGATTTCTAATATGATCGCGTATCACATGCAAACCTCATTGAATTGGGGAATGGCTGGCGCGCTCGGTGGGTTGTTATTAGTACTTGTTCTCGGGCTGTTTTACTTATTCAACCGTGTGGTTGGTATCAACAATCTTCGAGTGGGAGGTTAACGTTATGGCTCTACCTATCTACGCATCTCGGATAGAACGATCAGGCTATTGGGCGTACTTGATGTTTTGCAGCATGGTCTTATTGTTTTTAATTGCGCCGATTATGATTATTGTACCGTTATCGTTTAATGCGACGCCGTATTTTACCTTTACAGAAGGTATGCTTAATCTTGATCCCGCCGCTTATTCGCTACGTTGGTATCAGGAGATGTTTACTAATCAGCAATGGTTGCAAGCATTGAAAAACAGTACGTTTATCGCTTCGATGGCGGCGTTGTTGGCGACGCTGCTAGGGACATTAGCGGCATTAGGGTTATCGAATTCAAAGTTGCCGTTTCGTAATGTGATTTTGGCGCTGCTTATCTCTCCGATGATTGTGCCTGTCATTATTTCTGCGGCGGCCATGTACTTCTTTTATACCCGTTTTGGTCTTGCTCAAACCATGCCTGGGATTATTCTGGCCCATGCCGCTCTCGGTACGCCTTTTGTTGTCATTACCGTGAGTGCGACGCTGAGTGGTTTTGATCATACTCTCACGAAAGCAGCGGCCAGTTTAGGTGCGAATCCGGTTTATGCCTTTAGGAAGGTGACCTTTCCTTTGATTCGTCCCGGTATGATATCGGGTGGCTTGTTTGCGTTTGGCACGTCATTTGATGAGGTGGTCGTGGCGCTGTTTTTGACAGGAGCGGAGCAGCGCACCGTACCAAGACAAATGTGGTCGGGTATTCGAGAGCAAATCAGCCCGACAATACTGGCAGTCGCATCGCTATTAATTCTGATGTCAGTGCTCTTGCTTATTACGCTTGAGTATCTGCGCCGCCGTAACATGCGGTTAAGGGGCATTAGAGAATAATTGGGGTTGAGATGGAGGTTTTTCGTCCGGGAGGGCTTCCAATGTCTATTGATGGATACGACTCATTTTCCCAAGCGCTCTCTTCTGTGAGCGTTTTTTTATGCTTAAACCCTAGCGCCGCACTATGTCAGTGATTAGCGTGGTGCTAGGGGGTATGAGGATAAATAGTAGGTCTAATGGCAGTAAAAGGCCTAACGGTAAGTAATCGATCCGATATAGGTCAGACGCTTAATACCCCATCAATTGCAGCAAATTCTCTGCGGTGCTGATGGCCTCTTTACGGTTAGCAATATTAAGTTTTTGGTAAAGGTTACGAATGTGCGTTTTTATTGTGGTCCCCGCGACATCGAGCTCTTGTGCAATTTGCTCATTGCTAAAGCCTGAGTAAATGAGTCCCAGAACCTGCCATTCACGCTGGGTTAGCGGGCTAGTACGTACTAACTCAGGAATATTAGGGTGATTGACTAACTTCTCTACGAACTCTTCATTAAAGTGCACAGAGCGACTGCGTTGCGTGGTGTTGATATTTTTCATCAACAACTGCGCACGGTGGCGCTCTAGATCGCCAAGTTCGGAGCGAGAAGCAAGCTTTTCAAGCAAGTGACCAATCGTGCCACCATCGATAAGAAAATTGCCAATCATGCCAGTTTGGTTGGTGAGCACGAGCGCTTCTTTTAGGCGCACTTTTGCCGCTTCATCATCACCCAGTTGAACCCAAAGAATCGCTTCTACTATCAGGTTTCGATTGGTGTCAGTGACCAATTGATAGTTGTCTGCTTCTTTGGCCAAAAACGCGAGTGTTTCCTTTGCTGCATCAAATTGTCCAAGGCCAATTTGGGCGCGGGCAATGTTACGCCATTGAAGTTGCAGAAAATGATTGCATGCGTTATCCGGTCTAATCGCGGTTTCAAGCCATTGCTCAATCGCTTCTACGTCTCCTCTTGCCTGCCAATAGAGCAGTAGAGATAACGAAGCATTGGCCGTCCAGTCAACGTGATAGGTAGACTCTTTCATTAGGTGCTGTATTTGTTCGATGATCTTCGAGGCTTTATCTAGCTCACCGCGTCCAATGGCGATTCGCGCAATCATAGAGTAGCTGTGCAGATGCTTACTTGGTTCGTGTTTGCCAAGGATATCTAACCCTTTGTACGCGCACTCTTCGGCTTCATCAAGACGGTTCCAGCACCATAGGATTTGCGCTCTGACTCGCAACAAGAACTCGTGCATAGGAACTTGATGCAACTGCTGCTCTTCTATTAAACGGAACGCGCTTTCTTGTACTTCGTATGCCGCTTGGACATAACCTTGTGCAATTAATATCTCACTTTGTTGCAACTGCGCCCATAGCGCTTGGTGGTAAACATGATATTGACGAGCCAGCTTTTCAGTTTGCTGCATCATAGGTAGCGCTCGACTGAGTTGTCCCGTGACATGGTTGACCTCTCCGACAACAGAGGTGGCAACAATACGGCTGCGATAAACCGAATGGTCCAGCTCACCGAGTGCCAACTCCGCCAACTCTAATGCGGTTTGCGGAGAGTTTTGGTTAATGGCAACCTGCGCTCGAAGTGCGTTAAATTCCCCATCCTCCTTTTGAGAGCGCTCGATACTGCGAGCGGCCATTTCCTCATCTGACTTAGCGATCAGCTCACCCACTTCATTGTAGCGATGTTGACTTTGAGCAAGCCATGCTTGCAACATACATAAGCGAGGGTGGCTATAGAGTTGGTTGTCGTTTAGGACTTTAATCGCTTCTTCGAGAGTCTCAAGTTCACCTTGGTTAAACATTTTCCAACCAAACTCATTGAGAATGGTCACAACCAGCTCACTATTGGCTGCCAATCTAGCGTGTCTAAGTGCTTGGTGAGGAACACTTTGTTCGAGCCAAGCGTTGGCCGCGGCAAGATGAAGATCCAGCTCTTGTTGGGGAATGCGTGCTTTACGTTCATGCGAGAGGAATTCAGCAAACAGATTATGGAATCTAAACCAGTTGTTTTCGCCTTCAAGCGGGTAGATAAACAATCCGAATCGGTTGAGCGACTCAATCATGCTCAGCGCGTCATTTCTTTTGGTTAATGCGGTAACAAGGTCATCATTAAAATGGTCTAAAACAGAACATTGCATCAGGAATTTTCTGGTGTCTTTATCTAGTAAATCAAAGACTTCCTCAATTAGATAATCCCAAAGGTGGGCGTGGTTAAACTGCGATATTGTTTCCACGGATTGCGCCAATGTGCGTTTTTGATGCTGAGCTTGCAGCGCAAACAATTGCAACGCAGACGGCCACCCTTCGACATAGGTTCTAAGAGAATTTGCGGTTTCATCATCAATATCGTCGGCTAGACGAAGATTAAAGAATCGTGTGGTTTCTTCGGTGTCAAACGCGAGTAATTCGTTACCAATTTCGATCATAAGATCACGTACGCGCAAATTGGCAGTACCCAGTGGTGGGTTGCCGCGACTGGTGACAACAAGCGTAATATTATCTGGCATATGTTTGAGGAAAAAACGCATCGCTTCATGAATATCTTCATCATGGATGAGGTGATAATCATCAAGAACAACATAGCATTCATGGTGGTAACAGGTGAGTTCGGAAAATACCTCCCCAAGCAGTGAGTGCAAGGATGAAAACTGTCGACGTTCTGCTAGTTTTTGGGCGTTTGGACAACTATTGCTGGTGGCTTTATTAATCGCTTGAAGGAGGTAATTGACGAAGCGAAAGGAGTCATTGTCACTTTCATCAATACTATACCAGCCAACATGTGGTTTGTCTGATAGCCACTGAGCTGCCATGGTGGTTTTACCGTAGCCAGCTGGAGAGCGAAAAAGAACAAGCTTGTAAAAGGGGCCTGCGAAAGCAGATCCAAAACTCGTGGGCGAACGATCGCGTTATGTAAGCGTCCAGGGCGAGTTAATTTTGAAGGAATCCACATAGATATTTCCTGTCATTTTTATAGTTAGAGTATGTGCTAACCGTTAGCGTCTTTCATGAAGAAGTTTGGTGATAAATTAACCGATTTAACGATGCCATTCCGATGGTAGGCGAGGTCTAGCTCTACAATGTTTGATCAATGGCTAGATTTTGTTCATAAAACGTTTTTTACACCAACTACGCCGCATTTTTGTGATTTAAATCACATATGATTGGTTGTTTACGGTCTGCATTTCGCGTCATGTATACAAAAAATTGGCCTGATTAGGTGAAAATTTGAATGCAATTGTGATCTCAGACTCAAATATTGAATTTGATATGCATCTAATTCACGGTAACGACTTAGTTAGCGATTACAGTAAAAGTGACGTTGGCGTGATCGGTATCACCGGATAAAAGCTAAAGCTCGAGCGCAATGAGATATTGATCACTTAATGGGGGGAGTACGCCCTCTACGCCCTCGTCACTCATCCTCCACGGAGTCGGAGATAGGAGGATGTTTAAGGAGACGTCACCATGCACGATATGTGACAGATGGATAAAACTTAAAGTGAGATTTCTTAATGAAACCTGCGCAACAGAAAAAATTCAATAAAGCTTCTTTCCAAGAAAGTGTTAAAAAACACCTATCTGCTACTTATGCAACGACAGTAGAAACCGCAACCGAGCGCCAATGGTATTTGGCTATGGGTCGCGCTTTGGCAGAACTCACCACTTTTGACTTACTTGCAACAGAAGCGGATGACCGCATTAAAAACGCAAAAAGCGTTAACTACCTATCCTTAGAATTTCTAATTGGCCGCCTGACAGGTAACAACTTGATCAGCATGGGGCTATATGAGCAAATCACTCAAGCCATGGAAGAGTTGGGCCATAACCTAACAGACCTGCTTGAAGAAGAGCGTGACCCATCACTTGGTAACGGTGGTCTAGGTCGTCTTGCCGCTTGTTTCATGGATTCTTGTGCTGCTCAAGAATACCCAACGGTGGGCTACGGTCTTCACTATGAGTACGGTCTATTTAAGCAGTCTTTCCAAGACTGTCGCCAAAAAGAAGCACCGGATGCATGGCGAGGTGTGGAAGGGTATCCGTGGGAAGTCGCTCGTCCAGAACTTGCGCAACAGATTGGTTTTTACGGTCATGTAGACGTTGAATTCATTGACGGTAAAGAAGTACGTACTTGGGTACCGGGCATGGAAGTAAAAGCAATGCCTTGGGATCTTCCTATCGTAGGTTACGAATCAAGCACCGTTTATCCACTGCGTCTTTGGGAATGTCAGGCAATTGCACCATTCTCACTAGCAAGCTTTAACAACGGTGATTACTTCGAAGCGCAACACTCGCTCATCGATGCAGGTAACATCACTAAAGTGCTCTACCCGAACGATAACCATGAGAAAGGTAAGACTCTGCGTTTAATGCAGCAGTACTTCCACTCAGCAGCGTCAGTTCGCGATATTCTACGTCGCCATGAAGCGGCAGGTTTTGCTCTTGCCGATCTTCCTAAGCAGGAGACGATTCAACTTAACGATACGCACCCAACTATCGCAATTCCTGAGTTGATGCGCATCCTGATTGATGAGAAGGGTCTCTCTTGGGATGAAGCATGGGAAATCAGTGCACACACGTTCGCCTACACGAACCATACATTGCTTCCAGAAGCACTAGAGACTTGGTCTGAGTCATTGATCAACCGTCTTCTTCCACGTCACATGGAAATCATTTTTGAAATCAACCATCGCTTCATGCAAGAAGTTCGCAAGATGTGGCCTGGTGACGGTGAGAAGCAAGCGAAGCTTTCTATCATCCAAGAAGGTTTCCACCGTATGGTTCGCATGGCCAACCTATGTGTGA
Organism: Vibrio sp. GJ43-1; assembly: GCF_055808835.1. Lineage (NCBI taxonomy): Bacteria > Pseudomonadati > Pseudomonadota > Gammaproteobacteria > Vibrionales > Vibrionaceae > Vibrio > Vibrio sp. GJ43-1. The sequence continues at coordinate 427,424 of NZ_CM147885.1, read as the reverse complement.
TTGGTTCTTATAAAGTCAACGGTGTGGCAGCGCTTCACTCGCAACTGGTTAAGAAAGACTTGTTCCCTGAGTTCAACGAAATCTTCCCAGGTAAATTGACGAACGTCACGAACGGCATTACGCCACGTCGTTGGTTGAAATTCTGTAACCCAGGTTTATCGAACCTAATTACGGGCAAAATTGGTTCTGAGTGGCCAGCAAAACTTGAGCAGCTAGAAGGCATTGCTCAGTTCGCGACAGACGCGAAATTCCAAAAAGAATTCATGGCGGTTAAGAAAGAAAACAAACAGCGACTTGCTGATTGGGTTCAAGAAAATATGGGGATTGATCTCGATACTAACGCCATCTTCGACGTTCAAATTAAGCGTCTACACGAATACAAGCGTCAGCACCTAGACTTGCTACATATTCTTTCTCTGTACCACCGTATTCTGAATGAACCGGGTTTCGAATGTGAGCCACGTGTCTGTTTCTTTGCGGCGAAAGCAGCACCGGGTTACCACCTAGCGAAAGAAATCATCTTCGCGGTTAACAAGATTGCTGAGAAGATCAATAACGATTCTCGTATCGGTAACAAGCTTAAAGTGGTCTTTATCCCTGATTACCGTGTCAGTATGGCTGAGATCATCATTCCAGCTGCTGATGTTTCTCAGCAAATTTCTCTTGCTTGTAAAGAAGCGTCAGGTACGGGTAACATGAAGATGGCCCTAAACGGCGCATTAACGATTGGTACGATGGATGGTGCTAACGTTGAAATCCGTGAAGAAGTCGGTGATGAGAATATTTACATTTTTGGTTTGGATGTAGATGGTGTTCAAGCGGTGAAAGCGCAAGGCTATAACCCTTACGATTACTACAATGCCGACCCACTACTAAAAGCGTCGCTAGATTTACTGTTAGGTGACGAGTTCTCACCAGGTCAACCAGGTTTACTTCGTGCGACCTACGATAGCTTGCTAGATGGTGGTGACCCTTACCTATGTTTGGCAGACTTTGCGTCTTACGTACAAGCGCATGAAGATATGAGCAAACAATATCAAGATCAAGCTGGGTGGGCGAAGAAGGCGATTTTGAATACGGCCTTAGTGGGTAAATTCACATCAGACCGCTCTATTCGCGATTATGTGAACAACATCTGGAAGCTTGAAGCGGTATCTCGCTAAGCAAGCTTAGCCAAGGCCTCGTGCCTTGGCTTTTCCCTTTTTATAAATTAATTACCCTACCGATTTGAAGGTAATAGATGTCCTTCGGAGAGAGCGATGACAGAACAAACAGCATTAAAGCAAGTTGCTGAGATGGCAAAAATAGCCGACAGCTACGTGAGTGCGTGGGGCAGTGAAGCGAAAGTTGAAGATGATATTATTCTTCGTCTGCTTGCGTCTTTAGGCTATGACACGACCAACGATGAGACTTTGCTGAAATCAGCAGAGAGAAAACACAAAAAAGAAGTACTTGAGCCTAGGTACTTGTCGTGAAAGACGGCGATGCTATAGAGGTGGAACTTAACCTTGGCGCGAGTGCTCGAGAGAGTGATTTTAGTTGGCGTCTAGAAACGGAGCAGGGAGAAGTACTTGAAGGCTATCTTCAGTCTCAAATCGTTCGTGATGAGCGCGCTGAGGGTGGCCCTTTAGTATTTTCGTTACCAAATGATTTAGCTTGGGGTTACCACAAACTCTATTTGGAAAGAAAACGTCGTAAGACACCGTATGAAATGACTCTTATTCGTACGCCAAAGGCATGTTTTAAGCAGTCGCAGATTGAACAAGGTAAAAAGCTTTGGGGCCCAAGTGTTCAACTGTATACGCTTCGCACTCAGCACAACTGGGGTATTGGTGATTTTGGTGATCTAAAACAGTTAGTGAATGATATTGCTGCTCGAGGCGGTGATTTTGTGGGTTTAAACCCAATTCATTCGTTGTTCCCTGCAAACCCAGAGGGCGCTAGCCCTTACAGCCCTTCTTCACGTCGTTGGTTGAATGTTTTATATATTGATGTGAGTTCAGTACCTGAGTTTGCGTTAAGTGCCGATGCCCAGCAAAAAGTAGGCAGCTCGGAGTTCCAAGCTCGCTTGCAAAAAGCGCGTGATTCTCATTGGGTGAATTACACCGAAGTTGCGGCGCTTAAAATGAGCGTTTTGCCATTACTGTTTGACCAATTTAAACAGCGTCACCTTGATAAACAAACGGAACGCGCGGCGATGTTCTTAGACTTTGTCGAGCAAGGTGGTGAGAGCTTAATGCATCAAGCAGCATTTGATGCAATTCATGCGGAACTTCATGCGGCGGATGCAAATGTTTGGGGATGGCCTGGATTTTCCCTGAGAAATACCGTCGATTTGAAAATGTTGGAACGCAGAAATTTATCGCAGAAAATCTAGATAAAGTTCATCTATACATGTACTTACAGTGGGTTGCTGATACACAGATTAATGAAGCTCAAGCGCTAGCCGAAGAAAAAGGCATGGCGGTGGGGCTGTATCGTGACCTTGCAGTGGGTGTGGCAGATTCTGGCTCTGAGACATGGGCCGATAATGGTGATCTTGTCATGGACGCGAGCATTGGTGCTCCACCCGATATTTTGGGTCCTTTAGGTCAAAATTGGGGCTTACCGCCACTGAATCCGCAAGCGTTGCATGCTACTTCTTATGATGCCTACATCAAGTTATTACGCGCTAACATGAAACATTGTGGCTCGTTACGTATTGATCATGTTTTAGGCCTATTGCGTTTGTGGTGGATCCCGAAAGGTGAAAATGCGACGAAAGGGGCTTACATCTACTACCCTGTGGCAGATATGCTGGCTATTTTAGCGCTAGAATCACACCGTCATCAGTGTAGTGTGATTGGTGAAGATTTAGGAACCGTGCCGGACGAGATTGTGGATATTTTGCGTGAAGCGGGTGTGCATTCGTACAAGGTGTTCTTCTTTGAAACCGCAGAAGATGGTGGTTTTATTTCACCCAAGCATTATGCAGAACAGTCGATGTCAGCTCTGTGTACTCACGATATGCCGACATTACGCGGTTTCTGGCATTGCGATGATTTGAAAATGGGCCAAGAAATTGGTTTGTATCCAGATGAAGCACAGCTAAAGGAATTGTTTAACGATCGCTTAGAATGTAAACAGGGTATTTTGGATAGTGTTGCGTGGCATGGTTACTTGCCGGAAGGGGTAGGACGTGACGCAAGTATGGTGCCTATGGACACCTATTTAAGTGAAGCGTTGCAATTACATCTTGGCGCGGGTTCATCCACACTATTGAGTGTTCAGCTTGAAGATTGGTTGGAAATGGATAAGCTTGGTTAACATTCCGGGCACCGTTAACGAATATCCTAACTGGCGTCGTAAATTATCGATGAACTTAGATGAAGTTTTTGCAAAAGAAAGTGTTAACAGAATTGCAAAAAACCTGTCGCACGTAAGACGTGGCGCTAGCGAATAATCGTCCACCAGACGGTAAAAGCACAGCATGATTCAGAGCAAATGACTTGTGTTTCTGAAGGCTGTGCTTTTTTGTATTTATATGCAATAAAGGTCATTTTTTAGGATGAGTTTGTAGTGATGAGTTTATAGTGTAAATCCTGTGTTTTATAATCGCTTACACCCGAAAATCACGAATGAATCACTTCCTGTATAACGGGATTTAAGTACAATGAAAGATTGCTGGTAACCCGCCTTGCGCGGGCTTTTTTATGATGTCTCTAATGCTACAAAATTACAATTAGGAGACAGATTTGGTCGAGGGAGATGAACGTTGAATAAAACAAGGCTTAAAAGACAAGATCAGGCATACGAGCGATTGTCGAATGCTGCATTTGCAGATCCGTTTTCGTTCTTAGGTCCCTATTTACAAGATGATGGTATTGCACTTCGCACTTGGATTCCCGGTGCGGATAATGTGGCCGTTGTTTTAGCATCGGGCGAACGCCTACCGCTTGTTCGAGAGGCGGCATCCGGTTTTGTCTTAGAATCAGACCTCGATTTGAGATACACCCATTATCAGTTGGCTGTTGATTGGAGTGGTACTGAACAAGTTATTGATGACCCATATCAATATCACGGTTTGTACGCAGAATACGAAGAGTTGCATACCCCAAAGGCGATGTATCACCATATGGGGTCGCAATTTGTGTCTTTGGAACGCGATGGTCAGCAGGTTCAAGGTACGCGTTTTCTTGTTTATGCCCCTCATGCAACGGCGGTGAGCTTAGTCGGAAGCTTTAATGAGTGGGATGGGCGTCGCAACCCAATGCAGCGTCTTGACTATGGCGTGTGGGGGATCTTTATTCCTGAGCTTGCCGAAGGGGCACAATATAAATTTGAAATGAAAGGGCCAAATGGAGAAGGCTTGCCTCATAAAGCCGACCCGTGGGGTTTCTATTCAGAACAGTACCCATCGTTCTCGTCGGTGACCTATGATCATAGCCGTTATCAATGGCAGGATGATGCATGGCAAAACCGACCTAGTAACGGAAAAACGAAAAGAAGCACTGTCGTTCTACGAGCTGCATGCAGGATCATGGAAGCGCAATGCCCAAGGTGAGTTTCTTAACTACCGTGAATTGGCGAGCGAGTTAATTCCATACCTTACCGACATGGGTTATACGCATGTTGAGTTGATGCCAGTGTCTGAGCATCCGTTTTACGGTTCATGGGGCTATCAACCTGTGGGTTTGTTTGCGCCAACCAGTCGCTTTGGTTCGCCAGATGACTTTAAATATTTTGTCGAACAATGCCATTTAGCCGGATTGGGTGTGGTACTTGATTGGGTTCCTGCACATTTCCCTTCTGATGATCATGGCTTAGCAAACTTTGATGGGACGCCATTGTTCCATGATCCTGATCCACGCCGTGGGTGGCATCAAGATTGGAATTCGTATATTTATGACTTAGGTCGTGAACATGTGCGCCTAGTTCTTAGTGTCGAATGCACTGTATTGGTTTGAGCAGTTCCATATTGATGGTATTCGTGTTGATGCGGTTGCGTCGATGTTGTATCTCGATTATTCACGTAGTCACGATCAATGGATTCCAAACGCTGACGGTGGCCGCGAAAACTATGATGCGATCGCTACCATGAAGTGGATGAATGAAGAAGTGTACAAGCACTTCCCTAATGCCATGACGATTGCAGAAGAATCGACCGCGTTCCCTGGTGTTTCTGCACCCACCTTTATGGGTGGCTTAGGGTTTGGCTTTAAATGGAACATGGGGTGGATGCACGATAGCCTCTCCTACATCCAAGAAGATCCAATTAACCGCAAATATCACCATGATACGATTACTTTCCCGTTGGTTTACGCACACAGTGAAAATTATGTTCTGTCGCTATCCCATGATGAAGTGGTCTACGGTAAGCATTCTATTCACAACAAAATGCCCGGTGATGAGTGGCAGCAAACGGCTAACCTAAGAGCCTACTTAGGTTACATGTACGCGCAACCAGGTAAGAAGTTAAACTTCATGGGGGCGGAATTTGGTCAAACAGGTGAATGGAATCATGATGACCAATTGCAGTGGTTTTTGTTGGAGTTTGAGCGCCACCAAGGTGTTCAAGCCGTTACGCGTGATCTCAATAAATTGTACCAAGCTGAAAAAGCCTTGTTTGAGTTAGATTCAGAACCGAAAGGTTTTGAGTGGCGTCTTCAAGATGCGGCAGAAGCCAGTATTCTTGCTCACGAGCGTATTAGTGACAATGGCGAACGTATTTTGGTGGTATCAAACTTTACCCCTGTACCGCACGAAGCATTCCGCTTAGGGGTGCCTCTAGCAGGAAGCTATGAATTACTGCTTAATACGGACGATGAGAAATACGCGGGTAGTGGGTTTGAGGTGATTAGCTCTGTGAATAGTGAAGGGATAGAAAGCGAGTCACAGCCGCAATCACTGGCATTACGCCTACCACCACTATCCACCGTATTCTATAAATACAAAGGTTAGTTTACCAAGAGAACACAATTAAATAACGATTAAGCCCAGCAAATGCTGGGCTTTGTTTTATCTGGAGAAAACGAAAGAGTGTTCTACACTCAAACATTATGCGTTAACACGATAAATAACACATTAAGAAATAAGGATTATTAATGGTCACAGCTTTGTATGCTTCGTTATTAGCGGTACTGATGATTTGGTTGTCAGTGCAAGTCATCAAACAGCGCAGGAGTAATCAAGTCGCTTATGCCGATGGCGGCGTAGAAGGGTTGCAAATCGCCCGAAGTGCGCACGGCAATGCTGTCGACTATATACCTATCACGCTTATCTTAATGGCATTAGTCGAATTTAACGGCGCGCCACTGTTGTGGATTCATGCCTTGGGCTGTACGTTCATTGTTGGGCGAGTACTGCATGCTCATGGCATTTTATTCAAAAAATTTAAGGGACGGGTATGGGGAATGCAACTCACCTTGGTGGTGATGTTGGGCTTAATTGTCTCCAATTTATACTATTTACCTTTCGATAGACTTTTCTAGGCGATGACGTTCAAATTCCCCCCAACATGGGTGACAGTGTCTATCGGGCTGATGCTTAATGTGATGGCCATTGTACTATCAAGCCAAGTACTCGATAAGATGACAGCGGATTTGACCGTGTTTGCCGATAAAAAAGCGTCGAATCTGTATTCCATTCAGCTTGCTTGGAATCAGGTGGAAACACTGGAAAGGAAACGTGAAGGGCTGTTACTGCATTTAGATATGTCACTGGCGGGTGGCGCTCTAGTGAATACGAAAATCAAAGAGCAACTGGTTAAGGAACTGACTGCTTGGACGACGAGGCCCGTTCCAGCGATTTCCACGCAGAATCTTTCTGAGTTGATGCGCGTTATCAATCAATCGCAACAAGCTCAACGGGATATCATTGATGACTTGTATCTGGATAATTTAACTCTTGTTGAAGAGATGCAAGCGACCGAAAAAGAGATGGCATTATTCAAAGACATCGCGTTGTTTTTACAAGTGTTTGGCTTAGCATTAATTCTGGCTCGAGATTTATCGCGTAACTGATTGGTTCTTTATAATAAAAAGGGCAGCGAAAGTCGCTGCCCTTTGTAATCTTATCATGAGTGAACTAGCTTAACTTGGCTTGTTCTGCTTTACATACCGCAGCGGTGAAGACGACGTCTGTCGAACTGTTCAGCGCGGTTTCAGCAGAATCTTGAATAACACCAATAATAAAGCCTACCGCAACAACCTGCATAGCAACGTCGTTGGAAATCCCAAATAGCCCACATGCTAGGGGTATGAGTAGTAGTGATCCACCTGCGACACCTGAGGCACCACACGCCGAGACTGCCGCAACAATGCTCAATAGCAGCGCCGTTAATAAATCTACTTCGATACCCATTGTGTGTACAGCAGCTAACGTGAGTACAGTGATAGTAATCGCAGCGCCAGCCATGTTGATGGTTGCGCCTAGGGGAATCGAAACTGAGTACGTATCTTCATCTAACTTAAGCTTTTCACATAGATTCATATTCACAGGAATATTAGCAGCGCTTGAACGAGTGAAGAAGGCTGTCACGCCACTTTCACGAAGACATTGAAAAATCAATGGGTATGGGTTTTGTTTGGTTTTGACGTAAACAATGATTGGATTAACCACAAGCGCGATGATCGCCATTGAAGTCAGTAACACAAAAAGTAATTTCGCGTAGCCAGCGAGTGCTGAGAAACCAGTCGTTGCAAAGGTAGCCGCAACCAAGCCAAAGATACCAAAAGGCGCTAAGCGGATGATGAAACGTACGATCTGTGAAACACCATGGCTTAGGTCCTCGAAAACGGCTTTCGTTGTATCTGAGGCATGGTGTAAGGCGAGACCAAGACCGATAGCCCACGCTAGAATACCGATGTAGTTGGCATTCATCAGTGCGCTGACTGGGTTGTCGACGAGCTTAAAGAGTAAGGTGTGAAGAACTTCTGCGATACCTTGTGGTGGTGTTGCCCCTTCTGCTCCCGCCACCAAAGTAAGCTCGGTTGGGAAAAGGAAGCTCATTAATACAGCAGTCAATGCCGCGGTAAAGGTGCCGATCAGGTAAAGAATAATGATTGGACGCATGTGCGTCGTTTGATTTTTCTTTTGGTTTGCAATTGAGGCCGCGACCAAAATGAAAACTAAAATGGGCGCAACGGCTTTTAACGCACCAACGAACAAGCTACCCAGCATTCCGAAGCTTTGTGCTGTTGAAGGTGAAGCGATCGCCAGGATGACACCAAAGACGATACCCGCAAGAATCTGGAGAACCAGATTGCCATTGGCATATCGAGCCAACAAGCTAGAGTTCTGCATTTTTGTACCTTTATAATTGTATTGTAAGAATGTGTGTTTGCGGTTGTTATAATATAGTTGCGAATATATGTGTCCAGTTTTAATTCATATGTAGTATGAAATTATGCCTTATGTGCGCTTTTGTGGTGTTATATGTTAATGGTTTGTATTAATTTGATATATAAAAAAGGCCCTATTGATTAGGGCCTTTGAAAGGAGAGGGCTAAATTATTGCTAGGATAAGTGCGTGTAACCGCTATGTTCGATAAGCCTAGTAGCCTTTCTTTCGACTGCGACTTTCGGTTTGAACAGAACGGATAAATTTACCAAACTGCTTATCATTGCTGCGTTTTTCAGCCAATGAAGCACTGTTATGCGCTTGTTCTCTTAGCAGTTTGTAGTAATTATCTAACCGTCTTGAATCCACACTTCCAGTGTCCAATGCGGCTCTCACCGCACAGCCTGGTTCATTACTATGCTGGCAATCACTAAAGCGGCATTGCGCGATTAACGCTTCAATGTCGCTAAAGGTTTCTGCTAGTCCATCTTCACTTGCCGTAAGCTGTATTTCACGCATGCCGGGTGTATCTAGCAACAGTCCACCTTGCGACATCTTGTGCATAGAGCGAGACGTCGTGGTGTGACGTCCTTTGCTGTCGTCTTCGCGAATACCACCGTATGGCTTGGATTTCGGATGCCATTAGGCTGTTCACTAAGGTTGATTTGCCGACACCAGATGAACCCATAAACGCCACAGTCTGACCTTGATGGCACCAAGAGGCGAGTCCGCTTAGTGTATCGGCGTCCAGTGCGTTAACCATTTCGATGATTAAGAAAGGATCGAGGTTCTGTACTTGTTGGCGTTTTTCATCGGCATCAAGACATAAATCAGACTTGGTGAGCACAATGACCGCCTCGGCTTGAGATTCGTTAACCAGCGTTAGATATCGCTCAATTCGGCTGAGATTAAAATCGTCATTGAGTGAACAAACGATAAACACACAGTCGACATTTGCGGCAATAAACTGCTCTTCTACTTTTGAACCTGGCGCTTTACGACTAAATAAAGATTTACGTTCAAGTAGGCGAACAAAAGCCTGCTCGTTGTCTAGCAAGATCCAATCCCCGACAGTCATGGAAGGGTGCTGAGCATGGTGCTCTAAATGAAATTCTTGCTCCTCAGTACAGACGATATAACCACTGCGATGATGGGCAATAATACGACCGACTACCGTGTTGTCATAGTCATCAAGTGTGAGTTGTTGTTGGAAGTACGATTTCCAGCCAAGTTCATTGATAGAAATTGGATGAGTAAAAATAGAAGTCATTGTTGGTACCTAAACGTTTTACACGATTTGAATAATTTTAATAGGGTTAGGTACTTACAAATGTAAACGTGTGCAGTAGACACATAACCCCGGGTTATTAATACCGGGCAATAAGTCGTTAAGTAATCAAGAAAGTGAGAGATTATTTTGTCGCGACCAATGTTGCCGGGTAGGTGTGTAACACAATCATGAAATTCCCCTTATTAGTGAAGTCTAGGTTATGGTAGCACATTAACAATTGGCATCACTAGCGTGAGTAATCACATACGATTGGCGTTACTTACGAGTCGCTGACGACTCTTTGTGAGGAGCGAGCCAATGTACGGCTAGGTTTGGCAAATAACATCATGGCGCCAATGATTAGGCAAATAGCGAAAAGTCGAAGCGGCGTGACTGGTTCATCAAAAAACGTAGTTGCAATAAAAAAGGCGGACATTGGCATAAGGTTCAATGCCATGCTGCTGCTGTCTACACCCACTTGTTCAATCCCATAGATATAGACGAGATAACCGATACCAGACACAAATAAGCCAAGGATCATCACGCAAGTGAGGGCAAAAGGTTGGTGAGCAAGCAGTAATGCGGTCTGAATATTAACGTCGGTAGACAAGAGGTAAGCTAAAAATCCGATGGCGGCAAAACCAAATTGGTAGCACATCGTACAGGCTGCACCGTACTTATCGGCTAGCTGAGCTCGAATGTGAGTGACAGACGCAAAACTCATCACACTCATCAAACAATAGAAGTGACCAATATTGAGCCCTGAAGCGTCGGTTGAGGGGGCAAAAACAAGCAGCGTTACGCCGCATAGCGCAACCCCAACAGCGAGTATTTGTAATGCGCTAAAGCGTTCGCCGTAACAAAGGTATCCAACGAATAAAATAGCGATGGGAACCAGACCTTGAATCACACCATTTTCAGAAATAGTGATGTAATCGAGAGATTGGAATGAGAAAAAGCTAAACAAGCCCTGACCGACAATGCCACATACTGCAAGCTTTAGAATATCTTGGCGATGTTCCCAGCGAAAAGTAAGGGGCGGTTTTTTGGTTAAACTCTGGTTCTTGGTGAGAGTTTGCTGTTTAGCAAAAGAGGCGACGACTAAGACCACGCAAAGGACGCTAAAGGCAATCAAATAACGAAGCCAAACAAGTACTTTTGCGTCGATAGTCTGCAATGGCATTGTCGCTAGCGATCCTTCTGTTCCCCAGAGTAAAGCGACACCAATTGCAGCTATCCATCCCTTAGTCGTCGTGTTCACGGTTAGTTACTTTCAGCCAGTTTTGCTGTTGGTGCTGACTCGGCTTTCTTTTTGTTAGCAAACTTCATAAACATCATCATTGAGCCAATAACGACGGCAATGGCCAACAAACGGATAGGTGTTACGGCTTCGCCCAAAGCAAACACAGCAAGGACGAAAGAAGATAGAGGCATGAGGTTAAGCGCCATACCAGTGCCATCTACGCCAACACGCTCCATTGCGTAGATGTAGATAAGGTAGCTAATACCAGAGATGCCGACACCAAGGATGGTAATGCAGAGCACACGTAGCGGCGAGCTAAAGATACCAAGTGCAGATGAGAAATCAGCGCCAACGACCAATAAGTAAAGACCAAAGCCGATAGCAGCAAAGACAAATTGGTGGTACATGGTGGCGACAGAGCCGTATTTTTCGGCGAGCTTAGCGCGAGCGTAGGCCATAGTTGAGAAGCTAGCGGCACTACCAAAGCAGATTAGGTGTCCAATGTTAAAGCCACTGCCTTCTACAGATGGGTCCATAACAAGGATAGCAACGCCGACAAAAGCACCGCCAGCTGCGAGGATTTGTAAAGGAGTGAAGCGCTCACCGTGGCGAATAAAGCCCACACATAGAATGATGATCGGGATTAACCCTTGAATAACGCCGTTTTCAGATGCAGTGATATAGTCAAGAGAAAGAAACGAAAGGAAACTGAATGCGCCTTGACCAATAATGCCACAACAAGCAGCCCAAAAGATATCATGACGGTTCTCCCAGTTAAGTTTGAAGTCTACTTTCTTTTGCGGTTTACCCATGGCATTGCTGACTTGGATAATGACAAATAAGGTAATGAAAGCAACGGTATATCGTACCCATACCAAGACTTGCGCATCCATGACTTCAAGGATTGGTGTGCCCACGATCCAAGGGATGCCCCAAAGAAGACCAATAAAAATCGCGGCTATCCAGCCTTTAGTTGTATTACTCATGGTTATTTCCTTATAGATTTAAAAGTTTGCCGTAACCTGGGCAGTGTGCTGTGTGACCTGTTAAGTGCATGGCATGCCAAAACATCGCGGAGTTGCTGCAGACAACAGGGATATTGAATTTGTTTTCAATTTCTTGAATGTGGTCGAGTACACGTAAGTTGGTGCAAGACATGAATACGAGATCAGCCCCTGAGTCCGGCAAGATTTGGTCAAGCGCTGACATCATGGATTCTTTCGAGATCTTGGTGATATCGGTATCTTTTTCTATCCCTAATGAACCAAGCGTGCAGACTTCAAAGCTTCAGCAGCGGTAAGTTGGTTATAGAGTGGGAAGTTGACCTCAGTTGGGTAGGGTGAAAACACGGCGATTTTCTTTGCGCCTAAGTGCTTGAACGCCGCTTGCGCCGCAGTCCAAGGGTTAGTTGCTGGAATATCACCTCTATTTTTCGTGAGCAGTTTCGCGACTTTTTCTTCACCGATAATGATGGAAGCGGAAGTACAACCGAACGCCATCACATCCATGGGCAAGCCATAGGCAATCAGATCGGACGCTTCGCTGATTCCGCTTGCTATTTTATCGAGCGCTTCAGGCGTCATTTCACTGCTGTAGTAAACTCGTGAACTAAAAATACCCGCTTGCGTACCCAGCAGTTTTGCCCAATCCATTTCCAGTGAATGATCCGTACTTAGTTGTACCAAACCAATATGGACGCGACCAATGCGCGGAGCTTGGGTGTGTGGAAGGTTGATTTCCCAGTTTTTGAATTCTTCGATAGTGTTCATTATGAGATCCTGCAAAGTGCCCCGCATTTGGCAGGGCGTGCCTTGGCTTATTGTTATGATTAGTTGAATTAGTCGATGATGATCAGTTCAGGTGCCGCGCGTTCAGACAACCATTCCGCGCCGTTTTCGGTGATGACGATGTTTTCTTCATGCACCATAGATTTGCCCGGTGCGTAAACCATGCCCGGTTCAAGCGTCATCACCATGCCTGGCTCTAGGATGGTGTTGTCGGTAGCGGTGTTAGATGGACGCTCGGTAAGCTCCATGCCCAGACCATGACCAAGACGACCGACGTCGTTCCCTAGTGCGCCGTTGGCTTCTAGCACTTTCCACATGGCGTTATAAATATCAGTGGTGGCGGCGCCCGGTTTCGCCGCTTCAAAACCTTTAGTGGTGGCTTCATAGGTGGCGCGATACGCGGCTTTGGTTTGTTCACTGGCGTGACCAAATGCCCAGTTGCGGTCGAAATCAGAGAAGTAACCATCACGCACCGCGCCCGTATCGATAATCAGCACATCGCCCGGTTCAATAATGCGGTCGGTCGGGCCCATAATGATGCTGTCATAGCCGTCAGGACCGGAGCCAGCAATGATGTACGGACACTCATCGGCACCTTCTAGCAACATATCAATGCGGAACTGCTTACAGATTTCGCGCTCAGACATACCTGCTTTAGCGTAAGTAGGGATTTTGTCGAAGGCGACGTTAGTGATGCGGCATATTTCACGTGTTTTTTCGATTTCGGCTTGAGATTTAATCTGGCGAAGACCGTGCATTTCTAGAGAGACATCCACGAAGTCTTTTTTCACCATGGTGGTGAGTTTTAAGTAGTTATTCACTGGCATACGCAGGTGAGATTCAATCCCTAACGTTGCGCCTACGCGGCCATGCTTACACGGTAGAGAGTTCAATGCGCTGGCGACGAGGCTAATGCCGTCATCTTCAGGTCTTGGAGATGGCCAAGTAATGATGTTATCAATCCACGTACCTAGCCATACCGCTTGCACCGATTTCAGGGATGATGGCAATAGGTTTGCCTTCGGCAGGCACGATGACAAACCAAGGGCGTGTTGGGCTGTGCCAAAACTGGGTATGAAAGCTTAGTGAAGTAACGAACATTAGGCTCGGTGGTGAAAATCATGGCATCGAGTTGTTTGTCATGCATGACTTTTTGAGCACGTAACGTTCTGTTTTCAAACTCCGCCAGTTCAAAGCCTCGGTTTAAGTAGTTAGTCATCAAGTGTTACCCCTGTTCCCGTAATGTTATTGGTGTGAGGTTGTGTATCAACGTCACTGAATAGTTCATATTTGTGAACTTTATGGGAAGGATATTAATGATATTTCAGTCAAATAATGTGACCTAAGTCTTGCGGTTCACTATAGTGCACTGAAAGTGCCTTGAATCGAATAATTTATTGATATTTGTCAATTTTGATGGGTTTGCGATAAAAAAGTTTAACTTTAGTCTTGATGGATGCAGAGATTTATAGTTATATAGTTACATAAAGTTAATTGATTGCCGGGGCTGTTTGATAATTCCTTCGAATGTGTGATGGTGATCAAAGTTAACATTAATGACCTTTGTGGGGGTGCTGATGCACTGCCAGAGAATTAGGTCATTATTAGAAATGCTTTATTGACTATTGTTTTTTAGACGTGGCTTTTAAGGCATTGTTTTATCGTTATTTTTATGGATACTCGAACCCGAGTTCGAGTATTTTTGAGCGACTCATAGTGGGCATAAGATGCCTTTACGGTCGTAATGTTTTGAAACACTATTTAAGAGTAAATTAAGATGAAAACAACGATTCATACAGAGTCAGCACCTGCCGCTATCGGTCCTTATTCACAAGGAACGGCATTTAAAGAGCTGGTTTTTACATCCGGTCAGTTACCGCTAGATCCAACGACGATGGCTTTTGTTGAAGGGGGCATTACCGAGCAAGCTCGCCAATCGCTGTCTAACTTAAAAGCAGTATTAGAGGCGGCTGGCGCGTCTATTGATAGCGTAGTGAAAACCACGTGTTTCCTATCGGATATGGAAAACTTTGTCGCATTCAACGAGGTCTATACGGAAGTGTTTGGTACTGAAAATGCACCATCACGCTCTTGTGTAGAAGCCGCAAGATTGCCGAAAGACGCCTTGGTTGAAGTTGAAGCGATCGCGTATATCAAATAGTCATTCATAGTAACTACGAGCCATCGGCATTTATCACCTCCTCTCATATTTTGATAAATCGTTGGATGGCTTGTTTTATTCTTCTCATTTTGTTTCTTTTAGGTACCTCCCATGCTCAAACTCGCCAACAATAAATTCTATTCTGGAAAAACCAGCGCCCTGTTTTCTGCTGACCAAGCGCTTCAAGCGCGTCAATTTCACCAAAAAATTGAAGGTTACGTGCCGACACCGTTAGTGTCTTTACCTGCCCTAGCGCAACAGTTAGGCGTGAAAGCGGTGTTGGTGAAAGATGAGTCCAAGCGTTTTGGTCTTAATGCGTTCAAAGTATTGGGTGGCTCCTACGCACTAGGTCGTCAATTGGCCAAGCACTTGAATGTGGATATTGCTGACATCGACTTAAAAACCGTGTCATCAAAGCTTGAGGCACCATTAACGTTTGCGACGGCGACCGCAGGAAACCACGGCACTGGCGTGGCGTGGGCTGCGCGTGAAATGGGTCAAAATGCAGTGGTGTACATGCCAAAAGGCTCGGCACAAGCCAGCGTTGATCGCATTAAAGGTTTAGGGGCGGAGTGCATTGTGACCGACGTCAATTATGATGATACCGTGCGCCTTGCCAATGAAACTGCGCAAGCAAATGATTGGATGCTAGTACAAGATACGGCGTGGGAAGGGTATGAAGAAATCCCAACGTGGATTTCTCAAGGCTACATGACCATGGCGGATGAAGCGATTGAGCAAACGGCGGCACTTGAATTTGGTATGCCGACGCATGTGGTATTACAAGCGGGTGTTGGCGCAATGGCAGGTGGTGTTTTGGGCTATTTAGCGGATAAGTTAGGCGCCGATACCTTTGATACTATTATTGCAGAGCCTGCAGCAGCAGATTGTATTTATCGCTCAGGCACTAGCGCAGAAGGCGATATGGTGAACGTGAGTGGTGATTTGAACTCCATTATGGCAGGTCTTGCGTGTGGTGAGCCGAACCCGGTGACGTGGCCTGTTCTGCGTGATTGCAGCCGTTATTTTGTCTCGGTAGAGGACAGTGTGTCCGCGAATGGTATGCGCATTTTGGGTAACCCTCTTAGCGATGATCCTAAAATCATCAGTGGCGAGTCAGGGGCGATCACGCTGGGTGCATTACGTGAACTGCATACGCAGGGTTTGGATGAGCAAGTGGGTCTAAATGCAGAGTCAGTGGTTTTGCTGTTTAGTACCGAAGGGGACACCAATCCAGATCGTTACCGTCGTATCGTATGGGAAGGTGAGTACGCCGCATCGTAGGTTATGGCGGGCTATCTTAGCAATGAAAAGCGCATCGATGATGCGCTTTTTTTGTGTCTGCATAAAGCAACGGGATATTAGCAAGTACATGTAAAGGCGCTGAGGAAGCTTCTATCTGTGAGTGGTTACTGGTAAATAAATAGGAGTATGACGACGCGCTTAGGAAAGGCGCTTTATCTTCATTTCATACTGTTTACTAGAAAGAAGAAAGAAGAAAGAAGAAAGCGCACTGGTGGTGTGACTGGTCACGATTGTGTTGTCGTCTACCGGAACGTTTGAAGCCGCGAAGTAGATGAATTGGAAACTGGCTAGGCTGCTAAAAAGCAGTAAAAGCAGTAAAAGCAGTAAAAGCCTTAACGTCTTGAGGTTAACGTCTTGAGTTTAAGGTTCTAAGTTTAGATGTTGAATCTATAGTGAGTATTGAGCTGTTTTGTTCATGTCTCTAGTTATTATTAAGCAAAAAAGAGCACGCCGTGACGTACTCTTTTGTTTGTTAATTGGGCAAGTTAGCTTTGCGAAGTTGGTGTTTTTGGGGGTAACTACGCGTTTAACTGCCCTTCTACGAGTGCTTTCCAATATTGGATACCATGACCCAAAATCTCGTCATTAAAGTCGTAAAGCGGATTGTGTAATGCGGTTCCGCCGCATTCACCAGTTCCGTTGCCCACTAAAATGTAGCAGCCCTTAACTTCACGAAGCATAAACGAGAAGTCTTCGCTGATGGTGAATGGTTCACAAGCGCCATCGACGTTTTCTATGCCTACCACCTGTTGAGCGGCCTTAATGGCATACTCGGTTTCTTCCGGCGAATTGATGGTAGAAAGGAAGCTGTTGTTAAATGTGTACTGATAGTCAACGCCTGCTGCCATACATTGACCTGCGACAATACGTTCAATAGCCGCTTCAATCTTATGTAACGCTTCATCAGTGAAGCTACGCGTATCACCACTGATCGTGACTTGTGAAGGAATAACATTCACGGTGCCATTGGTTTCGAAGTTGGTGACTGAAATTACCGCTGTTTCATTAATTGCGCTGAGGTTTCTAGACACAATGGTTTGCAGTGCTGTGACAATTTGCGCGCCTACAACGATAGGGTCGGTGCCCATGTGAGGAAGTGCGGCGTGACCATCCTAGTTGCTTTGACGACAATTTCAAAACTACTTTCGCTAGCCATAATGGAGCTAGGACGAGTGACAAATTTACCAGCAGGAATACCAGGTAAATTATGCATGGCGTAGATAGAGTCCATATTCCAGCGAGTAAAGAGACCATCGTCAATCATCGCTTTAGCGCCCGTGCCTCGCTCTTCATCAGGCTGAAAAATAAAATACACCGTGCCATCAAAGCTTTTCGATTGTGCCAACTCACATGCCGCGCCTAAAAGCATGGCAGTGTGGCCGTCATGGCCACAGGCGTGCATAGCGCCTTCATGTTTAGAGGCGTGACAGAAGGTATTTTGCTCTTGGATACGTAGGGCATCCATATCGGCTCTTAATCCGATTGAACGTGTGCTATCACCGTTTTTAAGGATACCTAACACGCCAGTGCCACCAATGTTACGGTGCACCTCTAGGCCAAATTCCTCTAGTTTGTTTGCAACGAACTCCGCGGTTTTAAACTCTTCAGTACCGAACTCAGGGTACTGATGTAGGTGGCGGCGCCATTCAATTGCGGAAGATTCTACAGACATTTACATTCTCCTATTTGCAGGTGATTGGTCATCAATCACCTGCGGTATAACATTGGTTAAGTAATGAATTATTTTGCTTCTTGGGTCTTAAGAGTGATTGTTTCTTCAGGTGTGTCTTTTGTTTCGTATTTCGTGAAGATGTAAAGCGCAACTACAATAAGAGAAACAATGATGGTTTTACTAAGAACCATTTCTTCTCCTAGAGTGAGAACCGCAACCAAGTAGCCGACCAGTGGCATGAGGTTTAATGCCATTGTTGATTTTTCTACGCCAATTTGTTTGAACGAGTAGAGTTGCACTAGGTAGCTACCGCCTGAAATACCAGTACCTAAGAAAATAAGCAGGCCAATCAGTAGCGGGCTAGAGAAAATGATGTAAATTTGCGACAAGTCGAGTCCCATCGCAATGACAACAAACACGCCCATCACCGCGACAGAAATGTATTGGTAAAGCATAGAAACAACAGAACCATACTTGTCTGCAAGGCTGGCACGAAGGTGTGCTGTCCATGCCAGTGCAAGCATTGAGCATGTCACATAGACATAACCTAATAACGCGGTACCACCTTCGATAGAATTGGTTGGCCCTACACTCATTGCGTAAATACAAAGCGCCGATGCAATGAAGGCACCCCATTGAATTTTGTTCATTCTAAAGTTCATGAACATCATGCCAAAGAAAACGGTCGCAAACGGCTGCATGCCTTGGATTACCCCGTTTTCCGTTGCGCCGATGTGCGCTAGCGAAAGAAAGTTAAATAGCGAGAATACGCCTTGACCAACAATGCCGCACAGTGCGATTCGTGCAAAATCTTTTTTCTCGATTTTAAGAGACTTCCCTAGGTCAACACTTAGACTTTTACTACGAGACGTAAACATGTAGATAATAGAGAGGCCAATCACAGCAGTGACGTAGCGGAAGAAAACTAATGTCATTGGGTCGACGGCCATAGAGAGTGGTTTGGATACGACACCAGTAACACCCCATATACAGGCAACCGCAATGGCGGCAACCCAGCCTAAAAATACATTTTTCTTTGTTGTGTTCATTTTCCAGTCCTTAGTAGGGCGCCAACGTCATGGATATCATGCGTTGGCTTATTGTTATGATTAGTTGAATTAGTCGATGATGATCAGTTCAGGTGCCGCGCGTTCAGACAACCATTCCGCGCCGTTTTCGGTGATGACGATATTTTCTTCATGCACCATAGATTTGCCCGGTGCGTAAACCATGCCCGGTTCAAGCGTCATCACCATGCCTGGCTCTAGGATGGTGTTGTCGGTAGCGGTGTTAGATGGACGCTCGGTAAGCTCCATGCCCAGACCATGACCAAGACGACCGACGTCGTTCCCTAGTGCGCCGTTGGCTTCTAGCACTTTCCACATGGCGTTATAAATATCAGTGGTGGTGGCGCCCGGTTTCGCCGCTTCAAAACCTTTAGTGGTGGCTTCATAGGTGGCGCGATACGCGGCTTTGGTTTGTTCACTGGCGTGACCAAATGCCCAGTTGCGGTCGAAATCAGAGAAGTAACCATCACGCACCGCGCCCGTATCGATAATCAGCACATCGCCCGGTTCAATAATGCGGTCGGTCGGGCCCATAATGATGCTGTCATAGCCGTCAGGACCGGAGCCAGCAATGATGTACGGACACTCATCGGCACCTTCTAGCAACATATCAATGCGGAACTGCTTACAGATTTCGCGCTCAGACATACCTGCTTTAGCGTAAGTAGGGATTTTGTCGAAGGCGACGTTAGTGATGCGGCATATTTCACGTGTTTTTTCGATTTCGGCTTGAGATTTAATCTGGCGAAGACCGTGCATTTCTAGAGAGACATCCACGAAGTCTTTTTTCACCATGGTGGTGAGTTTTAAGTAGTTATTCACTGGCATACGCAGGTGAGATTCAATCCCTAACGTTGCGCCTACGCGGCCATGCTTACACGGTAGAGAGTTCAATGCGCTGGCGACGAGGCTAATGCCGTCATCTTCAGGTCTTGGAGATGGCCAAGTAATGATGTTATCAATCCACGTACCGGCCATACCGCTTGCACCGATTTCAGGGATGATGGCAATAGGTTTGCCTTCGGCAGGCACGATGACAAACCAAGGGCGTGTTGGGCTGTGCCAAAACTGGGTATGAAAGCTTATGAAGTAACGAACATTAGGCTCGGTGGTGAAAATCATGGCATCGAGTTGTTTGTCATGCATGACTTTTTGAGCACGTAATGTTCTGTTTTCAAACTCCGCCAGTTCAAAGCCTCGGTTTAAGTAGTTAGTCATCAAGTGTTACCCCTGTTTTTATTATTGGTATGGGCCTGTGGAGCAAGCTCATCCTATATTGTTTGATTCATGTATTTGATGTTGAGCATATTACTTATATTTAAGTTAAATAATGTGACCTAAGTCTTATGGTTAACTTTAGTGTACGGAGTTGGGGTTATTTTGTGTTTAAACTTGATTTTAGTCAAAAATAACAAACTTTAGGTCTGGATTGTTAACTTTTGTGTTGATGGCTATGAACGTTTGTAGTTATATAGTTACATAAAGTTGAGTTTGCTATTGCAATCACTTCTATAGGAAGGGACAATGTGTCTTGAGTTGAAGTTAACAGTAGTGGTCTAAGATGAACGCAGCAGCATATAAGTCATTCAGTGTCGAATTTACTGATTCAGATAGAGAATATTTAGCCTCCAATTTCCGCCTAGCCGATACCATGGCTGATTTTATTGGGCCTCATTGTGAAGTGGTGATTCACTCCTTTGAGAGTTTTGAAAAGTCAGTGGTTAAGATTGTCAATGGTCACCATACCGGGCGTGAAGTGGGATCGCCGATCACCGATATGGGGCTTAGAATGTTAAGCGCATTTGAGAGAACGGGTGAAGTGACCCCTAAATGCTACTTTACCAATAGTAAAGATGGCTCTTTATTAAAATCAACGACATGTGTTCTTGCTGGTGAGGGTGGGAAGCCAATCGGCTTGTTTTGTATCAACATGAATCTGTCTCACCCGTTCCCTGAAATCATGAAGACTCTGATGCCCGACAGCGCTTTGCCGCATGTTGGCGTACACGAAAACTTTAGCGCTTCAGCGACTGACGTCATTGAACAAGCTCTGGAACATGCGATCCAAGAAGTCGAAAGTGATGCATCCGTCAACTTGAAAAGCCGCAATAAGACGATTACCAAACTCTTATTTGAGAACGGCATTTTTGAATTGAAAGAGGCAACAGGACTCGTATCCGACCGCCTTGGAATTACTCGCCATGCTATTTACAAATACATTCGTGAGTTCAAAGCTTAAGCACAATAAAGGTCAATAAGATGAAAACAACCATACACACAGAGTCAGCACCTGCCGCTATCGGTCCTTATTCACAAGGAACGGCATTTAAAGAGCTGGTTTTTACGTCCGGTCAGTTACCGCTAGATCCAACGACGATGGCTTTTGTTGAAGGGGGCATTACCGAGCAAGCTCGCCAATCGCTGTCTAACTTACAAGCCGTATTGGAGGCGGCTGGCGCGTCTATTGATAGCGTAGTGAAAACCACGTGTTTCCTATCGGATATGGAAAACTTTGTCGCATTCAACGAGGTCTATACGGAAGTGTTTGGTACTGAAAATGCACCATCACGCTCTTGTGTAGAAGCCGCAAGATTGCCGAAAGACGCGTTGGTTGAAGTTGAAGCGATCGCGTATATCAAATAAATAGTCGCTCTTTGTTATCACAAGCCACCTAAGTAGTTATCGTCCACCACTTCATACTCTGATCATTCATTGCGTGGCTTGTTCTTTTCACTCTGTTCTCTTTAGGTATTCACCATGCTCAAGCTAGCCAATAATGCATTTTATTCTGGAAAAGCCAGCCCACTATTTTCAACCGACCAAGCGCGTCAAGCGCGTCAGTTTCACCAAAAAATTGAAGGTTACAAACCCACACCGTTAGTGTCTTTACCCGCCCTTGCGCAGCAGCTAGGTGTGAAAGCGGTATTGGTGAAAGATGAGTCCAAGCGTTTTGGTCTTAACGCGTTTAAAGTGTTGGGTGGCTCCTACGCATTAGGTCGTCAATTAGCGAAACATTTGAATGTGGATATTGCTGACATCGACTTAAAAACCGTGTCATCAAAGCTTGAGGCGCCTTTAACGTTTGCGACGGCGACCGCAGGAAACCACGGCACTGGTGTGGCGTGGGCAGCGCGTGAAATGGGTCAAAATGCAGTGGTGTACATGCCAAAAGGCTCGGCGCAAGCCAGCGTTGATCGCATTAAAGGTTTAGGGGCGGAGTGCATTGTGACCGACGTCAATTATGATGATACCGTGCGCCTTGCCAATGAAACTGCGCAAGCTAATGATTGGATGCTGGTACAAGATACGGCGTGGGAAGGGTATGAAGAAATCCCAACGTGGATTTCTCAAGGCTACATGACCATGGCGGATGAAGCGATTGAGCAAACGGCGGCACTTGAATTTGGTATGCCGACGCATGTGGTATTACAAGCGGGTGTTGGCGCAATGGCAGGTGGCGTTTTGGGCTATTTAGCGGATAAGTTAGGCGCCGATACCTTTGATACTATTATTGCAGAGCCTGCGGCTGCGGATTGTATTTATCGCTCAGGCACCAGCGCAGAAGGCGATATGGTGAACGTGAGCGGTGATTTGAACTCCATTATGGCAGGGCTTGCATGCGGTGAGCCGAACCCGGTGACGTGGCCTGTTCTGCGTGATTGTAGTCGTTATTTTGTGTCGGTAGAGGACAGTGTGTCCGCGAATGGTATGCGCATTTTGGGTAACCCACTGAGTGATGATCCGAAGATCATCAGTGGCGAGTCAGGGGCGATCACGTTAGGTGCATTACGTGAACTGCATACGCAGGGTTTGGATGAGCAAGTGGGTCTAAATGCAGAGTCAGTGGTTTTGCTGTTTAGTACCGAAGGGGACACCAATCCAGATCGTTACCGTCGTATCGTATGGGACGGTGAGTACGCCGCATCGTAGGTTATGGCGGGCTATCTTAGCAATGAAAAAGCGCATCGATGATGCGCTTTTTCATTATTTGATACTTAGCGATTACTAACGCTAAGTGTCAGTAATCTTAGAAATAGTGGGTTATTTTAATGGTGATCGTGGTTCATTTTACTCATGCCTGACATGACTTTTTTCACTGGCACGGTAACCACTTGTACTTCACCATTGGCAAACGTTAGTTCGACATCAATCGTTTGGGTTTCTTTTAACGGCTCATTGATATCCAGTAGCATGATGTGCAGGCTGCCAGGCTTTAACATGACATGACCGTTCGCTGGGATCTCAATGTTCTGGACTTGGCGCATTTGCATCACCTCACCATCCATTACTACATCATGAAGCTCGACCACAGCAGCGGCTTGCGAGTGTGCTTTGACTAGGGTTCTAACATTATCACTGGTGTTTTCAATGGTGGCAAATACCGCACTGGTCGTTGCATTCGGCGCAGTCGCGCGCGCGTAGGCATCGTGAACATCAATGGCCGCATTGGCAAATGATAATGGTGCAAGTGCAAGAAGAGATAAGAGTGTTTTGTTGAGCTTCATGTGGATTCCGATTCTTGTTGTCGTGGTATCTATCCCTGATTATTCAGTCGCTTGATCGCCTCAATAATAGGAGCTGGAGTTAGGGTGTGAGGCACCTTCTCAATCAATGTGCCATCGGGTTTAAGAAAATAGAAGTAAGAGCTATGGTCGAGGGTATAACCAAGTTTGGATCCCTCTAGTTCGGTTTTACGAAATATCACGCCATAGCGATGGGCCAGTGGGGTAGTTACATCAAGCGGTGCGGACAAACCTTCGATCATTGGGTGAAAATAGTGGGCATATTCCGCTGATGCTGCGGCAGCGTCGCGTTCAGGATCGAGAGAGATAAATAGAGGACGAATGGTTGTTTTACTTGATTCATCAATCTGATTGAGCGCACCAGCCAGCATCGCCAGTGACGTTGGACAAACATCAGGGCAACGTGTAAAGCCGAAATAGACGATACGGGTTCGGGAATCTTGTTGGTCAAAGATAGCGATAGGGTTATCATTTTCGCCAAACAACACCGCACTTGATGTTTCCTCTATCTGACGTTTAGCGTCGGCTTGCTGGTCGGAGTCTTTTTTATGTTGTAGGGTGATATTCGTTGCGATACCGACAGCAAAAGCACCAATCAGTAGCAGTAACCATTTTTTTTCATCGTGTCATCCTTACTGCCGCTTGTACTGAATTCTCACCTTCGGCGATAGTGCCATACCATGTCATGCTATCTTCAGTACAGACTGGGAGAATGATTTCACCTTGATAAACATTCGGTTTGATCATATCGAGTTGGTATTTTACCACACCCATATCCATCTCTTTACCTTGTAAAGACACCAGTAGCTGCTCGGCTTCAGCATTGGGCCAGAACACTTGTATCTCCACGGGCATTAATGGATGAGCACGGTCTTTATTGAGTTGAATTTTGACGCCATCCTGCTCACAAAGCTTGGTTGATAGCATGCAGTATTCACTTAAATCGACGTGCATGGTCTTAGCTTTATTGAGTAAATTAGGCAGAAGAAAACCCGCACCGAGTGCAAGCGCGATAAATAAAAACTTTACTTTGTTGTTCAAGTTGTTATCAACCCAGAAGAAATTCGTAGGCGCATCGTAACATAATCTGAAATGACCGCCGTGCGGTCACTCCAAAAATACGAAATAATTGATGGATTTTTATAAAGCTAATTGCGTTGTAGGAGAAAGTTAGATCTTTATAAGCCCGTGCAGTTTATAGCATGGCAAGGCGCATTCTTTCGTGATACAGCTTTTCAATATCAAAAGATTTTTGGGTGTTTTTACCTTCCATAAGATGGCTGGTTTTCAATTTTTTACTCACACGAATAACGGTTTCTGTCGAGCAACCACAGTGAGACGCAATTTCTCGGTATGTCCAATTGTACGTAGCGTCGACTTTGACCAGATCGATCATACTGTCGATGACCCTGAGTTCTACGCTGTGACTCGGCATTTTTGACAAACGAATTTCGGCATGGCGCAGCTCGGTTGCCATTTCGCTCATTAGAAAACGGATGAAGTTGATATTGTTTTGAAAAAAGGCATCAAGATTGACGATGTGAATTTTCGTCAGGGTGACATCCGTTAATGCTTTCGCACCGACGTGGTAGGTTTGACCGGAAAGAAGCGTACGGTAACCAAAATACTGTTCACATGAGTAGACTCGGCTGAGGACTTCTTTGCCGTTAAGCAATAGTCGATTTAGCGCGATCAAGCCGTTGTCGATGAAATAGAAGCAGTCGGCGTTGTCATGTTGAAGATAAATGTCTTCACCCTTAGAAAATGTGACTTTTCGAAACTCGCAAGAAACCAAATCAAAATCCATTTACGTGCTCCTATTATTCCTTATGGTTTACAGGGTTGATGTTTACATATTATTGGTGTGCTGTCTGTGTCGGTTCCCATCTTTTCCCTTAGTATACTGATAGGTTGATCCTAGGGTTAACGAGATTACGAATACGTTGCTAACTGGAAGGAACCAGTGATTGAAAGAGGGTTCGATGTTACACAGAAGGCGTTAAAGAATGGTGATGTGCGAAAGGCAGCATTGTGTAATCAAAGTGTCACCATCGTAATCAAAAATGGCGTGTAGAAAAAAGCCTCCTAGAGGAGGCTTTGGTGCAGCTATCTACTTTGAGCTGACACTTAAGTGGCGGCTTTGTTCAAGCTCTCTGCCTCTTTTTCCGCTTCTTGAAGATGTTTTGCTCTCATATCTTCCGCGATCATTTCTGCTGATGTGCCAACAATGATTTGTACAGTGGTTGGCGTAGGGCGAATGACACCCGCAGCCCCAAGGCGTTTGCACGCGACGTCATCCACAAGGTCACTATTTTCTAGCGTAAGACGCAAGCGTGTCATACAGCAGTTGATGTTTTGAATGTTGGTGTAGCCTCCAGCAGCGGCGTAGTATGCGCCTGCCAGTTCGTCATTGTTGGTGGTCGTTTTTGCCGATTCAACGGCTTCTTCTTCATCTTCACGTCCTGGCGTTTTTAAGTTGAAGTACTTGATTGCAGCCGTAAAGGTGACGAAGTAAATGGCGAAGTATGCTAATCCTAATGGGATGATACGAATAGGGTTCGTAGCAAGGTTCCAGTTGAGCACATAGTCTATGAAGCCTCCGGAGAAACCGAATCCATGTTTGATGTTCAATAGGTCTGAAATGACATAGGACATGCCCATTAAGATAGCGTGCAGCGCAAACAAAATCGGTGCGGTGAACATGAATAGGAATTCAATGGGTTCCGTAATACCAGTTAGGAAACTGGTCAGTGAAATAGAGACCAGCATGCCGACAAGTGCTTTGCGACGCTCTTTTTTCGCTGTAGTGTAAAAGGCTAAACAAACTGCAGGTAGACCAAACATCATCACGACGTAGCAACCTGTCATGAATGCGCCAGCTTCTGGGTCACCAGCAAAGAAGCGCAATTGATCGCCAATGATTTCAGTCCCTGATGGATCGGTATACGAACCAAACATAAAGCGAACAATACTATTGAGGATATGATGCAAGCCAAACGGGATAAGAAGACGGTTCATTGCACCGTAAACAAACAGTCCAGGTTCGCCACTTTCAATCATCCACATACCAAAGTTGTTGATCATTGCGCCAATAGCAGGGAAACCGTGACCGACAATGAACGCCATGACGATTGAGCATAATGCCGTTACGATCGGTACAAATCGCTTACCACCAAAGAAGCCAAGCCAATCAGGCAGTTTGGTGTCTTTAAAGTTGTTATAAAGATAACCCGCCATGAGGCCTGCGATAATCCCTGACAACACACCCATTTTTAGATCGGGTGTGATGGTTTTCGCACCTTCTAAAATAATAAGGTGTGCGATAACGCCAGCGACCCCAGCGGTACCGTTATGATCTTTTGCTAAACCAACCGCAATTCCAACCGCAAACAGCATAGGTAGTCCGCCAAAGATGGCGCCCCCCGAAGCTTTCACAAAAGGAAGATCGAGTAAATCCGGCGATCCAAATCGCAGTAGTAATGCGGCAACGGGCAGTACGGCTATTGGCAGCATCAATGATGCCCCAACTCGCTGTAGCTGATTGAGTATGCCGGAGAGTATTTGTTTCATAAGAACCTCCAGTTCCATTCATTATTCGATAAAGTCCTGACATTAAAATAATGTCTTTCTACGCAATATTTTCTAGTTATAGGTCTTGGTTGTTACGTAGTATTTCAAAGTGAAAAATTACCGATATGACAGCCGTCATAAGTGAGGGGCTAACCAATCAAAGATGTGACTTTGCGCGCTTTATTGAGTTTCTTGTAATCAGAATTAGCCGACAATATCGCACTTATTGCTAGCAATGTTTAGCTTATGATCGCAGTCATACCCACTCTAAAATGGACCAAATATAATCGTGTGGTCGTAATTATAGGGAAAGCGCTATGTACAACTATCAGTCTGTTGTGTTCGACCTAGATGGAACACTACTTAATAGCCGCCATCAGATTCTGACCGAAAATAAAGCCGTTATCCAAAATTTACAATCAACGAAGGTTGATATTTATCTTGCAAGTGGTCGACCCCATCAACTGATGTTGCCTTATGCTAATGAACTTGGGTTAGAGACGCCATTAATTTGCTGTAATGGGGCGTATTGCTTTGACGCAAAGTCCAAGGACATTATTCATGGCCGCCCATTAGATAGAAATAGCCTTAGTGCGTTACTTACGTTCTGTAAACCGCTGGATGTTGCCGTGAGGATCATCAGCCCTAAGCACATTTACTTATATCAAGCGGCGCCCAGCTTTCAACAAATGTCTGAGTGGGAGAGAACGCGCGAACCAAATGGTGTACCTACCTATCAGCAGGTGCACGAAGAGCAGTTCGTCTCATTCGCGCAATCATTGACCATCTATAAAGCCGTGGTTGAAACAAAAGACCTTGCGGTACTTAAAGCATTACAAACGTATTGCGATGACCATGAATTGAATTTCACTCAATCGAGCCAAACGATGGCGGACATTACAACCCTTGGCACGAATAAAGCGCAGGCCTTGAGCCAGTTATTACAAGCTAAGTCCTATGATGTAGTTGATACGGTTGCCTTTGGGAATTACAGCAATGACATAGAGTTATTGGTCAGTGCTGGATTGGGAATTGCAATGGGAAATAGCCCGTTAGAAGTCAAAGAAATCGCCAATATTGTGACAACCCACCATGATGAGTCAGGAATTTACGATTCGCTTTGTCTTTATTTTTAACCGCTAATACTGAGCAAGGATAACCATTGAAATACACTAAATCATCGAACTGGAGAAGCGAAGGGCAGGCACCTGATTATCGGTTTTCTTTGGCCAATGAACGCACGTACTTATCATGGATTCGTACTTCTTTGGCGTTGCTTGCTGGCGCGGTTGGAATTGAACATCTAGTACCCGAGTTTGCGGCTTCGAACATGAGGTTGTTGTTGTCGGCGATACTTTGCGTGATGGCGGCAGCACTACCGTTGTTGGCTTATATACGCTGGGCATCCAATGAGCGCGCCATGCGCAACGGTCGGGAACTGTCGTATTCGGTCGCGATTAAGGTCATCAGTATTATCATCTTTCTGGTCGCTATGTTGGTTATTGCCATGATGTGGTTGCCGTGAGGCAGAGGTAGCGATGAGGATAAAAGATCCTGGACTACAGCTAGAGAGAACAGTATTAGCATGGTTTCGAACGATGTGGTTGAGCCTGTTACTAGCGATGGTAATGATGAAATATGCAATCACTAATCAGCAACTTTCTTTAATGATTGGCAGCGTTGCTTTAGCGGTGTTGAGTCTGTTGTTATTTGGATGTGGTCATTGGCGTGCTAGAAGGTTTCACTATGAGCAGCATCAAACATCGAATAGTGAGGCTGGAATTAAGAAGTTTATCGCATTATCGATTTTGCTGGTCGCGGTGGTGAATTTGTTGCAATTGGTCATTTAAATAGTGTGAGTGCCTTGTGCTGTGTGCGTGTAGTGAATTGGGAACCTGCTTCGCTACATAAAAAGAAAGCCACCCATGTTTAGCTAAAATCCGTGACTGGCAGCTAAACTAAGTGGCTTTGTTTGATGGTTATTTACCTTACAACATATTGTTCGAGCCTAGGTGGACTACGCTACTCCTTCCTGTTCTACGTTGTCCTCACCGCAAATAAACCCACCAGTCTGATGCGCCCAAAGCTGCGCGTAAACGCCTTTTTGTTCAATCAACTCTTGGTGTGTGCCTTCTTCAAGAACTTGACCCTGATCTAAAACAATCAAGCGGTCCATCGCAGCAATAGTTGATAGGCGATGCGCAATAGCAATCACGGTTTTGCCTTCCATAAGTTCATTCAGGCTTTCTTGAATTGCTGCTTCAACTTCAGAATCAAGCGCGGATGTTGCTTCATCGAGGATCAAGATCGGCGCATTTTTAAGCAGGACTCGTGAGATAGCAATACGTTGTCTTTGTCCCCCAGAAAGTTTCACGCCTCGCTCACCGACTTGCGCATCGTAGCCCACGTTACCAAACGGGTCGGTAAGGGTTTCGACAAACTCATTGGCATGGGCTTGTTTAGTGGCCGAGAGGAGATCGTCTTCAGTGGCATCCGGACGACCATACATGATGTTTTCTCGGATAGAGCGGTGCAGCAGCGAGGTATCTTGTGTGACCATGCCAATTTTGCTGCGTAGAGAATCTTGTGTGACCTCTGAAATTGTTTGACCATCGATTCGGATCTGACCGCCCTCGACGTCATGGAAACGAAGCAGCAGGTTCACAAGTGTAGACTTCCCTGCACCAGAGCGACCAACTAGGCCAACTTTCTCTCCCGGTTTAATGTTGAGGTTGAGGTTACTAATCACGCCTTTATTCTCACCATAGTGGAAGCTGACGTTATCAAACTCAATACCGCCTTGGTCGACGACAATCGGCTTAGCATCAGGTTTATCTTGGATAGCGATAGGCTTAGACATCGTTTTGATGCCATCGACCACGGTACCCATGTTTTCAAATAACGCCCCCACTTCCCACATGATCCACATCGACATGCCATTGATTCGCAGCGCCAAACTAATCGCGATGGCGATGGCACCAATGGTGATGGCGCTCTGCATCCATAAATAGATGGAAATGCCAGCGATAGAGAACAATAAAATGTAGTTAGCAAGCTGTACACAGACATCAAACCCTGTCACTAGGCGCATTTGCCTGTGAACGGTATCGAGAAATCCGTCCATGCCTTCTTTGGCATATTCTGTCTCTCTTTTACTGTGTGAAAAGAGTTTGACGGTAGAGATGTTGGTGTAGCTGTCTACTATTCGTCCTGTCATCAAAGAGCGAGAATCCGCTTGCTCTGCTGCTACTTTTTTCAGCTTTGGGACAAAATAAAGCTGGATACCAATATAAGCGAATAGCCACAAAAGCATTGGCAGCATTAGCCAAAGATCGGCCTGTGCCAAGATAAACAGCATGGAGGTAAAATACACCATGACATAGACAAAAACGTCAGCGGTTTTCATCACCGTTTCGCGAACCGCTAATGCCGTTTGCATCACTTTAGTCGCGACTCTTCCCGCAAAATCATCTTGGTAAAAGGACAAACTTTGCTTTAACAAGTAGCGATGCATTTGCCATCGGATAGACATGGGGTAGTTGCCAAGCAAGGTTTGGTGCGTCAATAAAGAGTACACCAAAATAAGGGCTGGCATGACGAGCAGAATTACGAGCCCGATCCAAAAGAGAGTGCTTCCGTTTTCTGCCATAAAGGTTTCGGGTGTGCTGGCGGTTAGTAAATCGACCAGTTCACCCATGAAGCTAAATAGCGCCACTTCTATAATCGCGACAGTGGTACTGAGTAGTGCCATTAGAATTAATGGCTTTTCGAATCCACGAGTAAAGTGTCGACAAAAAGCAAAGATGCCCTCTGGCGGTTGCTCGGGCTCCTGCTTTGGAAAAGCTTTTGTGAAAGATTCAAAGCGTTTAAACATGATTCACCTAGGTGCTATGAATGCTCGACTGCATTCAGAATAAAATGACGAACTCTCGCCACAATAGGCAGAGAGAAGTCTTTAGTAAGAATTTGTTTTTAAGCCGTTTTTATTTTACATGGCGAAGGTTCCATTTCGCTGAAGAGCACAGTGGAGTGCATTAAATTTATGACGAAATTGCAACGCCAACGAAACGGATAGTATGACAAGATTCAAAGGGCTACGAAATTAAGTGTATAACTTTCAATCAACTGGCTCAAGTTGTGTCATTAGATTAGTTTGAATATGAAACAATATTGTTACTTTGTTGTAGGCATATCAAAGAAAAATGGCGGAATCGGTGCAAAATAGTTGACGATTTTACTGACTTGCTTGGATATTCAGTAAATACGTCTGAATAAAGTGAATAATGCAGTTAATGAGTGGAGTCTTTGATGTCAAATAGGGTTGAATTCAGTTAATTGACAATTAACATTTTGCTTACAATTCAAAAATCGTTGATGAAGTTTGTAGAATGAGTGGACTCAATATGAATCAAGGAACAGCTTTACATCTAAAATGGCCCCGTCAATCAAAGTTACAATGCTCGGTTCAAAATGCGAATTGTGTGGTGATGGTGCCCCCTAAAGAGTTCGGTTTTAATGCTGAAACAGCAAAAGATAATGAATTTCAACAGCCAGTGACGATGGACTCGGTTGCTGTACGTGCTGCTGCCATGGGCGAGTTCAATACTATGGTAGCGGCGCTGCGCAAGGTTGGCGTGCAAGTCGTCGAGTTTGATTACCCGAAATCAGAGCAAGAAACCCCCGATGCTGTCTTTCCAAATAATTGGTTTAGTACTACGCAAGATGGGGCGTTTTATACGTTTCCAATGGCATGTAATAACCGCCAGCATGAAGTGCGCCCTGAAGCGCTAATGAAATCCTTACGCGCTGCTGGGCGAGTGATTATCGCAACTGATTCCATGGAAAGCTACGCTAAGCGAGGTGCTTATTTAGAAAGCACTGGTGTGATGGTTAAAGACCATGTTAACCGAACTATCTATGCGGCTTTGTCTCAGCGTTGTGAAAGAGAGGCGCTGGAGGATTATGCCAAGCGTATTGGTTATCATCGCGTGGTCTCTTTTCAAACGGCACTTCCATCGGGACTACCGATTTATCACACCAATGTGATGATGGCGATTGGAGAAAATTTTGCGGTGATTTGTGCAGACCTTATTCCGGAATATGAGCGCCGATTTGTGATTAAATCTTTGGCTAAGTCCAAGCAAGTGATCACCATCAGTGAGCCTCAGATGAATCATTTTTGTGGCAATATTCTTCAGCTGGAAACGGTGAATGGCGACAAAGT
This sequence comes from Vibrio sp. GJ43-1, assembly GCF_055808835.1. Taxonomy (NCBI): domain Bacteria; kingdom Pseudomonadati; phylum Pseudomonadota; class Gammaproteobacteria; order Vibrionales; family Vibrionaceae; genus Vibrio; species Vibrio sp. GJ43-1. Next base: position 395,282 of record NZ_CM147885.1, on the reverse strand, counting down.
CATTGCCATGTCACAATCGGCGTATGATGCCTTTACGCCTTCACAACGGCAGCAATTGAGCACGCATGGAAAGCTACTCCCTTTCGACGTCTCTACCATTGAGACCGTTGGTGGTGGAAGCGTGCGTTGTATGCTGGGTGAAATCTTTCTGCCATCGCGAGTGAAATCGTTGTAAGGGCGACTTTGAATGAGCATGTATTTGAATTTGCCGCGCAAATAACGTTTGGTGGTTCGATAGCTATTGCTTATCGAATTGATAGTTAGATCCCGTTGTCTATTTTTATTGTCCGCATTTATAGTAAGTGTATTCAATCGGCGATGATTTGATCACTAAGGATCTACTATGACTAAGAAATTAACGACAGCGGCAGGTTGTCCTGTTGCACATAACCAAAACGTGGCGACTGCTGGTAAGCGTGGCCCGATGTTGCTGCAAGATGTCTGGTTTTTAGAAAAGATGGCGCATTTTGACCGCGAAGTGATCCCTGAGCGTCGTATGCATGCCAAAGGCTCTGGGGCTTACGGCAAGTTTACCGTTACTAATGACATTACTCAGTACACCAAAGCGGCAATTTTTTCAGAGGTGGGTAAAACGACCGAGTTGTTTGCTCGCTTTACCACGGTGGCAGGTGAGCGCGGCGCGGCGGATGCTGAGCGCGATATTCGTGGCTTTGCGTTAAAATTTTATACGGAAGAAGGAAACTGGGATCTAGTCGGTAATAATACGCCGGTATTCTTTTTGCGCGACCCACTCAAATTTCCAGACCTAAATCATGCGGTTAAACGCGATCCTCGCACCAATATGCGTAGCGCAGAAAATAACTGGGATTTTTGGACGTCATTACCTGAAGCATTTCATCAAGTCACCATTGTCATGAGTGACCGTGGTATTCCTGCCACCTACCGTCATATGAACGGTTTTGGTAGCCATACCTTTAGTTTAATTAATGCTGACAACGAACGTGTTTGGGTGAAATTTCATTTCCAAACACAGCAAGGGATCAAGAACTTAACGGACCAAGAAGCAGAAGCGTTAGTAGGACGTGACCGCGAAAGTCACCACCGTGATCTATACGAAAGTATTGAAAATGGTGAGTTTCCAAAATGGACGATGCAGATTCAAGTTATGACGGAAGCACAGGCTAATGCGAGTGAGTTTAATCCGTTTGATCTTACTAAAGTATGGCCTCATGGTGATTTCCCACTGATCGAAGTCGGTGAGTTTGAATTAAACCGCAACCCTGAAAACTTCTTTGCTGAAGTGGAGCAATCGGCATTTAATCCAGCTGCTATTGTCCCAGGAGTAGGGTTTTCTCCAGATAGAATGCTGCAAGGTCGTTTGTTTGCTTATGGTGATGCCCAACGCTATCGTTTAGGCGTAAACCATCATCAGATCCCAGTCAATGCACCACGTTGTCCAGTACACAGTTATCACCGAGATGGGGCAATGCGTATTGATGGTAACTATGGCTCAACAAAAGGTTATGAACCTAATCAGTATGGGGAGTGGGCAGAGCAATCTGAATATGCTGAGCCAGCGTTAGCCATCGAGGGAGATGCGGGGCATTGGGATCACCGTGAAGATAGTGATTACTTCACACAAGCAGGTGATCTCTTCCGCCTAATGACTAAAGAAGAGCAACAACGCTTGTTTGAAAATACGGCTCGTTCGGTAGGCGCGGCGTCTAAACCTATCCAGCTCAAGCATATTTGGCACGCATTGCAAGCTGATCGTGATTACGCGGAAGGTCTGGCTGCTGCTTTGAATATCGATATGGCTGAAGTGGAGGGTTAGCAATGACATGGTTGGAGAGAGTATTTCAGCTGGATCATGTCTTTTTTTCCATTGACAATCGAGTGGTGAAAACGTCTATGCAGCGTCAGTACTGCTCTTGTTAACGTGGTTACTGCCTTGTAAATCTGACTTCGATAGAAATGCCCGGGTACTATCCCGGGCATTTTTTATATCGGGTAGTAAATTAGAGTCGGAGTTGGTGGTGAATACTCGCTACTAAAGAGCGGCTCCGTTCTAGCACATCAATCATTCACATTATTGCTATACGCGCCTCAGCCATTCTTTACTTTTGATTTAGATCAATTCTTTATTTTCTAGTGATGAAGTTTATACTGAAACAAGATTGGTAAGGAAACCATTCAAAAGGAATTGTATGCTGAAAGTAATAGCGGTGGTATCTGTGCTTGCGGGGCTGGTGGTTGGCGCAAAATACAACAAAGAAGTGAATGATGTCCTCGACATAGAGCGTTATGAGTATGTCGTCGACAAAGTGCTTGAAAGTCATCTTGTTTTTGAAGAGCTGAGTGAAGACCTCACCCAGCTGTTTGAACCTTAGCGAAGTTGGGCTACCGTTCTCCCTGAACTTCGAAGTCATCGCTAATAAGTCGCGCTTTACCGTCATCTTCTACTGCCCACAATTCACGATGAACGACGCCAAAGGCTTTATTCATTGTCCAGCTTGATGTCAATATATAGCCCTTTTCTCCATGAGCTTGCCACTGAGTATCGGTGTATTCAACTTCTTTGAAACCTTGGTCCATTATATTTTGCCAAAACGCTTGTATGGCGTCTCGACCTTCGAACGTCCCAAAGGGGCGAGCATGCATGGTACAGTTTTCGTTATATTGCGCAGCACAACCTTGAGCATCTTGGTTGTTAAATGCGTCTTGCCATGCAGCGATACCTTGTTTGCAGGCGTTGAGTGTTTGATGGTTTGACATAAGGAGCCCTTACTTAAATAACTGAATACGGGTCCAGCATAGCGCTATGATTAGCATTGAAAAATAGTTATATTAAAAAGGAATGTTTAATAAAACAGAACAATAAAATGAATCGTCTAAGACAAATGTCAATCTTCGCGCATATTGTTGAAGCGGGCTCTATTTCAGCGGCTGCAGATACATTAGAGCTATCAAAGTCGGTCGTGAGTCAGCACCTAAAAGCGCTTGAAACAGAATTAGGTCTAACGCTACTTAAGCGAACGACCCGACGACAGGCACTCACAGAGGCAGGTCGAAGCTTTTATTCTCGTTGCAAGGATCTTAACTGCATTATCGATTCGGCTTGGGCTGAGGCTCAAGAGTTGGTAGCAGAGCCAACAGGAAGAGTCAGGATAACAGCGCCAAATGCCCTCATGGAGACTCTCATAACGCCGATTATTGGTGATTTAATGCAGCAATACCCACGTTTGGAACCGGAGCTGATAAGTAGTGATCAACATATTGATTTTTATGAGCATGACATCGATCTGGCGATTCGGGTAGGACCGTCGAAAAGCAGCAATTTAAAACAGCGACGTTTGGGCCAGTTTCGAGATGTGTTATGTGGGGAAGCATCGTTGGTGTCCAGCACGGCGTTGGATGACCTTAATTATATCTCTAATCATTGGCAAGGTAGGCAAATTCATCATGTTTTTACCAGTAAGAAAGAGGCAAATCAGGAATACCGTAAAGAGGCTCGCTGCATGACAAATTCATTTCATAGTAGCTTATCATTAGTCACTCAGGGGGCAGGGATCGGTCTCGTACCTGATTTTTATTTACCATTGGTAAGTCCCAAGCTCGTGCCTGTATTACCGAATCATCATCTGCCGCCAAATTCAATTTACGCACTTAATCCATTTAGTCAGAGCGTACCAATGTCAGTAAATGTGTGTATCAAAGCGATTGAAGAGCAATTAGTCATGTTGGTTTAATTAAACTTAAATTCCAGAAATATAGAAATAAAAGGCGAAATTAAAAAAGAAAGCGAACGTTCTTGGTTTGTCTGGTTTTAAGTAATGAGTTAACTGCTGGAGGTCTTAGAGATAACAGAAGGGGTGGTGCTAGGGGGGATAAAAAGTGGCGCAAACAGTAGACTGTTTGCGCCGCTCTTAAATTAGATAGCTACTACGTTTGCAGCTTGTGGGCCTTTTTGGCCTTGCTCTACTTCAAAAGACACTTTTTGGCCTTCAGCAAGAGTTTTGAAACCTTCAGAAGCGATAGCACGGAAGTGAACGAATACGTCAGCACCGCCGTTGTCTTGAGTAATGAAACCGAAACCTTTCTCTTCGTTAAACCATTTTACGATGCCAGTAGTTTTGTTAGACATGAGAGCCCCTTAATATATTTAATTTCATAAAGTTATCGCGAAATTGCGATGCGCTGATAGCTCGGAATTATTTAATGTTACGATGAAGCAAGGGAAACACTGAGGATAACAACACTAACGTGGGCATTCTAAGGCTTTACTTTTACTTGATGTTTCATTAATAACTCTGTTCAACAGAGCGAGACAAATCATACCCGACCCCTGTGGTAAGTAAAGCGTTATTTTGGTTTTTTCGAAATATATTTCACTATATTTTCTGGCGTTAATGCAGGATCTCATGTTTTTTGTTGGTTATTTGAATTTATGTGTTTGATTTAAATAAACGTTTTATGTTTGGGCAGTGCTCAATGACGCTTAGGTAGGCTGCGAAAAGATAGTCAATGTATTGTATTAACGAGCGATTAATTTTGATGTTCGTTGGAGTATACACTCTATATCTTGGAGGACATGTGGAACACACCAAGCAAAAAAATTGTGAGCGATTATGAGCGATAGTGGGCTAGTCTTACGTAATAATTGATATGTAGACCCTTGAGTGAAACATGGTGTTGTTGCCAAATTTAATGTCTTTGATATCGATAAAGCGCTGCGCGTTGCTTATTGTGAGTACGGTCAGTGTCGCTGGGTGCTTTCAATCGAATGCTCAAGGAGACCTCTTTAGTGATTATCAACATCGTATTGCCTCGGTGCAGCAGCAACCTGTTGCCATTGTCCCTGACGTTAGCTTGGTAAGCCTGCCCGATAAACGGGACATCTTTCTGACTATCCCTGTTACCACATTAGGCATCGTACAAACTTATCAGCTTCGCAAATGTGGACTGTTTGGGTTGGTTGCAGAAAAGAACTCGTCGCTTGGTAAGGTGCAAGATGAATTTCGGTATTTCGACTATCAACTACAGCTTATTGTAGGATTAGAGGCATGCCTAGCGTCAGACAGTATTGACAGTGATTTGAAGTCGGAACTACAAGCGATACTTGATAGTAAATATCACTACCTGCCGTACTATTTCTCTAACCTTGTGTTGTCCAGTGACGCAATGAGGTCTCAATTGAATAGCGATGGGTGGGTGGTGTTAAACGCTAGCCGAACAGCGGTTTATGTTCAACCAGCATTAGAAAAACTGAATCAAGTGTCGGATTACATACTTGGCGTCCAAGCGGGAACCTCATCAGCACTAGAGATGCCAGAGCCATTGATGGCGTATCAAGAAGTTCTAGAGAAGCAGCGCGTGGTTGGCAATCTGTTGTTTTCATTGAAAGCCAGCACGGCGTGGCTAAATGCAATCACCTTACAGCTGAAAGAACATGACTCAGGAATTGTTTGTGGACCCGGTAGAGATATGACTCGATTTCGTTATTTGGTTAATGTTTTTAACCAACAGTTCATCGCGAGAGTTCAGCCCTATTTGGCGTTCATAAGCTCCGAGTATCAAGTGATTGCACGGGATATTAGTGTTATTGATTCAGCGTTGCTCGCGGGTAATCATGACATGAGCCATTATCCGACGCATGCCATCTACCAACAATTTACCATCGCCACTCAGTCACACGTTAGGTACTGGAAAGCGCTGTTTCAGCGTTGTGGGAAAACACTGAATGAAGTTCGTAATTACTGATGATATCAAGACCCAAAAGGCGCTATGATGCGCCTGATTGATACACCTGCGTTGGCACTTTTTTGATTAAGTTTGTTGTCAGTGCTGAAGGCTATATGGCTACGATTAATTATCAATGCTCAAACACAACCTCAGTCATTGATACGCGGTGGCGCTCACCATAGACACCGTCATCAGCACGTACACCGCAGCTGATGATCATAGTGATTTCATGGCGTGGATCCATCCCAAGTAATTGTTTGGCACGATGTGAATCAAAGCCTTCCATTGGGCAGGTGTCATAGCCTTGCTCACGCATAGAGAGCATAAAAGTCATGGCCGCCAATGCGGCACTTTTGTGTAAGCACACACGAACATCTTCCTTACTCACCTCTCTTACCATAGGCTTGTTGCGCCCAATCCAAAAACTAAACAGCTTACGAGCAACGCCCCTAAGACCGAGTTTATCGTTGTTGTACAACGTAGGTATGAGCGAGTCGTAATATTTCAGCGCACGTTTGGTAGTGCTGTCTTCGCGACCAGCAAAAGCGGCGCGGACTGTTTCCGCGTTCATCTTTGCACGTTGCTGCCAAATATTAGGCGTTACTGTCACCACAATAAGTTCATTTGCAGTTTTCGCCGCATTTTGTCCCATGCAGATGTCAGCCAATTGGCGTCGTTTGTCTTCACTGATAACACGATGAAATGCCCACATTTGCATGTTGCTACTGTTTGGGCTGAGTGTCGCAAGTTCTAGCGCTTTCTTTACCGCGTCGTGGTCAAACTGGGCTTGGGTGTCGTATTTACGCACTGAACGTCGAGCGTTAAGGATGTCTTCTAGAGATGCGGGCTGAATCATAATAAAGTGACCATACGGGAAGTTTGGTCACTTTCTATCAGTTATTGATGGTCTATACAAGTTGCTTAGAGGAAGGTGGTTTAAGCTTTCTAAACGATGCTGTTGACAAAGGGGTCTTTTCTAAGAGGATGACGATCACTGGAGTGATAAGTAGCGTACCAATGAACACCAATGCATCTCGAGCCATAAACTCAACACCTAGTAACCCTGCTACGTTATTTAACCCAATGATGACGAGTAAGTGCACCACATACATAGGAAGCACCAGTTTCGCCAACGTATGGACAATAGGGTAATTTCCAAGCTGTGGTTGACTTTGTAGCCATAAAAACAGGCCTGTCGCCCAAAAAACAGTCCCAATCAAGAAGTCGTTACTATTAAATTCGTGACCTAACTGATGCAAATAAAAGGCTTCGGAATAGTGTAGAGCGATACCGAAAACCGCTAAAAGTATCGACTTTGAGGCTGATAACTTCCAATGATGACGTCGGATCTCAAATCCTATGGAGACCATTAAGAAACTAATAAACGGACCATTTCGCGTGAAAATCGCGGTTTCGTCGTGAGTAATGACCTGATAGCTACCAGCGATGAGGCCGTAGGTGTAAATGATGGCAGCAAAAGGAATAAGCAAGGTTCGGCAATGGTTATCCACAAACCATGCGATCATTAATACGGCTAAACATAACGAAGGCAAAAACCATAAGTGCACTAATCCACCCTCAAAAAGGGAGTTGAGTGGGTTCTGCATCAGGTAGTCCCAATATTGCTGGCGTTCAGCAAGGTAGCCAAATTCACTGACAGTGGCAAGGTTAAAAGGGATAACCAGATAGGTTACGCTCCATATTGCCCAAATGACCATAATCGGGTAGCTGTAGGCCCGTACCGTTCGGTAGGGACTCTCGTTAAGTTTTGGCTGTATCAAATAACCAGCAATGATAAAAAATAAAGGGACAGCGAAACGAGCAGCCTGGTTAGTGAGATAGTTGAACCAAGGTTCGTCATTCACCAAGCTGTGGGTTAAAAACAGCTGACAATGAATAGAGATCACCGCTATCAATGCAACAATTCTCGCCAACTCAAAACTACTCACGATTTTATTATTCGACACATAAGCCCCTTGTAAATAATGACAACGAAACGTTAACGCGTCTCGACTCGATTATCTCATGCGTTATATCAATCGTTATCGAGTTAGCTTGCAACTAAGTGTAACAATTAGGTGTAGACCGCATATTTACGTAATTTCAACGAGGCACAAACGGCGATTTTTTTTGGGTTAGCTCGATAATAGGCAGCCAAACAGCATAATCGTTTAGTTAATTTGAACGTTTATTATAAAAAGCTTGATATTATGAACGTTAAGGCTGGGTTAGCATTCAATGAACCATAACGCGAGGAGATGCATATGTGTAAGTTGGATGAAGGCTATGAAGATTTGATGTTTGAAATCGATGATTCAGATATAGAGATGCTGGGTTGGGATGACAAAGAATGGTGGTTCGAATTGATTGTATTTCTTCTTATTTTAGCGAGTGCGACGGTCATTGCACTGTTCCGTGTTATCAGCGAATAAAGTGGTGGATTTTGTCGTCGAACAAATAAGCGGAATTAAAAAAACGACACTATGTCTGTTGACTGATTTAGCTAGTGAGCCACTCATTGCTAAAATGGTCAACAGACACATTTACTTCCTGTAATTTAATCGTTATGCCAACGGCCACGATAGGCATGACTATAGTCTGGCTCATCAATCTGTGGATCTAATGCTTCACACGCTTCAAGTGGTCCAATTACGGTTCGATACGGTAAAACGCCCGCCCATGCTTTGATATTCATATCTGAAGCATCATCGTTTACGCCGTGACGACCGATTTTTACTGAAGCTTCATTCAATTCAATCGCTAATAAATCTGTGGCGGCGAGTTCTTTTTCGCTACTCAATCTCACTTCTTGTGTTCGACCAGGGGCAATATGTTCAATGAAGTGGTTTAAGATTCTATCTTTCTCATTGTTGTTTTCAATCGCCGTGAAGTTGCCAAAAACCATGGCGCTACGGTAGTGAGCGCTATGGTGAAAAGCAGAGCGAGCTAATACCCAGCCGTCAAAAAGTGTAAAGGTTAAACAGGTCGCTTGGCCGGATTTTAATGTTCGCAGTAGTTGACTGTTTTTCGCGCCGTGAATGTACACATGGTTGTTCAGCCGCCAGGCTAACATGGGAATGATCACGGGGCCGTGCTCATTCGTGATGGCGACATGGGCAATCAATGATTCATCAATGATATCGTACAGTGCTTGTTGCTCTAGCACGGCTTTATGACTGCCTTTTTTTATCTCAGTACGCTTAGTTTGTGACAACATCTAATTTCGCTCCCTAATCAATGTGATACCGTAAAAGTAATGAATATCTGGTACTGTTAAGAGTGCCAATTGATAAATAACTGTGGATCCAAAATGGCTGACATCGATACGGCGAACCTAGTTTTAGTGAATGAAGGGCATACACTTCAACAAGCACTATTTGAGCAGATTAGAGAAAAAATTTTGTGTGGTTCATGGCTGGCGGGAGCACGGTTACCTTCAACGCGAGCGTTAGCTTCGGAATTAAAAGTGAGCCGGAATACCGTCATATACACTTATGAACAGCTTCTGGCTGAAGGTTATTTGGTATCGAAAGCTAAATCTGGCTTTTTTGTTGCGGTGACGCCACCGGATCAGTTTTTGACGACGGTCTCGCCTATCTCACCAACGCCTCAAGGGACGAATAACTCACCAAGTAACCGTTTGTTTTCACCGGGTATCGCGGATCTTGCGCAGTTTCCAATTAAGCAATGGAACCGATATTTGCAGCGTCATGTCGGACGGTCTTCGTTATTGGGGAATCAGGATTTACAAGGGCTATTAGCGCTAAGAGAAGCTCTGGCGACTTACTTAACCAGTAGTCGCTCTGTTGAGTGTTGTGCCGACCAAATCATTGTCACGTCGGGTGCCCAGCAATCCATCGCCATTGCGTTGCTGGTGACACAATCTTCAAATGCTACCGCGCCTTTTTTAGTTGAGTACCCTGGATACCGACAAGTGGTCAAAGTGCTGGAGTTGTTCAATATTAAGCATGACTATGTGAAGGTGTCTGGTGGTTCGGGGCTTGATGTAGACACCGTTGTATCTCGTTCGGCAACTGGGGTTTATTTGACGCCGAGTAATCAATACCCGATGGGGTGTTCACTCAATACCGACCAGAGACTGCAGCTTATAGAGTGGGCGAAACGTGGTAAGCGGTGGATCATTGAAGATGACTATGACAGTGAGTTCCAGTTTGACAGTCGCCCTTTTCGAAGTATGCAAGGGCTGGCGGCTCAAGCAAACGCGGCTGACCAAGTCATCTATATTGGTTCGACAAGCAAAGTCATGTTCAATGCGTTGCGAATTGGCTATATGGTGGTACCAAAACATTTGGCGGCGAGATGCTTAGAAGTTAAAGATGCACTGTCGGGTGATACGCCATCTCACGTTCAAGCAGCGTTGGCTGATTTCATTACCGAGGGCGGATTAGTTCGGCATATTCGTAAAATGCGTCGTGTGTATGAAGCTAAGTTTCAGGTAATGACAGCATCGATTCAACAATATTTCGGCAGGGATTGGGTAGTGATATCTCAAGGCGCTGGGCTGCATATTACTGTCGAATGGCGTTCAAATGTAGATGAGGTGTTACTATCAACCCAAGCGGAGCAGGTAGGAATCGTGGTTCGGCCAATGCGTTTTTATCAGCCCGCACAAAACAAGATCATGCTGTCACGAGAGCCGCGTAACAGTGCGATTGTGCTTGGATTTGGCAATGCTTCGATGGATGACATTGCCCCAAGCGTGGAACGGCTATCAAAATTGTATTATGACTTACTTGATGAGCTTGAGTAAGGCTCTAAATTGTTCACCTTCTGCCGACTTTTGAAGTTCAAAAAGTGCCATTTCGGTGGAGGTCAATATCGCGCCAGCTTGCGCTAACCGCTGAATAGCGAGGGCTTTGTTTTCTGGCGTGCGTGAGGAGATGGCATCCGTGACAAGGTGGACGTTAAACCCTTGAGACATTAGATCCATTGCGCTTTGATACACACAAATGTGTGCTTCAATGCCTACAAGTAGAATGTGTTTTTTCGTTGGGTCGATTGCACGGCGAACAGCGGTACTTCCCCAAGCGCTGAAGCTGGTTTTGGCGATGGGCTTTCTGTCGGGGAGTTCTTGGCTTATCTCGTTGATTGTTCCTCCTAATTTATCCGGAATCTGCTCTATCCACACAATTGGCAGATCCATAAGCAGAGCGGCTTTGGTCATGGTATTTAAATGGCTAAAGAGGGCGTCCTTATCGTGCATGATTTGAGCAAGTTTGCCTTGTACATCGATAATCATTAATTGTGTGTGGTTTTGCTCTAACATGCTTACCTCTATTCTTTGTTGTCTCGATCCAATATGGCTTCAATTAACCAATGTCCAGCTTGACCTAGTCCACTTCGCCAAGACATCTCGACCTACCAAACCATCGCATTATCATAACGCCCGACATCCAGTTTTTTAACTAGACCAAGGTCTAGGTAAGGTTTAGCTAACTGTTCTGGGTATAACGTAAAACCGACCCCAAGCATGAGCAGATCATGCAGCTGGTAACTGCTTTGGTAGCGAATTATTTTAGGGCTGAATCGTAATGATTCAACCAACTCGGTCGTGGCGATTTCCCCTTCATTGGTGAGGATCTGTGGATATTGTTCTAAATCTTGTGGTGTCACTTCTCCTTTTAGCGCAGCAAGAGGGTGGTTCGGCGAGACTAAAAAGCACCATTCGATAGCATCGACAACGGCGTTATCGGTGCCTCTTATTGGATGAAGTTGAGCTGGTGCGATCATGATATCTGCGCCAGGTGTTTCTGAGTCCTCGGCTAACCCTTGGGTTTCAGCATCGATAAGGTTTAAGTCAACATCGGGAAACCGTTTTAGCATTTGCGAGATGATCTCCACAAAGCTAGGATAAAGCGTCATACTGTGAGTCGCGATGGTCAGCTGGGTTTCTTCACCTCGCTGTAGTGAGCGCGCTTTTTGTTCAATTGCAGTGATTCGGGGAATAATATCGAGTGCTTGGAAGTACAGGGATCGCCCCGCGGTCGTCAAAGATGGGCTTTTCCCTGCAACTCGTTCAAAAAGTATAACGCCTAGGTCCAGCTCCATAGATTGGACGGCTTGATTGACAGCGGACGCACTAACGCCCAGCTCTCGTGCGGCGGCGGAGAAGGAGCCGAGCTCCGCAATTGTTACCAAATAGTGTAGCCGTTCAGTCGTTAATAGCATGATAATCCTAGGCGAGAGAATGCGCTTAAAGTTTATACTGTAAACTTATTTGTTTAATTTTGCTCTAGGGTGTGAGCCCAAAATGACTTCTTTTGGTTGTTCATTATTGAACATATCAAAGTTATAGCGTTCTATTTGCCAAGTATCATAGCGGTCAACAACGATCTCTTTAGCATTTTGATCCGTGTAGATAGTCCAAAGTGTTGGAAAAACATCGTTAGCATAGGGGTCAAGCTGACTGTAGCCAGCAAAAACGGAGGCGCCTGCCGCCTTCATGCTATTTAAGGCTTGTGTGTTATCTGAGACATCTCGAGCGTACATGTCGTCTAATATCGCTTTTGCTCTAAGGCGACGATCGTAGGCGCGAATGGTTGATCCTGCTTCGGTTTGTTCTTTGTCTAAATTCATATGAAATGAGAACTCTGGATCATTTGAAAGGTACTGTGCGCTAGGTGCGGTGTTTACGTCACCGTGGTAAATCTTAATTTCACCGTCAATGAACTCAATGACAGCACTATCACCATGCGCATCAGTTAAGTGGTAATGAACTGGAGCGGGGATACATTCACCTTCGTGGTTAGGTAAATCACACACTAAATCCTGAATGACATCGATACCTGACAGGTCGTCGATAACGTCTTTTACGGACGCGAAGTTATCGACGGCATAGCTTGGAAACTTAGATGCTGCAACATCAGGAATGCCTTCTCGCTCCGGCGCCATTTTTGTGTAATCTAACCCAAGATAAAGAATTCGAGCAACGAGACCTTGATCGTTCATGGCTTCAGCAACAATTTGTGGGCCAAAGGACTTAATTTTTAATGCGGCATATTTTGAGTGAGCAGTTAACCCCTCCTTCGTATCGGCATAGCGAGTTTCAATACCGCTTCCTACACCTACAACGACGGCATCATCATGCCCAAACCAGTCCATGGTGCGCACTGAAAGGCTTGCTGAGCCGTGATTGTATATTGCCGACGTACAAGCCTGGCTGGTGGCAACCATGCCTGAAGATAATGTTGCGGTAAGTGCGAATGTTAATGCTATTTTTTTCATGAGAACCTCATAAGTGTTTGCTTAGGTTGCGTACTTTGTGAGGTCATAATAGGCCGTCGTTGTCATTAGGTTAAATTATCACCTGTAAGTTACGTTAACAGGTAGCCAGTTGGCGTAGAGTGAAATTATGATCTAGAGTAATAAGTCAATAAAAGTGACGAGACCAAGGAAGAGTATGAGATCGCTACAGCAATGGTTGGATGCTTATGGAGAAAGCCACCAAAACAACACAAATCGAAAGATTCATAAGGTGGCAGTGCCTGGGATCTATTTATCAATCGTTGGGATTATTTGGTCCTTACCTGTGTTGTCTTTAGGTGTGGTGCAAATTAACTGGATATGGTTCGTGATGATACCTGTGATGATGTTTTATGCCAGTTTGTCTAAACAAGTGTTGGTGCAGATGCTGCTTTTCACTCTCGCATGTTTAGCCGTTATATCGTTTTTGGCTTTGTATCAAGCGCCGATTTTTCTCTATCGATTATCCTCTTTATTGCATTATGGATTCTGCAGTTTTTAGGTCACCATATTGAAGGTAAAAAGCCCTCGTTTTTTGATGATATTCAGTTTTTGCTTATTGGGCCGATTTGGGTATTTCGCCAAAAATAAGGTTTAGCATCAGATTCGACAGGAATGTTTAATCAGAATCGTCAATGAACGAAGTTGGCCTCGCTGATATCGAGGCCAACACTTTAACGATTACTGAACCAAAGTGTCATGGTAATCCAGCAACGAATTCCCGCTAGTTTGTACCGAAAGATAGCTAGGTTGGTTAAAACCTGAATTATCGCCTTGCCAAGTAAGGTGCCCTAGCACCGACGTTAACTGCTCGCCAGAATCGATGGGGTCAAGGTAGGACAGCAAAGGTTCGGCTGATAGGTTCTGGCATTGAATCTTACTATTGTTGTTTCCTAAGTCGTTGAGGGTACAGTCAATGCCGTCAATGGGTTGCCATTGCCACAAGCGAGCGGGCGTTGCGAGTTGTACTGTGATTGAAAATGGTTGAAGAGAGGCAGCATAATAGGGGGAAACGACGCCTTCTAGCTGAACGTTACCTTGCATGGAGTCCCACCAAGTTAATGTCACGTGAGCGGTCGGTATATCGTCAACATTACTAGGGTCTGAAAAACCGAGAAATTCACTAAGGTTTGAGAATTGGTCGTTATCTAAATCCTCAGCACTGTCATCAATCAGAGGGTTGAGACCGAAAAACGCTTCGTAGCCATCCCACAGCTTGTCACCATCTTGATCACTAAAGTTAATCAATTTCGGATTGCTGAGTAGCCAAGATGGCATTATTTTGTCAAAAGAGAGTGTATTATCGTTATTATTTTTGATAACAATATGACTGGTCATTTCAAATTGATCTGGCATATCAGCGTTGGACTCTGTCTCATGATATTGCGCGGTGAGCAGCATAATATTATCGATAGCTGTAAATTGTAGCGTTCCTCCCGCAAGCACGAGTGGGGTCCCTAACACGTTGGGTAAATTTGAGTCTTGTTGAAAATACTTTAAATCTTTCGATGAAATATCAATGTATCCAGTGTCAGACAAAAAGACCTTACCAGAGTGGTTAGTATAATTGGTAAAGAAAATATTACTTGAATCAGGACAATATGCCGAACTCTTAACATCAACCAATATGGACTCTTCGCTTAGTATTCGTATTAACGCTGATATTACTTTCTTTGGTATGCTGACAAGAACCTAAATTGTTCTCCTTGATGGTGCCATCAATTTGAGTATAACGACCATCAGGTTGGGTGATTTTAAAGTTGGCGTATGAGGTGCTCATGGTGACTGGTTGCATGAGCTGTATATTGGATTCATACACATTGATTTGTAATGTGCCATCGAAGATAACACCGCTCCCATCAAGGTCACATTGCTGATAGTGTTGAATGTGATAACCCGTTTGAGTGAGAGAGTTAATATGCGTCGTAGTTGTACCTGTGCCAGTGGCACAGTTAAGTGCTTGGTCTACTTGATTTAAAGGGGCGATAGCACGTTGCGAAGCATAGGTGGTGACATTAGGTGTCCATGATGAATTGTTGAAAAGTAATGTATTACTGAGCGTAGCAGACAGTTTTTCCGGTGTAATTTTTTTGGCCTGATCCATATTACCTTGGTAGATTGGCGCTGTGTTTAAGGATGGAAAACTTTGGCTGTGACTTGTGCTTGCATCATTGCTTCCTCCGCCACCACAGGCGGTAAGTACGCTCACTGCGATTGATGCGAAAATATAAGCGTTAATATTCATTCTTGTATCCAATATTGATATATAAGTTTTTAAATTTGAAAGGACTAATAAAATTAATGCTATTAATAGCCGTTTCAGATCGCGAAGGGGGAGTTACACCTACTCTATATTGGTAGGTTTATATTTTCATAGGAAAGAAATATTATATTAATGAAGGGTATACAGAACGTGATTATATTCGCGTTTATAAAATAGTGTGTAAGTTAATATTCTGATGATTAATAAATAAAAGCGAGAACGATTTTCATCGTTCTCGCCCTGTTCTGTTAGAATAAATGGCCATTTAAACTAAGGTGGAGCAAGATACTTGCCGCATAACCAAGAGCAATAACGGGAGCCCATTTTAAATGGCCAAAGAAGGTATATTTTCCATGAGCTGCGCCCATTAAGGCAACCCCAGCCGCCGATCCAATAGAGAGTAAGCTGCCGCCTACCCCGGCTGTTAAGGTGACTAATAACCAGTTGCCCATTGAAAGCTCTGGGCTCATTGTCAGTACGGCAAACATCACAGGAATGTTGTCGACAATGGCAGAGAGTATACCTACCATGACGTTAGCCCAGATAGGATCCCATTGGGTGTACATGATTTCAGACACCACACCTAGGTAACCAAGTAGGCTCAATCCTCCAACACACATCACCACGCCATAGAAAAATAGCAAGGTATCCCACTCGGCATGGGATACTCGGCGAAATACATCAAAAGGCACAATTGAACCTAAGCGCTTAAGTGCCATTTCATCATTATTGGCTATGGCCATTGCTTTCTTTTTAGCAATCGAGCGGGGCAGAGTTCGGCGTAGGAAAAACCCAAAAAACTGTAAATAGGCAAGTCCCATCATCATTCCCATCACTGGTGGAAAATGCAGTACTGCGTGGAACGCGACAGCGGTCGCGATGGTGAGTACAAACAGACCGACAATCCTTAGTGCACCACGTTTTAGCTCGATACGTTCGTGCACCGCGTCGGGTTGAGTCTTGGGAACAAAGAAAGACATAATGATAGCGGGGATAAGATAGTTAACAACAGAAGGTAGAAAGAGTGGCATAAACTCAGAAAAGGAGACATGCCCTGCTTGCCACACCATTAACGTGGTTATATCGCCAAATGGGCTAAACGCTCCGCCAGCGTTGGCGGCGATAACAATGTTGATACAAGCAATGTTGACAAATTTTAGATTACTTCCGCCCACTTTAAGCACGACGGCGCACATCAATAGAGCGGTAGTTAAGTTATCGGCAATAGGGGAGATAAAAAAAGATAGGATGCTTATTAACCAAAACAACGTTCGAAAATTGAATCCTTTTCCCACCATCCAAGACTGAAGGGCATCGAACAATCGCCTTTCTTCCATTGCCGATATGTAAGTCATGGCGACCAATAGGAACAATAGCAGCTCTGCGTATTCAAGCAGGTTGTGCTCTAAAGCCGCTTTCGCGATTTCGACTTGATCGAATTCTTTGTAAACAAATCCGATGATGATCCAAATAAGACCTGCGGCGAGCAAGACGGGTTTGGATTTTCGTAGTTGCAGGTATTCCTCCATCATCACCAAGGTATAGGCGAGCCCAAAAATAATAAGTGCGGCGTAGCCGCATGGTCGATTGGGTCAGGTTTAGTGGCGCAGTGGAGGTGGTAGCGGAAGCAAGGGCGGAGGTAGAAAAAAGAGTGCTGGCAACTAAAAAGAGTAGAAAACAAAAGGGTCGTTGACGCGTCTTAATCATGTTTTGATCCTTCAAAAGCAAATAAAATCAGTCATTAACATTAATTACACGATATTTTAAAATGAAATCAACAAAATCGTTGTGAGCTAACTCTTATCTAAAGAAAACGCTGCTCATTTTTTGACAACCTTCTCTTCTCATCTAGTCTCTTAAAGAATAAGGAGAGAATATGTCACCTAAAGGATTGATACTGCTTCTATTATTGTTTGTTACCAACACAGCTAGCGCGGACGCTAAGGACTGCTATGTTGTCACTAATGCGGACGAATCCGGCCAATCTGCTGTTCCTACGCTAAATGCTGAGTGCCCGATTGGGAAAGGGATTTGGGGAGGTGCAAAAATACAACCTGAACTGCAGACATATTGGATTCAGTGTGGCTTCTTTCGCTCTTCTATTAGCGTAGACGACTGGAAGCAGCTGCAGCAACGACTTGATAAACCTGTATGGGTTAAGCCAGAAAAAGAAGGCTTGCGCTGTTTAATTGGACCATACGATGGTTATAGCCAAGCTAAAGTGGGGCAATCTGCAGTACAGGCTCTACCTGGCTACAAAGATGCATTTCTGCGAGCTTTACCTCAAGGTATTAGTGTTAAAACGGTGCACTCCAGTAAACCACTATCGCCTGATAGAAAATACGAGACTCCGCCAGCGAATGCAAAGTGGCAAATGACCACACCTTATATGATCGCTGGTGAGCATGCTCGGCAAGATTGCTTGTGCTTTTTTTAAAAAATAGCGATGCAATGTAGTGTTGGGATGGACACCATTACACTAGTAAGCACGGATCCCAAACGGTCTAAGTTTTAGCGGTAGTATTGTATCGAGCTGCTCTAACTCTTCAGGGAAAATTTCAATAAGATCAAACTCATGGTCGTGATAGAGCTGGCGAGTTTTTTCAATCGTCTTAGTATCGACAGGGCCGTTATCGGTGCCCCAAAACTGAATGTAAACTTTGCCCTGTGGTAGGTAGAAGTCGCTAATTACATCGGTGTCGATCGGAAGTTGGCGCTGATAGGCGTGTAGAACGCTGCCCATATAAAGCCAGTTATCAATGATGAGTTCGCCTTTGGATTGAACATAATGGCCATCTAAAGTGCGGTGTTTGGCTGAGAACTTTTGTTTAAACCGAGAAAAAGAACGGTCGGTTGATTGATTATCTGCGTCACTGCCTTTGAATTCCCCCACCGATTGCTTCAGCCGCTTATTGCGAAGCAGGCTAGGGTGCCAAAGGACAAATGTGGCATCTTTCACCGAGTCGATACGCTGAAATGCGCCCGCTCTTAATCCGCTCTGTGTTACCAGCCATTGCTGCCCTTCTCGCTTAATCCAACCTAATTCGCTTAGCAGCAAGTTGATTTTTTTGGCTGGCATTGAAAAGTACTCGCCAATTTGAGTCGCGCTTAAGTGGGCGTCTGAAATGAGAGTGTCATCAATAATGAGGTTTGTTGGCCAGACAATAAAACGACCGTATTTTTCACTCTCTCTGTACTCTCCACCAAAGCGAAAGCCAATGTCAGTAAGTAGCCACTTCGACTCATGCCAAGAGAGGTAGCCCGCTTGCTTTAAGGTTGTGAATAGATCTTTGGCAACCATGTCTCGGTGTTTCGCTAATGCGGATGTGGAGAGTTTATCGTTCATTGTGATCCTAGAGTTGTGGTGGATGAGCCAATAACCGTGTTAACTCACGGGCAGCTTGTTGCGGAGAGCTCGCATGGCTAATGGCAGACACCAGAGCAATACCATGAACGCCAGTTTGGGCGATGGCAGAGATGTTTGTCTTGTTAATACCACCAATGGCGACAATCGGTAGTGTCGTTTGGTTGAGGGCATTTTCGAGGCCAACTAGTCCCCATTGTTTTTTAATATTACTTTTGGTCGCGGTCGCAAAGATTGCGCTTAACCCAATATAATCAATCGGTAGGTTGTTAGCGTGTTTAAGCTGCTGCTCATTTTCAATAGATAGCCCGAGTAGTTTGTTTGGTCCGAGTAACTGACGTGCGAGTTCGACAGGCATATCGGACTGCCCCAAGTGAACCCCATCGGCGTTAATCGCTAACGCGACATCAACGCGGTCGTTAATGATTAAAGGCACGTTCGAGCCTTCTAACACTTGCTTTATCGCCGCCGCCTTGTTGATAAAGGCGCGTATATCATGATGCTTTTCTCGTACTTGCACCATGGTTACGCCACCTTGAACCGCTTGTTCAACAACCTTGAGCTGAGTTTGAAGATCCTGCTGCTCATCAGTGACGAGGTAGAGACGATAAGGATTTAGCGGCATGTTTATTCCTAGATTTCGTTGATACTTAATCGTTCAGAGAGTGTCTTGGCATCAAGTTGATACAAGGCATCGAGTAAATTGAGTTGCAGCGAACCTGGACCATTTGATTGCTCGGCTGCGATCTCGCCTGCCACACCAAATACGGCGGCAGCAGCAGCACCAGTGTGATCACCAACCGCAGCAAAAGCGCCTGTTACAGCAGAGAGTGAACAACCCATAGCAGTCACGTAAGGCATCATTTCATGGCCATTGTTCAAAGCGATGGTGGAATTAGGGCTAACGATGTAATCCGTTTTGCCTGAAATCACCACACTGCATTGGTAGGCATCAACTAGGGATTTAGCGGCATTAAGTGCAGCCTCACTACTATCCAATGCGTCAACACCCTTGTTGTGACCTTGCTCACCCGCCATGGCAATGATTTCTGACGCATTGCCGCGAATGATGAGATATTTTGCCGCTTCTGCAAGTTGACGAGCTGTGGACGTTCTTAACTGGCTTGCCCCGCAGCCAACCGGATCGAGGACAACCGTTTTGTCGTGTAAATTGGCCTGTTCGACAGCAAAAAACATACCCGGTCGCCATACACTGTCAATGGTGCCAATATTGATGACCAGTGCGCCAGCAAACGCCATCATCTCAGCCATCTCTTGCTTAGAATGCGCCATGATAGGAGAAGCACCGACAGCAAGAAGTGCATTGGCAGTGTTGTTCATAGCAACGAAATTAGTAATGTTAACCACAAGCGGTTTATTTTCACGCACTTGTTGTAGGTACTCGACAATTTTGCTTTTGTTCATTATTCGTCATTTTTTATGGTATGAGGTGGCAAGTATTCTAGCAGAGTGCGGTTGGTTTGCTATGCAATTTAGTTGAATCCGGTATGGTTGCTGGAGAGCTGTTTTGTTGTATTGATGGTTGGTATTAAAGCAGACCGAACGACGATAAAATTACAATACCTAACGTACATGTGATGGCCGATAACACCGTTGTGAAGGCAATGATATTAGCGGCGAGTGCAGAATTATTCCCCATTGCTCGTGCCATGACATAGCTAGCGGCAGCAACAGGAGACGCGTTCATGAAGAAGATAATCCCCATTTCGATGCCCTTAAAGCCCATTAGATAGGCGGCAAGGGTAATGCTGATTGGCGCCAATAGAAGCTTATAACTGGTCGCAAACCATGACGCAGCTTGTTCATTTTTCATTGAGTTAAGGTTTAGCGATCCCCCTGTACACAGTAGAGCCAATGGTAACGTCATACGGGCGAAGTAGTTTCCGGCATCCACTGCTATCTCAGGCACTGGTATGGAGAGACTATAGAATACGATGCCAAATACAATGGCGATGATGAGCGGGTTTTTGGTGAGTGTTCTAAGCATGACTTTTCCCGCTTTTGTTCCAGATGCTTCTGAGCGAGGTGTCAGGCAGATAACGGCTTGGACGTTATATAGAAATGTAGTGGCGGCAACATATAGCGCGGCGAGAGCAACTCCTTGGTCACCGTAGGCATTTGCCACGTAGGCTAGCCCAATAATAGCGGTGTTAGAGCGAAATCCACCTTGAATAATCACGCCTTTGTCAGGTGAGTTTCGAAACCAATAATTAACAGAGAGTGTCGTAAAAACAAAAAACAAGATGCTGGCAATGAGCCCAAAGCCAACAAATTGGCTAGCGGCAGAAAAGTCATGCTTAGCGGTCACTATGCTGAGAAATAACATGGCAGGCAGTGTGACTTGAAAAACCAGCTTTGAAGCAACATCGATAAAATTTTCGTTGATCAAACCAATGCGCTTGAAGATGACACCAAGAATAAGCATCAAACAAATTGGTCCGGTTATTGATAAGGAAAATGCAGCTGCTCCATAAGAACGTTCATAACTCAATCCATGTTAGGTAAGGGACGTTGGTGCGGCTATTCTAAGCGGCTATTTAAGAGGTAATAGTGTCCCATAGGTAGACCGACAATTAAACGTGTGTTGATAAATATAATAACGGTCTGTTGATAAATAGCACGACCGTGCTAAATTAAAGGCAATGATTCGACATGAGGTAAAAATGAGTAAGGGCAAACTAACCAAAGAACATATTCTTTGTCAGGCTTTTGAATTGGCAAGCCGAGAGGGATTAGAGAGCCTAACTATTGGCGAGCTTGCCAAGCAGTGTGGCCTGTCAAAAAGTGGTTTGTTTTCGCATTTTAACTCGAAGACGAATCTACAAGTTGCCGTAGTAGAATACGCTGAAGTTACGTTTCAGTCGCGTGTGATTGGTCCGGTTAGAGCCTGCGAATACCAACACATTCGGCTGAAAATTAATCACTTAATTGATAATTGGATAAGCTGGAACCAGTCGTTTCAAGGAAGCTGCATGTTTATTGATGCATGGCGTGATAGCCAGCAGGATGATTTGCAATCGGCATTGCGTAGTACGATTCATCGCTGGATAAACTACTTAACGATTCAAATTGAAAAAGGAATGGTAAGCGGTGAATTTAAAGCGGATTTGGATCCAAAGCAGGCAACGTTTGAACTCTACGGGCAGTACCTGAGTGCTCATGTGTTTTATTCACTTGTCGGTGAGCAGGAGAGCAGCCAGCGTTTTAGTAAAAGCGTTGAACGTCTGATGGATTCTTGGATGGATGATTCGAGAAATTAAATGGTTCAGAGGTTAATCATTCACGGAAAAACATTTACCACAAAAAAGCACGATCGTACGAATCGAGAGAAAGGAAGTGAGTCATGAGCGACAAAATCTATTTCAACACATCAAAAAAATTTAGTTTTAAGAAGCGACTGGTCAATCTTACCACTCGCACGCATCATAAATTGGCACCAAACCATGCGAAAAATATCGCGAAAAAGTTGTTGTTAACGCCAGTGCGATCTAAGCCAAAAAATACTCAACCTGATGGGTTGGTTGTCGCGGATGTTGTCACGCCTGAAGGGGTTCTAAAAACGTATCGTTTGGGTCAGGGACCTGTGTGGATTTTGACGCATGGCTGGTCTGGTACGGCCAGCCAGTTTTTCCCTTTGATGGCGCATATTGCCCAGCAAGGCTTTACAGCGTTGGCGTATGATCATCCAGCCCATGGGGAAAGTGAAGGACAGTATGGGCACATTCCTGCGTTCGTTGGTGGCTTAGAAGGACTCTTGGATAGTGAAGACGACGTTGCTGGTTTAGTTGGGCATAGTATGGGGACCGCTGCGGCGCTAGAGTGCAAACATGCCAAGCTGGTGGATAAGCCTTTGTTACTCATTGCCCCTGTGCTGGATTATGTCGATAATTTATTTGGTAGTGTTGCTCGTTCGGGTTACTCAATGCGCCTTTTTGAAGCAGTTGTCGGGGATATAGAAGATCAGTATCGCTATCCAATTCAGTCCATTGACCCCTTTCAAAAGTTGTCACGCCGTCAAGCCGAGACCATCATTGTTCATGATGAGAAGGACAAGTTTACTAAGTACGACGTGTCAGAAAAGGCGTCAAAAGAAATGGAACGAGTCACTTTGGTGACGACTCAAGGGCAGGGGCATGGTCGAGTGATGCAATGCCAGGAAGCAAAAGATAGCTTCAACCGATTACTGATTAATATGCCTGCGCATATGTCGTGAACCCGAATAGACTCGTGCTCATAAAAATGCACGGGATAGTGCCTTAGGGTAAGTTGTTGCAATTATATCCATATTGTTGATGTGGTTAACAGATTGATAAATTTGTATTATGCGCTTGATTGGCTATGTGGGATCATGATTTGGTTCCGCAAGTCTTAACAATCGAGAATCAGCGCTTTGCTCCGATTTTAATTTTTATAATGGGCATGGTTAGCGTAAATGATCGCACTTAGATGCCAGTTTTATTGAGAACTTGTGGTTTTGGGGAATTCACCCCGGGGGACTCCACCCCAGTTAACAAAAGGAAGCCATAATAATGAATAGAAACGATAGTGTCCCTTTGCCCTCTAACACCCGAGAATGGTTTTTAAACCGCAACAGTCTGATTATTCTTGCGGATATCGCGCTGTTTTTTGTCCTTTATAAAACGCTACCATTTGACCCTAATGTGGTGCTTGGAATCAGTATCCTTGCCTTCATTGCTGTGCTCTGGCTGACGGAAGCACTGCATGTGACCGTCACTGCAATACTCGTCCCTATCATCGCGGTCTTGTTTGGCGTGTTTGATACTCAGACCGCGCTAAATAACTTTGCTAACTCCATCATATTCTTGTTCTTAGGTGGCTTTGCGTTAGCCGCGGCGATGCACCGACAGGGATTAGACAAAGTGATCGCCGATAAAGTATTGGTCCTTGCCAAAGGGCGGATGAGCGTCGCGGTCTTTATGCTATTTGGTGTGACTGCTGTGCTGTCTATGTGGATCAGTAATACGGCGACAGCGGCGATGATGTTGCCACTGGTATTAGGTGTACTCAGTAAAGTAAATGAAGAAAGTGGTCACAACACTTATGTATTTGTTTTATTAGGTATTGCTTACAGTGCCAGTATTGGTGGTATTGCAACCATGGTCGGCAGTCCGCCTAACGCGATTGCTGCAGCTGAAGTCGGGTTAACGTTTACCGATTGGATGAAGTTTGGCTTGCCTACGGCGATGATCTTATTACCAATTGCGCTGGCGGTACTCTTTGCCGTGTTGAAGCCAAAGCTAGACGGTGAATTCGAAATTAATCATCAAGCGGTAGAGTGGGATAAAGGTAAAATTGTCACCTTACTTATTTTTGCTTTAACGGTGTTCTTTTGGATCTTTAGTAAGCCAATTAATGCCATGATTGGCGGCTACGCAAAATTTGACACTATTGTAGCGCTCGGAGCGATCGTCGCGGTGAATTTTGCCCGTGTTGTCCACTGGAAAGATATCGAAAAAACGGCTGACTGGGGCGTTTTATTACTATTTGGTGGTGGTATCTGTCTCAGCAATGTACTGAAGGCGACGGGAACCAGTGTATTTCTAGCCAATGAGTTAAGTGCGCTTATTTCTCAGTTCGGCCTAGTGTTGATTATTTTTGTCATCGCAGCATTTGTGGTGTTCTTGACTGAATTCGCCAGCAATACAGCCAGTGCGGCATTGCTTATCCCTGTCTTTGCGGGTGTGGCTGAAGCCTTTGGGTTATCACCTGTTGTCCTATCTGTACTGATCGCCGTCGCAGCGTCGTGTGCATTTATGCTGCCCGTTGCCACGCCTCCTAATGCGATAGTTTTCGCTTCTGGCCACATCAAGCAACAGGAAATGATGAAGATCGGTATTTTGTTAAACATCGCTTGTATTATGGCCTTAACGGTCATTGTCATGATGTTCTGGGCGTAGGGGCTCGATCTCCCTCTTATTGGTCAGCCAGTAAGAGGGAAAGCGACTGACTATTGGCACTATTGTTATAGATACTATTGTTATAGATACTATTGTTTCGGATATTGTGCTTGACGTTAGTCGCTTTGATATTTTTCCCAATGGTCTTGAAAATTAGCTTATTAGCTTATTAGCTTATTAGCTTATTAGCTTATTAGCTTATTAGCTTATTAGCTTATTAGCTTATTAGCTTGGCAATAACACCTTGGAGCTGTTCGAAAATGACGTTAGCACCAATAGCAGATAAGTGAATGCCATCATTTTGATAGAGCGCCGTATGGCCATGCTCTCGTGCATAGGCTTCAAACGCTTGATAAATATCGACCACTTCCATGCCGAACGGGCCGTGCCCATACATTGTGACTAACCGTTTGCTGTGTTCTGTACTTAATGCTTCGATCGCATCTCGAATACGGGTTACCGTTGCCTGTTGATGAGCAAATAGCGGTAATGACCCAACAGGGTCAATAGGCGAGGTAATGATGACGACCGGTTGGATCTGATGGTGCTGTGCTTGTGCAATCATTGCGTTGTAATTGCAGGCAATCTCATTAATTGGCGCATCCCAGTTTAGATCGTTTAGACCACCGAAAATCACAACCACATCGGGTTGCTGGTCTATCACTTGTTGTTGAAATCGTGACATCATCCCAGTTGTTGTATCACCCGGAATTCCGAGGTTGATGAATTGGCTCCCGGCAAATGTAGACGCCAGAGCATCGGACCAGTTTTGTCCTTTTTCTAGCCCCCAACCTGCGGTTAGGCTATCGCCAAGTAAGGCTATTTGTTTCATGAATTATGTCCTATTGTTTCGTGGTTTCGATAGCGGTCTATTCGATACTATTGGGGAGGTGCAGTGGAAAAGTCTGGATTTTAAAAGCCGCTTTATTAAGCGGCTCTTGGGCTTGACTAAGTGGTGTTGGAGTTAGTGTTGACTCACGTAGTCTTTAAAGCGTGCTTTCGTTGCATCATCGGCTTTGTTGTACCAGAAAATGAGCATCTCTTCCGCAGTGGTATCGCTAGCGGGGGCATTGACATTGGCGGGTAAAGTGACGGGGGTCGCCGTTGCTGCGACAGCTCCGATGGCCGCAATGGCCGCGACGCCACCTTTACGGTTGTAATCTTCTGCTTCACGGCTGTAATCACGACCAATTTGCATGCCATCTTTAATGAGTACGTCTTGCTCTACCGCTATCACGTTGCCTTGTTCATCTTTTAATGACCACGCAAAGGTATCGATGTCTTTTTTCGCCTGTCGCTCGTTTTGATAACTTGGAACTTCTAACGTCAGTGTGGTATTGCTTGCGTCAAATCGGGCAATTACGGCTTTACTTGGAACACTCACGCGCTCCTCGCGATTAAGATCAAAGTAGGGCTCAAAGCGAAATACGATTTGATTGGTACCATCGGGTAGTGTTGCGGTTTCGCCAGACGAGAAAAACCCGTTTGATTTTGAGTTAGCTTCACCAGCGTTGACGGATAGCAAGTCAACGGATTCAGGGATGTTAATCGTAACGTCAGCGACTGCGAATGTGCTGCTACTCGCTAAAAGAGCGCAGGTAAGAATTTTAAGTGCTTTCATTATGCTTGTCCTTCAAGGATTATTCTCAGTAGTTTAGCGCATCCTAGCTTGCCTATATTGCATAATGAATGCAACGAGTTACTGAGCGAACCCATCAAATTTGACGAAACTTCATGTGAGCGCTAGAGAGAGGCTTTATGGTTACCCAATATAGCAAACCGACAAACATTACAAACTTCATATGTTTTTTCTAGTATAGCGTGAATTACGCACCTTAATTTCGAATGGGTTGTTGTTGGGTATGATTATTGGCGGTGGCGATCTTATCTAATTGTATAGTAACAATATTTATTGTTTTTATGGTTTTCATAAAAAGAGTGAGGTGTCTCGTGCAGATATGATGAGCTAGATTTTTGACGGTTTAGTGGCGTTTATCTATGTTAACTATCTTAAATTCGAATGGGTCGGCTTTATCTACGAATGGTATTTTAGTAGCATCACCATCGCCTATCGCTTGGGCACACACAAGGTACGGCTTTAGATACGAGTACCATGAAGAAAGGAATCTCAGTGTGGTACGTAACGAACACGACTAATTGAGATTTCTGTGCATACATCCCTTATCAAGACTTCACTGTTATCCCTCTCTCTCATTACTGTTGCGACTTCTGTCTTAGCAGAAGATGCCGCAAAGGTTGAAAATCATGCTGCCGAGAGTCGAGAGCCCACACCACAAAATGCAGGTGCAAGTAGCACGCCTTCGCAAGAACTTGCTAGCCATCAGCCTCAGGTAGCAGGTGAAGAAACCCTACCAGATAGAAAGTTTGCAGCATTTCCTGTTCCGATTACTGATGATGCATTGGGGGTTGGTCTTGGAGTTAATGCGATGTATTTGCATGACCGAGCGGAAGGGGCAACAAACCCGTCTACCAGTATGTTTTATGGTCAGTATACGGATTCTGGCAGTGGCATGGCGATTGTTGGGCATGAACATGTTTTTGCGCATGATGCATGGCGTGCTGGATTTTGGGCGGGGCATTTTAGTTTGAATTTAAAATACACTGGCCGCGTTGGGATGCAATTACCAAAAGCTGCAAAATATTCAAGCTACTCGAATTTTGTCTATGGTGAGGTGCGTAAGCAGATTATCGATGACTTGTATTTTGGTGTTCAAGGGCTATGGAGTGGCGGTAATGCAGACTTAAAAGAAAAAGCGACGGCGGAAGAAAAGCGCGAATTTGAGCGTCAAATGAGCGGCAACAATAGTGCCGTTGGTTTTCTAATGACTTACGACTCTCGTGACAACATGATGGGTGCAAGTCAGGGCTTAAATGTCGACTTGAGCACATTACATTACTCTAAAGATAGCCGTACAGGTAAGCGATTTGATAGATTAGACGCAGAAATCAGTCAGTACTTTCCAGTGGGTGAAGATGTGCTCGCTTATCGTGTTATTGGTAAAGAAATGCTTGGAGACACGCCGGAATATGAATTCGTCACACCGGATTTACGAGGCGCTGATTGGAATAAATATCGTGGTAGTGCGATGTATCAGGCTGAAGTTGAATACCGCCGTAAGTTCTCAACATTATGGAGTGGTGTGGCTTTTGCTGGCGTGGCAATGGTTAAGAATGAGTATAAAGGTGCATCGTATAGTGTGAAATCAGACGTTATTCCGAGTGCAGGGGTGGGCGTTCGCTATTTGTTGAACGCAAAAGAACGATTTTCGATAGGTGCTGATGTGGCGGTCTCTAAAATGGGCAACACGAGTTTCTATATTCGATTTGGTGAAGCGTTTTTAATTGATCTATCCCCCTGGTTGATTTGCCTTGGTGCTTGTATTGGTTGGGGTTATGAGTTGGTGCAATTATTGTGCTATTGTTTTACGATGACATGGTTATTAATAAGTGATTCAAAGGGTTGAATATGCTGAATATTGAGCAGCTAGTGGCATTTGTCGCAGCAGCAGAGCAAGGTTCCTTTTCTGCAGCAGCAAGGCACCTCGGAAAAAGCCAAAGCTCGGTAAGTATTGGTGTGAATAATCTCGAGGTTGATCTCGGTATTACGCTGTTCGATAGAAGTACTAAGTACCCCAAGCTCACCCCTCAGGGTGAACGGATGCTTTCACAGGCAAAGGTACTGTTGCGACAAGCCGAGCGAATCCGCAATTATTCCCGAGCAAGTGTTGAGAATGTCGAAGATACATTGAGAATTGCCATTGATCCGTTGCTACCATTTAGTTTACTGGAATCTGCGATTGAGAAAATGTCACAACGGTTTCCATTCACTCATGTGGATGTATCACGACTTGGTGCTCATTATCTCACGGCAGCCATCTCCAATGATGATATAGAACTTGGATTTAATATTGCTGCTGACGCGGTGCCGGAGGGGTTAGATTTTGTCTCTATTGCTAACATTGAATGGGTATGTATTTGTAGCCCAGACTCAATTTTTGCCGATATGGCGCAAGTGAGCAATGAAACCTTAATTGGTGAAAGACAGATTGTTTGTCGTAGCATGATGCAAAACCCAGTGCTGAACGCGCAAGGTGCATTTTCGCAAGATATTTGGCAAGCAGACGATCAAGAAGACGTGATTAAGCTGGTTGAGCAGGGAATTGGCTGGGCTATTGTGCCGAAAGACTTCATTGTTGAAAAGCAAGCATTAGGCACATTAATCGACTTTAGACCCGAATTCCAACGCTATGAAATGCTAAACTCCGCGGATGTGCTTTGGAAGTCAAATGCACGATTAGGACCTGCCGCTAAGTACTTGTGTGAAGTGTTAGGCGTGTTCTAGTACCACATTTTGCCAACTGATTATTTAAAAAAGGCTTATCCGAGCATTCGGGTAAGCCTTTTTTTGTTATTGTGAATTGTACAGTCGGTAGGGTATCTTCTGCTAGAACCTAATATTCACCTCACCATTAAATCTTTTTATAGTACAGTCAACAGCCTTGATTAGCGGTAGAAACAGACAGTATTTCGACCTTTTAACTTTGCTTGCTGGAGACTTTGCTTAGCGCGGCTAATCACCGCATCAGGCGTGTCGCCAATGCTCGTGGCTCCAATGGTCACAGATGTTGAAATCCATTTATCATGCATATTGAGGGGCTGCTTTTGGATGAGTTGTCGTAACCAGTCCAGCTGCTTTTCTGCTTCATCACTACTCGCTGCTTCAAAAAGAACGGCGAACCCCCTGACTCGTCACGGGATATACACATTGCATTGGGCTTTTTGAAGTTTCGTTTAATGGTGTCGGCGACATATAAAATGATGGTGTCACCTAACATATCGCCATGCTGGGTGTTGATGTTACCTAATCCATTAATATCAATGAGTGCAAACACCGCGTGACGATTCCGCAGCTGCTGGCATAGTGATTCACGCATGGTTTGTTTATTATCCAACCCTGTCAACGGGTCTTTGCTGTGCAGTGCTTGAATGAGCAGTAAATTAGACAGTGCTACCTCAGAAAAATCACGAATAGCGCGCATAACCCCTTCAAAAGCGAAAAAGGAACTCTTAAGGTAAATAACGCCAATAAGCGTATCTCTTTGATACAGAGGCATTGTGTAGTGACGCCCTTTCATTTGCAGTTTTCTTGCTAAAGCATCAGATTGCGTATTGTATGAGTAGTTCAGCTCCCGGCGAGTGAGAACTGAAGGCAAAGTATCGGCATGATGAATCACTTGCGTATTGCCATGAAAATCGATGGTTCTGAAATGACCGGAGTCATTGTCATAAAGGCAAAGTTGCATCCCTTTATGAAAGGTAAATTGGTTGAATATCGACTTAAGTTCATGCTTAAAATGAGAGATGTCGGGTGATACATTGAGCTTGGCAAGCGACTTATTAAGCTGGAAGGTAATATAGTTAATAGAAAGTAATAAAACGACCAGTGATAATATGATGACCGCTGTTAATGATATTTGATAAGACGCAAAGAGAATATCTGAGCGGTTTGTGCCTGACACAAAAACCCAATTCATGGGATTATGACTATCAAAAACACTCACTTTATATTGCCCATTATAATAGTACTCGTAGGTGCCACGCTTTTCTTCTTGGTTTATTCTCTCTTTCAGTCCGCCAGCAAAACTAATTGACGGTGTTCCTATTCGTAACGGATTAGGGTGAAAGACCAGTCGCCCCGTCTCCGCGTCAATGACAAACACGTAGCCTGCTTTCAGGGTTTTTAAGTTTGCCAAGTATTGAGTGGTATGCTGAACATCAAATTCAATCCAGACTTCTTTTTCATTGGCCTGGTTAACTTGTTTTATCGCGAAAACCCAAAAGCCATTGGCTTTTTGATAGATGCTAGAAACTGCGTAAGTTTTAGATGTTGCCTGATATTGATGCCACTGAATCGCATCAATAACTTGTTTGGAAATAGGTGCGCCATTCACAGGCTGATACTCGTGAGTCGTTGGGTTAAAACGAGCCACATTCTTATATAAGTAGGTGTTGGACAACACATCTTTGGACAATGTGTCAAAATGAGTTGAATTGGAATGGTTTTGCAGTAAGTCGACTTTACCAAATGTGGCTTCAATTTGTGCCCAAACTAACGCTGACGCCATTTTTACATTAGATTGAGATTGTTCCATCGCCAGTTCTTGCGAGCGCTGATACTGTTGATATGAGATAAAAATAAGGGTTGCGATGAGCCCAAAAGTAAATGGACGAAATATACGCAATAAAAATTTTGGCAGAGACATAAACTATTCAACTGATTGAGCAAGTGTCTGATATTACTATTGCTAGTCAGTATTTTTCAAAGAATTATTACATTATCCGGTGAGATTTTTATTTTGGCGACAATCGGTAAAAAAAGAGCCTAAATAGTCGGCTCTTTTTGGTGTTATAGAAGATGTTTATTGATTTGGAGAAAAATGCAATATCGCCATAGACATTGGCGCTTGCAGAATTTCGCCCTCAGCATGACCCACTTCTGCGTCAGCGATGTGAGTATCACAAATGGTTTTCCAGCATTGTTTTCTGTCGTTAGGCAGTGAAAAGCGTGCGGGTGCTTTAGTTTGGTTAATCAAATAAAGCATTTCATCGCCATCTTCACCAATACCAAGGTGCAGTGCGACACTGCTTAGTCGATTCCAATCTTCCATACTCATTAGCTTTCCATCAACGCGGCTCCAGAAGATCCGGTTATTGTTGCGGTTTTCACCACTGAAAGCTTGAATGAATGGCACCATATATTGTTGACGAGCGGTAATCATATCGGCCAACCAAGTTTTAAAGTGCTGTTTGGCGGCGCTTTGTTCCCAATTTAACCAGCTTAACTCGTTGTCTTGACAGTAAGCGTTATTATTTCCTTTTTGAGAATGAGAGAGAACATCGGCTGTCAAAATATGCGGGATGCCAAAAGAAAATAACAGCGTTGCCATAAAGTTTCGCTTTTGCTTTTCTCTGGTTGCAAGAATTACAGGGTTATCTGTTTCACCTTCGACCCCGTAATTGTCAGAGCGGTTGTCACCGTGACCATCACGGTTGTTTTCTCCGTTGGCTTCGTTGTGTTTATGCTTATAAGACACAAGGTCTTGCATCGTAAAACCATCATGATAGGTAATATAGTTGACGGTAAGTTTATAGGGCCAGTTAGCAGCGCTGTATAAGTCGCGAGAGCCCATAATACGCGTCGCAAACTCTTTCAAATACCCTTGATCCCCACGCCAAAAGCTACGCGTGATATCACGTAGGCGGTCGTTACATTCGTTCCACCCAAATGGAAAGTTGCCCACTTGATAACCATTTGGTCCGATGTCCCACGGTTCGGCGATGAGTTTTGTTTGTTTCAGAGTTGGGTCTTGAGCGACGGCCCTAAAAAATGCCGCATCTTGGTTAAAGTTGTCACCATTTCGCCCCAATGTCGCTGCAAGATCGAAGCGGAAGCCGTCAACTTTAAATTCTTCTACCCAATATCGAAGCGTGTCCATCACCAGGTTAAGTGCTGGTTGATAGTTAAGATCAACGGTGTTGCCACAGCCAGTAAAGTTGGCGAAGTATTCACCATGTCTAAGGTAAAATTGCTGGTCCAGTGCTTTCAGGTTGAAGACTGGGCCATTATCGCCACTTTCCGCAGTGTGGTTGTAAACTACATCCAAAATAACTTCAATGCCGTGTTGGTGAAGCGTTCGAATGGCCGTTTTTAGCTCAATAACGGCATCATTGTCTGCATATCTCGGATCAGGCGCCATAAATACGTAAGGGTTGTAGCCCCAGTAATTGACCTTATCCATATCGAGCAGGTGCGGTTCATGCATGCATGCCGCAACAGGTAATAATTGCAGTGAGGTAATATTTTGCTCGCGATAAAACGCCAGCATATCGTCACTAACGAGTCCTAAATACTTACCCTGATGTTCTTTTGGTACGCGTTCATTGAGTTTGGTTAGCCCTTTTACGTGGGTTTCAAACAAAATCATCTCTTCACGAGGGATTCGCGGTGACGTTGAGCCTTGCCAATCAAAGTCATCGTCAACGATGACACATTTCGGCAATAGCGAGCTCTTGGAATCATCGAAAGGAGGAATGTAATGCAGGGGCTTATCCAATGCTTTTGCATAAGGATCGGAGATAAACTGAAGTGAGTCTGACTTCTCGATAACGAAATTGTAACGTTGACCCGCATTTATCCCCTCAACGCGAGTGTATTTAATACTTGCGTACTCTTCATCGAGCGAGACGAGTTGATAGGAATCATCGTCATTAAATATCGCCAGTTTGATTTGTTCACAATCTGGCGCATGGATAGCAAAATTACATCCCTTGCTATCTAAAGAAGCCCCTAAAGGGTAGGGACTCGGCTGAATTTTTGTCATAAGCGTTATTTTACTTTTTAGTTGTTGCTGACAGTATTTGTTTTTAATAGTTAATAGGTTTGTCAACTTTAGGTCAAGCCTAGATCACAGAAATTTAAATGTAATTTTATTTCACTAATTTTACCAATTCGTTAAGAAAAGTGACATAAAGCGTACTTTGCGCGTCAATCCATTATCAATATCCATACTACTCCCCCTAAATCTGTGATCAGGGCAAAAGAAATGGCGTACGGTTATTTTTCTCATCCTTTCTCATCCCCCCTTTATAAAAGCAAGGTGGAGGACGTGTTTCACCTATGACTTCGTTAATGTTCATTTCGTTCAATGAACTCGGGACCCTAAAACCGATATTTCAAGTGTTGAGGGCGTGGTACTGCCTCCATAGCGCTCAACAAGAATGAATATAACAATAAGTTAAACGGAGTTTTCTAATGAAAAAAGTAAGTGTAATAGCTGCTGCAGTGGTTGGTGTGCTAGCGTCGGGAACTGTAATGGCCGACGACAAAGTACAAGAAGGTTGGCAAGTGAATGGTTATGGTCACATGCTTTATAATGTCGGACAATCTTTGGCATTGAATGAAACATGGGAACATCGCCGTGATTATCGTGCTGCAGGTGCGCCATTTTCAGGTAATCCAAATCAAGTAGAGTTCACCGTAACCAAAGGGAATAACTACGAGAGTGGTGCATGGTCTAAGTACGTACTTAAAACCGAGTATGGTAATAACGAGGGTGGCAATGGTCGTGGATTCTATGGTTCTTCTTCAGGTAATGAAGGTCATTTGGAAACGGGACAATTAGAATTTAAAGAAGCCTACGTTGAGCTTGGTGACTTATCCTATTTTAAAGAGGGGACAAGCATCTGGACTGGTAAGCGTTATCTGAACCGTCAAGCGGGTATTATTACTAAAGAATTCTGGAAACAATCGTCAGGTGTTGGTGGCGGTATTCAATATAACGATATGGGTATTGCGGTGATGTCTGCAGACTCTGGTGAAGGCAGCTGTTTCGATACTAATACTGGTGATAACTCTAGCTGTAAGAATAATGGTTTAGATGATAAGCAACGTAGTACAACAATGACTTCAGTCGATCTTTATTTTTATGGTGTTGAAGCATTAGGTGGTCGTTTTGATTTCGATGCTAAATTAATGACACGTGCTAACGTAGAAGAAGACAACACGGCAAAAGATGGTTATGGTCTCGCTGTTACTTATTCTCGTGATTACTATGGCTTTGATGGCTGGACAACATCAGCGATTACTTATGGTAAGGGTGTTGCGGCAAACCGTGGCGTTAACTTTGGTCAGTGGAGTGGCAACTGGCAGAAAGACGACCAATCTATTTTCTTTACATCATACGGTGTTGCAAATATTACAGATAAAATCCAGTTAGGCACTGAACTGACATATTGGAATTTGACCAATTCGGAAACAGATCAAGTTTGGGGCTCTAAAGACGGTTTATCTAGATTTATTGTTGGTGCAACCCCAACTTATAAAGTGAATGAGAACTTCCGTTGGGAAGCAACGCTAACGTATGCAATAGAAGCGTTAGGTGAAGATGGTGGCGTTCCTGCTTGGGGTCGTGAAGATAAGAACACGAGTTTCTATTCTGCGACTTTAGCACCAGTGTTTACGGTTAACGCTGACTATTGGGGACGTCCTCAGATAAAACCATACGTTGCATATATGTCATCGAGTGATAGCAACTATAAGTGGAGTAATGGTGCTTCAGATAGTTCAGAGACTCGCTTTGGTGTTGAAGCTGAAATCTGGTTCTAATCAATGAGATTTAAACTTATAGGATAAATCTAAGCGTTACTGAGGTAGTCTAAGGACTACCTCCTTTTTACTCTTAATGGTGGATATTATGAATAAAAATATTTTAGCACTGCTACTTGGGTTGAGTGTCGTAGGGTGTGCGAGTAATTCTGTTATTAAACCCACCATATCCACCTCGCAAATGAGTGCTGAGGATGTATGCTGTATTAGTAAAAAAGACTTTGCTTGGGTCGAATTGGACAAAGTGGAAAATGTTGGATTTATTATTGATGATTCTGCGCCTGTTTGGAATTTTGTATCGGGGAAGAGTTTTTTCAATGCGTTTGAGTTTTCTCCTCGTTCTGGAAAAGTGAAGCTTACGTTAAGCAGTAAAATGCTAGGAAAAGAAGTGTTTGCGCCGACAGTCCAGTTGCTTGATAAAGAATATAATGTTGCTCGTACGATAAGTTTGGATGAGTTTAATATCCGATTCTCTGATATGTTCGATGCCAACCGCTATATTGCTAGCTTCGAAGTTGACGCACAAAAGATGCCTTATATGATTATTTATACACAGGCGTCAGATGTAGGTAAGATGATAACAGTGCCGCATCCAGCGAGAGTTAGAGCTGAAGAAGCGGGTGAACCTCGTCCTATTGTTACTGATCCAAAATTTGTACATAGTTATACTGGTGAGCTAACCCTAGAATTAGAAACACTAAGCCTTGGCTCAAGAAAAGTAGTGTCTGATTTAGGAGCTAACTCTGGGGTAATAACTGGCGCAGTAGTAGCTACCACTTCGGTGACGGTTCAGCCAGAAACAAAAAATTACTACCATACCGCCATCCAAAAAGCCGTTTCAGAAGACAACATCCCTAAAGCACTAAGCTTACTTGATGAAGCCAAAGCCTTAAATATCGAAGGGGCACAAGCAGTGTTTGTGAAGGCCATTAACCGTAAGAAATAATATCGCGGTACAGTTTTTAAACCCTGGATAACACATGTTGCGCCAAAGCGACTGGTGCTCCGGGGTTTTTATTGCTTAGAATTATTTACAGGGTCTCGAATTTGTCGCCGGGAAAGGGTGAAAGTGTCGTTTTGGCTTTGGATTGAGCAATTACAGGGGAAAAGATGTAAAACCGTGTGGCGGATCGTCAAAGATGCTTCATTTAATGGTAAACCTGCCGTTACTATAACTAAGTAATTACACTTAATGAGCTTTCTATTTTATGTCGACACTTTCTATCGCTATCGGTGCAACAAGCCTTTCGCTCATTTTGGCGTTTGTTTGGATGTTTTCCTTATCTATTCGAAAAAAGCGATTGGAGCAAGAACGCATTGCACGAGAAGCAGCGTATCGGCGGACGATTGAAAAGGCTCGACAGCAAGAGCGAAAAGATCGAATTTTCAAAGCTGAAACTACGGTCACTACACCAACCATGCTGTTTTTAGCGAAAGAAGCCGAACGGAAAAACATCCAAGAAGCCTTGTATTGGTATCAAAAAGCCGCGCAGTTAGACAATATCACTGGCATGTATGGCATGGTTCGTTTAAGTGAGTCTAAACGCGAAGATATGGTGCTTCGTGAGCAAGCCAATTACTGGCGTTTGTGCATTGCTGGAGCAGAAGGCGATTTACACGCGAAGTTTGAGGCAGCGAAAGCCTTAGTTCATGGACGAGGTGTGGAGTGCAATATTCCTAAAGGTATTGCGGTGATTGAGGAGGTGGCGCAAGAGGGCAACCTAGAAGCGATGCTTTTCATGGGCGATTGGAGCGTATCACCTGACAACCCGCTGCCGTCACCCAAACAATCGACGCAATGGTTCGCACAAGGCGCAGAGAAACAAAATACAGAAGCCATGACCAAGCTTGGGCTTAACTACCTAAAAGGGGTGGGCGTAGAACAAAGTACCGAGCGTGGCTGTTATTGGTTAGAACGAGCGGCGGAAAAAGGCAGCGTGGAAGCGATGTTTTTGCTTAAGCGAAGCGTGGCGAGATATTGCGCCTAACGGTGCGGCCATTGCTTATATATGGCTGTTTATGTCGGCACATTTAGGGTATGAACCCGCTAAAGCGGTGCGTGATAGTGTGGGTTCGACACTCGGAGTGGATTCGGTGGTTGGGTTGCAATCATTAGCAAAGCCAGTGCTAAAAAAGCTGCAGTTGAGCTCAATGGTTAAGCATTCACTCATTAAGGCGCTAAACAAATTATATAAACGTCAATTGCCGTTATTTGAACTAGAAGATAGATTAAGTAATGACGAGGATAGTTTGAAGGACTCTGAGCGGGGCCCTGTTGACGAGAGTTCAGCGCATAAGGCGCAAGATACGCAAACGCAGATGTCTACCGATCAGCACTCTTCCAGCGACTCAACAAGCTCGGCCTCGACGTTAGCGAGTGAATCCCATCGCGATTCGATAGCGTCGAGCTCCCCAGGGCACTATTCGAACTACCAACAAACCTTTGTGAAATGATAGTTTTCATAAGCTGGTTAGCGTTAATCGATTAAATGGCTCGGCTTTGAATCATAAATGAAATAAATGCTTTCATTTCCTCACTAAAATAATCATTTGTGATTCATTATTGTGATATTGTTATTTTTTGGGGTTAATTTGTGTTTGCATAATCACCTTTCGATGCTTTTCTTGTGACGCTTATCACTTAAACTTTTCTGTTGACACTGCTATGACATTTCAGCGGAACAAAATCATATTCTGACCTCCGTTCAGTGTTGCAATTAAGGATGCTTGGCAGTGGCCTTACTTGTTAGCACGTTAAATCTGATGCCGTTGGCATTCCTGTTCTATACGGAGCTTTATCATGAAAACTTTAAAACTGACTCTAGCAGCAACACTTGTTGCCGCTGTTGCTCTTCCTGCAAGCGCAACTTATGTTGATGTTCGTGGCGCATACAAGACAGAAGCAAAAACATACGAAACTCGTGTACGTGCGGGCTTTGATTTTGCAGAAGATTGGCAGATCCACCTTGAAGGTACACAAGCTCAAGGTGATAAACTGTTCAGCAACTCTGGCAAAAACGTTGCAGCATTTGAAACAGAGCTTAACTATAACTGGGCAATCAACGACAACGTTACGTTGACTCCTGGTTTCGTATACTGGAATGGTTCAGACCACACAGAATACCGTCCTTACCTAAAAGCGACGTACGCAACAGGTAACTTCTACACGGCAGCACGTTACCGTTACCAAGCGGCGACAAACAGCGTTTCTGGTGGCACAACGAACGATACTAACCAAGTTGACGCTTGGATTGGTTACAACGTTTCTGACTTCAACCTAGAATATAACCCAGCGTACATCAACCAAAAAGATGGCGGCGCATACACGGGCAATAATGGTGACAAAGCAGATACTAAGTGGGAGCACACGTTCCAAGTTAAATACACTGGTTTCGAATCTTGGGCACCATATATTGATTACCAAATTCTTGACAAGACTTACGGCGCTCTAAACAACGGCGTATTCGAGTCTAAAACAGAAAACCGTATCCGTGCGGGTGTAACGTTTAACTTCTAAACGTTATTGAATCGCGGTTTACTTCGCGACGATAAAAATTTTAAAGGCAGTGCGATATCGCACTGCCTTTTTCGTGCGGTCAGCAAAATAGTGTGCTTGAAAATAGGGCGATATAACAAGCGGTTAATCCAAGCTTTTCTTAAATCTAGACGCTGCGACGGCCATCCCAACTAACGTAAAGCATGCTAGCCAAAGCGAGTCTCTCCAAACATCGGTCAAATCGGCGCCGCGCAAAATGATGCCACGAATCATGCGCATAAAATGGGTGGCAGGGAGCGCTTCTGCGACCCACTGAGCGGCGGCTGGCATGGCTTCATAGGGAAACATAAAACCGGATAGCAAAATGGAAGGCAGCAAGATGAACACGGTCATTTGCATCGCTTGTAGCTGAGTTTGTGCGATGGTGGAAATGACCAGCCCCAAGGTAAGGCTGGCGGCAATAAAGAGTAAGCTGCCGAGCAAAATTTGACTAAGAGCGCCGTTGATTGGGACGTTAAAAATAACATAACCAAGTCCGAGAATAATAAAGATTTGAAGCAGCCCAATAAAGATATAGGGGACGATCTTTCCCACCATTAGTTCAAGAGAATGAATAGGCGTAGTAATCAACAGCTCTAAGTTTCCGCGTTCACGTTCTCGAACGATTGCCGCGCTGGTAAATAAAATCATTGTCATCGTTAAAATGACGCCAAGAAGTCCAGGAACAATATTTACAGCGGAGCGACGACTGGGGTTGTAGAGTAGCGTTGCCTCAAAGGTTTTGGCTTGATTTGGTTGATAGCCAGCAATAGAAAAAGCCTTAATTGGCATGGTCTGAAGTGCAAGTAATGCTGAGCTGATCATGGTGTCGGATCCGTCGACCAGCCATTGGCCTAGTATGTCATGATGGGTAATGCGCTGTCCTAAATCGGAAGGGAGAATTAGCGCGGCACGA
Source organism: Vibrio sp. GJ43-1 (assembly GCF_055808835.1). NCBI lineage: Bacteria > Pseudomonadati > Pseudomonadota > Gammaproteobacteria > Vibrionales > Vibrionaceae > Vibrio > Vibrio sp. GJ43-1. The sequence continues at coordinate 356,113 of NZ_CM147885.1, read as the reverse complement.
ACCACACCTTTTTTAATGGCGGCTTCTGCTTCAGTAACGGTCGCGTAGTGGGTTTTAACCGTGACGACTTGAGTCACTTTAATCGCTTCGGTAATGATTCTTCCAGGAACAGAACCACTTTGGTCGACAACCGCGATGGGAATGTTTCTGACATCAGTATTCATGGCAAAGCCAAAAAGCAGTAATTGAATGAGAGGGATCATGACAACCATGCCAAAGGTGATTCGGTCGCGTGATAACTGACGAATTTCTTTCACCATGATGGCGCTTATTCGAGATAGGCTTTTCATTGTCTTCCCTCTCCTGTTACCGAGACAAAGACGTCTTCAAGGCTTGGTCTCGCGGGCGTCAGTTCGGCGTGCTGAAGTTCAGGAAACTGGCTACGTAACCAACCGATAGGATCCACAACGGATTGGTTAATCAAAATGCGCAGGCGGATCCCTAACTGAGCGGCAGAACGTACCTCGGATCTTTGTAGTACTTTATCTTTCAGGGCTCGAAGTTGGTTGGCTTTGACTTCGACAATATTGACACCCATATTGCTCATTAGAATTTCTGGTTCATCATCGGCGCGCATTTCACCCGCTTCCATGATAGCGAGCCGATGGCAGCGCTCAGCCTCGTCCATGTAGTGCGTCGTGACGAGGATAGTGGTGCCTTGATCACTAAGATCAAACAGTTGCTCCCAGAATTCTCGACGATTCTCAGGATCGACCGCTGAGGTGGGTTCATCTAAAAACAGCAATTCGGGTTTGTGCATCGTGGCAGCCGCTAAGGCGAGCCGTTGTTTTTGTCCCCCGCTCATGCCGCTGACGCGTTGTTTTTGAAGGTTCCTTAATCCATAGACCGTGAGTTGTTCGTCTAGCCGTTGCTTGCGTTGCTGCGCAGTCATCCCAAAGATCTGCCCGATAAATTGCAGATTTTCGTTGACCGTGAGATCGTCGTAGAGTGAGAATTTTTGTGTCATGTAACCAATTTTTAGTCGCAGCGCTTCCGACTGTTCAGGAATACTCAAACCGAGAACCTCAATCTCTCCGGCCGTGGGTCTAAGTAGCCCGGTAAGCATGCGAATCGTTGTGGATTTTCCACAACCGTTTGGACCAAGAAAACCATAAATACTGCCTTTTGGAATGGATAGGCTAATGTTATTGATCGCGGTGAAGTGACCAAATTTTTTCACCATGTTTTGAGCTGAAACGGCAATATCAGACATCTACTGTAACCCTTCTAAATCCACTTGAGCGGGAACCCCACTTGGTAGGAGTTCAGCTTGACTGCCAAGGTCAACTTCGGCGAGATACATTAAGCGCGATCTTTCATCTTCTGTGAGTGCGTAGTATGGGGTAAAAGAAGGATCTGTCGCGACCCAGCGAACCTTTCCTGGTAAGGGAGCCTCGAGCCCGTCGACATAAACGTTAACCTCAAGACCTGGAATAAATTTAACGCGAACGGATGCGGGAACGTAGACACGCGCATAGGGGATACGATCAGCGAGCACCACCGCAACAAAGGCGCCAACGGGGACTCGTTCGCCTAGGTTATAGGGGAGGTTATCTAAAACGCCATTACGAGTGGCGACAATGGTCAGTTCATCGAGTTGTTGCGTTTGCAGTGCAACTTCCGCAGTCGCGGCGGCAAGTGCGGCTTCCGCTTGGGCAATGTCTTCAGGGCGTGTCCCGGCTGTGAGTTTAGAGTATTCCTCTTGACTGGAATTTAGCTCTGCCTGAGCGGCATCGCGGTTAGCGACGGCTTGATCTTTTTGTGATTGGCTTGCGAGCTTTTTACGTACCAACTCTGATGCCCGAGAATAGTTTTGTTGAGCTTCCGTTAAGCGCGCTTGTGCCATGTCCACTTTTGCTTGGGCGGCGGCAATGTCTTCAGGTCGTTCTCCATTGGTTAAGCGAAGTAAGTAGGCCGTGGCTTTAGCTTGCTCGGCGATAGCATGAGCAAGGATGGCTTCTTGGCGTTTCGTATCCAGTTTGACGAGCACATCCCCTGTGGTGACTAGGCTTCCTTCGCGAATAGGCAGTTCACGGATAATTTCACTGGCGGTGGCAGAAAAGGTGATCCGGTCACGCTCAAGTGTGCCCAGTGCTTTGTTTTGCTCTTCAGATTGACATCCCAACAGTGTGAAAATCAATGGAAAAATGATGAGAAATAACCGCTTCATATTGCGCCCTTTTTATGTCGTTATAGGATCAATATTAGAAGGCTTTTTGTCGTTTTCTAGCCAATTTTCATGAAGTTATGATGTGAGACTACTTTTTAATTAATCAATTATGGATGGTTATGACAGCGAGCGTCCACCATCTTGTTTCTTAGGCGGATTTTAGGCGGATTGATGTCGGGTAAAGTAAGCGAGAGTGTGGATGCTTGTCGCCATAATCAAAACGAAGAATGTTGCGGTTCTTTTGGCGTGGATATTAAGGTTAACTTATTATTTTTATTAATTATTTGACACCAAATCACGTCCTGACATTTTCCACTTTTTTTAGACTAGTACCCAGCAAAACGATTGAGTAAGTTAATGAGCAATATCACGATTATTCGTGATGTCGCACGTCGTTAGTGCTCTTATTCTCAGTCATGGAAAAGACAGTTACATACATGAAAGACCAGCTAACCATATCGATTTCAACCATCAATGGCTCTACGCATTGGCAACTGAGCAAGCGGATGCGGCGCAGCCTTAAAAGTTTAGCCAGTGTCACCGCTGTTGGCGTAGTGTCCGCGATGCTCCTTATTTTGCATTTATACAATAGTGTTGATGATGCACAATTAGAGCAAGCCAAACTGACGAATGAATCTCAGAGCATGGAAACTGCACTGACTAACCTACAGCATTTAAAACAGGCCTTAGAGCAAGATCTATCCGAACGTGAGGAGCGGATTACTTATGTGTCTGAGAGGCTATCTGAGTTAGAAAATGTACTCGGTGTTGCTCAAGATGGTAGCGTGCATGAGCTGGATTCTCGATTAAACACCGCGGCGATTCATTCTAATGTGCGTATGACAATGTTGACGCAAATTCCCAGTGGATCGCCAGTGGGTAAACAGCGTATGTCATCGCAGTTTGGTAAGCGTATTCATCCTGTGACCAAAAAAGCCAAGATGCATCGAGGACTGGATTTTGCGGTGAATACGGGAACAAAAATCTATGCACCTGCTGATGGTGTAGTTGAGGTTACAAGGAAAAGTAGTAAAGGTTCAGGCAACTTCTTACGCCTTCAGCACGCATTTGGCTTTTCTAGCTCTTATTCGCACCTGAAGAGTTTTAAGGTGAAAAATGGTCAGTTTGTTCATAAAGGCGAATTGATTGCACTTTCAGGAAATAGTGGTTTGTCTTCTGGTCCTCATCTTCATTATGAAGTGAGGTTTGTGGGCAGGGCGTTAAACCCAAAACCCTTTGTGGATTGGGGAGTGAACGAATTTGAAGATATTTTTGAGAAAGAACGGGGAATACGATGGGAATCTTTAGTAAAAACAGTGGAACAACGAGCCGCGCAACAACTACAACTCTCATTGCCAAAGGCTGTACTATTAGCGGAAAACTTAAACTAGAGAATGATATCCAAGTTGATGGCTATGTCGATGGACAAGTGAATGTTGAGGGCGCGATTGTTATTGCAGAGTCTGGGCGAGTGAAAGGTGAGGTCTTTGCTAAGCACGTTGTCATTAATGGGATGTTTGAAGGGGACTGCCACGCCGATCATATTCAGATATTGTCGAATGGTAGCGTCAAAGGAAAAATCTGGAGTAACAACCTAAGTATTGATCCAGGCGGTAGCTTTTTTGGCGAAACAGCAGGGCTGGCCGAGAATGAAGTGGTTGAACTTGGTGTCAAAAAGGTGATTGATAGGACGAAAACCTCAAACGGCACCAACATTAAAACCTCAAACGACAATAACATTAAAGCCTCAAACGGCAATAATACGAAAACTTCAAACAGCAATAATATGAAAACCGCCTAGTGAACCACACGACGGGTCCTGTGTCCCCGCATTAGGGCTAACTTTCGTGGCTCAGCTGAGCGATGGCTAATTCGACTGTAATTGGGTGGAGCGTAAATTGGGTGACGCGTAAATGGGGTGACACGTAAGTCGCGTGGTGCCGTAGTGGTGAAAAATTGCGGATAAAAGTCGGCAGTGTGATCGAAGCGGCTCGACTATTTTGATATAAATCAAGCAACCTTGCGTATTACTAAAAAGAGTAATGTTAATCGAATTAAATCACATTAGATTTATATCATAAGATGAACGCATAGCTCACGCAAATGAGTGGGCATGGTTGAGGCAAATACGATGTCACGTTCGAAAACTTCGGAAAGTCGCCGACGATTTCTAAGAGATGCCGCCCGAACGGCGGTTGGCGTTGGTGCGGCTGCCACATTGCTAGGCTTGCAGTCAAAACAAGGCCAAGCTAAAACCAGCGGTGGCGTCCCTATACGTCCACCGGGCGCACTGGAAGGTCAACAATTTGATGAAGCTTGTTTACGTTGTGGACTGTGCGTACAAGCCTGCCCGTACGATACATTGAAATTGGCAACATTGCTCTCCCCAGTGGCCTCTGGCACCCCTTACTTTACCGCAAGAGATATTCCCTGTGAGATGTGTGATGACATTCCCTGTGTCGTGGCATGCCCAAGTGGGGCACTTGATCATGCGTTGACCAATATTGATGATTCCCGAATGGGACTTGCTGTATTGATTGATCATGAAGAGTGTCTTAATTGGCAAGGTCTTCGCTGCGATGTGTGTTACCGGGTGTGCCCCCTGATTGATGAGGCAATAACACTTGAACCAATACGGAATCAGCGTACGGGCTACCACGCCAAGTTTATCCCCACTGTACATTCAGATGCGTGTACTGGGTGTGGTAAGTGCGAGCAAGCTTGTATTACGGAAGTGCCAGTGATCAAAGTGGTACCGATTGAGCTCGCGAAAGGGCATATGGGGGACCATTATCAGCTTGGCTGGGAAGAGAACGTCGAGCTTCGTGATGGTACGTTTCCTGAAACCCCAGAGATTGCGCCAAGTGAGCATATTCGCATCAATGATGGGAGAAAATAGTCATGGCTAAAAATCTCGCTAAAGATGCTTAGTAAGGACGCCATTCGCGAATTGGGCTGGTGGAAAGCTCATCGTTTCTTGCTGCTAAGACGTGTATGTCAGTTATCTATTATCGCTTTATTTATGATTGGGCCGACATGGGGCGTGTTGAAGGGGAACCTCTCTTCAAGCTTATTATTGGATACGATTCCGCTTAGTGATCCGCTATTGCTCCTGCAAATATTAGCAACCGGGCATTGGCCGGAAGTGAATGCCCTGATTGGCGTTACCATTGTTACGGTGTTCTACATGGTTATTGCGCCACGAGCCTTTTGTGCCTGGGTCTGCCCATTGAACATAGTGACGGATTTCGCCGCATGGTTGAGGAGAAAACTCAACTTGAAGGCAAGTTATAAATGGTCACCTAAGATTCGTTATTGGCTGATTCCCGTCATATTACTTGGCAGTGCGGTTTCTGGCTCCTTGCTATGGGCGTGGGTAGACCCGGTTGCGACGCTGCATCGTGGGCTAGTGTTTGGTATGGGGGTAGGTTGGATACTTATCGTATTAGTGTTCTTGCTAGACTTAGTCATGGTTGAGCATGGTTGGTGTGGGCACCTTTGTCCATTGGGTGCGACTTATGGCGTCATTGGCCGTAAGAGTGTCATTCGTATAAAAGCAACCCACCGAGAAGCGTGCACAAAATGCATGGATTGCTACAACGTTTGCCCCGAGCCGGATGTGCTCAGGCAACCGCTTAAGGAAGGCGATCGCCGTGTGATGAGTCAGGACTGCATCAGTTGTGGGCGCTGTATTGATGTTTGTGCACTCAGCGTGTTGGAGTTTAAGGTCAAACCTAAAGCTGATTGACCCGGTATTACGGTATGAGACCGCTACACGGCAAGAGCCGATGGACTCTGTTCGTGTCGGGCAGTCTTTGCTAGATCCCCTGATAGTCTTTTACCAATAATGAATTTATTGCCAATTGATGGGTTTCATATGGCAATGACTGTCTGGTGAAAAGACAATCAACCAGGCACTTTCTTCCCAGTTAACATAGGTATTATCAATCGCTTGATAATTAGTCGATTGAATATTAAGACATTGAATACTTGGCTGTCCTTCTCTTTCCAATTCTAGTGTTAAACGTCCTGCGTACTTTGGCACAGTGAGTGGTTGTGACAGTGTTTTTCCCTCAAGCCCTTGGATGATTTGAGTTCCATTCAGATAAAGATCCGATGCCGTGTTTTGACTAGGCGTAGACGCATCAATGACAAATACGGGGACCGTCTGTTCAGATTGAGTCACAACAGGTCTTTGGACGGTATACAGTGAATAGTTATTAGTGTTGCTATCGCCGAAAGCAAAGACCCAATAAGGTTGTTCTGCGTCGGCAATAATTTGCGTGCTTGCTTTCACGAGTTGTGTATTGCGGTCAAGCAGTGCAATGGTGATTTCTTGATTGTTTAACGTATCAAAATAGTAAGAAATCGTTGAGCGTGCACTGCTACTAAATAACATGTGCGGCTCGGTTAGGCGTTGCTGACTGTTTTCATTACTGTAGGCAACGACATGCGTCACTGAAAAGTCACTTCCGCCATAAACATAATCGAAGACATGCAGATCTTGTTGCACCTTGAATCCATCAATGTCAGGTGTCACGTTGACTCCGCCGTCACTGCCTCCCCCGCCACAGCCATAAAGAAAGAGACTAGTGGTAAGCAGTACAAAAATGTCGAATGAACGAAAGTTATGCATAGTGTTGTTCTCGAATTAATAAAAGGCAAAAAGTAAGGTAAGGCAAAGGCGTGATCATTTAGTGAGAAAAAAATCGCGGCTTTTGATATATAAAGCCATCCTTGGGCATCGAAATGGCTTGAGAATATGCTGCCATCTTGGTGTCAAATGGTTCGCAGTAACGCAATAATGGTTGGTCATATAATCTAATGTCTCTTCAATTACTTGATCCCATTGCGAGTCAAATGCAGTGGTAAGTTGGCTAGATTTAGGGGACGTAGACCAGATCTTATTGCTGATTTGTGGACAAATATAAATATTGCCCACTTCATCAACAATGACTTCCCCTTTTAATTGGTTATCCCGAAATTTTTTATTTACGTCATCTTGTGCATCGGTCTTAATTTCGATTGAATAGATATATGGCATGTTATTTTCCTATGGTTATACGCAGCCCTCAGGTGTCATCCTGATAGGCGTCTTTAATGTCATTTAGTGATTAGAGAAAGTGGCGAGGGTCTCTAATACTTAGGTCAATACCATCCAGTTGGTTTGATAATTGCGAAACATCATTAATGATGATTTTACTTCGATTAAGCTCGACAAGGTGCTCTCGTTCAAGTTGTTTCATGACTTCATTGACTCGTTGCCTAGCAATCCCCGTCATTTCACTGAGCTGCTGTTGCGAGAGCGCTATTTCATTGCAGGTTCGATGTTTGTCTAAGTGCGCTAAAATTTCTATGAGTTGATAAACCACTCTAATATTAAGGGTTTCACTGTTGATAAGTTGGCTTTGCAGCCATTTCGCTCGTGATTCAAAGGTGAGCGAATAAAACCATTTGTATATTTCATGACTACTGTGGGCAATATTTCTTAATTGTTCATTATTAAAGTTCACCACTGTGCATGGTTCTATTTCAATAAAAACAAATGACGACAACGACGATGTACTATCAATATAGTTTCCAAACCAACCACCTTTTCCGATAATAATACAGTTTGCGGTTTTTAAGTTTGGTGTTTGAATACATACCGCCAATGTGCCTTGTTCAAGAAAGTTAACGCCTTGATTAATGAGGCGAGAGTTATCTAAATCCCGCTCTACAACCTGTTTTCGCTTAGCAAGTGTGACTAATTGTTGTTTTAAAGCCGAGGAAAGCTCCGTCGTCCACCTTAGGTTTTGACTGTCTACATTGTCGGTCATGCTTTCCTCACCACTATTCATCAACGCTGTTTTCTCTATCACAATCTACCATCGCTAGTGGCTGATTTATAACGAAGTATACTGCTCTACATTGAAGTATAGTCTCCTTGTATTCGCTTCGCTTACGTTGTCGAGGTTTTGTACTCATGCCTTGATGTTGCAAGTAGTATAAAAGCAACCTAGTACAAGAAATATCCGTTAGCGGACACTTCTCAATAACAATGAAAAAATAGCCCGAAGGGGGTAGTTTCTGGCTCCTGGAGTAACCAGTTTTAGTAGTAAGTAGTAAGTAGTAAGTAGTAAGTAGTAAGTAGTAAGTAGTAAGAAGTAAGCGGTTTAAGTTAGAAGCTCGCGACCAAAGAATCAAAAGCGTGGAAAGCGCAGGATATGAAAGCGTTGGGCGTAAAGTTAAGCAGAGTGGACGTGAACCTACAATTAAAGCATGACATTGTTTTGCCGTGGATTAGCCTCCAATTCGACCGCTGTGGGTAGAAGGTCGAAAAGGAGAGGAAAAATGCTAGTTCGCAATATCGAGTTGGTTATCTTTCACGCCATTCGTTCTAAACCAGCCAGCAATGCTAAAGCGTTCACGTTGAGTTGGGAGAACTTCATGTGGAAATTGCTCTGAGAAGAAAACCAGTAAACGTCCGGATTTCGGGGTAATGCGAGTGAGCTCGTTGTCATTAAGATCGTAAACCACTAAGTCACCGCCATCTTCTTTTGACCATTCATCATTCATATAAAACACGGTGGTGAGACGACGGTTTTCATTGTCGCGAAAACAGTCTAGATGTTTTTGGTAAAAGTCACCTTTTTCATATTTTGCGAAATGCGCTTCGTATTCAAACAACCCCAGAAAGAAGTTTTGATTGGCGGCTTGGCGGATAATTTCCATTTTGCTTAAAAACTGTTGCACAGGCTCACCAAGATCCTTGGATAGCCAACAGATCTTATCACTGCGAATTGCGCTTTCTCGCACTTCTTCATCATTTCGGCCAATACAGGCTTTTTTCCAGTTCTCAGGCAAGCACGCTTTCAGTGCGTCTACTTGTTCTGGAGTAAGAAAATCATCCCAGATGTAATAACCTTGGGAGTCTAAGGTATCGATAAGCTTTTGCATGATTGGCGCCGTGGTTGTCAGAAACAGGAGGGCGCTTTATAGAGAAAACGAGTACAGCGATCAATTCAGGTTTGTTATCGTCACGGTAGAAGAGGGTGATAACCCCCTTGATAGGGGCATCAAGGGGGAGAGGGCTTTATCGTCTTATGTTCATTATAGAACCCCGAACGTTATAGGATGAAGCTCTATAATTCGATACGATAGACCGAGGTCGTGCCACTGACTTCGTTGCCAACGGCAATAAAGTGTTGACCTTGGCGAGTGAAGTATTTAATGGATTCTGGACCTAAATCGCCCGCTTTCGGATTATAGATGTCATTGTCACAGTCACCGTCGTCGACTTCGGTACAAACCGATTCCTCAAAGTGACGATTATTGACGTACTTTAGAAATTTCGCTTGAGCGGGCTCAGTGACATCGTACACCATGATGCCTCCGTGACGTTCTAAACCAATGAACGCGTATGCGCGGCCATTGATTGTCGCGACATCGATGGCTTCAGGTTCCACCCCTTTATCATCACTGCGGTCGTCGGCAGAGTGATTGTTGTCATTTGTGCTGTTGAAGTGGGCTTTCTCTTGGCTTAGGACAACGGTCGCAAACTCGTCACCGCTGTCGAATACTCGCTCTCCCGTATCACTCCAAATAGAAAATGAACGTGCGCCAAACGCTTGAACCTTGTCGCTAGCGGCTAGCTCGCCTTCAGACTTAATCACTTTTAAGCGTGCAAGCTGAGTGTTGTCCTTGAGTGCACTAGCGAGAGGATGATCAGCCGCCACATTGAGTTTCTTGCCACGCACTTCGTCACTATAAGCGATACAAAAGTCCTTGTTATTGGCATAATCACTGACGCTTTGATCGTCGTCACCATCCCATTGGTAACCTAATTGATCACATTGTTGTTGAGTCGTGTCGAATCCGTATTCACGCCCATCGCCCTCGTTGGCTGTCACAATATATGTTGAGCCGTTAATGGTGTAACTGACGATACTGTCTGGCATGTAAAGCCCTTCGAGCATGGGGTAGTGCTGTAAGTTACCGACGATTTTATCTTTGTTGGACGCATCCAGTGTCGCGCTTTGCCATGATTTGCCCCCTAATCCGTAGATAGCGTCGACAGTGGCGGAGCCCACATCAATCGCACCAAGGGCGTTATTCTCTTGTAAGGCAACAAAGATCTTTCCATTGTCGGTAAATGTCAGGTATTCAGGCTCTAAGTCTTGTGCAACGCTGGCTTTAGGGTGCCCAATACGGGTGCGAGCGTCGAGCTCAGAATGACGGCTACCCCCCATATTGAAATCTCTAAAATTGATTTGAGTGACGACAGCGTTCATCGGGCCAGAATTAAGATCCACTAACGTCACTGAGCCTTCTGGGTCGATGGAGTAATCGGCGTTAGGCTCCCCTTCATTCGCTGCTGCGATATAGCGGCCATCTTTTGAAAAGCTGACCATATCTGGCAGTGCACCCGCGGGATAGGTTGTGATGAGTGCAAGCGTATCGGAGCGGTACAGGGCGATAATACCATTCTCTTGTTTGTTCGCATTCTCTATAGCGACAGCCACTAAGCCTTGATGTGCTGAGACACTATTTGCAGCGCCAATCGAGACACCAGATTGATTGGCGGCAGATTGAAGATCGATGACACCCGTTGATTCAGGCAGGCTTTGTTCATTAAGTGATAACACATCTATTTTTTTCGCTTGGGCGTTGACGACATAGAGTTTATCGGTACAAGAATCGTAACTGACAATTTCCGCCGCTGATGTCGCAAACGGGGCGTTTGCGATGGAGGTACCGATTAATGATAACCCGCTGAATGTCGCTTCAGTTTCGCTAGGGAGTTGCTGCTCTTGACACTGAATGTTGAAGCTGTTGATTGCGTTAAAACCTTCAGTAGACTGATGATTTTCTGAAGGCTTTGAGCAGCCTGACATAGCGGTAATCGCGACGGTAAGCGCAGTGAGTTTAAGGTAGTGACGATTCATGTTTCCTCCGTGAATAATGCAACTTTGGATAACGCTCATAAACAAAAACAGAGCGCTCGATGACCATAAACATATTTTGTTACGCTTTGGTGACTTTTACGGAAAACAATGAAGCCCCTCCCGGAGAAACGGAGTGACAGAATGCTCAATTACTTAATTTATCGAGTGATAAGCGTAAATTAGCTCGGTAGGAGTGCTCGTCAACACTCCTACTATTACGGTAAAGGTTACGCGATTAACGACGTAAATCTAGGTAGGCTGTGTGCAAATCGCTGGTGGACATCTAGGTAGGTTTGCATATAGATCTCGTCAATGGTGTCGGGGCAAGGAAAGCGGCTAGAAAAGTCCATGTGTTTGCGGTCAATAGACAACTTTGCAGCCTCGATGATATGCGCAATGAACATGCGAGGATCTTCCAGTCCAATGGAGATTCGCATGGTCGTAGGCTTTATTCCAGATTCAGCCAGCGCTTCGTCACTGAGCTCGGAATGCGTGGTGAGGGCCGGGCACAGCGCAACGGTATTGGTTTGCCCTAAACTCACTTGCATCCCAATAGCGGGCTCAAGCATGTCGAAGAACTGTTTAAATACATCACGATTGATAGGGGCGCGATTACCGCTTCCTTCCATATCAATCGTAAACAGTGCAGCAGGCAAGCCTAGGTACATATTGTTTTGGCAGTGCTCATAATTGTCACTATCAGGAAGGGCTGGGCATGAGACGTTGATGTCGGGATGTGCGTCAAATAACTTGGCTAACGTTAGCGTGTTAATGGTTTTCTGAATGACCCTCATCTCATAGGTTTTCATGCCGTTAAGTACTTCAAAGGCTTTATCGGCATCAAGAAATGCCCCCTTAATGTAGTAGACGTTCCAGAATAAGGTTTCGTTCCAAGGAATAATCACGTCTTCGCCATTAGGTTTAGTAAACGAAATGTCCTCACCTTTCGGCGCAAACATGGTTTCATTGCGTCCTATGACGACCCCTGCCGTCGTGGTGCCTGATCCAGCCAACTCTTTCGTGTACGAATGGACAACAAAGTCAGGACGTTCCATGACATCATCGCGTTTTAATACCGGGTGCAGTAGAGGGGTTCCGACGGTTGAATCGACAATGACGTCCCATCCTCTTTGGTGGGATTCATAGCTGATGGCGGCTACATCTAAGACATACCCGTGCGGGTTACACGGCGACTCTAAATAGACGTAGATTTTTTTCCCTTTGGCTAAGCGGTCTGCGTATTTCTCCGTGATGTCATCTAGGCGAGTTGCGAAATCATCGCCCCCGTAACCATCTACCCATTCGACGGCAATATTGAGGTTTGAAGACTTGCCAAACCAATCTTCTAGTAGCTGATAAGATCCGCCATAAATATTACGAGAAGAAAGCACGATATCTTCATAACCCAACAAGTGACTAAACAAGCCATCAATGGCAGCCATACCTGAGTTGAAGTTCCAAGCTAGGTATTCGTTCGCTCGCTCGCCCGCTTCAATATCAACCATATGATTGGCTAACGCGATAGACGTTGGGTTGAGCAAACGTGAGTAAATGTCATGTAATGGCTCTTTACCATTAAAGGCATCTTCAATCCATTCAGTACACGCAAATAAGTAGGTTGCCGTACGAGTAATCACTGGGCTTGCGGAGAATATCGCCGAGACATTATCGAATATTGGGTAGGCTCCTTTCGACGCAAAATGACCATTGTTGGTGGCAATAGATTGGTACGTGGAGCGCATAGGGTTTTGCAAATTATCGAGAATTTTTGCAATCTGAAAGGATAAGAAGCGTTTGGCATTAAACCAGGCGATCCTGTCGCTTTTGTCGAGCTCAGACAGTCCATCAACGGTGATAGCCCATAAGTCATGAGTTTTACTGTTTGCTTGATAGAGCGTGGTCGCGAGTTCGACCAGAGTCGTGCCATATTCACTGTTTGGGTCAATACCAAAGTGTTTGGCTTGCTCAATGGCCAGTGTTTGTGCTTTTTCATGCTTGGTGGTTTTTCGTAGTGGGCTCAGTTGGGTTGCGATGTTCATGTCTGGTTCCTTTTGACTGTTCTCCTTAAAGTCTAGAAATTCTCAGTGGCGAATGATTGCGAGTTTCCACTCTTAGTACTAATGTTAAGCAATATTATTGCGTATGAGCGGTAAAGATTGATAGATAATTGCGAAAATGGTCATGGATGATATAGATAAGAGAATTTTGAGTGAGCTGCAAAGTAATGCACGGCTGTCTAATCAAGAGCTGGCCGATAGAGTATCGTTGTCACCTTCCCCTTGTTTACGTCGCGTCAGGGCATTAGAAAAGCGCGGTATAATTAACGGTTATCATGCCAGTGTTGACCAAGAAGCGTGCGGGTTGCCAATAACGGTGTTTGTGTTGGTAAAATTAGAAAAGCCGACGCAGGAACAGATGCGGCATTTTGAGCAACATGTGGCGCAGCTCGATGAGGTGTTGGAGTGCTTTTTGATGACGGGAAACCACGATTATCTACTTCATGTCGTGAGTGGTTCTTTGAAAACCTACGAGCAATTTATTCGTAGAGAGTTAACGAGATTGCCGAACATCGCAGCCATAGAATCCAGTTTTGCATTTGGTCAGGTGAAGCGTAAAACGAAGCTGCCCATTTAGCTTAAACATCATCAAACTTAAGCACGAGCAAACTTAAGTGCTATCACTATGCTTCATCGTTGGTTTTGGGTGATGGAGACCCAAAGCCAACGATGTTATTTCGTTAGTCGATGACTATTGGCCAATCACCATTTGTCCCAGTACATAGCCTGCGCAACAGGCTGAAACCACACCGATAAGCCCGACACTCATGAATGAGTGGTTAAAATACCACTTGCCAATTTTCGTTGTGCCAGACGAGTCAAAATTCACCGTAGCAATATCGGAAGGGTAGTTAGGGATAAAGAAGTATCCGTAGACAGCAGGCATTAAACCAATCAGTAGTGCGGGTTCAAGCCCGAGCCCTAAGCCGACGGGTAGCATCATACGCGCTGTTGCGGCTTGGGAGTTGACGACAACAGAAACCGTAAATAGCGCAAGCGCAAACGTCCATGGGTAGTCCGTGACCATACCGACGATACCCGATTTGAATTGTGGCATTGCGTATTGGAAATACGTATCAGACATCCAAGCAATACCAAAGATGGCAATCGCTGCGACCATTCCAGATTTAAACACAACGCCGTTAGGGACTAAGCGTGGGTCGGTATTAGTGGCAAGCAGAATAATACCCCCAAAGCAGAGCATCATCATCTGAATGATCACAGCCATGCTTATGGGTTTGCCCCCGTCTGTAATGGTGCGAATCTCAGGTACCATCGCAATTATCACGATCACAACGATTGATAGCAAAAAGATCAATACCGAGTTTCTTGCAGAACTTGGGAGGACTTCATCAAGCGATGTTGCTGTGGTATTTAGGATACGCTCACGCCACTCCGGATCTTTTAAGCGTGATTGATACTCAGGATCATCATCAAGCTCCTTGCCGCGTTTCATGCTGTATAACGACATGAGCAAGGTACCAAATAAGGTAGCAGGAACGGTCACCATTAAGATAGACAGTAAGGTAATATTGGTTTGGATCTGTGAGAGTTGCGCGAGGTAATAGACAACGGCAGCAGAAATTGGCGACGCGGTGATGGCAATCTGAGAGGCAACGGAAGACGCCGCCATTGGTCGCTCTGGACGGATGCCATTTTTAAGTGCGACATCACCAATAATAGGCATAATGGAATAAACCGCGTGTCCAGTGCCAAGTAAAAACGTCATGCTGTAAGTCACAAATGGCGCAATGAGAGTGACACGTTTTGGGTTTTTACGCAGTAGTCTCTCCGCGACTTGAAGCATGTATTTTAGACCGCCAGCGGCTTCTAAAATAGACGCACAGGTGACCACCGCTAAAATAATGAGCATGACGGTGACTGGCGGAGAGGTTGGTGGCATCTTGAAAATGAAAACTTCAATGGTTAAGCCGATACCCGATACAACGCCAAGACCAATCCCGCCTTTCCTCGAGCCAATATAGAGCATGAGGAGTAGGAACAGAAACTCTAGATACAACATCACTATTTCCTTATTTACAATTTGTAACAGTGAAGCAATTATCCCCTATTATTGTATGGTTATTTGAATGTAAGATCACATAACGTATTGAACTTATGCTAGAAATCTAATTCTATAAGATGAGTCACTCTATAGGTGAGATTCGTGAATGAGGTGTAAATTAACTGTGATTAATGCGCAAGGATAAGGTTGCAATAGTGAAAATCTCTACACCGATAGATATAGAAAATTGGCGTAAAGGTTAATAGCGAACGATAAATAGCGAGTGTTTCGTTATTTATCGTTATATATGCGCAGACTCTTTCGTTTCACAGCTCATTATGTGTCACTTGGAGGGAATAACCGAGCGGACGTAATGAATTCTCCAAAGGTTTCGCACCAAACAATTGCGGTAGTGTATTGGGCTAAATCGGTATTTTCGGGTAGAGAGAGTAGGAAGCGGTCAAAGGTCTTGATATCGCCGATACGAAGCATATCCGCTTTGTGAGTGTTGAAATCACTTTCTGTTTCAATATAAGTCGGCGATAAATACAGCTTGTAATCTGGGCCCGGCGCGAGTTCGCCGATAAACATCACACTGTTATGGGTGACGGTTATTTTACCTTCACCCCAATGGAAGAAGTCACTGTCTTCACGGTCTTTAGAGAACTCACCGACCATACTGATTTGCTCGGTAGGCAGAGTTTTTGTGTTGAACTCGGGGAGTCTGGTTGTATCAAAATAGGCAAAATATAGATACCGAGCATAAAGCCGGAAAATAACGCCGCTAAATGGGTACAAAGTAATATCACTCGTTTCAAAATTGCTCTCCGACTGGCCGTCTTTTGGTCGCTCTTACGGGCTTTCCATTCTCACGAATAATGACGAATGTATCGCCAATAGCTGGCTTATCATCAGTGATTGGCTGATAGATAATAGCGCGTCTAACGCTGATAACTTAACCATAGAACATTTCAATGCAGAGCCTCAAACAAATTCGTTTCTATTGCAATGTCGGTCGCATGGAATGGGCTAGCAATGGTTTAATCCGATGTCATTGACGTCTTATTGGTATTGATGGTTCTGAATGGTATTGCGAATTAACTGACGAGTGGCTTTATGTTGCTCGTCATTGAGGAAGCGACGGTGATAAATCATTCGAAACTGAACGTCTTTTAACTGAATGGGGATATCGATAACCTTGAGGTTAAGTAGCGGTGCCATATGTTTAGCAAGAGACACGGTGGATGCACCGATTAAATTGGTCGTTGCAGCAAGCGATAACATACTCGACAGGGAGCCAGTCTGTGCTTTAACTCGTCGGGGTGGCATGGCTCTTTCTGCTAGGAATTCAAGCATGACCATGTCATTTCTGCGAATATTGAGTGCAATGTGTTCCAATTTAAAATACTGCTCAAACGTCAAACTGTCGCCAATACTCGGATGATCGTTGCGACAAACACAAACAACAGGTTCACTGAATAGGTCTTCAACGACGTGAGAACGACTTTTGCTGCTAGCAACATCGATAACCAAGTCGACTTTTTGTGAGTCAATATCGGCTAACAGTTGTGATTCGCTAAGCGGGGGCTCTTGGAAAGAAAGACCGTCGATATCACAAACTAAGTGCATCAAACTTTCGTTACAATAGACTTTGGTAACATCTTGGTTTTGTTCGATGCTTTCCAGTACGGCCAGAGGCGCGGCTATCTTATTGGCAAGTGCCACGGCTGCGCCAGTAGGAGTAATACTGCGACCGGAACGGACAAACAAGGCCTTTCCTACCACGGCTTCTAGTCTTTTTAATGCTGCACTAACGGCTGGCTGTGTGACCTCCAGAGCATCGGCTGCACGAGTAATCGAGCCGTGTTTGTATATCGCTTGAAATGTGATGAGTAGATTAAGATCCATACGGTGTTGCACTCCATGAGTTTTTCTAGGCTTATCACGAACGATGGGAGGTGAGTCGTAGTATTGACATCGCCGCTCATCCATTAATATATCAAGGTCAATACGAGGTCAAGGGGGAGAAGAAGGGGGGAAGGGGACGGTGAAGATTACGTTTGGTTAGGTGATATTCAATCCTTCGAATATCAGTATGTTATGCAGGTAAGTGGTAGGGTGGTTTAGTCATTAACCCTAGCTCTTATGTTGATCAGAATGGGAATACCACACCAACCTTACCGTATGTGTTACGAGTATCTTTGCCAAATACACCTTCATTACCGACTTCAACATAAGGCACCATGTTTTGGATGTCGGTGAAAGTGGCACGCAACTCTAGATTGTAGATTGTGTCTTTATTTCGGTCAGCGCCAGAATCTAAAGCAATCACATCTTTATTATTCTGTTTTTGGCCCACGACTTTTGCGTTAAAATACATGCGGTCTGTGACTTGCTTACCCGCGGCGAGATCAAAACGATAGATGTCTCCTCTTGGCGCATTGTGGCCAGAGCGTAAATCGGTATCTTTACGTAATCGAAGTGATGTATCGAATAGATCGGCAATATTACCGCCAACTGTTACACCAAATTTGTTTTGGTCATTAACTGGCTTTGCCGGGTCATGTTGTACACTCTTCTTGTCTACAAATTCATACTCTCCTTTTAGCCAAAAGCCATCGAAGTCATGCTTGTAGTTAACATTGTACTCATTTTCGAAATTCGCTTTACGTTTTGCTGATGCACCAAAACCTTCATAACCGACAAATGCTTTGATACCAGAGCCGTTATTCGCTGAATATTCTTTTTCACCATTTACAAACTTCGCGTCCAGTTCTACGCCGCCAGATAGGCCTTCTGCCATAATGTTTGCAGAAAAAACCGATGTTAGCGCAAGGACGATTGCTGTTTTTTTCATTTTCGTTACCTTATTTTATGAGTCCACTGATTTGGAACGGCGCTAAGTTAACGAAAATATCGAATAGATTTAAATCGGCTTCTGGCTTGTTTTCGAATGGGTGGTGGTTGACATTTTTTATTGGCTGATTTTGGTGTAATGAAAAAAATAGTAATGTCCCTGAAGCCATTAAGGAGCGTTAATGGGGGGTATCCTAAAAGCAAAAGCTAACAAGGAATAGGCAAAAAAAACACCTCGAAAAGTGAGGTGTTTTGAGCACAATGCCTGTTCCAGAACTCCGTAGAGTCCAAGTCTTTAATGAGCTCCAATGGGTTAATCTGCTATCTGCTATCTGCTATCTAACGCATGTGATGGTTTAAATGGCATTTAAGTAGGCTTTTAATGCCTTTAATCGGACAGTAGCGCCACCAATGATATCCATGAAACCAAGCTTAGAGGATGGTTTATCGGCTGATACCCAGCCAGAACCCGTGGCACCAAGCGGTACGTTATAGCCTTCTGGCTCTTCGAACTCGATAACAATGGTACGACCATGTGAACCGAGTATTATTGCCAACGTGTTGGCGGACTTGCTGGCTAGAACCTAATGCAGAGACGGTTGCTTCACCAGTGTTGCTTGTGATGCTATGAACGCGTCCTCTAAAAATTTCACCTGGATGAGAATTGACAAAAAATTCCGCAAACTGTCCTTCTTTGATATGACGATATGTTTGGTCGCTAACGCGCATTTCGACAAATTTTCGACCCGTGTCATATAAGAACAAGTTACCAGTACGAGATCCTTTAGCGATGTTAATCACACCTACAACGCCATCAAATGGTGCTCTAACCTGATTGCGGTCATTAAGCCATTGCTTTTGGTTTATTTGCGCTCTAATGCTGTCGGCATCAGAGTGGGCAGCCATTAAATCTGCATTGCCTTGTTGAATTCGCGTATGCAGTTCATCACGCTCTTGCTCTGAGCTGAATTCATCCAAACTGATGAGGCGTTGGTGATTCTTTTTATCAATGATGATTTGTTCTTCAATGCTGATAATTCTATGTTCACTGGCAATCAGTCGTGAACGTAGGCTTTTAATTTCTTCATCGGTATCTTCTGACTCTAACGTATAAAGCAGTTCGCCTTTTTTAACAATTTGGTTATGAGTGACGTAAATGTCTTTAACTTGTTGCCCAAACAGTGGGCTAAGTACCGCGTGGGGGGCTTTCACCGTTGTACTGTCCGTCAGATCGGCAGGAGACCAGAATCGGTGCGCGGTAAACAATAGAAATGCGATAAACGCACCAAAACCTACGCTTAACACTGCGTTTCTCAGTGTCCACTTGATGACACCGAGTTTAACCAGTAACCAAATAATCAGGACGTAAGGGAGCATGATCTCTTTCATTTCATTTCTTCCTTCTTATTGCCGTAGATACCGCTGTTGATTACTCGACTTATTGCTTTACCAACGGCTTCCCAATCTGTAAACGCAATGATGATTGCCAGTACCCACCACAGCTTATCAATGAACAAACCACACAGAGACAGGGCAAACACTAAGTTAGCATGGGCACTTTGCATGTATTGGCTGCGGTGTACGGCCACTTCGTGGAGTTGCCAAAGTAAATACAGGACATAGGCAACAATCGATAAAGTAATGACAAAAATGATACCCATGAACATTTCAGAGTTAAGCAGACCAATGATGGTCGGCTGACCATTGGTAAAATGGTCGCTAGGCAACGCTTGCCCATGTATGGTTGAAAGTAACGAAAAGGCGTAGCTCAAGGTTAAAAAGCTACCAATAATGAGTACCGCCTTAAGGCTGAACCTAAAGGACTTAATGAGAAATGGTTTCATGCTAGGTTATCCGTGTATCGATAAGAGAGCGAAAGTAAACGGGAGTCAAAGTGGCAGCAAGTCGTCGTTTCACTTGAAACGTATGTACGGCTATAAGCCAATTTTCTTGAGGATGAACGCCAGTGGTGTCGGGTGTTAAAAGGCGATGTTGGTTAAATAGTCTGAGCATAGTTTTTCCTATATCAGGCTATCCTTAGCGTTAATGCGAACCGTAAACCTCTAAACGATCATTCAATGGCTATAATCTATTGAGAAGCGTAGTTGTAGTGAATCGATAGCGCGTCGATACTGGGCAAGTAAACCGCTGTTCTACGATTCTGTGTATGGAAATATCGTATTCTATTTGCCCATTGAAATACATTTGGTCAACTAGGGTTCTGACATCAATTTCATTTATGTATTGTCGTCGGTGATTGGCAAATTTGAGGATGAATCGAAAGGATTGGTTGTTGGTAAATTATTCAAACTGATTACTTGTTCACCAAACAAACGGATTTCTATGCTTTTATCTAATGAAATGCTATACAAGTAAAATATCGTCAGTTAACATTCGTTTGTTCCAGAAAATTGGAACCAAAATGATAACAAACGGACGTTTGTACTCATTGATGCCGAGATGGTGAAATTGGTAGACACGCTAGCATGAGGTGCTAGTGCCTATGGTGTGAGGGTTCGAGTCCCTCTCTCGGCACCATTCCTTTCCTTATTGTACACAGAGCACATTCGTACATAGACTACATAAGTACACAGACTACATGCAGAACAACGGAATCGGTTCAAAGCACATCAGTACGTCTAACTCAGATTCAATTCAACTATTGACTGAGGTGTCTCTTCACGCCCTTTTACACCTAGAATTCAAAAAACGCGATGCAAAGTCTATGCACCTTGATCGTGATAAATGCAATGATTTGCTGGTTCGCTGGTTAAAACCAAAACTCAAAAGCAATAAATACAAAGCCATTCGTAAGCAGCTTAAGACGATGAGTCTACAGGCCAAAAAGTCTCAAGTTGATCTAGAAGAGGTACTGTTGATTGGCATTGAGGCAAAACCTGAAGTCATGCAACCGCATTTAGATAGTTATTTGCTGCTCATTCGCGAAATTGAAAAAAAACTGGGTACCACCGCACTACTTTCTAGCCCAAGACACGTCGACCTTAAGCATGATGAAGATAGTTGCTTGTTGTGTGTGTTATCTGATGATCTTAATAGTCACTTTGGTACTAAAAATCAGTTGGTGAGCAGTATCTCTATTCTATTTCGTGGGACAGTTCGTGAAAAGCACCTATTCCTTGGTACTATCTATGCGAATGATGTTTTTGCGTATCAACTCCAATATGAAGATGAAAACTTTGTACGGATTGAACTTGAGCTAAATCATTAACGCAAAAATATCGTCGATGAGTAATTGACTTTGTTCTGGTCGAGATTGACTGGCGCGCACGTAGCTTCGAATACCCATAATTTGTATCTGAACATATTGACCTAAGCGTTGGGCGTCGAGTGAGGGGTCTATTTCGCCACATTCCTGTGCCTCTTTTATTACCTTCTCAAATTCATTTTCAATTCTAAGCAGAGCTTGCCTGGCACTGTTAAGCAATTCTGCGTTGTCTTCGGTAAGTTCTGCAATGGTCTTTGCCAGCATGCATAAGTGACTTGGCATTGGTTGCTCATTGGGAATGACCGCAGCGCTGACAAAGCTCTTTAAACCTAGCAAAGGAGAAGAAGATGCACAGATAGTGTCAGACAGGCGTCTAATGCTTTGCTCTGCGTAATGCTCTAATGCCACTTGGAATAGCCCTTCCTTACTGCCAAATTCCGCATAGATACTGCCAGGTCGCATATCGATTGCGTCTTGTAAACTACGCATAGAGGTGGCGTGATAGCCTTTTTCCCAATACAACAGCATAGCATTATGTATGACTTCCTCGCGTTGGAATTTAGCCGTTTTGGCCATAATGCTTTTCTCTTAATTGAACGTATGTTCAAATTTTAGCGTGAACCTAATATGAAGTAAAGTGGAGGCGCTTGTACTAGGAGGCGGGTTAGATAGTTTGATTTGTCTTAGTTTGATTGGTCTTAGTGTGAATATAAAAAAGAGCCACGATATCGCGGCTCTTTGTGTGGCTGAGTCATTGATTATTTATACTTAGGCCGTCGCTTCGCTCTCGCCTTTTAGCGGAAGCACCACACCTTCTACCAGCTTATCAATCATTTCGTTCGTCACTAGCACGATACCATTTTCTGATACGGTAAAGCGGGCATTGTCTTGCTCAGCATCAAAGCCGATGATCATACCATCAGGAATTTGACAGCCCTCACCAACAATGACTTTTTGAAGTTTACAATCCATTCCTACGGTGGCATTGGGCAGAAGGATAGAGTCTGTGACTTCTGCACGGTCTTCCACTCTTACGTCAGATGAAATAAGACTGTGCTTGATCTGCGCGCCGGAAATGATCGCGCCTAAGCACACAGTACAGAATCAATAGCAAAACCACGTCGATCGGGTTCATTGAATAAGAACTTTACGCCAGGACGCTGTACCTGGCTGGTCATGATTGGCCAGCTGGTATCGTAGAGATCTAGCTCAGGCGTTGGGGCAAGTAGATCCATCGTTGCAGCGTAGTACTCTTCTACATGACCCACATCACGCCAATAACCGTTGGCACCAGGGTGACCTTTTTCGCTAAAAACGTAGCCTTTTAACTTACTACGGCCGATAAGGCTTGGAATGATGTTATGGCCAAAGTCATGCTTGTAATTTGGATCGTTAAGCGCCTGTTTTAATTCGTTATCAAGTACATCCAGATTGAAGATATAGATACCCATAGAGATCAGAGCTTTGCTTTCATCGTTTGGCATCGACGGTGGGTTACTTGGCTTTTCTACGAAATTAATGATGTCGCCGTCTTGATTAAGCCCCATCACTCCGAATTCCGACGCTTCCTCGATTGGTTTTTGGATACAAGCGACAGTAACGTCTGCGCCACTTTCCACATGGAAATTGACCATGCGTGAGTAGTCCATTTTGTAGATGTGATCGCCACCCAAAATTAGAATTCGTTCTGTTTGGTCGTGTCGTTTAATGAGGTCTAAGTTTTGGTAAATCGCATCTGCCGTACCGCGGTACCAGTCTTCACCGACACGTTGCTGGGCAGGAATGATGTGTACCCCTTCATTTAGCGCCGAGTACGTTGATTGCCAACCCGTTTGGATATGAGTGATCAGGTCTTGCGCCATATATTGCGTAAGTACCCCCACTTTTCGGATACCTGAGTTGATACAGTTGGATAATGCAAAATCGATGATTTTAAACTTACCACCGAATGACACTGCTGGTTTTGCAACGCTAGAGGTGAGTTCTTTAAGCCGAGTTCCTTTTCCTCCTGCGAGGATCATAGCCGTTGTATTACGTAGTCGAGCATTACTCGAAATATGAGAATATTGGTTTTCCTTTGGCATTGTATTACTCCTTTTATTACAAGCGCAAAGACGTGCGGGGGAGTGTAAACGTGCTTTCTTCTCGTGAGTAAGTTAGTGTTTATTTGAGTTCACCCATTAACGTCATATAAATAGCCCCTCTATAAGAACAGAGAAGCGCTATGCGATCCATGTCATATTAGGCAAAGCGATTAACAAGCATTGGATCTTGGTTGTAGATCACAGAACGCCGTATCAATAGTGAAACAATTGTTGTCAACGTGTTTCAAACGTAACGGGTTTCGTACGCTTTGCTCTGTCTAGTAATCAGTATGCACCGTATATGCACTTCATTACATTCATATGACATCGATAGGAATCAGTAGCGAGACGTGTTTCAAACGTTGGAGTGTGAGGTAGGCGACGTTTATCGCTGGCAGCGAAACCGAGTTCTCACGGTAATAAAGAGTTGAGTTATCCGTAATAATACATAAACTTGTCGGTATTCAGAGCGTGACCGATCGCGAGCACGCTCTTTTTTGATTTAGATGATGAGTAATGAGGTTTTAGCATGTCTAAAAAAGATTATTACAGCGTGCTAGGGGTCTCGAAAGGTGCCTCCGAACAAGAAATTAAAAAAGCCTATAAACGGCTAGCAATGAAGTACCACCCAGATAAAAACCCGGGTGATGCGGCGGCGGAAGCGAGCTTTAAGGAAGTCAAGGAAGCGTACGAAATCTTGACGGATAAAGATAAGCGACGTCAATACGACCAATTTGGTCACGCGGCATTTGAAAATGGCGGGCATGGCGGACGTGGTGGTCACCATGGAGGATTCGATGATATCTTTGGTGATGCATTCCGACAGCGCGGACAAGGTTTTGGCGGCGGTTTCGGCGGTTTTGAAGATATGTTCTCTCAAGGACGAGGGCGTCAACCTCGACCTCAGCGTGGTCAAGATAGCGAGTTTACTCTAACCGTTGACTTTGTCGACGCGATTCAAGGCGCAGATAAGGTCGTTGAGCTGCCAATTAACGGTGAGCATAAAAAGATCAACGTTAAAATACCCGCGGGTATTAAAGACGGTGAAAAGATACGTTTCTCCGGTAAAGGTGGCGCGGGGTCATACGGCGCACCAGCAGGCGATCTGTTATTGATTATCGCCACCAGAGCACACGCGTTTCTTGAACGAGATGAAAATGACCTCATCTGTAATACCCCCGTCGATATGATCACAGCGGCGTTGGGTGGTGAGATTGAAGTCAACGTGCTTGATAGTCGTTTTAAACTTCGCATCCCTGCTGGGACTCAGCACGGGCGAAAATTCAAAATGACAGGGAAAGGGGTGACCAGTCGTAAAGGAGAAACAGGTAACTTGTTGGTGAGAATTCAGATCAAAGTGCCAACGGATCTGAGCGATCAACAACGTTCCTTGTTAGAACAGTTTAAAGAGACGATGCAATAGCGTGCATTCGGCGCGTTTATTCGTTTTCGCTTAATGTGTTACGTGTGATTTGATAAAGACAGCCAACTTTCGGTGGCTGTCTTTTTGTTTTTCATGACCTGCGTTATTGGCCAATAGGCGCTATGCTTATAAATTACAGTAAAATTTAGGCTCCTATCTCGCCTATCATTTTTTAAGTAAAGCAGATATCGACATGTCCTTTGCATTTCACAACCAGCCAAGGAGAGAGCAATGACGATGGTGTTCAAAGCCCTTATTTTGGGATTGCTGTTTGGTTTTGTCACGAAGGAAGTACTCGCCCAAACATCCATGTTTTTGGTCTGTTAGCCTACGAGGGTTCAGGCTATTGAGTCGCATCAAAAGGATAGCGATCTAACCCGTTACTTATTCCATCTTCATCACTATCGTTATAGATGCCATCTACTGGACTTTGCCCCCATTCTGCAAGTGAGCGGTTAATGGCTTTAGATACCGAAATATTGTCAAAGTAGAGTGTCTTAGGGCTTCGAATTTCGGTATACATGCCAAATTTCATATAACCGTCGTTGCCAACCAGTAATGTTTTTCCTGCTCGATCAAGTTTCAACTCACCATTTACCCACACTTTAACATGACCATCGTCACCCAGTGATTTCTTGAAATACACACGAATATCCGTCCATGTGTCTTGTGGTGCTGTACCTAGGTCGACGACGGGCTGACCACTTGAATGGTACGTCAGTGCAAATTTACCATCGTTACTTAACCGGATCGCCGCATGGGGACCTGAACTAAATGACTTCCATTGAGTAATAATCACCGAATATTTAGTGACGGTTTGCCACGACTCGTCGGGACGAATACTCGCGCTGTAATAGGACTCTTCACCGGGTGAGAATCGGTAAATGCTGCTCATAAATGCCGCTTCAGAGCGATAGGCTGGTGGTTCTCCAAACACCTTTAACACTCGCTCGCCTGTTCTTGCCCATGGCACTGCTTCCGTTTGGTAATAGTGATAACTCGTGGGCTCTTTAGTCAGCGAGTCGAGGTCACTAGAAAAAGACGGCGTGAGCTCGCCAGGAAGTTCGGAGTGTAATGTGCCATTTTCCCATCCTGCAGTGTAAATAGGGGCAGCGTTATTAATAGGGGTGGTGCGATTCACTTGGATATCAACCACCGCTGACTCTGAACGGTTAAACCCATCGTCAACTGAGTAAGTAAAGTCATCCAGTCCAACAAAGCCTACGTTGGGCGTATACAGAACATGCTCCGCAGTGATGGTTAGCGTGCCGTAACGAGGTGCTTGGTCAATGATAATCTGCAACTCATCTTGCTCTGGGTCAACGTCATTACTTAACACATCACACAGCAGTTGCTTATCTTCTAATCCATCACAAGAGTCCGGCACAACCATCGTCACTTGGTTTTCCCAGCGACTCGCGTCAAGGGGATAATCATCCATGTCGTCATTCACACCATCGCCATCATCATCAATATCTTGATTGTTGCCAATCCCATCTTGATCGGTGTCGATCCATTCATTGGGATCATTAGGGAAGGCGTCTTCGGCATCGACGATGCCATCTCCGTCAGAGTCTTTGGATAAAGGCGAGAGATTAAATTGAAGTTTATCGACTCGTACCGAACCATCTATCGCTCTAAGAGTCAGCGTGTGCTTACCTTGGGTTAGATAGATGGTTTGGGGGTCAGTCGGTTCAAACTCGCGAGCAACTTGAGTGGAAGATAAAAAAGGCAGATGAGCGAGAACCTTACTCCCTTCGGCGAGCTCGAGGTTTTTTGTTGTGCTTGCTGTGGACCCTAACCAGGCAGAGAACTCAAAATAGGCGTCTTTCGGCACCTCGACGGTGTAGTTCATCCATTCGCTACGCGCAAACCAGCCAACATGAAAGTAGCCTGAATGGTTCGAGATATCGATGGCATCATTACGGTAGTTCTTGCCACCACGATTGTCTTCTGTGGTTTCAAAATAAGCGATGTTTTGCCCCCCTAAATCGTAGTCTTCTGCTTCAACGATGGCTGGGAGAAAGTGAGTGGGTAAGGCGTGTTTGTCGGGGTCCCATGGATAGACATCCTCACTGTCAATGATGCCGTCGCCATCAGTATCTAATGCATTCGCGCTCGCGGTGAGCGATGCCGTTAAAGGGGCAAGTATCATGGTGGTTCCAGCAGCGATGTAAAGCAGGGAAGCTAGCCGATTTGTATTTTTTAATGGTGTCATGGCATATCCTCGTTTAATTCCAGCCGCGCAATGACGCGCGGATAACGTCACGGCTATCTGTGACGATTAACGTTGTTAGGCGGCAAAAGTGTGAATTAATTGAGTGCACTCATGAGTAAGGTAGTGAATATGGAATTAATATCAAACCATGTTCATATTGATTTGGTGAATGAGTCGTGCAAGTGATGTCATGTTTTGTTGATGTAATGTGGCATTTGTCGGCAACGACGAATTAGTAGGACATTGCAATCATGGAGTCATGTTCTCAGTAAGTTATATCGCTAAGCTCAAAAAGTGGCAGGATGTTATTGATAGAAAGCGTGCTGTGAGCATTCATGTTTGGTGTCACAAGTGAGGTAGAGAGACCAAGAAAATGGGCAAGTGACTTATCTGAACGGTTGTCATGGTTATGTATCTGAATGTTATCTAAAAATTGAACCAAATTTTGCTATATCAGATTTCTGACTTAATTCTGATTATTTTGAATTAAGATCGCGTCTTGTTTATCTAGTCGTGGTAGTACCACTTTGATATGCTTGGATCAACGCGGAGGTACAGTATGAAGTGGAAAGTTGTTGTGATGTTAGGCGCTGCATTGACCTTATTTGGGTGCAGTAAACCCGATGCCGAGCCAACAGAAAGTGAATTATCGAACCATCAAAGCCAGCAGGTCGTCATTGTTCATGGACTCGGTCGCAGTGCGTGGTCAATGCAAACCATGTCAGACCTAATCTCGAAGCAGGGCTATCAAGTTTGCGTGGTTGATTATCCAACACTTCGCCAATCCATTGATAACACACTGGGTGAAAGTGCCAGTGCCATTTCAAACTGTCTTAGCCAGTTTGAAGAAGCGGATTTTGTTCACACTAATCAATCAAAAACACACTTTGTGGGTCACTCATTAGGTGGGCTTGTGATTCGCTCATATCTAGCCAATCACCCCGACTTTGTGTCGTCTAAAGAGATGGGAGAGGTGGTATTTTTAGGAACGCCTAATCATGGTAGCGATGTCGCCGATTTTTTTGTGAACAACGGCTTATTGTCACTATTAGGAGAAACGGCCACGTCATTGACCACGGATCCAAACAGTTTTCCAAATAGCCTGCCGCAACCAAACTATGAATTTGGTGTGATTGCCGGGACACAGAGCTACCCTGTTTTTAGCGGTATGTTTGATAACTCCAACGATGGGCTAGTGTCGGTTGAGTCGACCAAATTAGAAGGCATGAAAGATTTTGTTGAAGTGGACATTAAACATGACAAGCTAAGACGAGATCCTTACGTGACTCGCCTTATCCTAAGCTTTATCTCAACCGGAACGTTTGACGCCTCATAAAGAGCGACGATATCGCTAAGCTTTAATGACACAATCATGAGGGGAGGTAAACTCCCCATTGTGTTCATGAAGATAATTCACTGTGATACCTGAATGAAATTGATATAACTAAAGTACCCCAAGGAAGAGGGAGTACGACATGGAGTTATTGATAAAACTGGAATACATTGCCTTGCAAATCTGGGCAATATTTTTGATAAAAGCGCTACTGTTTGGTTAGCGTGGTATAAGTAGCGTTTGAGTATCCTATTTTGGGTTCTCGTTCGATACGGCGCTACCTATTTCCCCCCTCGGCTCTATGCCTTATAAATGCCATTCAACTGGATAGGCTGTAACTTGGTTTTGCCCCTTTCCGCGTTAGAGCGGATAATCAACATCAATAACCCATTATTCGTTGCCAGTACTATTACTAATGCGATCATGTCTGTGTGTGAACAGCAAACACATGCTAATGTGCTGGTACTATGAGGTGCAAGAAATTCTGCGGAAGGTTGAAGTCGTAAGTACTTAATAGAGTATAAATAGAGAAGGGGGTATACCACATGGTAAATGTGATAGAGCTGGAAAGAATAAATAACAACCAACAGGTTAAGGTGACTAT
The DNA here is from genome assembly GCF_055808835.1 of Vibrio sp. GJ43-1. Lineage (NCBI taxonomy): Bacteria > Pseudomonadati > Pseudomonadota > Gammaproteobacteria > Vibrionales > Vibrionaceae > Vibrio > Vibrio sp. GJ43-1. The sequence continues at coordinate 327,210 of NZ_CM147885.1, read as the reverse complement.
CAATTGTGCTGACAATGAGGTGAAAGCGCAATTGATGGCTTTCATTAATGAAAACAAAAACAGTGTGACTAATTTAGAAGTGTACCCGATGGCTACTGCTGGGAATAAGTCTGAATCCGAAGTTTTTAACTTTGTTCTATCTTTTGGAACCGATATTTTAGAAGCCGTAAAAGATGAGCTAGTAAGTGTTATTGTGGGTTATGTAATATCAGAGTTAAGGAGTAAGAAACAAGAGTATGTAGTCAAAGATAAAGATGGAATCATTTCTAACGAAAGCTCCGAAGACAAAGGATAGTTATGTCTGGTAACCATGGGAGTTATCTACTAATTGGAGATATGGTTGGAGTGAACGTTCCAATTTCGACTTCGGTTGAGGTCAATAAGAAAATGGAAGGTTCGCTACGATCCAAGAAGGAGATATGGAAGAACCTATCCGAAGATGAAAAGTTGGCATTTTTAACTGAGCAACATGAGTTCGCCCATCATCAACTAATGACCAGCAGTATTGCAGGTGTATTCTATTGGCGCTTAAACGAGACATGGTCACGTGATGTGAGTTGGCTTTCCCATAAACTGTCTGAGCTTGGGTTACATCCAGATAGCGGCATGAATCTCCGTGAATGGTGGGAACGTGATGGAAATTTAAAAGCTAAAGTTGTTCTTGCAGATGACGAAGTTTCATTTTCTTATTTAGAGCACGTCTTTGAACACCTTCATAAGGTTAATGTTCTACTCGACTACTTGTATGGAGACAAACTGCCGCAGGAAAATATGCCTCGGGGTGAGTTTTCAAATATGTTGTCAACAGTCTTTGAGTGGTGCGCTGAAAGATGTGGTTTATCTCTTTGTGGGAACCATGATTACTACCATGACAGCTCCAAGAATCGTGCTTATATAAGCTCACAGTCACCTGCTGATACAATTTTTCCCACTAAGGAAGCTTACAACTTACAGTCTCTATTTGAAGTGTATTCAATTTGTAGAGAGTTATTTGTACTACAGTTGGTTGGTGACGAATCCAGAGCACAAGACTTGTTGGCGAAAGCTTTAAAGGGTAAATATGCTAGCGCGATGAACTTGGTCATACCGATGTCTCAATCTAGTGATTGGGCGTTGAGCTTTTCACCACATATCGTTATGCAGCACATCTTGATGATGTGTAACACTCCGCTAGATATATCAACATATAAAAAGGCTGATCACTTAGAAGATATACTTCCGTGGTTAGTTGTGGAGAGAAAATTCTCTAAACATCGGGTGGATTTTAGTTATTTAGTTGATGTTGGAGTTAGACTTTGTGGTTTCTTACAACAACCACTATTTACAGAGCACTCTAACTGGTTGAAATACTTAAAGATCAAAAATATCGATGAGTTAAAAATCTACTTTTCTAAACTCAATGAAAATAACTTCTCTGATTTTCACTCCGCAATTGCTTCAAATGCTGTCAATCAAGCAGCATTCACATTTAAAGTTAATCTATCTAGCACACTAAAACTATTGCTTGATATGGTTAAAAATCCTGAGGGATTAGATAGTTACCGGACCCAACATTGGTATGATGATACGAATAAGAGTATGTGCTTAATCGAGTATACTGATGATATATGGCTCTCAACCGAACCAACAATTAAGGCCAATGATAAACTTAAAGAAATTGTTACAACAATCCCAGAATTGGTTATATGTGGCTTAGTGGTTCGAGCACACTCACATTACATGCATAAAGGTTATTGGGAAGGAGCCTGTAGACCAGATATGTCGATATTGATTGAGAAGTTGAAGGGTAAGAGTGAACTTGCTTATAACTACTTGAGTGCAACCAATACATGTCTGGAAACCCAAGCGAAAACGCTTTACCCCAACACCATCGCAGTCAATTGCTTTGACCTATATTGCGACCAGTGAGGTTGGCCTAACTTGTAGACTTTTAGACCTATGTAGGTCTAAAAAGCTCTGAACCGTGGTCGGTCGGTTTGTAGTAGCTGAGTGAACTTGGCCACTTAATTAGAGGTTTTGCTCTACCTGTGGTTATTCATGCATCGCTAATTTAGGAAAGTAGCTGGCAAGCTTCTCTCCAGACCTTTGCCGACGGGGTGAATCAGCTTAACTCAGATCTGCCCCATTAAGAGCTAAGTTGAAAACTTATTTAAATCCTGAGAACGGACCTTTCCCTATAAAAAGTAATCCGAATAATAGGTTCGAGTATTCGATTACAGACGCGAGTAAAAGGGTAAGTACTTATTGGCTTGTACTGATGGGTTCCCTGAACATTAGGGTGGGCTAGCGTTTTGTATCTCTGCTAGGCCGCTCCCCCACGCCATGCAATACATTCAGAATGTATGCCAATAAGGACTCATTGCTACAATATTTGTGATACTCAGAAAAAGGAGCGTAGGGCTCCTTTCCGATGTGTTTGAAGATCTTAGTGGTGTGTTTGTTAACGCATTGCTTGTGGTTAGTTTAGTATTGTGTTGATCGCGGATAAATAAACAAGATATATGCTCATGAGGATAAAAAAGCCACCAGCGATCTTATTGCCCCATTGCTCTAGATAACCTGAAGCAATGTGTTCGCGCATCCAATGACCAACCAATGCGTATAGTGAGAGGACTAGTGCTGTGGAGATCCCAACAATTGCAAGGCAAATGATAAAATCACTCGTGCTACTATTTGTAAGATCGACAAAACTAGGCAGGATGGATGCATAGAAAAGGATGGTTTTTGGGTTACCCATTGCAATGGATAGACCAGCCACAAACTCTTTTGTTGTGAATTTCTCTTCAGATTTCTCTGCTTTGGTTGAATTTTGGGCAGTCGACGTAATTAAACTGTAACCCACCCACCCTAGGTATAGTGCGCTAGCAGATTGTATCAAATGATAGAATCCTTGAGCACCGCTCTGATCTAGCGCGGAGTTAATACCAAAGAATGCTATGCTGAAAAATAACATAGCTCCTAAGACAATTCCGAAAGTTGTTATTAAACCTGACTTCAAGCCAACCCCTGTGCTTTGCACCATTACAAGTAAGACACTTGGTCCTGGTACCAACGAAAGAAGGGTGATTGAAGTGGTAAATAGAATTATCGTTGTAATGTCCATGCTGCTTCCTTTTAGTGATCAGATCCTGAATAAATCCACATTGGCTTTATGTCAGCTTCTTTAAAGCCAAACTTCTCATAAAATCGGAATGATCTATTATCTCCAAGTAAGACTTTTTGATGGAAGTGTTCGTATCTTTTCATTATTTTGTCCATTAGTTCGCTAGCTATCCCTTTGGATTGGTGCTCGGGGAGTATTAATATATGGCTGATGTAAACGACTAATGCGCCATCTGAGATAGTTTTCGCTAGACCAATCAGACGCCCGTTATAGTATGCACAGTTAAGTGAATGTGCCCCTTTAAGTGCAAGCATTAGTTCGTCAAGCTTGTTCGCTGAACTCCATCCTACAGCTTGATAAAGTTCGAATACTTCCTCACGTTTGGGGGGAATGTTGGTTGTGTATTCAATATTCATTATCAAATTTCCTTTAAGTTGCGGTGTAGATAATCGCGGTCAATGCTTGGCCAATAGTAGACTGATTTTCCAGTATTAAAGTGTTCTACCGATTTATCGAAAAGATGCCATTGCTCGCTCTCGTCAGCATTCATTAGTGTGTCAACGATAACCATCTCATCTTTATTTAGATTTAATGTCTCAGATTTTGTAATTATCTGTTCAATGATGTATTTAGGCTCTTTGTATTGTATCTCCTTTGCATTTTTGGCTAGGCTTTCAACGATGCACTTTAAACTAACCTTTCTTTTGGGGTACAGGGGGACTATTTGGGGGTGTTCGAAGGCTTCGATCTTTGAGTTAAAGATTGAAACGATCGCCGAGCAAGCCACGTCTATCGGTGTATAAGATACGTTGCCATAGTTGGTCACTAGTTGGTTGAGGGACTTGAATACTCGTAGTGACGCAACCAACAATGAATTGCTATTAGGTACCTTATATTTATCAGATGGCATTAGATCGCCAACTCGTGAGATAGTTACATCTACATTGAACTTGCTGAGTTCTGAGACTCTCTTCTCGCCTTCATATTTGGTTTGAGCATAGCCGCTGGTAGAGGAGTTATTATTAAGAAGTTTTTCAACAGCAAGGCTCGAGACGTAGTGAAATTTACGCGCATGCGCTCGAAGCGCGAATTTACAGACTTCTGTAACCCCTTGTGCGTTTGGTAGTCTTAACGAATCTGAGCTCTTATTGAAGTTAACAATTGCTGCGGAGTGGAGTATATGTGTTGTCTTTAGGGCTAACTCATCATAGTCGTCATCAGACAAGCCCATTTTATGTTTCGTAATATCTCCCGCGACAACGCTTACGCGACTCCAATCTATTAGGTCGTGTACTTTATATTGTTTTGCACACTCTATTAGTCTTAATTCTGCGTTTATGTCAGAGTCTGCTCGGACTAGGCAGATGGCTTTGTATCGACTAGCTTCAAGCAACTCGCAAAGAAGGTGAATACCAAAGTAACCACTTGCCCCAGAGATGAAAATGGATTCGGTAAATTTTAGTTCGTTTGTATCTTGTGATGTGGGTTGGGGTGATGATTTGGGTGCACTCGCGGTATCTGTTTTAGCTGAGTTTGTCGTAACAATCTCCTCGAGTTCAGCAATGGTAGAAATCTCAGCGAGATCTTTAGAGGTGATACGCTTGCCGAATTTTTTCTCTATCTCTATCGCTATGCAGATCAGGTTGATTGAATCAATGCCTAGTGAGTCGAAATTAATCTCCGGTTTAATATCGGAAGCGACGCAATAATTCGAGAGTAATTCTACGATTTCATCGTTTACTTGGAGTGTTGGGGCGTTTACTTTGAAGAGTGAAAGAAGGTTATTCCTATCTATCTTTCCGTTATTGTTCCTAGGAAAGTCAGGCACTTGGAGTATTTTCTTTGGTATAAACTCAGAGGGAAGAAAGCTTGACAACTTACTGCGAATCTCGTGTTCGCTTAGAATTGTGTCCGCGGTTATGACAGCCAAGATACGTTTGGCATTATTGTTTTCATCAATCGTTACTTTTGCGCAAGTTACATTTTCTATGGACTCGATCGCTGTTTCGATCTCGGTTAATTCAAGTCTTACTCCATTTAACTGAACTTGATTGTCCTCCCTGCCGTGAAAGTAGAGCAATCCATTATCAATGCTACCTATGTCACCTGTTAAATAGCTTAGTTCGTTAAGACCAGAGTGACGTTGAATGCGTCTAAACCTTTGTGCAGTTAATTCAGGAAGGCCAATATAACCAAGGCCAACTCCGGCTCCTAACACTGCAATTTGTCCTAGTGCTCCAGGTTCAATAATTTCATTCATTCGCTCATCAAGTAATATATAATTTGTGTTGGCTATTGGCTTGCCGAGTGGAACGGCAGTTGTTTCGGCTCCGGTAAAGTGGTGGAAGACGAAACCTATTGATGCTTCCGTTGGACCATAAGTATTTGTTACTTGAATCCAAGGGCACATCGTTCGGATTTTTTGTACTAGGTTGAGAGTTACTTCTTCTCCACCAACCAAAATATTTCGGAAGGATCGAAAGTAGTTTGCTCCGTCTTCCATAGATGACATAAATTGCAGGTAAACACTCAAGACTGACGGTACAAAGTCTGCCATTACTATTTGCTCTCCCTTAATTGTATCTAGTGTCGACTTTATGTCTAAAATACCATCTCGTTCAGGGATAATTACTTTTCCTCCAACAGTTAGTGGCCATAGTAGTTGCCATAATGAGGAATCAAACGTGTGCTTGCTATTCTGTAAAACTGCATCACCAACATTTAGCGTAAAGGTTTCGGACATTACCTCGAACCTGTTTGCTAATCCTTTGTGTTGATTTAAGCAGCATTTGGGTTCGCCTGTAGTGCCTGAAGTGAAAAAACCATAAGAAGTGTCACCGAAAATCGGGGGTTCATAATTCCCGAGTATTGTTTGCGTGTGCTCACAATGATAGTAACGCATGGAACCACTCACAATTCGATTCTTTGTTGTGTTGATAACAACTTTTGACCCTAAGGTTTTTAACATGCTTGAAATGCGTACTTCAGGTGCATCTGCATCTATGGGTGCGAACGCTGCCCCTGACATCCAAATGGCGAGGAGGGAGATTGCATAGTCTATTCCCCCTTGGGAGATTATTGGAACAATGTGATATTTATCTACCCCCGCTTCTAGTAAGTCTAGGGAGAGGTTTCGTGCAAAGCCGATTAAGTCTGAATATCGTAAGTTCTCCTCACCGTGCTTAATAGCAATAGCATTGGGTGTTAGTTGGGACTGACGCTCTATTCTTTCCAGTACAATATTAGAATTCATAATTATTTTTTGTAGATTACGTTTAGGTGTAGAGAAATTAGTCGTGCAAGCTCTAGAGCTTGTTGCTCTGTATGTTCACTACAGAAGAATATTGGCTCTTCTATAGTTGGTGGTATTAAGAAGCCATCATTAGCAAGTTTATTGTGTAACTCAGAGAAAATGAGTTGATCTTGTTTTTTGACATCGTCTAGAGAGTTCAGATTGGTTAACGACTCAACAAGTATCAGGCTGACTAGTGGTCCTTTCTTAATTACATCAAAGGGAAGCTCGTACTCTTCAAATCTGTAACGCAATTCTCTGGTGAAGACATCTGTTACCGCGCTAAGCGCTTCGTAAATGGATTCGTCTTCAAGTGCTCTGAGGGTACTAATTCCTGTTTGCATGGTTAGGGGGTTTCCAGCAAAAGTACCGCCCTGGAATACGCCGCCCTCATTGCTAACTTGAGCCATTATTCCCTCAGGTCCTCCGTAAGCGCCGATAGCTAAACCTCCACCTATAATTTTTCCAAATGTTGTCAGGTCGGGGTAAATGCCTAGTTCGTTTGAAACGGGTCCGAACCCAAAGCGGTAACCAGAAACTACTTCATCGAATATTAGTAGTGAGTTATGTTTCGAACACAAAGAACGTAGGGTTTTGAGAAATTCGATTTTGGCAGGTACGAGACCCATATTTGTGGCTACAGGTTCAATGATGACTGCTGCTATTTCATCTACATACTGGTCAAAAATCGCATTAATTTGATCATCATCGTTGTATCGACAGGTGATAGTTGCGTTTTTAAGGCTCGGATGTATGCCGTCCGTACCAAAGTTGTCAGAGATCGATTTTTTGTTAGCACCACTCAAGATCGTGTCACAATGCCCGTGGTACCCACCAGAGAATTTAACTACAACCTGCTTTCGGGTAATGCCTCTAGCAATACGCAGTGCGGTCATGACGGATTCGGTGCCGCTGCAGGTGAAGCGAACTTTATCTATGTGTTTTGATGAGTTGACTATGATTTTAGCGAGTTCTGGTTCACTTCTATGTGATAGCCCAAACACAAGCCCTTTGCTAATTTGTTCTTTTACAGTTTTAGTGACGCAGGTTGGTGAATGTCCTAATAAGCAAGGCCCTAATCCCATAACGAAGTCTACATAGCGATTACCCTCAGAGTCCCAAATGTAAGCGCCACTTGCTTTTTCTGCTATCAGCATCGGAGTGCTTACTTCTGAAAATTTTCTTCCTGGAGAATTTGCCCCACCTGAGATGTAGGTGTCTAGTTCGCCAATTATCTGTTGACGTGTTTTGTTTGAGTGAGTCATAGCCAAATCCCTAGCTGTAAATATCTAGTGTTGTTTCGATTGATGATTTTTTTGAAGATCTGTCGTCGAAGCCCAGTCCATATTGACGATTAGTCTACGAGAGTCTTTTGTTAGCGGGTGAACTCGGTGGAGCGTACTTCCAGATCTAAAGAAGTAGAAACCAGCGGTGTTGAAGTGGTATGACTGAATCGCGTTGTTGGTAATAACGTCATAAACGGCCGGATTTTTCTTGTCCCATGTAGTGTTATGAATGCATTGCGTAAATCCGCCACAAGAGGCTTCAGGGATGTCTATTAACCAAACAAGACCAAAACTAAAATCATCCCAGTGCCAGCCATGGGTATCACCTTTTTTTCTAATAAAGATATTGCAATCTGCTCTTCTTCAATTGGGCATTGGTGAACGGTTTCATTGGCTATTACTGACAGTAACTTTCTCAATGGCTTGGAGTCGTAAATTGCAGCAATGAGGGCGGAGTTGTCACGACATAGCGTGTTGCCCACAGTAACCATTTTACGTTCAGTATTTGATGTTTCGCCTATCGTGAGGCTTTTTCGTTTGCCGTGGTGCTTCACGATCTTAGACGCATCATCACATAACTTCAGCCATAGTTCATGTGGAAGAACGTCGGCAAGACAGACTATAGGGTTTTGTACAAACCTTGTTTGCAGCTCGCTGATATCTGGTTTTGTAAGGCTGTTTAGGTATGTGTTAAAAGCATCATTGACCTTTGATTGTTCCATTTGCATGACAAATTTATCCTCGTTGGTAAAAACCGATACGATAGGGAAAAATTGCTAGAAATCAAAAGCTTTGGAGGGGAATTTCGTTTTCATCGGTGATATGTCCTACTTAGTCACAGTTGCCGTTGCAAGTATCAAATTAGCCAAATGCAACTAGGTGCAATGAATGATTGGTCATATTGGCTGTGCTTAATCTGAAATTGAAGGTGATAATAGCTATATATCGAAATATTCTGGCGTATCTGCTAATAGTCCAGTGTAATAGTAAGTCTATAAGAAATGTGACATATAACGCAGTTGATAAGAGTAACTGCTTAGAGTTTGATTCTGTCGTGCCATTAGATGTTGAAAATGAAAGCAACTTGGGAAACCCTGATGAAAATCTATGTACTTTTTATTGGGGTTGCAAGAACAAATTGAAGGCTGTTACTGACACATATTAGCGTTCTCTCTAGATCTGCTGGTCACTATGGAAGGAGGGATGCCCAAATGTACAAACAGGAGAGACTTTTGGGATGTGTCATATGAGAACAACGACCGTATCTCTTATTTACCAACAGCCAAGAATGTATCGAGAAAGACGGTTTCATGATACTTATTCTAATCTACTGAACATGAATTAGAGTCACTAACCTAACTTACTTTTGTCCAAAAATTATTTAGGTATATCAGCCATACCTTGTGATCGCCAAGCGATTCTGTCGTACCTTATAAACCAAGGTTAAACCCCAGGGCAAAACTGTCAGCTCTTGCTTAAGCCAGTACGGCTTAGATTAGTTGATAAGTGTGAATTCATTCTTCTGCCTTCGAGAAGTGACTAAAGGGCCATATATGGTCTCCTCGCTGATTGCAGGGCATTGGTGACCAGTTTAAAGTAGGAGTAAAAAGGCGGATACTGAACATAAAAGTGTTAGCTATGTAGTGTTTTTTAACTATAAATAAGCGAAAACAACATACGCCTACTAGCCTAATGGGTCACATGGAATGTTAAGTAGGAATCAGGTCTTGTTCGTCAAATAGGATGAGCAATGACTGATATGGAAGATGAAAAAGATAAAATTATTGGTTACTTTTGCCAGTCTCTTTTGGGTTGTAGGTAGTATAAGCGGCTGTAGTAAAGCAGCGCCAACACCAGAATGGAAACTATTTAAAGGTGACTATCAATGGCAGCTATTTATGCCAATTTCGGCCGTGCCTTTGCAGAATACATCGACACCAACCAAATCGCTTTATAAGGCTTACGACCAAGAAATAAAACGCTGGGTTGATAATACACTCTATAGCTGTTTCGAGTATAAAAGTCGTTTTAATGACTGTCAGTTTACCGAATATAAGACTTGGAACTTATGTGATGCCTCCTATCAAAAATCAATTTATTTTGGCTACGGTTATGACCGCCTAGTTTCTGTGCTCAATGATTACTACGTTAATGGGGTTCACCAAGCAAGTTATACTTCGTTGTTAGAGTATAACGGAAAGAAAAGGTGGCATGATACTACAGTGATTTTGGGACCTAGAGTTCATGGCGCTAGGATAACGAGAATCTCAGAGTTCAATCAGGATTGTACAGTAAAAATTGGAATGACAGTTGAAGCAGTAATGAACTGGGAATATGCGTATATCGATAAGAAAAACCAGAAAACCATCTATTATGAGCCAGCTGACGATAGAATAGAATACGAAATTTCACGGAATTATACGGCACATAAAGATATGTTTGCGCCATTGTCAGAAAAGCAGCTCAAAGACTATGTTATACATACGAAAAACAAAAGTAAGAGTATTAATACAAGCGGTTACCGTTATCATGCGATTAAGAATCTCGACATTGTAGCTAAAAGAAATAATCAAAAATATGCACAGGTGTCTTCAACGTACCTGCATAAATTGGATAGCTTATACTCTCAAAATGACCCTGAAATGTACGATGGAGAAAACGTCCTAATTACATTGAATAATTCTGTCGTGGGAGCGACAAATACAGCTTTGGGGATGGTTGCAGAGGTAGGCAGTGCATATGCCGCTAATTCATCGTCATATTCTTCTAGCTCTTCAGGTGGCGCGGGGAAAAGCTTAGATCAAATGATGCAAGAGCAGCGCCTGTTGCTCAACGATGCAGTTCAAAAATCCCAAGTACGATCAACCAAGACAGGTATGCAATCAAATGTGTCCACTTCAGTGGCTTCTACGCGTTCTCCATCTAAGAATACGAGTTCGAAAAGTACACCTGTGGTCGTCTCATCTGCATCAAAGTCTACCACTAAAAATCATTCGGTAGCGCGTAATAATAAGAGTTCAGCTAGCACGAAGAGTGTTTCAGCAAAGACTTCTAAGGATACTGGTAAATCGAAAAAAGTAGAGGAAAAGAAACGTCGAGCGTTTGCCGTACTATGGCGTGACAAGCAAAATGAGAACTGGCTGGTCGATGGTCCTATACAAAAAGGGTTGACTGAGTACGCCTCAGAAAGAGAAGCGTTGGATGTTGCCTGTCCAGGGGCGGACACTGAGTTTCGGTATATGGAAACTTTCCAAGGTTACCGAGTTTATCAGTGTACGGGCCGTCCTTTAGAGAGTTGGGATAGGGATATTCCACAAATCTATGCTTTGCCGGGTAAGTTCCATCTATAGCGGCTGATGTAACCAGCGCGGAATGGTAATGTTACTTTCATCGGAAGAGCCGTCGGTAGCTCTTCCGATGAAAGTAATGAGGCTCTCTTAACTGGTTACCCTAACCACAATACCAAGCCATTACTTACAAGCCTTTACCACAAACTCGGATTTCCCTCTGCCGTTTTGCTCGCTTTACCGCTAGAATACCCCCATCACAACCCACTCATTTTCCGAATTAATAAGGAATGCCATGAGCAGCCAAAACACACTATCTAGCGATATAGTGATTGTTAGTAACTCTTCCGATAACCCATTTGCCATCGATGTCGCCTATGCGATGGGGCAGCATGAAGACATTTCAGATGTCATCAGTATGAAACACTTCATGAACACCGAATTTTGCCCGCGTTTTATTTCCGATGAAGACGATATGGACAATATCGGCAATAGTTTAGACGGTAAGACTGTCGTCATCGTCAGTACTGGCAACTTGGTTACCAGTCGTCAAGAGCTGGCGATGCATAACTTTATTATTGCCCGCGCTGCCAAAGAAAATGGTGCCAGTCGTGTGGTGTTGGTGGAGCCTGATCTGTTCTTCTCTGCTCAAGATCGTGGTGCCCGCCCTGGGCTTGGCGACACAGGTGGTGAGCGTTCGGCTTCGGACATTAAGAAATTTGATGGTCAGCCGTTTACCGCACAGCTGTATGCGCAGTTATTAAAGCTGTCTGGCGTTGATGATGTGGTAACGGTACATAACCACTCTGATTCGGTACAGAAGATGTTTGGCGATGTGTTTGGTGGACGTTTCTATAACCTCATTCCTTATCAGATTTACGCGCACTACCTGCTTAACTCTAACATGTTGAACTACGGCCCAGACGGTGAGGGTTTGGTACTTTGTGCGCCAGACAAAGGGGCGCGCGACTTTGTCAAAGAGATGTACAACAGAATTGGTTTGAGCAAAGCCAAATTCATCATGTTGGATAAAGAGCGTACCGCTGAGCGTAAAGTGGAAATCACCCTGCACAAAGAAAGTGAAGACACCTTTGAAGGGCTAGAAAAGTCGAGCATCGTACTGTTTGACGACATGGTACGTACGGGTTCAACCGTGGTGAAATCGTGTCAGTTCCTACAGCAGCTTAAACCTGAGAATATGGTGTTTACGGTTTCACACTTCTACGCCAGTACTGAAGGGCGTGAGCGTATGTCTCACCCAGCACTGGGTGAGATTTTAACACTGAATACCATGCCAACTATCCTTAACCGCGACGAGCAAGGCCGTCTGCGTAAGAAGATGGTGGTGCTAAAAATCGAGAAGTACTTGGCACAGGAGCTCAGCAAGATTTTAGCGATCCCGCAGCGCTCAGAAGAAGAAAACCCATATAAGATCGATATGTCCTCTAAGAACCCGCGTTTTCAGCGCAAGATTTGGTTCTCTGATCAGCTATCTGAGCTTAAAGGCTAATTGACACGCCATATTGACGTAACATGATCTCCCATCATATGGGAGGTCATGTCATTAGTATTATCTCAATAATTTAGCCCCTAAACCTAAGCTACTAAACCTGAGCCACCATTTTTTGCAGCAGGCCAATGATGGTTTTTTGCTCATCAGGATTGAGGCTGGAAAGCATCTGCTGATTGACTTCAACAGGCAAATGAATCACTTCATTTTTTAGTGCTCGACCTTCAGCCGTGAGAAAGATCCGAAACGAACGGCGGCTTTCTGGATCGGCTTGGCGCTCAACCAGACCGAGTGTTTCAAGTTTATCGAGTGTTCGTGTTGTCGTGGAGCTTTCTACCTTTGAGGTTTGCGCGATTTCTCGCTGCGTCATCCCTTCTTTTTCCCACAAGCACATTAAAGTAGGCCACAGGGCTAGTGTTAACCCTTTTTCTTTTAAGCGTTTATCAAACTCTTTCGACGCGTGATTTGCGACGACATTTAACAGCCAGCCAAAGCTCGTTTGGCGATCGAATTTATGTTCCATATTTACACCATTGAAATTGCAACTATTGCCATAGTAACTAATGATGACGCGATTAGCACGACTAATGCGCGACGACTACTGACGATGTTAGGTTGTGAGATTAAGTGATGGGCTGCGAACTGTTGGTAGCCAGAAAGCATCGCCCACAGTAAGGGTTTAGCGCGAAGCTTGTAAATTAAGACGGCGCCCACGTGCAATACAATGAGCAGTGGCAGCAGATCCACTAACAGTAAATGTATCTGTTCTGCGCCGACATAAACGATGTCAGGTAGTTCTATTCCTACAGCCTCAAGCCCATCAAACATACCCGCGAGAATCATGCCCGTCACGCATTGTATAAACAGGCTAGCGAGCAGAGTGAATACCATCCAGCTCCCCAGTGGGTTATGACCAGGTTGCGAATAGCGTCCTGTCTTCAGATACGTCCACACTTTACGAGGTGAGGCCATAAACTGACGAAACAGACTGGTTTCACTTCCTACTATTCCCCAACTAATTCGCCAAGTGATTAGGGTAAACAATACCAGCCCTAATTGTAGGTGAGGACCGTTTCCAGAGAAGCCAGTGACCAGTAACCCGATGAACACTATTGCTTGGGTCCAGTGGTAGAGGCGTGTCGCTAAATCCCATACTTTGATTTTCTTCATTTTTTTATCTCATTCGTAAAAACTTTGATTAATTTACACAACAATAGTTGCTTACGCAACTATTGTTGTGTAAATTAATGTTCAAGCGATGAGGAAAACTCACATGATGAACAGGAGAATGACGATGACGATAAAGAAATTAAGCTTGAAATCCGTTCAGGCGACACGCGTTGCACCATTTAGCCAATGGTTAATGGCGGCAGTTATAGTCGCAAGCAACGTGACAGTAACGAGTGCCATGGCATCAGAAAATAGTATTGAACAAAGACAAGCTGCGTTTTCAGACATTGAGTCAAACACTAAAGCCGCAGCGAAAATGATAGATGGCGATGAGACGGACTGGGCGGCATTGCTGGTAATGAGTGAACAGCTTGTGGCAAGCAGTGATGTGGTGTCTAACGCGTTTGTGGCCGGAAGCGATGAAGGGGGCAAAGCAAAGTCTGACGTCTGGGAAAAACCGGAAAAATTCGAGCGTTTGATGTTGGAAATGAATGATGGGTATCAAAGCTTGTTGGCTGCTGCTCAACATCAAGATGCAAAAAAAGCGAAACAAGCCATTAAATCTGCAGAGTCGACGTGTCGTAGCTGCCACCGCTCTTACCGTGCTCGTTGGTAAGCGTTTAACCCTTATTAAAACAATAATCTATAGAGAGTAAAGTTATGAAACTATTTAAAAAAATCATCGTAAGCATCGCGACTCTTGCCTTGTTTCCAAGCCTTGCTACGGCGCAAGACTTTGGTGTCGAACTAAAGTGGAATACACAAGATATTTACCAAGTGTTGGAAACGATGCCTAAACAAAAGCAAGCGTTTAAGGCGTTTATTGACAGCGGACGAGTCAAAGATATGTTTGTGACAGATAGTAAAATAGGTGAAGAAAATACGCCCTTGTTACGTTTTGTCATGGAAGGTGACAGCGAGGCGGACATCCGTGCTGAACTTGCGCAACTGCCGCTTTATCAAGCGAACCTCGTTAAAATTGGTCGTGTGCAAGTGATGGGCAATAAGTGGTTAGACACCACACCTCAAGATAATCATTATGGCCTAACGTTGACGTGGAAATCGGGGATTGAACCGATGGAAATTGACCGTGTGCTGGGGATTGATTTACAGCGCGTTATCGCCCTTAATCAAGTGGGCACAGTGTCTTCGTCTTACATCCATACTCAGGCGCTAGAAGGCAATGTTGTGCGTCCAGTGTATTTGGTTTCCGTGTTAGCAAAAGATGCTGAGCAAGCGTTAGAAATGAGCAAACAATTTGAAGCCATTCGCCTAGGTTATGCCAGTGTTGACGTTGAACATTTAGGGCGCAAGTTGGATATGACAAAGCTGTAAGTTGTAAGTTGTAAGTTGTAAGTTTCAAGCTATAAGAGATCAGTGATGGATAGGTAAGAATGGCGATGAAGATAACGCAACATCGCCATTTTTTGCATCAGCATTAACCTATTTCTGTCTCAGGTATGCCTAGTTATTTCAGTGATTAATCTAAACACACTTTTGTATAATCGCTGAATCGAGGATTATCACCCGACACATACGCACAGCCGTTCTTCACATCAAACACCATCGCTTCAACGGTCACAAAATCTTTATCGTTATATTTCGTGAGATTGATTGGACGTTGATTAAACAGATATTGCATCCCTTCAACGCTCAACTCTTGCGAATAATCCAAAAATAGATTGGCGGCATCTTCGCGTGCAAACGTGTCAAAGAACGCCGTATTCATCTCGTATTCGGTTTCTAACTGGCTCATCTGTTGGCGAAAATCTTGGTTATGGTTGGCATGGGCGACACCACGCTCGCCATGTATGACGTTTATGCCGTCAGCACTGATCTCGATAGCGGCGCTCGCGCCTTTGTCATCGACCACCGTGAAGTTTAGCGCCACAATAGTGCTGTAGGGTTTCAGCATATTGATGACATCTTCTACACGCTCTTGTTGCACGGCAGCCGCAAAAATCGCGTCATGAGTCACGAGGTTATCGGCGTCGATGCCGCTTTTCCCTGATGGTTCACCAAGGAAGTTAAGAACGATACCGACATGACGTCCCATGCCTTGAAAGTGTGCGCCATCGGCCACGACAAATAGGCTGTCATCAGTTTTTACTAGAGTGGTGTGGTCGGTCAGTGCAGAGAGCGCCAAATCATTGGTTTGTCCAACAATGCCATTATTGAACGCGACCGTGGTACAGCCTGAAATGGTGTCAGCCGTGCCTTTTTTGATGCTTTCATTCACAACCCAATCGGTATTGACGGCGGCAGCAAACAAGGTCGCCACAGACACGCC
Source organism: Vibrio sp. GJ43-1 (assembly GCF_055808835.1). Classification (NCBI taxonomy): domain Bacteria; kingdom Pseudomonadati; phylum Pseudomonadota; class Gammaproteobacteria; order Vibrionales; family Vibrionaceae; genus Vibrio; species Vibrio sp. GJ43-1. The sequence goes on along the minus strand of NZ_CM147885.1, from coordinate 311,272 downwards.
TTTTAACTTGGCTTGGGCTTCCATCATTTTGGTGTATTCAGGCGCGAGTTTACGGTTATTGCTAATCGCACGTTCAGCGGCTTCGATAACGATTGGGTTTGGTGACAGTCTTTCCATTTCGGATAAGGCTTTCGCCAGTTGTTGATCAGACTGACCAGACATATCAAGTAACAGTGCCCCCGATTGAACCGCTTCCCGTTCTCCAGAAAAATAAGGGAGGTTGTCGCCTGCGGTATTGGCGTAGGCGGTGAAAGATGCACTGGCAATCAGAAGCGATAAAAGTGTTGTTTTCATGCGGGATACCTCAGTTACTGGATGATTTAATGCGATTTACGCGGCATATTCATTGTCTATGGCTTTAAGTTAACGGTTTGGCAGTCTAAAATCTGGACATGTTAATGATAATAATTTGGTATTTTGGACATGGAACTGGATTCAGACGGTTATGAGTTTTTTGGATTTTCGGATCCTGAATTGCGCGGAATGCTCATTGAGCGAATTGAATTTGCCCTCGCTGCCGCAAAATGGAGTCGCGTTGATCTTGCTAAGAAGTCGGGTTTACCTAAAAGCAGTGTTTATGCCAAGCTCAATCGAGAACTCACCAGCGAGCTGACGTTCTCGGACTTGTGTGCGATAGCCAAGGCATTGGATGTCAGCTTATTGCAGTTATTACCAACCACAGAAATGGAACGAAAAGCCGCAGGAAGACCAGTTGCCAAGGGAAGCACGCTCAAGAAATTAGATGATCTCCTAAGCCGCCCAGAAGAAGAGTTCGAACTGGTGTATCAGCTCGACTTGGTGATTCGAAACTACATGGCTCGCCAAGCGAATTCCGATGACGAATAGGGTTTCTTCGGTTGGTTTTTAGTTCGTTATTGTGTCAATGTCAGCGACTAGGGACATTACCGCTACAAAAACGACTACAAGGATTTATTCTGCAATTCTCTCGTGTAAACGGGTAAGATCTATATAACTGATTAACATGGCTTGAGTTGCTTGAGTGGATTAAGCAAAGTAGATGGAAACGAAAGACAGATAAGCTTGTCTACAAGACGCTCAAACAGACACCGGAACGAATAGTGTTGTCGGCCCAAAGTCCATTGGAGTGTGCTAATTTACTGGGTATGTCGCTTAACTAAGCATTCGTTATTTCTTGCATATATAGTGTTAACAACTCGGAATGAATTGTTGTTATGTGTCATGGCGATCATTAAGTCTATTGCGTATTTTTCACTTGAACAAACTTGCAATAGTTGTTCACAACACCGTCGATGTGTACCACGCCACAGTGAATGTTGTGGCTACGGTTACCCACCACCTGATACTCAACGACGGTGGCGTTATCGGCGACTCTCATCAGCAATACGCCATCCACGACCTTCCACTGTCCAACGAGATTTTTTTCAGTAAATAGGGCTTTCTCGGTCAATGTACCGTTGGGCTTTAATTCGATGTGCGTGCTGGAGCCATCTTCATTAACTTTGACCCAAGACTGTAGATTGACCTCAAAGCTCATGATTTTTTTACGGTTATTTATCCACTGAGTGAACTCATCTTCCAATCTTTTAGGGAGATCAGGTACGCCGTTTACTTCAAGCATGACGCCATGTTTTTCACGCCAAAATAGTTGAAAATAAAGTGAATTCATACGTAACTACTCGTCGGATAATTTAGGGGCTTCACTCTGAGGCTTTGATATTACGTTGTCAATAGATGACAAAAAGCAGCACCAATAAAAGTGCTGCTTTGAAGGGGAGTAGTGTTACTGCGCTAAATGAAAATAATGCCAATAACACCCGGTGTTAAGACTCACGCTCGAACCGTTATTGGTTAAATAACAACGGCAATTGAGCATGGCTGCAGGCTTCATTAAGACGAACCTGTGCTTGCTGAATATTGGTGCGCCAATTGTCATCTTTGGCCCACATCTCTATGACCAGTGGGACCACGCATTGTGTCGCTTTTAGCGTGTCAAAAATGGCATTGAAATCGACGTCACCCTCACCAATAACGAGATCTCGAAACTGACCTTGATAAGTAGGGGTGACCTTGTAGGTGTCTTTTAGGTGGATTTGTACAATATGCGGCACGCTCAAGGCAAGCTCAGTGCAAATGTCATAATTCCAGCCTGAAATGTTCCCCACATCAGGGTAAGCGGTAAAATACGGAGAGTTGACCTCTCTATTCAATATTTCAAACTTACTGAGTGAGTTGAGGTAGTCGGTGTCCATAATCTCTACAGCCAACATCACCCCAGCCCGTTCTGCCATCTTTGCAGCTAACTTCATTCCATCAATAAAGCGTTGGTGCGTCTCTTGGTTAGCTAGGTTCATAGTAAACATCGTAACCTGCTAGTTGAATCGTCCGGATGCCCAGTTTGTAGGCCAGTGTGATGGCTTTTTCCATGTGAATCGCGGCTTCTTGGCGAATGGTCGCGTCGGCGGAACCAAATGGAAACTTGCGATGCGCGCTTAAGCACATGGATTGCAACGGCAGAGCGTTGTCTTCACACAACCGCTTTAACTCATAGATGGTCTTATCATCCCAATCCAACCTACTGCGTCTTTCATCGGACTCGTCCACAGAGATTTCTAGAAAATCAAAGCCTAGGCTTTTGGTTTCTTTGAGTTTCTGTTCCCATGAGAAATGATCGGGCAGTGCCTTTTCATATAACCCCACACGGTGTCGTTGCAACATCTCAAACATGCAGTCTTCTCCTAGTTCCAGAAACGGTCGATTTGAGTGCGTAGCGCTTCAGCCGTTTCTTTGCCTTTGTCGCCAGCCAGTGCTCGGCCTGCGATAAAGGTCTTGGCTTTAATGCCTTCAAATAGGTACAAGTCTTCTGGCACAATGCCGCTCGGTAATAGACAGCTCGATACCAAGCTCGGAGAGCTGACGCATTTTCACGAGGTCTTCTTCTGTCCAGCCCACGCCTGCTAATTCTGCATCACGAGAGCGGTGATAGATGGCCTGGCTAATGCCTAGGTCAACCCAAGCTTGTGCGTCTTGCATGGTCCAATTACCGTAGATTTCAATTTGAATTTCACCGTTTAGTTCGTCTGCTACTTTTTTGCATGCACCAATAGTGGCGATGTGCGCGGCCGCAGAGACGGTAATCCAGTCAGCACCAGCTTCGAAGGCCATTTTAGCGAGAATCGCGCCGCCATCCGTGGTTTTCATATCACAGACTAAGATATGGTCTGGGTGGTTAGCTCGCAGTGTTTTGACCGAATTCATGCCTTCAGCAAACGCGAGAATGGTACCGACTTCGATGACGTCAACAAAGCTTTCGACGTTTTTCGCAACCGCGATAGCCGATTCAAGGTCTGTTTGGTCTAGGGCGATCTGGATCATTGGTTTAGTCATCTTACTTATCCTTTAATTTTTTCACGAATGAGACGGGCGAGTCCGTCATGGTTGTTATCAGTGGGGCAGGTGAGTTGAGCGTTGGATTTCACCGTATCGTCGGCGTTTTTCATTGCAACGCCCAGGCCTGCGAATTCAAGCATGGAAATATCGTTATGGTTGTCACCGATGGCAATGACTTGCTCAGCGGTGAACCCCAGTTGTTGGACATAGCGGGCAAGGCGTGCGCCTTTGTTATTGCCTTTGGCAGCAAAATCGATGCGATTAGACCAAGAGCGCTCACCAGTAAAGTGTTGTGACACCCAAGGGTTGTCTGCAAGACGTTGAACCGAACTGACGTCACCTTCGACGACAAACTTCCATACATAGTCGGTTTGTTCGGCGAGCTCGTTAAACGAGTCTATGGTTCGGATTTTCGGTTGTTGCCCCTGCGGATATTGTCTTGCCCATGATTCCAGTTGCTGCATGTATTGAATGGGCGTGTTGCTGCTATAGGTCATGGCATCGGTGACATACATGACGAGCTTCATTTGAAAGTCATTTGCCAGTTGGATGAACCGCAACGCGTTTTTTTGTTGATCGCGTTGTGCTCAAGTACTTGTTTTGTCTGGTAGTCGTACACGTAGGTGCCATTACAGCAGATGATCGGCGTGGTTAAGCCGAGTTCATCGTAGTAGGGTTTTGCCGCAGTATGATGACGACCCGTTACGATGACGACATGACAGACTTTCTGTGCATCTTGAATCGCCTGTTTAACCTCAGGCTGAATGGTATGGTCATCGGTCAACACGGTCCCGTCTAAATCAAGCGCAAGTACTTGATAGTTAGTTTCGGCTTGAGACTCGGTTTGAGATACCGTTTCTATTTGAGACATCGAACCTCCCAACGCTATGGCTAGTTTTGACCGTAGTAAGCATTTTCACCATGCTTTCTTAGGTAATGTTTATCAGACAGCTCAGGTTGAATTTTGATGCCGCTGTTGAGTGAGCGTGTCGCTAATGCCATCGCGGAAATCTCTTCGAGAACCACCGCATTATGTACAGCGTCTGACGCGTCTTTTCCCCAAGAGAAAGGGGCGTGCCCTGCGACAATCACGCTTGGAATCGACATCGCTTGAATACGACGTTGTTGAAACTCTTCAACGATAACAAGCCCGGTATTTTTCTCGTATTCTCCGGCTATTTCTCGGCTAGATAGCTTACGAGTACAAGGTATGTCGCCATAGAAGTAGTCGGCGTGTGTGGTGCCTAATGCTGGAATATCAATGCCAGCTTGCGCCCAAATGGTCGCGCTTCTTGAATGCGTGTGAACCACGCCGCCAATCTGAGGAAACGCATGATAAAGCTCGATATGCGTCGCGGTATCGCTCGACGGGTTTAGTGTGCCTTCAAGACGATTCCCTTCTAAATCAACGACCACAATGTCATCAACGGACATATCTTCGTATTCTACGCCAGAGGGTTTTATGGCAATGACGCCTAACTCGCGGTCAATCTCGGAAACATTTCCCCAAGTAAAGGTGACTAAGCCATATTTTGGCAGCTGAAGGTTAGCGGTCAGTACTCTCTGTTTTAGTGCTTGATATTGCGACATAAGGACTCCTTACTCTGCGGCCGCTAATGCAGCATCAATTAATTGCGCGACATCATTTGGGGTTTTACAGGCACGAAGTTTGGAAAAATCCTCATCAAATTCGATAAGGTTGGCAACTTGCATGGTGCCTTCGATGTGCTCCTCAGAGTCTTTACCTGCGAGAGTGATAAGTACGTCAACAGGATCGTCAACACCATCAAAGATGACCGGAGTGTCTAAGACAGTTAAAGCAAAACCCGTTTTTATTACGCCGTCTTCAGGGCGGCAGTGGGGAAGAGCAAAGGCATCATGAATGCAAATGTAAGGACCTTCGTCTTTAATGGCGGTAATGATGGCGTCGTAGTAGCGGGTTTCAGCAACGCCCGCGTTGACTAATGCGTCGGTGCCAAGCTTGATTGCAGCTTGCCAATCTGTTGCTTTGGCATTGAGTAAAATAGCGTTGTTCTGAAGAAGAGATTCTTTTAAGTTCATTGCTTGCCTCACATAGATATTTTATTTTTATGGACTCGGAGAACAGGTCTCCGAGTCGTATTTTTAGTTATAGATAGTAATGTAAATTATGTTTTCATTAAGCGATGCGTCGTCGCTTACTTATGGAAGTTGTTTTCAATAATTGAAACCAGCTCGTCACCAAATGTTTTCACCATGATCATATTCTTCACGGCTAACTGCTGTTTACCTTCTGGTAGACCCGTAATCTTTTCTGCCAAAGCAACAGAGGTGACGATGATGTCAAATGAACCCAAGTGTGATTTGTAGTCGGTAATCGCGCTGTTAAAGGTCGAGCTCGGGATGCCTCTCTTGTCCAAGTACTCTTTAATTTTCTTAGAGCACATCATTGATGAGCCTTGACCTGAGCCGCAGCACACGAGGACACGAACGGGTTTTTGTGTCGTACTACCGCTGGCTTGTGGAGCGTCGGCAGTGGCGGTAGATTGAACTGGCGCAGCGACCTCAATTTCAATGCCTTCAGGTGTCACAGCCGTGACGGTTTCCATCGCATCTTCTTCCGCTCGTAGTGTTTTAGAGGCGAAGTACATGTACACACCAGACAGCGCGACGATGACGAAGAAGAACAAGCTAGAGCTAGAGATACCTTGCATGATAGGCGGGAAGATTAATGCCCAGTCAGCCATGCCCATCCAGCCGTTAAACTCAGTACCAGATTGAGCGAAGATATGGATGGCCCAAGCAGAGCCGACGACTTCGATAATCCCCATCACGAAACAGATCTTCATGACCGCTTTCCAGCCACCAAAGTGGTTAGCAAAGACGCCAATGGTCGCGTTGGAGAAGAACATTGGGATAAAGCCTGGGATAATCATGATTGGTGCGTCAAACGCGAGCATAGCAAGCACAGCGGTAAACTGACCTACCGCACCCCACATGAAACCAAACACCATCGCATTCGGCGAGTAGGCATAAATAGCCGCACAGTCAATGGCGAGAACCGCGTTTGGAATAAGGCGTTGTGAAATACCGTTGAAGGCTTCGGACAGTTCGGCTACGAACATACGTACGCCAGTGACGATAACTTGAATCGCCACCGCGAATTTCAAGCCAGTTTCAAAGATATAGATAAACCAGTGCGTTTTTCCTGCCATGTCTTGAAGATTATCAAGGCCAAAAGAAAGCAGAATAATACCGAAGAACGCTGTCATGACTAAGGTTGTTGCAGCGATACTATCGTGGAAAATGTGTAGCCATTTTGGCAGTTTTACATGGTCAACGCTGTCGTTTTTATCACCGAGTTTCGGCGCGACTTTGGTGGCAATCCATGAGGCAAACTGTTGCTGGTGACCAATAGAGAAACCAGCGCCGCCCGTGACTTCTTGGGTCGGCTTAAACATGATGTTAGACGAGATACCCCAGTACAATGCCATCAGGATTGCTGAGTAAATGATCGTTTCCCACATGCTTGCGCCAAGCACAAAATAGAATACCGCAATCAGACCCGCTTGCTGGAACATGATGTGTCCCGTCAGCATGATGGTGCGAATGCCTGTATAGCGGCGGAAGGCGACTAAGAGAATATTCAGACCCAGCGCGAGTAGCACCGCGTAGCCTACCCATGAATAGTTGTCACCCATGGTCTCCATCGTTGCCATCATGGAGGTGTACGGGTCAATCACTGAGCCGGTTAGCCCGTGAATTTCACTCATTTTCTCAATGACGGGTTTGAAGCCAGCGACCAGTGTGCCCGCACCGACTTGTACAATCATGAAACCAACGATGGTTTTGATTGAACCGGAAATAATGGTTGTCGCGTCTCGTTTTAAAAGAATGTACCCAAGACAAGTAACGAGACCGAGTAGCAGTGGTGCCTTGGTCATTACTTGACTGTAAAAAATATAGAAGATGTCGTATAAGAACTCCATATCTTTACCCTTATATAATTTGTAGTTTTAATGATGTGTAGGATGTAGTGCTATCTTGTTTTTGCTCACGGGATAAACTTTAACAATCACAAGTAATCATTCAATGCGTACTTGTGATTATTTTGATTTATATCAATTATTGACTGAGTGAATGCATTCAAATGGGCTTGCGATCACGTTAAAACAAACAACTCCATTAAAAACAAAGAGTTATGAAATAGTGTGATTCATACCCTATTTTTATAAGCTGCAGGTTTGACAATCAGACGGGTGATTATTAGAATCATAACAAATCACAAGTAATCACAAAGTTGTCATGGCAACTCAGAGAGTGATAGATATGAATGAAGTCCAAAGACACAACAGCATCTTGTCGTTGTTAGAAGATAAACAAACTATCAACGTCGCGAACATTATTGATAGTTTTAATGTTTCTCCGGCAACGGCAAGGCGCGATATCGCCAAACTGGATGAGCTAGGTAAGCTGAGAAAGGTGCGAAATGGCGCAGAACGCGTTGAGAGTAAGAAGAGAAAGTGGTCACCACTTAACATCAACAGCACTGAATTTTATGAAGAAAAGTCAGCTATTGCGCAAGCCGCGGCTGATCTTTGCCAGTCGGGTGACAGCGTTGTCATCAACTGTGGTTCCACGGCTTTCCTTCTGGGTCAGCAACTGTGTGGTAGTGATGTGCAGATTGTTACCAACTACTTTCCACTCGCCAGTTACTTAATTAATGAAGATCACGATGATGTCATCATCATTGGTGGTCAATATAACAAAGCCCAAAACATCTTTTTAAACCCTGCGCCTAACTCATTGGGAGGGTATGCGGGAAACTGGATGTTTACGTCAGGTAAAGGTTTGACGGATGTGGGTTTGTACAAGGCTGATATGTTAACAGCAGTCGCCGAACAACAAATGTTAGAGCAAATCGATAAACTAGTCGTTGTTGTGGATAGTTCTAAGATTGGTCAACGAACCTAAGCATGTTATTTTGCGAAAGTAAACATATTGATATTGTTATTACAGGAAAAGATGCAAACGCTGAGGTGGTAAAATCCATTGAGGCTCAAGGAACCAAAGTTATATTAGTTTAATTTTAGTTAAATAACTTCTGGGATTAATCCCGAATCGAAAATAATAAATTTAAGCTTAGCGCCTTATCAATAAAATAAGGCGCGCGGCTCCCTACATCCTAAACAAAATTAAAATTGTGAAATAGAAGGTATTATCATGAGCAATGTAAATGAAATCACTCGCGAATCTTGGATCCTCAATACATTTCCAGAGTGGGGCACATGGTTAAATGAAGAAATTGAGCAAACCGAAGTTCAACCGAATACGTTCTCAATGTGGTGGCTTGGCTGTACTCGGTATTTGGTTGAAGTCTGAAGGCGGTGCGAACCTATCCATGGACTTTTGGTGTGGTACAGGTAAGAAAACCCAAGCGGTTCAAAAAATGAAGAACCAACACCAAATGATGCGTATGGGGGTTGAAGCATTACAACCTAACCTACGTACCGCGATTTTCCCACTTGACCCATTTGCGATTAAAGAAATTGATGCGGTGATGGCATCTCATGACCACGGCGATCACATTGACATCAATGTTGCAGCGGCGGTTCTACAAAACTGTGGTGACCATGTGAAATTTATTGGTCCTAAAGCCTGTGTCGATCTTTGGATGAAATGGGGTGTGCCAGAAGATCGTTGTGTGGTGGCTAAAGTGGGCGACGAGATCACGATTAAAGATGTGACGATTAAAGTGCTAGATGCCTTTGACCGTACGGCGCTTGTGACACTGCCAGAAGGCACATCATCTACGGATAAAGATATTTTAGATGGCATGGATGATCGCGCCGTTAACTACTTGGTAGAAACAACAGGTGGGTCAGTGTATCACTCAGGTGATTCTCACTACTCAAACTACTACGCTAAGCACGGTAATGACCATAAGATTGATGTCGCGTTGTTATCATTTGGTGAGAACCCACGTGGCGTGACGGATAAAATGACGTCTTCTGATATCTTACGTGCTGCAGAATCGCTAGATTGTGAAGTAGTGGTGCCATTCCATCATGATATTTGGGCAAACTTCCAAAATGACCCACGTGAAATTGAAATGCTGTGGAACATGAAGAAAGAGCGTCTTCAATATGGTTTCGCACCGTTCTTTTGGCAAGTAGGGGGCAGATACACGTACCCTACAGACAAAGGACGTATGCATTACCAACATTTCCGTGGTTTTGCCGATGTCTTTAAGAACGACCCTGAACTGCCATACCGAGCCTTCCTATAATGGCAAAAGGGACGATTTATCGTCCCTTTTTTTATGAAGAAAATAACAGATAATATTTATGTTGCTACCATGGATGAAATACCGATATGTTGCTGAAAGAATTTAGAACCCATTTTGAACGTGGTGATATTGAAGGTGCTATCGCAGTTAAATCGAATCAAAGTGACCATTATTATTTACTAGTGGTCAGTAAAAAATGGGGAGTGAATAGTTTTTTAGAAACTGGAAAGACGTTAAAACCAAGAATATTTAAAACAATTAAGGCGCTATTAAATACCGCCCAAAGTATTGGTATCTCTCCTCACTATGTTGAGATTGAATATGGACTATAAACTTATTGCCATTGATATGGATGGCACATTGCTCAATGCCAGTGGCGAGATTATGCCCGTAGTGCGGGAGGCGTTATTTTCGCTACGTCAGCGCTACCAGATTGTTCTTGCTACGGGTCGCCATCATACGACAGTGTTACCGTACTATAAGCAACTTGCGCTTGATACTCCGATTATCTGCTGCAACGGTTCTTACTTATATTATCCAGATAGTGAGCAATACCGCTATCAGAGTCCTATATCTAAAGCGAATGTGCAGTTTTTCTTGGATCAGTGCCACTCTTTGGATCTTATCGCCTATGTGGATGACCGAATTATTCTTAAGCACACGCATCCGGCGAACTACATCAGTAAGCTAGAACAGTGGGCTTTAACGCAACCAGCCTCTATTCGACCGAAAATTGAACGAGTTGACGACCTTGCTTCAGAGTTGTTGGGATCAACACACGTGTGGACCTTTGTTACAGAAGGTGACTCAAAAGCCATCGACGCTCTGATTGCTCTCGATCACTTGCAACGTGCATTTTGCTACGAACATTCGTGGTTTAACCGTATTGGTTTCAATAACCTTGGTAATAGTAAAGGGCGGCTACTTGCTCGATATCTGGAGGAAATGGCGATCCCGACGAGCCAGGTTATGGCTATTGGCGATAATGATAATGACGTGTCTATGATTGATGTTGCTAAGCGTAGGCGTAGCGTTAAGTAATGCGACGCCAAAACTTAAAATGCGTGCTAATCACATCACTCTCGGTAGCAATAATGACTTTGGTATGATGGAAGCGTTTGCGTTGCTTACACCATGAGAAGATGCTCATAAGTAAAAGCTTGAAACACAAAAAAGTCGAGGGTATCCAAGTCATTAGGATCCCCTCGCTTTTAAATGTCAGTAAGGCACTACTCTGGCTTTAATGAGAGTACGTGATCAATGTCTTTAGCGCTGTGACGCTCTGGTACTTGCTCCCACTCTTCACCCCACGAGCGGTTTAAGATGCGCCCACGCTGTACCCCCTCTCGAGCTTCTAGCATTTTCGCCCATCGCATGACATGCGTGTAACTTTCAACTTGTAAAAACTCGGCGGCGTCATACAAGTTACCAAGCACGACATTGCCATACCAAGGCCAAATTGCCATATCTGCAATCGTGTATTCTTCACTCAAGCTACGTAGGTATTGGCAGCAAGTTGTTTGTCTAACACGTCCAACTGGCGTTTTGCTTCCATGGCAAAGCGATTGATGGGGTATTCGAATTTTTCGTCGGCATACGCATAGAAATGCCCGAAACCACCCCCTAAGAAAGGCGCAGAGCCTTGCGCCCAAAATAACCAATTGAAAGTTTGCGTTCGCGCCGTCCCTTCGTTAGGCAGAAAGTGCCCAAATTTTTCGGCAAGGTGCACAAGGATCGAAGCGGATTCAAATACATTAACGCTTTCTTTACCGGAACGGTCGACCAACGCCGGGATTTTTGAGTTAGGGTTTACGCCGACAAAACCCGATGAAAATTGATCGCCCTCACCAATATTAATGAGGTAAGCATCGTATTCCGCTTCTTTGATGCCAAGTGCGAGCAATTCTTCTAGAAGAATGGTGACTTTTTGTCCATTAGGAGTACCGAGTGAATACAGCTGTAATGTGTGGTCACCAACTAAGTAGTGCTTTATCATGGGTAGACCCAGACACAGGGCGATTAATGCTGGCCCATTTATTGCCACCTTTTGTGTCGTGAACCCAGATTTTCGGCGGTGTATATTGATTTTCCATACTAACTCCTAAGTTAAATCGGTAAGGGCTAAGCTAAACGCGAAGGCTTAAACTAAAGTACTAGAGGCTCACGTTACTCACTAAGACATTAAACGATGTTTAATTCTAGTTCAGTATTTCAACGTGCATGATCCAAAGCGTTTTATTAATGATAATCATCGCCATAAATTCACCATGAAGGCTGCGCTATGGATGTGCGAATAAGTCAGCGAACCTCGCTAACTTATTGTTATTTATTCAACATGACGACGAGACGATTGTCTAATCTTTCGCGTAGTTCTGTGGGAACAGAGCACGTTTAGTAACGTCATCTTGTTCGGTTTTGAACTCAATGTCGTTGCCAACATCGCGAGCTACTTGCACGGCTGGACGCTGGCTAATGGCATCAAACCAACGCTTCAAGTTGGGGTAAGGGGTAAGCGCCTCTTCTCCCAGCACAACCGCAGCTTTGTCAACCCAACCCCACGCGGCGATATCGGCAATACTGTAGGTTTGCCCAACAAGGTAGTCTCGGCCTTTTAAGTGTGTGTCGAGTACCTCGTAGTGACGTTGTGCTTCGCGCAAGTATCGATTGATCGCATACGGGATCTTCTCAGGCGATGCGTGTCGAAAGTGAACCGATTGACCCGAGAATGGACCCAGCCCAGAGGCTATAAACATTAACCAAGACAGCATCTCACCACGATCTTCAGGCTTTCCTGCTAGCAGCCCTGTTTTTTCGGAAAGGTAGAGTAAAATTGCATTGGAATCAAATACTCTTACACCGCCGTCTTCAATCGCTGGTGCTTTACCATTCGGGTTGATCGCTCGATATTTAGGGCTGTGCTGCTCACCTTTATAGGTATCAACAGGAACGAGCTCATAAGGCAGACCCGTTTCAGCGAGATACAGTGCGACTTTCATTGGGTTCGGTGTCTTGTGAAAGTAAAACTTTAGCATGTCATTTTCCTTTGAATTAAGTCTATTGGGATGCATCACTAGACCTTTCCTTCTTGTGATAAGCCACACTATAGAATTATTTGAACGATCGTTCAAATAAATATTGAACGAATGTTCAAACTAGTTTCAATTAGTGAAGTTCGTAACCAGATATTGGCGTATAGATTGATCGACGGTTAACACACCTTTGCGGTTTAAGATGCGTTAACGTTATGGAATTTATGAATCTTGCGGATATAAGATCCGCAATGGCGGAAAGGTTTATACGCGGATTTTGTTGTGTTTTTTGAGCGATAAAAACAGGTCATACAGTAATTCAATGTCGTCTTGCTCTATGGACATCATGGCATCCATTTTATGGAAACTCGCATAGTGCGGTTTTCAAATAATGAAAACAGTACTGCGTATACTGACTCAAATAGCGTGAAGCTAATTGGCATAATCCAGATGAGGCGTGTAATGAAAATAGAGAATTTCCCCTTTCCCCTAGCGAGCGTGGCATTGCTGGCAATCGTCATGCTGTTTTCTCCCGTGAGTCATGCATTATCAAGTCCAGAAGCAAGTGTCGTGACAGGTCAAACCGAGCAATACGCTCGTGTTGTTGCCCGAGGGAAGTTACTTAGTTTGACGAAATGGAAAGTCGAAGTAGATTTTGGGCAAGAGGTAGAAATTGGTATTCGAAATAAAGATCTTCTTCGTGATGAGGCAGGCAATACAGTTGCCTTTAACTCGCCCATTGATGCGGTGAATTTTTTAAACTCGAAAGGTTGGGTACTCGTTTCTGCCAGTTCATCTTCAGACAATTTCTCTGCGATACTAAAGCGAACGGTGCAATAGCACCATTTATTGGATACTATTTAATGCAAAGGTTTACGCTAAGGGGCAGTTAAAAAGCTTAAGGTTCAAATTTGCTCGTATGCTCCCAGCGATTTTCAGTTAATCGGTATTGTTTAAGGGTGTCGAGGACGTGTACGAGTACTGGTCCTGATGCGTGACTTCGCGATACTAGGCAGCCCACCGCCGTTAGCCAACCATTAAATTCATGTGCGACAGGTAATGAAACCACCGAGTTCTGCTCTAACGATGTCTTGATAAGTAGCTCAGGAACGAGCGCCCAACCAATACCTTGGCGCACAAGATCAATAAGGGTTTGGTGATTATTGGCATACCAGAGCTTGGAGCTAATTCCGTAGCTGAACCACAGTTCTTTTTGTTTCGCACTACGGTGGACGCATTGGCGATAAAGTTTTAGATCATCATGCTCTACGATAGGAAGCGCGGCTAACGGGTGCTCCGGTGAAGCAATGGTCAAAAACTTCGCCTGTCCCATAATAAAAAAGTCCATGTCGACTTTTAGCTCCCCATCGGCGAATACAATACCCGCGTGCGCTTTTCCCGTACGAATTAGATCTTCAATATCGAAGCTAGAAGCCGTGATGATTTCAAAGTGCGTAATGGGAAACTGGTCGGCTAACGGGGTCAATATACTTAAAAAATCATCGCTGACCATACTTTCATCGATAGCGATGACAAGCTCATGTTCGTACGCATTAGTGAGCGCCGTCGCCTTTTGATCGAAGTAAACCTGTTGCTGCAATATAGATCGCGCAATGGGCAGTAAGGCCTCACCACTTTTTGTTAAGGTAGGTGTGTTTTTATCTCGGTTGAATAACTCTTGGTTAACGGCAATTTCAAGGTTAGCCACGGCTTGACTGACACCTGATTGAGCACGCTTTAGTTTGCGTGCCGCCGCTGAGAATGAGCCATTTTCACATACGGTGACGAAGACTCTTAATTGTTCAAAGCTGTACATGGGTATGCCTCTATTCGCGATGTTTACTAAGTGAATAACAAAATAAGCTATCACCAATTGTGATGGCTGTTAACTTTATTTGCACGCTCACCCTGACATAATCCCAACTTCATTTTTGAGTAAGTAAGCAGGTTGGAGCAAATTATGGGAACACTAGAGCGTGTTTTTCATTCGGTATTATTTGAAACGTTGGCAGTCACATCGTCTATCCTTGGATTGGCGTTGTTTACCGATCATGATATCGGAGCGCTATCAGGAACAATGATAGTTATCGCTACGATGGCGATGATCTGGAATTATTTGTTTAATTTGGGGTTTGATAGAGTAATGCCGGGTGAGAAAACCCAGCGGTCAATGTCACTACGAGTCATTCATGTCCTACTATTTGAGGCGGGATTGCTGTTTTTCACTATTCCAGTGATGGCTTTTATTCTGAAGGTGAGTTTGTGGCAAGCATTGTTAATGGATTTAGGCGTGACGATATTCATCACCATCTATGCGTTTCTTTTTAACCTTATCTATGACCATGTTCGGGCTCATGTGTTGCAGCGAAGAGTGTTAAAAGGTGTTAGAGCGGTATCGTAGGAAAGTGAATGTCTGATATTTCGATTTTTAATTAATAGGTTTTAACTATTGAATAATTAGATTCAATCTGTTTTGTTCGTTGTGAAGTGTTGGGTATAGTGGAGACAATTGAACACAACAGGACAACATCATGGCGAAAACACTTAGGTTTGCATCAATTCACTTTACCATTGCATTTAGCGTGGCGTATGTTTTTACTGGTGAGATCATTCTGAGTAGCATGATCGCCATGCTGGAACCCGCAGTGAATACAGTGGCGTTTTATTTCCATGAAAAGTTATGGGAAAAATCGCAATGGCTGAAGTCATTAAGTCAAAATGTTCGCATTAAAACGGCGTCATTTGCAGTGGTTCATTATAGTGTCGCGTTTTCGGTGGTATACGCACTTACCGGAAGTGTAGTTGCTGGTGGAGCCGTGGCATTGCTAGAGCCTGCGATTAATACGGTAGCTTACTTTTTACATGAAAAGTCATGGAATAAAAGAGCTAGCAGAGAAAATGCTGTTATTGTGCCGAATCAATCTGATTGTGTTACCGCTTAGTTGGCTTCGTTATTAGTTAATACAGTTATTGGCGATACAGTTATTCGTGACCTCGTTCTTAATAATACGGCTATAAGTGAGATTATTGGAATACTGACCTGTTCTATAGGAAGAAACCCAGTGCCATCTGTTATGGCACTGGGTTTTTAGTTTTGATTGACAGCGTGCCTAGGGCCTTTCACCAGCGCTTAAGCGCTTTTCTATATCTTTAATGACGCTCGGAAGATCATTAATCGTATCTATTAAATAGTGTGGTGAAGCTTTACCAAGCTTTTCACGTGCTCTTTCGCGAGCCGCATTTAATGTGGCTTCATCGGCTGCTTGGTATTCTTCTAAGGTTAAGCCAGCTTCATTACCCGATAGTAATAGTCCGACTGTCCACATTCCAGCGTTGTGACCTTCTTCAATACCGGGAGCGGCATCGTCAACTTTTACGCAAGCGCCAACGCAAGTGACATTTAGCTCAATCATGTTTTTTAGTGCCATGAACGGAGCTGGGCGACCACCTTGAGAAAGGTCATCCGTTGCCACAATATAGTCCGGCTCATAGCCATAGTCTTTCGCAGCAGGGATCAAGACATCCATGACCTCTCTTGGGTAACCTGAGCAAGAACCTATTTTAATACCTTGCTGCTTTAGCCCGTTGACCACATCGATAGCGTTGAGAATAGGTTCGGCGTGATCGGCGACTTTTGCTTTTTGTAGCGGCATAAATGTCGCGTAAATTTGGTCGATATCGCTGTCAGTCATCGTGCGACCAAACTGCTTTTCCCAGCGCTGAGCAACGGCTGGCAGGTGACCGACCGCTTTAATATGATCCCACTTACCAATGCCCATTGGCTCACGTGCTTCGGCAAGCGTAATGTCAAAGTCATAACCTTGCCTAAAGGCTTCCACAAAAATACTGGTGGGTGCAAATGAACCAAAGTCGACAATGGTGCTTAGCCAGTCAAAAACGATGGCTTGAACAGGCGACTTAGTGGAGGCACTTGGTGTTGCTGAATAGAGATTAGACATAATTAAAATCCTTGCATACTTTGGCGATCGCGTGCTCGAAAATGTCGAGGGCTTGCGTCAGTTGTTCACGAGTGATGATGAGCGGTGGGCTCAACTGTATAACGTTACCTTGCGAGACCTTAAAGCTCAGTCCCTGATTGAGGCATTGATACAACACGGATTCTGCCTCGTCATAGGCGCGCTGTTTGGAGACATGATTGGTCACCAGTTCAACGCCCCATAACAACCCTATTCCGCGTACGTCACCGATCACAGGGTAGGTTGCCTTCATTTGCGTTAAGCGAGCTTTAACAAACTCACCATCCGCGCGTGTTTTTTCTAGTAATTGATCGTGTTCAATGGCTTCCATGGTTGCCAACGCTGCTGCACATCCTACGGGGCTTTTTTCATGGGTGTAGTGCCCCAGTGATATCTCTGCAGCGGTGTTATATTTTTCTTTGGTCACCATGGCAGCAATAGGCACGAGTCCTCCCCCTAATCCCTTACCAATGCATAAGATGTCGGGTTCAATATCAAAGGCTTGATACGTAAACCACTCGCCACTGCGGCCCATGCCGTTAGGAATATCATCGATGATCAATAAGACATTATGCTTGTCACAAATCTCTCGAATACGTTGCCAATAGGCTTTGCTTGGTACTTGTACATCGGTATTGCGTACGCCTTCAGCAATAAATGCGCCTATGCCACCTTCTTTTTCGATCACATATTCTAAGTAATCCGCGTAATGAACATCGCTGCCGTCTTGAGAGGGCAGTGCACCACGGTAAGATATAGCAGGTGGAATACGCTCAACCCCTGCCATTAATGGCCCCATGCCTTCACGAAAACAGGCTTCTCCACCAACGGAAATGGCATCAAGGGAAGCACCATGAAAGGAATCCCAAAGTGACACGACTTTGTGACTGCCTGTGATGTAACGAGCTAACTTTAGTGCCATGCCGACAACGGAGGTTCCGCCCGGTGCAAAGAGCACTCGGTTTAGGTCGCCACTACAGATGTCGGTGAGTTTTTCCGCGCATTTGACCGCCGTCTCGTTGGTAAAGCGACGGGGAGAAAATGGCAGTGAATGCATTTGCTCAGTGACGCGCTTAATGACGTGAGGGTGACCATAACCAAGTTGATGGACATTGTTGCCATGAAAATCCATGTATCTCTTGCCACGCGTATCTTGAAGGTAAATCCCTTCCGCAGCTTCCAGTGAATCAAGACAAGGTGTTGACATCGATTGATGTAGAAACACATCCGAATCGCGTTTAAGTAAGACTTGAGTGGCCTCGTCTTGAATATCAGACATCCATGTTTGGCGAGCGGGTGTGTTGTTCACATCCCCCTCGCTGCGTAAGTGAGTTGCTTGATCTGACATTATTTGATTTCCCAATACATCGAGCTCTTCACAGCAGTGATAAGACGTGAGATATCCGCCGGATGCACATCACCAATATTACCGATACGGAAACAGTCAGCGTTGGAGACTTTCCCCGGGTAAATCACAAAGGCTTGTGCTTTAAGTCGGTTGTAAAACTCTTTGAATTGGTAATCACTGTGCTTTGGTGAGTAGAAAGAGGTGATGATTGGTGAGTGCAGGTCATCATGGAGCAATGGCGCAAAGCCCAAAGAGCGCATGCCTTCGACTAAGGTTTTTTGGTTAGTCTGATAACGCTGATGGCGAGCGGCAATTCCGCCTTCGTTCTGCAGTTCTTGTAGTGCTTGGTAAAATGCTCGCACGGTATGCGTTGGCGAAGTGAAGCGCCATTTGCCGTGGTTGGCCTCCATACATTGCCATTGGTCATAGAGATCTAACGTCAGGGAGCGAGCTTGTCCTTGGCACTTTTCAAGCGAAGTTTGTTTCGCGATGACAAAGCCAAATCCAGGAACACCTTGAATGCATTTGTTGGCCGAGCTAATCATAAAGTCGATGTCTAAGTCACCGATATCCATTGGGATGCCTCCAAAGCTGGACATCGCATCTAGGATCACCGCCTTGCCGTGCTGCTTTGCGAGTTTTATTACCGACTCAATAGGATTGAGCATGCCAGTTGTCGTTTCGCAATGCACAATGGCAATATGAGTAATGTCAGCATCACTTTTGAGTGCGTTTTTTATTGCTTCTAAATTTGGTTGCTGCGTTTCGCCCAGAGAGATGACACAGGTAGGAATGGAGAGGTAGTCCGCAATTTGTGCAATGCGAGCACCGTAAGCGCCGTTATCGATAACCAAAAGTTTGTCATTCTTGCCAAGTGCACTGCCGATTGTTGCTTCAACAGAGGCCGTGCCACTGCCTTGCATGAGCACACTGGTATAGCCGGGGTGGCGGGTCGCCAATTGTGTTAGCGATGAGCGAATGACCTCAACGACGTCTTTGTTGTAGTCGTCATCCCATGTGCACCAATCTTTAAGCATCGCTTGTCGAACGGTTTCAGAGGTAGAAAGCGGGCCGGGCGTAAGCAGTAAGTATTCGTTTTTCATTATCACTTCTCATATTGGACTATACCAGGTTGTTGTGGCTACTTTAGCAATCCTTTTTATTGTTCGTAAAGGGGGAGAAATTAGATTTAATAAAAGCTTCATAGTTCGAAATGTAGCGAAAATCGTTGTCATCGAATTAGTCATAAATCGTCGCAAAACTGCCATTTTTCGTTCATTTAATCGTCATAAATGAGAATTACCGTGTAATTATAAACTGGTACATACCAATTAAGGTGTGACCGTCAATGATGACTTTAAAGGCGACGTGCAGATAAACAGCAAGTCGCCACAAAAATGAAACTGGAGATGGAAATGAAAAACCGTTTGATGAAAGGGGCACTCGCAACGTTGGTTTCTTTGTGGGCAACGAATGCCTTAGCAGCCACGGAAGTGACGGTGTATACCGCTTTTGAAACCGATATTCTTGCTAAATATAAGAATGCGTTTGAGAAGGAAAACCCTGATATCGCTATCAAATGGGTGCGTGATTCGACAGGCATCATGACGGCTAAACTACTGGCTGAAAAAAACAATACTCGCGCAGACGTAGTGTGGGGATTGGCGGGTTCATCCATGGCGCTACTAAAAGAAGAGGGCATTCTTAAGTCGTATACACCGCAAGGTCTAGAAAACTTGAATGCCAATTTGAATGATCCGCAATCCAGCCAGGCGTGGTATGGAAACGACGCATTCTTTAATGCGGTTTGCTTCAATGAAATCGTCGCAGAGCAGTTAAACCTGCCAAAGCCTCAGTCTTGGGAGGATTTAACTAAGCCCGTTTATCAAGGGCACATTGCGATGCCAAATCCTGCATCTTCAGGAACGGGTTACATGCAAGTGTCTGCTTGGTTGCAGAACATGGGCGAGACACAAGCTTGGGATTACATGAAGAAGCTAGATAACAACATTGCCCATTATACGCATTCAGGTTCAAAACCTTGTGTTCAAGCGGCGATGGGTGAAGTCGCGATTGGTATTTCGATGGCGGTTCGTGGTGCTAAGTTGAAAAACCAAGGCGCACCACTGGCCGTGATCACACCAAAAGGGATTGGCTGGGAATCTGAAGCCGTCGGCCTAGTGAAAGAATCGGATGCAGCAAAGCGCGTTGTGGATTGGTCCGTTTCAAAAGCGGCGAATGAACTCTACGTTGAATCTTACCCTGTCGTGGCCCACAAAGAAGTCAAAGCCGTGGTATCAAACTACCCTGAAGTGGAAGGCGCGATGGCGAAGATGGATTTCGCGAAAATGGGTTCAGACCGAGCAGAAGTATTAAAAACATGGTCACAAAAATTCGATTCAAAGTCAGAGCCTAAGTCCTAAGATAACCAAGCGGCTTTAATATCTAATAGAGCGGCAAACTCCGAATAAAAGAAGGCAGCTATTAGGCCTTCTTTTTGTCGTTTTTACTTGCGAAACCAAACAACAATGAAATTGAAATCAACCTGAAACAAAGCTGTCATTGCAATGAAATATAGCAATCTTAGTATTGGTATATACCATTTGGAGAGAAAGTGATGACAGTATCCAATCCTTATCTAGACATTCATAATGTAGTGAAAAAATTTGGCCAGTTCACGGCATTGAAAGAGATTTCATTATCCATTGAGCGCGGTGAGTTCGTGTGTTTTCTTGGGCCTTCTGGGTGCGGTAAAACCACGTTGCTGCGTGCGATTGCGGGCTTGGATCTTCCTACTTCAGGACGCATTTTCCAAGACGATAAAGACACCACCTTCCTCCCACCAGAAAAGCGTGACTTTGGCATTGTCTTTCAATCCTATGCGTTGTTTCCCAATCTTACCGTGCAAGAAAATATTGCAGTAGGACTAAAGAATCAGGGGCTGTCCAACAAAGAAGCATTGGAGAAAGTCGAACATTGGTTAGACATGATTGGCTTGCCGACATCAGCCAACAAGTTTCCCAATCAACTGTCCGGTGGGCAGCAGCAGCGAGTCGCACTTGCACGAGCGTTGGCATTATCACCAGGCTTATTGTTGTTAGATGAACCTCTGTCGGCATTGGACGCGAAAGTGCGTACTCACCTTCGTGATGAAATATGCCAGATGCAGCGTCGTTTGGGCATCACTACTATCATGGTGACCCACGATCAAGAAGAAGCGCTGTCGATGGCCGATCGTATTGTGGTCATGAATCATGGTGTGATTGAGCAGGTTGGTACGCCGCAGGAGATCTACGAAGCGCCAGCGACGCGTTTTGTTGCGGATTTTGTCGGTAGCATGAACTTCATAGAGGCGTCCGTCGCTTCGAGTCAATCGTTAAGGGTTGCCGAGTCTATGCTTGCGTTACCGACCTTAGATAATATGCAGCTAAAGCAGGGGGATATCTTCCAGCTGGCTGTTCGACCAGAAAATATTCAGTTTGTGGAGCGGGCGAGTGAGGCGATTCCGGTGCGAATTATCGCGAAAGAGTTTCAAGGCGCTTATTACCGCGTTGAGGTAGCGATGCAAAACGCGCCGCTAGCGACCTCTTTATATATGGATGTGCCCGTGAAAGACGTTAAGCGTTTCAATTTACGTCGTAATGATATCCGTTACATTGAATTTGGTCACACGGGATTACGTGGTTACCCATTAGAAAAACAAGTGTTCGCGTCTCCGCTGGGTAGTACTGCAAGCCATGTTTCAGAGCAGGCGGCGTAGGAGGCAATATGGACGCAACTTCAACGCTTTCTTTTGGCGAGACAATGAAAAGACGCGCGGTAATGGCTAGCGCCAAGATGAGCCAAGATAACTGTATTCTCTTGGGTTTATTAACGCTGATCTTTATTTTTATGATGCTGTTTATCATCATGCCGCTATGGGCAATGATGAAAAAGAGTGTTCAAAATAGTGATGGTGATTTTGTTGGCTTGGATAATTTCTTGGCCTATTTCGCAACGGATAGCCTTTGGGTGTCTTTGAGCAATACCTTCACAGTTGGTTTGATTGTGACTGTCGTCGTGGGGATATTGGCGTTTGGGTATGCTTATGCATTAACACGAACGTGTATGCCCTATAAAGGTTTGTTTCGCTTTATGGGGGCTGCTCCCATTCTAGCGCCATCGTTACTTCCTGCGATTAGCTTAATCTTCTTGTTTGGAAATCAAGGCGTCGCTAAAGCGTTGCTGCAGGGCAACTCGGTATACGGTGTGATTGGTATCTCGCTGGGACTGATTTTCTGGACCTTTCCGCATGCACTCATGATTCTAACGACGTCACTGCGCACCTCGGATGCCCGTCTGTATGAAGCCGCCAGAGCGCTCAATACTTCTCCGATCAAAACATTTTTTATGGTGACATTGCCCGCCGCTAAATACGGTCTAATTAGTACGTTAATTGTGGTATTTACGCTCGTTGTCTGTGACTTTGGTGTGCCGAAAGTGATTGGTGGTAGCTACAACGTGTTAGCCACTGATATTTTTAAGCAGGTGGTCGGCCAGCAAAATTTTTCAATGGGTGCGGTCACCAGTATCTTATTGTTACTGCCTGCCATACTAGCGTTTACCGTTGATCGCTGGGTGCAAAAGAAACAAAAGAGCATGTTAGATTCACGTTCTGTGCCGTATCAACCAGAGCCAAACAAATTGCGCGATAGCCTCAGCTTGCTGTATTGCATGTTCATTTCTTTTGCGGTTGTAGTAGTACTAGGTATGGCTATTTATGGTTCGCTGGTTACGTTCTGGCCATGGAATAAAGCACTGACACTAAACAACTATAACTTCGCGGAAATGAGTACCTATGGTTGGGATCCTTATTTTAACTCCTTAAAACTTGGTATGTGGACGGCTATCGTGGGTTCTATTGTCATCTTTCTTGGTGCTTATGGTATTGAAAAAGGATCGGGCATTTGCTCCACTGAGACAGTGGATGCAAATGATGAGCGTGATCCCAATGGCAGTGCCGGGTTTGGTACTTGGTTTAGGCTATATTTTTTACTTTAATGATGCCAATAACCCGCTGGGCGTACTGTATGGCACGATGGCGTTTTTAGTGATCAATACGGTAGTGCACTACTATACCGTCGGGCATATGACAGCATTGACGGCGTTAAAGCAGCTACCTGCGGAGATTGAATCGACCGCGGCATCGGTGAAATTGCCGCAATATAAGTTGTTTTTTAAAGTCACATTACCTTGTTGTTTGCCTGCGGTATTAGATATAGCGATATATTTATTTATCAACGCTTTAACAACGACATCGGCAGTAGTATTCTTATATTCAACCCAAACAATTCCAGCGTCGGTATCGGTACTGAATATGGATGATGCAGGGCAGACGGGATCGGCGGCCGCGATGGCGGTGATGATTATGATCTCTGCGGCGGCCGCTAAGTTGTTGCACATGGCGCTCGGTAAGTGGCTTGAAGGTAAGACGCAAGCATGGCGTGTACGATAGAGTGGGGTTTGATCATGTTCATCCTACCCAGTGCAAAAGAATAGAATAAGGATACGAAGTGCAATACGTAAAAATAAAAGATGCGCTTGTAGAGCAAATAGAGTCGGGTACCCTAATGCCAAGACAGAAATTGCCCGCAGAACGCAAATTGGCGGAGTCGTTTGATACCACACGAGTAACGTTACGAGAAGCGCTGTCGCTGTTAGAAGCTGAAGGTCGTATTTTTAGAGAAGATCGTCGAGGTTGGTTTATTTCACCGGAACCGCTGAAGTACGATCCCACAGAAACCCTTAACTTTACTAATATGGCGTTGAGCCAGAACCGTCAGCCACACACTACGCTGGTCGCAGCAAAAGCGATGATGGCGACGAAAAAAGCCGCAGAGTTACTTAATCTGCCGCCATTTTCTGATATTTTTCGTGTTGATCGTGTCCGGTATTTGGAAGATAGACTAGGTTGTCTTTGTGACGAATTATATTCGCACTGAGCAGTTTCCTAACTTACTTAGCCATGATTTGTCTTTATCCTTGACGGATATTTATCGAGAGCAATATGGCGTGGTGTACAGCAAGGTTAAGTATCGAGTGAGCACCACTTCTTTATTGGGCGAAATGGCGCAGGCTCTACGAGCAACGTCCGGCACGCCGACAATGATGGTCGAACGCATCAACTACAATCAACATGGTGAGCTTATTGATTGTGATATCGAATATTGGCGCCACGATGCGATCAGCATTGAGTCTGTGGCTCAGTTGCAGGCAAACCAGCGTTAATTAGCGTCGTGTCATAGAGCGTGGTTTCATGCCACGCTTGAGTCTTTTATCCCAATCCATCATCTTTTTAAGGAACTCACCTTGACGTTTTATGCCGTGCTATTAGTGGTGTTCTCAGCTTTGCTCCATGCAGGCTGGAACGTATTAGGTAAGTCGAATAATGGGTCTGGTTATTCCTTTACCTTGGGAGCGTCGCTTGCTCCTTTTATCCTATTGCTTCCTTATTTAGTATGGTGCTTATCTGTTATCGGATTCGATAATTTAACGCTGTCTTTTTGGAGCTTGTTATTCTTTAGCGCTGTGGGGCAGGTGGTTTATTTAGTTGGTTTGTTAAGAGCCTATAATCTTGGGGATATTGGCGTGATATATCCCATCGCTCGAGCCCTTCCAGTGTTGATGGTCGGGGTTATCACTGTTGCAATAGGCCAAGCACTCACGTTTAACGCATGGCTAGGGTTTTCCATACTCACGTTAGGGTGTTTGCTAGTGCCTATGCGGCACTTTAAAGACTTTAGGCTACGCTCATACGTGAACCATAGTGTTTTCTGGGCGTTTATCGCGGCGGTTGGCACCACTATTTACTCTGTTGTGGATAAGCAAGCATTAAGCTGGCTACAATACGAAACCGATGGTTTATCGTCTCATCAGGTTGCGATATTTTTTTTAGGGATGCAGTTTGCTGCTATCGCCATTGTCCTCATTACTTGGCTGTTACTCACTGGCAAGCATCATGAGTTAGCCTTAACGTGGCAGTACCGTTATCGCTCCGCGACCGCGGGTATTATGATGGCGTTGACTTACGGTATGGTGTTGTTTGCCATGACCATGGTGGATAACGTGAGTTATGTGGTGGCATTGAGACAAGTAAGCATCATATTTGGTGTGCTAATGGGTATTTGGTTTTTAAACGAGAAGTGGTTTTATACTCGTGGCGTTGGCGTGAGCTTGGTTTTGGTAGGGCTACTGATAGCGTTAGTATAAACGCCCAATATCGAGATATTGGGCGAGATCTTTTTACGTGGTTATTTATGTATAACCCTTGTCTCATCGGCTGAAACAGAAACCGTCACATAGCTGACGGTTTGCCCGTTAACTTGCTTTTGTTCGGCTTTGATGGATTGTCCATCTACGATTAGTGATGCATAGTTACCATAGAACCAGGCCTCCCATTGTAATGTTTGTGTTGAATCGTTAGTGAGTGTTGATTGGTGCAATCCATCATGGCGAATAGTCACCTCATGGCTGCCCATTGGCAGTTGTGTCACTTCTAACCAGTCAATATCATTCGGCAAATGTGATGCCGTCACTAATTGGTTGTTCGCCGCGTCAGGTTTTATCCCCATTAAGCCTTCAATAGTATTAGAGATAAAGGTAAACGAGATCTCAGGGTAGTCACCATTGGTGCCTTGCGTTGGCCGTTCGTGCGGTTGATCCTTGATATCCATAATGTACTGCATCCACTTCCACGCTTCGTTATTTCGGTTGTATGGGAAGTAGGTTTCAGGGATATACGTGTAGGCTTCAATGTTATTTGGTGCTTCCGGTGTTGTCCCGATACCATCGCCCAAATTCTCGGCGATAAAGTCTAAGTACCTGTCGTTGCGCTCACCGGGTTCGGTGATACGTTTCATCGGCATAAACCAGCTGTTTTCTTTGCCAAAATCGTTCATACGGAAACCGTCTCTTTGAACAATATTGACGTAGTTGTCCAGCGGCTTTTCGGGATCGGCAATACTCCAGTCTTCATTAAAGTAAGTTTTTAGCTGTTGTGCTTTTTCACGCCACACTGCCGCTTCACTGTATTCTTCTCTTGCTTCTAGCATAGCGGAATAGGCAACCGTAGCTTGATACTGCGAGCCGATGCCATCTCCAGCTTCAATTGGGAATTCCCCACGCTCGTTGTAAGTGGCGGAGCCTTCAAAAATACCGCCGTAACCTTCAGCAATGCCATTGGGATCTTGGTCGTCATGCAATTCGATATAGTCGGTAAGCACCTTGGTGTAGAAGCGCCATAAGTCTTCGTCTTCAATGTAGCGCGTATCACCCGTCCATTGATACTGCTGCCACGCTTTCTCTACAAACTCAAATTGTGCGGGCACCTCACGCACAAACCAGTCGTCATCTTTGTAGTCGATGGTGTGGGCCGAACCGTCGAAGTTAATTGCCCATAATGTGTACCACTTTCTCGATTCGGTAGCGTGTTTAGCAAAGGTCTTGAACATAGAGAAGTTTTCGAGATCTAGCCCCGCAATTTTTGCCCCGCTCGCTTGGTGTAAAAAATCCCGTGAATAGAATGCGGTTCGATCAAAGTAGCCGGCCCAATAAGAAGGAATGTAGTCAGCGGTTCCGTCCCCATCGTTATTGAACTCATCACGGTTGAGTAAATCATGTTGCCCTGTCATCACAAAGCGGCGGGTTTTATCCATCGCCCACTCGAAGGAATCTTGCAGCTTTTGATTGGAAGAGGTGACGACAACTTGTTTTTCTTTTTCGATGGCTTTGATTGTCCATCGCTGTTTATTGCCTTTTTTGTCTGTCACGATGGCGCGCACTGGCTGAGTAAAATCAACCGTATCGCCACTTTCTAGTGATAGTTGACTGCTTGATGAGATCAGTATCTCGTCGATGGTGATATGGCTTAGATCTGTACCGTAAGGTACGTAGAACGTTATTTTCTTGGATTTTTTATTGAGGTTGGTTGCCCCGACTTGTTCGTGAGCTGAAAACTGAATGATCTGATTGAAATTGAGCGGTTTATTTTTGTTATTTTTAATTAGTCCGACACTATCCACACTCACGCCACCACGCTTAGAACCGGAGAACCAGACTTTCAGTTGCTCTCCTTTCTCTAAAGGAATGTGCTTAAGCTTATTGCGCTTATATTTCGAGCTTTGTTTTACTTTGTCCCGCACTAATATTTCATCGTATAAATTTGTTATTGCGAGAGTGGCGTCTTGCCCTGGGCTGACGATAAACGCGGATAAATCGTAGTAGCCACTTTCAGGGATGGTCACTTTTTGGCTGATGTGATGGTTTTGGCCTTGTGCGATACGGCCTCTGTATTCCCCCTCGTGGGTTTGATCGCTTTTGATATTGGCGAACCAATAACTCCAGCCTAAGCCTTTGTTTTCAAAACTAGGGTTGACAATTATATTGTCGCTTTGTTGTGCAATTGCCCCGCCAGATAGTGTGAGGGCAAAAGTGATTGCGGATGCAAGGACTTTACGTTTCATACTGTTCTCTTTATTGGAAGTGGAATGATTAGCCGTGTTTGACGTGTTAGTGCATCAGTACAGATTGAATAACCTGTACTGATTTTGTTGTTAGGGTTTATAGCACTTGAGCGGGCTCTGCTGGTTTCGTTGGTTTTTCGTGGTCAGAGCGGTCATGGGTAACGTGATCGTATTTTTCAGTCAGATGGTCTTGAATCTGCTGGTGATAAGCGCCGTTTAGCTTGTAGTAGCGGAAGTAAATGATGAGCGCGATAGCAAAGAAGAATGCGGGTAGCCCTACCATGATGCACTGCATGCCGAATACGGTGTCAGCGCTTTGCTCTACGTTCGGAATATAATTCACTGCGGTGAGCGCTATACCGATGAAGAATGCGGCAAACGCAGAGCCAGCTTTCACCACCAACGTTTGTACTGAGTAAGCGATACTTTCGCAGCGCGATCCCAGTTTATATTCGCCGTAGTCAACAGTGTCTGCGACCATAATAACGTTTAATACCCAAAATAAGGCCGTGCCAATTTGCAGTAGCACACCTGCTGTTGAAATTAGTAGGATGCTTTGTTTGTCGTACATGCCGACATAGATAAGGACGGCGCTGCCTAGGATTGGAAAGCTAGATGCGCAGGCCCATAAGACGCGGCGTGAAAACATTTGCGCCAATTTAGGGAATAGCACCAGAGTAATGAGATTGGCGATGCCAGCATAAGCCATGTAGTAAGGGAATAAGGCTTCATTGCCAACGACATAGGTGAAGTAGTACACCGCAAACGCCATAATGATGTTGGTTGCTAAGTTGTATGACAACGCCATACAGAGCACGCTGGTGAGTTGGTCATTTTTGTAGATTAGCGTGAGCAATTTTTTCAGCGATACTTTTTCTTCCGGCTGCGTAGCGTCTAAATTGGCGGTTGAGTAGCGTTCTTTAACGTTACGTAAAGTGATAAAAGTTGAGACCAAGAAACAGGCGATCAGTAAGAAGGTAAACACTTGAAATCCGAAGCCTTTATCGTCGCCACCGACGTAGTTAATAAATGGCATCGCAATCGCAGCGGTGACGATCCATGCTAAGCTAGCAAAGAACCTAGGGTAGGGAACCAGTTCTTCACGTTCGCGTTTATCGAGCGTTAACGTGGGTACGAGAGACCAGAAAGGAATGTCCATTAATGTATAGGTCATGCCCCAAAGAATATAAGTCACCGCGACATAGGCAATAAGCCAGGGTCCTTCGATGTAATGGGCACTAAATAGCAGAATTAGGACGACAGAATTGGCAATAGTACCGATTAAGATCCATGGCTTAAACTTGCCCCATCGACTGCGCGTGTTGTTGACGATCCAGCCCATGATAGGGTCATTTACCGCATCCCAGATCCGGGCCACAAGGAAGAGGGTTCCCACAGCGGCTGCCGAAATCCCAACCACGTCAGTGTAATAGAACATGAGGTACATGTAGACGATCGTGATGGCAAAGTCCTTGCCGAATGCGCCAAAGCCGTAGCTTAGCTTGGTATTCATAGAAATACTCATTGTTGCTCCTTACGCCCTCTCTTTGAGAGGGCGCTGATGTTCACGTTATTATTAGTTAAATTATTATTTTTGAAATGACATTACTGATGAACCCAACTTGGCAACCAATCGCCATGAGCGTCGATGAGGTCATCAACCAGTGCATATATCTCTTCTAGCCCAAGTACGGTTGCGGTGTGAGGATCAAGCAGCGCAGCATGGTAAATTCGGTCGCGATTCTCGGTAAGAATCGCTTCTGTTAATAGAGTTTGAACATTGATGTTGGTTTGCATCAACGCCGCTAAGTGGTTTGGTAGGCGACCCGCTTTTAGTGGTTGAACGCCGTTCGCATCCACCAAACACGCGACTTCAACACAACAGCCTTGAGGTAGGTTGTCGATTAAGGCTTCATTTTTTACGTTGCCGTAAATTACGCTTGGTGCACCTGTCAAAATAGAGTTCATAATTGTGCTCGCGTACTCATGCGATTCTTGAACCACAATTTGATCCGCGTTCTTAAAGGCTTGTAAGTCTTGTTTCCAATCAGCAATTTGTTCTACACAACGTTTAGGATATTCATCAAGTGGCACTTTATAACGTTCTATTAAATCTGGGCGATTTGGTTTGATAAAATATGGCGTGTATTCAGAAAAATGTTCCGATGACTCTGTGACAAAGTAGCCAAGCTTCTTAAACATTTCGTAGCGAACGAGGTTTGTGCAGCGCCCGTTGTGGTGAAGGCCAGGTTTTGGTGCTTTGCCACTTTCAAACGCTTCAAGAAGATCGGGATAGATGTCGACGTAGTCACCTTGCGGTGTTTTTTTCTCTAAAGTCAGGTAATAAGCCATGTGGTTAATGCCAGCACAGGTGTAGCGCAGATCGGCATAATCGATATCCAAATCACGGGCAAGCTCTTCGGCGGTTCCTTGTACGGAATGGCACAGACCAACTTGCTTAATATGGGGGTACTTTTCATACATCGCCCACGTATTCATCGCCATTGGGTTGACGTAATTCAACATGGTGGCATCTGGACATACTTCTGTCATGTCTTCACATACACTCCAGAGGTGGGGAATGGTACGTAGCGATCGCATAATGCCGCCAGGGCCTAATGTGTCGGCAATGGTCTGCTCTAAGCCGTGGCGTTTGCAGACGTCAAAGTCGATGACCGTACAGGGTTCATAGCCACCAATTTGGAAAGCAATCACTACAAAGTCCGCGTTTTTTAGCGCTTCTTTTTGGTTAAGGTGACAGGTGATGGTGCCTGTGGCTCCTGCTGACTCCATGAGCTTACTAACGACTAGGTGAGATTCTTCTAGACGCAGTTCATCGATATCCATCAATGCGATTTGTGCTTGTTTAAGCGCAGGCTTGTGAAAGACATCACCCAGAATGTTTTTAACGAAAATGGTGGAGCCAGCACCGATGAAGGTAATTTTAGGGGTTTTCATAGTTGAATCCTATCTCTTAACGTTCTGTTTCGATGGAGATAAGGTACACCTTGCGCAAGGGGGAATTCGTCTCAGATAAACCAATCACTCTCCCATTTACTAATATTTAAACGTGGAAAAATTAAAATCTTAGGAAACAGGATAACTTTGTTGTTTTTGCGGATAGTACGGGTGAAATAGCTGTGTATTTTCAGTTAACATACTGACTTTAATCACATAAACAAGATCTTATGAATTAGGGGTGTTCCGCTCTATGATCACCTTCAGAGTTTTATTTTTAGTCACTGGTTAAGATTCTTTTATACAGCTTCCTAAGGATTGATAAATGCAACAGTACGACCAAGATGCCCTTAAAGTGATCGCTCAAGACCAGTATTCTTCAGATACGGTTTCAGTCAGTCCTCTGTCGCTTTATTCTTCTTATGAGGAAATTGATATTGAATTGCGGCCACCCCATTCTATGCCGGGTTACCATTGGCATGGGCAAGTAGAGGTGAATATTCCTTTTGGGGATGATGTGGAATACATCATTAATGGTAGTCCTGTTGTCGTCAAAAGTGGCACGATCGGTGTGTTTTGGGCCTCCGTCCCGCATCGGCTGACAAACCCGGGTCAAAGCCATAACATGGGTATCATCAATATTCCTATTCACCATTTTATGTCTTGGACGCTAAGCCGAGACTTAGTAAACCAAATCACTCATGGTAGCGTATTACAATCTAATTCAGCTTCGCTGATCAGTGAATTTGAGATTGCTCGTTGGGCAGAAGAAATGAATCACCCATCCGAAAGCCGCCAGCAATTGGCGATTGATGAAATCGGGTTGATGCTAAAACGAGTTTGTCTAGATGGCTGGCAACAATTGCTTATCAATAGACAAGATAAATCGACCAATAAAGGCGTATCTAAGCACTCGCAATTCTACGTGAGTCAAATGTTGGAATACATTGCTACACATCATAATCAGCCTCTAACGATTAAAGATATTGCGGAGCATATCGGCCTGCATGCTAACTACGCCATGAACGTGTTTCAACGCACCATGCAGATGACGATTAAGCAATACATAACCGCTATGCGCATTAATCATGCACGTGCGCTATTAAGCGATACCGACCGAACCATACTCGATGTCTCGTTGACCGTTGGTTTTAACTCGAGTAGTCGTTTCTACGAAACTTTTCAAACGTATATTGGTGTCACTCCCACTCAGTATCGCAAGCTTGCGAGGGAAGATCATCGGTGGAGTAACCATGGCAGTAGCCCTTTATATGATTTAGAAAAAGGCGCTTGCGATGGTAAGCGCCCTTTAAAGGAAATTTGACCACTATAAAATAAAACTAATAGTTTCTTCCAAACCGATCAATATTAACCGAATATTTTATTTAAATCTGAGCATCCGAGCGATAGTTCCGTCTTTATCGATAAATTGATGTTTCAATGAGCCTAATATATGTAGCGTCAATACCACTATAAATATATCTACACTAAAGTGGTGAATTTTATAATTTATACTCGCTAACCATTCATGTTTATCACTACCTGATATTATTACTTGACCAAAAATACTTAAATCATGCCCACCTGCCAACGTCATGGCAATACCAGATAAGGGCATAACAAGAGTGGTGACTAATAAACAGCTATGCACTACCATTATAGCTATACTCTGCCATTGTGGAATTTGGTAAATTGGTTGAATTTGTCCTTCCTTAAAACGCCATGCAACTCGGGTTAAAGCTATTACTAAAATAAGAGAGCCTAATGATTTATGCCGCGCAATCCACTCTCCCTTTTCAGGGGTAATGGGAAGTCCTATCATATACTTCCCGATAGAGAGCACTACGATAAAAAGGAGTCCAACTGCCCAATGTAACAAGATAGTCTGCCAACTGAAGACGTTTGGCTTTGATTTTCCATCTGCCATAGTAAATCCTTGCTAAATTTTAGGCTCTTATATGGTCCATATTATGGATTATACGCCATTTAGTTAATGTAGTAGGTTACTTTATGAAATACGTCGTTCCACGTGTAATTCCAGTGGTAGCATACGGTCACGAGTACGGTTGCTAAGAATATAACATCTAGATTATCTGGTATCATGTTCTTCTCTCCCTTTTGTTTTTTTTAATTTTATACGTGTTTTATTTGATATGACAAGTGTTAAGCAGCCATGCTGATTATTATTAATATTATCGCGAGGCGAGAACCTTTATTAATTTGTTATTAATATTAATAACACCTATCGTGACTGTATTTACCTGCGGAAAGAGAGTAAATTTCAAATGTGTGGTGGTGTTGTTTTGTTTATCGATGGTGAAAACATTGATGAATTCGAAATTTTAAAAGTGATGAGAAGTGTTTTCGTAATGAGTCGAGATGATGCGTTTAAAGGAGTTGATGTGATGTCAAAGATAAAGTTAATGAAGTCAAATGGAACTGTGTTATTGCATCTTGTTGTCTCCAGATTTATTTTTATTTCAAAGTATGCAGGTTTATTACTTATTTTAATCATTGCAGCACTGTTAAGCGGTTGTGGGGGGATTCTGATAGCCCTAGTGTCCGTGTTGAAATTATAGATAAAAAGCCAAGGGTCGAATTAGAAGTATTTGATGTGTACACGGAATATAGAGTGTTGGGAGAGGTGATTAACATTGATAGTATTGACCTTTACGGTGAATTAAAGTTCGAAATAGTTTCTTCAACAACACCTCCACCCATCATCATCTCCGCAGAAAATAATCAAATATCAGTGGTTCGCCCGGGTCATGCTGTTATAAAAGCTACTGACGTTAGCGATGAGTATGAGACATCAGAGGCAGAGTTTAATATACAAATTGATAGAGGGGAAAATACAACACTTAGAGCTACTGACTTATACATCAATCCAAGTCAAACTAACCCTGTTCGATTATCTGTAAGGGGGAATGTCGGTGATCTAACATTCGAAATTATCGGCGGAAATGAAGGGGTGATAGACTTAGATGAAGAGGGCTCAGTCACAGCAAGAGGAGGATTGGGAGAGGTAGACATTAAAATTACCGATTCAGGAAACCAATTTTTTAATAGTGCCTCGGTCGTCATAAAAGTAGTCGTCAATGAAGGTACAACAGGCCAAATATCGTTTGCATCGCTTACCGTTAACTATGATGAAGGACTCACTATACAGCCTCGAAGATTAGATACGTTACAAGTTGAAAATCTCAGGTTTCGGGTATTAAGTTCGACGCCAGACGACGATGTTGTAGAGATTTTGTCTCAAGATGATGGAACTATGTTAGTCTTGAATTCGGGAACTGCTATTGTACAGGTAGTCGCTGACCATAGAGAGCCAGGCGGAGATATAATTGAAAAGGCCACATCATTCTCAGTAACGGTCTATAAATCGAATAGAGAAAACTTAATTATTAACGATGTCACTACTTCTTTCTATGAAGGGAAGCTGATCGAGTTGATTGTAAATAACTTAGAGGGTGAGTTAGAGTTTGAGATTTTACAAGGTTCTCATTCTGTAGAGTTAGATCAGGACACTAATAGACTGAAAATTAATAATGCGGGCTATGCACTGATTAAGGCTGTCGATCCAATCTCAAGAAATTTTCGTTCCTCCCAGACTACGTTTTCTATTAATATAATAAAGGCCACTCATCCTGGACTAAGTGATGACGATATTGATCTTACCTATCGTGAAGGTTTAAATATACCATTTACCGTGGCCGGACAGAAAGGTCAATTATATTTATTGAACAATAATGAACTAAACGGAGATATAGAGCTTAGAAACGGGAGTATCTTTCTCAAAAACTCAGGTCAGTATACGTTGTTAGTGAGAGATGATGGTGGCGAAAACTACGAGCCACTAGACGGACGTATTTATATAGATGTAGATAAGTCAACTGATAGAGAGATTAATGTTCGAGATATTAATCTATATTATGATAATTCATCGTTCGATTTTAATGAATTATTTGAAGATCTAAATGACCCAGGTGATTACATCGAGATTGTCTCTTTATCAAATGACGGTATTTTAGAAAGGATTAGTGATAGCGCTGTAAATATCCTATCTCATGGACACGTTGATTTGTCACTACGTTTAATAGAGTCTAGGAACTTCTATGCATCAGAGCCCAAAAATGTCCATGTTTATATATCAAAGCGTAACAGCCAGTTGCATTTATCACAAAGTGAAATTAATACAATGTGGCAACCAAGCTTGGATATATTCCTAACTCCACCGGAAATTACGGGGGTAGCTGGAGAACTAAGATTTTCATTGAGCCCCGAGTCCCCGATAGATGTTGTCGAGCTTGATGAAACCACTGGTATAGCAAAAGTGCTTAATTCAGGTAGGGTTACGATTGTTGTAAATGATAACGGTAGTGACGAAACAGAAGCACAGGAAGTAAGATATAGTATAAATGTAGAAAAGGCGAGTAATCCAGTAATAGGAGAATATCCGACAGTGGACTTTTCCGTTGCGCGACGAGTATTACCAGAGTTTGATTTTGGACTTGACTTGTTCGAAACTAGTTTTGAACTGTCCTATAGTCAAGATCCAAATGTTAAACTAGTCGATCCTAGTACGGGTGAGATTGAGGTACTTCATGTAGAGTGAATATACAGTCGTGGCGACTGTGGAATCGAGAAACTATAGAAAGTCAGATATAACACTCAACGGAGTGATTAATAAGTCTGACCATCCAGGCTTTACTACTGTAACTGAATCGGTAGCATTTTACCCGAAGAAAAAACATTCGCTAACATTGCCAGAAAAAATTGGTGCAAGGACGTTTTACTTTGCTAATAGTGGAGAAAGGGAATATGCAGAAATCGATTCAGAGACTGGTGAAATAAAATTGAAAAGTT
Organism: Vibrio sp. GJ43-1; assembly: GCF_055808835.1. Taxonomy (NCBI): domain Bacteria; kingdom Pseudomonadati; phylum Pseudomonadota; class Gammaproteobacteria; order Vibrionales; family Vibrionaceae; genus Vibrio; species Vibrio sp. GJ43-1. Next base: position 275,954 of record NZ_CM147885.1, on the reverse strand, counting down.
TTAGTTATAATAGTGGAATGAGAGGGGTGACAGTTGGACTGTCTGAAGAGGAGTCAAGAGATTATCTGAGCTATAGAATCTATTATTGCTTATCTAAGTATTACGCCACCTGATGAAGATGATGTAGATCGTCACCTAACACTGCACGACGAATTGGTTATAGATAGCACTTTAAACGGCAGTGACTTTGTAAACTTGCATTCTAGTCGATTTTCTGTGACGGGGATTAGGTCAGTTAGAACGCCTAGTGACGAAGAGTTGATTCAGTATGGTAAAGGGAAAGTATTTTATATTCACTTACGTTCTTTGCATGATGATTCACTTTTTCCTCTCCCTGTCTATGTGCAACGTTACGACGGATGTCTGGGCGATGTTGACGTATCTGAAAATGACTCCGCACTGGGGTTCGAAGAATCAGGTTATTGCGAAGATGGAATCACGGTAAGAAAAACGAAACTATCAGTATTAGATAGTCGCCATTTACCTGGAGGGCGATATCAGTCGGTAATTCCACTTACATTTTATCGCCATGGCCCACAGTTTTATCCCAACGATGAAGGGGGAGTTATGTAATTGACCCCTTAACCGCACGGGAAGACGACTCGGGCCGAGAGGTGTATGAATTAGTAACGATAGACGTAAATATCGAAAACTAACTGTCCATTAAATTGCTCCTAGTTCAGGGGCAAGTTTTTTGGAAAGACTTTATGTCGTCAAATCTCAATTTATGTGTCTTAGTTCTGATAGTCTTTTTTGCCGCATAATTCTCAACTTTGGTGGTTCAGTGAAGAGATGGCTCTGTATTTGTATAGGTTCAATAAGTTATTAAAATACGACGCTAGCTGTGTACGAAAACAAATTTAGGGTGAAAGGGTAGTCTGGCGAAAAGATAAAGCAATATATAATTAATATGTGCTAAGCATCATGCGAAGACTTGTAAGTTATACAAAAATATGCAGTGTTTATGTAATAAGTTTTACCCTAGCAATCGGATTTAGTGTCTTCCATTGGATAGTGTAATAAAGAAAAGTTCACCTCTAAAGTGGAGCATCTCAGATACGATTAAACACTAACTGCACTTTAATATTATTAATGGAAATTGATATGGAATTAAGGAAAGTATCGATTTACTATCAAAAGGTGTTAATACTAATCAAACTATCATCTTGCGCGTGTATCGATAAGTATTTGAACTGATTAAAAACCATGCAAAAGGATTTATATCGTGGAATTGATTGAACTAAATCCAAAAATAAAGCTAGAAAGAATAGTTACGGGAAAAGAACAAACTTTTGGTTACGAGGTTCTAATAAAAAATGGGACAGAACTTGGCTTGGACTTATCAATGACAATAGACAACTATACTTTTCGGAATTTGATGAATAGGATATTGCTAAATCAGATAGAGTCTATCGCGAAAAGTCAGATAAAACTGGGTGAAAATTATATTGTCTTTTCTCCAGGGCAGTATATTTTTATCAATGTCGAGCCATGGCAACTACAAGAAACTGCATTATGTATAAAATTGATCTGGTTGCGACAACATTTAACGTCATTTGAGATAGAGCTATGTGTAGAAATAACCGAAAGGCTATGTAAGACTCTTGATTTAGATCTTACCTACAAGAACATAGAACGTTTAAGGGAGCATGGAGTAAAAATTGCGCTGGATGACTATATCATCGAAGAAAAAACCTGGCGGAGAAAATTGTTATTAGTACATAAACTGGTGGATTATATCAAGCTGGATATATCGTTGTATAACAGTAAAGGTGAGGACCTAATTACAATTAAAAACTTTGAGTCATCACTTTCATCCGGGCAGAAGTTAGTTTTTGAGCACGTAGAAGATAAAGCTGATCTAATGAAAATTAAGAAACTTAAATTAAGGGACGAACCATTAATGCAAGGTTATCTATTTAATGACTCAAAAGGTGTATAACATGAAAATTCTAGACATAAATAAAGTGCCAGATCCAAAGTTAAGATTGATGTCTGAGCCAGTTAGTAACATCGGAGAAGACATTGAAGAGCTCGCATTTAACATGTTAAATACAATGTATGAGTACAGTGGTTGCGGTCTAGCCGCCCCTCAAGTTGGAAGTAATATTAGGCTTATAGTAGTCGATGTCAGTCATCAGAAGGAATGTCCTTTAATATTGATTAATCCGAGCTATTCATCTATCGATAACTCAACACAACTTAGTTCAGAAGGGTGCCTTTCTATTGGTGTTTTAGGTGCGAGAATAAAAAGGTTCGATAAAATCAGTGTCAACTATTTGGATATTCAAGGTAAAGTGATGACGATGGTAGCTGAAGGGTGTTTATCAGCGTGTATTCAACATGAGTGTGATCATCTAGATGGAATTCTTTTCGTGGATCACTTAAATAAAAGCGATCTAATCGATACTCTATCAAATCTATTACTAATGTATAAAAATGAGACAAAATAATATGAATACCCTAATTAAATGTACGTTGATATTAGTCACTTTTCTATCCAGTATCGCACATGCTGAAACTAAAGGCTATGGTGTTGAACTTACACTAAAACTAACTCCGAGTAATATAGATGACATGCATGAGTTTATATTGGCTCAGAAGCGGATTATATCATCTTGGGTGGAAGATGACACGATCAAAGATCTATTTGTTAAGAGTTATAGTGTTGGAAATTACCGAGTTAAGAAAATTAGATTTGTAAAAATAGGAAGCAGTGTTGGCAATATAAAAAAACAGCTATCAGCTCTTCCATTGGTTAAGGAAAAAATAATGGAGATTGATCGTGTTACAGAACTGGGTACAAAGTGGTTAGACACTACACCAATATATAATAACTTTGGTATAATCGTTTCGTGGAAAGATGATATAAATCTAGATCTTCTAGAAATTGATCGAGTGATTGGCATAGACTTACAAAAGGTGATAACGATGAATACAGAAGGGAGTGTGACCTCTTCTTATATTAACATACAAAAATTTAAAAATGGTGCAAAGAGGCCAACCTATAATATTGCCATTTTAGCTGAGTCCAAGACGTCTGCCTTATTAAAAGCTCAAGAGCTAGAGGCGGTTAGACTTGGTTATGCGGACTTGAAAGTATTTGATTTGGGGCAAAAAATAGATTTGGAAAAATTATTTTAAGCTGATGGCTTGGATGGAGATCCTGGGATCTTATTCATCATTTTGTAATGACTCGATAAATTTATTTAATAATAGCATGACATTGTTTGCTATTGCTAAAAGACCATGTCCCAAGGATAAGATCTCACTTTGCGCATCTATTGTAGCAATAGATGCGCAAAGTGAGATCTTAGGTAATTATTTATTCCCCCGAAATTTATTATGTAATTCAGCCAGATCTACATCGAGATGATAAGGTCATTGAGGCGTTTCAAGAGGCAACTCTATCCAGCATACGATTCAAAAGGCGGTGGGATTATGCAATGGAGCCATAAGCGAATCCTACGTGTATATCGCTTGTTAAGTTTGCGAGCTAAAAATCGACTTCCACTCGTCATCCCATTCTAATGAATATTGCTCTATGGATGTTATGAGCGACTCTTTACAGTATTGAGTACACTTTCCTATGTTTCACCTTTTAGGTGATTTTAATCGTCAAGTATATGTAGTGAGCGATTTCAGTTTTCCAACGGTCCGTGTACTTCGAATACATGAGCAAGTTGTCGTGTGGTGTGGCTATTCTAAGAAGATACGAATGGATTACGAACTCGATTGATCTCGCTAAATTTGGCTGAATGGGCGGAGAATAATCAGGTTAAACTGGAGTTGATCAAACCAGGAAAGTCCTAATTTCGAGTGCCACTAAGTGAGGGTGCTTACACTATATAGTTAGATAAAGTTAGATGCAGTGGCTCGCATGTTGGCAAGTCTATCGGTATTTTATTATGTCTAGATATTCCGGGTCTAACTTCGTGTATTAGAGTGCAGATTCAAAGGAAATTAGAAGTAATAGCAGCAATAGCTCCGCATAAGTGGGCTATTGCTTGTGGAATTATTGCGGATGTGAATGGAGATCTGATAGGTGGAAACACTTTTCCTTATCCGTCGATGTAGTATAGTCTATACCGTTGACGATATTCATTTTTGTGAAGACATTTAAGCTCGCTCCACTCCTGAATTTTAATTTTCCGATAATGATTAGTTTTTGAAAATATTTAAGATAAAAACCGCTAAACATGATGATTGCTTCTTTGTGTTCTGTAATCGGCTTACTTTCTATCTTCATACTCATCGAATCGAAGTTTAAGTCCAATATAGTGTCATCTAGTGTACAAGAAGGGTTTATGTGTAGATGAAGATCTTCTTTATGAAACAACGCGCTCATTATTCCAAAGATTATAGATAACACAATGAAAATAGGGAAAATCAAACTTAGTTTTCTAATGTTGGATACAGTCACTATAGCCACCAAAAAAATGCCAATAGAATGGTGGTTAATATCAGTATAATAAAAGTTAACATTATTAATTGGATTGAGTCGGTAAAGAATACCTTTGAAGTGATATCTGATAAGTCACTTAGGGATGAATTTTTTTTCATGGTGGCTTTAAGTACATAGCCTGTTTTTGGGATCGTTACTATTGTGTCTTCATAATCTGACCCTTTAAGTGAGTCTCTGATTTTTTTAATGGCGACATTTAATGAACTGCTGGTTACCACTCGGCCCTCCCAGCACTTTTGTATAAGTTCTTGTCTAGGAACTACTTGCTCATGGTTTTCTAAGAGCATTCTTAATATTCTTGCTTCCACGGTGTTTATTCTACCGTCAGATGCAATTTCTTCAATGGTGGCACGGAAGCTCTCTATGACGTCTATAGTGTCAAAACTTTTGCTACACGGCGGTTGGTTTCCTGGAAGTACGCCTATAAACCGGTTGATTTTAAGGCGATTTTTAATTGTTGAAATTAGGTTGTTAGTATCAAGCGACATACTAGACCTCCTTAATCGTTTTTGAATAGACAAGCAATATACCAACGAGTCGGTGTGTAAACAGTGGTATGCTCATTAAATGCCTAATTATGCAGATATCTCTTATTTTAATTTATTGCACAATCATTTAGTCGCGAGTAATAGTATTACGGCTTTTTGGCTAATGCAATCTAGTATAAATGATTTGTTAATATAATCTAGTGTATTTGTTGAATTTGTTTTACTTCTTAAGGAGGGACGTGATTTTAATATGATCTCTAGTATTCAATATTATATTTTGTTCATTTTGTTCATTTTGTTCATTTGAAGTGTTATCGAAGAAAATGGCTTATAAATCAACGCCTATTGATAGTTTCATTCGTTGGGTGATCTTATTAATATTAATGAGATCACGTCAATGCGTGGGATTGTGATGCTGATGTTAAAATCATGAAGATGAAGACGTTTTTATTGTAATGTGCTAAACAATATGGGGCTGTGTAGGCGTATTATGTGGTTGTGATACGAAGGTAAAAATATGCAAGCGACTGTCATCATATTGTCATAATTAAAATGTAACGTAAAAAGTCGGACACGCCATATATACAATATAAATGTAAGTGTTGAAGTTCGTCACCACAGAGCGATAGCTGAACACATAGGAGTATACAACAGTATTGCTAAGATGGTGGATGTTCAGAATTCGATAGTTTATTCATCCTCAAAAATACACCACAGTAATTAACCTTCTACTTTCGGAACCTTGTATCATTTTATTTGTGATACTTCATTGTTTATCTACTATTCAAGGACAAATAGTTTCGGTAGTTTCTCTTGCGATCAATTTCCTTCTTTTATTTATGAACGCTCATTAACTTAGCATTCTGATTTATACCTATGTCGATACTGTATCCCTAGTGTGGGCTTCGAATGGCATCTAAATTCTGCTGTGTTTTTACATTCCATTCTCGTTGTTAATATTTATTTTTACTGTGCACCTTTTCTCGTAGGGCTCTGCGGAGCCCAAGTTGATTTAATTGAGTGTTATTAATATTAATACTGGATTAAACCTTCTCCCTGTTGGTGGATTTTTGTATTTTTTGATATTAACATTTTTAACTCTTAGGGGCGGAGTGAAAATGTAAGCTAATTTAGTAAGTAGTGTTGCGCATCTAAGAAAAAACATAACACGTGATCATCACGTATTAAGTTCGTCAACATAATTTAAGTTTAATTCGAAAGGAAATAGAGAAATGAACGAAATTAATAAAAGTTTTTTAAAGAGTACGATGGTCGGAATGATCATTGCGGGTTCATCGTACGCAAACGCGACTACACAAGTAGTGGCTGTTTGGCAAGGTACTGTGCCCGGAGATGATGCAAAGGGTGGCTTGATGATAACTGGCTTGAATGGAGTGAATGGCCTAAAGGGAGACATTGTCGCTCAATTGGATGGTACGTTTACTTCTAACGAACTTATGCTCGAATCGCATGAAGTTGCTGGTACCGATGACGCCCCAACAATCGGGCCACTAAAGGATGCTAACTGGGAAATACACTCAACGTCATTGACTTATGGCTCTAACGCTATGGAATTAGCGACGTTGGAGGTACTTAACAACGGACAGGTAATAAGTGTAGGTGAGTCAATCTCAGAGAAAAACACGGTTGGACTGCAAGTGAGACAAACAACAGAACTACCCGCACAGGAAGTAGGTAATAAAGCAGTGACTGCAACCGTGACTTTAATGGTTAATCCAGTATAAGCCTGGTGTTTATAGCGGGCCTAGTTGGAGGCCCGTTTTTTTCAGCCAAGGAGGCATGGCCTGATGCACACCTCATCTTATGGTTTGAGTTCAGTTATAGTTTTAACCTCTAGTTTGTATAGTTTGGCAGCTAATAATGCGGGTGCTTCTAGTGTCGAGGTTTTACCATTATCCACTCGTATTCAGGTGGAACGATTATTTGTTCAGCCGATTACGGATGTTTATTTCGAACCTCGTGTTTTAGAACTAACGTTGGAATCAGATTATTCAGGGTTTTCGGAATCTACATCTACTTTAAATTTGAGTACCAATATTCCGCTGGGTGTTATCTCAGCTATCCCATATAGCCTTACGTTAACGGAAAATAGAGCAACTTGTAGCGATGTAGTGGGTTCTGTCATTCCTTTAGATTCCGATTTCGTGAGAGTAGCGTTAGATGGTGATAATTTGCAGGTTGGGGGTGTCGTAAGAGTACCAAACTTCAACTCCGATAATGGGTTCAATAAGACCGCACATCATCAAGTGTCTTTTAAATTCGAGAAATTTCAACAGGTGGCAATCAATCACCCGATAAGCTCTTGTATGGGTCAGGTCGCTTTTGATTTAGGAGTGGATATATAATGTTAAAATATCCTGTTTTAATATTAACTCTTGTAATTAGTTTCTCGTACGTTGATTTATCGGTTGCTGGACGTCTACCCTCTGGATTTGAGGATATGTTTGAGTTTCAACAGGAAAAATTGGCGATTCGTAACCTAGACGGCAGCTTTACTCATCCCGTTTCATTTCTTATAAAGTTTGACGAAGTCAAAATTGACGCTAATGATAACTTTGCGTTGGAACAAGTAAATGAGTATCTTAAATCAAACTTTATTGACAAATCATATAGGGAAAGAATACTTGATGGTTTAGTCGATGGAGTTAGAGACACGCGGGGATGCCAAGGTAAGCAAGGTGAGTGTGAAATAAAACCAGATACTTATCAATGGGTGTTCAACTATAATGATCGCGAACTCTATTTATTCGTTGATGCTAAGATTCTTGAGTATGATAATTTCTCTTTACAACAAAACTATCATACAGCTAAAAGCGAGCTTGTCGGCGTTATAAACTCATTCGACTTGTATATAAATCAATATGTCAAACAGGAATCGAGCATTACGCTTAACGATGACATCACCGTAGGGTTACCATATGGTTACCTTAAAGCAGATTTTACGTTATCCAATTCAGATGATGGAAGGCTTTATGAAGCAGGTTACCATCTTGATGTTGATGATTATGTATTTAAGTTAGGGCATTTTGAGTTTGACCCTGATGTTAACTCTACCAATTTTCTTAATAATACGTCTCGGATGCCACAAGACTCATTTACCGTAGCATCTTCAAAGCGGCTATTTATGGGTGGCCGAAATAGCGACCAAGTTATTAGTTTTTATGCTCCGACGAGCGGTTCAGTGCAGATATATAGAGATGAACGAATCATCTATCAAAAAAACGTCAATGAGGGCCAGAGTTATATTCGGTATAGTGAGCTCCCTATTGGTCGTTATGAGATAACAGTTGAGGTAGTAAGTTCAGGGCAAGTGATAAGCTCTCAAGATTATCAAATCTATAATGATTCGAAAGGCGGCCTAGCTAAAGGTAAATTTGATTATCTTTTATCTGCTTAAGCACGCTATCTGAGAGTTATTATCAGCCCAGACTCGATAGTTTGGAACGCTCAATTAGTTTAGAAGGTGACGCTTATGGTAAGGCATTATTAAGCTATCGACCCGCAACGCCTCTACTTGTTGGGCTTGGAGCTCTAAACTCTGGAGAAAATAACTTCATTACAATGGGGGCACAGTTTAACTGGGTAAAGAATGATATTCGAGCAGAAGCTGTTTATAATGTATTTGAAGAAGCGAGACATTTCAATTCTAACATAGGGTTTGGAATGTTTAACTTGTCATACGAGAAGCTTGACGATGTTAATGAGGATCCGTTAGCGACGTTTATGTATGGAGATTTAGATTACTCGAGATTGACTTTTAATACATCTTATAATTTAGGTGGTTCTCGTTCGTTATATTTGGTTTATAGTTACAATAAATACGAGAGGTTGAACTATCTAAATGGCTATAAGTATGATGATATTTCCAATCAAGAGACATTGTCGTTAGGTTATAGCACACCATTTTTTCTCGATTCTAGAATAAATGCGAATGTTGATTACTCGAAATCTCTGAATAGCACATCGTTTAATTTGACGTGGAGTGTTCCTCTTTCTGATACGATTAAGTTTATTAGCGGTACATCAACTTATGACTCTTCGGTTAGTAAGGTTTCTACCTCATTAAAAAAAGACGACATATTTGCAGTTGATGGTATTAACGGTTCTGTCGAGTTACGCAATATTTATAAAAGAGACTCGAAAAAAGAAGTGGAGCAAGAAGCGCTGTTAAGTATGTCTGGGCGAAGCGATTACGCAACGGTAGACCTAAACGGATCCTCGTCTACCAATGGACACTATGGGGTTAGTATGGGGTTATCCAGCTCTCAGATTATAACTAACAAGACTTTTAGTGTAACCAATAAAGGCGCGTCTTCGTATGTCTTAGTTAACGTAGATAAAAATAAAGCCCTTGAAGATACAGATGAACTAGGTTTCTTTTCATTGAAAAAAATGGGTATACGAATAGTAAGTTCATCCTTTACAAAGATAATGTGCTTATACCCTTACAAGATTATCATCAGTATCAAGCAAGTTTTGACGCGGAAAGTGTTGAAATGTTTAATAGCGGCGACACTCAAGTTAAGTTTTTTTCACACCCTGGTACCGTAGCAACTCTTAATGCAAAAGTGAGTCAAGTAGTCTCGTTCGTCTCGGCTTTCAGTAATCTAAATGATGATCCTGTGTCGACTTTGTCCTGTATAGGTGAGGGTTGCTTAGGTACGACTCAAATGGCTGATGGTGTTTACCGTGTAACAGTATTAGAAGGGTTAAACTTTTCTCTCTATGCAATGACAGACGCTGGTAAAGAGAGGTGTTTATTACCTTATGATTTTTCCTCAACGTCACAAATGAATTTTGGAAATAATTACTGTTTACCCATGCGAGAAAATGCTGAAGATATTTACGTTAGTATCGATGGTCAGGACATGAGAACTCACTTTTTAGGGGTCTATGAAATATCTGAAAAAATTGAGAAATCTATAAGTTCACTCGAGTCTCTTGGTTACAGGGTTTTTAGGAAGAGGTTTGGTGAATTCAATGCAATATATATTGTTCAAGTAAGTAATACTCTCGAAAACTTATATGTTAATCACGGTGAAATAATAGATAGCTTTAAATCGTTAGCGAACAAAAGTTATTCGTTGAGTGCAATATACTATCCGCCAATCGCGAAGTCTAACAAGGTACAGAAAGATGAAAAGCAATAACAATATTTGGTTTAATTTAATGTGTTCGGTTCTTCTTATGTCCGCGAATAGCTTTGCTTTTAACGTCGACAAGATGTACGTAATAGCTGATAAAAAGGGAAATGGGATTATCACTATTAACAATGACGAAAATCGAACGTTGTTCGTTCAAGGCGCTATTCAGGAAATAAAGATTAAGGATGGGGATGATATTATTAAGACCGATTACAAACGTGATAATATTGACAAATGGAAAATATCGATAACGCATCCTAAAGTGGTATTGAAGCCAGGTGAATCTAAAGATATTGGTATACGAAGCTTGTGCCACAATACAAGTTGCAATGAGGATAGTGATCTTATGTTCATGCTGCCTTTCGCGCCACAACACTATCAAGAGGGGGAAAGTATTGCTAGTGGAATAGAAATAAACTATGGATTCGCACCATTATATATTATTCCTACCCCTAATCCCAAAATATCTTATCAACTAGTCAATAATGGTGACCATTTATTTGTTAATAACGAGGGGAACACGTTGATAAATTTAGTCGTTGATGCCTGTTCAAACACTAATAACGTTTCTTGTAGCCAAAGTTTTGTGGTGGTTTCGGGACGCGAGAAGGCTCTCTCGTTACCTATTAGCATGCGGTCAGAAAACTTGAAAGTAACAGTAACGTCCCACGATAACAGTTATTCAAACGAAACAATGGTGCACAGGAGTGCGGGTGATGAGATCACGAATTAATCCATTTATTTTTGCAGTAATCATGATGGTCTTTAATGCAGAAGCTGCATTTAACATTCACGGTGAGTTAGATAGTAGCGGCGTTAAATGGAACAATGTTGGGATTTCTTCAGGCAGTATGGTCCCTAGTATGTGGCAAACACCGCCCGCACTTCAAGCGACAACTGAGTGGGTTCCGTCTACTTTCTCGCCCGTTTCATCGACTGAACTTGTGTTGATTGGCAATGGTGGGAGCCGCGTAACCGTACCGGTTTCACTATTAGGCGTTGAATATAATACTGTCGGTATTAGTACGACGGTTTTACCCAATTCCAGTATCGCGACTAATCCTTGTACTGATGAAGTGATTTCCCCACCTGTAATAAGGTTAAAAGGCCAGAACTGTGTTTCATCTAAAAAAATTGTCACAGCGGTACCTACCGCTCCATTTGTGTTTTTTAGACCTGTTTTTGATTTGACAGATCAAAATTTACGAAGCGCTTTTTTGGGGAAACCACAGGGTACTTACAGCGGAATCGTACCAATTAACTTGCACTATTACTATAGACATCATGGGATTTTAACTTACCGCAATGTTAACGATGTTTTGATTGTAAATATTGATTATCGACCGTCACTTATACGTTCGATCGAAGTTCGTGGAGATGGCGTAATGGAGGCACAATACGACACGCTAAACAAGGAGGTATCTGGTCAGGCTAGTTATTATTTCACTGTGCATGGTCATTTTACGCAAGGTCTAGAATTAACAATGCCGTCTCAAGTTTATCAATTGGAAAACGAGGATGATCGTTCTATCTCCATCCCATATAAAGTAACTTGCTCAGGTTGTGATGTTGTGAATCTGGTTAGTGATAAAGGTGTGTTACGTGAGAGGGTAAGTACTATAGGTAGAAATACTGGGCAGCGCAATTCGCTTAGTTTTGACTTACTATTCCAATACGACGTCGATGGAACGACGCTGCTGTCTGGGCGTTATTCTGACACGGTCACTATAATGTTATCGCCAGGGGTCTAGCTATGAATATACGATACTTATGTATTTTACTATTTTGGGTATCTTTATTGGCTAAAGGGGCGGAAGAATTACAGCCCTTTTATTTAGGTGCAGGCATAAATTATAGTCTGGAAGTCGAAAAGCAAAAAGAGTCGTTAGGATATGAAGCTATATTTGGCTACCAATTATATAAAAGTCTATCTCTAGAGTTGGGTTATGCGGATTTTAATATAGATAGCGATAAAGACACAAGAGTTAACCCAGTGTTTGGTAGAATAAAGGCTTCTCTTCCTGTTAGTAGCTACGCTTTGCTATATGCAGGAGGAGGCGTGGCGTATAAATTTCCAGATCCTTCTCCATTAATCAATATTGGGGTTATCTATAAGCTGAGTCCCAAATGGTCAGCTGACATCGGCTACCAAGGTATATTAAATTACGGCGAGGTGAATAAAGATATATATTCACTTAATTTGATGATGAGATACACGTTTAGTGGACGTGACGCTTTAGGTAACAAACATTCAGTCATTGAATCTAAGCACGAAGGGAACGTTGTCAGTAGGTATAACTTAAATGAAGGACCGTCAGTCAGAGATTCAGAAGTTACCAAAGTGCCTATTTGTCGGAAAATACACAAAAAATACAGTGTTAGACGAGGTGATAATTTGCTTTTCATCTCCCGGTTGTTGGGTATAACCCTTCAAGAAATTGAGAAGTTAAACCCTTTATATTTTAGTGTGGAGCGGAATGTTGACCTTATATATCCTGGTGAGTTAATTACGTATCCGCGTTTAACCTGTATATGAATATTGCGCTAGTTAAGGTCATTTTAACGGATAGGCTGCTATTGGAATTGCGGTAGTGTAACGTTTAAATGGTGTTTTTTACATATGTAAATTATGAGTAACACAATGAATATTAATTATATAATAGGCATTAAGCGAGTGGCATGCCTTTTTGCTCTCACCTTAGGTCTACAGGGCTGCGGAGGAGAAGATTCCCCCATTTCATTTAAAAGTGATGATTCTTTTGGTCAACGTTTTCAAGCTGAGCGCGTAACACTCTCTGCTCAGGATGCATCATTTTCAGGTGCGCTATCGAAAGAGTATTTCGTCGATCTTGCTGAACATGTGAAAGTGTCTGATGGAAGTCGTTTTAACCTTAAAGAGGTGGCATCACTTTCCGAAGATGACGATTGTCACGTAGAGAGCATGCAAGGTACCAGTTTCAGTATTTCGGCTAATGAGCCAAAAGTATGTAACTTCCGTTATCTTGTGGCTTTGGAAAACGATGATATTGAGTCAATGCATGGTAAATCGATGCATTCTGCCTCCTCTGAGCAATTGAAGCCGCCTAGTACAGCCGCTATTGTAAGGGTGGCTGTGAGCTCAACACCAGAAAGTACGGCGTTAATTCCCATCAGTGCAGTGACTCTAATAGACCAACAGGTTTCGGTTAATTTAGCTGAAGAACTTGCGAAATTTGGTGTTGATTTAACTGGGTTCACGTTGTCCCAAGATTTGACGCTTCCGTATAATCAGAACGCGAGTGCAATTGCTAATCTTAACGATAATACGATCACATATACGCCTGCGGCGGGATTCCAGGGGGTAGACCGTATTCTCTTCAGCCTCTCTTCACCCATTGGTAATGTGCGAATGGGGGTACTTGATGTTGCTGTGGCTCGTCAAGCGAACAAAGGCTTTGAAATTACACCACATATTACGTTCCCAACTATCGTTAATCAGGGGGAATTATTCGAAGTTGATCTATCGAGCTATATTACATCACTTGATAGCGATGACTACCAGTTGGTGAGTGTCGATGCGTTTGATGCTTCGGTGACCTCAAAAAGCCCAACAGATACAACGAATAAAACGTTTATTTTTCAATCATCAATGCTAGGTAAGCATACGGTAAGCTTTGCGGTTAGTGATCATAATGGCACCTACGGAATGGGGCTAGTACAAATTGAGGTTAGTGACCTTAATGTAGCAGCGCATTGGGCAGATATAGTCACTGGAAGTCGTCACTATACAGCGCCTTTAACCGTGTATGAAAGCGAGCAAGCTAACATTGCATACGACGCTAGGTTAGTTGATACAGGTTTTACCCCACGTTCGTTTATAGCTGGATTTTCTACAACTTCGGCGCAATCTTATTGCCGTCAACTAGGTAAAGAGTTACCTCCACTCTATATGTTAGATAATTTATCGCGTCATCCTGATTTTTCCCATCCTCAGCATCATTGGCCTGCGATGCACCGTTATTTGGCATTTCAAAAGTCTGGAGGCCGTTTTTATGCTCTTGATATGGAGACATTGCAAGAGTACGCAGTAGATACTGACGCCAGTTATTATGTCACTTGTGTTGGTCAGCTTGCTGATGGATTATTATTCGATGATGGTTCAAATCATACGAATATTACTCAATGGGTAGGCACCCCTACTAACGTTCGAGTGCGTCTAACACAAAACGGTGTAGGGGTGGGGCAAGGGAATGTCCAAGCTTTATATGGTGGGCAAGTAATAGAGAACGAAATTACAGACAGTGATGGTTATGCAACATTTACCTTTGACTCAAACTCAGCGAGCTCTCGTCTGATTGAAATTGAAAGCACTGATGACTCAGGGCTTAAGGTTACGTTGCAATTAGATTATCGCCAAAGTGGTGAGTTTCACTTAACGCTTTTGAGACCGCTTTCTGATTACAGGCTCATTATTCCCACCGGGGGAATTGAACCGCCTCCGGCGATTGTAAGGGTCGATATTGAAGATCAAAACGGTCAACCTGTTGTCAATGCACCGCTCCATGTATCCATCGATCAACCTCTTTTTTATTCAGCTGAACTAAAGACGGAGCCGCGTGACGGGAGTTGGTATATAGAAGTAAAACCGAAAAACTATACCGTTCCTCGTAGTTCAATTGCGCCTACAGTGAATGTAAGCCTAGGAATAGGAGCTAGATCAGAATCGGAGTATGTTCAGTTTACACAGACAGACAGATGTGCAAGCCTTTCTGAAGTCGCTGTAGCTGGAGGGCTTGGGGCGTGTTATAAAGTGTTTGGGTATACTGAATCTAGTCTGTTAACAGGATTTTTCCCAGCTAGTTGGTATCGAAACAGCGGTTTGCCTTTTTTACCAGACTATTCGATAACTTATGCTAATTACGCTGCATTTAATCCTACTACTCAACGGAGTACGGTTTATGGTGAAAAATGGGACGGTAGTACTATTCCCTATGGTGAATTTTACTCCATAACGTCTTTTAAAGAAGATGCTTCGCTTACAATATGCAGTTATTTGAATCATCGTAATGAATTGTCGCGGGACAATTGGCGGCTAGCCACTTATAACGACATACTATCAACATCGTTATTAAATGAGAACGTTGTGTCGGAAGGAGGCTGGCCTTCAAATACATATGCAAAACTAGTATCGCCATATGTTATTTATACCAGCTCTGTTTCCTCAGATATTCAGGTTAATGTATCTACAATAAATAATGTATCTATAGTAAACCCAGAAGTAATGACAGAAGCTTTGGGTTTTTGTATCAGCGATAATCCCTAGCATGTTCGAGCGGTATAATATGGTTATTTTAAATCGGCTTTCTATGGAAAGCCGATTTTATAAGAAAGGGAGGATACAAACCATTACCTAGGGTTTCGGTTCATTATTTGATATGTTTTGAACTCGAATATATCGATTCTTAACAATGCAGTCGGCGTAACGTTGCGCTGAGAGATGCTTAAATTTTATTGGTTTATCCAATGAACCGAACAGAGAAATCCCTCCCCCAAGCAAAATTGGGATGGTGGTAATAATCATTTCATCAATCAGGTCTTCTTGTAAGAAGTTTTGAATCGTTACGCCGCCATCAATATAAAGGTCGTGGTAACCTCGCGTGTTTAAGTCTTTGACGATGTCGTTAAGATCACCGTTTATTAAAAACACTTTGCCTTCGTACCCTTTTGGCACTTCTTTCATTGTATTACTGAGTACAAAAACAGGCTTAGAGTAGGGCCACTCGCAATCAAAACTGAGCACGACGTCCAGAGTATTACGTCCCATGACTAGAGCATCAATACGATCCATAAAGTCGGCAAATCCAAAATCAGACCCTTCGGGATTTGGAACGTCGTGAAGCCACTCTAAGTTATTGTTTTTATCAGCTATAAAGCCGTCTAGGCTGGTAGCAATATAAACGATGTTAGCCATTATTGTAGACTCCGTAGTTTGAAAAAGGTGTGGTTTAATATATAATTCTACAGTGTAGAAAATAAGTTTAGCTAGGAACTCATATGACTGTCAAGCCAAAGAAACGTGGTCGCCCTTCTAAATCCGGATCCGGTCTAAGTCAGAAAATGATTGTAGACGCCGCGAAGGCACTGATGCAGCAACAAGGGTCTGTGCCAAGTATTCGAAAGCTAGCGGCGGAGCTTGGCGTTGATGCTATGGCTATCTATTACTACTTTAGCAATAAAGAGGAATTGTTGGAGGCGGTGGCCATTTCGCTTGTTGAAGGCATTTATCAGCCTGCAGGGTTAGCACCCTGGCAAGAAGAACTGACCGAATTAGGTTGGAGCTACCTGACATTGCTTAGTGATTATCCCGGTTTACTTGAAACGCTATTAAAAATGCGCAGTAATGGACCTGCTGAGGTATTCACGACAAGATTTGAGCAAGTGATTTCTGATATTGGCCTAGTGGATGAGACACAGAGACACGCGGTGAATTTATTTGCGGACTACTTACATGGTTTTGCATTTTCAATGCAGTTTACCACTATTGAACACGAGGAAAAAAAGGCGATTTATGACGGTTCGATATCGTTGTATTTACACGCATTATCCCCTGTTGCTATGACAGGCTGCAATTGACCTCCAACGCTTAACCGCCGTTTGGGTTGGCGTTGAAGGTTGTGCATTATAAGCTGATACCTATGGTCTTAGAGTTGCTCTTCAATCGGTAGGATCCCGCTGAACCAAGCTCCAAATCTTCGCCATATACTGGCATCAGGTTCAGTGGTGAGTCTTTCTCCGGTGGAATGGTCAACCCAGATGATATCACCGTCAACGACTTCAATTTGATAGGCGGTGGAAGGTATTTCCTTCATAATTTCTAGGTAGACTTTATTTGCGTACTCGGGTTGCTCAATGACGACACCCATCTCTGTGTTGAGGTCAGCAGAGCGTGGATCCCAATTCATAGAACCAACGAAGATTTTTCGTTTATCAATGACGATGGCCTTAGTATGTAAGCTTGATCGGCTGCTGCTTGGTTAAGCTCCAGTTCTTCTTAATTTCGGCGTTGGATTTGACTTCCCACAGTTGCACCCCACCCTTGACAAGATCTTTTCGGTATTTGGCATACCAACCGTGTACCGCAAAAACATCGTTTGAGGCTAGCGAGTTAGTAATAATAATAACCTCGCGCCCGTCTTCTACTGCTTTGACAAACTCTTTCACACCGGATTCTGTGGGGACAAAATAGGGTGAGATAAGGACCAGAGATGTTTTACCTGCGTTAATGACGGCGCCTAGGCTATCGATCAGTGTACTTTGCTTGCTGTCGGGTTTATCGGGTAGATCGTAAAGTAAATCCCCTTCACCCCAGTACAGCTCAATGGTGCCATTGAGTAAGTCACTGTATAAAGGCAACTTGGAAAAATCATGCGCGCCACCGGAAAATTTCTCTTTCAAGCCAAGCGCTTGTACCCAAGCATCCACATCAGCATCGGTATATTGCAGTTGGTCGTCGGTTAGCCACTCAATAGGGATTGAATAGTCGCTATTCCAATAAAGATCGTATTGCTTAGCTTCACCTGTCTGACGGATTTGCCGACCATAAGAAGATCTAAGTCGGCAAACTCCACGTTAGATTCGATGGAGTAGTATTCGTTACCAACGTTTCTCCCGCCTATGATGGAGACCACACCATCTACCGTCAGAGATTTATTGTGCATACGATGATTTAAACGTTCGAAGTCACTTAACATGGCAAGTCCACGAGCGGTGCGAAGGTGATGGGGATTGAACATGCGAACATCGATATTGGGATGACTGCTAAATCGCAGTAAGTCCTTGTCATCATAATTCTGCATGTCATCAAGCAGTACCCTCACACGTACACCACGTTCAGCCGCTTCAAATAAACGCCAGGCGATGAGGTTGCCTGCGGTGTCATCTCGAAAAATATAGTACTGCACATCAATACTAGACTGAGCCGTTTCAATGATAGCGAGTCGGGCAAGCAACGCGTCATGCCCTTTGTCGAGTGGATAAAACCCGGTCTCCTTAGTTAATGAGTGCGAGGCGACTTCACGTTCAAAATATTGGTCCAGTCGAGTAGGCTCAGCATTAATAAGCGTATAGGAGGTGATTTTCTCATACCGTGACGGGTCAATGCTTGAGGAAACACAGCCACTCAGTATCACGATTAGCATGAGGGGGAATAGGTTTTTTATAGACAAAAAGTTGGGCATAGTTAAAGTGTTGGTCACGAGATTAGTAAAAATGCACGGCGAGTTTAGCCACATCCATATGCAAATGCACTTTATCTTCAAGGATTTGACGGATATTTGTCACACTTGCTTGGTAAAGGTTAATAGAAACGACATAAGTTGCATAGGAGTTGTTTATAACTCTTTTAGCGTGGTTGCTGAGTTTAGATATTAGGAAAGGTGATGGCTGGATTGGGCGCGAATAAATACACATTGTTTGGTATTGGGGCAATATTACTTTGGAGCTGTTTGTTGGCATTAACTCGTAATATTGCTGAGCTTTTTGGGCCAATAGGCGGAGCTGCGTTACTGTACAGCGTCAGCGCACTGGCTTTAGTGCTTGTGATGGGGAGGCCAAAGTTAACAGATTTCTCGCTTAAGTATTTGTTAATAGGTGGAGGGTTATTTGTATGCTATGAGATTTTTCTCGCCCTTGCCCTGGGAATGGCTAACGATCGACATCAGGCAATAGAAATGGCGGTCATCAACTATTTATGGCCTGCATTAACAGTACTTTTTGCGGTTATTATGAGTAAGCATCGCATTAGTCTTATGGTATATCCGAGTGTACTACTGGCATTTTTGGGCGTGGTTTGGTGCATTACTTATGATGAAGGTTTGTCACTGGAACTTATTATGAAGAATATAGCCTCGAATCCTATTTGTTACTTTATGGCGTTATCCGCGGCGTTTATTTGGGCTGTGTATTGTAATATTACGCCAGTGATGAGTAATGGAAAAAATGCGATAGTGCTATTTTTTATTGCGACCGCGACCGTGCTCTGGATTCAGTATGCATTCAGTGATGAGCAAGGCATGACATTTTCGTTGCCGTCTGTGCTGATATTACTGCTTGCTGGGGTGGTGATGGGAGCTGGGTATGCCCTCTGGAATGTCGCTATTATTGGCGGCAATATGATGTTGCTAGCAACGTTTTCTTATTTTACCCCTGTGTTATCCAGTGTCTTTTCTTCATTTTACTTATCCGTTGCTTTGGGGGCGTCATTTTGGCAAGGCGTGGTTATGGTGACGGTAGGGTCATTGTCATGCTATTGGGCTACGCGGGAGAAGACTCAAACGTTCAGTCATGAGTAAGACTTTGTCGTTTGTCGCAGGTTCGCGAAATGCCCTTTGATACACTAACGTAATAGATACTAACGTAATAGTTAGAACAAGTTAGCTTTGACAAGGATGGAATAGTGCACCGTTATATACGACAACCACTCATGCGCGCGGCGCTGGTGGCGCTGGCTATGTTGCCGATCTCTGGGCTATCAGAAACCACATCAGACTCTGCTCAAGTGGTGCGTAAGCCTTGGCTTGTGAGCTACAACCAAGATGCGATTACGTTGTATAAAAGAGAACATAAGGATGGGCTGGTTGAAATTCGAGTCCATGCCGATGTGGAGACGACCTTTAGTGGTTTCTTGCTCCTTTTCGAAGATACTGAGCATGTACCGACGTGGCTGCATAACGTCGATCAAACTAAGGTGTTGTCGCAACTATCGGTCAATGAAAATATTGTTTACACGACGTTCGCCGCACCGTGGCCCGCGTTAGATCGTGATATGGTGACCTATTCTCGCTACTACCAGCAAGGTAAACGTTTTGTATTGGAAATACGAGACGCATCCGAATATCTTGCCAAGCAAGCTGGGTTTATTCGTATTACTCAAGTGAAGTCTCGTTGGGAGTTAACTAAGTTAGGTGATGGGCAGGTATTTATCATGTATACCGCTTTTGCCGATCCAGGGGGAGCACTCCCCGACTGGTTGGTGAATCAGTTAGCCATTGATGGGGCGATTGAAACGTTCAAGGGATTAAAAAGAGAGATACGGCATTACCAGCATCTCTCTCACCCTAATATTGTTGACTAAAGACAGGCTTTTAACACTTAATTACGCGCTTGTTGTCGCTACTCGTTTACTTGGAGCAACTCGTTTACTTGCCGCAGTGCGTGTGGTTCGTGATTGGCGTTCGCGCTTTATTTTTTCAATCGCAAGCTGAGTAAAGGCTTCTTTTAACATTACAGCGGGTACTTTAATGAAGTAGGCCGACATTAGAATCATCATCATCGGGTCTGCGTAGATGCTATAACTTGCCCATGGTGTTTGCTCGACAAACCAAGCCACAATAAAGCCTGCAGTTACCGCAACACTAAGCATGGTGTCCATTTGCCACTGTTTTGATTCGGCGTTAATTAAATTTGAAGCCAGCGCTTTATTTTTGTTTTCAATGTACCACCATGCGTAACCACAGCCGAGTACGTTTAACACGCCAAATATGGTTGCCACAGACGTGTCAATCGGGCGCCCACCGGCAGAACATGGCAGAGACCGCAGAGTACAAAGAGACACTGACTATCAGTAGAATTACTGACGCTTTAATGGCAATAACGATGGCTTCAACACGGTTACGACCAAGCAGTGATAGCATGCTATGATTATTTTTTAATTGGTTTGCCGCTGCCAGTGACAATAATGTTAACAGCAAGCTGACTAATGAATACACTCCGTCAAAAGCAATGACAAGAGACCCCATGACCAATCCTACCACTAAACCACCAACAGCAAAGACTGTAGCAATAAAGGCTGAGACTGTTAGCGTTCTTGTTTCACTATTTCCATTGTTCGGGCGCATACCATATACCTTATTTAATTTCTAAGTCTATTGTTTGCTCTATGTGGTGTTATTTCAAACAATAGTTGAGGCGGTAGTAAGAGTGGATATGAGCGAATTTAAATTTTTTCTTTTAATTCAATGGTATGTGATATATATCTTGGTGTCATAAAAACTGACGGTCACTGATGGAAGGTAGAAATAAGGGAGAGAAATAACGAGGAACGTCAGCCGTCAGAGATGGTGAGCTATGATTTAGCTGAGGTTGTTCGTTGAAAAGAGATAAAGGTATAGATACTTAAAAGGCAAACAGATAATCACTGATTTGATCCGCTGTCCACGTCATCGCAGGGTGCTCGGACATACCTACCGCAGTAAACATGCAAAAGTCTTCTTGGTTGAGTCCGTAAGTGTGCTTGATAACCGAGAGTTTCTGCTCGCGAAGATACTGACGAATGAGAGGCTCAGGCAGCACTCCCCATGCGCCTTCAGAGATAATGGTTTTGAGCATGTATTCAAAGCTTGAAAACCCAATGTATTTCAAGGAAAAAGGCAGCAATTCAGGATTCGCTTTTTCGTTGAGATAGGCTAACGAGACTTGCATAGAGTTGCGGAGAACGTCGTCGGAGACACGGGGTAATTTCGACAGTTTATGGTCAGAACGACATACCGACATCATGCGGATTTTCCCTAGCGGTTGATAGACAATTCTAGGATCATCGATACGTTCGTAGTCGACACCAAACGCGAAGTCCACTTGACCTTTTTCGACCAAAGCGGATAAATCACCAGAAGAGGCTAAGACAACGTTAAATGAAATGGCAGGAAAGTTTTGGTTAATTTGTACGGTGAGATCTTGCCATAGTGTGTCTGGAAGCGAGTCGTCGTGAGCGATCCACACTTCTGTCGCAAATTCTCCGGAGATCTGCGCGCATGTTTTGCGAATTCTATCGGAGGTGATCAGTAAATTCTCACAGTCTTTATAAATGGCTTTTCCAGTTTCAGACAAGGTGACATTGTTGCTTGAGGCGAACAAAGAGTTCTGTCCCGAGATCTTTCTCTAACGCTTTAATTGCCATGCTGAGTTTGGTTCTATTGCAGTCGATCTGGCGAGCAGCAGCAGATACCGAACCTGTTTCGGCGACGGCACAAAACGCTTCAATTTGAGTAAAGTTCATAGTCATCCAATGATAAAATTTCGGCAATAAATGCAGGGTAAAATCATAGCATGTATCGCAAAGATTACGAAGATAACACTAGGAATTGGCGGGTATTCTGGTTTAATCTAGGGCCAGAGATTAAGGAATTAAAATCAGTGTGGGATCTGTAACCAATACTGATGAAATAAATGGAGTGAACGATGTCAAACGATTGGGATGAGTACGCAGCGACATGGGAAAACAATCAAGCGACGGCAGTTTTTGCTCAATCTTGTTTTGAAGAGTTAACGGCAATCACCTCTCTGACCCGCAAGACGGTGCTAGATTTTGGTTGTGGTACTGGGTTGCTAAGCCAGTTAATGTCGCCATGTACGAAACAAATCATCGCATTAGATGGCTCTGAATCAATGATTGAAGAGTTGGACAAAAAAGCGTTAGTGAATGTTGAACCTGTGGTTGACTTCCTGACACGCGGTTTAGTCGCTCAGCATCCAGCATTTCGTAATCAATTTGATTTAGTGGTGGCGTCTTCTGTATGCGGCTTTCTTGGCAATCCTCAGGAAACCGCGAATATTATCTATACCTTGCTCGACGAATACGGTTTATTTGTTCACTGGGACTGGGCGGTGGATAGTGATGACCTTGATTACGGTATGACAACACAACGAGCAGAGACGATATTGCTTAATGCGGGCTTTGACAGTGTAACCGTATCGGTGCCATTTGAGGTTGAAACTGACTCAGGTACACGTCCAGTACTGATGGGAGTGGGGCGTAAGTAACGCATTACTCACTGTTCATGTTCATGACTCAATGCTTATGGTCATTGCACTGTTGTCGCGAATTCTTAGTCTGGATTAATGTCAGACTTGGGTTAAAGTGGCAACATTGTTAATAGGTGGCGTAATCAGCGCCACTTTTTCTTGATACTATATGCTCCAATCCCTCTTTGGAGTCAGTTATGCGCGACCTACCTCTTCTTTTAAGCCGTGCGCTCGTGTTCGGTCTTTCTCTTCTTAGTGTTTCAACGTTGGCTTCAGACGATGTAATGGCATTGAAGACGCAATCGTTGCAAGCGAATACTTCCAGCATTCATACTCCTGCCGCACCTTCTCAAAGTGAAGAAGCCAAGCGAGCTTCCAAGGTTATCGCGCTAGCGGCTGAGGAAATAGATAAGTTTGATTCTACTGCTCACTGGCAATCGGTGAAGCGTTTGACAGGGGTCGCCCAAGCAGTGGTTATTTTTCCTATAGGCGGGCAAGCCGGATTTCTTGTGGGCGCACAGTGGGGAGAGGGAATACTGCTAACTAGACATGAACATCAATGGAGTGAGCCAGTTTTTGTCGAGTTTACGAGCTTTATGTTTGGTCTACTGGCTGGGGCGCAAAAAATTGGTGGAATCGGTGTCATTTTGTCAGACGATGTTGTGGACGACCTAGTACAACAGCCGATCAAAATGGGTGGGACAGCGGACTTAACTCTTGGGTCAGGTGTCAGTGGTAAAGTGGTGGGTGGTACCAGTGGCATTTCAGCCATGATGGTGTCTGAGAATACAGGGCTGTATTTCGGTGGCAGTATCGATACCTTTCAAATCAAGTTAAACCAAGCTCTTAATCAAGCGCTCTATGGCGATGATGTTGATATCTTACAGATTCTGGAGCGCTATGATAGTGACCAAGGGTATGCTCAAACGCTGCGTAAACGATTAGAAGGGATTGCTTACCGTGCGGTGTATCAATAAGCGTACGTATACGGCTAGAAACGTGTGCAACCGTATCAGTAATAGCAACAGTCACGCGAACCGCGTCGTAGATTAGCGTAATTACCACCATTAGCGTGATTACTACAATTAGCGTAATTACTACAGAGCGTGAGACGTCTTAGAGTGGGTGCTAGAGGTACAATAAGCCATTAGCGTACTAGCAAAGTGGTTGTTTTTACTAGGCACTGGTAAAAACGTGAATTAGTATTAGACGATAACTGAGTAAAAAAAGAGCACGAGTATGAAGTCATCATTATTAGTATTCGTTATGAGTAGCTTATTCATAATGGGTTGCACCACGGTTACTCCGCCTCAAGCCAATTTTTCTTATGGTATCGCCACCACAGGTGACTTTTCGTTTTTGCCAGCAAGCAAGCCAAATACCTATTCGTGGAAATCAGATGCGGCAGTCGCGCATGTTTCTGAAGAAATAGATGCTAAAGAATACATTTCGGTGATTCAAAGCCTTATTGACCAAGAACTGGTTAATAAAGGGTTTGTCAAAGTGGCGCCTTCGCAATCCCCGCAGATGTGGATGGAATTTGGTATCGCGACAGAATCGAAGATGACGGATGATGATATTTTTGCTAGCACGCAAATTTCGACAGGTATTCAAGTCGCGGCCGAACCGGGCGAAAGTGGGGAAAAAGGCAGCTTATATATCGCAGCCTTTGCGCCGTTAGGCGACTTTCCCCGTTGGCGAGTCTTAGCGCAAGGCCCAACCGAGCGCCGTATAGAAGATCCGGATCAGCGAGCAGAGATGGCGCAAATTATAGGTTCAATGATGAAAAATGTCCCCGCTAAACCATAGCTGAGAACGCGAAGAATCCGATAGCTGGTAAATATAACCGTGCCCTGCCAACGAGTAGGGCACGGTTGTATTTACCGCTCAGAATGTCAATCCTCTAAGCTCTACTCGGCTGGTTGGCCATGCGCGACCTTGTAGCGGAATGGGGCGTACCATTGCTGAGATATTGGTACCGGGCATTAACATCGACTTATCCATTAGGAAAAAATTGGTGACCCGTTTGTAGCCGCTGGATGAATAGACTTCATCACGACCAAATAGAATCGAATACTGCATTCCCAGTTGCGCCATCTTTATATGCGCGTGCTCAAGTAGTTGTTTCACATAACCTTGCCCCCTGTGTTCGGGATGAACACAAACTTCCGCAATGCCGCCAATGACAATCGGTTTGGCATTGTGATAAACATGCTTCTCGTGGACAGCAAGGTGAGCCACTAACCTATTGGATGTAGAGTCTTTTATATACCAGCGATGAGCGGGCATCTCATTGTAATAGCGTTGTGTTTTAAATCGCTCGTCACTAGGTTTGGTGAAACAAGCGCTCAGCAAGGTAATTAATTGCTGATTTAATGTTTCCTCAACGGCGCTATCTTTGATGTACTCTATGGTCATTTCTTACCTCAGGTTGTGAACGTATTAGTCTTCAACACACTTGTCTGTAATGACGTTATGTGTGCCTTTATCTGGGCCTGTCGCAATGTTAAGGCGGCTTAAAATGCTGTAACAGATTGCGTCACTCTCCTGGCTCACCGACTGGATGATGACTTCACCACTATTGCCTGAACGAGAATTGGACCAACGAGTAGAGTGGCCTTTTTTAGGGGTTTTCATTAGTTTAGTTAGTGCGGCTTTGTGTTTATCTCTATCTCCGTCGGTATAGCTCTTATCTTGCTTTAATCCAAAGGTATCTGAAGACACGTCGGTAATTTTGTCGACTAATTGAAAAGGAGAGTTGAGAATGCCGCCAATGACACCAGAAACGGCGCCTTTGCTTGCCTCTCGACCCGCTTGTTCAGCTTGAGCGACCAACCCTTCGGCTTGAACAATGATTTCAGGTACCTCTTTTCGAAGTGCTGCGCTTTCGGCCAAAATGTCAGGTATTTGCTGATTCACTTTATTTATTTGTTGATTCGTTTGACGAACCGTTTGGTTGGTATGGTCGACTTGTTTTAGGACGCTGGGTAATGAACCATGCCACGCCTCACTCTGGGCGAGAATAGGTGGGATCGCATCACGTACTTGCGCAACTTCGCCGACAACAATGGGCAGTTGTTGGTTAATGTCGTCAATACGTTGCAGCACTTCGGGTACCAATCTTTGGTACTCTGCGCTTTGCGCCAAAATGGACGGCACAATGGATTGCAGGTTATTGATTTCCTCTATGACAGGGGTGATACGTTGTGCTGTCGTGTCTACTTGCGCCAACAGTGCTGGTAGCTCGGTACGCAATTGTCTTGCTTCTTGAGTAAAGGAATAGATTGACGCTGCAAGTGCGATTAAGGCAAGCGCAAATAACAAGCGAGATAGCGCGATGAGTTTATCCATGTGTGAGTTTGTCCATAAAGCATGCATAGAGATTACAACATAACGAATGTCGAGCTGAGAGTAAAAGGCAACCGTATACCTTGTGAGTATGCTCGACAACTTAGTAGGGAAATTCGGCAATTTTTTTTGTGGGGGGAGAGGGAGTTGGTTACATATCGGCGCGCTAGTGTGCGTCTAGAGCGCCGAAAGATCGGATGTGAGCTTGGCTTGGCGTTAGGCTAAAGTTTGATAGCTTTAACGCTAAATTTGCCATTATCTAGTGGGTAGGCTTTTTCTTTTTCGATATTAAAGTCGATGTTGTTGACGTCGACTTGTTTTATTTGGCTGTCATACATCGTTTTGTAGTAGAGAAAACCGTTGTTTTGGTCAATCACAGATGTCCATTGTGTCGCACTTGGTAAGTCTGGGATATGCGCTCGATGCTCATTATTAAATTCACTGCCAATAGGAATATCAAAGTTATTTAGAATATGGAATGCTTGCGAGATAGCTTGCTCTGCTGTTTTAGCGTCGGGCGCCGTGCTGACATAAAATGCGGCACGTACAAAGCGAGAAGTCGGAGTGATGTCGCCAGGTAATCCTAAAAACCCAGTACCAATACCAAAGGAAGTGGCTTTGGCATCACCAAATTGACGAGGCGCACTGCTGCCTGGCTGCAAATTAACGTAGTTATTTAAATTGGTGACGTGCCAAGGGAAGGTGGGTGAATTGGTCAGAACGCCAACGTTGTTATCGTAGATGTTAATTTCACCTTGGTTCATGATCTCAATGACAATGCTCTTGCCACTTTTATCCGTCACGCGCCAGTGAGCCGTCGGTGATGGTTGGCCATCTTTATCAATATACACCGTGACGATATTAATGGTATTTAGCGCCGCTTTGACTTCTTCAACGGTCTTGAAATTAGAAAGCATCCAACGGACAAAGTCCATGTCGGTGATAGTATTTTTTACGTGGTTAGGATCAAAAGGCGTGAGTGATCCGTAACCCTTAAAGTAAAACAATCCAGCATTTAGGCCTGCTTCATTTACCCCCTCGCCGATAAAGCGATCATCGCTGACTGAGATACCAACAAACCCATACCGGCTTACGCCATGTCAATCCAGCTTGTTGGTCGGGCATGGTTGAGGTAAAGGCATAATCTCGAGGGGAAACAATCAGCCGACTATTGAGGTTACTTTCCCCCCACTCAATGGTTCTTGCCTGAATGTGGCTATTATCAAGAGCGGAGAGTGATATCCCAGTACAAGCGCTCGCAGGCATTAGAGCGTTGGAAGAGAGCAGTAAAGCAAACAGTATTTTTTTCATGGTAGTCAGTAAACAATAGGAATACACATCTCTGATGTTAGACCTATTTTAGCGGTATGCAATACGAATTATTGTCATTAGTGCGAGCATTATTGAAAAGTTAAGTTGTCTGTTTTTGTTTACTGTTGCATTGCTCATATGCATTGGCTGCTACGGATTGTGATGGTGTATTTAAGCACCGAGCTCGCATTGGGCACGAAATCGGAAACTACTTGATTGTGTAAAAAATGAACACTTAAACTGGTTTTTAGAGTAAGTCACTAAATTTTAAAAGTAATTCAGCTAAACTGAAATCATAACAAGAATGTTCAGGAGCGGGTTATGGCTATTCAAAGATTAGAATCCACATCGCTATACTATGCGGCAGAGTTGGAAAAGTTGCCTTGTAAATCAACGAAAGAACTCTCTCCTATTGATGAAATTGTTGGTCAAGAGCGGGCGCAAAAAGCGGTCGAGTTCGCTATGTCGATCAAAGAGAAGGGATACAACATTTATGCGATTGGGCAAAATGGTTTAGGGAAAAGAACCATGATACTGCGGTATCTCAGCCGTCATCAGCATGACAGTGAGGCGCTATTTGATTGGTGCTATGTTGCCAATTTCTCGGATACTCGTATTCCGCAAGTATTGAAGCTTCCCAGTGGTACCGGGACGCGCCTGAAGCAAGACGTCGAGAAGCTCATCGCTAAGCTGATGAAAGCGATCCCAATGGCGTTTGATAATGAACTTTATTATGGTCGGGCGGACAAGTTAAAGAATGATTTAGCTAGCGTGCAACAAGCCGAACTCGCGAAGTTGAGTGAAGAAGCGAAAGCGAAAGGGATTAGCTTAACTATTACTCCGCAAGGTGATTACCAATTTGTCGCTCTGAATGGTGAAGATCTGCATAGTGAAGAGTCATTCGATGAACTGCCTGAAGAGGAGCAGACTCGTTTTGGCGCTAACATCGACGAGCTAGAAATTAGTTTACGTGGTATGGCGCGTGAATTAACAGCGCTTGAAGAGACGTACACCGATAACATTCAGAAATTGAATGACGAGGTGACGCTAGGCGTGATTGCTCATCTCATTAAAAAGTTGAAAAAAGGCTACAATGGTTACACTGAAATCAAACAGTACCTGACAGAGCTTCAAAAGGATATTTGTGAAAACGTCGATATCTTTCTTGAGGAAGGCAATGAGCAGGGTGAAATTGCTACTGCGTCACTGGATAAAAACTTCCCTCGTCGCTATAAAGTGAATGTGTTAGTGAAGCAGACCAGCGAAGAACTGCCCATCATCGTTGAAGAAAACCCTAACTACCATTCACTGTTTGGGTATATTGAAACCGCAACGTACAAAGGGACGGTATTCACCGATTTCTCGCTAATTCGCGCAGGTAGCCTACATAAAGCGAATGGTGGTGTATTGTTGATGGACGCAGTAAAAGTGTTAGAACAGCCCTATGTTTGGGATGGTTTGAAGCGAGCATTGCGCTCAAGGCAACTGAGCTTTACTTCATTAGAAAAAGAGGTCACGTTGACGGGCGCGGTGTCATTAGATCCTCAGCCTATTCCTCTTGATGTAAAGATCATTTTATTTGGTGATTACCGAACTTACCAACTACTGCAACACTATGATCCAGAGTTCAGTGAGCTATTTAAAGTGACCGCGGATTTTGAAGATGAGATGAAGCGAACCGCTGATTCTGAATTGCATTATGCGCGTTTTATTTCCAGTATTATCCACGACAACAATATGCTGCATTGTGATCGAAAAGCGATTGCGCGAATTATTGAGCACAGCTCTCGTTTATCTGGCGACCAAAAGAAACTGTCGTTGCATTCAGCTCACATCGCCAATCTGTTGCGAGAGTCAAATTACGTGGCTCGAAATGCCAAGTCTAACCTGATTCGTGTCGGGCATGTTGAGCAAGCCTTGAGTTATCAGCAAATGCGAGTCAATCGCCTCCAAGATAGCGTAATGGAAGGGTTTACCAACGGTACAACGTTGATTCATACCCAAGGCGAAGCGGTTGGACAAGTCAATGCTTTATCGGTATTGAGTACCAGCGACCATATGTTCGGCGCGCCTAATCGCATTACTGCAACGACATCTTATGGTGAAGGTGAGGTGATCGATATAGAACGTAGCGTCGATCTTGGCGGCAGTATTCACTCTAAAGGGGTGATGATCCTTACCGCGTATTTGTCTTCCGTATTCGGCAAAACAGCGAAAGTACCGCTGACTACAACCATTACGTTTGAACAATCATACGGCGGTGTAGACGGGGATAGTGCCAGCATGGCAGAGTTTTGTGCCGTGGTGTCGGCGTTTTCCGGCCAAGCTAACCGACAAGACATTGCCATTACTGGCTCTATGAATCAGTTTGGCGAGTCTCAGCCCATAGGTGGAGTAAATGAGAAAATAGAGGGCTTTTTTGACGTTTGTGAGATTAAGGGGCGACACTCCGAGCAGGGCGTCATCATTCCTCGCTCTAATGTCCATAATCTCATGTTACGCGCTGATATTGTTAAAGCTGTCGAAAAAGGTGAGTTCCATATTTGGGCCATTGACCATGTGACAGAAGCCGTTGAGCTATTTACTGGTAAGCAAGCGGGCACGCCATCGCTGGAAGGAAGCTATCCCATCGATACGGTATTTGGAATTGCCCAAGCACGTCTTAATGCTCTAAGAAAGTAACCGCAATACGTTGATAAAAAATGCCACGTTCTACACGTGGCATTTTTTTGTTTGGTATCTTGCCAACTGTCTTGCTGGCACAAGGTGACCTTAACGTTAACCTTCGGCGCGTTTTACTCGGATTTTGCTTTTGGCTACGTCGCTAAGATTCAGTGCCGCGATAGCTGCTTTCGCTTCATCGTCGTTTGGCATTTCAACAAAAGCAAAGCCCTTCGATTGACCCGTTTCTTGGTCTAGAACGAGTGTGCATTCGCCCACTGAGCCATGAGTTGAAAAAAGAACACGGATTTCATGCTCTGTCGTGGTGCGCGCAAGATTGCGAACTAAAAGTTTCATAATGAACCGTTTGATATAAGGATTACACGAGCGATTGTCTCAGGTTAGTCAGGTGCAAACCAAGGGATTATTCATACCCGCCCCGTTTTATTATTCTGACTCTCGAAAGCGGACGGTTATTTTTGAGCAATGGCTTATCTCAGAGTAGACTGTCTCCTATGAGATTTTTGATAAAACGACAGATTCGAAAGGGGAACAGGTGAGTATTCATCGTCATAATATCGTGGGTGGGCTTTTTGCACTGATTGCCCTGTTTTTGAGTGTCTTTTTTATTGTAGAGGGCTCTCAGTTTCCTATTTACCAATGGATCCCAGAGGCGTTTAATGGCTTGGTATTTAGTTTTGTTTGGGGATTTGGCGTGTCGAAGTGGGTAGGCAGTGCTTATGCCGTGATGAGTTTTGTCACCATTGCTGTCGTGAGCTTTGCTTGCGGACATAAAGTCAGTCGTATGCTGAGTTCTGATCAAGCTGAATAGTCCGTGCTAAGGTAGGCGCAGAAACACAAGGAGTGTGTTGTTGAAAAAATTTGCAGTGATATCAGATATACACAGTAATGTGTATGCCTTAAAAGCAGTAGTCGCTGATGCTCGCGCTAAAGGAATAAGCGAGTTTATTAACTTGGGCGATATACTTTATGGGCCTATCGCACCTCGTGAAACGTATGAATATTTACGGACATTGAACGCACTGACAATTTGCGGTAACCAAGATCGTCAGATCTTTCAAGCGACAGACAGTGAAGTGCAAGCCAATCCAACCATGCAGTTTATCTTGGATGACTTAGGGGCAGAGCCATTAGCGTGGATGCAGCAGCTCCCTTTTGATACACGTGCTTTTCCTGACACATCAACTCCT
This sequence comes from Vibrio sp. GJ43-1, assembly GCF_055808835.1. Lineage (NCBI taxonomy): Bacteria > Pseudomonadati > Pseudomonadota > Gammaproteobacteria > Vibrionales > Vibrionaceae > Vibrio > Vibrio sp. GJ43-1. The sequence continues at coordinate 244,528 of NZ_CM147885.1, read as the reverse complement.
CCCAATACCTTCTCCCTGCCCAGTGGCATTTATGCCTGTCATGGCACGCCTAGCGATGATCTTACCTACTTGTTAGAGGACGCTTCTTCTGGACGTGCCGTCGTTCGAGATGATGGTGACATTATTGAGCTATTGGCTGGTGTGACCGCGCCTATCGTTCTTTGTGGGCATACTCATTTGCCACGATGTGTTCAATTATCGACAGGGCAATGCGTTGTGAATCCGGGAAGTGTCGGTTTGCCTGCTTATGAAGATGATGAGCCCTTTTCTCATGCGATGGAAACGTATTCCTCTATGGCGTCTTACGCAATGCTTACCCAAGCTGAAGATGGGGGCTGGAATGTGTCATTGAATAAAGTGGTTTATGACGTATCGAAGGCCGTCGCCGCTGCTCGTGAACAAGGGCGTATGGACTGGGTTCACTTTCTGACAACAGGGCGTCGTCAGGAGTGAGGGAGGGCTCACTCGCATTATATTTACGTTAACGTCGAGTCCTTGGACTTTGCGGCCACAATGAAAGGAGCACATGTGGTTTATTCTGAGAAATTATCGATATCAGAGGCACAAAAGTTGGTGCTACTGTCACAGTGGCTGCCTGCTAAATATCAAAAGGGTAAAGCGCATGACGCGACTCTGTCAGCGATTGAACATCTAGGTTATGTTCAGATTGATACCATATCGGTAGTTCAACGTGCCCATCACCATACCTTGTGGAACAGAAATCGCCGCTATTTGCCAGAGCATATTGACCAACTCACCCAACAACGCGCGATTTTTGAATACTGGGCTCACGCCGCCGCGTATCTGCCAATGCGTGATTATCGTTTCAGCTTATTTCGCAAACAAGCATTTAAAGAAGGGCGTTTGCGCCATTGGTATAACCACGACCGAGCGTTAATGGAACAGGTACTGGAGAGAATTAGAGAAGAAGGTCCCTTAATGGCAAAGGATTTTTCGGGGGCCAGCAATAACAGCAAAGGTTGGGGGAGTAAGCCTACTAAGCAAGCGCTCGAGTGCTTGTTTATGCAAGGCGATTTGATGGTTAGCGAACGGCGTAATTTTCATAAAGTCTACGATTTGACGGAACGAGTGATCCCCATAGATACTGACGTGAGCGTCCCATCGGAGCAAGAGTATGCGCGCTTTTTGGTCACTCAATATTTGCGGGCTAACGGTCTTGGACGCGTTTCTGAAATGACCTATTTACTCAAAGGATTAAAAACGGCGGTCTGCGGCGTGATTGATGACATGCTCGAAGAGCAAACGCTGGTCACCATTGAGGTAGAAGGACATCATTATGTCGCGTGCCTCGGTGCTATTGACCAATTGAAGCGTCCAATATCACGAACGAAGGCCGTTATTTTATCCCCCTTCGACAATTGCCTTATTCAACGTCAGCGTCTAAAAATGTTATTTAATTTTGATTATCTTCTTGAGTGCTATGTGCCAAAAGAAAAGCGCCAGTTTGGCTATTTTTGTTTACCAATATTGTGGGCGGGAGAGCTGGTGGCAAGAGCGGATTGTAAGGTCAATAAAGCAACCGCAACGCTTGAAGTACTGCATTTAGCCTTAGAGCCAAAGTTAGTAGAAAAAGCGGCCTTTATGGAGGCGATTGAGCAGGAACTACAGCAATTTGCTCGCTTTAATGCGTGTGATACGTTCAAAATCATACGGGTCACTCCGTAAAGCTTATCACTTGAGCACTTTTCAATAGCAAAAAAAAACGCAGCGGGTTAGCGCTGCGGAATATAAAGATAGTAATCAAAACCAGAGGGCTGAGTTTCCGGTTGAATTCTCTATAGGATGATCGGCTACTTTGTGTAGTAGTACTTGGATCTTATCGGGATCCATCAGTTTGAAGAATTAGACTAAAGAGGTATAAATAGTATGATACTTACAAACTTAGATTGCATCTTTGTCGTGTGCTTTTAGTGTAAACAAGTATGTGACGATTATTGATAGGTAGTCGCTTAGGTCCTTAGGGTTATTTCTCCTAGAACGCAACGTTGATCTTGCTCTAAGACTGATATCTGATCACGGTGGTGAAGGTGTCGCTATTGGTCGGTTAATAAGCCGTATTGCTTCAATTCACTTTGGCTCATTGTATGTATACCGTCAAATGGCGCCGCAGAAAGGGTATAAAAATAGAATTTAGGGCCTGTTTCCTTGCCCAACATCTTACTGAAATAGGTAAGTTGGTCATGGTGCGCAGGATCGCTTGTTTTTAATTCACTGGCTGTTTTACCATCATCCGAACAACACCAAGAGTGCACCCCAACGCGCGCGCCGGGTTCTATCGTTCTGATCACACCAGCGCTGAACAGATCGACGCCTCCTGAATAAGCAAACCCATTCTCGGGGATCGTCGTATTCAGGCCTGCATTTCGTAGTAAGTTTCCAGTATGTAAGTTGATATCGTCATTCAATGAGCCTCGAACGGCTTTGATGACAATAGTGTCGACTTGTTGGTGGTTTTGAACAATATCTTTCAGCTGTAAGTAGGTTTTCGTCCCTAGCTCGCCTGTCAGTAATGCTTCGTTAGCATCGAACTTGAATTGGCTGGTGCCTGCATCAATGAGGGAGTCATTAAAGTTGAGTGTAAACTCAGTGCTAGGGTCGCCAGCATGGCTTAATGTGCCGCGGTATCGATAACCATCGTCAGATTCATCAAAGCTGACGTGAGAAGACACCCATACACTGTCTGCGTTATCCATTGGATCGACATTACTGTGTTCGTCATCAAACGCCCCTTTCAGTAAGGTTACGTTTTTTCCGGGACCACTTTCAAAATTAAACGATATGTACACCAATCCTTTTGAGTAACGAGCGACTAATGCGTCTTCGGTAATTGTTGCGAGAGTAAGCGGATAACGCTGTCCGTCGTATTTAATCCACAACTCTTGCTGTTTCTGTTGGAAGGTATGGATATAGCGATTGAGTTGGGATTCCGGTATTGCATTGAGATGAAGTTCTGTAGCCCCTGCAAAGAGAGGAAAAGAGAGAGTGATCAATATTAATTGGCTGAGTGCTTTCATTTTGACATTCCGTTGCTTTTTTAATCAAGTTAGCAAAGGTTCGTGTTGCCGTCTGTACAGGTTTGTTTAGTCGTCTGTACAGGTTTGTCAGAGTTTGAAACCATAAAGAATGGCGTCGACGTATTTCAAACAACAGCATGGTAATGTTTTGATAGGATTTGCCAATCAAATAGATAGGAACAGACGAATTTCCTAAAACTCTCCAATGTTGCAATATACCTCCATCGGCGCAAAACAGCGCTTAACCTTCTAAAAAAGAACACGTTAAGAGAGAGCGATATTATGATTAACACGACTATCAAGCCATTTTCAGCAACGGCATTTAAACAAGGCGACTTCGTAGAAATCACCGAGCAAGACGTGAAAGGTAAGTGGGCAGTGTTCTTCTTCTACCCAGCCGATTTCACATTTGTATGTCCAACAGAGCTTGGTGACCTTGCAGACCATTACGCAGAGCTACAATCGCGTGGCGTAGAAGTGTACTCAGTATCCACAGATACTCACTTTACTCACAAAGCATGGCACGACAGCTCAGACACAATCGGCAAAATCAATTACTACATGGTTGGCGACCAAACGGGCAACATCACCAATAACTTCGGTGTGATGCGTGAAGGCCAAGGTCTTGCAGACCGCGCAACGTTCCTAGTTGACCCAGAAGGCGTGATTCAAGCCATGGAAATCACAGCAGAAGGCATTGGCCGCGACGCAGAAGACCTAATGCGTAAAGTCAAAGCAGCGCAATACGTAGCGGCTAACCCAGGTGAAGTTTGCCCAGCAAAATGGAAAGAAGGTGAAGCGACATTGGCTCCGTCTTTAGATCTAGTTGGCAAAATCTAAGCGAGCATCTTAAGTTAGCGAATACCCACTCACTAAGCATGAGTTTAAACGGAAGTTTGAGTCCGTGTTACACGCCCCAATATCGCCTAGCGAATTGGGGCATGTGCTTTTGTGGCAAAGCAAAGGGGCTGCTCCCAGTGATAAGCTAGCGGCGAGATCGTAACTGTCCGTCACAAGTTTTTCTGCTTTTGTATCGCCCCCTTATATTTATCTGATGATATAGTGCGAACTCTTATCAATAGAGAGGGACAAGATAATATGGATAAATTTCTAGAGTTACTGGCGGCAAAGCCGAATGAAGTCATGTTTGAGCAGACGATGCAAGTGATTGACGAACATTTTGATTTTAATCCAGTCAGCTTTGTAAACGGAGAAACCGAAAACCAAGTCGGCCAAAATAATGGGTCTTGTAAGATTTTTGCTTTTGCCCAAATACAGGGGTTAGATGAGTCATCAACGCTGGCCTGTTTTGGTCAATTCTATCGTGATGACGTTTTAAAGAATCCAAACGGCAGCGACCATGCCAACATTCGCAACTTTATCCAACACGGTTGGGCAGGCATTCGCTTCGATGGTGTTGCGTTAACAGCTAAGTAAGCCGTTGACATGATTTATGTCAAAATACAGGCTCATATACACAACCATCAAACCATCAGTAAACAATACTATCTTGCTCACCTTAGAGGTTAAGTTGAGCGAGATGCTATTATGTAATGACAGACTGAACTTGGTCACTTAGATAGAGGTATAATCTGACTTTAATTCCGTATTTTTGGAATGACTAAATGTAGGTCAAATTATACCTCCGTGAACTGAGTGGCTAATCGGTCGTAGTTCATAATGGTACAAAAATGCGTTAGCTAAGATCGAGTTAGCACACCACACCTTTGGACTATTATTTACCCGTGAGTTTCCTAGATTAGCAATTCATGAATAACTATTAGTATGGAAAGTTGCGTAACTTGGTGTCCAGTATTAATAATACGTAACGGCATCAACGTGAGCTATTTAAAGAGGTAGTTGGTACTTTTGTGAATTTATTAAGAAGAAAAAGATAACCAACTACCAAAATAGGTCAGAGCCATCAATGCGTAAGTCCTATTATTATCTAGAACTGCTCACATTGACCTTGGCGTGTTTTTTCATCAAAAATATACTTGAACTGAGTTACACCCGAAAATACAAGATTCTCTGAACATGTCACGTATTCTGTAGTAGTTTGATCGTAGAAACCTACTTGTTTAATTGTATTGCCATATGAAATACCAATTGATGACAGAAATTTATTATTAGGAGTATATAGCTGACTTTGCTCTTTCTTTAGGAAGCCAAAGATTGAATCGGCAGCATAACCCCATCCCGCATCAAAAGCTGGGTAAATATCATTCAGAGAATCGTTCTGTAAGACGATTCTCTCTGGTGGGCTGTCAAAAAGTGAGGTGCAATTCCCACCGTTTGATTGATATTTTCCATCCTCACTAAACATAAACGTGTAATTACAACCATAGGGTGCGTAAGTACCACGAGACGTAAGCATTTGGTACTCTTCTTGACCTATAATCATTTTAACATTTGATGCTGTCGGCCTGAATGAGTAGCCAATACGCCCGTTTGCATTAGTGTATGGTTTAATATGATTTGTGCCATCATATATCTTTATGTCTTCACCTAAATAATCTTCAATCCATATAGTGTCAGCGAAAGCAGCTGACGTAGATAGTGAAGCAAGGGTTGCTAATAGCGTTATATTAATTTTCATGACCAATTACTCCTAAAGGTATTTGCCCTTTGTTGGGCAGATAAAGTATAGGTGTGCAGGTGCATATTGGTAGAGGAAAGATGTAAAACTATGTGTGTAAGTGGTGGTAAATGTTACGGCATGTGTCTTTTGGGGGTGGGGCATAGGTTTTACTGTGGAAACAAGCCCATTGAAACTCACTTTTGGACAGAGATGAGTTAGCGCTACATGCAGATTTAGCCACTCAACGCGCTTGGATATAATGCCATTTCTCTAGGGAATGGCGACGGACTTTCTTTGGGCATGTGACTCACAATGGAGCTACAATCTTTTTTCATAGCTATGGTCACTGCCTTCCGATTTATTAAAGCCAACTTGTATTAAATAATCGCTATGCTCAGAGGTGCTTGCCGTTGCTTTAAGCACACTTATTCCTCGACTTTTTATTAGTTCAGGGTTGGTTTGATAAAAATAGTAAGCCAGCTTTAAGTCTCGATATTCAGGAGTCACGTAATCTAGTGACACGTTGAATACTCCATTATCTTGCTTAGTCCCGACTAGAAGACCTAAGCAATGGCGTTATTTCTTAGCAGATAAAATGCTGAGTTTCCTGCTCTCAATTCCTTTACGGTGGTCTGTTTTTCGATATCTTTAGCATTGGTTGAAACAAAATGCTCGAAGTATTCAGAATCGATGGTGGCCGCTACTAGTTTGAATTTATCTTTCGACCCCGCAAGCTGGTAAAGGTAGTAGACATTGATGCAAGCAATACCAAGATTCATCAACATCGTTGGATAAGAGTTAATAAAATAAGCAAATGCTGCAAACAGTAAGCAACCGATGAAGTTAATCACTCTTAGCTTGACTATTGATGTCATCGTTAGCGAGATAAGCACCACGAGCGATGCCAGATAACCAAACCATTCAACCCAATCAAATTCCATAGCACTGTCCTTGTGTCTTGGTTTTTTATAAAGATAGCAAATGACTCATCACTCAGTCAGATCTCGCTAACAGTTATATCAACCTTGTCACAATTAGGCCCAAAAATAGCACGCGACTTTTGTTCTAACGCGGAAGACCGGGAGCAAGTTTTGCTTGTTGCTACTCATATCTTTTATATGCCAAAGTTATCTGACTATCTCTTTTATTCCTTTACGCCTTTCCATTTCGTAAGGGCTTCTCTCTAGCCGCACTCCTTTAATAGGAAACTCCTATCAAATAGATAGGAACAGACGAATTTCTTAAAACTCTCCGATGTTGCAATATACCTCCATCGGCGCAAAACAGCGCTTAACCTTCTAAAAAAGAACACGTTAAGAGAGAGCGATATTATGATTAACACGACTATCAAGCCATTTTCAGCAACGGCATTTAAACAAGGCGACTTCGTAGAAATCACCGAGCAAGACGTGAAAGGTAAGTGGGCAGTGTTCTTCTTCTACCCAGCCGATTTCACATTTGTATGTCCAACAGAGCTTGGTGACCTGGCAGACCATTACGCAGAGCTACAATCGCGTGGTGTAGAAGTGTACTCAGTATCAACAGATACGCATTTTACTCACAAAGCATGGCACGACAGCTCAGACACAATCGGCAAAATCAATTACTACATGGTTGGCGACCAAACAGGCAACATCACCAATAACTTCGGTGTGATGCGTGAAGGCCAAGGCCTTGCAGACCGCGCAACGTTCCTAGTTGACCCAGAAGGCGTGATTCAAGCAATGGAAATCACAGCAGAAGGTATTGGCCGTGATGCTGAAGACCTAATGCGTAAAGTAAAAGCAGCGCAATACGTAGCGGCTAACCCAGGTGAAGTTTGCCCAGCAAAATGGAAAGAAGGTGAAGCGACACTTGCTCCGTCTTTAGACCTAGTTGGCAAAATCTAAGCAGGCGTCTTAAGCCCACCAAGAACTCGCTAACCACAATGAGCGTTAGCAGAAATTCGAGTCCGTGTTGCACGCCCCGCTGTCGCTTTTATTGTCTCTACCATTGGCAGATAAAAGTGGGGGCGTGCAGCCCTTAAACAGTAAATATAGTTATTAACCAAACTATAGTTATTAACCAAACTATAGTTATTAACCCAACATCAAAAGGGTCTCTTTTTTTATTCATCCCTTTTTACATTCCTTCTGATGTTAAGCAGTCTTATAGAGTAGGTATCGTTATGTTAGATCAAGCAATGAAGCAGCAGCTAAAAGCGTATTTAGAAAACGTAAAAACCCAAGTTCAATTGGTTCTCAGCCTTGATGACAGTGATACAGCAAGCAAGATCCAGTCTCTTGCCGATGACATCGCATCACTAAGCAGCAAAATTGACGTCGTTCGTGACGATGCGGCAAGTCCGCGACAGCCTGTGATGCGCGTTGTTAACCCGGAAAAAGGCACGGCAATTGGCTTTGCTGGCCTGCCAATGGGTCATGAATTTACCTCACTTGTGCTTGCGCTGCTGCATACAGGTGGTCACCCAATCAAACTCGAAGCAGAAACGATTGAGCAAATAGCGCAGCTCAACTCGCCACTTGATGTGGAGATTTTTATCTCGCTATCATGCCAAAACTGCCCAGAAGTGGTGCAATCTTTCAATATGATGGCTGCCATTAACCCACTGATTAATGTCACTATGATTGACGGTGCCGCATTCCAAGATGAAGTGAAGCAGCGCGATATTATGGCGGTGCCAAGTGTCTTCATTAATGGTGAGTTATTTGGTCAGGGCCGCATGTCGCTAAACGAAATCTTGAATAAAGTGGATACTGGTGCCGCTGAAAAGAAAGCCAACCAACTTAATGAAACCGCACCTTTTGATGTTCTGGTTGTTGGTGGTGGTCCTGCGGGTTCATCTGCCGCTATCTATGCGGCGCGTAAAGGCATTCGCACCTAGGTGTGGTTGCCGATCGCTTTGGTGGTCAAGTCATGGATACCATGGCAATTGAAAACTTTATCTCAATGAAATCCACTATCGGCCCGAGTTTAGTCGCGAGCTTAGAAGAGCATGTAAAAGAGTACGGGGTTGAAGTGATTACAGAGCAGCGCGCGGCAACCATTATTGATGCAGAAGATACCGAAGACGGCTACACGCATGTGGTATTGGAAAGTGGCGCAGTACTCAAAGCTCGATCTGTTATTACCAGTACTGGTGCACGCTGGCGTGAAATGAACGTTCCCGGTGAGCAAGAGTATCGTAATAAAGGTGTGGCTTACTGCCCTCACTGTGATGGTCCGTTATTCAAAGGCAAGCGTACTGCGGTTATCGGTGGTGGTAACTCAGGTATTGAAGCCGCTATTGACCTTGCGGGTATTGTTGAGCACGTAACGGTGCTTGAATTTGCCGATACACTTCGCGCTGACCAAGTGCTCATCGACAAAGCGAATAGCATGCCAAACATCGATATCATTACAATGGCTCAAACCACAGAAGTGCTCGGTGATGGCACGCGGGTTACTGGTCTTGAATATAAAGATCGCAACACGGATGAAATTAAACAGATTGAACTGGCGGGAATTTTTGTTCAAATCGGTTTGGTTCCAAACAGTGAATGGCTAAAAGGATCAAAAGTAGAGCTGTCACCTCGTGGCGAAATCGAAATTGATGCGCATGGCGCGACGAGTATGAAAGGTGTATTTGCCGCGGGTGATGTTACTACAGTGCCATACAAACAAATTATTATTGCGATGGGCGAGGGTGCGAAAGCAAGTTTAGGGGCGTTTGATTTCTTGATTCGTAACCCTGCACCAGTGAAGCAAGCTGAAATCGCGTAACTCTAATCATTGATAAACAAAGCGCTGTCCGTATCGTCGGGCAGCGCTTTATTGTGTTTAGTTAGTAAAGAACTCTCGTCGAAAATTGGCTATCTGCTGTTGGTGGTGCTGCTGCCATTGCAATGCCGACAAATTCGCGTAGATAGTCGCTCGTTGTTGCGATAATTCTGATTCGAGTTGCTGTAATTCGCTCTGATAATCCCGAACAAGTGACTGTTGTTGTGTGACTTGCTGTTGCCGAGTGTCGATAGCATCACTTTCAGCTGGGGTTAGATAAGTCTGCTTGAGCTTGTTTACTATTGCTTGTCGTTCTGCTTCGTCTATGGCGTTTGGAATCAAAGCAACAGCACGCTCAAACTTAGCTTGATTGCTGTCTAGTCCAAGCGCCTCTTCTTTACCCTGCCATGTTTGCAATAGTTCTTCAAATGATGCTAGGTAATTTTGGATAGGTTCATTGTTAAGCTGTTCGGCTTGTAAACTAAAATCATAGAGTGCAAATTCATCGTCTAAAATCACGCTAGCTAATGGACCCCAAATCCTGTGAGCGTCGGCCTTCAATTGCGCAATTCTAGACGCTAAAGTCTGCTGTTCATCGAACAAGAGGTTACCAATGCTCTGTTGCCATTGGTTGTTTAATTGCTGGAAGTTCTTAACCAGTTCATAGCGATCGTGGGACAAATATGTTTCCAATTCGGATAACAGGTTGTCGCAGTTTTGCTCAGATATGCAGGTACGCCAAAAACCGTCGATTTCTCTGACGAATGCTCGTCCTTTGAGCGTATTCAATTGCTCAGCGAGGGTTGGCATCGTAGCCGATGTCTTGTGCACTGGCTGTTTCATCCCCTTCGCGCCCCCTATCGTAGAAAAAGCCGGGGCGTCATAGTCTGGACGGGGCGGTTCATCCGCTATGATGGGAGTGACGATTTGGTTTTCACTTTGTTGCTTTTTAGTCGAGAACAAACTCATCGACAGCAAAGCTGTGCCCGCCAATACGACGGACACAATGATGAGAGAAAATCGTTTCATGGTTTAATCAAGGCAGTGACAGGAAAGTGATCGGATAGGTTGTAGTGTGTCCACAAACTATCAGCGGTCGAACGCGGTACATCAACGCGGTTATCATTAAACGACTTTTTACCATATTCGTTGCTGACCATGACGTAATCTAAGTATTCGACGTTCTCACCTCCGGATAAGGCTTCACCAGCAAAGTTATTAATACGTGGGTCGAAGGTGGAAGCGGTGTAACCGGAATAGCGAGGTTCTACGGCGCTCAGATTCGCGATCATCTGTTGGTAATCACCGGGGAATTTGAGTTTATTGACGTTAAAATCACCACTGTAGATAACGGCTTCATTGATTGGAATCTTGAGTGATGTTGCCAGTGCTCTTATTTGCTGGAATTGGCGCTGACGGTACTCACGCGCCGTGTCCGTATCAAAGGATGCAGTGTGAGTTGCAAACACGTGGTAAGCCTGACCTCCTTTGATTACCTCAGCGTAATTCACGCCTTTGTCTGCGAAACAGTCGGTGCCTGTGCAGTCTGGGAAGACGTATTGTGCTTCGTTTACGATAGGGTAGCGACTGACGATGATCACGCCTCCGTCATAGATGTTGAAGCCGTCTTTATCGAGCATTTTTGTTTGGTATGGATACTCCTTGGCCAGTTCTCGCAAAAACGCTTCACGGCCGCTTGCAAACACTTCTTGCAGTGCTAATACGTCATAACCTTTGACGTATTCCGGAATCAGTTGGTAACGATCGCCAATATGCGAGGCAATGGCTGGCAGTGCCCAGATATTGTAGGTCATCAACTTAAGATTTTGTTCGTTGTCGTCGACCTTTTCAATGATTTTCGTTGGTGTGATGGTGTAATGCAGATCGTCGTAGCGTGCTGTGCTCGTAGATTTAAACGCCAACTCTGCGCTTCGCGAACCAAATGAGTCGGTACTAGCACGGTGAATATTTCGGTCATCTTTTAAATCTAAGGCAACATCGACGGCTGACATACCGTACTCAATGGTTGAGTTGTACCAGTGGCCCTCCATCAGTTGATTTAACGAAACGCTCTCTCCTTGAGGGTTGGAAACGACGGTTTCAAATCGGTACGTTTGATTGGATTTCACGCCTTCCCAGCGATTAAAACTCAGTACTGATTTGGTTTGCCAAGGCCCAAGCTCTTGCACATGCTGTTGCCACTCATTTCCGTACTGAAGTAAGTCACTGCCTTCATGTGTGACTTGTATTGTTAAAGGCTGGTCTGAATTGTTCGTTAAGTAAACATCGGTGTCTGCCAAAGTTGGCATGGCAACGAAACCACTTAACAAAAAGACACCATTGCGAAAATTTCATCTTGTTATCCATAGTTGGTATTAGAGCCATAGTTTGTATTAGCGACATAGTTGGTATTAGCGACATGGTTTGTATTAGAGCAATAAGTCTGATTTACAAATGTTACTCAAGCGTTAAATTTTAATTGCGCAAACTTAAATAGTGAATTTTGTTGAATAGATGTGATCTGAGTTCAAATTATTCATTGGTATTGATATGTCTAATAATTAAATAAGCCATAAAACCGAGTGTGAGGGTCCGTTCTTAGACCCTCCACTATGTATGGGAGGTATTGGGAAGACGATATTTTGGCTCGGTATCACATTTATTTAACATTCTTTGGCGATTGAAAAGCGAGCAAACTACGCTCACTTACTCATCAGAGGTCTGACAAGGAGGGGTTAAATGAAAGCGTTATATTCACTTATTTTATGTAGTGTGGTGGCATTTAATGTTCAAGCCATCAGTTTTGGGGCGAGCAAAGGTTACACGGAAACGAAGTACCCAATTGTACTTGTTCACGGTTTATTTGGTTTTGATACATTGGCTAGGTTTTGATTATTTTTATGGCATTCCGCAATCGCTAGGGAAAAGTGGTGCCGAGGTTTACGTTGCACAAATATCGGCGACGAATAGCTCAGAAGTAAGAGGTGAACAATTACTGGCACAAGTCGAGAACGTGCTGGCACTGACTGGTGCAAAAAAAGTGAACCTCATTGGGCATAGCCATGGTGCCCCAACTGCGCGATATGTGGCGTCGGTTGCACCAGAAATGGTCGCGTCAGTGACCAGTGTTGGTGGGGTGAATAAAGGATCTCAGGTGGCGGATCTTGTTCGTAAAACGATACCAGAAGGGTCAACCCCCGAAGCAATAGCCGTGCAACTGGCCAATGCATTAACAACGTTAATTGGTCTATTGTCAGGAGGAAGCGATTTGCCGCAGGATGGGCTAAGTTCATTGCAAGCGTTAACGACGGAAGGTTCGTTGGCATTTAATGCGCATTATCCAGAGGGGGTGCCCACTTCTACATGTGGCGACGGTGAATGGCAGGCGGATAATGGCGTATTTTATTATTCGTGGACGGGTATCTCAACGTATACCAATCTTCTTGATCCCATCGATCCTGCGCTGTTGATTCTGGGTTTAACTTTTGATGAGCCAAATGACGGATTGGTTGGACAGTGCAGTAGTCATTTAGGCCGAGTCATTCGTGATGACTATAAGATGAATCATTTAGATGAAATCAACGGGTTGCTTGGTATCCATCACCTGTTTGAAACTGATCCAAAAACCGTTTATCGACAACATGCCAATCGCCTCCAGAGACAAGGATTGTAAGTGATGAGACGGCTGTTAGAAGTTAAGGTGTTGATTGCCGTCATAAGCGTTGTGACCATGGCTATAGCAGCATGGTCTACGTTGACGGATGCGCCAGCAAGTTTGCTTCAGGCACCATCACAGCGCGGTACCGTTATTGACCATGCATCAGAGCGAGATACGTTTGAGTATTTTATTTCAGCGTTAGATCAAGAAAATAAGACGATCATTACGCAAAGGTTTGAACGCTATAACCAGCAGTTGCCAAATTCGGAGCAGTTAGAGTTTGAGCTGTTTGAAAAATATATGCGCTACAAAGCGGCATTGGCCAATCTTGAACGATCTGGGGAATCGACCACGGACTTACACGCGTTGCATGAGCAGATGCTATTGATTCAGAAGCAGTTCTTCACGGATACAGAGCAAGAGCGTTTGTTTGGCGAAGAAAACTTACTGCGGCAACTTGCGCTGACCAAAAAAGTAATACAAGCGTCGGCGCAAAGTGGTGAGGAGTTTCAACAGCGATGGCAAAGTGAACTTGAACAGTTATCTCCAAAGCTGCAAAAGAGCTTTTACAATGCGAGCGTGCTGACAGCGTTAAATGATACTAACTCGATGGAAGAACAAAACCAATTTATCGCTAGAGAGGCGCTTGTCGGCAGTGAGGCGACACAAAGATTAGTGATACTTGATGAAAAGCGTGCGGCATTTGATCGACAGGTTCAATCTTATTTGGTTGCCCGAGCGGATATATTGAACAATGAATCGTTTGATGAAAACGAGCGACAATTAGAAATTCAAGCATTGAGAAAGCCTCTATTTGATAGTAATCAATTGCGTCGAATTGAAGCATTAGAACGAATTCACGATCAACAGACTGGGGGAAATGACAACTGAGTGATCCTTGTCGGGATGGGTGGGCTTAATCTCCAAATAGCCATAGTTAAATCTCGTGCTGGTACAGAACGGCAACCCACCGTATAATGGCAGGTTCATCAAAAACAAGGTAATGAAATGAAAATTTGTGGTGTTGAAATTAGTGGTAATGACGCGATTGTAAGTCTGTTGTCACTTTCTGATGGGGTGTTTACCATTCTTGATTGCCGAGTGGCAAAAGTATCGATAGGCGATGCAAACGACACTCAAAAAATGAAAGATTTTCAGTTTTCGTTCGGTAAATTAATGCAAGACTATCAGATTGAAAAGGTGGTCATTCGCCAACGTCAGACTAAAGGCAAGTTTGCTGGTGGTGCGGTTGGTTTTAAACTGGAAGCGGCGATTCAACTTATTGAAGGGATTTCCGTTGATGTTGTACCTGCAACAGAAATCAAAGAGCAGTTGAAACGAAACCCACTTGCGGTTCCGTTTAAAGAAACGGGCCTTAAGCAATATCAAGAGCAAGCCTTCCTTGTGGCTTATGCTTGTGTCATGAATTCAAACGGCTAAGCGTTGTTGGGGAGCGGTTACCCTTACTCGCTCCCCTTTGCAAACACAGTTACTTAGAAAATACAGTTACTTTGCAACGTATCCTTTCCCAATTCATTGTTGTTCCCAATTCATTGTTGCTTAGGTTTAGCACTCGTTAACGAATGAGCAGCAAAGGAACCTTGCTATTTGCCAGTACTTGAGTTGTATTACTACCAACAAATACCTGTCTTAGCTTGGAATGTCCATAGGCTCCCATAACAATCATACCAACCTGATGTTGCAGCTGGTAGTTGAGCAGTGCTTCATCAACGGGTCCATTAAGCCGAGTTGCAGTCACTTTCACGCCTGCGCTTTGTAGCTGTTGTTTCGCCTGCGCAAAGGCCTGACTTTTGTTTCCTGATTCATCGATAGTTGTGAGATGACAGGGCAGTCCCTTTAGCAATGGCGTCTGGGTGGCTTTTTCAATGAGCTTCTGGCTAATAGGGCTACCGTCAAAAGCAATCATATAAGAGGTAGGGGCGGTGAAGTGGTCATTGACCACGAGAATATGCTCGTGGACCGCTCGAATCACGCTCTCTAGTTGGGACCCGATGGTATTGTCAGTGTTGCGATGTCTTCCCGACTTGCCAATGACTAACACTCGTAATTCGCTGGTGAGGTCGGACAGACTTTCGATTAGGCTGCCATGCCGTTGTAACTTACTGACGTCATTGACCCCGTCTCGGCATGCCCACTCATAGGCAGATTCGAGCATCTTGTGGCTATGTTGTAGCATGATTTTACTGCGCGTTTCGTCAAGCTCCGCCAATTCTTCTAGCAGTTCCTCTTGGCTTCCTAGCCCTATTTGACCAGAAAACTCACTTGCAACAGGACGCGTTGTTTTGTCCAGCGCATGGAAGAGAACGAGAGGGGCAGCAAGCTTCTTTGCGACCCAAGCAGCAGCTTCACAAGTCGAAATGGTTGAGTGAGACCCATCAATACAAGCAATTATGTTTTTCATTTTTCTCTCCTTAATGTCCGGCCAATAATTTTTCTACTTCTTCTGGTTTATCGTGTACGCCAAATTTATCCACGATGGTACGTGTTGCTTGGTTCATGCCGATTAAATTGACGTGGGTCCCTTCGCGGCGAAATTTGACGACGACTTTATCTAACGCCGAGACGGACGTGACATCCCAAAAGTGCGCTGAGGATAAGTCGATCGTGACGGTCTCAATCACTTCTTTAAAATCAAAGGATTCGATGAATGTATCTGAAGATGCGAAAAATATCTGTCCTGCCACGGTATAGTTGCGAACATGATCCTCTGTAGGCTGATTTTTTATGATCATCATGCGGCTAATCTTATTAGCAAAGAACAAGGATGCGAGTAAGACACCAACCAATACACCAATGGCTAAGTTATGGGTAGCGACGACAATGCTGACGGTCGCAAGCATAACGATATTAGTGGAAATAGGGTGTTTTTTAAGGTCGGCAATCGAGCGCCAAGAGAAGGTGCCGATTGATACCATGATCATGACTGCGACCAATGCTGCCATGGGTATTTGCTTTAGCCAAGGCCCAAGAAAGACCACCATAATGAGTAGGAATACTCCGGCTGATAGGGTGGATAGACGGCCTCGTCCGCCCGATTTTATATTGATCATCGATTGACCAATCATGGCGCATCCCGCCATCCCTCCTAAGAATCCGGTACAAACATTGGCGATTCCTTGGCCTTTGCATTCTTGGTTTTTGTCACTGTTGGTATCCGTCAAGTCATCCACAATAGTGGCCGTCATCATTGACTCTAAGAGGCCTACAACAGCAAGTCCCACGGCATATGGGAAGGTGATCAGTAGAGTCTCCAAGTTGAGTGGAACATTTGGCCAAAGGAAAATGGGTAAAGTGTCAGGTAAATCGCCCATGTCTCCGACCGTTCGAACATCAATATTAAACATCATGGAGAATAGGGTGAGGGCGACAATGCAGACTAAAGGAGAGGGAAGCAATTTTCCGACAACAGGAAGGTAGGGAAAGAGGTAGATAATCGCTAACCCAGCACCTGTCATAGCGTAGACATGCCAAGTGACATTAGTGAGTTCAGGGAGTTGAGCCATAAAAATGAGAATGGCTAACGCGTTAACAAAGCCAGTGACGACGGAACGAGAGACAAAACGCATCAGATTACCGAGCTTTAGATAGCCAGCTAAAATTTGTAGCAGGCCCGTTAGAACGGTCACCGCGAGTAGGTACTCTAGGCCATGCTCTTTAACGAGGGTCACCATTAAGAGCGCCATTGCTCCTGTGGCGGCGGAGATCATGCCAGATCGTGCACCGGTGAACGCGATGACGACGGAAATACTGAAGGAGGCATATAACCCTACTTTTGGGTCGACTCCCGCAATAATTGAAAAAGCGATGGCTTCAGGGATGAGAGCGAGGGCGACGACGATACCTGCGAGCAGGTCGCCACGGATGTTAGACATCCAGTCAAGTTTGAAGTTTGTATACATTGAGTTCTCAATTTTTGCACGGCAAAACGCACCAGATAATATCTGGGGTGAGTGCTGCTGATCTGAATTTTTGGCGCGACAAATTAGCCTAAATTGGCTGATTATGAGTAAGCGCAAAGGTGAGCATGGTACTAAAGCTAGTACAGTGCTTAAGTTAGCAATGAGTGCTATAGAGGGGGGATGGAGCGTTTAAGGCGGCGTAATTAACACGGTGATTAATATCCTCTTACATTTTGAGTGTGGCGAAATCATACGCCGATATCGAGAGAAAGAATACTACAAATCTGATTAATCAGTTTGAATAATTGGTTGGTTGGTTGGTTGGTTGGTTGGTTGGGTGGTTGGGTGGGTAGATGGGTAGATGGGTGGATGGTGTTATGAGCGCTGGTACGCGGGCATGGTATTGAAGAGAGCATTACCTTTCTTCAATACCATGGCGCTGTCGGAACTGTTAATGTTCTTATTGTGGTGCGGTTAGTTGTAACGGAGCAGTTTGTAACTGGATAGTTTGTAACGAAACAGTGCGTTACGAAATGGTTTTCTGCGATGTAGCAACCATTTTCGCCAGTACGCATTTTAACTGTCCGTAATCATAACGCTGCTCAAAGTGTTCATACAAGGGCTTGAGTTTTCCTTCTGATAGTATATTGAGCGTGGTGGCTTGTACGATGATGGTGTCGATCTCTGATGAAGACAGATCAAGTACTTGCTCTAGGTCGCACACACCATTCTCGATTGCAATCGCTAAATGTGCGAGCACCGTCGCTGTTTTTATTTGGCGTTGCGCAGCGATGTCCTCAGTAGTTAATCCACGCTTTAGCATCGACAAGGATTCAAGTTCGGTATCCGTGAGCGTATTTTCTTCTTGTGTTTTAGCGACGATAGCGGCCAAAAAGCGGTCACCATACTTTTCAATTTTGGTGTCACCGAATCCAGATATTTGGCTCAATGCTTCTTTAGATTCTGGACGCTCTACTGCTAACGCTTGAAGGGTTGCGTCGTGACAAATCATATACGCCGGGACCTGTTGCTCTGACGCTAAAGCGGCGCGAACTTCCCTTAATGTCTCGAATTGCTTGCTGTCAGCTGATGTTAAACCAAGATGCTTCTGTTTCTTTGTTGTTTTCTTACTCGTCGAGCTATTTCGTAATGTTCTTAGCTGTATAGGACGTTGACCTTTTAAGAAGGGACGACAAAGCTCAGTGAGTCTTAGGCTGCCATGACTGCCATGCACTTCGAGTAGATTCATCGCCAGTAACTGTCTAAAGACACCTTGCCATTGTTTCGCCGACAGATCGGTGCCAATACCAAAAGTAGACAACGTGTGGTGCTGGTTTTGTTCTATTCTTTGATCAGATTTGCCAAGTAAGATATTGATGAGGTAACTTGCGCCAAAACGCTGTTCGGTCCTGAATACGGTAGACAGGGCTTTTTGCGTCGCTTCAAGACCGTCCCACGTTTCTGGTGGTGAGACACAGTTGTCACAATTTCCACATGGCATCTCTAAGGTCTCACCAAAGTAGGCAAGTAAAGATTGTCTGCGACAGCTAGCCAGATCGCAGTAGCCTAATAAAGCATTGAGCTTTTGCAAAGAGGTGAACTTAAATTGCTCATTTGCTTCAGAATTTTGCACCATCTGTCTTTGCAGTACCATGTCTTGCATGCCATACGCCATCCAAGCGTTAGCTGGTTCGCCATCACGACCCGCGCGCCCGGTTTCTTGATAGTACGCTTCAATACTTTTCGGCAAGCTTAGGTGGGCAACAAAACGAACATCTGGTTTATCGATGCCCATTCCAAATGCGATTGTGGCCACAATGATGATGCCATCTTCACGTAAAAAGCGCTGTTGGTTTTGGGCGCGTTGCTCGTTGGACATGCCCGCATGATAGGCGAGCGCTTGTTTTCCTTGGTCACATAGCCACTTTGTGGTCTCTTCTACTTTTTTACGCGATAAACAATAGACGATATCGAGCATCCGAGGCATGGTTCGTTTCAATAAAAGACCACAGCTCTTGCTTAGCGTTACTGAGATCGGAGACATGATAGTGGATATTCGGTCTATCAAAACTATGCACAAAGATTTGGGCATTTTGCAGCCCAAGTTGCTCAATGATCTCATCTTTTGTTCGACTGTCTGCCGTCGCGGTGAGTGCAATTCTTGGCACAGAAGGAAAACGTGCTTTTAGGATGCTGAGTTTTTGGTATTCTGGCCTGAAATCATGACCCCATTGGCTTACACAGTGCGCCTCATCGATAGCGAATAGCGACAAATGAGTTTGCTCTAATAGCGATAATGTTCGCTCCATTAACAGCCGCTCTGGAGCGACATATAGAATCTGAATCTCTCCCGTTAATAGCTGCTGTTCGACCGCTTGCTGATCATAAGGACTCAGAGACGAATTGAGATAAGCCGCTTTTACTCCAATTTGATGCAACGCATCCACTTGATCTTGCATCAATGCGATCAGTGGTGACACCACAATACCAACCCCCTCACGAAGAATGGCGGGGATTTGATAACAAATGGATTTACCTCCATCGAGTCGGCATTAATGTCAATGCATCTTGACCCGAAATTAAGGTGTCAATAATCGTAGCTTGTTGATGACGAAAGTCATCGTAACCAAAAAGAGATTTGAGCAGTTGTTTTGGTGTCATTATTGTCAGAGAGAAAAGATTGATAAGGGTAGTTTCTCAACCTAGCTTGTGCTTTTCAAGCCCTCTTCACACAGGCTTGATTTTGATCGCGATACGTTTATGTAAAAATGAAAGAGAAGTTTTAGATTGTAAGAGTCGCGATGACTATCCTGATTAGCACGACTCAATAGGTTTCGTGTCATTTTGCTATACATCAGTATTCGAATTACTTAATGCTTCTACTTTTCTTTCGAGCTCTTTTATTTTTTGTTGTTGCTTTTGTGATTGGATTTTTTGCTGTTTTTCTTCTTCTGCAATCTCATCGGCATATATGCCTCCAACTACAGAACCCGCCGCTGCGCCAGCTGCACCATGAATGAGGGCTCCTTCTGCAGCTCCACCGATGATGTCCCCGTTAAATACGCCACGAATGGCCCCCGCTACACCACCAAAAACGGCTCCGTGAGTGGCGCCCATTTTTGCCGTTTCTTTTTGTATTTGTTGCCCTTCAGTGGTTTGAGCACAACCGATAGCCATGATTCCTGCTAGCAGTAGAGTAAGGATTTTTGTTCGTTGTTTTAGCATGTTGAGACCCTTTGATAATATCAAGGAGCTCATGGTAAAAGTATGGAGTTAACGAATATAGAATTGCAGGTGTTTAAAAAGGTTATCAGAGAGGAGGTGTCGGGCCTAGCTTGGCATGTAAGCCCGACATTTACGGAGCTTTGGAATACGCTAGCACTCCATTGCTAGTCACTTTTTGTATCAAGTGACCTCTTTTTAGAACAAAAGGTAACAGAAAAGTTCCGCTACCTATTGTCAAAAAGTCTTGTTATAGACCTTTGATGTTTTCTACTTCAAGTTCGTTGAAGTATTTAACGGTCTTCACTTTTAGCTCTTGTTGTGCTGCTTCATCAGCAACGATGATAGCTTTGCGGTGCATTTGCAGCGCTGTCACGGTCCACATATGGTTAACAGAGCCTTCAACGGCCATCTGTAGTGCAAGTGCTTTGTTGTGACCTAGTGTTAGGATCATGACTTCTTCAGCATCAAGTAGTGTAGCAACACCAATGGTTAGTGCGTATTTAGGAACTTGGTTGATGTCGCCATCAAAGAAACGAGAGTTCGCAATACGAGTATCTTCAGTCAGAGTTTTGATACGAGTGCGAGACGCTAAAGAAGAACCAGGCTCATTGAATGCGATGTGACCGTCAATGCCAACGCCACCCATGAATAGATTGATTTTGCCGTATGAGCGCATTTTTTCTTCGTATGCTGCACAGTGAGCGTCGATATCTTCAGCTTGACCGTCAAGAAGGTTGATGTTTTCTTCTTGGATGTCAACGTGGTTGAAGAAGTTGTTGTACATGAAAGAACGGTATGACTCAGGGTGGTTAGGGTCGATGCCTACGTACTCATCCATGTTAAACGTCACAACGTGTTTGAAACTCACTTCTCCAGCATTATAAAGCGCAATCAGTGCTTTATAAGTAGATAGCGGTGTACCACCAGTCGGCAAACCAAGTACAAATGGCTTGTCAGCCGTTGGTTGGAAAGCGTTGATGCGCTCTGCAATATGACGCGCTGCCCACTTACCTACTTGCTCTGCTTTTTGTAATGGAATAAGTCTCATGTTCTTCCCCTAATAGAAAAATTTGTGTGTGCTGAAACATTAATTCGCATTATAAAATAAGTTTTTCGAGTCGGCTATTACTTTTCTATGAATTTTATGTTTTTTCTTGATCGAGATCGCTAATGTGGCGAAATTCTCATTGTGTGGCATTGGCTGGGTGTCGATTGGGGCGCTAATTTTTGCAAGTGAATAAAGTGACGGGCTAAATCGAATGGATTGTTACGGGACTTAATTTTAAGTAGGGGGTGTATAAAAAATGATCGCTGAGTGAGATTGTGACGTAAGCAGGCGGTGAAACCTAACAAAACGACGGAAAAGGAAGACAGCATGTTGAACAAAATGATCACACTTTTATCGGTTGTAGCTGCAAGCTTTCTCTTGATGAGTGGAGCACAAGCCGACGACCATGGTATGAAAAAAGACGTTGTTGATGTCGCTTCAGAAAATGGTTCATTTAACACATTAGTTGCGGCAGTGAAAGCGGCAGGCCTGGTTGAAACATTGAAGGGGGAAGGGCCCTTCACTGTGTTCGCACCGACAGATGATGCATTTTCGAAACTGCCAGCTGGTACGGTTGATATGCTCTTAATGCCGGAAAACAAAGATAAGCTCATCGCCATTCTGACGTACCATGTTGTACCCGGTAAAGTGATGGCGGCAGAGGTTGTTAAATTGGACAGCGCCGTGACAGTAGAGGGGCAGTCGGTCGTTTTTAACGTCGATGGCGGAAATGTGATGGTCAACGATGCCAATATTGTGGCGACGGACGTTGCGGCTAGTAATGGTGTGATTCACGTCATTGATGCCGTTTTGATGCCCAAATAAGACGTCAATTAAGTAGAGATTGTTGATTTGAGTGTGGTGTTGTCCCGCCTCACATTTGCAAAAAAAGAGTGCACCAACAAAGATTGAGTGCGCTCTTTTTTATACGCGATGACGAATGTTATCTGTAAACGATTATAGAGCTTGGCCATTAGCCGTGACTTTAACGTCAACATTACCACGCAAGGCATTTGAATACGGACAAACCTGGTGAGCAACCTTGACAAGTTCAACGGCTGCAGAGATGTCTAATTCAAGTGTTACATCTAACGCTACGTCCAAAACAAACCCACCATTTTCGCTCGCTTTTAGCGCCACGACTGCCGTTGTCGGTGCTTGTTTCAGCGGGATTTTTTGCTGTTGTGCGACATGCAGTATGGCATTAGAAAAGCAAGCGGAATATCCCGCAGCAAACAGTTGTTCAGGATTGGTTGCATTGCCTGTTCCACCAAGTTGTTTTGGATAGGACAGTGCAAGATCGAGCATGCCGTCATCGGTTTTAACTTGTCCATTTCGGCCAGCTAGTGCTGTTGCAGAAGTTGTATATAGAGCGCTCATCGTCAATTCCTTTCATTATGGTAGTGTATTTTAATTGTGATCAATTAAGTTGTGTGCAAACTATATTGATTGTTTATGACATTTGCAAGTATATTGTGCACAACTTAATTTTTTATGGTTCATAATGATGGATGTAAATAGCCCCGATAACTTAGATCTGGATAAGCAGGTTTGCTTTGCATTGTATAGGGCAAGCAACACGTTAATACGCGCATACCGTCCTATTTTGGATGCGTTAGACTTGACGTATTTACAATATATGTCGATGTTAGTGCTGTGGAAAAAGTCGCCAATGAATGTCAAAAATATTAGTCAGGATTTGAATATTGATTCTGGCACCTTGACCCCATTGTTGAAACGATTAGAGCAAAAAGGCCTTGTGCTACGTCGGCGTTGTGAAATGGATGAACGTGCAAGACTGATCTCTTTAACCGATGCTTAGGTTGGGCGTTAAAAGAGAAAGCTGAGGCTGTACCATCGGCAATTGCGTGTAAAGCAAAACTCTCTACAAAGGATGCCATTGAACTCAAGCGCCTTTGTGATCAATTAACGATAAATCTAATGGAATAGATAATGGACTTTGACGGACTGTCTCGTGTCAGCTTTAAACACTTAACCGCTTTGCATGTGATGTTGGATACCAATAGTGTCACGAAATCAGCAGAAATTTTATCCGTGACACCCTCAAGTGTCAGTAAGACGATCGCTCAACTGCGGGAAATTTTACGAGATGAGCTGTTTTACCGCGATGGAACACAACTTACTCCCACGCGCTACGCATTAAAAATTGCACCATTAGTGCACTCAATGCTAGCGAGTATGAACGGGTTATTGAACCAAACTAACTTTATTCCTAATCGATTTGAAGGGCGGTTTTCTTTGTCGATGCGTGAAAGTACCTTTGAATTATTCGCGAAACCATTAGCTCATTTGACCAATGACTGTATCCCAAACGGCAAGCTTAATATTCTGACTAAGGCAAAGTATGGGTTTGATGCGCTAATGAGCGGACAGGTCGACTTTATTATTTTGCCTCATGATGTGAGCCAGTCACCCACCAATATGAAGGATCTGATTTGGGAGCCTATTTTAGAAGATGAGTTTGTCTGTTTGATGTCGCCAACGCATCCGCTAGCCAATCAAGAACTCACTATTGAAGCCTACCTAGACAGTCAGCATGTCGGTATCACGGATTCTGAGTTAAATCGTCCTTATTTCGAACAAACGTTACGTCAAACCCATCGTGCGCGCGATGTAAAAGTGATGCTACCAGATTTTGGTTCGGCGGCGATTTTGTGTCATCAGTCTGATTTACTGTTTACTTGCTCCAAAAAGTGGGCCGATGTTGCAATGCAAGCAAAAGGGCTGGTGGCAAAACCTGCGCCGTTTGATTATGGCCGCCTGGGTTATAGTCTGGTTTGGAACAAAGCCAGTATTAATGACCATTCTATCCAATGGCTATGTAATTATCTTCGCGGGCTGATAGATAATAACGTAGATAGATAATAACGTAGATAGATAATAACGTAGGTAGATCATAAGGAAGGTAGACCGATAAAAGGTTGTTCGGGGATAGGGTTGATAGTGAATCAATCCGATCATCTCTAGGAATAATGTCATTTTTAGTATGTTATTGATGAGGTTGCATAATCACTGATTTGTCCGTAGTGTAGTCAGTGTTGATTTATGGAGAATCGAATGACACACACAATGACTTACCTCTGGCTTCTGCTGCTTATACCTGTAGTCCGGTAGGTAACGTTGTGCCTGGCTACGAGTGACGTAGTTAGGTTAGCCCTTCTCAATTTCTCGTAGCCCCAAAACATAAGGGAGATGAGAATGACCAACCACGACATAGCGAATGAGAGCAACTCAGACATTCGCCAAGTAAACGTTAGCAATACAGAAAATGACGAAGTGTCTAAGCTAGGCGCGGGAGTCTGCATGGCTGACGCGACTCGCGATTCGTTGCTTTCAAAAAATCTGTTAACGGGAATACTGCTAGCTTTGCTCGGCGCAGCATTATTTTCAATCAAACCTATTTTGATAAAAATTGCCTATCAGTATGGCGGTGACACAACGGCGATAATGTCGCTTCGTGCATTTAGTTCGTTGCCTTTCTATTTGGTCGTGTTGGTGATGCTATGTCGTGATAAACAGCAACGAACAAAAGTCAAAAATCACGGTTTGATGGCGGCAGCACTGGGTATTCTCGGATATTACTGTGCCAGCTATTTGGATATTGAGGCACTAAGTTATATTTCAGCTCAATTGGAGCGCTTATTATTGTTTCTATTTCCAAGTTTTGTGGTGCTTATTTCATGGGTTTTCTTAAAGAAGAAACCCAGTGCTAACGTGTTAAAAGCTGTGGTGATTGGGTATACCGGCATTACACTTATTGTGGTACATGATGTGTCTTCATTAGGCAGTGATGTTTGGCGAGGGAGTGCATTGGCGGTGAGTTCGGCGTTGATCTTTGCCTGTTACTTAGTGTTAAGTAAACCCGTTATTACGCAGTTAGGGAGTACCGCGTTTACCAGTATAGGTATGGGCAGTGTAGGTCTGGCTATTTTGTTGCATTTGCAATGGTCGGAAACTGAAATCATGCAATGGAGCGTTGAACTTGTGTCACTTGGTATCGTGCTTGGGGTGTTATGTACAGTTATTCCGTCATATTTGATGGCAGCTGCGATGGCAAGATTAACAGCAACAGAGTTTAGTCTAACTGCGAACATTGGTCCTGTCATTACCGCTATCGCAGCCGTGACCATATTAGGAGAGGCTTTTACGGCTTTCCATGCTTTAGGTATGGTTCTGGTGATTACCTCAGTGTATTGGATGACAAAGCCTAAAGCCTAAAGCCGTATGATGTGCAGCGCACCAGCCCAGTGTTAGAGATAACTAAGCCTATAACATAGGCTTAGTTAATTCTGTTGGCTACCATGCCCCGCCGAATTGAATATAAGTCGTCCATTCTTCTGGACCCTTCGCGACATCCACACCCATTCTTAACCCTAACTGCCTGGCTAACAAGTAACGGAAGCCACCACCACGGATATAGTGTAACTTGGTTTGAGCGAGACTCTGATCGTGATCGAATGCCGCCCCTGCCCCGGCAAATGCCAGCACCGTCCAACGGTCATCAATATCATAGCTTAGTTCCACTTCACCAAGCGCGGTGTTGTCTGCTTGGTAGCGCATGGCTGCGATGCCTCGCATTTCCACAAACGGCTTGGCGTAGATAGACGCAGGAAAGTCGACATTATCTGAGATGGATTTGGCATCAGCGCGTAAACCTAGCCCCCACTCTTCTGACAAACGTCGATAATTATGAACGTAGGCATGATATTTCTGATAATTGAATTGCCCACCAAACGCTTTTCGATGGTGATCAACTTGAAATTGTGCTTTGGTGCCTTCACGCGGAGCAAACTGATTATTTCGACTGTCGTAGGAGACTCGCCACCCTAATCGCCCATCTTGAGAGTCTATGTTTAGATCTTTTTGCCCAGCAATAGTCGACTCAGATGACATATAGCTGTAAGCCCCCCTACAAAGAAGTTACTGTCGCCTAAACGTACATCTAAATCTTGAAAAAAGTAGCTCCCCTTGAGGCTTAGATCCGTTGCTCCTAGTTCCGGGATGGGATAGAACTTTAGGTTGAAAGTTGCACTAAATATTCCGCCTAAGTACCTCACGCGATCATTAAGCCAGTTTCCAGAATGAAAGCCCCCAACCATGTTACTGCCATTGCTGGTTCCTAAGGCCATAACACCCGATACACTAGCAGGAATATCACCCACATGTTCATAAGCTGAGACGCTTCGCTTTACGCTCTTCTGATTCATGAAAAAAGAGCAATGCTGCACCGCCGCCAAAACCAACGGCTGGATCGGTGACGGTGAGTGGGATTGGTAAGAACCCTACGGCGTTATCTAGGATGAACTGACTACCATCTATGCGTCCATCGTCGGGATCAATGAATGAATCCATTAGACCTGCGTGTACATAAGGAGCGGAAAAAGTGCGGTAGCGAGCAGAGAGGTGATTGATGATGTATGGGTTTTGTTCATAGGAAGTATGTTCTTAATTGTGAGGCGAAAAGTGCTCCTTGCATTTAATGTTATTATAAACAGTAACTTTTAATCCTAAAGTCAGCGTGGCGTGTATTATCACTCATTATTCGCCAACTTCAAGTATCGGGTATTATCATAACGAATAGTTTCTGACTTGATATTTATTCGTTGCATTCAAATCGTACTTTGTCGTCTTTTTACTACGCTGTCATGGTGACTTTCTTGCCCATGGTCACGATATTATTCAGACTGTATTCTGAGTTCGCTGTTGCTCAAGAATGGCCACAAAGCGATGAATACCGCTTCTCCACGCTTGATTATCATGAAAATTGGCGACATTAAAACGTAGACAGTGCGAGTATTGTCCTTTACTTCCAAATAATGTTCCGGGCAGTACCGATACCCCTTTTGTTAAGCATTGTTCATAGATTCGCTGACTGTCGTAATGAGTGGGAAGAGTCAACCAGCATAGAAAGGAACCTGCGGGACTCGTGAGCGTGTACTGATCGAGAAAGTGGCTGTCTAAGTGCTGGCGGAGCAAGGCGATAAAATGCGTCAGATTATTTTGGTAGTGGCGTGTCATACGGCGAACATGTTGCTTATATTTTCCAGTGGCGAGAAATTCCCCTACAGCGGATTGAATAAGGTTTTGACTGCCCATGTTGTCACTGATGAGTGAGCGCTCTATATGATGGCGGTACTGACCAGCGATAAGCCAGCCGACCCTAAGGCGAGAGTCCAAGGTTTTAGAGAGTGAGGTGCAGTAAATCACTCGCTTTTGTGTATCGAGTTGCTTGAGCGATGGAATAGCAGCATTGTTGCCTAGCGCGCCGAAGACATCGTCTTCAATAATAGGAATATTGCCGCTATTTTCGAGTAATTGTCGACGAGCCTCTAGCGGCATTAATGCGCCTGTTGGATTGGTATAGTTTGGTGTCACGACGATAGCCGCCACAGGCCATTGCGCAAGAGCGGATTGCAACGAAGGAACATGCAGACCCAATTCCGGTGAACTTGGGATTTCCAATGCTTTAAGACCTAGTGATTCAAGCATTAATAAGATACCAAAATAGCAAGGTGATTCGACTGCGACGGTATCTCCACATTTGGTCACTGCTCGTAATGCTTGGCTGATGGCTTGTTGCGAACCGTTAGTGACAAACACTGACTCCCCCTGAAGATCAATACCTTGGTCAATGGATAGTTTTGCTATTTGCTTGAGTAGCTTTTCGTTTCCTGGGGGGAGTTGATAGTGACTAGGGATATGGGATTGCGCCCGGCTGTGGCGACCAATTTCTGCGTACAGGCTACTAATTGCGGGGCCTTCCGTGTTTGGGTGAGCTGAACCTGCTGGCATTAATAATGTGTCTCGAGATTGACCAAGGATTTGCTTGGTCATTGATAGTAAGTCGACCGTAGTGGGGATTGTTTCAACCGGTATTGAAATAGAAAGCGGCGCCGAGCTGTTTAAAAATGAGCGGTGTACGACAAATCCCGAACGGTCACGGGCAGTTATTTTACCAACGGCTTCTAACTCTTGGTATGCCCGAATGACGGTGTTTTTCGCGACTCCTAATCTAGTGCTGGTGGCACGAAGTGACGGAAGCTTATCGCCCACATTTAAACCGCCGCTTTGTATGAGTTTTTCGATATAGTCCTCCACCGCTTTATAGCGAGAGACGGCTTTGGCTTGAGTCGCAGGCATCATCATTCCTTAACATAGCGGCGAAAACATGGCCGCGGACTCTCTGAGTTGTGCGGCGCTAATCTGTACCCATAAAATAAAAGTAAACTGTATCTTACTGTCAATTTTGTACCCTGTTAATTTAGCACCATCATGGAGCGGATGACTAGGCAAAATCATGTTAAAACAAGCTATTCCTTTTATTTTTGTTGTACTTTGGGCATCGGGTTTTGTGGGCGCAAAAATTGGGTTGGTGTATGCCGAACCAGCAACGTTATTAACCATCCGTATGTTGGGTAACGTCGTGTTGTTTTCAGTGCTTATCATCTTGCTCAGACGCTCGATACCTACAGGAAAAGCGCTACTGCATTCTTGTGTCGTTGGTATGCTAATTCATGGTTTCTATTTAGGTGGTACCTATGAAGCCATTAAATATGGGATGCCAGCAGGGTTGAGTGCGCTATTAGTTGGCATTCAGCCTTTGTTGACGGCCATGATTGTGACCAGTTTTGCTAAGCAGGTTTTAAAGCCTTCTCAGTGGTTGGGTTTAGTTATTGGTTTTATCGGCATTGGGTGCGTATTGGTGGGTAACATCCACTGGCAAGAGGGGAGTGACAAGCTTGCCGCCTTTATTTTTGTCTTTGCGGCGTTGTTGGGCATTACTTTTGGGACGCTTTATCAAAAGCGATTTTGTCAGGGCGTCGATATGATTGGTGGAGCGATGACGCAATATATTGCTGCTGCGCTGTTATTTATTCCCGTGGCGGTGATGACTGAGACTCGAGACGTGAATTGGACGTGGGCGTTTTCATTGACCATGCTGTGGCTGGTGGTCGTGTTATCGGGTGTCGCGGTGTTATTACTGCTTTATATGGTAAAGCATGGCGAGTCTTCTAAAGTTGCCTCAGTATTCTATTTAGTTCCTCCGGTTGCCGCTGTCCAAGCATGGCTATTATTTGGCGAATCTTTTGACCAATTTGGTATGTTAGGCTTTGCTCTAGCCTCTGCTTCGGTCTATCTCGTGGCGAAAGCGCCAAGGCTAAAGTTATCGCGTTTTTATCCAGAGAAATTAATTCAAAAAAAATATAAAAATGTCGACAAAGGCATGTCCAAGCAGTATGAAATACGATAATGTCCGAGATTATTGACATCTTATAGTAAGAATCGCCATGTTAACCCGTTTTTTAAGCTCATCCGAATCAACAAAGGGCGTTGTTGCTTCTATCATTGCCTCGTGCTTGTTTGCACTGATGCCAATCTATGTTCAGTTTCAGCCGGAGTTTAGTCACTGGTCTGTGGAGGGGGGAGAAGGGCATTGGATTGCCAGTCAAAGGGTAATATGGAGTGCACTCTTCATGATGATTGTGCTCAGTATTAGTGGGCGCTTTCTCCTTTTTTGGCGCGCGTTTCGTCAAACTCACCGTTGGCATCGATATCTGTTCTCAGCCTTGCTGGTAGGTCCTCAATATTGGATATTTGTATGGGCTCCTTTGTACGGTGAGACACTTTCTGTTGCGCTGGGATACTTTTCTCTTCCGCTGGTATTGGTATTAGTGGGGCGGTTTGTTTATGGAGATCAACTGTCTCCTCTGCAAACCGTAGCCTGTATTGTTGCAGCGGTTGGTGTAGCGTACGCCTATATGATGGCAGATGGTTTATCCTGGATTGTCCTGTTGATTGCTTTAGGCTATCCCGTTTACTTTGTTCACCGTCGTTCACTCAACATTCAAAGTGATGTGGGTTTTACTTTAGACAATGTATTTTTGTTGCCATTTGCACTTAGTGCCGTGTTCTATTTGCAACCGTTGGATGTTATTCGTAACTTAGACCTATCTGTGATGGGCTATTACATTGGTTTGGCGATTACAGGCTCCGTGCCAATGCTGCTGTTCCTCTTCGCCTCGCAGTCATTATCTATGTCGCTATTTGGCCTGCTGGGCTATGTTGAACCTAGTATTAGTTTTTGTCGTAGGGTTGCTATTGGGTGAGCGAGTGGCAACGGCAGATTTGCCTACTTATCTATTGGTGATGGCGGCGTTAATGATACTGGCTATAGATGGTGTGCGTCGGGCTCGCTCTCACGGCATGGTGAAAGCCAAGCGATAGTGGGTTTCGTGAGTGAGATAACATCTGGCAGTGGCGTGATGTTTATACGCTAACTTGATTTATACTTAATTTTCAGACGTTTTAATACAGAGGGTTTAACCATGATATCGTGGTTAAGCCCTCTGTCATTTTGCAAGTCAGAGACTGAACTGCACGATTCTTGGAAAGAAACTATTATTGGGAAGAAACTATTCTTGGGAAGAAACCATGATTGGAAAGAAACAATGACTGAAGCGAAACTATGATTGAAAAAATATGGGCCGAGTATCAAGCTAGCCTGAAACGCTTCTTGTGGACTAAGTTATCGAATTCCGATGATGTAGACGATGTGTTGCAAGAAGTAATGATTAAAACCTATCAAAATTTGGAAAAGCTTGAAAGTCCGAGCAGCGTTAAGGCATGGCTATTTCAGATTGCGAATCGAGCGGTGATTGACTTATATCGTCGCAAAGGGCGAAGTGCAGTATTAGAGGATAATTCGCTTTGGTTTGAACAAGATGAAGAAGATGCCAAAGCGCAACTGGCTCAGTGTATGCAGCCGTTGGTCGACTCATTGCCAGAGGCTTCTGCCGTATTGCTTACCGCCGTGGATTTAAATGGACAATCTCAGAAACAATTGGCGCAAGAAATGGGCATTAGCTATTCAACGTTGAAGTCGCGCATTCAAAAAGGACGCCGTGATTTACGCCATACTCTGGAGCAATGTTGTCAGCTATCTTTTGATGTTAATGGTAATTTGATGGACTTTCAGCCAAGGAAGAAAGGTTGTGGTAAGTGCGAATAGAGTAAGAAAATAAGGGGATAACACAGTTACGACCCTTATTTTCTTCGTAGGTGAGAATGCTCTCAGTGTTCGCTATATCTGGATTTTACATTGTAAATCTTAATTAACCTAAAGATGATTCCGCATTAGAGAATGCATCTCTGGGTTTGGAGTAAGTGTTACATTGCCGTTTCGAATATCGCCATGATTTCTTCTTTTGACGCTTGTTTTGGATTCGTCATACAGCAAACATCGGTCAGTGCACTTTCTGCCAACGCGGAAATATCGGATGCTTTAACGCCAATTTCCGTTAAATTGGCAGGGATACCGACGGTAGTCGCTAAATCAGCCATTGCATCTATAGCACAGAGTGCGGCTTCTTCCACAGCCATTCCTGATACGTCTCTTCCCATCGCGACAGCAATATCACGGAATTTTTCTGGGCAAGCGGTATAGTTAAAGCGCTGCACGTGCGGCAGTAATACCGCATTACAAACGCCGTGCGGCAAGTGGTATGTTGCGCCAAGTTGGTGTGCCATCGCATGGACATAACCTAACAACGCATTATTGAATGCCATACCCGCCATAAATTGTGCGTAAGCCATTTGTTCACGAGCTGCTAGGTTGTCACCATTTTCGATGCACAGCGGTAAATTGGTGTGGATCATTTCTATCGCTTTTAATGCGACGGTGTTAGTGATGGGGTTTGCAGCGGTAGAAACATACGCTTCAATGGCGTGAGTCAGTGCGTCCATACCAGTGGCCGCGGTCAGAGATTTCGGCATCGCAAGCATCAATTGCGGATCATTGACTGAGATAAGCGGTGTGACTTTTTGATCGACAATCGCCATTTTGATTTGGCGGGCTTCGTCAGTGATCACGCTGAACATCGTCATTTCAGAGGCTGTGCCAGCGGTCGTATTGATTGAGATAAGTGGAAATGGCGCTTGAGTCGCTTGGTTGATGCCTTCGTAATCCTGAATTTTACCGCCGTTGGTCGCCACTAATGCAATGCCTTTTGCACAGTCGTGAGGAGAACCACCGCCGACAGAAATAATGAGGTCACAGTCGTTATCGACTAAGTGGCTTAAACCTTGCTCAACATTGTCGATAGTCGGGTTTGGTTGAGTGCCATCATAGACTGCAAATGAGATATCACGCGCTGCCAATAGGTCGGTAATTTGAGCCACAACGCCGATTTTGTTTAGCACTGCGTCAGTGACGATCAATGTTTTCTTAAATCCTTGCTGCTCAATAATATCGATGGCTTGTGTTAAACACCCGTTACCTAACAAGTTTGTAGATGGGAGGATAATAGTACTGCTCATTTGAATGCTCCTTGCTATTCGTCATGATGAATATATGGCGTAAGCTAACACGGAGTTTTTTTGAATTTTATGACTTACGTCAATGAGAGTAATGCAGAACATTTAGTGAGCGGTTTCTATTAATTGAATAAAATCAATAGTTTAAAATGGGCTGCAGCCGAGCTGTCATGTTGGTCGGGTAGTTGGCTCGATCAAGTATAAGGGAATCGGATGGTTAACTGAGACTCAGATCACCTAATGTGACCTTTGATATCGCGTTGTAAGCCATATTCGAGTAGTGAACAATCTGTGCGGCACCTTCGAGTTCAAACCCTAATTCTAAGGATTCTTTCGTGCGTTCATCGACCTTGTTTAATAATTGAATGCAAAACGATACGTCGTCATTGGACCCTTTTATAGAGTCTAATAATTGCAAACTCATTAATTGGTCGGCGAGTTTTCTTACCGTCACTTCTAAATCATAAGCGTCTTCAGTGCGGCAAATATATTGTTGGTACTTGTCTAGTAATTTTAATGTGATGACTAGGTGTTCTTGTAGTGTCAACTGATCCATGTTTTTACTTATCCTAGTTAGAAACGAAAAGGTGTTTAACTATCAATGATAAACACTAGTGTCGTTCATAAAATATTGACACGCAGGAAACAATTAAGTTACGCGATCTACATCCCATTAAATGTCTCTTGTTTCATATTGTGCGCTGGAGTTAATGGATCTATAGCGCGTAACTTGCAAAGTGAAGAATTCATTGAGCTTATGAAACGATGAGCCCTTTAAGCTTTGCCAGCCCCCAAGCGCCAGTTGTGACGATGTCTTGAATGTCACCAGCGATAATCATTGCCTCAAACTCTTCGATGGAAAATGATTGTGTGATTAAATCTTCTTCTTCGATATCAAGTTTACGTTGTGTTTGGGTTAATTCCGTCGCGAGATAGATATGACAAGTCTGTTTTAGAAAACCGTAGGCGATGAGCTGTTGCCCGACCGCCACCATGTTGCCAGCGATTAATCCTGTTTCTTCTTGGAGTTCACCTTTTGCAAGTGTTAATGGATCAACCTTAGGGCTCGACTCCCAAGAGCCTTGTGGAAGTTCCCAGTATCGGGATCCAACGGAGTAGCGGTATTGCTGTACTAAGTGTATCTGACCATCATCTACCGCGATGATTACCGCGCAATCTGGCTTTTCTACCACACCGTAAATCCCTTTTGTGCCACTTTCTCTTTCAATTTGATCTTCTCTGACCGTCATCCACGAGTTTTGATAGACGACTTTTGAACTTAGGGTTTTGATGGACACTGCGTTGGCTCCTTTTCGTTATCATCTAAAACGCCTAGTTATCACATAGAACGTTTGCCAGTATGTTGTTTGTACCGCATAAGCATTGTATTGAATCAGTACGATGTCACAGTTAATGAAGATGCCGTGACAAATAGGCAGAAAGTATAGGGATTTCTACTCGTTTGCAATCAAGCCGAGTGGGTTGGAGGAATACGTATGAAACCATGGATGATGATGTGGCTCAAATGACAATACCACGCAAGGTCGTAAATGATATGAGCCAGTGATATACGAAGTAAGACGATATAACAGCGTGCGTTGTACCTGTTAATTACTCGCTTTCTGAAGCGAAACCGAAAATGCTGCTAGCTCCAGTCTTAACTTTTTGTTAAAAAGAGCAGATAAAATGAGAGTGCAGCGTCAAATTATCTTCGCAGCATCGTTTGTGTGCTAACCAGCATAGCTAACGTACTAATTAGTATAGTTAGCGTACGAATCTGCATAGCTGGCGTGTACTCAATAACTCCCAATTGAAAAATAGCAAAAGGACATAGGCGTGCAACCCAATATTCAGTTCGAAAAATTTGTAGACCTAGATTTTGACCTTGCCGAATGCCCTCGATGGGATTGGCGTAATGACTCTTGGATGTGGGTAAACATCTGCGATGGTGAGTTATGGCGCAATAAAAACGGTGAAAATGAAAAGCTCGAATTCGGTGAGCCGATTGGCTGTTTTGCTTTGTATGGTGAGCAGGGCTTCATCGTGGCGTTAAAGTCAGGTATGTACCTTGTTGATGGTTGGAGCAGTGAAAAAACTTCGCTAGCGCCGCTGGTTTCCGAGTATCCAAGAATGCGTTACAACGATGGACGTGGTGCACCCGGTGGACGTTTTGTTGCGGGTACACGTAATGGTGCGAAAGTTGGCGACCAAGGTCAGTTTCACCAATTGAATCTTGATGGTAGCATTGAAGCATTACCCATGTTTGCGTGGACGTGTAATGGCCTAGCGTTCTCTCCTGATGGTCAGTGGTTATATTGGGCAGACACAGGGTCAAGTAAAGTCTATAAACATAGCTATAATCCACAAACGGGTGAATACGGCGAGCAAGAATTGCATTGTGATCTTGAAGGTTATGCGGGCCGTCCAGATGGCGCAAGCGTAGACGTAAATGGTCACTATTGGGTTGCCATGTATGCTGGACAATCAGTAGTACAGATTTCACCGCAAGGCGAGGTTATGCAGGTCATTAGCGTAGAATCTGAGAATCCTACCATGGTGGGCTTTGGTGGTGAAACGATGAGTGATCTGATGGTAACGTCTGCTGCGGGTAAGGACGAAAAGGGTCAGCTGCTGATTGCAAAAGGGGTGGTAGAAGGCTTGAAAGAGTCACTGGTTACTATCGCGATCTAAGTGGGTTTGATTGACTTAAACAGCGATATCAAGGGTATCGCTGTTTAAGACGTCATTAATAGCCTTTGTTTTTCCGTTCTGTTCATCTCACTTAAATCTTCTTCCGTGATGTATTTTTTGGCTACCACGTTTCCAGACACAACTAAGTGGGAGATATAGTCATGCCTAGGTGATGACGGCATATTACTCCACAAGAAATCCGCCTTTGTGGTGTCTGAGAATTGGATATTTAGCACAATGGTGTCTTGCTCATCTCTTACGTCATAGACGTTAATCTCGCATTGCCTCATGGACCACCTCTTTATTTAGTGGACTCACTTTGTTTCGTGAACTCACTAACGTTAAATCAAAACAAGTAATAGAAGAATGCGGTTTTGTGTTTCCGTCGTCAGCTTCTCAATACTGCAACATGCTCTCATATTCGTTAACGTTCAGGTTACGCGTAATCCGTACGGTAAACTTTGAATTACTTCTAAATGCTTTAACCTCACCCGTTGGAATTGACAATTTTGGAATAGACCTCTTAAAAAAAGGCGCGCAAATGAGGTTGATTGACAAGATTTAACCAATTAGATTGAAATTTATAAGTCTTGTGATGCATTGGCTAGGGAGATTTCAATATTTGTGTACTAGCACGTGTGAATGTAGCGGTATTACTCGGTGTGAATATTCGCGAAGAAGTCAGATGAACATGTTGGATGAATTCGGCAAGTGGCGTTGCTGAAAAGCATGAGGAGATATGATTTACCATAAATGGCAAATCATATGTAACTCGCTACTGAAGTACTTTTCTCGCGTGGATAGGTTGCACAGGCCTTGCGTTATTACCCATGATGGTCTTCAGCTGTTTGATTTCTTGTTGATTTGCAGTTTGTTTATCTTTGAGCACAAACCAACGAACGCCTTCGCTGCACGGTGGCGTGGTCAGGGAGCCACTAAAGCGATAATAGCTACGTACTCTAGGAAGGAGTGAATCGAGTGCAATAGACGTTGACGGCTGTATGGTTTGATTATTGTTTGGGATACTAGACAATACTTGTTTTAAGGCACTGTCTTCTCTTAACCCTGCTTGGTAAAAAACACTGATGACGGCTAAGGCGTTATTGCTATTGGCATGAACAAAATGCGCCTCTAACGGAGAATGTTCGCCATTTAGCGTATTTTCTGATGGGGTATGGAAGTGGAATTGCTTTAGCGCAAAGGTATCCCCATCGATACTGAGCGTATTGTCTCCGGTAACATTCACTTGCACGGTATGTCCGTTGTTCACGATATTAGAAACTTGTCCGGAATAATTCATTACTAGATTGCCTAGCGAGGCGTCTATGGTGACGTCGCTATTGATGTCTATGGGGCTCTGGTTTTTGCCGTCAGAACAGGTTGCACTTATTGCCCCCCAGTTATCCACGCCATGTTCGCCTTGATAACCCCATTCTGATGCCATTACGATGGGTGGGGATAGCAGCGCCCCTACGGTGATGCAAGCCAATAAATGGGCTCGATAGTGTGTTGTTCGTGTTTTCATACGGTCTCCTTATCTTTGCTGAAGGTGATGAGCAAGTAAGCCCAGTCCTTTTGGAGCAACAAGCGTGAGCATGACTTCACGACATGCTGCCCTTTTCAAAGGGAGAAAGACTAAGGGATTTATTGATGTATGCCACCAAGTGACTATGGGTTTGTGAGGCTAGTCCAACTTTATGCAACTGAGTTGTTTGACTAGGCTGAGGTCATTCTTGTCATGGTGACAAGAAGGTATGTTCGGGTGATCAGTCCCCATTAAGGAAGGGGACAAGGTTGGTTGTGATTATTAGACGCAGTGTCGCGATTAAAGCTGGTCTTTTAGGCGTGCCATGTAGTAAGTAGAAATGAACTCACCATCACGTAACACGGAGCAGAGTGCTTCCCCTTCAATTTCAAAACCGTACTTGGTATACAGGGCTATTGCTGCTTTATTATCGGCATTGACTTCAATTTGAACGCGCTGCACATTTAACCAATTGTCGGTAAGCTCTAAGACGGTTTCTATTAATCGGCTGCCGATGCCCATACCGTGAAAGTCATCATGAACACCTAGGCCAAAAGTGGCGCAGTGCGCGGTTCTTGGTCGTTGTGAATGCTCAAGACCAATGTTACCAACAATTTTTCCATCCAGTTCGGCGACAAAACTGTAGACACCAACGGGCATGTTTTTTAGCCGCTCTTGCCACATTGTGATAGATGGGAAAGGGAGCTGAAGCGTTTCGCGCTGTGCTTTAGGTTGAGAGTAAAGGTGCGTTAGCCCTTCGGCATCTTTATATTCTGTTGGCCGGATAAGGATATTCATGCTCGCGTCCTAGTATTGGGTGGTAATGATATAACTAATTGATTTTAATTGTTTATGCAATAGATTTGTGCATTATTCACGCTCGCCCCTACGTTTAAGCGTTATACTGACAATAGCGTGATCGGTACTTACATCATCATCACCAAATCTTGGGTCGATAATGTGTTTGTCGATCAGTTGATAGTTTTGAAGCTCAAATAGAGAGTGAGCATGACCAATATCAAACTCAGGGGAAAGTAGAATATGGTCGAGTCGATTCCCTTTTGCACCATAGTAATGAGTGATGGGGCTGGCCGCGTCAGGTGAAGCTTGTTGCTGCTGAAATACAGCCCAGCTATCTAATAATGTATAGGGAAAAATAGCACTAGCCGATAGGGGGTGGCGCCTTAAGTGACTGGATCGTAGAGGACTAAACTCAATAGCATCAAGATTATTATTGAAGTCTCCTAAAAGGACGGCTGGGTTATGTGTGGCTTTTTTACGCGTGACAATGGCGTTGTGAAGTGACAATACTTCGGTTTGTCGTAACTGCGTCGAGGCGCAGGAAGCATGCAGCTCGTTTAGCCACTGATCAACAGTGGATTCAAGCGAGGGATCAAGAATGTCGGATGCAGGACGCTGAGATTTCAGGTGAACATTATAGAGATCGATATTGTGCCCATTACCAATGTCGAGAGTGACATGCAAAGGAGGGCGGCTAAACTCTCCAACGGCCGCCGCTAGAAACGGTAGATGAGCTTGTTGAGTTAATGGAAAGCGTGATGCAAAGGCAAGTGAAGGCTCTGAATAGATATAATCCGCCTCAATATGGCTCTCTTGGTTAAGGTAAAAGTAGTGATAGCCAAGCTTGTTTAAGTGCATGCGTAGCGTATCTGCAGAGAAGACTTCTTGAAATGCGATGATGTCGGCATCTAGCAAGCGAAGCGTTTGTTCTAACCAGCGAGTCTTTTGAGTCCATTGTTGGGCCGTGTAGATATTGTCCATTTCATAGAAGGCAAATGGAGGAGCGGCGAAGTTACATAAGTTAAAAGTCGCGAGTTTTATTGTATTTATATTTTGCAACGGTTTAGACTCCACATTGGCTCGTAAAATCACTCGAATAATAGAACGAGCATCCATCAGATCAATAGTATCAGTACTTCAGGAAAATAATCATGCTATCTAGCCACAAATCATCAGATTGGCGCACACCGCAAAACTTTCTCATTATCATTTCTATTATTGTTCCTATCGCATTTTCTAGTTGGATGGCGTTATTGAATAATTTTGTTATTGAAAGGGCGAATTTTGATGGTGCTGATATTGGTTTGCTACAAAGTGTCCGAGAAATTCCGGGATTTTTGGCCTTTACGGTGGTGTTTGTGCTGCTGTTCATTAAAGAGCAAAAATTTATGGTGCTTTCTCTACTAATGTTAACGTTAGGGACCGCCATTACTGGTTTCTTCCCCTCTGTTACGGGGCTGTTGATCACGACATTTATTATGTCTACTGGTTTCCATTATTTTGAAACGTTAAAACAGTCTTTATCCCTTCAATGGTTGAGTAAAGAAGAAGCGCCAGAAATGCTGGGTAAACTCATCTCTATTGGTGCTCTGGCGTCGTTGCTGACTTATGGCTCGTTATGGGTAATGTTAGAAATATTTGCGTTGGATTACATTTGGGTTTATGGCATTTCAGGTGGCATTGGTTTTGTGTTGGTTTTGGTGATTGCCTTTGCGTTCCCCCAGTTTAAGACTGAGACCCCACAAAACAAGAAATTGGTATTGCGAAAGCGTTATTGGTTGTACTACGCCTTGACCTTTATGAGTGGTGCAAGACGACAAATATTCACCGTTTTTGCTCAGTTTTTTAATGGTAGAGAAGTTTGGTTACAGCGTGGCGGATATCACGCTACTTTTCTTAATTAACTACTTGTTCAACTTTTTGTTTGCGAAAAAAATCGGTCGTTTCATTGGTATTGTTGGAGAGCGTAAAGCCCTTATTTTCGAATATATCGGTCTGATTTTTGTTTTTGTCGGTTATGGTCTTGTACAAACCGCGGAGTGGGCCGCTGCTCTGTATGTGGTTGATCACTTGTTTTTTGCGTTGGCGTTGGCAATAAAAACCTATTTCCAAAAGATTGCCGATCCTGCCGACATGGCATCGACCGCAGGGGTGTCATTTACCATTAATCATATAGCAGCCGTGGTGATTCCGGTAACATTTGGCGTTATTTGGCTTGTCTCGCCAGCGAGTGTGTTCTATATCGGTGCGGCGATGGCAATGATATCGCTTGTGTTGTCTCTGAATATTCCAAGAAACCCAGAAGAAGGAAACGAAGTTCGAGTTCTTAAGTGGAACTAATGCGTTTTGGTTTTTATTTGTTTGATGTTGGATTGAATGGTTGGGTTGAATCATACTCGATGTGTGATTGAGCTTAGATAGGGTTCATTAATTCTTATGCATAGGCAGCCTTTGGGCTGCCTTTTTTGATGATCACTATCACAAGCAATAGGGAAATAAACGCTACAACCGCACTCTGATTACTGGTATGATTATTAAAAATGAACCGCCATTTCATAAAAATAGATTTATTTTTTCGAATTTATGATGAATGGTAGGGAGTGGAGAAGAACACAAGGACTGGTAAAGGTTCTTGCCCATGAAGATTCTGCGACATTTCGCGCTTGAATTACCTTGCTCATCCACACAAACAACACATTACTATTGAATGGAACGCAACTGGACAGTCAACTATGACCCAATACAAAATTGCCATCATTGGCGAATGCATGGTGGAACTGCAACGTAAAGGTGAGCTACTAAAACAGAGTTTTGGTGGCGATACTTTGAATACGGCACTCTATCTTTCGCGTCTTACTCAGCAACATGATCTTACCGTTAGCTATGTGACGGCTTTGGGTGATGACCCTTTTTCTACTGAAATGATGAATGCATGGCAGCAAGAAGGGGTGGATACGCATTTAATCTTAAAGCTGAAGGACAAAATGCCTGGTCTTTATCATATTGAAACGGATCACACTAGGTGAGCGGACTTTCTTTTATTGGCGTAGTGACGCCGCAGCGAAATACGTTTTTGACCAACCTGAGTCAGCCAGTCTGTTAGAGACCTTGCTAAGTTATGATGCAGTGTATCTAAGCGGAATCACGTTGGCAATTTTAACGGATCATGGCCGTGGTAAGTTGTTTGAATTCTTGAGTACATTCAAAGCGCGCGGTGGCAAAGTATTTTTCGATAATAATTACCGCCCGAAACTGTGGCGTGATCAAGCGCTTGCTGCAGACACTTATAAAACAATGCTAAGTTACACAGACACGGCGTTATTAACATTTGATGATGATCAAGCCCTATTTGGTGACAAGGTTGTTGAGCAGTGTATCGAACGAACTTATCAAGCGGGCGTTACAGAAATTGCTATCAAACGTGGTGCGGAAGATTGCTTAATATATTGCGATAGTGACACGACAAGTGTGGCACCAAAACCGATTAGCCATGTTGTAGATACAACGGCAGCAGGGGATTCGTTTAGCGCTGGTTACCTTGCCAAGCGACTCACTGGTGGTAGCGCTGTAGCGTCTGCTGCTATGGGTCACAAGGTCGCGGGCGCAGTTATCCAGCACCAAGGCGCAGTAATTCCAAAGAATAAAACACCAGAACTCGATTAGTAGGACAAATAAATGACAACATTGAATGAAAAACTAGCGGACTTAAAAGTCATCCCAGTTATTGCTATCAACAAGGTTGAAGATGCCGTTCCACTAGGTAAGGCGCTGGTTGAAAATGGCATGCCTTGTGCTGAAATTACCTTCCGCACCGCTTGTGCCGTGGACGCGATTGCCGCTATGCGTAAAGCGTTCCCAGATATGCTAATCGGCGCGGGTACGGTGCTAACCAATGAACAAGTTGATCAGGCTATCAATGCTGGCGTTGACTTCATTGTTAGCCCTGGCTTCAACCCAAGAACGGTTCAATATTGTATCGATAAGAATATCCCAATTGTTCCGGGTGTTAACAACCCGAGCTTGGTTGAGCAAGCAATGGAGATGGGATTGCGTACATTGAAATTCTTCCCTGCAGAGCCATCTGGCGGTGTGGGAATGCTTAAAGCGCTAACGGCGGTGTACCCTGTTAAATTCATGCCGACAGGTGGTGTTAGCCTTAACAATGTGGATGATTATCTCTCTATTCCTTCCGTATTGGCATGTGGTGGGACTTGGATGGTACCGACGGCGCTCATTGACGAAGGCCGATGGGATGAATTAGGCGCGTTAGTTAAAGATGCGGTAGCTCATGTAAACTAATTCAAATCCGCTGCACCGACGGGGCGGTTTTTGATAACGGTTCCAGGTGATAGAAAAAGAAACGCAGCCGCGTCATATCGACGCAGGCTGCTTTTTTTGTTG
The DNA here is from genome assembly GCF_055808835.1 of Vibrio sp. GJ43-1. Classification (NCBI taxonomy): domain Bacteria; kingdom Pseudomonadati; phylum Pseudomonadota; class Gammaproteobacteria; order Vibrionales; family Vibrionaceae; genus Vibrio; species Vibrio sp. GJ43-1. Next base: position 202,550 of record NZ_CM147885.1, on the reverse strand, counting down.
GTAAGTGATGTTGGTGGAAGTTATGTTTTGTGTAATGAACTTTAGTGCCTGGCTATGAACCGACGATGTAACGGAAACGAGACAATGCGCGTTAGTTACACTGGATAATTGGTAAACCCTAAATGCTCCGAGATATTTCGGCTAAGCTTGATGCAATAGGTGCACGTAGTGATCTTTCCTATCTTCGTCGAAGCGAATGGTTGGGAAGGAGATTGATACGCCAGCGATGACGGTGCCGAAGCGGTCGTAGACCGAGCGCTGCAATACAACGTAGGCCAGGTTCTTGCTCTTCGTTATCTTCACCAAAGTGTTGTTGCTTGACGAGGCTCAGCTCTTGAAGAAGTTGTTCAATACTCTCGAGTGTATTCGGTGTGCTTTTGACAAACTCAGCATCAACTAATGCATGACGAATAGAGGCTTCATCACGCTCTGCCAGTAATACCTTGCCAATTGCGGTTGTGTGTAAAGGGTTACGGCGACCGACTCTAGAATGCATTCTCAATGCATGACTCGAGTCTATTTTATGGATATAGATGATCGAACCATGATCCAGCGCGCCAAGGTGGATGGTTTCATTGGTTTCTTCTGAAATCACACGCATTTCTTTTTCCGCTAGCTCAACGAGATCCACCCATTCTAGCGATTTGGAACCCAGTTCAAACATCTTCAATGTTAATGAATATTTGTCAGCCTCACCTTGCTGGGAGACATAGCCAAGCCCTTTCATCGTTTGTAGAAATCGATAAGTGGTGGCTTTAGACATCATTAGACGCTGTGACAGATCGGAAACGCCGATCTCTTTTTGGTCACCCAATGACTCTAGAATATTGAATACTTTTAATACCGAAGAAACGGCTTCAGGCTGCGTGGATTTCTCCATGATCATTCCTTTCTCATTATGTCCTACATGCGAAAGCTAACACTGTTCACTATTTTTAAAAAGCCTTTTTAGAAAAAATGATTCAATTAAGATCTGTCTCACATTTATTTTTGATTATCAAAATTATTTTTGAAATGATGTTTTAAAAATATTGCTAAAGGTGTTTTATTGATTTATTGTAATCACATATTCAGTCAGCGATACCCATCGCGACGATGACAATCATAAGTTGAGGAAAAGGAACATGATGTTAGATTCATTTAATTTAAGCGGTAAGGTCGCGATTGTTACTGGTTGTGATACAGGCTTAGGTCAAGGTATGGCGCTTGGTTTAGCAGAAGCTGGCTGTAAAATTGTGGGCGTCAACTACGTTGAACCAACGGAAACGATCGAGAAAATGCAGGCTGCTGGCCATACTTTCTTAGATGTTCGTGCAAACTTGCTTAAGCAAGATGACATTCCAACCATTATTGACAAAGCGGTAACTGAATTTGGCCGAATCGATGTGCTAGTAAACAACGCTGGTATTATTCGTCGTGAAGATGCGATTAATTTCTCAGAGCAGGATTGGGATGATGTGATGAACATTAACTCGAAGACGGTTTTCTTTATGTCTCAAGCGGCGTCTAAGCAATTTATTGCTCAAGGCGATGGCGGTAAGATCATTAACATCGCGTCCATGTTGTCTTACCAAGGTGGTGTTCGTGTGCCATCTTACACAGCATCAAAAAGTGCCGTTATGGGTATCACACGTGCGATGGCGAATGAATGGGCAAGTCACAACATTAATGTGAATGCTATTGCACCTGGGTACATGGCAACGAATAACACACAAGCATTGCGTGAAGATGCAGACCGTAACAAAGCGATCCTAGAGCGTATTCCTGCGAACCGTTGGGGTACACCGCGAGATGTTGCTGGACCATGTGTATTCCTAGCATCTTCAGCTTCTGATTACATCAATGGCTACACTATTGCTGTTGACGGTGGTTGGTTAGCGCGTTAATACCTAAAGAGAATGAGTGAGATGGGGACAGAGGTAACGGCACAATTTTTTGGCTTCATCAGTTTTGCACTGGGTATGTCGACGTTTTATCAAAAAGACGATAAGAAACTCAAAATTTTAATGCTGTTACTTAATCTCAACCATCTTGTTCATTTCATTTTAATGGGTTCGATGGTGTCTGCGGCGAGCGCGTTGCTGTCTACGTTTAGGACAGGAATGGCGATCTACACCCGTTCTTTATGGGTTGCTGCCTTATTTGTGATAATCAGTGTCGTCGTTGGATTAGCTTTGGCCCAAGATGCGTGGCAATTATGGCCCATCGCTGGCACTGTCATCGGAACCATTTCGATATTTTTATTAAAGGGTATTCCTTTACGCTTAGGATGCCTACTTGGCGCGACGTGTTGGCTTATCAATAATCTTTCGATTGGCTCAATTGGCGGAAGTTTGCTTGAAGCATCGGTCATTATGATGAATATGTTGACGATTGCTCGTTTGTATCGCGATAAACGTAGCTCAGATACGGTCTCTCAAGGTTAGTTTATCAATATCATGGCGTATGAACCGTCTGAAAGGCGATACCGCAAGGAGTCATGTTTAGATATTAATAAATGTGACGACGTAACTTTTGGTGTCGCAGCTCAGCAAGGGATGGTAGAGAAGTACTGCCATTCATATGAGAAGCTCACATTAGTGCTAACGGGTTGCTTTGAATTTGTATCAAGAGAAGAGACCCAAAGACTTCGTGCAGGTGAAGTCATCATCCATAGGGCACATACACCACACACAGTGACATGTATTGAAGCGGGTATGATTGTTGATAGTTTCATACCAAGTGATAAAGAAATATTTTAGTTATAATTTTTGATTCGCAATATAGCGGGAGAAACAAATGAAAATTGCATTGATGATGGAAAACAGCCAAGCGGGTAAAAACGCAGTGGTTTACAACGAGCTGACTAACGTGGTTGCACCACTAGACCATGCCGTGTTTAACGTGGGCATGAGTGATGAAAATGATCATCACCTTACGTACATCCATCTAGGTATCATGGCGAGCATTCTAGTAAACTCGAAAGCCGTTGATTTTGTTGTAACGGGTTGTGGTACAGGTCAAGGTGCGATGATGTCACTGAATATCCACCCTGGCATTGTTTGTGGTTACTGTTTAGAGCCGTCAGACGCGTTCTTGTTTAACCAAATTAACAACGGTAATGCGTTGTCTTTAGCCTTTGCAAAAGGCTACGGTTGGGGTGCGGAACTGAATGTTCGCTATATTTTTGAAAAAGCCTTCACCACGGGTGAACGTGGTCAAGGTTACCCACTTGAGCGTGCTGAGCCACAACAACGCAATGCTGGTATTTTAAATGAAGTTAAAGCGGCAGTGGTTAAAGAAAACTACTTAGACACGCTAAAAGCCATTGATGTTGAATTGGTGAAAACAGCCGTGACAGGTGAACGATTCCAGCAATGTTTCTTCGAGCACTGCCAAGTACCAGAAATCGAGCAATACGTACGCTCACTATTGGATTAATTGTTATCTAGCTATAATACGCGTAGATATCAAGCTAGTAGCTATAAGACTAGTAGCTATAAGACTAGTGGCTATAACATTAGTCGCTATGATATTCGTGGCGATAACACCAATAATAGATAGAAAAATGGCAACCTTGGGTTGCCATTTTTATTGCACATTGTTTAACCATTAGGTGTGCTCGTCATTACTATGGTTAAGAACGGCGACGTTACCAACGGTTGGTTACCTCTGCTTAATGATCTAAGTAGAGGTAGTTTTGCCAACTTTTCATGCGGATTAAAACTTTTCGCATAATCGACACATGTTTGAAGCTATCTGAGTAGATGGCAATTTCGGCGTTAGAACCCGTAGGAAGCACGTATTCACTCATATCATCATCGAGTACCAGTTTCACCATAGCACGACCTGAAGTATTGAAGGTTTGTGTACTTCTTAGTGTGCCACTCGCGCTGATCTGACCTTCAGCAATCGTCGGTAAGACTTCCACTATTTTACCTTTGAATACCTTACCCGGTAGCGCGCGGAATAAGAATTCAGCTTCAAAGCCGGGCTTAAGTCGTTGTAATGAGTTCTGTCTGAATGCACCGACAAAGAACTCTTCTTCTTTATGGACAAAGGTCATTAGCGGCACCAAAGGAAGCGGTACTGCCATCATGCCAGGTCTCAGCGCTAATTGAGTGACATAGCCGTCGGTAGGGGCACGGACAACCGTTTCTCTTAGGTTAAATTCGGCTTGAATCAATGCGGCTTTTAACTGAGCTACGGTAGTATTCTCGCCGAATATTTGTGATTCAAAAGCCAGTCTCGCGCTTTCTTCTTTCGCTTCAGAGGCTTCAAATGCAGCTTGGCTTGCTTTGAATGACTGACGGCGTGTGTCGACTTGTTGCTCAGTAAATGCGCCTCGTTTGAAGCCTTTTTGATATCGAGCAAATTCGCGCTCTGCTTTGTCACGCTCGGCAGCGGCTTTAATTGTATCGGATTGCGCCGCTTTATAATCACTCTCGAGTTGTAACACATCTTGATTGGCATCGGCGAGTGCGGCTCTGGCTTTAATGACTTCCGCTTCATAAGGAATCGGGTCAATTCTTAGCATGACATCGCCTTTTTTCATCTGTTGGTTAGCTTCTACGTTGACTTCAACGACTTTGCCCCGAACACTCGAAACAATAGGCGTTGTGCTGTAGAACTGCCCACCGACTTGCGTAAACGGATGGTTGTAGTTCATTAACAAGATAAGTGTACCTATGAGTACTACGCCACCAAGCACCGCGGTTGGGACGGTCCATTTATTGAGTGGAATCTTGAAAATTTTAAAGATGGCAATACACAACGCGGCGTAAGTTAGTACGAGTAATAGATCCATGAATTACTTCTCCTCTTCCACAGCTTGAGCTTGCTGTACCACTTGTTTACCTTTTAAATACCTAATCTCTTGTTCCATGTTAGAGACTTGATCAACTAACTTTTCTAGGCGGTGATGCAAATCATGTTGCTCTTCTTCCAGTTTATGAAAGCCCCAACCACGCTCTTTGCGCCAAAGGGTTGCCCAAATCCATAGAAATGGCCAAATGGCATGCAGCGTGAATAAACTGACCCATCCAGCGACATGTATGGCGTCTTGATGAGGGTGATCACGTTCTTTTGCAATTTCAAAAGGAATATCGTGAATAACAATAATGCCGTAAAATATGACGAGGGCGACGAAAACAAGCAGTCCAAGAGCAAAGTAATCAAGAAACATAGTTCATCCTTGCGAGAGTTAAAATAGCGAATTGAAATAGTTCAACTGGTTAAGTATTTGTTATATTTATGTATTACGCAACAGATAAATGATATTTAAAGAGGAATTTGATGACATTTATTGGTGAGGGGGCTGCAATTGGTGCAGCCATGGTTTGGGCGATAGCAACATGGATTTATAGCCAGTTCAGTCATCATTTTAGTTCTATGCAGTTGAATATCATAAAAGGGTCTATTGCGTCGGTCATGATGCTGATGGTGCTGCCTTTTACTCAGATGCCTGATGTCAGTGTAGAGCCTAGGTATTTATGGATTCTTGGCATTTCCGGTGTGATCGGCATCGCTATTGGCGACAGCGCTTATTTCGCGGCTCTTAAACGTATCGGTGCGAATAAAACCTTACTTCTAGAATCTTTGGCTCCTCCACTTTCAGGCATTTTAGCATTGGTATTTTTAGGCAGTGCGTTGCAGCTTCAAAGCTGGCTGGGCGTTGTGATTACCACCATTGCGGTGACCTCTGTAGTGTTTCAGCCAAATGATGGCAACGGAACCGGTTATGATATGAAGGGCATTGCGTTTGGCCTGTTGGCAAGCACCTGTCAGGCGTCAGGCGTGGTGATTTCCCATTTTGCACTGGTGCAAGGGGATTTACCGCCATTACTTGGCGCGCTAATTCGACTGACTATTGGGGTTGCTGCGGTCGCTATGTTTGTCGTGTTTGCGGAGAAAAAGCCGTTTAATGCGATAAAAAAACAGTGCTTGTCTATGACAAATAATAATTGGATGTGGTTATTGGCAGCCATTTTTGTCGGCACATTTTTGGCATTATGGTTACAGCAGGTGGCGCTAAAATACGCCAACCCAGCTATCGCGCAGACTCTGATTGCAACTAGCCCGTTGTTTATCTTAATTATTTACGCTATTCGTGGTGAGAAAATTAGCTGCCGTAGTGTTGTTGGTACTTTGTTCGCAGTGTTGGGGGTATCGTTATTCTTTCTTTAAAGAGTGGTTGCTTCTAGAGGGAATCTACTCATTCCAATAACTGTTTTAAGGTCATAGGAGCTTCACAAACGTTGAGTCTTTGGGCTGCGGTGAGTCCTTGCTTATCTTGATAACAAAGATTATGCCAAGCCCGAAAGATGTCGAGCAACGGCATAATACCGCCCGGTCTTAACTTTCTTCTTGGCTCATTAATAAAGCTTTCAAACAACAATTGGAAACGGGCTTGGTAAAATTCAACGCTCTCAATAGACGCAACTTGTAACCAATAGTTGGTATCGTCAACATTGTCTGAGGAAGCGTTACTGCCTGACAAGGTGTCATTGGCTGATGATAGGTAACATAACCCTTTGCTGGCCCCACTGGCTTGGTGCGCAATGGCCCAGCGATCACGCCACCAACCCATAAGAGCAATATCCGTCGTTTTTGATAGTCCACTATTATCCCACTTAGGATCTTGCATGACGTACAGGAGGTCGACGTTGTTGCTCTTGATACGTTCAAGATATACGGTTAATGCCGCAGACCGTAGAACCGGATCTTGAGGCATAAAGATAGCGAGTGGCTTTTTCTCACCAATCATCTGAGAGATATGGAGGTAATGGGCATAAGAGGTGTAGGGCGCTCTTATCAGTGTCCCTGTATTCGGATAGTGGAACTTAGAAAAATTACCTAATGGGTCTTCGACATTACTTCTCGCCAGAATATTCTGATAATTGATGTCAATACGTTCTTTGATGTTAGGAGGAGGCGTCCCAAAAGATATGTTATCTCGGTGGCTTTGGGGTCTTCTTTCGCTTTCGGTACGCTTATTGGTGCTGCCATAGTTTTCTGCGACATACTGCTTAGACAAAAATTGTGCATGGTTTTGATAGGCGTCATGGTCAAGATCGCTGTTCGCACAATTTTCTAACGTGTAATTAGTGTGTTGGCAAAGCACATAGCCGGAGTCAGCGTCGCAGGTTGCGAACCAAAAAACGCCGTTGTGACTGTTGGGTTGCAGGCTTTGGTAGTTTGAAGCAAGGGTATATTGGCGAGCATGGTTTAACCACCGCGCGTCAATATGGGCAAGCTTCCTACGACAGCGACTCGCGATTTGGTCGATATTGTCGTAAAAGGTTTTAGGGTTGATATCAAGCTTACGGCAGATTTCTCTGACTGAATAACCCGTAAATAAGAAAGCCAGTAATGCTTCTTGAAACTCAATCTTTTTATTGGCACCGGACCACTTATCGACAAATGTGCCTTGGCATGATTTACATCGATAGCGTTGGCGATCACCGCTAAATCCAAAAGCGTGATAACGCTCTTTATGGGTATCAACCGATAGACCAAAGTTTTCACATTGGCTGTCTTTACATGCAGGTAGTCCATCATCATGAGTAAGTCGCAACCGCTTTAGCTCGCTCAGGACTTCTTGGTTGTTAAGTAGGGGGGAAACGCACCACATTCTCGGCATACCATCGCAGGTCGCTTAGGATTACTGTGCTGCAAAATATAAAGATTTGCATCACTTCTTCCAAAATTGTCACACGCCAATGTTTTACAAAAATTGAGCTGTAATCCATTTGCGGCCAGCGGCAATTTGCCTTCGGACACGTTCACCCCCTAAGGTTTATATAAATAGGTTTATAGAAACGGGTTTCTTAAATTGGCTTGATATAAATAGCTTCGAAAAAAAGCCAGTGTAATTTCAGGCGTTACACTGGCTTTAAAACTTATAGGTTGATGGCTGTTTCTAGTGCGACGGTCATCATTTCGTTAAACGATTTTTGACGGTCTTCAGAACTTAATTTCTCGCCGCGGATAATATGGTCGGAAACCGTAAGAATAGTCAATGCTTTCGCGCCTAAGTCTGCTGCCACGCCGTAGATACCCGCCGCTTCCATATCAACACCTAAAATACCTAAGTGCTTCATTTTGTCGAAGATGTCGGCTTCTGGTGTATAGAAAAGGTCGGCTGAGAAAATATTGCCGACTTTAACAGGAACGTTTTGGCTACGCGCTTGTTTTACGGCTTCCTCTAGAAGACCGAAATCAGCAATGGCAGCAAAGTCATGGTCATTGAAGCGAATACGGTTCACTTTTGAATCTGTTGATGCGCCCATGCCAATAACCACGTCCATTAGGTTAACATCGTCACGTACTGCCCCACAGCTGCCTACACGAATAACGTTTTTAACACCAAAATCTTTGATCAGTTCGTGAACGTAGATACAGCAAGATGGGATACCCATGCCATGACCCATAACTGAAACGCGTTGACCTTTATAGGTACCGGTATAACCAAACATGTTACGTACATCACAAACTTTCTCTACGTCTTCTAAAAACGTATCAGCAATGTATTGAGCACGAAGCGGATCGCCTGGCATCAGGACTGTTTCAGCAAAATCACCCGGGTTTGCATTGATATGAGGGGTAGCCATGGTATTGCTCCTAATATTTTAACGAATTCTGTTGAATGTCATCATTCTTTGTTGAAATGAATCTTAGCGCCAATGATAAGGCTTCTATGAGATTTTAATCACACTTTTCTTTTAATGTTCCAAGGTGACTGGTGATGATAACTAAATCTGTTGAAATCGAAGGCGCAATCGATTGATTGGGTGAATCCTAGATGTTGAAGAAAAAATGCCACATGAGTGAACTGTTACACAAAGGCTACGTACTATTGTACATAACAATTTTTTGTATCACTTATTTTAAAGTGCCTTGGTAAGTTCGCGAGCGCATTTTTTACACAAGGAGTATGTCATGGATGAAAAAACTATCAGCATTGGAATCAGTTCTTGCTTATTGGGCGAAAAGGTTCGATTTGACTCTGGCCACAAGCAAAGCAGCTATGTGAACAAAGAGCTGCGGGATTATTTTTCGTTTGTCTCTGTTTGTCCCGAGGTTGGGATGGGGCTACCAGTGCCTCGACCAACAATACGCTTAATGTCGAATGAAGAGCGAATTAGCCTAGTGGAAACGAAGGATGCGACCAAGGATTATACCGATGGAATGCTGTCCTTTACCCACAAAAAAGTCGCTGAGTTGGAAAACACGGAAATGTGTGGGTATATCGTGTGTGCGAAATCTCCAAGTTGTGGGATGGAGAGAGTAAAGGTCTATACAGTCGGTCATGCTAAGGCGAATGGTGTTGGTTTGTATACCGAGCATTTGATGAAAAAAATGCCATGGTTACCTGTAGAGGAAGACGGCAGGCTTAATGATCCTGTGCTTAAAGAGAATTTTATTTCTCGCGTGTTTGGGTTAAATGATTTCTATCAGTCGATGGAAGGTGAGCCCACTCCGGGAAAAATTGTTGAATTTCACTCTCGCTATAAACTGACACTGATGGCACATAACCCGACGTCTTATAAAACACTCGGTAGGTTGGTGGCTCACCAAAATGAGTATGGGCCTGATGAGTTTTATCATGCTTATCGACTTGGATTGATGGAAGGGTTGAAGCACCGTGCATCTCGTAAGAATGTCACGAATGTACTCATGCACATTCAAGGTTATTTTAAGCGCGTATTGGATGCCGATGAAAAGCGTGAACTGGCACAAGTGATAGACGATTATCGCACTGGGTTACTGCCTTTGCTTTCACCGCTCACGTTGTTAAAGCACTATCTTCGTGCATACCCAGATGACTACCTTGCATCGCAACGATTCTTGCAACCTCATCCAGAAGAGATGCGCCTGCGTTATGGGTTGTAATACTGTTCGCTACGCTATTCGAGACGTTGCAGAGATGACAGGGATAAAACCGGTCACTCTAAGAGCTTGGCAGAGGCGTTATAATCTCGTTCAACCTGAGCGTACTGAGAAAGGTCATCGTTTGTACACTCAAAGAGATGTGGAGACGATTCAGCGCGTTCAAGGTTGGCTTGCCAAAGGCGTGTCCATAGGCAAAGTCAAAGCTTTGTTGGAGTCGAATACTTTACCCACGGAGCATGACTCGTCTCTGCGCCTTGATGAAGCGGAGCAGCTACTTGAAGCATTAAGTGTCCTCGATGGTGATGCGGTGGGAAAGAGCATCCGTTTTGTTCTGAAAGAGTACCCTTTGGATATCGTAGAAACGCGATTTGTCATGCCTGTGTTGACAGCAATAGATTTTGTCAAAATGGGTCAACGGTCCCTGCAATATGCGTTATTTCGCACTTTACTCATTCACCAGTTATTACTCATGATTCAAGCAGAATCGAAAAAAGCGGGAAACGTAAATATCTTCTGGTCAATTTGGACACGGTAGGGAACCTTTTTGCTTGGCTTTTTTATGCCCGTCTTGTAGAGCAAGGAGGGCGAGTGATATTTTTGGACGGTGTCGATGATATTGGGGCTTTATTCAATAAAGAGGCGATTGCTGGGTATCACGGAATACACTTGTTCGCAGAAAAATCGCTATCGGAAAAGCACCTTTCAGTGATCAGAGAGCAGCGATCCAATGATCTTGTTCCGGTTTACGTTTCACCTGTTATAGAGCATTTAATTGATGTCGAATATGACCGAAAATCGCAGTGAGCACGCATTAGGAGAGAATAATGAAACGATTAGTGTTATTTAATCGTGACTTAAGAACCATCGACAATACGGCTCTAATTCAAGCTATTGATGGTGAGACACCAGTGATCGCCGTATTTATTACTACACCACAGCAGTGGACGCAGCATGACTTAGCGCCGATTCAAGCTGATCTGATTCGCCGACGCTTAGAAGCGCTGAATGCGGAGCTTGAGGCGTTGAATGTACCTTTGCTTTATCGACAGTGTGATGATTTCGAACTGGCTAATGAGTGGTTGCTAGCGTTGTCTATGGAGCTAGGAGTCACCGAGTTATTTACGAATCTAGACTATGAAGTCAATGAAAGAGACAGGACTGCCGCACTATCAGCACAGTTTAAACAGCACGGTAAAAAGGTATTGTCATTTGATGACAAATGCATACTTCGACCGGGCAGTGTATTAAATAAACAGGGTAAAAACTTTAAAGTGTTTACCCCTTTCAAAAATGCTTGGAAAGCACAGTTTGCGTTGGCCACCATTCAAAAGCCGATGGTGTCTGTCCCTACCGATGTTCCGGCACACTATCGGTACGCGTCGAATGTTGCCTTTAGCTACCCACAAGTGTCGAGCTCACCTTTGCCTGTGGACACCAACAGTATTATCGATAGGTTGCGAGTATTTAGTCGCGATAGGGTCGCTCATTATCATCAGGAACGAGACTATCCTGCGGTGGATGGGACGAGCCAACTTAGTGCTTATTTAGCGATAGGGGCACTTTCAGCCAGACAGTGTGTGGCTCGCCTCTATCTCGACTCGATGAGATCTGATGGGTCAGAGTCACTGTTATCAGAAGGTGCAGAAGTATGGTTAAGTGAGCTTATTTGGCGAGAGTTCTATCAGCATTTAGTCTATTTCGAGCCTAAATTAAGCCGTCGGCACGGTTACCTCAGTTGGGAGAGAAATGTGATTTGGCAGGGGAGTGAAGACGCCTTTAAACGATGGTCTAAAGGCGAGACTGGCTACCCCATTGTTGATGCGGCAATGCGACAACTCAATGCTACGGGCTGGATGCATAATCGATTACGTATGATTGTGGCAAGTTTCTTAATTAAGGATCTTCACGTGGATTGGCGTTGGGGTGAAGCCTATTTTATGTCCAAACTGGTGGATGGGGATTTCGCTGCAAATAATGGTGGTTGGCAGTGGTGCGCGTCGACAGGATGTGATGGACAGCCCTATTTTCGTATTTTTAATCCCATTCGCCAGGGAGAGCGCTTTGACGCACAGGGAGAATTTATACGTCAGTGGATCCCTGAATTAGCCGAGGTACCAAAGCGTTATATTCATCAACCATGGAAGTGGGAAGCGTTTCAAAAGTTGCAATATCCTGAACCGATGGTTGATCACAAGACACAAAGAGAGATAACCTTAAGCGTATATAAAGAAGCAAAGGATCAACATTGATGTATCGTAGGACGATTTTAGCGGCTTGTCTGAGCTTCTCACAATGGATAAGTGCTGCCACCTATGCGCTTCCCGAAGATGGCAGTAATCTTGTTGGTACTATCCATTATCATAGCATTGTGGCTGGCGAAACTATGTCTGACATAGCGAAGCAATATGATGTAGGGTTTTTGTCTTTGATGGCAGCGAACAAAGGCGTCGATCCTTTTCTTCCTCCCGAAGACTATGTCTTGACGATCCCTAGTCAGACGATATTGCCAGAGGTTGAATACAAAGGAATTGTCATCAATCTTGCTGAACTAAGACTGTATTATTTTGAGCCGGATAAAGATATCGTCCACATTTTCCCTGTCGGTATTGGTCGAATCGGTCAAGATACGCCTGAAATGACGACCAAAATCAGCCAATTACGGAAGAACCCGACGTGGACCCCACCTGCATCAATACGTAAGGATTATTTAGAGAAAGGGATAGAACTTCCTGACGTGGTTCCGGCAGGGCCAGAAAACCCGCTAGGGGACTACGCTATGCGCCTAGCGTATGGGACAGGGTCATATTTGATTCATGGCACCAATAAAGACTTTGGCATCGGCTTACGTGTTAGCGCGGGGTGTATCCGTATGGATCCCAAAGATATTGATTGGCTGTTTAATGAAGCGAAAGTTGGACTACAAGTTCGCGTTATCGATGAACCAATTAAAGTCGCTCTTGAACCAGACCGAAGTGTGTTTATTGAAGCGCACGAGCCGTTGACGCGCAGTGACGGGACTAAAAAAGCCATGTCTATCCCGCAAGAGCTTGAGTGGTGGTTAGATGAGTATGGTATCTCAGATCGAATCGCTAAAGCCGCCGTGTTGGCGCAAAATGGTGTTCCCGTTGAAGTTGTGCCACCGATGGAAGCGCTTGAATAGTTATAAGGATTGTTAGTATGAAACGCTAGCAAGTTTACGTTTACTATTCGCTCCATTTTAAAAGGAAAAAAACACCCGCATATAGCGGGTGTTTTTTATTTATCTGTGTTGCTTACTTAGTGTAATGCGTAGTCATTTTTAGATGCCAGTAAAACCAAGGGTTCCGTAGGTATTTCAATGCGTTACTGTTTTCGTATTTCGCCAGTATTGGTCAATAATGACCAGTGTTCAGAAAATCTGTCGCCATTTTGTCGCCATTTTTCGTTAAATTTATGGCTACAGTCCCAAGCTGGAAATCGGGTTTAATTCCGCTGCCTGAATGAGGTGATCAGGCGAGAAATGGGAATAACGCATCGTCATTTTGATGTCACTGTGACCAAGGATTTTTTGCAGTACCAAAATGTTTCCTCCTGCCTCCATAAATCGGCTTGCAAAGGTATGACGAAAAACGTGGGTATTCTGTCCATCCGGTAAGTCTGGGAAAGTTTGGTTAATTAAAAACGCAACGCCGTGATGGCAGCATTTAAACAACCTATCCTTTTCGCCCGTTGGTTCAAACGCTATCAGTTCATTATAGAGCTTTTCTGTGATAGGCACAGTACGGTTCTTTTTGCTCTTGGTATCCAGAAATGTGATTTTGAATTTAGTAACCTGCGATACACGAAGATTATTAGCTTCTGAAATTCGTGCGCCTGTAGATAAGCAAATTTTACAGACCAGCTCGTATTCTTTGGCGCGTTTGCTTTTAGTGATCCTCTCAAAAAGCGCAGTAATATCCTTATCTGAGAAGAAGCCCATTTCAGATTCCGTTACGGGGATCTGTTTAACGCCAGTTAGTGGGTTGGGTTGTGTCCACTCGCCAAGGGAGATGAGTTCATTGAAAACAGCACGCAAGCATCTTAAATCAAGATTATTGGTGGGTGCGGATATCAATTTGCCTGTATCCGCCCCCGTGTGCCTGTGTTTTGCTTTTCTGCTAGAACGCCAGTGAACAAAGTCTTTGGCAGTGAACTGGATGGCAAAGGGGTTCCCCAGTTCTTCAACAATGGTGCAGAGGCGAGGGTAAAGCTTAACCGAAGATTTTAAGTGCTGGCCGTGAAGTTTGTACCAGAGCTCAACTAAGTCATGAAGTGTGCGTAGGTCCTTCTTATCACCTAGCCAAGGTTTATCATCCACTTCCTGCATGGTGAACTTTTCGAAAGCAAGCGCTTCACCTTTAGTGGCGAAGCGCTTGCGAATACGTTTACCTTTTCGGCCCTGCGGGTAACATTCGCAAAGCCAAGGGTTTTTAGTTTCATTTAACTTACGTACGGCCATTTGTGCTGTGTCATCCCCCTAATTAAATTTCTTAATATGCTTATAAATATCTTCACATAATTTGCGTAGTTCGGGAGTTAACTTCCAATTGGTTGTTTCGTCAGTCATTAGTTCGACAGCGGTGTTACAAAACTTGACTTTGTCTTTAATGGTTCCAGATTCGGCCTTGTAGAACTTTCGTTCGCTACCATGTTTATCTACATATCGCTCTAAGATTTCACCTATTCCAGCACTAGAAGACTGAAATTTATTTTCCCCTTCAAGATTGCTGAAACGAGTGATTTGGCAACCGTCCTTGCCATTGAAGGTTTCCCAACGTTTCTTCGCGGTTTCAATAAGAATCTTCTCTGGAATGTAGTTCTCAATTTCTTTCCACTCCAATAGTAAGAAGTTGCTTCCTAATTCTTTTCGTAACGATTTAACCCTATCGCTTTTGTCTTGGATGTCAGCATCTGCGATAAGCAGTATATTTTGACTGAGTTTTCTAGCTGGCGTCTTAGAGGAATCGTCAGGTGTATCACTAAACTCCCAATGAGTAATGTTACTTCCTTGGTATTCTGTGAAAATGTAATGCAGGTTTTCGTGATACTGTTTTAGTTTTAATGCTTCGTCTTGTTCACCGGACTCTTCCAGTTCTTGAAGGTATTTTTGTAAATAGGCGCGTAAGTAACGTTTGTCGGTAACTCCTTCTACCCAAATAGAACAATTGGCAGTGAGTACAGAGGAAGCTCGAACCCCTAAAGATTGAAGTATGGCCATGTTAGGAGCACTGCTTTCTATTACGGTTATTTCTTCATTATCGTCATCAAGTTCCTGGTGAACACGTTGTAGTGAAATATCTTCATGTTCTTGAGCCATATCGATAAAGTGATTTGAATGAGTTGTCATGAAATACATGTGCTGAGGACGAAGTCGAAAAGCATTGATTAGTGCTCTTTGTAGCCCCGCGTGTACATTTTGTTCTGGTTCTTCAATAAAGAACATTGTTGGTTCTTCATTTAAGAAAGCTTGGACAGTAAGCATTATTATTGTTTGTAAACCATCGCCAAGCTCATAAATTGGGCGCTCTGGTTTGTTACCAAGTTTTAAGTAGACAACATTATTTTCGTTGTTAGCACCTGACGAAAGTCGCGGGACTAACGCGACTTCTTCATGTTCAAAGAAATGCTCTGATAGGAATTGCTCATAATCTTTTACGCTTCGACGCTGGGCGTGATCCCCGAGCAGAGCTTTAGTCAGATCTTGATATAAAGTGTGTCCTGTGAAAATTGAAAGGGTATCGCCAGCACCAGTATTTCTTTTCTTTGTAGGAGTAGTGAAGTAATCAACCATTGTGCGGTTTAGGTAAACGTCATCTTCACAAAGAGTACGTAGACCCCTTAGCAGCGGGATATAGGTTTTATGAAAGGATTTATCGCTATATTTTTTAAGGTATTCATAAAGAGCAGGTTGTCTTTGAGCCGTGATCGCCTTGGTGAACCGCGATATAGGTTCAAGGTGTATTACGTCGCCACGGGTTTGTTTAATTGATGTGATTATATTTTCAGCTATAGATTCCAGTTTGTTTAATGTAACTTCACCCTCGAAGCCATTATTATAAAAGTCTGAACGTAATCTTATGCATAAATTATGGTTATAACCTAGGCCTTTCAATTTCAAATCAATTTTATTTTCAATGTTGGGGTTATCCCAAGAGTCGATAATATCCCAAACTTGCAATTGGTCTGAGTCCATAGCTCTCAAATCGTCTTCAAAAAGAAGTCGCAACAATCGGCTTTTACCCGAATTATTAGGTCCTATGAAAAAGTTAATAGGTCGAATGTTCTCTAGGTGCCAGTTCCAATTTAGGTTTTCTGATGCACCTTTTTGACAAAATTGAAGGTTGGTCTTAAATCCGTTCTTAGAAAATGTAGGGACTCTTAACCTATTAATATACTGGCTATAATATTGTTGTTCTGACATGCGTTAATGACCACTGAGTTCGATTCGATTGAGGTAAATAGCTCTACCATATTCATTTCTATCTGAAAATTAGTTGTTGGAATATGAGTTTTAATTCCTACCTTTAGGCTAATTATATGGTTATATTTTTTTTCTTATTTGCATCGCAACATCTTCAAACAAACGCTTCTCCAGTTTCAACACAACATAGCCCAGAGATTCGGTCTGCCCTGAATGTTCTTACAGCATTTCGCATCAAACAATAACCCTTGATGTAAGTGTCGCCTTGAGAGTTTTGCTCTATCTGTCTAAGAACTATGTTTCTATCGGATACCTTCCCGGCAGAGTCCTTGTAACTCATGAAATACTCATTTCCGAGGTCTAAATCGTTTAAGAATGAAAATCCAGAGTTAGGCTCGATGTTGATACGTTTCGCAGAGCTAGGGATAGAGACTTTGCGAGTGGTTTTATTTTTCTCTCTTGCTTCTACAGAGTCACAGAAATCCGTAAGTAGTGAAAAAAGATGAAGTGCTTCATCGTGTTCTAAGACTTTGTCTTCTAGATATAGCTCTGTAGTTTCAGCTAGTTCTTTAGTTCGAGAGTCATCTTTGGATTCAGGGTACCTTCGAAACCAAGCTCTGAGTTTCTTCGATTCCTCCAAATCAACTTCATCATCTTCGAGAATTTGAAGTGCAAGTTTATAAAGTGCTTTCTCGCGTCTCGGTGTCAGAGTTTCAGTCGCGACCAATTCATCTGTGGTTGAGGTTTTTTACCGCGTGAGGTTGGGGCGCAGCACCTTTTTGTGTTACGTGGCGACTTAAAGGTGCCTGAGTTGGCTCTGGTTGTTCTTTAACTTCTGAGCTTTTATTTCGATTTTTGGCCTTTGAAATGATTTTCTTAACTAAAATTAAGAGGCCATTTAATGCCCCGAACCAAACTAATGATGACAAAGCATAAGGTAGAAAAAGTTTAGAACCATTATCTGCTTGGCTGAAACCTACCCACATTAGAAGTGTAAGCATCGCCCATATAACAGATACAACCTTGACCCATTTTGGATGTTGTCCTTTTACAACCCAGAAAACGGTAGGTACGGGTAAAACAACTGTTGCCAGTTTTAATCCAATTTTCATTTTTGATTCCTAGCCAATCAATAGACGTTTTATTTCTTCTTCATTTCCATAGCCACTCGGCCTAGAACTTTTATATCTTCTTCTGCAACTTCGACGGTTGATTCACCGAACGCTATTGCCAGCTTTTTGCCTGGTAAGCGTTGCAGGTAGTTGATCGACAAGCGCCCATCAATATCAATTAGGTAGTCGCCTGTTACAGGGTCGGTTGATTCTTGGTTGATGTAATAGATACCAGCATCATCCTCAACCACTTGAGTCAGTGACGCTTTTAAGCCAAAGCGTTCTAAAGTGGCTTGGTCTATCGCCATATTGCCACTTTCTACCAACACGCCATCCTGCAATTTAGATATTTGCATGCTTTCGGTGGATGCAGAGTCGGTCTTATTACCTTCGAAAGGTTCACCTTCACCAAGTGCCATGTACTTAACAGAAGCTCCGGTCGCTAAGTGCGTTCGAATAATCAACTCAAATGAAGTGCGGTTATGTGCGTTCCATGTGTTTAGTGTTGATCTTGGTATGCCATATACGTCCGCTAGCTTATAAAGTGTGTCAACTGAGTTAACTGTCTTTAAGGCTTCTGTGAATTCTTTGCCAGATAAATAGTCTGGGATCGTAAAAACAGGTTGCATAGTGCTCATTGTCGATCTACCATTATGTTGTTTTCGATTTTTGATGTGTCATATCTCACCATTCGACATCAAAATAAACTTATCTAAGTAGGATACCACTTATGGCAAGTCTTCAAATAGCGTTGGACGCACCTTTTTGCACGAAAAAAGAGTTTATTAGACGTACTGGCTGGTCTACATCGTCACTTGATAGAGCAATAGCCCGTGGCGAAATCCCAATTCTTCCTAAACATGGCGAGAAAGGCTCCGTGCTCATCAACTTAGTGAAAGTGTTCGAGCGTTCTGCGGAGCAAAAAGTATGAGCTTTCTCACCACCCTTAAAACCAAACCCACTTTGCACCAATCGCAAAGTGAGTCTTGGGAAGAAAGCTATCCAAACGAATGCCCCCTTTGGCTCAATGTCGTTGGTTGGCTATTCGTTTTCGTCCCTTTCTTCTTCATTTGAGTATTGGCTATGGACGCAAGCAACTCAATGTGCGGATTCTGTGAGTCCAAACAAAAGTCATTTGACGAGGCTTGTTTCTCATTCGCGAGACAAGAGAACATGGAAGCGATCGCCAGAAAGCTAAAAATGCAGCCCGGCATGCTGCGTAATAAGCTGAATCCTGATCAGCCCCATGTTCTAAAACCTGTAGAACTGGTCGCCATTTCTAAAGTGAGCGGCAACTACACCCTTATCAATAGTCTTTTGCTTGGGCTAGACGTTGTCACCGCCCCGATTGAAAGCGCCGAACACGCGCAAAGCATTGTAGAAAGAGTACTCACGCACAGCACCAATGCTGGCGAACTGTCTACTTGGGCATTGCAACACGGCAATGGCCCACGTTTATCACGCACTCACAAACAGTCACTCATTAAAAAAGCACAAGCTGGCATCGGCAACCTTGTGCTTCTTATCAACGATATCGAAAACCGCACTTCAGGCGTTTCCCCAATGTTAAGCATGGGCGTGGACTTTATTGCCAACGGTGCAGCAATCCCAGGTTTAACCTAAGGAGCCATGATGACCCAGTTAGCAAGAGAACAAATTAAACAACAGCAAATAGCGCAGCCTAAAGCCCCTAATGCACTGGAAAGCATTGCGGCTTGTAAGTCCCTTTTTAACGGTGAAGCGACGCGCCGTAAGTTGAAAAAGGTGTTCAACAATATGCCGGATAAAACTCGCGGCTTAGTGCTGATTGCTGGCGGCTTACCCGCAAAAGACTACCAACGACGCTTTGAATCCTTCAATGATTTAGAGCTGCAGAAAATCCGCACCGGAATGCAGTGCCTAAAAGAAATCGTGGTGGGCTTTGATAAGAAACTCGGCGATGTCCGCCGCCTAAAACACTACCAGTTCAGCAGTACCCATTAACACCCTAGCCAGTGTCCTTTGCCCTCGAAAGGGGGCGTTTTTTTCGTCTTAGCGTAGGAGCATAGAAGATGAGTGAACTAAAACAAGCAATCAAGTTAAACCAAGAATCTAAACAGTTTAGAGATGAAGTGAGAGAAGCGTTAAGTGAGTCTCGTGAACTTCTGAATAGAACAGTCCGCTATAACGACCAAGCAAATATTAACCAACGTCGAATCGCATTTGCAGTGAGTTCGCTACTGCCTAAATACCTTAGAAATAACTTCAACTTAAATGATGCCGATATTGAAAATACGGCAACGGTTTCACGAGACAATGTAGAAGTAATCAAAGAACGTGAAAAGCTCGATATTCTTCACGCTATCAATGTACTAGCCGTCACCAATAGTGACGTTATCCATATTTTTGTTAACTACGCAGCGCATATTAATTGTTTAGCTGTTTTTGCTTATGTCCCAGAGCATGACTATGAAAACGGTGACAACAGTGAACGTCTTTTTGAAAAGAACGTTTGGTTAAGCCATGACTACGCATTGAAGCGATTACTTTCAATCGAAAGTCAGCTAACTGAGTTGATCATTGAAGCCCGTGAAGAAGCCGAAGCCGAGGTGGAAGCATGAGTGATTTTGAAATCCATCTATTCAACACGTCATTTGAGCAAATTTCGGCAAGGTTCGAGAGCAGCAACACTGAGCAACAACATGAAATGCTCATTCAACTCGACGCCATTGCAAAGAAGCTCACCCCCGTTCAAACCCATCGACCACAAGAAGATGTGTTGTCCGACATCAAACAAGCCATGCAAGGCGACCGCGCTTGTGTCTTCTTTGCGCATCACTACGTGAGCTGGTATCGCTCTTGTCAAAGTGAGAACGCGAAACCACAGCTACACCATTGGTCACAGCTAGATATGAACAACCGCCGCCTGTTTATTGAAATGCTCGCCCTACGTGACTTAGGCCACTGGGACGATGAAGCACTTTTCCAGTTCGAGCAGTACTGCTTGGCAGCGATTGGGGAGGGGAGCTAATGCTTAATTTCTTAGCGGTGTACCTAAACAGTGGCGGCGGAGTAGTAAAAAATAGTGAAGGCGAGGTGATGAACGTGCAGTTGGGCGAGCACGATAGTGCTGAACTGGCTATTGAAAACGCTTGTGAGCAGTTTAATTGCACTCATGTTATGAACGGTGTGATTGTGAAAGGTAATCACTCTGGCGGTTTTATGATTGTCGACTCACAGGAGTTTGCCCAGTTATGAGTGAAGCAATCAAAGTGGCTGCTGAAGCACCGGAATATATTCAAACCTTACTCACTGAAATGTTGGAAGGTCACCACCCAGATAACGAGGTACTACTTGGAACGCTGCTTTCAGGAAAAGACACGATTCAAGTACAACTTAAAATCACCCGTAACCCAGCAGATTTCATGGATGAATGTTAGTGGGTTACCTAACGGAACCTGTCGAAATAGAACGGTTCGACCTTCCCTATAACTCCCCCCTTTCACCAATTGATGGGGGGAATGCTTGTATTCCTCATGGCTTTCAACCTGTTCAGGTAGAGCCAGACGATTTATCTGTTATTCAACGTATTCTTTACGACACAAGCCCAGATGATTATCACTGGACGTCACAGCAATTCGAGAACGTCCCTGCCTATTTAACCAAGTACTTTGCTACTCGCTATGCGCGTATTTTTGAAAAAGAAGGGCGTAAGGTAGCCAATACGTTTATAAACAAAAAACTAATGCCAGCGAAGCAACGAGTATTGCTGGTTTTGAAGCAATACAAACAACTTCCCACCACACAAAAGATTGCTTTGTTCAGTGAAGAACTGAGCAGCACTAAGCAAAGTGATCTTGATGTTCAGCATCCTCAAATGGGGTTTGATTTTGAGCAGGCAGAGAAAACACGCAAGCCAGTGAAAAGCCGTATTCTTGCCGAGCTGGAATCGGATGAAGTGAAAGAGATGGCCTTCAAAATCGGTAAGATTGTGATCGCCAAGGTGCAGCATATTGGCGACCAGCTGGCGAAGCTCGATGTTGATGCCATTAATGAACAGCGCCCTAAAAATGACCCGCTCATTCTTGAGGTGGAAGGGTATGAATTGCTTGCTCAATTCGCGCAACAATTTGGGGTGAAAATCCCCCGTAAATACGTACAACAAACCGCGATAAGTGCTGCACAAGATGTCTCTAAACTCATTGATGAAAAGTGGTGGTTTGGGCGTTTGTGGGCGATCCGTAAAATTATGCGCGAGCATCTAGCTATTGCTATGGGACAGGTGTCTGCAAAGGCGTCCCCCTATGCGAGTTGGAACTGTATTCGTGAGCACCAAGAGCAGCAAAAGCGTAATTACGAATTCATGAAGCAATCTGAGCTCTTTGATGAAGAGACAGAGGAAGTGGTGGAAATGTGGGATACGGTTAAGAAAAGTATCTCAAACCCTGCGATTCGGCGGCATGAACTCATGGCCCGTTGCCGTGGATGCGAAGACATTGGCAACGAGCTTGGCTTGCAAGGGTTATTTCTAACGCTAACAGCGCCGTCCAAATACCATAGTAGTTATAAAAAAGGTGGCTTCATTAACCACTGGAATGGTGCCAGCCCAAAAGAAACGCAGGCTTACCTAAACAATATATGGCAACGCATTCGAGCAAAACTAGGCCGTAAGGGGATTCGTTGGTTTGGGGTACGTGTTGCCGAACCACATCACGACGGCACGCCCCATTGGCACATGCTGATTTGGGTAAAACCTACAGATGCTTTGCAAGTGACAGACATATTCATTCGCTATGCGGTGCTGTTCGATAAAGAAGAGCTTCCTCAAGCCAAACCTTGCTTGCCGTTAGAGGCCATTAATTATGTGGAAGAGCGCGAGTTTTCCAACCCTTTCCGAGTCTATAAAAAGATCTACGCCAATCACTTTCCATCTTCATTAAAGCAGTTTAGGCCAGAGGTAGAGTTGCCTGAATCGGTTCAACTATGGCCGATAGAGCGAGAGGGTTTGACGACGTTAAATATCGACTATCAACCACGCTGCGATGTTGGGTTTATCGATCCAGAAAAGGGGACGGCCACTGGCTACATTGCCAAATACATTTCAAAAAACATTGATGGTTATGCCATGGATGATGATCTGTCGGATGAAGTGGATAAGCCTGTAAAGGAAATGGCTAGAAACGTGACGGCATGGAAAAGCCGTTGGTGTATTCGTCAGTATCAATTCTTTGGTGGTGCACCTGGTGACCACTTACCGAGAGCTGCGCCGTTTCGCAAACCAAAACAAAAAAGCCTTTATGGAATATTTGTACATGCAGCAACGTGTCGACCTACTAACGCTGTATTCCATGTTAATGCGTGATTTGGTCGGCCCTATTAAACCAAGCCGATTGATCTCGAAACCAGAGCTGATGGAAGCGATTGGTAAAAGCTACCAGGCGAGGTTAAAAACAGAAGATGAACCTACCGTCAGCAACACGCTTAAAGCAGCGGATACTGGCGATTGGATGGGTTACATCATGGGGCAGGGTGGCCCATTTGTGAAACGTGATGACCTGCTGATCACCAATTCATATGAAGTACTGCCGTTTGCTTCACCCCATGGTGAAGACGTACGCAAGATAGAGGGCTTTAGCACGCCTCAAGATACGGTGAAAACCCGTACGAAGGTTTGGACCATTCGCAAGAAATCTACGGTGATAGACGGTGCGGAAGCGTGTGCTCTTGGGAGCGAAGCGACTGCTGTTGGAGCCTCTGGCTCCTCTCGGAGTTCTGTCAATAACTGTACGGAGCCCCATAAAGTACAGGTCTGCGATCAGCTAATTAGATTATTCGAACCGAAGGTGAAAAAGAGTAACGCGCCACCGAATATAGATGAGTCAGCACTGGCCGCACTGCTAAAAGGCAGTTCATTAAAGGTAGATAACGAGACAAGTATTCAAATTCGCCCTGCGGAGGTAGACGACCGCGGCAATAAACGCCCAGCGCAGCTGGTTGAAGTCAGCCGAACGCAAGCGGACAACCTAAGTTGGATGGATTTTGAAGGGTGGGATGAAACATTCACCCAACCGAAAGAAGATGACTATCAACAACCCGACCTTTCGTACTTCCCAGAGTTGGAAGGGGAATGGCCGTTGGGGTAAGGGTCTGCAAAGGCTAACTATTTACGTAAAGAGTTAACTTTTGCATACCTTAGCTGTCATCACTTTTAGATTGTTCTTCAACTGTCTTACGCAAATACTCTGCATTTTCGATATAGAATTCAACGTCCTCTCGTTTATAAGAGTCGTGAGCATCAAAGTTGGGTTCACTATCTTCATTTAACAATAGTTCGTGAATGACAAAATGGAACTTATTGTGCAGTTCAAACCCTGAATAGACGAGTGCTAAGTTACTAGTGCAATACCATTGTTTCATATCACTAGCCCAAGAACCGTCGCTATAATGGATATGAGCAACGTTTTCTTTGTGAATACTGGTGATTAGATCTGAAGGTTGTTCAAATACTCTGTCACGACCAAATAACGAATGGACGGAAGGTTCTCTTTCTTGAATACCTTCATTTGGGGCGATAAAGTTATCAGTAGTGATTTTTAGGCTGTCGATTTTGTACTGTTTGAATTCTTTTAGTACGAAGGTTTGTTGCTTTGATAAGGGGTCTAGCTCTTCGCTGTCGTAGTGAACGACAACGTCGTCAGATGGTTTTGACAACTCGCTCTCCTGCTGGAGTTGAAAACTTAGCGACATTCCTACGTCTACGAGCAGCACTTAGCGGAGTGAATGCTTGGCGCATTTCCTCTTGGCTAAAAGGTTGCTTTACTTCTCGACGTTTAGTTGCTGGCATGTTTAATGTCCTAAGCCGGGGGATTTAATTGGAACTATGCAATAGCATATTTAACTAACCCAATTCTGAATCATTTTGACCTTGAGGTCAATGTGATTTCAGTATGTTTTGCCATCAATATCCATCAATGCACACCAATATAGCATATACCTCTTTAACTATTACAGAACATTGGAACGAGGCATTGGCGTCGAAGCCAATACCGTGCCTAACTTTTCTCCAGTGGTTCGCAGTTCGTTGATAGCAGCTTCTTTTTTGAGCATCGAGACTTAAATGAATTGTGGGAATATATTGATCAGCTGTTAGCGAAATATGGTGCCAAGAGCCCATTTTGATAGAAAATATTTTGCGAGCGACATCAAAATATAGAGCATAAAAAAATCGAGTGGGGATTACCTATCTCATTGATTATTTGATGATAAATCCGCCATTGTTTTACTCAGACGGTGGCGACGAATCACTGGGGTGATCCGGCTATTGACACTCTGAATCAAGTTGGCACTATTAATACACCCTCCTTCCTAATCCTCCCTTCATTCAGCTTTTTATTAAGCACAGTTGCGCCATAACATATTTGGTTCTGCAAACAAAATACGTCTAGTGGCGATCACTTGTTTCTAAATCGAATTGGTTACAGTGCTTGTGTATGGAAAATAACCCAAGGAAAAAGAAGATGAGTGAAGTGAGTCAAAAAACAGCTATAGAATACTGTATGAATATACAGTATATTTATGGGGTCGTTGGTAAGGGTATTGATATGAAAGAAGAAAAAAAGCTATTTCAATTGGCGCTTGATGTGATCATTGACGGAGTTTCAGTGAGTATGCCTGCGGAAGGGCGTGCTGAAGCGGGAGTGTTGTTGATGAGAGGATTAGTGGCGAAGTACCCTCACTTAATTGATGCTGAAAAAACAAAAGCCATTCAATCGATAATTGAAATGGCCGATGAGGTAGAAAGCCCTGAGTTTAGGTTGTAATTAGAACATCGATAGCTGAAGACTAAGCTCCTGCCTCTTTTCTGGGGGCAGAGCCTTTACCAATGAATTAGCCAGTTGATGTGTTGTTTTTGATGATGGGCTTAATGTGTGGCTAAAGTATAACGACATAACAAATTGATGTTCACATGCTGGGTTTTTGCATTCACAATAAAGGTCTGCGCAATCATTGGATAGGCGGTTGGTTTTGTTGATTACCGCCCGTTCTCCGCAACCACAAAAAACACGGGTACCAAATACTTTACCAAACAGAGGCTTGCTGGCTGCACCAATCCCCAGGTGAAGCTTTGAAGGCTTTAAAGAATGTTTATACCCCAGCGCACTCACAAAGGTGTGGCCGCAATCTGGGTTTGAACATGAACAAGATAACTCCGCGCAATTCGCATCCGCTGCTTTGCTTCTGCTAACAATCGCGCGTTCACCGCATTTGCAATAAACTCGCATACTTAACCTAACTCGCTGACTGACCTTGATATAGTAGATTAAATACTGTGCGTTTGTACAGGTTTAATGGGGGTGTGTGTGCGGTGAAATCCCCAACTTTGGGTGGTAAATATTGGTGATTTCATGTGAGGCGAGATTGATGAAAATACGGGAATACTGAGAAAGAACGTCTTCACTAGTCAGCGCCAGAATGAATAGGATATCGGGTAGGCTTTGGTCATTCATTCTGTGAAAATCAATCTCATCATGATGTGTCTTTCCGACCGCGATTTCCAGAGATCGAGTGAAGTCGTTTAAAGCTGGTTTTTCAGCTTTTACGAATTTGAGAAGGGTGAGCAGTTCGGTTTTTGTGTTCATGTTGCTATTTAAGCAAATTTAGTTGGAAGATTAGTATGAGATAAGAGGTGATAATTGCGAGTGACGTCTTAGGTAATTGAACATCACACTATTAATACAAAGGTAAGGAAAGTCGTGAAAACTATCCTATAAGAACATGTACAACTTGTTTAGTAATCAGAATTGAAGGTATGAAAAATTTTAAGCTAATAGCGGTGTTGGCAGTATCCATGGTGATGTTTGGGTGTGCTTCTACAGAGCAAGCGCTACCAAGTGAACCTGTTGTAGATAACGAGTCATATACTATGGTTGATGTTTTCTTTGCTACAGATCGGGCAATCGAAAATGAACAAGACGTTTACGAATATTATGGTGCCGAGCGCGCGGATGTGACCTACGGTATTGCTGAAGTATCCATTCCTCAAGATCATGAAATTGGTGCGTTGGAATCACCCACGTGGTGGAAGTTTGAATTCTCTGAAGATCCAGATAAGCATGTCGTTTTACAACGTATCTCGCAGTTCGAAAAAGAAAATTACTTTGAGAAGTTAAAGGGCAGAGTAGGAGTATCAAGTGACAACGATTTGCTTATTTATGTGCATGGCTACAATGTGACGTTTTCAGATGCAGCGAGAAGAACTGCCCAAATGGTTTATGACCTGAGCTTCGACGGAGCAGCGGTATTTTATAGCTGGCCTTCACATGGGAAAATGTTGAAGTACACATCAGATGAGGTGAATGTACAGTGGGCTCAAACACATATTACAGCGTTCTTGAAAGATGTTGTTGAAAAGTCTGATGCTGAAAATATCTATTTGATTGCCCATAGTATGGGAAATAGGGCTCTCACCCGCTCTTATGTTGATTTGATGAGGAGTAACCCTGAATTTTCAGGCAAGGTTCGGGAAGTCATCCTTGCGGCACCAGATATAGACGCCGATGTGTTTAAGAGAGATATAGCTCCTGAAATGGTTAAGTCCAATACCCCAATAACGCTATATGCTTCATCCGAAGATATACCCCTTAAAGTATCGCGTGAAGTGCATGCCGAGTTACCCAAGGGCAGGGGATGCTGGAGAAAACTTAGTGGTATTAGATGGAGTTGAAACCATCGATGCGACTAATGTTGGTACCGGATTTCTAGACCATTCATATTACGCTGAAGAACGCCCTGTTATTTCTGACATTTTTAATATTCTTCATCATAGTATGAGGGCGTCTGACCGAGCGAGTTTGACCGAAGTACAAACTGGAGATGGAACTTATTGGAAGTTTAGGCGTTAGTGGGTCATAACTTAAATACCGTTAATCCGTGTTGACGGCCATTGTTCTATCAAACTCCAACTTCAGTGACCTAGGGATCTCTGGGTCACTGTTCACTTCATCCATTATCAGCTCACATACCGGAATGATTTCATCTTTGGCGTACTCGCTGCCAATCTTGATCGGGTCACCTAAACTGGTTGTGCCTTGCGGGATAATGCCTGCTTTGCCTAATGGAAAACGGTGGCCTACTAGGATGTCTTGCGCGGTAATGTTCTTAATTCGTTCGAATTCATCTTTAGTGGCAATATCGCCAACCGGAATTAATTGAATACCTTTCTCTTTACCGTTCGGGATGTTCACAAACATGCTGCGGAAATTGCCCACGCCCTTAGAGCTGGCAATGGTCTCCTTCATCATCTCTTCATCCGCTTCGCTTAAGCTCGGGTCTGTTGCGTAAAAGATAAAGCCCATGTGAGCGCCGTTCTTGTAATAACGGCGGCGAAACAGTGTGGCATCTTTGTTTAATAAGCTGCTTTGGATACTGCCTAAGTAGTCGGGTAAACCATAAATCTGCTGTTGCGGATCATACTGTGGCAAAAATATCACATCGTCTTTGCGGTATTCTCGCTGTTGGTTGTCGCGTTCTAGAATGATGAAGTTGCCATTTTTACGTTTACGCAGGTACATACCTGGCAATGGGTGTAACCGCACCACCCGCTTAAAGCCGTCTCGAATTTTTAAGAACCCAGCATGACCAAAAGTGAAGTAGTCACGACAAAATGCTTGAACGTGTCGACGGCGAATCGCACCACCTTGCTGGAATCGTCCTGCTACGTAGTTGGCTCGAGCGATTAGCAAAGAACCATGATAAGAGTTGGCTCTGGCAACATCGGCCAATCCCGTTGGCGAAATGGGTGGTTCCCAGTAATTCTCTGAATCGTTGTAAAACAAATCTGAGTAGGACGTCATCCAACTATTGCTATCAATGGCTTCTGATGCAGAGTCGATGTGATAGACAGATCCGGGTGCTTGTTCTTCTTGTTTGATTAACGTTTCGGTTTGCTCGGTCATGCTGCAGTCGCCCAAGTTGATTTAGTTGGTGATGAATGGTCTAACGGCTCATTAATAATGGCGTGAGAGATGGCCCAGAATGCATCGGCGTGACCTGTGGTTTGGCTACGCTCTGCTTTGAATGTCATTGCATTGCCGCTGGCGGTTGGAACTCGTTTAATTGCCATAAATGCCATGGCAATGTCTTTGTGTTCAGCATCGAATTGAAGCCGCTTAGCTTCTATAATGTCGATCATCTTCATGACGAGACGGTTTTTGTTTTCGTTGCTGTAGTGAATGGCGTGCGCTTCACGTGGGTGTTTTTTAGAAATTAAGTCCCAAACACCGCCACCAATGCCCGTGGTATCTACGCCAATGTAAGTGACTTTGTAACGTTGAAAGACTTTGTCTATTTCAGACACGTGATACTGGAAGTTGAGCCCTTTCCAGTAGTGCTTTTCTAGAACGCGGAATTTTTCCCCTGCGACGGCAGGTGGCGCGATGACCACCAAGCACGCGTTGTCTCGAGTTCGGCTTGGGTCATAACCCAACCAAACCTCACGGTGGGCGAAGGGCTGCTTATGGTTTGGTTTGAAGTCCTGCCAGTGGTCGGCATCCACCATGCTTTTTTCAAGGTCTGAGAACTTGAAGACAGAAAGTGACCCATCAACAAATATGCACATGAATAGGTTGTTGAAGTCGTCTTGACTATATTCTTCACGCAGTTCGTCAATGTCGAATAGGTCACAGCCACCGTTGGCGGCATCTTCAATGGTGACTACATAACGCCACTGTTTATCGTCACAGAGTCGGCCACCGTCGCGAAATTCTTCAAACGTTGGGAATTCAATTTTCTCGCGAGATTCTTTGCCTTTGCGCCATTGGTCACCTGTCCAGAATGGGTAAGCCTGGTGCATTTTTGACGACGGTGTAGAAAAGTAGGTTTTACGCCACTTCTTATGTGTCGCCATTGCGGAAGCGAGTTTGTTCAGCTCATCAAATTTGGGTATCCAGAAGTATTCATCCACATAAACATGGCCGTGGTAACTCTGGGCGGTTTTGCTGTTGGTTGATAAAAAGCGAAGTTCGGCACCGTTTGAAAGAATGATCGGGTTGCCGGTTAACTCGATGTCTAAAAACTCTTTGCCAATGGCAATAATGTAGCTGCGGAAAACCTCTGCTTGAGCGCGAGAGGCAGAAAGGAATATTTGGTTATCGCCCGTTAGGATAGCGTCTTCTAGTGCTTCACCACTGAAGTAATAGGTGGCCCCGATTTGGCGTGACTTAAGGATGTTTCGAATACGCTGCTTTATGTTGTTACGCATGGTGTGTTGGTATTCGAACAATGATTCATGCCAGGCTACAAAGTCACCTTCGCCAAGGTGTTCAATGTTATTTTTGCCTTTTCCTTTCTTCTTACTTCCGCCATTACCATTACGGTTTTTATTAGATGATTCGGAGCTGTTTGTCTTTGAGCTGCCTTGCGAAAGCATTCGCTCTGCTTTGGCTTTTGCATCGGCATTCGCTTTTAGCAGTTTGACGTGATGGTCTATGAGTTTATCCATCTCTTTAAGCTGCTGATCGCTTTTCTCGTCTTTATCAATTAACACGGCCAATCGGCGGTTAATCATTTCCTCTACGGACAGTTCGTTTAACAACAAAGCCCAGCCGAATTTCTCCGCCCAGGTATAAATGATGCGGTCACTATTTAAGTTAAGTTGCGCCGCTATTTCTTTTGGAGGTACTCCGCGTAAATAAAGCTTTTTCGCGGCCTCTTTTATTTCATCTGAATATGCCATAGCCGCATCATACGCGCTGAAAATGCGCAAATGACTAACCAAAATTCGGATGAATTCGGATACGGATAAAATCCGAATTTCTCGGAATTGAAGTGGCTGAAAGCACTAAGTCAAAGGCGTATTGTTGGCTCAAATGAAAATGTGAATAACGAATTTGAGTACGTAAATGCCTAAGACGAGTGACTGGAAAATCGTAGCGACAGAAGGGCCAACCGTAGATGGGCGAAAAATCACCCGTGAATGGTTAACCCAAATGGCGGAGTGCTATTCACTTGACGAATATCCTGCATTGATTTGGCCAGAGCACCGTAGATTTTATGGGTTTGGTGAAAACTGGGGCAAGGTTGTTGAGCTTAAAGCGGAAGAAAAAGACGGGAAAATGCGTCTTTTTGCCAAGCTAGAGCCTAATGACTACATGCTTGAAGCCAACCGTAAAAAGCAAAAATTATTCACTTCTATTGAGCCAAATCCTGATTACAAGGGCGAAGGACGTTGTTACTTAATGGGCCTAGCTGCGACTGACTCCCCAGCATCCACTGGTACTTCGCTACTTCAATTCTCCCGTAAAGAGGGCGAAACCACTCGCCTTGAATGTAGTCACCTTGAAGAAATCAATCTTGATGAATGTTTTACCCGCAGTGAGCGATTTTTTTCGATGTGCCATCAATTCTTTTCCTCTGGCGAAGATAGGCCAGAGAATTCATCGCAACCAGAGGATAGCGACGTGACCGAAGAGCAACTACAAGCCGCACTACAAAAGCAATTTAGTGCTTTTAAAGGTGAGTTAAAAACCGAACTTACCAACGAACTCAAGCAAGAGTTTAGTAAGCAAGAATCTGAGCCAGAAACAAAGCCGGAAGTTAAACCAGAAGGCACAACAGTAGAGCAGTTTTCTGCAGCGCTGGAAGAAAAACTTAATCCACTCGTTGAGAAAGTGGCTGGCTTAGAAAAGAAATTCAACGACCTTTCACAAGAAGTGCCGGGTCAAGAGCCGGAAGGCGAGGGCGCAAACACCACTATGGAGTTCTTCTAAATGAGCAAGGCACATTTTAAAACCTACTTAGCAGAATTTATCAGCGGCACTCTTAAAGCTGCGAGTGCCGAGGCAGACGAGAAGATGTTTTCTATTACACCAGTAATGGAAACCAAACTTCGTGAAGCACTAAAACATTCTCATGCTTTTCTCGGCATGATCCACACCGGGCTTGTTGACCAAATCCAAGGTCAAGTTGTTGATGTGGGTGACGACGGTCTATCTACTGGCCGTGCGGCTGGTCGCTTCAGTGTGGAAGTCGGGCAAGATGGTAATACCTACCAGTTAGTAAAAACGGATTCTGGAGCGCATATCCCTTGGGAACTTATGACCCAGTGGATTAATTCTGGCAGTAAAGGGCAGTGGATGAACCTAATGAAAGGTGCCATCACTAAACGCTTTGCACTAGACATGCTTCGTATTGGCTTTAACGGTACAAGTGTTGCAAACACCACCGACCCCGCTGCTAATCCACTTGGACAGGACGTTAACAAGGGCTGGCTTACGCTTGTTAAAGAGAAAGCACCCGCACAAGTTCTTGCGGCAGCAAAGCTTGACTCAACAGGTGCAACGGGAGATGCCTACAAAAACTTGGACTCGCTAGTCCAAGATCTAATCAACACAACCATCGCCGAGCAATCTCGCCAAGATGATGACCTAGTTGTGGTGATCGGTTCGAACTTGGTCGCAGCAGAGCAGCACCGACTACTGGAATCAGCAGACACACCGACTGAGCATAAAGCGGCTCAATCCCTGGCGAAGACTATTGCTGGCAAAAAAGCATACACCCCACCGTTCTTCCCTGCGGATGCGGTTTGGGTAACTAGTTTGAAGAATCTACAAATCCTTACTCAGTCGGGTACGCAGTGGCGTAAGCAAGAGAACAACACTGATCGTATGCGATTTGAGAGTAACCATATTCGTATGGAAGGTTATGCAGTTGGCCGACTATCTAAATTCGCTGCAATTGAATCAGTAACTGTTATAGAGCCAGCGGCTTAATGGAGTGAAAAATGGTTAGCCCATTAGCAAAACAGCGGAAGCAATTACTTGAAAAACAGGCTAGCCAGTTTGCACCGGAGGTTGTTTCTGGTGCAGACACTAATAGCTTGCACATCAAGCTGATTGACTTCGAAGAAGACCGCAAGCATTTACGCACTTTTAATGCGATTGCTGACCGTGTTGAGCATAAACGCAATGTGTTGGTTCCGAAATACAAGCCGTATGTTCAAGCCTATTTGGAAAGTGGTGAGCAATTTGAAAACCCAATCTTTACCAATTTGGTGATCTGGCTATTCGACATTAAAGAGTTGGATACCGCGATTGATTGGTGCATGACGGCCATAGAACGTGACCTGCCAACACCAGAAAACTTCCGTCGTAACTGGCCGACATTCTGTGCCGATGAAGTTCTAGCGTGGGCTGAAAGTGAATCAGAACGTGGTAATTCAATTGAACCTTACTTCTCCAAAGTATTTGAGAAGGTTGAGAAAGAGTGGCGCCTGCATGAAAAAGTGGAAGCCAAGTGGTTCAAGTTCGCGGGTTTGTATCTGATTCGAAATGAAGACGGCCAACCGCAAGCCACAGCAGTTGGTAATTTGGAAACGTTGGAAAAGGCTTTGGGCCTACTTCAACACGCACACAATAAGCACTGCAAAGTGGGTGTGGGCACGCAGATAAAGAAAATCGAACAACGCATTCGTGCCATTAGAGACGGTACGAATCTTTAGTCAGTAATAGAAAAGACTCCTACGCCACCGCGCCTCGGCTGGCAAGAGTGCAATAGCAAACGCTCATTGTGACTCGTTGACCCAGTGGCTAGAGGCGCACCTATTTCGTAATTGGAAAGCAAGGAATCGAAATGAGCTTTGGTGGGAAAGTGAACAGCGCAGTAAATGCCGCCTTACCAGGTGAAGGTTGGCCGGATTTATCAACCGATGAATTCCGCCAATTGCGCCGTATTCCCCACACCTTTGATAACGATTCTATGGCTGCAGCCGTGAGTATTGCGGCTTTGAATATTCAGCAGCGACTTGAAAGCCTGTTGGTTGATGCCAACCCGCCAGTGCTAAGCGCAGAAAAAACAGCCGTATATAAGCGCGCAGTTTATGGTTTGGCCCATGCTGATCTTTTACCAGAGTTCGCCACGCAGGACCGCCGAAAGGAAGGTGAAAGCGTAGCAACGGATGAACCAGAGCAAGAGGCTCGTTTTATCACCCAAAGTAATCAGGATGTGCGTTTGCTACTTGGCCGCAGTGCCAATGGGATTGGTTCGATATGAGTGACACGGTTTACAACAAAACCAAGCTTGAGCATTTAACTGGTTACATTGTCAGCCACCTAAACAGCAATGTGCTTAATAACAAAATTGATGCTTGGCAAGAAAACGGTTCGATAGTGCCAAGCGGTGAAGACCGCGGAAACAACGGTTATATCGCGTGTTATTGGAAATACAACGCCGTGGTATCGGTTGAAGAATTTCCGCACCAGAAGTTAGACCCACGTTGCTTGTTAGCTCTGGTTGCCTGTTGGTTAAGCGACCATGAAGAAGACCGAAACGAACAGGAACTAGAAGACCCAACGCTGTCGGTAGATGTGATCAGTAGTGAACTGGCGGATGTGAGTATAGAGCTTGAGTTGATGGAACCTATCGAGTTGGTACCAGATTCAGAAGCCGGAATGATTACCTGGCGCGGCATTAAATATCGAGTTCAAGCTGTAGAAATTTATACCGCAGAAGAAGCGGAGTTGGTGAATGAAACCGACGGTTAGTGCGAATAAAAGGGATGTGCTCAACATGCAAGAGAAGCTTGCCATGTTAGCCCTTCCACCTAAAAAGCGCATTTGGATTTTGAAAACGTTAGGGCGCTGGGAAAAAGCCAATACGCGTAAACGGATTCAGCAACAAAAAGACATTCACGGGAAAGCACTTGCGCCACAAAAAGGTAAGAAACGCGGCAAAGTGATGCGCCGTATGGCGAAAGGACTAACCCCTTATGTACGAAACGCCAACAGGCTAGACCTAACTTGGAATAACAAACTCACCGCAAAAATTGCAGCCAGACACCATGTGGGTCAAAAGCAAAAAATGACCGCACGGCAAATGCAAAAGCGATGGGGAACACCAGACTACTCTGCGCCTTGCTCCAAAGGGCAGGCGAGAAAGCTAAGGGAACTGGGCTACACGGTACCAAGGAAAAGCGGCAAAGGGCGGAAAAAGCCTAGCCTTCGTTTGTTAATGGACACCGTTACCCATGGGCAAGCAGGGAAAATTATTCGAGAGCTGAGCAATCAGCCCAGTGTGACCGCTTGGGATATCCCGTTAGCACAACGCCAAATATTAGGCAGTAAAGAACGCGAAGTCACCCGCCAACTCATCACCATTTTTGAGCAGGCCAAGACGCGAAAATAAGCGAGGAAACAACCAATGGCAACCGGAAAGGTAGAGGTAAACAACCTCAATTTAGGGCAAGGCGGGATACCAGAAATAGAACGCCACTTGCTCTATATCGGGCGCACCGATAAAGCGGAACTGCAAGGCAAGGTCACGCGCGTAAACAACATGACCAACCTTGATGAAGTGGTGGCAGATGATGTGTTAGGCGCAAACATCAAAGCCGCGCAGCTTAATGGCAAACAAAACTGGACGGGTGCCATCTTCGGTTTGGCCGTGGATGATACTTGGCAAGAAGCCGTAGACATTGCCAACCGTACTGACTCGTTTGAAGGCGTTTGCATTGTTGATGTGGTGACCGATAAAGCGCAGTTCACGGCCATGCAAGACAAAGCAACAGAGCTCACGAGCAAACTTGGCCGTTGGGTGTTCTTCTTGGCTGCGTGTCCTGGCATTGATGCCGATGATCAAACCTGGTCGGATTATGAAACCGCCATGCTAGCCCTAGTGAAAGATGTGGCGGCAAACATGGTCACGCCAGTACCAATGCTTAACGGCAATAACATGGGTGTTTTGGGTGGCCGTTTATGTGACCGTGCGGTCACCGTGGCCGATAGCCCAATGCGAGTCGCAACAGGCAGTTTGCTTGGCTTGGGTGCAATGCCGATTGATAGTACGGGTAAGCCATTGGAGATGAGCACTATTTCAGCATTAGCTGATGCCCGTTACTCATTACCGCAATGGTAT
This sequence comes from Vibrio sp. GJ43-1, assembly GCF_055808835.1. Classification (NCBI taxonomy): domain Bacteria; kingdom Pseudomonadati; phylum Pseudomonadota; class Gammaproteobacteria; order Vibrionales; family Vibrionaceae; genus Vibrio; species Vibrio sp. GJ43-1. The sequence continues at coordinate 167,240 of NZ_CM147885.1, read as the reverse complement.
GCGGATATGGAAGGGGTGTACTGGACGGATGGTTGCACGCTAGAAGCCAAAGGTGGCGACTTCCAATACCTTGAATACGTTCGTCCGGTTCACAAGCTTAATCGCCGTGTTCGTATTAAGGCGATACGCCGTATTGCTGACCGAATCCTTAATTCGACTCCACCAAGTATTGAGCTCAACCGCACTTACTTCAGTAAAGACATGCGCGATATGTCCAAGACCACTGAGATTGGCGGCATTCCGTTCCCAGGTGAAATCATGCCCCCACGCGATGAAGATGTGTCGATTCAGTGGATGACGAAAACCAAAGTCAACATTGGCTTAATGGTTCGCCCTCATAACTGCCCGAAACACATTGTGGTCAACATTGGGCTTGATCTCTCTAACCCTGCCGATGTGGAGGCATAACCAATGAGCATGCGTATTTCTGGCAAGAACATGCACTTTTCAATGGGCGACTACAAGCTAAAAGCGCAAAAAGTCACCCTATCTATTACCGACAATTCAGCCGTGAACAAAACCTCTGGTGTACCTGATGGTTGGGTAGATGGCGATGTAGAAGCAAGCGGTGAAATGGAGCTGACCACTCAGCAGTTCAACCAAATGAGCAAGGCAGCCAAACAAGTCGACTCTTGGCGTGGACTGCCGGATTTTGATTCGCTGTTCTACGGCAAAATTGATAAAGACGAACTGAAAGTAGAAGCCTTTGGTTGTCGTATCAAAATCTCTGATCTGCTTGATGTGGATTCCAATGGTGCGAATGCATTGGTTCATAAGTTGCCGTTTGAAGTGACCAGCCCAGATTTCATCAAAATCAATGGTGTCCCATACCTGCGACCAGATGAAACCGAAGACTTGGTTCAGTAACTTTTTGCTTAATAGATAGGAGGCGTAATGTCTGATGTTATCGACCATGCCAGTGGCCTTGAAGCCCAATTCACACAAGTGGCGCTTGCTCACCACCTGGCAAGGGCTAAGCAAAATGAACAACGGGAAAGTGCACAGGATTGCGAAGAATGTGGCGACCCAATCCCTGAGCAACGCCGTCAAAAAGTGCCAGGGTGTCAATACTGCACTCAGTGCCAATCCTCAAGGGAGTGATGAATGCGCGACTGGCTAGATAAAATCACCGCAGGCATAGCGTATTTGTGTTCTGTATTCGGTATCGCTGTCAGCCAAATGACGATGGAACACTGGTATTTCCTGTCTTCTATCGTGCTCGGGGTAATTATGGCGGGGGTTAACATTTGGCATAAGCGCAATATGCAGCGCATTGCCAAGGAAAAGGGAGTAGTCATCAATGAAGCTGGCTAAAAAGATAGTGTGTTCGGTTGGTGTGGTCATCGCCTTAATTACGGGCGGGGCAACATTAGGTACCCATTCAGTGGCACCTACAGGGCAAGTGGTGGTTGCTAATGAAGCGCTAGGCGAACTTCGAATCAGTCCGAAAGGGCTAGCGATTGTTGGCAATATGGAAGGGTGCCGATTAGACCCATACACCTGCCCATCAGGTTTAACAACCAATGGCATTGGCAATACGCACGATGTGCCGGATCTCATCATTACCATGAACCAAGTGGCCAAGGATTGGGTGAAGAACTTGCAAGGTGCAGAGCGCTGCATTGCAAGAGCCGAGAAACAGTCGGGGGTAGCGTTATCTCAGGGCCAATTTGATGCCTTTGTCTCTTTTGCTTTTAACACGGGATGCCCCCGTTTTGAACGTAATCGAAATGGCACCAAAACTCGCATTTATAGTCACCTTTTGGCGAGTCGTTATCAACAAGCGTGCAATCAATTGCCGCGATGGGTTTATGGTGCAGGGAAGAAGCTACCTGGTTTAGTGAAACGGCGGAGGGCGGAGCATGCTCGCTGCATGGAAGTGGATTAAGTGGGGTGGGCTCGCGTTGTTCATTGGTTTATTGGTACTGCAGGGGTTTGCGCTTAAGGCGAGTTACGCCAAGCAAGATCTTCTTCAAATCAAGTTAGATAAGGCAGAGCAGGACAACCAAACCAATCAACGCACGATTAACACGCTTAAACAGGATAACCAGCACATTAACCAAGTGTTGGTTGCTCGCAAGAAACGACAAATTACTCAGCGTCAGGAACTAGAAGATGAAGTACAGCAGCTCAAACAACAGATGGAAGGTATTGAATGCGTTATTCCTAGCGCTGTTACTGACCGCTTGCGCGAGCACTACTAAGACGACAGCAACCGAAGTGATCGTGAAGCTGCCACCTGCTGGTTTGATCGAGCCTTGCTATAAACCCACAGTGTTCGGTACATGGCCAGAGGTGGTGACCGATGACATACCCAATTTAAAAGCCGCACTCGGAGAGTGTGCAAAACAACCCGATGAATATTTAAAATGGCGTGCGATGCACGAACAGGAGACACAACAATGAGCAAGTCAATTGTACTAACTGTCGGCAATACCGATATTGAATTTATCCCAACCCCTGCCGAGTACGATGAAGCGCAAAACACCATTCTACAAGGTGATGCGAGTAGCGCGGCGCACAACTTCTTAATGAGCTGTGTCAGTGAAGATTCAAAAGATGCGTTACGCGAAATTACTAATAAAAACGCAGGGGCGGCGACACAGATTTATGGCGCCGTTCTTAAAGAGTACGCGCCTAAGCTCGCTATCTCAGTAAAAAAATAGATGCGCTTGTCGCGGCTGTAGAAAGCAGCGACAGGCAAAAGATGTATGCGTGGCGGCGAAAGTGGCTACCTAATGAGCCGGATACTGATCAGAACCTTGCTTACGCGATTTGGTTAGAGACAAACCATTGGGAAAACATGCAAGCCGTCACCGCTAGCGGTGTAGCGAAAGGGTTTGGCGCCTAAGCCTATTTGTTAACAGGGACCAGTAATGTTACCAGAAGCACTCAGATTTCAAGTTGGATTGATTGACCAGATCTCAAAACCTCTGGGCAATATTCAACGTCATCTGGATGATGTCACCAATACCTATCGTCAAGGTACCCATACCATGATGGCGGGTGCGGCTGGCATGGTGGGTGCAGGTTTCGCATTGCAAAAAGCGTTGATGCCAGCGATTGAAATGGATAGAGCGTTAGGCGAAGTAAAGTCTTTGGGTGTGGCTGATGACCAATTGAAAACTCTTACGTCTACCGCGATGAAATTTTCGGTTGAATACGGTAAGTCCGCGACTGACTTTGTGGCCGCGTCTTACGATATTAAATCGGCGATGGGCAATATGAGCGGTGATGAACTGGCAGGCGTAACAAGAAGCTCTGCTATTTTGGCCGCCGCGACCAAAGCGGATACCGCCACGATTACCAACTACATGGGCACCATGTACTCGGTATTCAAAGACCAAGCGGATGACATTGGCAAAGATAACTGGGCAGAACGCGTCGCAGGGCAAACCGCGAAGTCCGTGGAGCTATTTAAAACCAACGGGCAAGGCATGTCTGATGCTTTCAAAGGGGTGGGCGCATTGGGTAAAACTCACGGCGTCGCCATGGAAGAACAAATGGCTATCCTCGGTATGCTGCAGGGCTCGATGTCAGGCAGCGAAGCAGGGACTCGTTACAAAGCGTTTTTGAGTGGCGTAGTGAAAGCTCAAGATGACCTAGGCATTTCCTTTACTGACAGTAACGGAAAGATGCTGCCCATGTTCGACATTATGAACAAGCTTCGTAATGAGTTCGGTGAGCTGGATTCAATGGAGATGGCCAAGCTGAAAAAGGCATTTGGTAGTGACCAAGCGCTATTGGTTATCACGGACTTAATCGGCAAAACGAACGATCTAAAGTCTAATGTATCCAGCCTAAACAATGCCGCGAATTTAGATACCGCCGTCAATATGGCGCACACCATGACCGACCAATGGGAAAGACTTGAGCAAGGTGTATTTGCGGTTCGCACCGCGTTTGGAGCTGCGTTACTCCCTGCACTGCTACCAGTGATTTCAAGCTTAGCTGATGGTGGTATGGAAATCATCGAATGGACCGAGATGTTCCCGAACCTCACGAAATATACTGGCTTTGCTGCGATAGGAATTTTAACCGCAGCGGCAGCGGGTGGTGCATTTACGTTAATGATGGGCGTAGGTAAACAAGCGATGGCAACTTACATGCTCACAATGAAGCTGTTTACAGGTGTGAATCTTCTACTGACTAAAGGTATGGCAGGGCTGCGCGTAGTGATGCTTGCCACAAATATTGCCATAGTCGCGAACCCAATCATCCTAATTGTTGGCGCTGTCATTGCTGCCATCGCTGCCGTGGGTGCTCTGATTTACTACTGGGGTGATCTTAAAGCATCGTTCGGTGACACAACGTGGTTCCAAATTTTAGAAGGGTATATTGAGCTCATTACCTTGCCATTCCAGAAATTATTCCAATTCCTATCAGCAGGTTGGCAATGGGTGATGAGTGGCTTCACCGATACCAGTGGCTTTGCCTTCATAGGAGAAATGGCCGAATCGATGCGAAACATTTTTGGAAGCGTGTTTAGTTGGTTCACTCAGAAGTTAGCGGGTATTTGGGAAAACCTGAAAGGGTTAGTTGATTGGCTACCAGGTTTTGGCGGTGACGATGAATCTATTCAAGTGAAATCTAAGTCAGTACAAAGCGCGACCCCTTACGCACAAATTCCGCAAGGTGGCGCGGCCAAGAGTATTGCCAACTATCAAACCAGTTCCACCAATTACGGTGGCGTGGCGATTTATCCCACCTACATGAGTGACCCACAAGACATGGCGAGTGAACTAGAAATGGCGGCAGGCTAATGGAAAATTTCAAATACCAAGACTTGCTGATTGAAAACGGTGATGTGGTGCTAGATGCAGGCCGTAACCCGGTATTGATTCAAGATCGAGCCGTGATCGCCCAAGATATTAAACACGCCATCATTGAAAGTAATTTAGCAGTTGAGCTCATTGCAGAGCGCAGTCCATCAAAGAAAGCCGATATTCGCACCAAGTTGGAATTGTTGGTTGAAGAGGACGTTCGTTTGGTACCTGGTACTGTGCGATTAGAAGAACCAACAGAAGGCACGATTTATGTTTTCGCCACGACTGCAGACTTTGGCGACGTCACACTTGATATAAAAACTTCGGAGACAACCAATGTCTGAGATTCCTAAGCCAGATTACGCCGAGCTGGTCAAGCAATCCGGTATCCCTACCGATGAAGCCAGTTGGAAAAAAGTGCTTAAAGAGGAAATGGAAAAGGAAGAGTGCATTATCTCTAACGATTCGCCTTTCTCCCCGTTCTGGCGCTTGATTGAATCGGCAGTGGTGAAAGTAACCTTGTGGCTCATCACTACTTTATTGGTGGGTTACGTTCTGCCAAACATGTTTGTGGCAACCGCTGTCGACCAATGGTTAGACCTACTTGCTTGGCAGTGCAAGCTTACTCGTAAAGGGGCAACTAAAGCTAAAGGACTGATCGCTTTCCAACGCGCTGCAGCGAAAGGGCCTGCGTTAGTCATTCCCAAAGATACATGGATTCAGACCGAACCAATTAACGGCAATATCTACCGTGTTCGTGTGCTCGCTGATAACACACTGGCAGAAAACGAAACCATGATCATGGTCGATGTTGACGCGGAAAGTGAAGGTGCTGCCTACAACCTTGGCGAAGGTTACTACCATATTTTGCCTACTGCGATTCCAGGCATTGCAGCAGCAACGAACCCAGCCGAATGGCTAACCGCTGCAGGCGCAGACAAAGAAAGCAACGATGAGCTTCGCTTACGTATCCGTAACCAATGGAGCGCGGTGGCTAAATGGCACATTGATGCGGCTTACCGTTCACTGCTAACAAGTCGCGCAGGCATCAATGATGACAACGTGTATTTTGAGCATAACGCTCCACGTGGACCAGGTACCGCGAACGCTTATATTTTGCTTGATACGGGTGAACCATCACCGGAAATGCTGACCGACTTAAACACCTACATTCGTAATCAAGGGCAACACGGTCATGGTGATGATTTGCAGGTGATGGCAATGCCAGAAACTCAAACCGATATTGTTTGCCGTGTGTGGCCGCTTCGCTCACTCACGATGGATGAGCGCACCCAGTTAAAAGCAGCCGTTGAGAAGTTCATTGGTGCGGCATTCCGCGAGAACACCGATTATTCGCCAACAGTAACCAATCCGGTATTGCGCTTTAGTTTCTCCAAGTTGGGCCAAGAGCTACATGGCCAGTTTGTACAGATTGAATCACTAGAATTCGATAACGCCGACATCATTAACAACATAACGGTGCCACGCATTCAAACGCTGGAGGTATCCATTGAAAATACCTGAGATAAACCTGCGTTACTGGATGGGTAGAGGCGAACTCGCCAAGTTCGCTCGAGCAATGCGTAATTACTGGGAGCATGTGAAAGCCGCATTTGAAATGCCGCTGCAACAGCATGACCCACTGACCGCCCCAATTGCTTTGATCAATATTTTGGCTTGGCAGCGTGGAGTGGAAAAGCTCGGTCAAGAGCCCGAAGAACTGTTTCGTATCCGTGTAGCTCATGCCTATGGTTTTGCCCGTGATGCAGGTTCGGTATCTGGCTGGGAAGACATGTTTGTAAAGCTTGGTTATCCGCACATTGCTCAAGATGAAAGGTTAGTAAACGTCGATTGGGATGTGATCAGCCTGAAAATCCGAGACGGTGATTTAACCAATGTCCCGAAGTTATTAGACACAGTAGTACGTCAATACGGGCGTACCTGTCGCCGCTATCAATACACCAGTTATGTCGAAATGCCGTTGGCAGCGCGAAGCAAGAACATTGAAGCGCAATACTCAGCGTCACACGTTAAGACACGACTAAACGTTGGCATGTTACCAAGTGTGCTCAATGTCGATTGTGAATATTACCAAGCCACAGTGAAGGGCTAAGGAATCAATAAAAATGGCAAATACCACTGATAAGTCAATTTTAACAGCCGCAGGTAAAGCACTGTTGGCGCAACTTAATGCCGAAGAAAAGCCACTGATCATCGACAAGATGATTTTTGCCAATGTGCCTAATCGCCCAGAGTTCCCACAGCCAGATGATGTGGTACCCACTGATCATGTCGTTCACCAAGAAGGTGTTGAGCAGCGTGGCCGACTATCTGCAGACTCGGTAATTTACAGCACGACATTGACCAGTGATGTTGGCCCGTTCGAATTTAACTGGACGGGTGCGTACTGCTCTGAATATGGCGTATTGGTCACTATCGACCATCATGCACTAACACCAAAGTCAGCTGACGAACCAGGTATTGCAGGTAATACTTTGGTGCGCTCTGTCGTACTTGAGTACAAAGACATTGCTGAAATCACCAACATCACGGTGGACGCTTCATCATGGCAGTACAACGCAACGCCACGTATGAAGAAAATGGATGATGATGTGGCCCAAGCTATCATCGACCAGAACGGCAAAGATTGGTTTATCGACGACGGTTTCTTGGTTACACCTCAAGCGAGTGCGTTCAATATCAAAGCGGGTGCTTGGCTATGTGTCGGGCAACCGTGTCACTCTAGAATTTGACCGCAATGTTCAAGTCCCTAACAAGCCTTCATTCATCTACGTAGACGCGCACCGCGAAGGCACACCAACAGGCGAACAAGTCACGCTGTTTGATTTTGTGGTAACTGCAGAAGAGAAAGACGATTACATCGACGCAAATGGCGTGAAGCACTTTGTTTGCAAGATTGCTCAAGTGTTGGCTGACGGAAGCGTTAGTGATTTAAGGCCTGAGGGTGAGAGTGCTGGGAAGAGCTGGGTTACACAAAACCATGTACCAAATGAAAAAAGTACACTGGCTATAACAGTCAAAGAAACAGGACTAGCTCGCGCTCTTAAAACCAATGGCTATGCAGTGGAGGGTGATGGTGGTGCATGGGATTTTATATTTACAGGGAGTGTTATCGAAGGAAGGGCCGCTAGTTCAGATTATTTAGCGTCTGAGTTTCTTATTTATGATGTAAATGGCCGTGAATTTTCAGCCGTAGGAAAACCTAGCTTAAAACGTATTGGCTGCAAAAATGGCGCTGATATTTCTGATTTGCTTATTAAGTTGGGCTCTCGCGTCATAAAAACATATATTGATGTTGATGGAGGTGATTATCAAATATCAAAGTTATGTGAGTTCTCATCAGATATAAACTGGAACGTCACTTCGGATACAAAAATAACAGCAACACAGGAAATGCAAGCTGGCTTAGTATTTTCTGGAGAACCAGAAGTATATGGCTCAAAGTTAGACTTGGATATGGCTAAGTTGGATTATGGCTGTGGTATTTGTTCTCGAAATCACTTACCAAAGTTCACTAACGTTAATGTTTTTAACGTCAACGGGCCAACAGTTATTCGTTCTGTCGAACTTCCCGAAATCATTGATGGTAAATTAATTCGTGGTTCAACGGGTCCATTACAAAATGACTACGGATATTTGAGACGTCATAATTATGACCGTGCTGATTATGGTCCTCACATTTATGGAGCCAGAGACCCAGCAGCCGATGCCGGATCGTTTTGGCGCTTTGTCGGTGAGTTTGAGTTCGTTGGCATGGTTTCATCTCCAAGCTGTGGCTCGCGCGGTAGCTTGTATTTTGCTTCTGATCTTAGAAAGGTTACCCGTGATGGAGGGACATTTGAAGGAGCTCCTACGACAGGGTCTAACTGTTATACGTGTGATACGGTGCATGAAAAAGGTGGAATATTCCTAAATATTAACCGAGGTCCAACCGTAGGTAAGAATTGCCGAAATTATAAAATTACTAACTGGATTGCGATTGGTTGTTCCTATGCTTAGCGCTAGTGTGGACTTACGTGATGATGGTAATCCACCCGAAACGGAAGAGTATCCGTTAGGTTATGGCGTGGTATCTGGCGGGGTTACTCGTGAATGCGGGTATATGTTGTTTGTTAACGGTAAAGCAACGTCCATATCTAACAACACTAGTTATGACCATAAGGATAAAAACTCAGGAGCCATTCGAATCAATGGTGGCGGTAAGGTTTGGGTAGATGGAAATTCTTGTTGGGGATGTGGTGATAACCCTTGGATTAGCGCTGGTAATGGCACAACGTTGCAATTAGGAGTGAATAATCACGACAGTACAAACAATGTTCCTATTAGAACATCTGATGGACAGAATTCACTTATCCAGGATCGATTAATACAGATTGTCGATGCAAGAACGAAAGCAACTTATGCAGATGCTTCAGATAGAGACACCCATTATCAAGCAAACCTAAACCAGTTAAATCATGGTATGGTTGTTAAAGTGGGTTCCGTTTTTTACGAATGGGAAGGTGAGTCCTCTCCAGGTAGTTATGACAGTAGTCTATTTAAGCAAGAATCAAATTATGATGTTTCAGTTTCTAGTGATGTAGATATTGTTCGAATTGACTCGCAAGAGATTCCTGTACGCTTACGTTTCCCTGATATGGATTATGCAAATATCAGAACAGAGTGGAAAATTTTGAGACGAAATGGCCAGTCTCCAATTGAGTTTCTGGTTGCCAATGGAGATGGCGGTTTCTTTGGTGGGAGAGAAATGGATGGAACTGTCAGATTTGCCAGTGTTATGGCATCAAGCTTCAAAGAATATTTATCGTCTCTCCCTGCCTAAGGAATTTGACTTAGATGCTAACTTTAAACGGCGCCCAACTCCCACTAAAGAACTTACGCATTAGCGTTCGTCAGCAATTGGCCGGACAGGATATGTCCGGCCAGACCTCGGCAACCGACCAAGCGGAAACAGGTAGTAAAGGTAAAATTCTGACCGTGAAAGGCGTGATCCCTTTTACCAAAAAACAGCTATTAACCAATTTGTTCAGCATGGCGGAAGCACAAGAAAACGATGCTCGCCAAATCTACCGCATTAGCAATAAAACGGCAGAAGCCTTGAAAATTCGCCAGGTGAAATTCCAAGGCGCAGTTCGTGCCGATGAGCAAGATTCTCATAGGCAATGGAGTGTTTCATTTGAATTGGTAGAGCATCTATCGGTGCCAGAGCGAGTCGAGCAACGCCAACTAGACAAACCTGCGGTACAGCAAAAAGTGCAAGGTGTGAATACTCCGGTTGAAGCTGGGCAAAGTGACGATGTACCGCCAGGTACCGACGTGGAGCTAACAGGCTTTATGAAAATACTTAAAGCTGCTGATAACGCTTTAGCTTAGTGGTGGATTATGACAGCGAACAATAAGTTTTTGTGTCGTGCTTATGTTGGTAAAGACAAAGCCAAAGTAAAAAGCCACCGAATTGTCTTTAGTGAAAATACGCCAGGGCGATGTGAGCTGGCATTAGAAGGAAGCCACGAGGTAAACACCATTATCGCGGTGGATATTGGTTGGGGTGATTCAATCGATCGGGTCTTCCTTGGTTACATCGAACGTGTTCAGCCAGCCGAAAAAGGTTGGTCAAAAGTGTTTTGCCGCGAATTAGCGGCAATACTTTACAAGCCAATTAACATCATCATGCGCCACCCAACACTTATGCAGCTGCTTAGCGAAGTGACCAATAAAACGGGCCTTCAATTTGTGGTACCAGAGAAAGCCTACAGCAAAACGGCCATTCCTTGTTTTTATAGCGATGGCAACGGCTATCGAGTCATAGACGAATTAGCTCAAGCGTTCAGCATTGATGGCTTATTCTGGCAGCAACAGGGCAACGGGCAAATTTACGTAGGCAGTTGGAAGGATTCATTCTGGGCAAATAAGCCCGTTACCATACCCAATGAACTTATGACAAACCACACGGCCAACAAGTCGGTAAAGATACTGACTATTCCAAAACTAAAACCAGGTGTTGTAGTGAATGGACTTCGCTTAGTTGGTGTAGAATTTGAAGGAACGGAGGCAAAGCTAACATGGATGTGAATGTTATTAAGCGCATTATCTTTAGGTTGTTTCCAGAATTCACAGGTCAGTGGCATTTGCCAAGATGGGGCAAGGTGGTCGCATTGCCAGAATTGCCAGAAGAAGGTGATTTGTCTGATCGCTTTTATCCTCACTATGCCGTGGATGTTCAGTTACTCGATGAAAAGGGCATGGAATACGAAGACAAACCACCACTGCAGGCGGTACCGCTTCCGGTTCCTGGTCTTGGTGATCATGCTGGCAGATTAGAGCCGCCTGCTATTGGCTGCATTGTAGAGTTAGGTTTTATGTTCGGCCAACCGGACAAACCTTTTATTCGGTGTGTTCTTCCACTTGGGTTCAAGTTACCTGGTATCAAAGAAGGTGAAAGCCGATACCAACAACGGCAAGGCGTTTACCAGTTGGTAGACCAAGACGGAAACTTTGAGCGAAAGACAGATAAAGATGACAAACTGGAATGTCTTAACCAACGCATCAAAGTATTGGAAAACCGTTTAGCCGAAATTGGTGGTGACCACAAGGAAACCGTCAAAGGTAATAAGGCAATCACGGCTAAGAATATCACCGAGAATGCAGATTCAATAAAGATGAATGGTGGTAAAGGAGTATGCACAGGCGCAAGTATTTGCCCGTTTATGGGGAAACCGCATGTAGATGTATCAACCACCGTATTTGCAGGTAAGTAATATGGCACTAAGCAAAGCATCATTGAAACAGAAGTTAAAAAATGAACTGAAAGCACAAGGTTTTGTTCTTGAAGGTGAATTTGCTATGGCAGGGAAGATGGCAGAAGCCATTGCTAACGCAGTAGTGGACGAAATTACTCAGAATGCCCAAGTGCCAGTAACAGGCGGCAGCTCAGTCGGGACGTATAAAGTTACTTGATAGTTTTGTATTACGCTATGAGACAAGCGATCAAATCACAACAGATAGCTAGAAGTAACAATTCGACAAAGGAAATGTGATTATATATGATTGATATATAGAATAATTTGTCAAATTTGGCCTTTTGCATGAGATGGTTTAAAAATAGTCACACACGCAATATTTACTTTGCTTCAGGTGTGGAAGATTACTTAACGGATAGCGCAAAAAAGCACAGAAGAAACTTGATGTATGCGTCTTTTGTGGTTTTGGTTCTATCTATTTTTAACCTAGATATAATTCCTGTACCAGCTAAAGAGTTTTCATCATTATTCGGATTTAAGTTAGTCGATAGTAGTGCTGCTCAGCAGAGTCATGAAGTAAATAGCTTATCAACAGGGATTTCCTTCACGGTAGTCATTGGTTTTATGTCATTGGTTTCTTTTTGGGAAACAATAATGCTGTTTTCATACCAAAAACTGTGTGAGAGCCATTGGTTTGGTGATTCTGTAACAAAAGGGATAGATGAGAATGGAATAAAAGAGTTAAAGAAATTTGAAGAAATAGAACTTATATCTTATGAATTTGAAAACAGTGATGCTTTGATGCAAGCAATTCAACAAGCGATAGATAGTTCTAACTCATTACTATCACAAGCTCACATGCAATTTCGAGGTGAGCTGAAATATAGTGCAATGATTCTTCAAGAAACTGATGAAGAGACAAGAGGTATCATAAATAAATATGACGTTACAGAATCAGAGCTAATAGAGAACCGAGTTGATAGGTTCCAGAAGGAAGTGGAAAGAAAAATAGATCACTTAAAGAGAACTCTAGAAAAAAATGCTATTGATAGGCTAGATAACATAATACGCGCGAATGAAGAATGGAAGGTATACATTGAGCACCAAGCTCAGAGCAACATAAATACTTATCAAAAGCTGTTTAATCAACTTAATAAGGTGGCGCGTCCAAATACCCGCGTTCAACTCGCGGAATTCTACCTACCCCTCGCTTTTGGCGTAGTAGCTTGTTTTTTAGGAGCTTACCAAATACTAGTCAATTACTAAAAAACAAAGCAATATTGAGCGCTCAAATAAGAGCGCTTTGTTGTATCTAGCCTACCTATCAAAAAAACACACCAACGCAACTATGCCCTATGCCTGACCTCCAACATGCATCATTAAACTTTTGGTGACGGAATCCGCACTCCTCCTCCCCACCTACGACGTTTTCGAACTGGTTTTTTCGAAATTTTGATTTAGTGAAAATTTACAGGGCTAGGTGAAGCGTAGAGCACGCGATAAAGCCTTTTGCTGTAAGGGTTTCGGGTGATATGAAAAGCCGCTAGAAACGCCTTGTAGAGAGCTTAAGAAAATTTCAATAACTGCGTTTTTTTTCGATAAATTGCAATTATAACGATCTGCAACGATCTTGTTTGTTTTTGTAACTTATTGATTTTTAAATATTTGATGTGTTTTTCGTCAGTTTTTTGAAGATCTAATGTGTAAGTTGAGGATCTCTCTTGCTGGCGTCGAGGTCATATAGGACAAGGCTTAGAGCCGGAAAAACCAAAAACAAAAATTTCGAAAGAAGGAATGGAGAATTAGAAGAGAAGAAGTGGGATTCAAATTGAAACTAAGGGTTTATGTTGTTGGTTTCGTGTGACTATAGTGGCATATTGATAAGTAATTAATTGGTTGAATATGATAGTAGGTTATGAGCGCTGAAATTAAACATGTAGAAGTTTGGGAAAAACCGAGAAATGGAAAATACGCCAGCGACTCAGGAGCCTATGAAATGGTATTGCGTATGCTTACTCCTGTAGTCGATCCGGGAGATCAAGTCATAGTAGAACAATTGTTCACAGGATACGGGCAAATAACTTCTTCAAAGCTCACTTTTTACCCAAGTGATGACGTTTTCTGTTCTGAGGAATCCTATGTTTTACAAGATTTATATGAAAATGAGGATGGGAACTTTTGCTTTGGTAAAACGAGAAAGAGTTTCCAAGAAACAGGCATTACTTTTATTTTGACAAACTCCGGTTTGCGCCATCCTGGATGGGACCAATCAACACTTTTTTTGATGTAACTGAAAAAGATAGTGATCTTCCAATGATACTTACAGAAACGAAGCAGGAAGAAGCACCATTTAAGTATTGCCTAAAAACAAAAAAATCACTTAAACCTGGTAACTATGCGTTAGAGTATTATTTCACCTATCACAATGGAAAGGAGTGGAAGAACTCAAGCAAGAAGGTTGAATTTAAGGTTAGAAACTTTTTAGAAAGAAATGACTTAACAATAGGTGTGATTGCTATAGCAGCTTCGGTATCAGCTTTGCATCGGTTTACACTACTCCCTTTATATAAGTGGCTTGTATCTTTTTTAGCATAACTACAATCAATTGTGGCAAGGTTGGTCTTTTAGCTCGTGGATATTTTGTCGGCATGGCTTTATATTGTAATGCTAAAATCCTGATTATTAGGGATATTGTGTTTTTATGTGTTGATATGAACATATGATTGTAACGGAGGATAGTATGGCAGGTGGGTATATAGGTAATTGTAATAAGGTTACAATTAACGGCGGGAAAATGAGTAATTTCGAGACTGCGCTGGAAGTGGAATCATGCGGCGAGGTTTCAATCAATGAAATGGAATTTGTTGATACAGAGACATCCATAAAGGTATCAGAAGTTGACACCTTAAAAGCGAAAGGTAATAAAGAAACCAAGCCTAAATCTGATTAACTTCATAAAGTCAAAGTGGGAGGTGAGCTTAGATGCCGATGTTTGACATAGAAGACTGTAATACAGCTGAGTTAGAAGACAATAAAACAGACAAAGAACAAATTGCAAAAATCAAGAATGTTGATGAATTCAAAGCCAAAGGGAATGAAGTTAAGACATCAGGTAGCGATACGAACTCGTGGTTGGATTGGCTAAAGGATAATGTGCTTGGAGCGCTCATTGCTGCTGTTATTGCTGGGCTAATTGTTGCTTATCTTGTCTACAAGCTGAATTGGAGTTAACAAGAATAGCATATTATGGTGTGGACACTTTTGGGACAAGCTGATGTCTTATTTTAGTTAACATCCTGTTTTTATGGAATTTTCATTTGCTAGGGCAGTAAGACCACATTATCAACCACCGTAATGGAAATTGGTTAGTAAGAAAAAGTAGGCTTAAGCCGGATTTGTTGCGTTGCGATTCTGATGTGGTAGTACATACATAAAAACAAAAGTGGCGACATGAAATCATGTCGCCACTTTATCGCCATTAGGCTGATATTCTAAATGTAACCTGTTGATTAATATCGAATTTTAAATCTACTTCTACTTACTTAGTGTAAGACTGAGCGATGTTATCGATACGCTCGTTTGCACGAGAAGCTTCTTCTTGCGCAGCCATAGCGTTTTTGTTGCCCATTTGAACTTCATCTTTAAGTGCTTGTACGTCTGCACTTAGTTGGCTTACTTGATTGTTTAGATCGTCCATTTTTGCTGTTGTTGCTTCGTCTGGACCTGATGCACAACCAGCTAGTAGTAGAACCGACGATGCTGCTGCTGCAATTAACACTTTATTCATTATAAGCTCCTTGAGGATTATTATTTCAAACAGCCCTGCTACATCTAGGCAATAAGGCTATTTTTGAGTTTAGTGCCTTATTTTAAGAACGCAAACTATTTAAAAGTCAGAAAAACCAAAAAATTACGCGATTTTAACGTTAAAGTTGGTTTGTCTTATTTATGAGAAACTGAGATATCATCGAAATGTGATGCATATCACGCCCTCGGTGCTTCTTGACGTTAACACATTGTTTACAAGGCGATTGTAAGGATAAAACCTTGGAACGGTAATGTATATCAGAATTAGCCTACATGAGTGGGAGTCATTCAGGGATTTGCGTTGATATGCATTATATACAAGCCATATCAAGGTGAAGAAAATATTCTTATCGTAGACTCATCTAGATGCGCTTAATCCTGCATCTTGATGTCATTTGGCTATATGCTGGTGGCAAGGGTAAATATCATGTATTATGCGCCCCTCATTTTTTAGTTCGTCCCATCCTGTTAGGAGTATAACCTTTGCAATTTAAAGATCTTGGTCTTGATAACCGTTTATTGAAGAATCTGAAGCACTATGACTTCAAAAAAGCGACAGATATCCAGAAGCAGGCGATTCCAGTCGCGATTGCGGGTAAGGATCTGATTGCCTCTTCGAAAACGGGCTCAGGTAAGACTTTGGCATTTGTATTGCCTATGCTTCACAAGTCTTTGAAGAGTAAGTCGTTTTCAGCAAAGGACCCACGTGCAGTTATCTTAGCGCCAACTCGTGAATTGGCAAAGCAGGTATACAGCGAGTTAAGAGCGATGTTGGGCGGATTAACTTACGACGCGACCCTGATCTTAGGTGGCGAAAACTTTAATGACCAAGTGAAAGCTCTACGTCGCTATCCTAAATTTATTGTTGCGACACCAGGACGACTTGCTGACCATTTAGAGCATCGTTCATTGTTTCTTGATGGCTTAGAAACATTAATTCTGGATGAAGCAGACCGCATGCTGGATTTAGGCTTCGCACCTGAACTTATGCGTATTCATCGCGCAGCGAAGCATCGTCGTCGTCAGACATTGATGTTTTCTGCCACGCTTGATCATGCGGAAATGAATGAGATCGCGAATGAAATGCTTAATGCTCCTAAGCGCATTTCAGTTGGGGTTTCTAACGAAGAGCACAAAGACATCACGCAAAAATTTTACTTGTGTGATCATTTAGATCATAAAGAAGCCATTTTAGAGCGTGTTTTACAAGAAGCAGACTACACACAAGTCATGATCTTCACCGCGACTCGTGCAGATACCGAGCGATTGGCAACTTGGCTAAATGAGAAAAAACTGAAAGTTGTGGCGCTAAGTGGTGGTTTAAACCAAACTCAGCGAAATAACATCATGAGTCAGTTTGAGCGTCATGTCTTTAAGATCCTAGTGACCACGGATGTGGCTTCACGTGGTATCGATATTAATACCGTTACGCACGTGATCAACTTTGATATGCCAAAGCATACCGAGGAATATGTTCACCGTGTTGGGCGTACTGGTCGAGCGGGTAACAAGGGTGACGCCATTTCATTGGTTGGTCCAAAAGACTGGGACAGCTTGAAGCGTGTCGAAGCTTTCTTACAACAAGACATTACCTTCTCTGAACTCGAAGGTTTAAAAGGTAAATTTAAAGGGTTACGTCCGCGTAAGCCTGCCTTTGCTAAGAACACTGCAGCAAAACCAGCTCAGAAGAAGAAAAAACAAACGGGTACTAAGAAGCCTGTTAAGCGTGATAAAGCGTTCTACCAAAACGTAGCAGTGGGTGATTCGGTCTTTATTCCAAAGAAAAAGCCAAAACCAACCCCTGAATCTGAATAAATAAAAAGAGCCTCGTTAGAGGCTTTTTTTATGGGTTGTTTATAAAAGGTGTTTACATCGATGTTTGCTCTATCTAGCCTATTGTACCCCTAACCGAATTCGCACGATCTGTTCACATTTATCAATCTCAGCGATGCTTTTAGGGATCACCAGCACAGTATCATTACCGCCGACCGTACCCAGAATTTCATTATGGGGGTCGATATCAACTAATCTAGCGATAAGTTGAGCGCTACCTGGGTGAGTTTTGACGACCACGACGGCTTGGTTATGGGTAATGAACTCTATCTGCGATGAGATCGAAGATTCAACGCGTACTGGCGCATTCTCGACGGTTAAGCAGTATGCTTTTTTACCACATGCATTTTGGACTTTGATAACCCCTAGTTGGGAAAGCAATCGCGATACGGTGGATTGGCTTATTCCAACAAAGCCGATACTGACTAAGGCTTCTCGTAACTTATTCTGGGTCGTAAAGCTCTGTTGCTGTAATAGTTTCTTGCACGCAGCCGTGAGTGTTTTGTCATCGGCTTCGGTTAATTCAAGAGTCTCGTTCATAGTAACTCCTTCTTATATGGAATGAACGAACCTTTCCTTGTCGTGACACACTCCAAGCCCTTGGAGTGAGAAAATCTTTTATATGAAGCCAAGAAGTCCGGATGCAGAGCTAGCCAAATAGTCTGTTTTAATTAAAGTGCTTTGCAACCGTATAATCTGATCTTAGCTTCCTAAACTTTGTAGATCTTCTGGTATTCTAACACTTAATGGTTATTAATAAGTGACGGTGAGTTAACATTATTGATATTCTCTGTTTTTGTGTTGAAATGGATATTTATTCAGCTTTTAGGATAAATATCCATAATCAACATTAAGCCATCTGGATTATTTTTTCTCTTTTACGATGCTTCGAGAGAATACTTTTTCACAATAATGACATTTTAATTGAATATCACGGTTTTTATTTACGACATAAAAGCGGCTCTCAACCTAGTTCGCCATGCGAAATACAATTACTGTTCGGGCATTGAAATATACTTTCAATTTGGTGGGGTAATTCAAGCGTGAGCTTATTGACGACATTGTACTCTTCTATTTGATTAACGGTAGCTTGAGGAGCATATAGTGCAAGCTGATTCGCCTGATCTTCGGTCAGATAAATATTCTCTATTTTAATGATATCTTTGGCACCTAGTGCCGATGACGGAAGATTGAGGCCAATGGTGACCCGCTGTTCACTTTTGTGCATCTTGAACAGTTTTAGTATTTTTATGCCTACATTAGCAGGGATATGGTCGATAACTGAACCATTGCGAATGGCTTCTACCTGAAGTTTGGTTTGCTTAGTCATAGTTCGGCTCCTTTTACACGTGTAGAGATTCAGATAGAACAAGGGCAAGCAGAGCCTCTCGGGCGTAAACCCCATTCTCTGCTTGTTGGAAGTAATAGGCGTGTGGTGTTTTATCAACATCGGTTGTGATTTCATCGACACGAGGAAGCGGATGAAGCACTCTTAAGTTAGGCCGTGCTCCTTTTAACGTCTCCGTTGTGAGTATAAAGGCAGACTTAATATGAGCGTATTCAGATTCGTCAAATCGTTCTTTTTGCACTCGGGTCATATACAGTACATCCAGCTCAGGTGCGACGTCTTCTATGTTGGAGTGCAGGCTGTAACGGATATCGGCTTGGTCAAGATCCTCACAGATATAATCTGGCATCGCTAAAGCATCAGGTGCGATAAAGAAAAAGCGAATGTTATTAAATTTAGCCAGCGCTTGGGTGAGTGAGTGCACGGTGCGTCCGTATTTTAGATCCCCGACAAAAGCTACGTTCAAGTTATCAAGCGTCCCTTGTGTTTCATAGATAGAAAACAGGTCGAGCAAGGTTTGGGTTGGGTGCTGGTTAGCCCCATCCCCGCCATTAATGATAGGAACGTGATTGGAAAACTCAGAGGCGAGTCTTGCAGCACCTTCTTGAGGATGACGCATGACAAAAGCATCGACGTAAGAAGCGATGACTTGAACTGAATCTGCAAGAGTTTCGCCTTTTTTAGCTAGGGAGGTGTTGCCGCCATTATCGAAGCCAATGACCGTTCCTCCTAAGCGCTGGACAGCAGTTTCAAAAGAGAGGCGGGTTCGAGTTGATGGCTCGAAGAAGCAACTGGCGATGACTTTGTTTTTAAGCAGCTCCGGATTGGGCTCCGCCTTGAGGCGTGTAGCGGTTTCTACAATCAGCTCCAACTCTTTACGACTAAGCTCCGGTATAGAAATGATGTGTTTATTAAATAGTGAATGTGGCATGACACATTTCTCCTTAATTATAGCCAATTAGATATAAAAAAGCCTCCTATGAAGAGGAGGCTATTTAGTACAACAACAATGAAAGAGATTATTTGTTGAGTTTTTATTTTTAGAGTCGATAAGTGGGTGGGTCTTATTTTTCATGAATAATCTCTCGTCAATTTATATAGATTATACGGTGAAATTACTATCGTTCAATATGCTTGGTAAAGTATCCATAAATTGGATAATTATCCAAACTGCCATCCTTTTTAATCCCTGCCAGAGGCCTTGTTTATCTATATTGATGAATAGAATAAAGGGGATGTCAGTAAGGGAAAGTGAAAAATTATGCGAGCCTTATTCATACTTACCTTAATGGTATATTTGTAAATAAGGCTCGGCTTGTAAACGAGATAATAATTAGTCGCCTAGCGTTGCAACCATCACCGCTTTGATGGTGTGCATTCTGTTTTCTGCCTCATCAAAAACAATCGAGTGCTCAGATTCCACTACTTCATCAGTGACTTCACACCCTTGCGCCAAGATAGGGTAGTCTTTAGCAAGAGATTTACCAACAACGGTATCTTCGCCATGGAACAGCCAGTAAGCAATGCATAAACTTCACGTGTGGGTTACCCGTAGCCTTTAGCATGTCCATGTTCACTTGATACGGAAGCATTAAGTTAATGCGCTCAGCCCACGCTTCTTTTGCTTCTCCCATTGATACCCAAACGTCAGTATAAAGGAAATCACAGCCTTGAACGCCTTCGCTTACGTCGTCTGTCAGCGTGATTTTCGCACCAGTCTGCGTCGCAATCTCTTGGCATTGAGCCACTAAAGAAGCTTCAGGCCAGAACTGCTTTGGTGCGACAAGGCGAATATCCATACCCATTTTCGCCGCGCCCACCATCAATGAATTACCCATGTTGTTACGAGCATCACCCAAGTAAGCAAACTTGATTTCATGCAATTGCTTGCCACGACCATGCTCCATCATCGTTAAGAAGTCAGCGAGGATTTGAGTTGGGTGGAATTCATCCGTCAAACCATTCCAAACTGGAACGCCAGCGTAAGCACCTAGCTCTTCGACGATTTCTTGTCCAAAGCCACGATACTCAATGCCATCGTACATTCTGCCTAGAACGCGAGCTGTGTCTTTCATGGATTCTTTGTGGCCGATTTGTGAGCCTGTTGGGCCAAGGTAAGAAACTTGAGCGCCTTGGTCAAACGCCGCGACTTCGAATGCACAGCGCGTACGTGTGGATGTTTTTTCAAAGATGAGAGCGATATTTTTGCCTTTTAGGCGCGGCTGCTCGTAGCCATTGTATTTGGCTTTTTTAAGCTCAGCTGACAAGTCTAAAAAGTGCTGAATTTCACGTGGAGTAAAATCAAGTAGTTTAAGGAAGTTACGGTTACGAAGATTAAAAGCCATGATGATTTCCTTTTTGATTAGTCGCGATGCATGCGACCGATATTATCTATGTGATGATAGAGTTCAGTTAGGTATTGAGTATGTTGAACTCTATCTAGTGATTTGTTTGTAAATAGGCGGTTAGCCTTTGACAATATTGGTGCCAGCAGTCCCTTCTAGGATCTTAATTCCTTGCTCTAGTGAACCGATACCAACTACTTTTCCGCCATGGTTGATGAATTCACATGAGGCTTCAATTTTGGGTCCCATTGAGCCTGCATCGAATTGGTGTTTCGCGAGTTCACTTGGTGTGGTTGAGCGCAGCGCGTGTTGGGTTGGTTTACCCCAATCAAGGTAGACGGCGTCGGCGTCGGTTAGGATCAATAGCGCATCGGCGTTGAGTTGTCTTGCTAGGTACGCCGCTGACATGTCTTTGTCGATGACGGCTTCGACACCAACAAGCTTGCCATTCTCTCTTTTGACTGGAATACCACCACCGCCAGTACAAATGACCAAGTGTCCTTGGTCAATGAGCGTAGTGATTGCCTCATGTTCAACGATGCCAGTAGGCTGAGGGCTAGGGACGACGCGGCGGAAGAATTCGCCATCGGGTTTTACGGTCCAGTTGAATTTCTCGGCTAACTCGCACGCTTCTTCTTTGCTATAAACCGGGCCAATCGGTTTGGTCGGGTCAGCAAAAGCGGGATCGTTTGGATCAACCGTCATTTGTGTCAGCATGCATGTAACATTAACTGCAGGCATTTGATTTTTGAACTCTTGCATCAGCATGTAGCCAATCATGCCTTGGGTTTCACTGCCTAGTACGTCAAGTGGGTACGGGTTGACTTTCTTGTACTCCAGGCCTTGTAGCGCCAGTAATCCTACTTGTGGACCGTTGCCATGAACGAGGACGACATTATATTCTTCGGCAATTTTGGAAATGGTGTTTACGGCAATTTCTATATTATGACGTTGCACGTCAGCTTCTAGTGGCTCGCCTCGGCGCAATAATGCGTTTCCACCAAGGGCAACAACAATGGTTTGTTTAGTCATGATTTAACTTCCTATTACTAGGGCAAAGTGGTTCGCTTTGCCCATAGAGATATATGAGAGTGACGTAGTCTTGTCTATTCGTGCTTTTTAGATGCCATCTCGTTCAATTGGGCAGCTCATGCAGCGAGCACCACCACGTCCACGCCCTAACTCATCGCCAGGAATTGGTAGTACTGTGATACCAGCCTTGTCGTATTTCTCATTGGTATAGGTATTACGTTCGTAACCGATAACCACACCCGGCTTCACCGTCAGCACGTTATTCGCGTCATTCCACTGTTCACGCTCTGCTTCGAAGTTATCGCCACCTGTTGTGATGAGGTTGAGTTTGTCGACTTGCAGGGCCTTCTCAATCGTATGAATGTAGGAGTCTTGCTGTCTGGCTTTGACAAAACCGGATTCATCACCCGTTAGACTCCAGCATTTCACATCGTCAGGAATGACATTTGGGTAAACGGAGAAGGTATCTTCACGCATGTGTGTCATAACGGTATCTAAATGCATGCATGAGCGATCTTTCGGGAGTTCAAGGGCGATAATTTGTTTCGCTTGGCCGTGTTTGAACAACCCGGATGCCAGTTGTTCTACCCCTTGAGGAGTGGTTCTTTCAGACATACCGATTAATACTGAGCCCTTGCCGATGACAAGTACGTCGCCACCTTCAATGGTAGAGCGGTCATAGGATTTCTCTTCGTCTCCGAAATATTTGACAAAATCTTGGCCAGCAAAGGTTGGGTGCCAGCGATAGATAGCTCTGACATGGTTGGTCTCTCTTTGACGAGCCACCTTAGCCATTGGGTTGATAGAAACGCCGCCATACACCCAGCAAGATGTGTCGCGAGTGAATAAATGGTTAGGCAGTGGATCGATAATGAAATCTGTTGGCTTGTGCATAGACTGCAATATAGAGGAAGATTTCATTGGCATTTCACCAAAGGATAAGCCGCCCGTCAGAATTTTTGCTAACTCTAGATTAGGAATATCGCCAAGGTAACAACGAACGTCATTGGCAAAGGTAGGACCAAAACGATAATTAGAGATTTGTGTATTCAATAACCATTCTTTTGCTTCTGGTACGGCAAGTGTTTCTGCAAGTAAATTAGTGAGTAGTAAGACTTCAACGCCTTGGTCTCTTAACGTTTGTGCAAATACATCATGCTCATCGCTAAGCGCGCTCTACGGACAATACGTCGTCGAACAGCAGATCGTGGCAGTTAGAAGGCGTTAAGTGAGTAAGAGCGCGTCTTGGGCGATGAATGAGTACGCGACGTAGTTGACCAACTTCTGAACCGACATAAAGTTTATTCATGATCTTATCTCTCTTATTATATGACGGTTATTGATTGTTAATAAACCACCATAGTTAGGGTACGTTTTATTTATTAGCTTTGTCGTGGTGTTATTTATATTACTCAATATTCGAAGTGATTATTTGAGTTCAATCACAAATGTATTTTATTGCTCAAAACCTGAAATGACCTGTTAAATAACAATATGTATTCAGCGTGGATTTACGCTTGCTAAAATTTAATGGCTAGTTGAGTGGAATAATATTCATATTTCATTCAATCTGAGAGTTGTTTTGGTTTGCAGACAGAATTTCATGCAATTGCAAAATCACTAAAATGCGACCTGTGAGAGTATTTATGCACTCATAACCGCTAGATATATTATTTTTCAATGTGAATTAATAATTTTGCAACAAACTTAGTGTGGTAATTTGTTACTTATATCACAGTTTTATGCTGGTGGGGTTTCAGTTTTTAAGATGTGTCATTAAAAATTCTAATTAATATGACTTACCTATATTAATTCCAAGGTAAAAAAATATTAACAGGATTCTTTATTGATAGAGTATCGAATTAAGTTCGATAGTAAAATGACAAAGTTGAAGCGAATATATTTGCCAATGAGCTTAATTGGTGTGATGAAAGAGAACGTATAAAAGCGCGTGGTCTAAGCCTATGGCACTGGTGAGCCGCACGCGGTCGCTTTAAGGTTTTTTCTGTACCTTAGTAGGATTTAGCGTTTAGCACGGTGTGTTCGCGTTTAGATGTGAGTAGAGAGATGTAATGAAGGGCTAAGGTTAGCGATATACAAACGCAACACATCCTGATAGAGCGATGTATTGCGTTAGGTCGTGTCCGCTATATATTTGTAGTGGTTAACTAAAATTGCAATATAGAGGAGCCTTGTATTTAGGCGTATTTGTATTAGCTGCGTTTCATTACGCGATTAGCGCACCGATACTGAGCACGATGACACAAAATACGGTCAAAATTCCGAGTAATGGTGCGACCCACTTAACCCATCGAACATAGGGCACTTTGGCAATCGCAAGACCACCCATAACCACGGCGGATGTTGGGGTGATGAGATTGACCAGTCCCGATGCTGATTGATATGCCGTGATCACGAGCTCACGTCCAACGCCAGCAAAATCGGCTAATGGCGCCATGATTGGCATGGTAAGAACAGCAAGTCCCGACGTTGATGGTACTAGGAATGACAGCAGTATTTCTAAAAAGAACATCACATTAATAAATACGACTGAAGACAGATGCAGGTAATCATATGCTCTGCTGAATTCAGAATGGTATCTGTAATCATTCCACGGTCCATAATCACGACGATGCCGCGGGCGATACCAATAATGAGTGCAACGCCAAGAAGGTCTCGTGCGCCATCAATAAAGCTATTGGTAAAATCTTCTTCGCTCATTCTTGCGACGAGCCCAACCAGAATAGTCGCGGCGAGGAACATCGCAGATATTTCGGCCATCCACCAATCAAGCGACAGATACACCATAAATCATGACAGCAAAAGAACCCGCGAAGATAGCTAAGATGACTTTGCGTGTCATGGTAAATTCGAGTTTTTCTCCGTTTTGATTGCCAAGGAAATGTGCTTTGTTCTCTTCATATTTGTCGTATACGATCGACTTAGTTTGGTCTTTTTGTACCATTCTAGCGTAGCGCATGACATAGGCGACACAAATCCCCCAGTACGGCAACCAACATGAATACGCGCAGCATTATACCGTCGGTAAAGGGTATTCCCGAAGCATTGGCAGCAATAACCGTCGCAAATGGGTTAATGGTTGAGCCTAGTACGCCTATACCAGCACCAAGGAGTACGGTTGCCGCAGCGACCAATGGATCGAAGCGAGCCGCCATCATGACTGGGACTAACAAGGTATAAAAGGGGAGAGACTCTTCCGCCATGCCATACACTGTGCCACCCGCCGCGAATAACGCCATCAGGATTGGAATCATGAGCTCTTCTCGGCCATGTAGCCGAGCGGTGACACGTTCAATACCTGCATCAATGGCGCCAGTTTTCGTCACCAACCCTAGAAAACCACCAATAACTAAGATAAATAAAGAGACATCAATAGCGGCGGCTTCATAGGTATTGTGGTCGTAGAAACCATCAATGGGTGCCAGTAAGACATCAATGACACCTTGTGGATTACTTTCAACAGATTGATACGTTCCGGTGACAGGCACTTCACGACCTAGGTCATCGTTCATTACTCGGTCATATTGCCCAGCAGGAATTATCCAAGTCAACATTGCCACGAGTGCAATTAAGATAAATAGAATGGTATAAGCGGATGGGAACTTGAAATTAGCAAAGAACCCCCGTTTATTGGTTTTTTGGGGTATCGTTTGTGTAGTCATAGCTTTCTCCTTATTCTATCCAGTGACCACCAAATAGAACGCCAGTAGAATATATTAAGTTATATCAAGTACCACGTTGAAACTAATAATATAAATATAGAAAGCAAACTTCTTGTATTAAGAAGTGTTAGTGCAGGTAGTTTATGATTAATGGATGAAAGTAACTATGTAGTTGTTCACAAAAAATCGAGTTTAGAATAGAAGCGGAAATCGTAGTCTTAAATAAGCTGGATAAGATTGATGATATCTCGCATCAATATTCATAGATTTACAACTAACGTAACTATCATTACTTAAGTATAGAGCCACAAAGCAATTTGTCCGAAATTCTATTCATCCTGGTTATCAAGCGACCATAAAAACAAATCGGAGCTATTGTTGATTTAAATCAATTGAATGATGACTGCGTTGCCTAAGCAGTAAAGAGACGCAACGACTCTGGTTTATGACAGCCAACAGGTTAAATGGTCGAGAAATGTGACAACTATACTCAGTTGAAAGTCATCTTTTTGGCGATAAAAGCATCAGTACTGTCTGCAACTTACTGAATTTATGGTTAATGACTGTTTTTTCTCCGCGTAAAAAAAATGGCACTGTCATACACCTTTCAATTTAGTGAAACACAACTGTCATATTTAGCCTCTAATCTTGACCTCGTTGAAATGAAACAGGCAATCAAGCCAATAAAGGAAATTGTGATGAAAAAGACAGTTATCGGTGCTATCGCACTACTAGGCGCACTCGCAGTGACTCCAGCTTCAGCTAAAGAAACTATCTCTGCGGTAGGTTCTAGCAGCGTAACGCCACTGATGGAAGTTTTCTCAGAAACATATATGAAGCAACACTCAAACGTTTACATTGAAGTCCAAGGACCGGGTTCTTCTGCAGGCGTTAAAGCAGCGAAAAACGGCTCTGCTGATTTAGGCATGTCTTCTCGTAACCTTAAAGCGGAAGAAAAAGAGTCGACTCTAGTAGAAGAAGTTGTTGCTCGTGACGGCATCGCGGTTGTTGTTAACCCAGCGAACGACCTAAAGGGTCTGACAGCTGAGCAAGTAACGGCTATCTATAAAGGTGATGTGACTAACTGGAAAGATGTTGGCGGTGCTGATAAGCCTATCGTTGCTATCACTCGTGACACAGCGTCAGGTACTCGCGGTGCATTTGAAGACATCATGAGCCTTAAGCAAAAAATCAGTGGCATGAAAGTAACTGCTATCTCTCAGCGTGCTCAAGTTGCTAACGGTAACGGCGCACTAAAAACAATGGTAGCAAGCAACCCATACGCTATCGGTTACATCTCTCTAGGCACGGTTGACCAATCCGTTCATGCTCTAGAAATCGATGGCACACCAGCAACAGTAGACAACGTGAAAAACGGCTCTTACAAAGTAGCGCGTCCATTCCTTGTCTTATACAAAGAAGGTAAGCCTTCAGCAGAAACTCAAAAATTCCTAGACTGGATGCTTGAAGATGACGCTCAAGCGCTAGTAGAACAGAAAGGTTACATCTCAGTAAACTAATCTGTAAGTAAAGAATCAATATTGCTCAGCCCACACTTTGGGGCTGGGCCTTTTCTCTATCTTTCGAATTATCGACAAATAGAAGTTTAATTATGACCATCGCAACAAATAGTGAGAAGCTTATGAGCGAACAAGCGACTCAAGCTGCAGCACGTAGCCTGAAGGCCAAGAAAAAAGTCGACTGGAAAGAACGTATTTTCCACGGACTGTTTTTATCCAGCGCAGTGATTGGCATTGTTTCCCTTGCCGTTATCGCCTACTTCATTGTTCGAGAAAGTATTCCAGCGTTCCAAGCTGCGGGTGTTTCTGGAATCGTCCTAGGTCAAAACTGGTTACCACCTGCGTTATACGGTGTTGCAACGATGATTGTTGCTTCCGTTGTATCCACGCTTGGTGCCGTTGTAGTTGGTGTGCCAATTGGCGTATTAACGGCCATCTTTATTGCTGAAATTGCCCCGAAACGAGTGGCGGATATCATTCGTCCAGCCGTAGAATTGTTAGCGGGTATCCCTTCAGTGGTGTACGGCTTCTTCGGTCTGGTTATTATCGTTCCGTTGATTCAGCAAGTTTTCCAAGTACCAGCAGGTAACACGATCCTAGTCGGTATTATCGTGTTGGGCATTATGATTCTCCCAACGGTTATTACGGTTTCTGAAACCTCAATTCGTGCGGTACCTCATGCGTATAAAGAAGGGTCTTTAGCGTTAGGGGCTTCAAAGATATTCACTATCTTTAAGCTACTCGTACCGCATGCGGCGCGTTCCGGCATCATGACGGGCGTCATTTTGGGTATTGGTCGTGCATTGGGTGAAACCATGGCAATCATCATGGTGATGGGTAATGCCCCTGCGATGCCAGAAGGGATTTTAGACTCTGCTCGTACCCTGACAGCGAACATTGCCATTGAAATGTCCTATGCAAGTGGCATTCACGCCAATGCACTGTACGCGACGGGCGTTGTGTTATTGGTCTTCATTATGATGCTCAATGCTGCACTATTGTACTTGAACCGTGAAAAAGCGAAGTAACGATTATGGATACTGTAAAACTAAAACAAGCACGTAAGAATAAAGATACGTTGCTGAGTGTATTTGTTTGGGCGTCTGCAGCCCTTACCGTTGGATTTTTGTTTTGGATTATTTGGTACATTTTATCCAATGGTCTTCAACATGTAAGCTGGAGTTTCATTACCGACGATTACACTCGTACCGGCGATGAGCACGGCATTTTCCCGATGATCATCTCAACAATTTACATGGTGATTGCGTCTATTGCAGTGGCCGCGCCTTTAGGCATCATGACAGCAATCTACTTGACCGAATATGCCAAAGTTGGCAGTAAATTGGTTAAAGTGATTCGTTTCTGTACCGAGTCTCTAGCAGGTATTCCATCGATTATCTTTGGCTTGTTTGGTATGACGTTCTTCGTTGCCATTCTAGGCCTTGGCTTCTCGATTTTGTCCGGTGCGCTTACATTAAGTATTTTGATTCTTCCGGTCATTATTCGTACTACTGAAGAAGCCTTAATGTCGGTACCACAAACTTACCGTGAAGGGTCTTACGGTTTGGGTGCCTCAAAAATCTATACTATCTGGCGCTTAATCTTGCCAAGTGCAATGCCAGGTATCTTAACGTCGGTCATTCTTAGTATTGGTCGTGTCATTGGTGAGTCAGCGCCTGTGTTCTTAACAGCAGGCATGGTAGCCCGAATCCCAGATTCACTATTGGATTCAGGCCGTACCTTAACGGTTCACTTATACAAACTCACGACTGAGCTGTTTACCATTGAAGAGTGGAACCAAGCTTACGGTACCGCCACAGTGCTTATCGTATTAGTGCTACTAATCAACATGGTAACCAAGTTGATTGCAAGCCGCTTTAACACGGCAACCTATTAATAGACACGCCAGTTCGAATAGCAGAACGTCTGCAACGTCACCAGAACACAAAGAGTGCACGTTGCAAAACCACGACATTAAGAATGAAGAGATTATAGATAATGAACAAATTTAACATTGAAAACCTAAACCTATTTTATGGTGAGAACCAAGCGCTTAAATCGATCAACTTGCCTATCCCAACCCGTCAAGTGACGGCGCTGATTGGCCCTTCTGGTTGTGGCAAGTCAACATTGCTGCGTTGCTTGAATCGTATGAATGATTTGATTGAAGGCGTTAAAATTAACGGTTTGCTTGAAATGGATGGCACAGACATCTACGGCAATATCGATGTATCAGATTTACGTATCCGAGTGGGCATGGTATTCCAAAAACCAAACCCATTTCCAATGAGTATTTACGAGAACGTGGCGTTTGGTTTGCGTGCTCAAGGCATTAAAGACAAGAAGCACATCGACATGGTCGTTGAGCGTTCATTACGCGGCGCGGCGCTTTGGGATGAGGTAAAAGACCGTCTTAAGTCGCACGCATTTGGTCTTTCTGGCGGTCAGCAGCAACGTTTGTGTATCGCGCGTACTATTGCAATGGAGCCGGATGTCATCTTAATGGATGAGCCAACGTCGGCACTCGATCCTATCGCAACGCATAAGATCGAAGAGTTGATGGAAGAGCTGAAAAAAGACTACACCATTGTTATTGTGACTCACTCGATGCAGCAAGCTCGTCGAATTTCAGATCGCACGGCTTTCTTCTTAATGGGTGAGTTGGTTGAGCATAACGATACTCAAGTGATCTTCTCTAACCCTAGCGATGATCGCACTCAAGGTTACGTGAACGGTGACTTTGGTTAACTTTAACGTTTTTGTCGTTATCTTGATGGAGCGGATGAGCGCACAAATTAAGATAACTCAAGCTAAATAATCACTATAACTATAAGCGATGGAACTTTTGCCCCTCTATATGAGGGGCTTTTTTTGTCTTGTAAGTAGGTATTTTTTGGGTAGCGATTATTTTTTCTAGTTTCTAGTTTCTAGTTTCTAGTTTCTAGTTTCTAGTTTCTAGTTTCTAGTTTCTAGTTTCTAGCCCTCGCTGAAAGGACATGGATGTGATGGTGGTAAATAACGCAACAGCAAATAATACGCTAAACCATAGGGGGTTAATGAATAGTGAAGTGCTTGCGGCGACAAAGAGCGCCGAGAGAGCAAAGCCTAAGGTGTGGCTGGTGGCCAGTAAACCACTGATCTGTCCCTGATGACCACTTTGTTTACTCATGGCTTTGGTCGTGTAGGCCGGGGTCAAGATGGCATTGCCCACAGACAATATACTGATGCCGATTAAATAGGCGGTGATGTTGGCAAAGAGAAATAGTGAATAGCCGATCATGAGTAACAGGCCACCCCAAAATAGCATTTGCTCCAGAGACAGTTTTTTCTTTTTGACAACCCCTATCTGGGTTGCGAGTGTGACGATCGCACTGAGGGTTAACAAGTATCCGACCCAATCAGAGAGAGATTCAGCCGAAAGGGAAGAGACTGCGCTTAGTAAAGGAGTGAGAGAGTAATGCAGCACACCCAGGGCCGAACAAAGTAACAGTGCAATGATGAGATAGCGTGGAATCGTCATGGTTATTGGCTTATCTAACACGGTGTGTGCCATGGGTTTTGGTGTCAATGCTGGTGTCATGAGGCAGACAACGAACAACCCTAAAGCGGCGAATCCGACCACTGTGATGGCGAACAAAGGGTCGAGTTTTATCAGAGCAACGGCCAATACAGGGCTAAGAACTCGGCCCATACTTAGCGATGCGCTGACGGAAGTGATAGCGGATAATCGATGTTGTTCCCCAACCGTTAATATCGCCCAATGCTGGCATGCTGGGACCAACCCAGAGACAGTAACCCCATAAACGATTCTTAGCATTGCGAGCAGCACTAGCGCTGCGGTGGTTGTCAGTAACGCTTTATCGAGGGCATACAAGATCGCGGCCATACCTGAAAAGCATAGAGAAAGCCCCAATAGCGCGGTTAAGACAATAGACTTAGGACCACGTCGATCACTGCGTTTTCCCCAGTAAGGTGCGGTAGGGATGAACAACACGGTTCCAATGGCAATTAGCACAGACCAACTTGCGATGGTGATGTCTGTGGTTGCCACCAGCGTTGGCAATGAGACAAGAAGAGCGTTTTGCCCAAACCCAATAAGTGACGCAAATAAACAAATAGTGTAGAGCGATGTATTTGAAGCTCGTGCACTACCAGCAATGGACGTATCGTTAAGCATATCAATGAGTTTTCATAGGGTAATGACAGCAGACTTTAAAGTAATTATAATGCGGATACAAATTTTTCTCATTCGCAATCAAATTAATTTCGTCATTAATTAACGTTGCGCATAGCGCGAGATAGCTCCTAGATTATGTTTTCATTAAGGCAAGCCAGTTACCACATAGGGTCGCATGAAATATTAGCGCCGTTTGATTTGAGCTTTAACGCGGGTGAAGTGACCTCTTTGCTTGGACACAATGGCAGTGGAAAATCAAGTCTGATTAAATTGTTAAGCCGTCAAAACCAAGTGTCTTCAGGTGAAGTCATGCTAGAAGATCAAGATATTGAGGGTCTGACAGCAAAAGAGTTTGCAAAAAAAGTGGCATACCTTCCTCAGCACCCTCCTGTCACGGATGGCGTGACCGTTCGTGAGTTAGTGATGTTTGGCCGCTATCCTTGGAAAGGAGTGTTAGGGCGGTATACCCACGATGACCATCGTATTGTTGAAGAAGCGATTGACCGAGTGGGCTTAATGGCATTCGCCGATCGATTTGTCAGCACGCTTTCTGGAGGAGAGCGCCAACGGGCATGGGTCGCTATGCTATTGGCTCAGCAAACGTCGTGCATCTTGCTAGATGAACCTACGTCAGCATTGGATGTGACCCATCAATATGAATTACTAAAGCTGATCCGCGAGCTTAATCAAAGTTTAGGACTCACCGTGATCATGGTGATACACGACGTCAATATGGCCGCTCGGTTTAGCGACAGGCTAGTGGCACTCAAGCGAGGCAAAATCGTTGTTGATGGTGCCCCGAATGATGTGATGACAGAGGCATCGCTGAGTGAAATTTACGGCATGCCATTACGTATTTTTAAAGACCCTGAATCTTGCAACCTCATCAGTTACGTTCGTTAATAGAAATAGAAATAGAAACAGAAACAGAATTAGGAATGCCAACGTGTTAACTCGAATTATCTCTACATTTTTTATGACGCTATGTCTTTTACTTTCAACGTCGACGTTTGCCCGCATGATTCAGCATGATTTAGGTGAGCAAGCGCTTAAAGGCATCCCAAAGCGAATTGTCGTGCTGGATTGGGCTTTGGCGGAATCTGTGCTGGCATTAGGCATTCAGCCTCTAGCCGTTGCTGATGTTCCAGGCTACCAAGATTGGGTAGGGGTGCCGACATTACCTTCAGACACGGTGGATGTGGGCTCTCGTCGAGAACCAAATTTGGAGCTGATTGCCAGCTTAAAACCTGATCTGATTATTATGAGTGCCCACCTCGCGCCTGCTTATGAAAAACTTAACTCGATCGCGCCCACGCTGGCCCTCACTATTTATAACGATAGCAAACAGCCGTATCAAAATGCCAAGCGTGTCATCCAGACATTCGGTGATGTTTTTGAACGCCAACAAGCCGCGCAGAGGTTGATTGATGACACCGCCGCTAAATTGGCAACGAACGGAGAGAAAGTGGCGCAGTGGCAAGATAGTCGTTCATTTATCATGATTCGTTTCATTGGTGACAAACACGTTAGGATCCATAGTGATGGCTCACTCATGAACGACACCATAGCGGCGATGTCGATGACCAACGGCTGGCAAGGTCCCACTAACAGCTGGGGTTTCTCTTCTGCTAGCGTTGAACAGTTAGCGAAGCATCAAAACAGTAATGTGTTGATCTTTGGTCCTTTGAGTGAGCAGGAACAAGCGACGCTCAATGGATCGCCATTATGGGGTGCGATGGCATTTACCCGAGAGCAGCGCGTGGCCATTGTTCCCAAGGTGTGGACGTTTGGTAGTTTAATCGCAATGCAAAGGTTGAGTGATGAAGTGGTCACTCGCGTTGCAGCGCTGAATGCGCAATAGGGCTGATGATGCAATTAGCCATTTCCTCATTAAAAACACAACAGAGCAGGTTTCATCTATTGGCGTTTATGACGCTGTTAGTCCTAGGCTGGCTGTTGGTTCACGCGCTTCCCTATCAGTTAACGTTATCTGAATGGCAGACCTTTCTGTTCCATCGTGACGATAGCGACTTTAGACAACTGATTCTGCATTTTACCTTCTTCCCACGTTTATCCATGGCCTTGGTTTGCGGTGCATCATTAGCCGTTGCCGGGTGTTTAATGCAGCACTTGTTGCAAAACCCCATGGCTTCTCCAACGACATTGGGTGTCGCGGCAGGTTCTGAGCTGGGTATGACCGCAAGCTTACTCGTGGGCTCCGTCGCTGGTGGGCTCACTCAATATATGTTTGCTTTCTCCGGAGGACTGCTTGCGGCGGGCTTAGTGTTTTTGCTAACCGCTAAAAAAGGCTTCGCACCACTACAAATGGTATTAGCAGGAATGGTTGTGACGCTGTTTCTAGGCGCGACGAACATGATGCTAGTGATGCTAAATGAGCAACAGTTAACCAGTTTGTTTGTTTGGGGCGCAGGCGCACTCACTCAGCAAGGTTGGGGAAATACGCAACTCGTTTTGGCTATTCTTACGCTTACTATTGTGGTGATTGTGGTGATTCAGCGACCACTTGCAGCGCTTGGACTCGGTAGTGAGGTGGCTGAGTCTTCAGGGGTGAATGTCGCTCGAGTCAGATTATTTGGGCTGACCATATCGGTGCTCATTACCTCTATCGTTGTTGCAACGGTGGGCGTGATTGGTTTTATTGGCTTAGTTGCACCAACGGTCGCTAAAATGTTGGGTGCTCGCCGATTTATCCATCGTGTTTTCATCAGTGCTCTTGTTGGCGCGTTGTTGCTGCTTTTTGCTGATTTACTGATTCAACCATTCTCTGGCGTCTCTAGTGAGTTACTTCCCACTGGGGCAATAACCGCGTTGCTAGGCGCACCTTGTCTTTTATGGCTGCTCGCAACCAACAAGTTCTCAGCGAGCTTTAAAGCCGAAAATGTCGCGACGAAGCGCTATCATCCTCGCTCCTTTCTACGAATATCGAGCCTCCTTTGTTTGTTATTAGTTGCACTCTTTTGTATTGCTGTGTTTTTAGGGCGAACTCAAACAGGATGGCAGCTCTCTTATGATTGGCGCATTATTGACCTAAGGCTCCCTAGGGTACTGGGGGCGATATTTGCAGGTTGTGGACTGGCGCTGGCTGGAACGATTGTGCAGAGGATTACCGTTAACCCAATGGCAAGCCCGGAAGTGATGGGTATTAGCTCAGGTGCGGCACTTGCTTTGGTTCTATGTGCATGGTTGGGTTTAACGCCAACCAGAGCGGAACAAATTCTTTATGGTGGCATTGGCGCGGCGTTGGTGATGATGGCAATTCTTCAATTTAGCAAGCGATCCAATTATGAACCCACCCAGTTGTTATTGACGGGTATCGCTGTTAGCGCAGCGCTTGACGCCATTTTGAGGGTCGCTTTGTCATCGGGACAAGATAATGTGCAAGCGTTACTTACCTGGCTTTCGGGGTCTACTTATTTAGCGAGTTATCAAGATGTGCTGGCGTTAGCGTTGGGGGTGTTGGTTCTGGGAGGAGGGGCGTATTTGTCCTGCCGATGGTTAGACATACTCAATTTAGGGCAAACCTCTGCCGTTTCCGTTGGCATCAACACGAAACGAACGCGTTTAGTATTGCTAATCATGGCATCACTGCTGACGGCATTAGCCACATTAGTGATAGGTCCACTGAGTTTCGTTGGCTTACTTGCTCCGCACATTGCCAGGGGGCTTGGTCAATATCGAGCTCGCCATCAATTGGTGGTTAGCTGCTTAGTGGGCGCGAGTTTAATGGTTACAGCTGACTGGCTTGGCCGTACAGTATGGTTCCCTTGGCAGTTTCCGGCAGGGTTGATGGCGTCAGTCGTGGGCGGTGGATACTTTCTTTTGCTGCTGCGTAAGAATTAATACTATGGTTGGAGTGAGTCCTTTTCGCTATGAGTTTGAGAGTAACTCGATGAGTGAATAGTACTATGAACTCAAATTAGCAATAATCATCATGTGAGTAAAGTCACAAAAAAAGGCACGAAAACGTGCCTTTTTTATTGGTCTTTTTGATGGTTCTATCAACCTGTTGCACGTCAGTTCCCCGACGTTACGTTTACATTTCGACCATTTCTCGTCATCAGTTCGTCCCAATCTCGATAATACGGCTTATTCCTCAAATTA
Organism: Vibrio sp. GJ43-1; assembly: GCF_055808835.1. Taxonomy (NCBI): domain Bacteria; kingdom Pseudomonadati; phylum Pseudomonadota; class Gammaproteobacteria; order Vibrionales; family Vibrionaceae; genus Vibrio; species Vibrio sp. GJ43-1. The sequence goes on along the minus strand of NZ_CM147885.1, from coordinate 131,846 downwards.
CCCGCACAACAAAGTTATTGTAATTGATTATGATAATAATTAGCATTCGCATTGTTGTTTGTGGTTCAACTTATAGAGGTAATGACAGATGAATCCTAGTCAAGCACGTACTACGGATGTAGCGGCAAATTGTTTCTTTAACGGGCTTTATCGAGAGTCTCGCTTAGCGAGTATTGTTGCGGTAGGCGAAGACTAGGTTTTTAACGATACCGATAGGCAGCAATAGTGACATACGAGTCAAAGTGTTACGAATGTCTAAAACGGGCATGAATTGTTATTCATCGACGATTGTTCGAGGTGATAGCGAGGGTAAGTGGTGGGAGTTCATCACATTCGAGCGTGCGGTTGAGTGTATTCTTTCAAACGCGGAGCTCGTGGGCGATATTTCCGCTCCGCAAAAATCTGCATTTTTGGATGCGGTGATGGAAAGTCACAGAAATACTTGGGTTGCCTTGGATCGATATGGCCATCATCAGGACGGTAAAATGTGGCAGTTTCTTGAAGCTGAACAAAGTTTGTTCATTGGTCACTCCATGCACCCAGCGCCAAAGAGTCGCTCGAATCTGAGTATCGAGCTAAGCCAGCAACTTTCACCAGAACTGAAAGCTTCATTTTGTCTAAGGTGGTTTGCAGCTTCTGATGACATTATGGTCGGCGATTCAGCTGGGACTGAAAGCTGGCAAGATTATTTGCTTAAATTGCGACAAAGTGACAGTAGTTTGCCAGATGAGATACATGAGTATGACCACCATCAGGGATGGAATGTCTTTCCAATGCACCCGTGGCAGGCGGAGCAAATGTTGGCGCTTAGCAGCATACAGCCGCATGTGAAATCGGGCCAGTTAGTTGATTTAGGTTTTGCTGGACAATCTTGGTCTGCTACATCCTCAACACGTGCACTGTTTAATCCAGACTCTCCTTTCATGCTCAAATACTCTTTGAGTGTCAAACTGACGAATTCGATTCGTTTACTCTCTGAAAAAGAAGTAAAACGCGGCGTTGCTTTGGCTTCTATTTGTGAACATCTCACTCCATCGCAAAATGAACTCATCAGCCATGAGCTTAGGATTTTACAAGAACCCGCCTATATGGGGTTAGCTGATGGCGATGGGCTGATCATTGACGAATCGCTGCTTACCATTCGTGAGAACCCTTTTAGGGTATCACTTGAGTGCGCTCATCGCTCCCAAGCCGTGCTAGCCACATTGTGCCAGCAAACGCCTTACTCCAGTGATAGCTCTGTGTTGTCATCTATGATTCATACCCAAAGTAAGAGGAAAAAGGTTTCCCCTGAGTCTGTTGCGCTGGAGTGGTTCGAGCGGTTTTGTGACAAGGTTGTGTTGCCTATTTTTACGCTTCAGAGCCAACTGGGCATCGTGCTATTAGCCCACCAGCAAAATATCGTTGTCGAAATGGAAGAGGGCTTGCCAACTCAGAGCTACTTTAGAGACTGTCAAGGCGTTGGGCTGACGAAATTGGCGTTTAGTCTATTCCCTAATTTAGGCAATCCGACTGAGACCGATAATTATTGGAATGACGATAAAGTGAATCGTTACTTTCCCTACTACCTCATTATTAACTCCGCTTATGGTGTCATTGCCAGCCTATCGAGCTTGGTGGATGAAGATCAACTATTCATGATATTAAGATTGCGGTTACTCGCGCTGTATGAAAGTAACCCAGCCGATCATGAGTGCTTGAAGTACGTACTGACCTCGCCGAACTTGTGCTGTAAAGGTAACTTTTTCTGCTATTTACATGGACTTAATGAGAACTCGATTCCTGATCCGTCCATTATTTACTTTGATTTGAATAACCCTCTCGTCGAAACACAGGAGTGAGTCGATGAACTCTGATGCATTAGTTAAAAAAATAGAAGCGCAGTTAACCTACTCAACAAACAATGAGGGCGTTGCACTTTCTGACGATGAATGCCGTCGCCTAAATCTATGTCCATCTTGGCTTGAGAATAACGAACTGTCTAAAGCCGCCTTTTATCAATTGACGGCTACTGGACACAAACATCAACCCTCTGATCGCTTTCCTTTAATACTGGAACAGCGAGATCCACGAAAGGGCTATAACCCGCTTCGCCCTGCGAAGCCAACAGGGGAGGTCTACAGCCGTTTTGACGTCACGCTAGACAAGGTAATTTCGTTTCGTACCTTCGATCCAAATCGCGATATGGATAGGTTTGAAAAGTGGATGAATGATGCCAGAGTCGCTGAGTTCTGGGAGCAAGCATGGACCAAAGATAAACTCGAAGCGTTTATTCTTGAGCGACTCTCTGATTCTTTCACATTGCCGTTAATCGGAGAGTTTAATGGTCAGCCTTTTGGGTATTTTGAAGTCTATTGGGTTCAAGAGGATCGACTCGCGCCTTACTACGACTGCCAAACCTTTGATAGGGGCATACACCTTTTAGTGGGTGAAAATAGTTTTCGAGGAAAAGCGCATTTTGACTCGTGGCTATGGGCGCTATGCCACTATATTTTTCTAGATGATGTTCGCACCACGCAAATCGTCATGGAGCCTAGAGTTGACAATGCAAAGTTATTTCATCGCTTAACGAACACCTGTTTTGAAAAGCGCTTTGAGTTTAATTTTCCTCATAAAAGATCGGCACTCATGATGATGCGAAGAGATCGCTTTTTTACGGAGGCGCGCAATGGATGATATGACCGCTATCTCTTGTTATTGGGCGGCCGCGAATCGGCAAATGGTCGCAAAAATATTAAGTGAATTTTATTATGAAGGCGCATTTGATATTGGTAGAAGTGAAGCATTCGTCAACACGCAAGAGTATTACGCGTGGGTTGGTGAGTCTAAGTATCTTTTTATAGGCCAATGGTATATATGGGACAATATCCAGATTGATCCTGCATCGATCCGCCGGATAGATAATGGCACGGAAAGCGACACTATCGACGCGCTTCATCTGCTTGAAGATCTAAAACATCATTTACCAATGACCGATGAGCAAGTTGCAGAACATGTTGAGGACATGAACGCTACGCTCTATTCGGACTGTCGTATGATGGCAAATAGAGCCGATTACTCGGTAGAGCGTTTGTGTGAAATTTCCTTGTTACAGCAGCAAGCCATCGTTAATGGTCATCCCAAATTTGCTTTCAATAAAGGCCGACGAGGATGGGGAATTAATGACTTACAAGCTTACGCGCCTGAGTATCAAGCCCAGTTTCAACTAATGTGGGTTGCAGTATGTCGCGACACATTGCAGCAGGGTATTGCCTGCCACCTCGATTGGAATGAACACTTGAATTCGAGTGTGCTTTCTGCCAAAGAATGGTCGCAGTTTCACCAACAAATCCATGCCTTGGGTATGGATATTGCCAGCTACGTGATTTTACCCGTGCACCCATGGCAATGGCGCAACAAAGTATCGTTAGCTTTTATCAAGGAACTGAGCGACCACACACTGATTTATTTAGGTGAAGCGGGGGCTTTCGTTTCATCTCAGTTATCGATTCGAACATTATCAGTTCACCCATCCGGCGCGAATACGACTGCGCCACACTATGATATTAAGTTGCCGCTGACGATAATGAATACCTCTTGCTATCGCGGTATACCAGGGCGATATATCAAGGCTGGACCTTATGCGTCAAGTTGGATTAAGGCACTGTGCAGCAACGATAGTGAATTGCAACGCCTTGGGACACAGGCATTGGAGGAGCCAGCCAGTGCCTACATTAACGCTCAGTGTTATTCGCCGTTAACGAACGCCCCGTATCGCTATCATGAATTACTGGGAGTCATTTGGCGGGAGTCGGCAGAAAGCCAAATAAAACAAGGCGAGCATGCGTATGTCATGGCGATGCTGTTTGAGCAGGACAGTCATGGTAACTCGGTCATTGTTGAGTTGATCAAGCGATCAGGGCTTGCGCCAAAACAATGGCTAAATAAGCTATTTGAAGTCGTGGTGATCCCTTATTACCACTTGTTAGCGAAGCACGGTATTTCCTTAATTGCTCATGGTCAGAATGTGACGCTTATCTGCCGGGACAATATACCTCAGCGCATTCTATTGAAAGACTTTCAAGGTGATATGCGATTAGTTAAATCCGATATCCCTGAACTTGACGGGCTTCCCGATATTGTTAGGCAAGTGACAACTCGCCTTCCTGAAGAATTGATTATTCATGACTTGCAGACGGGGCACTTTGTTACGGTTTTGCGGTTTATTTCACCACTTCTTCATCATTTAGATGTGTCAGAGCTGGAATTTTACCGCTGCCTTTCTCGAGTTATTAGACAGTACCAACATCGACACCCTGATCTTGCTGAACGGTTTGAACGCCTTGATCTATTCAAGCCAAAAATCCTAAGACTGGGGCTGAACTTGTCTAAATTCCGACACAACACCGATAAGAGCAGCGATCGCATGCTACCGGATATGGATCGATATATGGACAACCCACTTTATATTGTCGAACAATAAGGAACATTAAATGAAACACACCACAGTTCATCAAGAGATATACGATTTGATTGGCGTAGGAGCTGGCCCATTTAATTTAAGTGTTGCCGCGTTGGTTAATGAAACATCCACGGTAAAAAGTCTTTTTCTAGAGGCCCGAGGCCAGTTCTCTTGGCATCCTGGCCTGTTGTTAGATAATGCACACATGCAAACTCACTTTCTGAAAGATCTCGTGAGTGCGGTGTGTCCGACGAGTCCATATTCATTTCTCAATTATCTAGTGACCAAGAAAAAATATTATCGTTTTTTAAGTACAGAGCAAAACTGTATCAGCAGGCAAGAGTTTTCCGATTATCTGCACTGGGCCAGTAATGAAATGCCTAACGTACAGTTTAATCACCCGGTCGAGCAGATTGAAAAGCGTGACGGTCTTTATCATGTTCACTCTAATGGACAAATATTTAAAGCAAGACACCTTTGTTTGGGAACAGGGAAAACGCCATTTTTCCCCGAATCAGCTAAGCCGTTTTTGGGAGCTAACGTGTTTCATGCCGCAGAGATTGCCTTGCGTGACCGAGACTTTTCGGGGCGTAAAGTGACGATTGTTGGCGGTGGTCAATCTGGTGCGGATATTTTCCTTAATATTCTTAATGAGAAATGGGGTAAACCAGCGAGACTTAACTGGATCTCGAGACGAGCCAATTATCAACCCTTGGATGAAGCTTCCTTCACTAATGAGTACTTTACTCCAGACTACGTTGAAAACTTTTATAAGTTAAATCATGCCATTAAGGAAAAAGAGGTGGCCAGCCAGAAGTTAACTTCGGATGGGGTGACCCAGAAGTGCTTACTGGAGATTTACCAAGCGCTCTATCAAAGGTTTGATGTCGCTGGTGAAGAACGTTGGGTGCATTTACTGCCACATAGGACGATGGTTGAGATGAACCAAGTAGGGGACGCTTTTAGATTACATTATCAAAATGGTCTAACTAGCGGTGCTGAACAGGAAGACACGGATATTGTTATTCTGGCGACCGAGCTATCAGGGAGTTTACCCAGCTGCGCCAAACCGCTAGAAGCGCATTTTCAACGCGATCACAACCAGCATATTTGCCTTGGTCAAGGATTCAATATTGCTCAATTCGATCAACAAAATTACGGCGAGGTCTTTGTTGTTAATGCAGGAATTCATAGTCACGGTATCGCTGAACCACAACTAAGCTTGGCGGCGTGGCGAGCGGCTAAGATCATTAATTTGGTGGCAAATTCGCTGATATTTGATATTAGCAGCCGAGGTGACTTTATCGATTGGAATACGCCTAGTAATACTAGCTTATCAATGAATCATGACGAAAATCATCAGTTTGCTTAATTGAATAGCAAAAATCATCCACTCAACTCTCGCATTTATATAATTAAGGAAAATAAAAGTACAAATATAAATGGAAATAATAATGCTTATCATTTATGATTTTGCGAGGGTTGGATTGTGGCGTGCTACATCCGGTAGTCATTAGTGTTAGTGGTTAAATAATAAGAGAAAATAATGAAAATCAGTTCAAGGAAATTTGCGCTCAACGGCATTCTGGCAACGATGGTTGCTTCAGGTTTTAGTGTATCCATGTCAGCACAGGCTGAATCGGATACATCGGGTGTTGAACGCAAAACAGATGAAAAATTAGTGGTGGTGGCGAGTCGTGCCCCTAAAAGTATTAGTGAAATCCCAGCTACAGTTTGGTACGTAGACAATGAGGCGATAGAGCGTGGTAACCGCAGTGGTAAAAGTCTCGGTCAAATTTTAGCTCAGGAAGTCCCTTCACTGGATATTTCAACGGAAGGCCGAACCAACTACGGACAAAACCTTCGTGGTCGCCCAATGCTTGTCATGATTGATGGTGTCTCTATGAACTCATCAAGAGCGGTGAGTCGCCAGTTAGATTCGATTGATCCGTTTAATATTGAAAGAATTGAGGTGTTATCTGGTGCGACAGCCATTTATGGGGCGGGCGCGACAGGTGGTGTGGTCAATATCATTACTAAGAAAGCCGATTCGGAAGCGCTACAATTTGAGTCGTTTGTGAGTGGTCAATCTGGATTTAATTCCAGCGAGGATGGAGACTTTAAAATTGCTCAGTCGGTGAGTGGCGGCAATGACAAGGTACGAGGCCGTGCATCGGTCGTTTATGGTAAAACCCAAGCCTTTTATGATGCCAATGGCAAAATGGTGGTGCCGGATACCACGCAAGGTTCGTCGCAGTTCAATGAAGTGCTCGACACCATGGGCTCATTAACGTTTGACCTTGCTGATTCAAAGTCCGTTAATTTATTGGCTCAGTATTACAGTAACCAGCAGTCCAGCCCTTATGGCTTAAACTACGGCCCTAATTTTGCCAACAAGACTAATCCAACGGTTTCTGATGGCTTTTCCTCTGATCGTCAGCAAGGCACGAAAAGAGTGCTACTTAACGCCGAATACTCCGATACGGATTTCATTGGGCAACAGCAACTCTTAGCTCAATTGTCGTTTAGAAATGAAGATTACACTTTCGCTCCTTACCTTTATTCAGATTCAAGAAATAACGATCATCTCAGAGCTTCCCAGCAGAAAACTCAAGTAATTAGCTTTAAAACAGCACTAGTAAAAGACTTTGATAAACTGAGCCTAAACTATGGCTTGGATGGCTATATGGACACGTTAGAGTCGAATCAGGTTATTTTTGATCAGGCGACGAGCGCTGCTTCTGGTGGCATGGTGAATAACACCGCTCATACGATAGGGCGTTACCCTGGTGTGGAAACCTCATCGGTAGCGGCTTTTGCTCAATTGGGCTACCAGATCACGGATAAATGGAGTGTGGAAGGGGGCTATCGCTTCCAATATATGCACAATAAAGTGGATGACTTCATTGCGGCGAACGAGCAAGTCAATATCGCGATGGGATCAGCCACGTCTGCAGACGCAGTCAAAGGCGGGTCGACGGACTATAACATCGGGCTGTTTAACGCAGGCACTCTTTATAAGCTCACGGATGACAGTCAGGTTTGGGCGAACTTCTCGCAAGGCTTTGATTTACCCGATGCCGCTAAATATTACGGTAAAGGTAAGTACGAAGATGACGCGGCGAATCCGGGGCATAGAAAGCTGGTTCAAGCCTATGATATTGACTCCGCTCGTTTAGAAGGCGTTAAAACGAATAGCTATGAAATAGGCTACCGCATAGATATGAATCGCTTGAGTATTCAAACGGCGGCGTACTATGCGTTATCGGATAAATCAATTAAGACGAAAAACTACGATGTTATCGTTGAAAATAAAGATAAGAGAACCTATGGCCTAGAGGCGTCGGTGGGTTACTACATCAATGATAATTGGAGTATTGGTGCCAACGGTCACCTTGTCGAAACGGAAGATAAAGACCAGACCCATAGGCGAATGGAAGAAAGTGGGTGTAGGGTACTCCAGTGCCTCTAAAGTCGGCTCTTGGCTTGGATATGCACAAGACAGTTACTCTGCTCGCTTACAAAGCCAAACGATGTTGGACAGAGAAGACGATCAAGGCGGCAAGCTCAATGGCTATACCACGGTTGACTTCTTAACAACGGTTCAATTACCCGTTGGCAGCGTAGCATTCTCGGTTAATAACTTATTTAATGAGGATTACACCACAGTCTGGGGGCAAAAAGCTCAAATCCTATATCGCGGTGGTGAGCGTTATAACTACAAAGGGCGAGGTCGTACTTTTGCTCTGAATTATCAAGTGGACTATTAACACTCAGTGAGCTATTAATATTCAAGTGAGCTATTAACATACATAAGCCCCTTTTAAAAGGGGGCTTATGTTCTTGTTGAACAGAGTATATGTGCTTGGTTTGTTTGAATGTAATCGCTTTAATCTTTAGTTCGAGTGCAGCGCATCAAACCCAATGCACTCGATATTGTTCGCGGCTAGCCAATCCTTTAATTCGATAGAAGTGAGGATATCGAATTCGTTAACGCGTTTATCCGTGTATCCTGATAGCTGTTCAAGCTCGGTTGTGACGGTCTTTGCCGGGTGGCACATGAACTCCACAATACCGCTTGGCATTTTATGCTGATAGCTGATGAGCATTGCTTTGAGGTGCTCTAGGTTTGCCCCTTCGTCATAAAAACCGAGATCAAACGCATCGGGAGTCGTGACTTTTAATACATCTTGCCCGACGATGATGCTGTCAGTGCGCCGTACTGGTAAGTTAACGTCGTTTGCAAAGCGGGTAAACGCCGCTTTTAGGCGAGGAAATATACCGCCAAAGTGATGTGTGTCGAGGTGGTTAATAGCCAAGCCTGCATTGATTGCAGCGTGATATTGCGCTTTAATCTCTTGGTAGACTTGCTCTGAGCAGACGTCGGTTTTACGATATAATTCACGTCGTTTTAGGAAATACCCTTGCTCATCAACCAATGTGGATACCTGCTTCGCATCTAAAATGGGTTTTCCTGCCGTGACAGTGAAATGCAGCCCTACTTCGCGAATTAACCCCTGATGATATAAATCCACAGCATGTTGTGTACCAGGTTGATTCATCATGATGGTCGTCGATTTAACGATGCCCATCTTAAAGCAGTCGACGATAGCGTTGTTGACGCTTTCGGTTAAACCGAAGTCATCAGCATTGAGAATGATTTTCATACGATTACCTTCCGTCTATCGATTAAGAACGTGAGCGAATGCAGGCATGAATTCAATATTCTTTTGCACCGTTTCTTTGATCGCTTCGTCAATATGGCTGCCACTGTCAACAATAGGATTAAGAATTAGCGCTCGTTTAGCGGCGTTGGTATCACCATTAATCGCGGCCTCTACAGTGAGCGTTTCGAATTCCTTCATCAGCTGTATTAACCTCAGCGTATCTTGATCAAAGGGGGCAACATTAAGCGGTATTATCGCACTGCTGGTGATGACAGCACTGACTTCGACCGCGCAATCATCAGGTAAACCTTGAATCGCGCCGTTGTTGCGAGTATTTACGTGCATAATGCTTCGCTTATTGTTGAAGATACTGCTCATCAATTCACAGGCGGCTTCAGAATAGTGAGCACCGCCACGTTCTTCTAGTATTTTCGGTTTCGTGTCTAATGTCGGATCTCGATAGATTTCTAATAGCTGTTCTTCAACTTCAGCGACAAGATCAGCACGATTCGATTTTGACTCTGATGCCGCGAACTCTTTGTTAATGATGTCTCGAGATTGGTAGTAATAGCGTAAATACGCACATGGCACCATACCCATATTGGTAATTAATTCTGGATCCCAGCGAAATGGAGGAATGTTTTTGGGCGTCATTTGGTCATTACCATCGAGCAAGGCTTGAGTGACTTGGGCGATTTTATCTTGACCATCGTGCAGGATTTGTCGAGCCCAGACTAAGTGGTTTAGCCCGGCAATTTGCATCGTGATATCTTCTCGTTCGACGCCAAGCATTTTGGCCGCGCCGCGCTCCATATTGACGGGGACATTACAAAGACCAACGGTTTTAATGTTGGAGTATTTCAACAGTGCTTCGGTCACCATACCAGAGGGATTGGTAAAGTTAAGTAGCCACGCATTGGGGCAGAGCACTTCCATTTCTTTGGCAATGTCTAATGCGATGGGAATAGTACGGCAAGCATTTGAAAACCCGCCAAGACCATTAGTTTCTTGACCAATCATGCGATATTTCAAAGCGATGCGTTCATCTCTTAAGCGTGCTTCCATACGACCAGCTCTGAACTGAGAGCACACAAAATCGGCATTTTCTAGCGCTTGTTTTCGATTAGTTGTAAGGTGAACTCGAATATCACAACCAGCTTTTGCAATCATTCTTTTTGTTAGGTCGGCGATGATGTGGGCTTTTTCCATTCCAGCATCGATATCGACTAACCATAGATCCGCAATCGGCAGTTCATGGTGGCGAGCGAGTAAACCTTCAACGAGTTCAGGTGTATAGCTTGAGCCACTACCGATGACAACGACTTTTAGAGTTTGGTTAGGATTCATAGAATAACCTCGTAGTTAATGTTATTTGGATTACGTGGTTTAATTTAAATCGGATTGGATATACTCTACAAACTCATAATTTGCTGTTATGGATTACTGGAGGTAATGCATTGTGTCATTCTCAAATCGTCAACAGCTGCTAGCGTTATTGCATACGTTCAGTATTGCGGCTAAGCATTTAAGTTTTACCTTGGCGGCTGATGAATTATTCCTGACTCAAGGCGGGGTCAGTCACCGAATCAAAAAGTTGGAGAAGCAGCTCAACTTTCGCCTGTTTGTCCGTAAAACGCGTAAGCTGGCATTGACTCCTGAAGGTGAAAGAGTCCTTGCGATGTTAAACACATCGTTTGAACTCATTTTTAATGAGCTAAGTGATATCCAAAACGGTGAACTTACTGGGGAGATCTATATTGCGACCTCGCCTTATTTTGCGTCGGCGTGGTTAATGCCAAGACTTAACTCGTTTCGGCGTTTGTACCCGCATTTAAGTATTAAGCTGCAGACAAAACAGAACCAAATTGAGTTCCAGTTTGATCCTTATGATGTGGCGATATTTTATAGTGACGGTCATTACCCTAATCATTACAGCACGCGGCTATTTAATGGTGTCCGAACCCCGGTTTGTTCGCCTGAATATGCAAATCAATTGGATCTAATGGCTGGGGTTGAACGGCTAGCCGATGCGAATTTTATTCATAGTGGTGATAGTCGGTCATGGCAGCATTGGTTGCAGGAAGGGGAATGGAGCATTGACTGTCAACGTTGTTGTGATCTGTACAGTGATAATCGCTTGGCAATAGAGGCGGCATGCGGGTCGATGGGGGTGGCCTTAGGTCGATACGAATTCATTAAACCATTAATTGAAGAAGGTGTCCTTATTGCACCTTTTGCACAGGTTGACTCAGGTAAAGGCTATGACTTAGTTTGCCCGCAAGGCATGCAACATCGTTCGAAGTATCGCGTTTTTTCGGATTGGTTGCACAGTCAGCTAGAAGAGATTGGATAGGTTCTAAAGATAGCCTCTCCTAAGAGAGGCTATGAGAAAGGGATGATACTTGGTTAAGCCACAGCTAAGGGTTTGAAGGTGCGCAGTGGTTTGTCATTGATAGGTAAATGAATTAGCGCCGCTAGGAAGGCCAATACGACCGTTGACCACCAAATAGGCTCATAAGAACCATAGTAATCATAGATACGGCCACCAACCCATGCCCCTAAAAAGCTACCGATTTGGTGAGTGAAGAAAACCAAGCCATAAAGCGTTGAGAGGTAGCGCGCCCCAAAAATCTGGCGAACAAGCCCTGATGTAAGCGGAACCGTGCCTAACCAACAAAAACCAATGGCCCCCCCAAAAATAGCCGCTGTGCTTTCTGTGACGGGCAGCGTGACGAAGCAAGCAATAACGACAGTGCGAACTAAATAAAGCGCAGACATCACGTGACGTTTACTGAAACGATCCCCCATCACGCCCCAAAAGTAGGAACCAAAGATATTGAAAATACCGACGTATGCCAGTGCTAAAGCAGCGCTGCTGGCAGGCAAGTGTTTGTCTGCTAGATAGCTGGGTAAGTGGGTGGCAATAAACATGACGTGGAAGCCACAAACAAAGAAGCCAGCATGAATGAGCCAATAGCTTTTATTGTTAAAGGCTTCTTTGAGTGCTTGACCCAGTGTTTGCTCGGGCTCTTCAACTTGGTGTGTTTGCGAAGCGCTTGTTGCTTTATTGGATTTCATAAACAACGCAAACGCAATCATCATAGTACAAAGCATAGCAAACGCTTGCAGGGCGCCTTGCCAACCAATCGTTTCTAGCATCATTTGTGCACCGGGGATCATGGCAAACATACCAAAGGATCCTGCTGCTGTCGTCAGCCCAAAGGCCTTCGCTGCGTGTTGTGCTGGGACAACCTTGGCGACTGCGCCGAGTACAATGACGTAGCTAGTGGCGCTTAAACCAAGCCCGACTAACGCGCCTAGCGAGAAGTAGAGTTGCGAAGGAATTGTGGCAATAGACGTTAGATATAATCCCGCCGCGTACGCGATAGCCCCCATTAAGATAATGCGCTTCGACCCCCATTTATCGGCAGCCATGCCAACAAACGGCTGAAATACGCCAAACATGAGGTTTTGTAAGGCAATGGCGAAGCTAAAAAATTCGCGTCCAGTTTGGAAATGCTCAGAAATGGGCATCATAAAAATGCCAAAGGACTGACGGATACCTAGGCTAGTAATTAAAATGCCAATACCGAGCCAAACTAAAATAGGAAAGCGGAAAATACTCATAAAAATCAGGCTCTAATGATGGCGGTGTGTTGATTGGTGTGAATGATGAGGTTCACCCGTTGGGTTTTGTTGGTGGCAGCCAGAATTAATGGCTTGCCCAGCAAGCAGTTCAAGTAATGTCGGGGAATGATGCACAGCAACCAGTGTGACGGTAAGCAGTGCAAGCATCCTAAACAGTTGAGCCAAAATTGATTGTGAAAACATGGCGCTCAATCGTGATGTTATGGTGATAAAAAAGAGCGCGCAGTGTAATGAGATGAAAGAGGTGACTCAAATGATATTATGTGAACTAGTCTATGCATAAAATGCATAGACTAGTTTGGGTCTAAGCGTTGACACGACTTCGGGCAAGCTTGCCTCGCTTCCAGTGATGAAATGTATGAGGTGAACTGAATAAGCACAGTATAAAGGTGAGACCTAATGTTATCGACATTAAACGTAAAGAGGTGGAGAGTGTCTGCTGAATACTTTCGATAACAGAAGATCGATCTATCCAAGATCGACCTAAATCACTTTGGACAGCACCGTGTAATCTATCAATGAGTCGTTCAGTTGCGCTGCGTTCCTGCCGTAGATGACCGTTTGCGACTTGTCATTAGCTATAGGTTAAATAATAGAGTGTCATGGATTGCAGTTTCTCCACCAAGAAGTCAATGAAGGCGCGAATATGAGGCTTGGGATATTGGGTGCTTTTATAGATAGCAAAAATTTCTCCGCTGCTTTGCTCACCATGGGTTGCTGTCCAAACAGGTAGCAGTTTTACTAGTTGATTATTTTCTAAGTACGGTTTTAGCATCCAGTCCGACAGTAGTAGAACACCGCTTCCCTGTAATGCCGCATACAGCAACGGTGAGCCACCTTTAGAAATTAAGTTTCCTTTGACTGACACCTTTTTATTCACGGATTTTTTACTGAAGTGCCAGTAGTGTCGTTGCCGCTCATGGCTTATGAGTAAGCAGTTATGATCTTGAAGGTCATCAGGCTTTTCTATGGGCGCATGCTGCTTTATGTACGAGGGTGACGCGACCAAGGACGTATAATTGGTCAGCAAATGACGGGCTTTGAGGCGGCTATCTTGTGGCGTTCCGATGCGGATGGCGATGTCGATATTGTCACTGTGTAAATCTACGACGTTGTTATCTAGCTCTAATTCAATGTGTATTTTCGGGTAGCGTTCAAGAAATTCTGGAATCAATGGGGTGAGGCACAAATTCCCAAAGCTCTCAAAAACCGAAATGCGTAGCATGCCTTCTGGTACACCATGGTTCCCGCGCATTTCTGCCAGTAGCTTATCGCTATCGTGTAATAGTTGCGACGCTTGTTGGTGAAAATATTGCCCTTCCTCAGTCAGTATGAGTTGGCGAGTGCTGCGCTTAAAAAGCGTGGTCTTAATTCTAGCTTCAAGGCTATCAATATTTCGTGCAACAGAGGAGGGCGCCATATTGAGCGCTTTACTTGCTTGAGAGAAACTTCCTGACTCCACCACCTGATCAAATACTTTGATTAACTCTAACATGACCCTACCTTTGCGTTTTATGCAAAACTGATTCAGTTTTATCACATATTCTGCGACTAAATCGAATGATGCACAATACCAACATCGTATTAAGGCGATGCTAAATAATCCTATGAGGGTGTAACAATGGCTAAACGTATAAATCTTGCAGAAGTTCAACCAAAAGCACTAGTCGCAATGCTATCGATAGAAAATTATCTAACGGAAACCGAGTTAGACAGTCAGCTAAAAGAGCTGATTAAGATACGAGCTTCCTTAATAAATCAGTGTGCGTACTGTATTCAAATGCACACGACGGAAGCGATGAAGATAGGCATTGAACAACAGAAATTATTTGCGCTTGCAGCGTGGCAAGAGTCACCATTGTTTAGCAAAACAGAAAAGGCGCTACTAACGCTTACTGATGAAATGACACTGATCGCCAACTCTGGCGTATCGGAATCCACTTATCAGCAGTGCCTTGAACTTTTAGGTGAAGAGTTCGTCGCTCAAGCCATGATGCAAGTCATAATGATCAATGCTTGGAACCGATTTGCGCTTGCTACCAAAATGAAGCATGCATAGGACATGCATAGAGAGTAGGGGATGTCACTGATCGAAGGTCAGTGACATATTTTAGACCATGGCGTTTTATCGGGTCCGTGCTTTGCTCTTGTTCAACCACATTACGAGAGTTAAAGGTGTCCTTATTTGAACATTCTGGGTCTCATGTCGGCGATGAAGAGAGGCGGATCGTGTCTCAATTAACGCATCATGAGTTGACCGAGTTTTGTTAAAGAGTGTAGCGTATCGATTGTCGATGTTCTGAAGTGGGCGACACCGCCCATGATGTTTCTCAATAATAATATTTGCGATACCCTCGGTTCGACACTATCGCACTCGACCAACCAACCAATCAATCAATCAACCAATCAACCAAATCAAGCCAGATAGCAGATAAGAGCACATATGAATTCAATTAATCTCAGCGAACCTTTCTCCCTACCTAATGGTCAATCGATTAAAAACAGGTTGTTTAAATCGGCGATGAGTGAACAGCTCGCTGACAAGCAACATAACCCTACCGCTTAGGCTTAGTAACCCTTTATCAACGTTGGGCTAAAGGCGGTATCGGCTTAGCGATTAACGGTAATGTTATGGTGGATCGACGTGCGTTGGGCGAACCTAAAAACGTGGTGTTAGATGAGAAAAGTGATTTAGCACGCTTTAGGGCGTGGGCAAAAGCTGGAAAACAAAGTGGTACTCAAATATGGATGCAACTTAACCACCCAGGCAAGCAGATCCCGAAATTTTTATGTGATGAGCTTAGTTGCTCCTTCTGCTATTTCACTCGGACGTGGATTAGAAAAAGGCTTCAATACACCACGTGAGCTGAGTGAAACTGAAATTTATGACATTATCAATAAATTTGCATTAAGTGCCAAACTTTCGAAGCAAGCCGGATTTACAGGGGTGCAAATTCACGGTGCGCATGGTTATTTGGTTAGTCAGTTTTTATCTGCCAGGCACAACCAGCGTCAGGATAAATGGGGAGGAACACTAGAGAATAGACTTCGTTTTGTCGTTGACGTGTATCAGGCGATCCGTCGCGAGGTGGGTGATGACTTTCCGGTGGGTATTAAACTCAATAGCGCCGACTTTATGAAGGGGGCTTTACTGAAGAAGAGTCTATGCAGGTAGTGCAAGCGCTCAGTGCAAATGGCATCGATCTCATCGAAATATCAGGTGGGACTTATGAAAGCCCGTCCATGATGGGCTCTAAAGATAAAGATAAACCCGTTAAGGCCAGCACAGTAAAACGCGAAGCGTATTTTTTGGATTACATGGAAAAAGTGAGAAAGCTGGTAGACACACCGCTAGTGGTCACGGGCGGTTTTCGCACGGCGCCCGCAATGAATGAAGCGTTATCCACTTCCGTGACGGATTTTATTGGTCTAGCACGCACCATGGCGGTGGATCCCGATTTCCCCAATAAGCTCATCGACAACCCAGACTACGGTATGCCACTCATTGCCCCGACGACCGGTAAACCCGCCTTGGATAAAATGGCGATGGTCGGGTTGGTTTGGTACGAGCATCAAATGTGGCGGATTGCCGCGGGGAAAAATGCCGATCCTCATTTAAGTGCGCTTGGCGTAGTGGTGAAAACGATGTTAAGCGCGGGCTGGCATGCGTTTAAAAAACGTCGAGTCTAGAGCGTTAATTTGTCACATGGCAGAACTTTGGGTGTTCGAGGTTCTGCTATTTTTGAAGAGAACGCCTTCCTTTAGTCATCATTCATCGCTTACGCGACCAAAGTTGTGTTTAAACGGGGAGGGGGAGTATTATGTGTTAGCCGGAGCACATAGGAGAAAATGTGCTAGTTTTATAGAGTTACGTTTATTTCATCGAAAGGAACTCGGCTGAATGGCAACGATCTTTAATCACACAAGAATAGCGTGTCTATGCATAGCGGCTTCTACCTCTTTTATGCTCACCTCTGCGAATAGTGCCAATTTTGAAGGTCCAAATTCGGTAGAAAATACCATCGCACAACAAAAAACACAGCAGCTCAATTGGCGTGAACAACTCACGGAGAATGGTTTTACCTTTGGGGCTGATTATTTTGCATTAGGGTTAACCTCACCTAACGGCTCTGAGGGTAACTCGGTAAGTGCGTCTTCTGGCGTCGCGCGGGTTTATGGTTCTTGGCATTTATTGAATAAAGGCAGTAATGAAAGTGGTAGTTTGGTTTGGAAGGTCGAGCATCGTCATGCCTATGGCGACAGTTCGCCCAAGAACTTTGCGTTTATCGACAATTTCTCAGGACAAGATGGCCTTGGATATGCAGGCTTGATCGCGCCTGCGTTTAGCGACCAAGGCTTTCGAGTCACAGATTTAAATTGGAAGCAAAAAGTCAACGATGGTAAAGGCACCATCATAGTAGGTTGGCAAGATGTCACCAATTATGTCGACGTGTATGCCTTAGCGAGTCCATGGTCTGGCTTTACTAACCTCGCATTTTCCACGGGTTCGGGTGTCATGGGATTGCCTGATGACGGCATATTGGCACTGTCGGTGGGTCATATGCTAGGAGATAACTTTTATGTCGTCGGTGGTATCGCCGATGCTAATGGTAAGTCCGAGGATATTTTTGACGGCTTTAATAGCGCTTTTGGTAATGACGCGGCTTACTTCTCTACAATAGAGTTGGGTTGGACGGCTTCACAAGAGCAGATCTATACCGACAACTTTCATGTGACGTTATGGGATTTTGGTGAGGGTACAAGACACAATTTGAATTATCCAACACCGGGTTTTACCGATGGAGGCAAAGGCGTCAATATTTCTTGGAGTCAGTTTATAACACCGCAAATAATGCCGTTCGTTCGTGGCGGTATCTCTGATGGACAAGTAGCCCTTTACGACAAATCTTTGAGCGCGGGGCTTGGCTATTTTGGTCTGGGTGCGCCAACCAATAATCTAGGCTTTGCCATGAATTGGTCGCAGATAAATGAAGAAATATTGCAACCAATCGCCAACTCAGAACAACAGTGGACCGCTGAACTGTACTACAACATGCAGTTTGGAGATTACTTGCAAGTTACGCCTGATATTCAATACATCAAAGACCCTTCTTTCTCCAGCGAGAGTTCGGCGTGGGTAATGGGTATAAGGGCAAGGGTGTTTATTTAGCTAAGTCATTTTAGCTTAAGTCATTCCCTGAAGCGGTTAGGAATCATCTGAACATAACGAAGGACTTCACTATAAGGATATATCATGAAGAAGACTTTACTCGCCTCATCTTTAGCGTTGATGACGTCATTTAGCTTTGCTACGGAAGAAGGCAGCGCTGCGCAAGAGACGCAACTTCCACAAACATTATTCCAAAATGTGGACATATTTAACGGTACTGAAGACAAGTTATACGAAGATCATTTTGTGTTAGTTGAAGGCAATAAGATCGCATCGATCTCAGCCAAAACGATCGAA
Organism: Vibrio sp. GJ43-1; assembly: GCF_055808835.1. Classification (NCBI taxonomy): domain Bacteria; kingdom Pseudomonadati; phylum Pseudomonadota; class Gammaproteobacteria; order Vibrionales; family Vibrionaceae; genus Vibrio; species Vibrio sp. GJ43-1. Next base: position 113,623 of record NZ_CM147885.1, on the reverse strand, counting down.
GTGCGTGATGATGCCGTTATCATAGATGGATCCGGTAAAACATTGACGCCTGGCTTTATAGAAAATCATGCCCATTTAATGTTGATGGGGCCGACGCTACCCGCCATGGAGTCGAATACGACGTGGGAAGACTTTGCAATACATGGCACACGCATGGCTGAAATGTACTTGATGCAAGGTTTCACCACTGTTCGTGACGCTGGTGGTGCTAATGGTGGTTTAAGAAGAGCGATTGATGCGGGGGAAATTGTCGGTCCTCGTTATTACCCATCGGGTGCATTTTTAGGTACTCGTGGTGGCCATGCAGATTTTGCAAACTACACAGCGCCTGTGGGGCAAGAAACGAACTTCAGTCGTTTAAACATGGCTCAAGAAGTTGACAGTGTTGCCGACGTGAAGAAGTATGCTCGTAATAACTTTCGCATGGGAGCAACCCAGCTGAAGTACATGCAGTCGGGTGGGGTCGTTTCTGCCTTTGACCCTTGGCAGTTGTTAGCGGGTTCGCCGGAAGAAGTAGGCGCGGCTGTAGAGGTGGCGAATACTTATGGAAGCTATGTTATGGCTCACTCTTACAGAAGAGAAGCCATCTTAGCGGCGCTAGAAGCCGGGGTGAAATCAATCGAACATGGCTTTATGTTTGACTGTGAGATTTCAGATTTAATGAAGGAAAAAGGCGCGTATATCACGACTAACCTAACGGCGTTTGACCCTAATCTTTTAGAAATTCCAGCGGTGAAAAGCGTTCCGTCTAGTTTGGCTAAAGCAAAATCGGCCTCTGCCGCGTTTAAAGACTACATTCCAAACATGAAAAAATGTCCAGCGCCTCGTGGCTTCCAAACGGACTGTGTAGGCTCAGTTGATGCCTGTAATATTCAAATTGCTTATGAGAAAAAGCTAAATAATGATTTTTTTGGTGCCTATGAGTCTTTGAAAACACTCACTTCCGTAGGGGGTGAAATTGCCACGCTATCGGGTGATTTCATGAACCCGTACCCAGACGCTAAGTTAGGTGTGATTGAAAAAGGGGCGTACGCCGATATTTTGCTTCTTGATGGTAACCCGTTTGAAGATTTCTCTGTTGTGGGAACGGGTGATCAATGGTTTGGCGCAGACAAACGACCGGAGTCTCCAGAATCAATCGCATTGATTATGAAAGATGGCGTTATATATAAAAATGCTCTTTAAGTCGCATGGTATGCTTCATCGGCTTGTTATTAAGCCGATGAAGTCCTCGAAATGACCTCCCACCAACCAATAAGTGAACCCAAGCATTGAATAGATTCTTTGTCCTCTTTGCATCGATTGTTTCATTATCGACAGTTTCATTTTGTAGTTTTTCTGGTGAACCAACCCAATTAGATTGGCAGGATCTAAAACCAGCCCAAGCGCAAAATCAAATGGTGTTGCCAGAGTTAAGCTATCAGCAAAAAATGATTCTTCAGCAAATATTCACGCTTAGCCAGTATGATGCTCCTAAGACCAATAAAGATTTAGTTGAACTAAAAGCAACCTTAAGAGCTGACGGGCTAGATGCCGATGGATTATTAACACTTCGCGCTGAGTATATCGAAAAGCAACAACGCGCCGCAGAAGCGGTAACGTCTGATTTTGATGGGAAAAATGTTAGAATTCCGGGATTTCTCGTTCCAATAGAATTTAGCGCGCCTTTAGTCGCAACGGAGTTTTTGCTGGTTCCTACCGCTGGGGCGTGCATTCATATGCCACCCCCTCCAGCGAATCAAATTGTTAGGGTCTCTTACCCGCAAGGGTATGAAGTAGAAACTGTGCAGTATCCTGTTTGGGTTGAAGGGGTGATTTCCTCTCACTTAAAGACAGATAATGTCTATCTTGTTGATGGGGATACCGATGTGACGATGGGCTATCAACTCAGTGCTTCATCGGTCGTTAACTATCATGAATAGTCTATTGTTGTCGCGTACAAAAAGAGCCTATCACTAGGCTCTTTTTGCTTTCAGATTATTCACTCTTTTTGTATTTAGGGTTATAGAGTATTTTTGTAGATTTCGCCGTCTTTCATGATCACTTTCTTCGCATCGTCACTCATCACACAGTCAACGCCTTCTAACGGGTTACCATCAATGATTAAAAGGTCTGCGTAAGCGCCTTCAACAATTTGACCTAACTTGCCTTCTTGGTAGGGGTGTTGGTATGTCGACATTTCAAATAAGCGACCACAGTTCGACGTCGCCATACGAAGCGCGGTAATCGTATCGAATGTTTTTTCAATCGCACCGAGCTCTTGCATTTGGGTTTCATGAACATTCGCGGTACCCACACAGTCTGTGCCGTAAGCCAGATTTTCAATACCATATTTCTTAATCAAGTCCGCTGATTTGAACATCGCTTTACCAACGCGTTCGGTTTTTTTGTAAGTCTCCTCATTGGGTAGGGGAATCTTACGCTCAGCAATCAATGAAGAGGTAAAGTAAGACGGGACAACCCAAATACCTTTATCTTTAATGACCTTGGCAATGTCGTCATCCATGATGGTCGCGTGCTCAAAACACATCACGCCAGCTTCTGCTGCGCGGTGCATCGCGGGCGTCGTATGGATATGCGCCGCGACATACGTGCCGTAGTCTGAGGCGGCTTCTACTGCTGCTTTCATTTCATCAAGCGTGTATTGCAGCGTATCTAATGGATCGAATGTGGATGATGCCCCTCCACCTGCCATGATCTTGATTTGAGACGCGCCCATGAAGAGCTGTTCACGCACCGCTTTAAGCACTTCAGAGCGACCGTCTGCCACTTTAAAGGTGCCTGTTTTCATGAGTGGTGAATCTTCATGCCCATTGGTTAAACGCTCTTGAGCTTGATTCTGGCGATAGTCCGAATGCCCACAGGTTTGAGAAATGGCCGCTTGTGAAGGAAGAATGCGTGGGCCAGTAGCGTAGCCACTATCAATCGCATTTTTAAGACCCAGCGTATTACCACCGACATCGCGACAAGTGGTGAAACCACGCATGAGCATTTCTTGTGAAATTTTTGCAGATCGAATCGCTATTTCATCGTGAGTCATCGAATCCATCATGGTGAAGCCACCCGATAGCGTAATGTGTACATGCGCATCAATAAGACCCGGCATCACAGTGCCACCTTGAGCATCAATGATTTCATCTGCGAGCGTTGGGTCAATGTGACCAATTTTAGTAATCAGGTTGTCTTCAATTAAAATAGAGACGTTTTCAATCAGTTTGTTATCTGTACCGTTAAAGACATTAGCGTTGGTAATTAGCTTGTTCATATTAGATTCCCCAGTGGACTGCGATTAGCTGATGAAGAGATCATAACCTTGTCCAATGGGGGATAATTGCCATTTTACGACACGGCAACAAAGAGGGTTTTCTTGCATCGTGTAAGTCAATTACTCGGGCTCAGTCGTTGCTACGGCCGAGTTTCTTAATGCGCTAGGTGCGCACCTAAATCAACGCTTGGGTTTGAAATCCTAGAATGGCGAGACTAACATGCTAACCTAAAGAGTATTATCGAAGGGTCGAGTTAAGCGATGCATTCATGGAACCAATCTGTAAAACTGGCGCTAGTACCTCTGGCGAACGTTGAAAATGCCTGTTTTATGAAAGCATACATGCGCGACCAATATCAGTTCTTTGGTATTCAGTCGATGCCACGAAGAACGGCATTGAAGCCGTTATTTGCTAAAAGCCAACGCCCTTCTTTCGATGAGCTTCCTGACGTGATTGATGAGTTATGGGCACAGCCCGAACGAGAGTTTCAAATGGTCGCGGTAGACCTGCTTATCAAACTAAAGAACCAATTGCCGTTAGCTATGTTAGAGGGCTTAGAGCGTTGGATCACGACGAAGTCCTGGTGGGATACGGTGGACATGTTAGCGACTCACATCGTTGCGAGCTTCTTTGTTCGCTTTCCTGAAAAAACGGCTGAGGTAATTGAGCGCTGGCGCCTTTCGGATAATATTTGGTTACGCCGCGCTACATTGCTTTATCAGCTTAAATTCAAACAAGATACCGACAAAGATCTACTATTTGAACTTATTCGAGAGAATCGCTCAGACAAAGAGTTTTTCATTCAAAAAGCCATTGGATGGGTGTTAAGAGAGTACTCAAAAACCGATGCAGAATCTGTCGTTCGGTTTATAGAAACAGAGAAAATCGAAGGGCTTGCCAAAAGAGAAGGGTTGAAGTGGTTAAAGAGCAAAAAGCTTGTTTGACTATGTTAACCACTTCACGTTCACTAAGTGGGTAGGCAAGGCTATCAACCGTTGTTTAAGTACTGCTGCTTAGTGAGGCCATAGAACCGCTTAGAGTCAAACCCTTGTGCAGTTTTGTAATATTCAGTATGTTCACCTTCTTGAACAAAGCCACACTTTTCAAGTGTTGTGTACGAGCCTATGTTTGAGCCATAGCAGTCCGCACACACCTTATGACAGCCTAGCGCTTTAAACGCTAATTCAGTCATGAGCTGGCACGCGCGGGTAGCGATGCCTTGACCCCATGCATGAACTGGAAGTTGATAGCCTACTTCACGATTGCCGTCTAAGAACATCACTTGAGTAATCGCGGTCATTCCCATGTACTGGCCCTGATGATTTCTAATGACAAATGTTGGATTGTCTGGCCACTGTTGTTCTTTAAGTGCTGCTTCAGTGTTCTCAACGATAGGACCAAAAAAGCCTTGGTATACGCTTTCGTCTGCTGGTGCAAAGAACAGGTACTGGTTAACGTTTTCGTCTGCGAGCATCTTGAAGATATCAACGAGATCTTTCTGTTGTATTAACTGAATAGACAGCGTTTCACTAAATGGTATTGACTCGCCTTGTTTTAGTTTTGAATATGACATGGGTTACCTCGTTATTTGCTCCGCAAATCGTTTTTCATGTCCCTGATCATTTTCATGAATCACCCGAATTAACTTGGCAGGTGTCCCACCATACAGAGAATCAGGTGGTACATCAGAATTGACGACCGAGTTAGCGGCAATCACAGATCTAGCGCCAATAGTCACACCTTGGTTGATCACAACATTGCCACCTATCCACACATCATCCTCAATGGTAATTGGAGCACAGATTGTTTTCCAGTTACGACGTTTGAGATAGTTCAGTTCGTGGCTAGCACAGTAAAGTTGCGTATTTGGACCAATCAACACATTATTGCCAATAGTGATTTTAGCGCCATCTAGCATGGTCACGTTCATATTGATGAAGGTCTTTTCTCCAATAGAGATCGTCTTGCCGAATTCACAGTAAAATGGAGAGCGGACGATGCTAGAAGCGGAAATATTGCTCATTAACTGTTGAAACAGTTCACTACGTTGGTCGTCATCTGTATTCTTGGTTAATAGCATGCAACAAATTCGAAGCATTTTGCCGAATATTGATAACACTCTCTGCGCCCCCGTCAAACTCCTCACCTGAAAGCATTTTTTCGAATTCGGTCATATTGTTTCTCAACTAATTATGTGTAGGTTTCTAACCGAAACATTGTATCACTGGCGGTATCATCTATGCATCAGAAGTAGAATATCGGGGGAAGTTGGCCTCATGCTCTCAATATGAACTATCCCTGTTCAACCAATAGCCCCAATATTCCGTAGAACTTTTTTACCTAAACTGTTCACTCAGCTGAAAAACGTGAACGGTAATGAGTAGGGGTTATTCCAACAACTTTTTTGAAAACGCGTGTAAAGTTACTTACATCATTATATCCAAGCATAAAAGCGACTTGTTCAATTGTACGTTTATTGACATTAATCTCCCGTTTAGCGACATCCATTTTGTAACGCAATCGATATTGCTGTGGGGTTAAGCGCAACACCTTCTTAAATGCACGAGTTAATGTCCGTTCACTTACGCAACAAAGGTTGGCCATAACTTGGTTATTTTGCTCATTCCATGGAGTTTGCTCACAGTACTTTTGTGCTTTCAAAACTATTGAATTACCATGACTGTAGTCAGGTATAAATCGTTCGTAATGGGCCTGTAGTCGCCCAGAGAAATCTAACAGGCAAATATCAGCGACTTCTGTGGCTAATTCAAATCCAGCATAGCGTGCAATTATATGTAGTGTTAAATCTTGAAAAGCGAATAGTCCAGAACCGTGTAATAATACTGCCTTCATCAACGATCATCTCATGGTGTTTTACCTCTACTATTAAAGGACACTCATCGGAGAGCTGCTCGCATAGCTTCCAATGTGTCGTTGCGGCGCGCTGATTAAGTAACCCTGCATGACCTAACCAGAATACGCTGGCGCAATTGGCGGCTAAAGTGCAGCCCTGCATGTGCCAACGCTTGAGCATCTCTAGTATCTCGTCATCATACTGATTGAACGAACCGAGCTTTCCTGGGGGAATAAAAACTAAATCTGGGATATGGCTAGCATCCACTTGGGACGGCGATACGGTTTGTACGTCAAAAAGGAGGGTGTCTGTTACATGATTTGCAATGGATAAAATGTCACCAATACCAGTGACAGCGGAAGCCATCGCATGCTCGGTAGCGAGGACGGTTACCTTGATTGTGTGATTGTCCATACATGACTTGGTTTAGTCTGTTTTGGACATTATACAACCAGTAGGTTGAGTGTAAAGTAGTCAGTATCAAATCAAGGAGAACGACCATGAGCCAAGCACTGATTATTATCGATATCCAAAATGATTACTTCGAAGGCGGCGCTATGCCTTTGAGTTATCCAGAAAAGGCGGCAGAAAATGCCGCAAAATTATTGAATCACTTTCGCAAATCCAAAAAAATATAATTCATATTCAACATTTAGCCGCTAAACCAGAACTTGGGTTTATGTTAGAGGGAACAAAAGGACAGCAAATTCATTCGAGTGTAAAACCACTGGAAGGCGAGATCTTGATTATCAAGCGTTACCCCAATTCATTTGCGGGCACTAACCTAAACAATGTTTTAAGCGAACTAGGAGTTACAGATGTAGTTCTAGCAGGGATGATGACGCACATGTGCATCAGTAGCACCGCTCGCGCAACAGTAGAGTACGGCCTGAATGCCACAATCGTTCATGATGCATGTACGACATGCTCATTATCTATTTTTGAACAGATGATTCCTGCTCAACAGGTACATCTAACAGCACTCGCTGAGGTGTCCAATATCGTGAACCTTTTAAATAGTGATGAAATCATAAATAGATGAACACTTTTAGGTGTATATGCCCACCTTAAGAATAGGTGCGTGAGTTATAATTAAGTACTTAAAGGAACACACACTTTAAGAATACCCCCGTAATGTCAGAGCAAGCTTGCTCTGACACCGAGCCGCCCGTTTCGGAGCTACTGACAGAAAGAACCCAAGACCAAATATAGTCATTCTACTAGCCGTGTGCCTACACGGCAGGATTCTACTCTACAGCATTTACAGAATACTGTGTGAGCATAAGGTCACAGAGCATAAGGTCACAGAGCATAAGGTTACGGTTTAACTCACTTTTGCCCCCAAAATCATTCAGAGTAAATACTCATTCATATCTTGTTAGTGTAAATTTGTACTACAGCAAGTTATGCGAACACCGCTAATCTGGGAATTATGGACCTCTTAGCACCTAACTTCCTTGCATTGTTGATAAGGTATCGATGTGTAATTGAGTCAGTAAGTGAAAGACGGCATTATGTGAGAGTTAAAGGCGGGTGTTAGCCGTCTAATTAGCGTTAGCAGTCAGAAGTAATAAGGATCTATAAATGGAATTAAAGTATCGTTCAGCTGATTTTGAAGATTTGGAAAGTCTTGTTGCTTTGCTTTCAAATGACCCGCTAGGTAGTAAAAGAGAAGATGCATCTGTTCCGTTGAATAGTGCGTATCTTGAAGCGTTCGAAGCAATTGCGCGAGACCCAAACAACGAATTACTGGTTGTTGAACTGGAAAACTCTCTAGTTGGGATGCTTCAAATTACATTTATTCCTTACCTGACGCATATTGGGAGTTGGCGTTGTCTTATCGAAGGTGTTCGAATCCATAGTGACTATCGTGGACAAGGTTTTGGTGAGCAAATGTTCGAATATGCTATTGAACTGGCAAAAAACAAAGGCTGTACAATCGTTCAGTTAACAAGTGACAAGCAGCGTCCTGATGCAATTAGGTTCTATGAGAAACTTGGATTCAAAGCGACACATGAAGGGCTTAAACTCGCGGTTTAGGTTGTCTGCTAACATAGTATTTAAGTAAAAGATTAATGAAGATTAAAAGGACACACACCAAAAGTATGAAATTAGTTTGATTTTGTCCAATTCGCCGACTCACCAAGCAGAGGAAAACAAGTGTATTGACCTTATTGAAATATGGCGAGAAAGGCTGTGGAACTTAAGTTGGTTCATGAAAGAGCTCGGGATTAAAAGGACACACACTAAAAAAGAAATCAAAAGTACTTCCGTACTCAAAGCGGCAATTAACTGCATACTTTAGCTTTCTTCAATCTATTTTGGTGAAGCTGTCTAGTTTCTCAAGGGACGTTACTTACGGCTAGGAATTGGGCAAACGACAGTATCCAGAATTATCACTGGCCTATGGGGTAGGAGTAGCGGTGAAAGTGGGGCTTATTCTAGTTGATAGATGTGCATCTTTTTCTTTTTTAAGGCAGCCTTAGCTTGGATTGTATGAACGAGACTCCCCACCGCTGTCGCACGTGTTTTTTCTAATGCAGTACATATCGTTAACCAATTCTTTTGATTGAAATTTAAACGCGCCAAAATAGCGGGTTGATTATCATCCATACAGGCTTTGTCTTCGCGAAATAGACGAGCAGTCCAGTCTACTAACTCAATGTAGTCGATGAGACGAAAGGGGATGCCATCTAGCATTTCATCCGCTGAATTACCAATAAAAGGGTGTAAACATGGGGCTGTCGCTAAGTTTTTACCCAGCGCATCGATTCTGGCTTTTATCGAGGTAAACTCGGACGTTTCAGGGGTTTTGGCAATACCTGCTCGAATGGGGTTCAAGTCGACATACGCCATTGCCGCAGCAAGCGCTTTTTCATCTAGTAGCGCTTGGCTTTTGAAGCGGCTTTCCCAAAAGTGCCCTGTGCAGTTATCTTCTTTGTTCGCCCTACACGCTATGTCGTAATTGAGCTCTTTCATGAACCAACTTAAGTTCCACAGCCTTTCTCGCCATATTTCAATCAGTTCAATACACTTGTCTTCTTCTGCTTGGTGAGTGAGTCGCTTATTCTGCCAACGCTCTATTAGTACGGGTAATTTATGTTCACGCCCCCAATGCTCAACCACTTCATGCAGTGACAACGCTAACGCTCGGTCTTTATTGATATGCAGCACCAAGTGATAGTGATTACTCATAATGGCGTAGGCGCAAACATCGATGCTGTATACGTGCGTTAGAGCGTGAATTTTTCGCTCTATCCACTCTCTTCTATGTTCGTAGCTAGTGTTGGTGAGCGGGTCTTCCCCGCACAAAAAGCTACGCCTCACGCAACGTGATACGCAGTGGTAATACGACGTCGCATCCACGGAGATAAGCTGTTTTCTGGCTGTTGTCAAAATGAGGTCCGCTATGAAGGTTTTAAATAACTTAGCAGTTCTCTTTTAATGGAATTGTTGGTGAGCTTAGCGAATTCAATAAAATCAGACTAATTTCATACTTTTGGTGTGTGTCCTTTTAATTCTCTATTTTAATCCTTGACTGCAATTTTGAGGAAAGAACAAAGGAAACAATAACCTAGTGTTACCCATATCGTATTCGCATGATTATAAATAGGACAATATAGGATGCTTTTTTCAACACACCGTAATTAAACTGTTTCAGAGTGTGTTTTGAAAAAGATCTCTCTAAGAACGAAGATTTACGCGTGTTCTGGTGCCGTGTTTTATAGGTATTGTCACACAATTAAAATTCCAATGTAAACGTGTAAGCAAATAGCGTTTTTCTGATTGCGGTGATTGGGGAATCAGGGAAACCAATAAAATTAATTAACCTGAGTAAGGTCCTATGAATAAGAACTACCTCTTCAGAAAAGGGTTAAAAGCTATAAGCCCTCTATGTATCGGAGCATTCCCGTTTTCCTTTATTGTTGGCGCTTTGAGTATTCAAGCGGGCATGGATGTCATTCAAAGTACACTGTGGTCATTTACCGTTTTTGCGGGCTCTGCCCAAATGGTGGCTTTGGGCCTTATGCAAAATGGTACTGGTATCTTGGTCATTATGTTTACGACTTTTATTGTAAACCTGCGACATGTCCTTTATAGCGCATCTATTTCAGAATATTCAAAGGATTGCTCTTTACCAGTTAGAATGTTGATGGCTTGTGGGTTAACGGATGAAGTCTACGCGGCAAGCATTACGGAAATGCGTGAAGAAAAACCAAATCGACACATTTACTACTTAGGTGTAATGTTTGGATTTTGGGCGAACTGGGTAATTGCAAACTTCCTTGGTGCGCTCGTAGGTAGCTCATTCCCGAATATCGCCAACTACGGCCTAGAGTTTGCCATGGTGGCTGCGTTTATCGCCATTGTTATACCTCAAGTGAAAAGCAGAGAATGTATTGTTGCTGCTGTTGTAGCTGCGATTTCAGGTGTTCTTCTTTCTGGAATGCCTCACTCTTTGGGCCTAGTAGTCGCATCAGTACTCGGTGTAATGGCTGGCTACATGATGGACAACGCGAGTGAAAAAGAAGCGAAAGAACAGAGTGCTATTGGTGCCAATACCTCACAACCTATTGAAGCAAGTCAACAGCACGGCGTAGAAGGGGCTTAATTATGCAGTGGTCTACATTTTTACTTATTACATTAGGTATGACAGCAATCACATACCTAATTCGATTCTCGGTAATAGGCATGGCTGGTTCATTTGAAATGCCAGAAAAGCTAAAAAAGACGTTGCGATTCGTTCCAGTAACCGTCTTGCCTGCAATTATTGCCGTTGAGATTTTGGGTAGCGGTTCAAATATGCATTTTAGCCTAGAAAACCCAAAGATACTGGCTGCTATAGTGTGTACACTTGTGAGCTTTAGATTCAACTTAGTGTGGGTCGTAGCGAGTGGTGTAGGGTCGTTAGTTCTATTTAAGTATCTTATGGGCTGAGCCTCATTCAGTATTGAACCCTATTAAAGCTTGAGGACGGATTAAAAGGACACACACTTAAAAAGAAATCAAAAGCACTTCCGTACTCAAAGCGGCAATTAACTGCATACTTTAGCTTTCTTCAATATATTTTGGTGAAGCTGTCTAGTTTCTCAAGGGACGTTACTTACGGCTAGGAATTGGGCGAACGACAGTATCCAGAATTATCACTGGCCTATGGGGTAGGAGTAGCGGTGAAAGAGGGGCTTATTCTAGTTGATAGATGTGCATCTTTCTCTTTTTAAGGCAGCCTTAGCTTGGGTTGTATGAACGAGACTCCCCACCGCTGTCGAACGTGTTTTCTAATGCAGCACATATCGTTAACCAATTCTTTTGATTGAAATTTAAACGCGCCAAAATAGCGGGTTGATTATCATCCATACAGGCTTTGTCTTCGCGAAATAGACGTGCAGTCCAGTCTACTAACTCAATGTAGTCGATGAGACGAAAGGGGATGCCATCTAGCATTTCATTCGTCGGATTGCCATACTTTTGGTGTATGTCCTTTTGATTGCTTTTAATTGATGGGGTGAATAATTGGCTAACAGCGAAAGATGTAGAGCACGCAAGAATGGTGATATTGGCGCATGATGTCGCCATTCAAGAGCCTGAGCGATTTAAGAACATCAAGGTTGTGGATGTGTGCACGAAAGACGCCATTCTTAATGCCGTTGGGCTACTTCACACCAGACGGTAAGTGACGTATTTCTTGCACGGCGGTCGTCTATCTATGTTGCTCTAAGTTGTGAGGCTTCCTTTGGCGCTTTTATATTGAGTCGTTCTTTTACTAGGCGATAAATCATGTCGTTTTATCGCAAGTAGGGCTAGGGCGCGTGAACAGTCATACTATAACGGTGATAGGATGTCGGTTTACTTCAAGATTTCGACACGAGGTCCTCTCCTTGGACCTAGAGAACGGTGACTAGTGGCGAACGGAGTCCTCTATTTTTGTCCGTGCGCCTGATCTGCACGTAATTGCTTTACAACATCGATAACGGCGTTGTTTAACTTATAGTGGTGAGACGATGGATTAGGCAGTTTGGCATTCATCTGGCTATATATTGCAACTACCGTGTCAGATTGCGGGTCAGCCCAGATTAGCTGGCCAGCCCATCCACCGTGGCCGATACCGTAATCATTAAAGATGGCTGATTTGTAGTAATGGCTATCAACGTAATGCCATTCAGCCGGAACAAATTCGCCGTTCTGCTTGGCTGCTTCAAGATCGTTTTCGTACTGTTTTTTATCTTCAATGAGCAAGCGGCCATAGCGTGCAAAATCCACCGTTGACGCCAACATTGATGCGCTCACTGAAGGGTAACCCGCATAATCGGTACCCATATGTACAGTATGCTGGCCACCAATACGATGCATCAGATTACGCACCTGAGTTTGCAATGGAACGCCAGTGGCCTTCTCAACAATTAAACCAAGCGTTGCGGTATTGATGGACGCGTAGTTCGCGTGGCCTTTAGTCCACTCATTAGAAGTTGAACCTGGCGCAATATCAATCTCTTTTACAAATTGCGCTGTGGTTTCGCGATCATCATTTCGACGTAAGCCAATCACTTGTTCATCGCGGTCAAACATCTCTTCGGCTTGCTTGTCACCTAAGTAGGCCGCTAGCTCTGCAACATTATGATTTACCGCCATTGCAGCTAGGTTACCAATGGTGCGGCCTCGAAAACCCGGCCCTACATCAGGCAGGTAACGTTCCACTTTGTCATCCATTGACAAAGCCCCCTTTTTTAGTGCCTTGTTAAGTAACATATACATGATGGTTTTGGTTGAAGACTGTGCCGAAAATACGGAGGCTCGGTCATAACCATTCTTGTAGTGCTCCAGTATCACTTCGTTTCCTTTAGTGACCACGATAGAAGCAACCGCCGGATGGTCTATCAGACGTTTCACACTCGGAATTTCATATAAATCATAGTGAGTGGCCTGATATTCAAGCGGGTAAACATCTTGGGCATTGACCGACATAACATTGGGCATAATTTTCTCTAGCTTGTCTAAGCCAGCGGCGCGTTGTTGCTGCCAGTTGTCGATATTAATGATGGATTGATTGGAAAGTGGTGCAGTGTTTTCAATACTTATTGAAGCAGCCTGCAGAGAGCCTGTGATCAATGCTGTACCAAGTACTAATGCTAGTTTGCGTTTAATTAATGTCATGATGACCTCTCTCGATTTATTTGAAAGTGATTTGCTAACGGGAGAAAGTATATTCATCTCGATTTCCTAAATGCGGTAAGCTAACCTATATGTTGTTCGTATTTGGGAAATGGTATTGGTGTAAATCATGAATGAATTTGATACTCGAGGTTTTGAGTTTTTTGGTGACAGTGAAAAGTGGTTTAGGAAACAGCTTATTGAACGGCTTGAGGTTTTACTTGCTCACCAGAGTCTGTCTAAAAACCAACTGGCGAAACTCGCTGGTCTACCAAAAACAAGCCTATATCAGAAGATGGATAAGAACGAACAAAGCTATTTCACCATCATTGAATTGTTTCGTATCGCTAAGTCATTTGATATCAGTATTGTACAATTGCTCCCTATCGATGATGTGGATCGAAAACACCCTAATTTAGTGCCATTACCTGCTAGCTCTTTAAAGTTCTTAGATGAGATGCTTGCTGCTGAACCCTCTGACATTGAGCTTCTCAATAAGTTGTACAAAACGATTAAGCAGCACCGTTTAGAAGCAGAGACGTAAGCATTAATTCTACAGAGGTGTATTTGGTAAGTGCCAAGATTAGAAAAAGTAGGTCAGTCTCGTTAGAAAACTAAGGGTGGTGTAGCGTGTGATTCGTCAATAATCGAACTCTGTCATACAACGCTCCAGAACGTTAATGTGTGGCGACAGTGAGAGGAGGAATATTTGTAATAGCCGATTGACAAATATTCCTGTTGTAGCAAAATCCAGTGCACTTATCGCCCCCGCTTATGACCCAAGGAACACGATTGATGAAATACGATTGGATTTTGTTTGACGCTGATGAAACCATTTTTAACTTCGATGCATTTGCTGGCATGAGGTTGATGTTTGAAAGGCTCGGTGTGGATTTCACTCGTGATGATTACGCAGAGTATCAGTTAGTTAATAAGCCGCTTTGGGTTGACTATCAAGATGGAAAAATCACCGCTGCGCAACTAAAACAGATTCGCTTTGAAGGGTGGGCAGAGAAGCTTGATACCACGCCACTTGTTTTGAATAGCGCCTTTTTAGATGCGATGGCGGACATTTGTACCTTGCTGCCGGGTGCTCGGGAACTGATGGATGCGTTATCGGGTAAGGCGAAGCTGGGTATCATTACTAATGGCTTTACTGAACTTCAAGCGATTCGATTAGCGCGCACCGACATGACGCATTACTTCGATCATGTGGTGATCTCTGAAGAAGTGGGCATCGCCAAGCCAGATGAAGGCATTTTCTCTCACGCCATGACCCTGATGGGGAATCCATGCAAAACACGCGTACTAATGGTGGGGGATAACCCGCATTCAGACGTGTTAGGCGGGCTCAATTTTGGTATTGAAACGTGCTGGCTAAATACGCAAGGACAAGAAAAGCCACAAGGTATTGAGCCTCACTATGAAGTGAATTCATTGCAGCAATTACAGCAAATTTTGATTGCTTAGCGATGTAGTGGTGCTGTTATATAGCGATGACACTGTGTTAACAGCGACGAACCTAATGATCACTATTGCCTGAATAGGTCGATTGAATCGCCAATAAACCAATTAGCGCAGCATTATAGTCGATAGCGAACTCGTTGACAGCGTACGATTTTTCGCTGTCGATATAGCTAAGCATCCCCATGTCTTTTGGCGCGATATCAGCTTGCGCTTTGATATTAGGTCCGCCTACTAGAAAGCCGGGTAGGCTGACTCCCGTGCCGATCCGATACAGATGATGAAGGTGACGAACGCTGTGCGTCCCAAACTGCGTGACAAAACTCATGTTGAAGGCATTGGCACCGAGTAGGTAATCGATTTGCGATTGGATGAGCCAGCGATGTTGTGTACTGTTTGATATCATGTCACTCCAAGCAAGCACAATGCCGACTTCTGCCACCATTTTATTGGATCCCCAAATAAAATTCTGATTTGCAACGAAAAATGGCGACTGTGTGGCGAGCGTCGCGTAGCGTTCAGCGAGCGCGTGTAAATCGTTTTGCATCAGATGTGAGAGCGGGCTATCTAATGCTTGCATCAGATGCCAAATGCCCATAATGGCTGGGTTTTTCCATTCAAAAAAGTCAAACAGTGCGATGTTTGCGCCAATAGTCTCGTGATAGTGGTGGTCAAAATAGTCAAGAAACGACGTATCGTTTGTTGTTAAGTAAAGCTCTGCTGCAGCCCACATTCTGTCGTCGATATCGGTCGCGAGGGATTCTTCCATGTCATGTTCATTTCGAATATAGGGACCAGAGCCACTATCGTCTGCTTTTTGCCAGTCGATATACTGGGTAGGCTGAGTTTGTAAATACGCCCATGCAGATTGTGCAGAGCGTAACCACCGCGCGGCGAGTTTGGCATCATAGTTTTGATAAATGCGAGCAGCAAACGCCATTGTGGCGGCGTATTTTGCTGTGTCTGGTGTGCTGACGCCAAAAATGTAGCGAGTTTGATTGTCTAACCAAGGTGGTATTTTTGCTTAGCCATGCCAGCCCTGAAAGCTTGCGATATACCGCTCCGTCAGAGCGTTGCATCTTTTCCATCCACAGCAATCCATATTGGGCTTCGCGAAGAATGGTGGGCATTGTCTCAGGGCTAGTTGCACTGAACAGGTCTGGAGCTTGGCGATACGCTTCTAGCAGTCTGGCGATGGTGATAGTCGCAGTGGATATGTATTTACCAAAGTCGCCCGCATCATACCAACCTCCAGCCGCGTTAATATAGGTGCCTTGTGGGTTAATCTCATCACGTCTAAATATGATCCCATCATGCATGTGACTAGGCGGCCTTGCCATACCGGTAATCGGTGAGTAGACGGCTTCTCCTGAACGCTGTAAATAAAGAGCGTGTACCAGACCCTGAGTTAAGCTGTGATACACATCTGAGCGGACTTCGAATGGAACGGAAGTGTCTTCACCCGCCCGTAAATAATACCAACCAGGCTTATTGAGAGCTGAAAAATCGGCGACATGGACACTTCTCCCGTCGGCTAATTTACTGTTGTACTTTAGCGTTAACGTTTTCAGCGCCTTATTACTGGGCATAGAGATGAGAGTGATGTGCTCGGATGTCGGCTCAAGGACATAAACTTTTTTATGGGTGTTAGGTTGATAGCCCAATTGGTTTACAACTAGAGTGCTAGCGGGGACGTGGATAGTGAAAGCAATCAAAGCTAAAAAAACATAGCGACTCATAGGTATTCCTTAAGAAGTAGAGAACGGCTCAATGCAATGAAACAGACGATATTTTATGGTGCTAGGTGTGTTGTAATCATATTAGGATGACAGAAGTCCGTTTCCCAAATTACATGCATACTAAATTAGATGAATGTGACTCACGGTGAAATATATCTTGAGTTCATTCGTTTAGAGGGGCGGTGGGGGCGATAACGCAAAAAAGAAGCATTCGGTCAGCGTTACACTTTTTTAGGCGCTGCTGACCGGTTAATGACGGTTAGGTTATTTGAACGCTAAGCTCCTAGAGCGGAGATAAGAATGAGCGAGATGATTGCTAGTCGTTAATTCACGCCGCGACTAGTGAATGAGATATTGTTACCTTCACCCGCGCCAATCATGACCGCTTCGAAAATAGGGGCAGATGCGCTATTTGGGTTGGACCACTGAATGTAGAAGTTAGCACCAGCGCCGCCGCTGACTTCGCGCTTTTCAACTAAGTACTCGGCACTAGACATCGCGTTGAGCTCGTATCCTTCGGAAATAAACTGCCTGACACGCTTACCACTGGTGTCGTAGTAATCAATGCTATGAATGTTAATGGTGTTATCTGGGTCGGTATTGCGAATTACGAGCGTCGATTCCAGTAAGACCGCTTTACCACCATCGGTATAAATGTGAGAGTAAACGGGCACATAGGCGCCTTTTGTGCCATGACCTGTGGTGTTTTGACTCGTGGGTGCAATCGCAGCCCTTTCAATTTGTTGCGCTTGATGGCTGAGCTTTTCTTCGATGGTATCAACCGACTTTACAAGGTTGCCTAGATAAATGGCTAAACCAAGCACTAAGATGACGGAAACAATAGAAACAAACTGGCTGGCATTGTGTTTAGCGGTCATAGACTCTCCTCAATCGTTGCTAGGGTAGTGTTCTATTGTACTCATAAAGCAGCGGTATGTGGGGGTGTTTAGGTAGGTTATTGCCTTGTAGGGGGATAGGTTTTGTTAGTAAGTGTGTATTTTGTGATGAAAAGATGTGGTGCGACAATGAACGATTAATTACTTTACTAAGGCTTGATTTTATTAAGGATAAGTGAATAGTGAGCAGAGCATTTAGCTCTGCCACTAGCCGCTATTGTTGAATGTCTAAGTCGTAAGCTAAGGGTTATTGAGTGGTAAGCGCTGACGTTTTAAGCGCTGAAATGACAGGATCTTGCTTTGCTGCCATGATTTTAGGGGTGACACCATAGTGACGTGAAGTAAAGGTAAAGTCTTTGCCCTTCGTATCAATATTATTTTTAGCAGAGTCGCCACAGTTGAAAGAAACCGTTACAGAATCGTCAGCGTTTTTCTGCCATGTATTTGAACTCACATGACGAACGCCTTCGATTAAATATTTGTCTGCATCATAGGCGGTGATTGAGGTAAAAAATTGGTTTTCTGGGTCTGCAAATGTGGTGGTGTAGCAGACGTTCGCCTTCAGTTTTGGGCTGTTGGAGTATTTGTTCCCCACTAAGGCTTCTGGGCTTGCACCACCCCAGCCAGCCGCATTTTCAAGATTCCATTGGTGAAGGTCGGTGACTTTGTCACTGGTTCTTGGGAACGTGTAAGTGAAGTTTTTCAGGTTGTTCACTTCCTGAGTGTACTTTTTGACCCAGGCTTCGACATCATCATAATTATAAGGCTGGACTTGATAGTCTGTTGCAAAGTTAAAGTCGGAAGTATCAATTTTATCGAGTTCCGCTTTTGCTTGTGAGATGCCGTTTTCTGTTCCCGAACGGTACAGCACGAATGCATATTCAGATTCCACACTCACACTGTAGTGCCCATCTTCCACGACATAGTGCTGTCCATGTCCTCGCTCTGTGACGACTTGAACCGCCATGTAGTTGTTCGTTTTAGGAATAGAGAACGTCACAAAGCCATCGATGGCTTTGACAATGGCTACGCCGTATAACGTGTCATCATTCATTTGCACCGTAGGCGCAGCTTTACCGCGTGGAGGCAGCCCTTGCATTTTGACAAATTCGTGAGTCGCGCCTTTGCTTGCCCAGTTACGATAGTTACGCGCGGTTTCTGCATGGGTAAAGTTTTGTTCAGTGATCTTGATGGTTTGCGTGTCGTGTGTCTGCGTTGTGTCGGCAGCAACAACCGAGCTTGTGATAAAGGCACTTGCGATTAGGCTTAACGTAGCGATATTGGCAATGTTCATAGTAGTTCTCTCAGTGTTTGGCTTTACTTGAAGTAAAAGGGCGCTTTTTACTAATGAGTCCGATGAATCCAGCAAGTCCGTTGACGTAAACTTTACGTGTGAATCCTAATCACTTATCGCGCTTAATAAGTACGCTGTTCGTCATCTAGTCGTGACATTAACGGCCAATGAGTATGATTTGAAATGATATCCACGGATATCAGTCATGTTCTTAGTGTATATCCTCTAATAATCATAAAGTTAAAGTGGCTCACGAACAGTTACACGACACATAATGTGGCCCGAGCGGCATAGCTTCGATATAACCTACACGCATAAGTGCTATGCATTAATACGATTCGCAGCCCGTGCCGCATTAACGTATGTTTTCCTCATCGGTAGGGCTTAACTCAATGAGTTATTGAGTGCCCAGAATGTAACTAATGAGGTGGTACAACTTGCGATATCAATCCCTTTTCGTCACGGCAATGATGGCTTGGTCTACGGCATCCTATTCAAATGGAGGCGCGTTAGTGGATCCCCACAGCAACTTAGCTTTTGACTATGACAATGTGACTCAGGATGTGGCTCAAGCCGAACTTAATGAATGCGTGTCTATTGCGTCCCAAGCAAGCACGCAACCCACGACACAAACAAGAGGATCAGGTGCTAGAGGCGCGGCGAAAGGGGCTGCAGCTGGTGCGGTCGTTGGGTCGGTCAGTGGTAACAGTGGCACAGATGCGGCAAAAACTGGAGCGGCCATTGGTGTTGTGGGCGGCAGGCTGTCAGCTCGCCAAGAGAATAAGGCTAATCAAGAACAAGCGGAGGCTTCGTATAAGACGGTTTTACGTAACTGTATGATTGATAAACACTATGTCGCGCTAAATTAACGTTAGGCGGCTCGATACTTGCCACCTAAGCTCTGCTGCGAAGTTGATGTTGACTAGTAAGCTATGCCTCATCATTTGTTGAGGGAAGCACTGCGTCTTGAGTAGTAGAGATAATTAATTGTTTTAGCCATTGATGAGCCGCACTTGTTGCGGTTCTTTTGTGTTCTATGAGGTAAAGGTCAACGGCGAGCTCGGGCTCATTATTAAGCGATAAGACGGGAACAAGGTGATCGCCAATGTGGCTTAAATCCGTAAGTCTGTGAGAAGCGACCATCACGGTGTCAGTATGCTGCATGAGTTCAACCAGGGTAAACAATTGTGCGCTTTTAAAGACAATGTCACGAGCAATACCTTTTTTAGCAAGGTGAACATCAACGGGGTTACTTATGCCGATAGCGGAACGAATGTCTAAGCTCATGTCGACAAATCGATAGCTTAGACAATCCTCAAGTGCGACGGACTCTGCTCGAGCAAGCGGGTGGTTTTTTGCGACATAAAAAACAGGGTAAGTCGTTCCTATCTTTTGGTATGGGAACTCTATGCTATCGGCGGGTGCGTCAATATGTATTGAGAAGTCGACATCGCGTGACGCTAATTGCTGTACTGGATTTGCTGTAATAGGGAATTCAACCAGACTTGCGCGTGGTGCCTGTTTAATCAGCGCAGTAGTCAGAGGTGCGGAGAGAAAGCTACTCATCAATGGGGGGATAGAGACAACAAAAGTTTGCTCACATTTTTCTGGTGCGAAGGCTGATTTTGCAACGAGTGATTGCGTGGCACGCAATAATTCTGCGAGTGGTGCTTCCAACTCCAATGCCTTTTGTGTGGGTACTAGGCCATTCGATTCCCGATAAAAAAGAGGATCATCAAATAAGTCTCGTAGGCGACTTAATGTGCGGCTCATTGCGGGTTGGGATAGGTATAAGGTCTGCGCGGCTCGGGTAACGTTTTTTTCTTTAAGTAACACACTCAGCGAAACTAACAAATTGAGATCTAACCGAGAAAGCTGTTGCTCTAATGTAACCATGGACATGCACCAAAGTAATATTCCTTAGTAAATTTGTACATCGAAATGGATAGCAATACAAGCCTAGGGTACGACTAAACGCGTATCTCTTGTTGAGATTGATACATTGATGGTATTGGGGGGGAATAATTACCGCTATGTATTGTATTATTTAGCGTATTTATATTGCTATGTTAGTAGGTGTCATAATAATGGCTCTCTCGTCAATAAAATGACTTTTAAATATATGTATAATATTTAGTTAGATATGTTGAATTAATTATTAATAAAGTGATTATTCTATTTTTATATCGAAGTAATATTATGTTTCTTATCTGACATTAATGTTTATTAACTTGCTGAATTGGTTTGTTTTATTTTTTAACTTATTGTTATTATTTGATTTTATTTTTATCTGTTAATGGTTTTAGAGAGGGTGAAATACTACGATTATAAGTGCGTCATCGATGTAACTAAAACTTGTGAGGAAATAAACTATGGATGGTTTGTCATATAAGCAGGCATTTCGATTTTTAGATTGTTCAACAATGGGAATAAGAAAAGGTGAAGTGAGTGAGTTTTTATTAACGAATGATCGACATGATTGGATAGAAAAACAAATGTTAGAACCTTATACCACTCACGTATCAAGAGCCCAAGCTCAACAGCAAGAGCGGGGTGCCAGTACAGTCACGCCGGAAATGAGAGTATGTGGCTGGTTTGACATGGCGCTTTGGGATCTCGCGCAATTGAGGCAGCGGATGTCGTTTGCGTTGAGCCAAATCTTAGTTGTGGGGGATCGCGATGCACAATTGGCCGCTTATCCGTTGGAGCTTGCAAACTACTATGATCTTCTAACGGCCCATGCATTTAGTGACTATAAAACGCTGCTTTATCATGTGACCCGTTCGCCTGTGATGGGGACATACCTGACAATGGTGGGTAACTTACCAAAGAGTCAAACTGGCGTTAACCCGGACCAAAACTATGCTCGCGAAGTGATGCAGCTTTTTACCGTTGGATTGAATCGGCTTAATGATGATGGTTCGGTATATCTTAATGAATTCGGTGAACCAGAAGCGAATTATGAGGACGATGACGTAGAAAGTATGGCGAGAATTTTCACTGGTTGGTTTATGTCTAATAGCAGTATGTCGGAGCCAATGGTAGCGAATGATGCCTACCATGATATAGACGAAAAGCAGGTGCTCGGGGTCACATTTCCACCGGGTGTTGGTGCTGAAGAAGAATTGCAGCATGTGCTACAGGTATTAGTCGATCACCCCAGTACTGCGCCTCATATTGCCACGCTTTTGATCAAGCGTTTTGTTACCTCCAATCCAGAACCTAGTTATGTCCAGCGAGTGGCCACGGTATTTCGTCAGACTCAGGGGGATTTATCTGAAGTCATTAAAGCGGTTCTACTTGATGATTCACTGTTAAGCGAGGGGATGAACCAACAAGCTAAGGTTCGTGAGCCGATCTTGGCGATGAGTTTTCTTTATCGAGCACTCGATAGCCGACCGGGAGGTGGGGGCGCTACCGTTCGAAATGCCATGTTATATCAAGAAACGTTTGGGCAGTATCCACTCGGTTCACCGTCGGTATTTAATTTTTATTCTCCCGACTATATGCCAGCAGGAGAGCTAGAGGGGCTGGGTTTAACTTCACCGGAGCTGGCCATTATGGACTGGAATCAAACGATTAAAATGAGCAACATTGCATGGAAGCTGGTGGCGGATAACGGATACAAAACGAATTCAAACAGTACTAATGAGATATATCCGGATGTATCTGATTTTGTTGCTGCCGCGGGGGATTTTGAGGCACTGAGTCGTTTGTTTTCTGACCGTTTTTATGGTGGAGAAATGCCGCTAGATATTGCTCCGAGACTTGAAGCGTTATGGAATGCCAAAAGCAGTAGCAATAAGCCCTATGCGATATCCGCCATGCTCTATTTTGCTTTTATTTCCCCTAACTTTATGATTCAGGAGTAAGTGGCTATGAAATTATCAAGACGTAATTTTTTAAAAAATGCCGTATATGGCTCTGCTGCAACATCAATTCCGTTGACGTTGTCACTGCCTTCAAGTGCTTTGGCGAACACGGAGGGAGATTATAAAGCGCTGGTCTGCTTGTTTCTGTTCGGTGGTAACGATTCTTTTAATATGTTAATTCCGGATTCAGGCGAGAATGTAGACAATTATCGTAATGCTCGACCTGCAATACAGCTGTGGGACCATGAGAAGGCAACGGTGGGTAAACTACTCGATGACCAGCAAAATAATCTGGTTCTTAATGGTTCGATGCCTAAAATTGCGGCTTTATTCGAAGAGAAGGTGGCGACTAGCATTGTCAATGTGGGGACGTTATTAGAACCAACCACCAAAGCCAATTACAGTAATGTGGCACGTTCACCCAACTTAGGGGCGCATAATAAGCAACAATTGGCGTGGCAAAGAGGGTGGGGCACACGACAATATCACCCTTATGGGTGGGCGGGTATGATGATGGACATTCTCGCCTCTGGCGCTGAGACCATTTCACCCAATATGTCTTTTTCAGGCAATGAACTGATGAATGGGCAGGGTATACAAGACTTACGTGTTAGTGCTTCGGGTATTCGTGCCATGTCATCCTTGGCGGTAAATTCAGTGAACAACAATATTGGTAAATTGCTAGCAGATAATAATGCCTCGGCGTTTGGTCGGGCGTATTTGCAGCGTTTTCAAGATATTTTAGATTTTCAAACCACGCTCGGAGATATGCTTGAGCAGCACCCTGAAGACCCGACGATCCCTGCTGGCTATTTAGGGGGCAATTTAAGATGGTGAAAAGGTTGATTCAGGCGAGTCAAGGGTTGAACCAATCTAGACAAGTGTATTTTATTTCAATGGGTGGCTTTGATAATCATAGTAATCAACGCGGTAAGCATGATGGCTTACTCGCCACGATTGATGATGCACTGTCTGCCTTTTATGCCTCATTGCAAGCCGATGGTTTGGAGGACAGCGTGACCACATTTACGATGTCCGATTTTGGTAGAACTATCGAGAACAACAGTAATCAAGGCACCGATCATGGTTGGGGTAGTAATCAGCTTGTGGTTGGCGGTAGTGTTAAAGGCGGCAAGGCTTACGGGCGATACCCGACGTTTGTTAAAGATGGCCCTGATGCTGTGGGCAATAAATTTATTCCAACTACGGCATCGGAGCAATATGCGGCGACGCTATGTCGTTGGTTTGGGTTATCAGATGCTGGAATTGATTATATTTTCCCGACGCTGTCGCCAGATAATGACAATCCATTCCCTAGTCGTTATTTGAGCTTTTTAGGCAGTGACTTAGCACAAAGTCAACGCTTAGACATTGCTCAAGTGAGCGCTTCAGAGACGCGAGCGGATCATACGCCCCAAATGGCGATTGATGGCGATCCTACGACTAAATGGACGGCGAAAGGTTTAGGGATACAGTTCGATATTACGTTAACGAATTTGGCGATGGTCAATGTTCTCAGAGTATCGCAGGCTAAAGGAGATGTGCGGCAGTATCTGATGGACATATCGGTGAGTGGCGATGGCGTGACATTTACGCCTCTGCTGAGCTATCTCTCTCCCGGTGATAATACGGGGTTCGTTGATATTGATTTGGGCACTCATGAAGCGAGAATTATTCGACTGACATGTAATGGCAATAATGATTCCGTTAATACTGGATTAGTTCGTTGGAATAACTTCCAAGAAATTGAAGTGTGGGGGGTAACTCAATAGTGCGCATTCAAAGTCTACGTATGAGATACAGGAGCTTGCAGTAAGACAGAACCCACGTCCATAGAGTCGGTGTCGAGATGACTCTGTGAGCGTGGGTTGTTATTTGTACGTAGGATAGAGACCTATACCGCGAGATAAGGTAAAGCTGTTACTTTATGGCTTCAGCGTTTGGGTCTGATAGTGCTGTCACACACGCTAAGCTAATATCTTGGTTGATGTAAGCCATACCAAGTTGCTTAAGAAATGCCATGCGATCGGCGTTTCTTAAATCTATATTAGGGACAGAGAAGCCATTTTTCTCATAGAGGCTTACTAAGTGCGCCATAAATTGCTCGCCACTGTCCATAAGTAATAGACTCATTGCACCCACGTCGGGTTTCACATTGGCATTTTGTTTTTCTGACAACTTCACCGCAAGTACAATAGGCTGCTCTGAACCTTCAAATCGTGCACTTCGCTCTCTTACGGTTTGCTTGGCCCAGTAATAAGCCAGCTCTTTACTCTGCGTCAAAAACACCTGGTTCGACGGATTCCGTATAGTTATTGCCGATCGTTGCCATGGTATTTCTAGCCGCTTTATTTAGCGCTTTGTCACCAGAGCGTTTCAGCCCTTGACCTTGGATGGAAGAGAGCAGTGCTGATGACGTGCCGTGATACCAAATGTCACTGGTGGCAAAACCATCGCTAGACAGTAATTGTTTTGTATCTTGAAGATAGAAAGGCGTATCAGTCATAGGCATTCTCAACAAATAATGAATGTTAATGGTCGTAATGAATGTGAATAGTAAAAGCCGTAATTACCACTTTAACAAAGTCTTAGAGATAAAAAAGCGACCCGAAAGCCGCTTTTATCCATTACTTCAATTTGTTTAACTCAGTGATTTGTTCAATCAGTGATTAGTTAAACTGGTTAGAAGTATTCAGCGCACCGCCAGCTTTTAGTGCATTTTCGCCAGCAAAGTACTCTTTGTGGTCATCACCAATATCTGAGCCAGACATGTTTTGGTGTTTCACACAAGCAATGCCCTGACGGATTTCTTTACGTTGAACGCCTGCAACATAACCAAGCATACCTTGGTCACCGAAGTACTCTTTAGCCAGATTGTCCGTAGACAACGCCGCTGTGTGGTACGTTGGCAGTGTGATTAGGTGATGGAAGATACCTGCTTCACGTGAAGAGTCTGCTTGGAAGGTGCGAATGCGGTCATCAGCACGAGTAGACAGTTCGGTTTCATCGTACTCTGCGCTCATTAGGTTTGAGCGGTCGTAGGCTGATACATCTTCGCCCGCTTCAACCATTGCGTCATACGCTTGTTGGCGGAAGTTAAGCGTCCAGTTGAACGATGGAGAGTTGTTGTAAACCAGTTTCGCGTTAGGGTGAACTGCACGAACACCATCCATCATTTCCTTGATTTGACCAATGTGTGGTTTTTCAGTTTCAATCCACAGTAGGTCGGCACCTGCGTTAATTGCTTCGATACAGTCAAATACACAGCGGTCTTCACCAGGTACCTTGACGGAATTGGTACAAACCAGAAGGTAGGCGCTTAGGACGAACTAGCTTGCCGTCGCGGTTAAAGCATACGTCGCCTTCTGCCATGTCCGCTACATCGATTTCTTCTACATCTAAGTAAGAGTTGTAAACGTCACCTTGGTCACCTGGCTCTTTAACTACCGCGATTTCTTTAGTAAGGCCAGCACCTTGTGAATCGGTACGCGCAACAATGATGCCGTTGTCGATACCCAGTTCAAGGAAAGCATAACGAAGCGCACGTAGCTTGGCGTGGAAATCGGCGTGAGGCACCGTTACTTTACCGTCTTGGTGACCACATTGCTTTTCATCCGCAACTTGGTTTTCAATTTGTAGACAACACGCGCCCGCTTCAATCATTTGTTTTGCCATTAGGTAAGTCGCTTCAGCGTTACCAAAACCAGCATCGATATCAGCGATGATTGGTACTACGTGTGTGACGTGGTTGTCAATTTGGTCTTGAATCGCATCTTGTGCACTCACGTCGCCTGCTTCACGGGCATCGTCTAGTGCACGGAATAGACCACCGAGCTCACGGGCGTCGGCTTGGCGCAAGAAGGTATAGAGCTCTTCAACAAGACCAGCAACCGAGGTTTTTTCATGCATAGATTGGTCTGGTAGTGGGCCGAAGTCAGAGCGAAGTGCCGCCACCATCCAACCAGAAAGGTAAAGGTAGCGTCGGTCTGTTTTGCCACCAAAATGCTTCTTAATAGAAATCATTTTTTGTTGACCAATGAAACCATGCCAGCAACCTAGTGATTGTGTGTACTGAGAGCTATCTGCGTCATAAGCCGCCATATCAGCACGCATAATATCTGCCGTATATTGCGCGACATCTAGACCTGTCTTGAATTTATTTTGAGCACGCATACGAGCCGCAGATTCTGGATTAATAGCATCCCACGGAGCACCAGCAGTGCGTTTAGCAACTTCGATCATTTCGATATCTTGTGTGATTTGCGACATAACTCTTCCTTAGTTTCAGTTGGATATGTGGCCAAACCTACTACTGGGCTAAATCTTAACCATGGACAAAGCGTAAGCGATTGTGTGATAATTTTGTTAATTTATAGTTATTATATTCGGTATTTATTTTATGAATATTGCTCGTATAGACCTTAATTTACTTGTGTATTTAGACACTTTGCTTAGAGAGCGAAACGTAACCCGAGCAGCGAATCAGTTGGGGATCACTCAACCAGCAATGAGTAATGGACTACGTCGATTAAGGGATGTATTTGACGACCCTTTATTGGTGAGAACGAGCGAGGGTATGATTCCAACCGAGCGGGCGCAAAAGCTACAGCCTGTGATTAGAAATGTACTCGCCAACGTTGAGAAAGCACTGCAACCCACTACTGAATTTAGTGCAGAAGACAGTGAGCGAGTTTTTAGGATCATGGCTAGTGATTACGCGGAGTCGACACTTATTCAGCCTTTATTGGAACGTCTAAGTGAAATCGCACCTAAAATACGCCTTGATATCATGACGCCCAGTGATGTGAGCTATCAAGATGTTGAGCAGGGCACCGTCGATATAATTATTAACCGTTTCGATGACATTCCCCAGTCATTCCATCAGATGAGCCTGTGGCATGACGGCTTCTCTTGCTTATTTAGCCGAGATAATCCGATTGCAGAAAACTTCGATATCTTCTCTTATCTAAAGGCGCAGCATATTTGGGTGAGCAAAACCGGAATGGGGACAGGCGTGGGTATAAACCCGAGTGAAGCGCAGAAGCTAGGCTGGATCGACGAAGCATTAATGCGAATCGGTAAGACGCGTAATATTACCGTATTTACTCGCCATTACCTGTCGGCAGTGCTTTTTGCACAACAGAAAAATCTTATTCTGACTATTCCGAGCAAAGCAGCGCAATCACAGCGTAATAACCCCAAACTCATGATTAAACCCGCGCCTTTTGCCATCGAACCATTTGAAGTAAAGATGGCATGGAGCCCTTTATTACAGAGTAATCCTGATCACCAATGGATGCGTCGATTGATTAAAAGCGTCGCGAATGAAATAGAGAGTGGTGTGACGGAATAGTCCCCTTAATTGGGTATTTATTATATGAATGTTCACTATAAGTGGCATAAATTAGCTAAATTATCATCCATTACGTAGAGTTTTCTTTATACGTAATCGGTAAATTCGAGAGAGATCCTATGAGCAATCGTATTCAACAGGGAAGCTTGAGCATTGATAGCTCCCTTTACGCGTTAGTAAATGAACAAGCTATCCCTGGAACAGGGATTAATGCTGATGAATTTTGGCAGTCGTTTGAAACGATTCTTAATGATTTGGCCCCAAAGAATAGGGCGTTACTCATTAAGCGTGATGATCTTCAGCATCAGATAGATGTGTGGCATCAAGAACGTGCAGGGCATGCCCTTGATGCGGCAGAATATAAAGCGTTTTTGCAACAGATTGGTTATCTGGTTGCGGAAGGCGAAGACTTCCAAGTCGAAACCGCGAATGTAGAGCCTGAAATTGCCACTCAAGCGGGACCGCAATTGGTTGTACCGATAATGAATGCTCGATTCGCTCTGAATGCAGCCAACGCCCGCTGGGGAAGTTTGTATGATGCGCTCTATGGTACGGATGTTATCAGCGAAGAAGATGGCGCTGAAAAAGGCGGTAGCTTTAACCCAGTCCGTGGCGCCAAAGTTGTCGCCTATGCACGAGAATTTTTGGATGAAGCCGCGCCACTAAACGGCGTTTCACATAAAGATGTCACGCAATACAGTATTTCAGACGTGAGCATTGGTAATACTTTAACGGCGACGCTGGGGAACGGTGAGGAAGTGACGTTAATGGACGGCACCCAATTTATCGGATACCAAGGTGAGGCAACCGCGCCTTCTTGCATTCTTCTTAAGCATAATAACCTGCATATTGAAATTCAGATTGATCCAAGCGCCCCAATTGGCAGTGTGGACGCGGCGGGAATTAAGGATGTGGTTGTGGAAGCGGCGTTAACCACGATTATGGACTGTGAAGATTCCGTTGCTGCCGTCGATGGTGAAGATAAAGCGCTCGCGTACCAAAACTGGCTCGGTTTAATGAAGGGTGATTTGCAAGAGTCGCTTGAGAAAAACGGTAAAACCATGGTGCGACGACTTAATGCGGACCGTCATTATACCAGTGTGACGGGCGGAGAAATTTCGCTAAAAGGTCGCAGTATGCTGTTTATCCGTAATGTTGGCCATCTAATGACTAACCCTGCGATCATTGATGCTGATGGGAATGAAGTGCCTGAGGGTATTATGGATGGCATGATTACGTCGCTTATCGCGATGCACGATCTTAGAGGCAACAGCGCGTATCAAAATTCGACGGCGAACAGTATTAATATTGTAAAACCTAAGATGCATGGTCCTGAAGAAGTGGCCTTTACCAATGAATTATTTGGTCGCATTGAAGAGGCTCTAGGTCTTGAACGTAATACCATTAAAGTGGGCATTATGGACGAAGAGCGTCGAACTTCAGTCAACCTTAAAGAGTGTATTCGAGCAGCAAAAGAGCGTGTGGTCTTTATCAACACTGGCTTTTTAGATCGTACAGGCGATGAGATTCATACCAGTATGGAAGCTAGGTCCATTTGCGCCGAAGGTGCAACTGAAGTCAATGACATGGATCGGAGCCTATGAAGATCAAAACGTGGATTTAGGCTTAGCGTGTGGGTTGCAAGGCAAAGCTCAGATTGGTAAGGGCATGTGGCCTGAGCCAGATAACATGGCAAAAATGATGGATGCGAAAATTGGTCATCCGCAAGCAGGAGCCAATACGGCGTGGGTGCCATCGCCTACAGCAGCGACGTTACACGCCCTTCACTATCATAAAGTAAGTGTACCGAGTCGTCAGAAAGAGCTCCGTGAACGTGTTCGAGCAAACGTCGATGATATTTTGACTATTCCACTGTTAGGTAAGCAAAAGTTAACAGCAAAAGATATTCAGAATGAATTGGACAACAATACGCAGGGGATTCTTGGCTATGTAGTGCGTTGGATTGACCAAGGCGTGGGGTGTTCAAAGGTACCGGATATTAACAATGTTGGTTTGATGGAAGACCGTGCAACACTGAGAATTTCTAGCCAGCATATTGCTAACTGGTTACGCCATGGCATTTGTGGAAAAGCGCAAGTAATGGAAACCATGCAACGTATGGCGGCAGTGGTCGATGAACAAAATGCCGATGATCCAAGTTATCAAAATATGGCTCCGGACTATAAAGAGAGCATTGCTTTTTCCGCGGCGTGTCAGTTGGTGTTTGAAGGTTGTGGGCAGCCAAGTGGGTACACAGAGCCTGTACTGCATGCAATGCGCTTGAAACTAAAAGCTCAACAATAAAGAGCTTCACGATAGAAGCCGTCCAGATAGTAAAACGTTTACCCTGTAAACTGCCCAAGTTTCCGCGCTATTAAGCGCGGTTTTTTTTTACCTTATTTTTCGTCATTAAATGTCCTGCTTCTGCTGTTCATAATGGCTATCTCGCCCAATGATAATTTCCTATTAACACATAGATATATCTATGATTTACCTTATATTCATTGTGTTGAGATTTGGATACAATCAAAAAAATTGATCTTAGGTAGTACACAATGAACAGTAATAGTAATCAGGCCGCTCGTGAGTTGTTAAGTCACCGAGTTGCTGGCATGAAAGCACCACGAATGAGTGAGTTGTTGCGTCCAAACACGCTTGAAGAGGCTCTGGAAATTCAGTCTGCAATGATTGCGCGGCATAGCGATAAAGTGGGCGGGTGGAAGTGTTTACTTCCGTTATCTGAAGACAAATTTATAGTAGCGCCAATTTTTGCCAATAGTATACAGCGAGGCGAACGGTGCGAACTTTTTGCTGATAATAGCCAGGCACGGGTCGAGCCCGAAATTGCCTTTGTTTTAGCTAAGTCATTACCTGCTAACCCTGCAGGGTACTCTGAAGCGCAAATTAATGATGCGATTGGTTCTTGCCATATGGCTTTAGAGTTGATTCAAGCTCGCTTTGCAGAGGACAGTGGCGCTGAATTTTATGAAGTATTAGCGGATTGTTTAGTCAACCAAGGTTTGTTTATCGGCCCAGAAATTGAACGAGATAAAGCATTTTTGGCGGCGAAGGTGGGCATCTCGATAACTCAAGAAGATCTGGTTCAAGTCTTTTCTGGCAAGCACCCTAACTCGTTACCGCAAAACCCTATCTACTGGTTGATCAATACCATGACGCGTCGCGGGATGGAGTTTGCAGCAGGTGAGGCGATTATTACTGGATCGTATTGCGGGGTTGTTGAAGTGGATTTTGACCAGCCGACATTGATTCAATATGAAGGTCTAGGGGAATACTCTATTACGTTTGATGAGAAAAAATAGTGAGGATGGTGTAGTGAGTTAGTGTAGCGGTATTTCAATAATGGTAGACGTGGCAGCGCCTACCATTATTTATATGAGTTCAGACTAGATTGGATAACATCGCTATATTGTGGATGTTAATTCTCACTCCAGTTAAATTTACTTTCATCAACGCCGTCTTTTGCTTCTTTCAATCGTTCTTGACGGAAGCGTTCTTCGTTACGTGCGGCGTCGATTTCTTGCATGATGGCTGCCAAATCCGCTTCAACGGTATTCTCTTGCACTTCTACGGTGAGTTCAATTTCCGGTGTAAGTTCGCCTTTTTCGTACAGCGCCCACATTTCTTTGGCATACTCTGTCTTGGACAATTCTGGTGCGAATTGGCTGTAATAATCACGGATATTGTTGACATCACGCGTTAACATCCATTCAGCATTGTTGTTAGCAGAGGCGTCGACTGCTTGTGGTAAGTCGATAATAACCGGACCATATTCATCCACTAACACATTAAATTCAGACAAATCACCATGAATAAGCCCAACACAAAGCATTTTGACGATATAACCCATCATTACATCGTGATCCTCAACGGCTTGCTCGGCGGACATGGTCACGTCGTTGAGTCGAGGGGCAACATAGCCTTCATCATCGGTGATCAGCTCCATCAGTAGAACCCCATCAAAGCAACCATAGGGAGAAGGGACTCGAACACCAGCTTCGGCTAATTTGTATAACGCATCGACTTCCGCATTTTGCCAAACTTTCTCTTGCTGTTCACGACCAAAGCCAGATCCTTTTTCCATCGCGCGCGCGCGACGGCTATTACGCACCTTACGGCCTTCACGATAAGCAGACGCTTTTTTAAAGCTGCGCTGACTTGCTTCCTTGTACACTTTCGCACAACGGATGGTTTCGCCACAGCGTACAATGTACACGGACGCTTCTTTGCCACTCATAAGTTGGCTTGTCACCTCGTCGACGAGACCGTCGTCAACCAAGGGCTGTATTCGTTTAGGTATTTTCATCGCATCGTTATACCTTACTTAGCGGCAAAATGGCATGTTAAGTTGAAAAATAAGCTGGGATTTTTGCGTCATGATGAGCATCTTAGCCGAAATTCGCAGTTCATTTGCTAAACCTCACTCCCCCTCCTATGGTTTTAGTCACAGTTACTTTTTGTCCATCCGCGTGTTTTGGTGCGTACAACAGGCTTGTAAGACGGATTAAGCGGTTACGTCTTCATGCTAATGTCGGGTTGCTTTTTGCGCTGAAACCAGAGGATGTCGGTAAATAGATTGAAGCAGATTTCTTCGTAGTAGCTTCAGCAACACAGCGTTTCTATCAAAAAACGTACCTATCAAGGATTTGTGTCATGGGAAGAAAGTGTGTGATGGGAAAAAATTGGGTTGCAAACAGAATGGGCGACAAGCTGTTGCTCATTGTGTTGTGTGTATTACTCTTTGGTGCGCCGAGCCTCTCAAGTGCGGATGAAAAATTTACTCTTGGAGAGCAGAAAGCCAAAGTCTGTATGGCGTGTCATGGTGTGAATGGTATATCCAGTATTGAATCCTATCCCAATTTGAGAGGGCAGAAGATGGCTTATCTCATCACTTCACTTAAGAGCTATCAGTCGAGAGAACGCTCCGCTGGACTGGCTGTGTTAATGCAGCAACAGGCCGATGCATTATCAGACAAAGACATGTCGGACATTGCTTACTACTACTCAATGCTTGGTTCCATCAGTGAGAGTACAGATAAGGCGAGTCATTCAAATAGCGATGAAAATCTGCCTGTTTCTGGCACATCTGATTAGGGGGCGTCACATGGAAGATACGTCCGCGCAATTCAATATTAACGTCGTTAAATACTTCATTGTCGCTTCGCTAATATGGGCCATTTTAGGGATGATTATTGGGGTGGTTTTGGCGGCGCAGTTATATTGGCCAGTGTTGAATTTTGACTCACAATACATACAGTTCGGTCGATTGCGTCCTTTGCATACGTCGGGCGTTATCTATGGGTTTGTCGTGAATATTTTGATGGGGACATCACTCTACATCGCGCAACGCACTGGTCAATGCAATCTTTATAACAAAAGCCTAGCTTGGATGGTTTTTTGGGGGTGGCAATTAGTATTACTACTGGCGGTGTTAACACTGCCAATGGGCTATACCACATCAAAAGAGTACGCTGAACTTGAATGGCCGATTGATTTACTCATTGTATTGGTTTGGGTGCTCTATGCCGTACTGTTTTTCGGTACCATCGGTCAACGAAAAGTGCAGCATATCTTTGTGGCCAACTGGTTTTTTGCGGCATTTATCATTGTTGTTGCGATGATTTTTGTGGTGAATAACTTAGCCATGCCAGCCTCGTTTATGAAGTCCTATTCGGTGTTTGCTGGCGCTCAAGATGCCATCGTACAGTGGTGGTGGGGTCATAATGCGGTTGGTTTTCTCCTAACGGCAGGTGTCATAGGCATGAATTATTACTTCATACCTAAAGTGTCGGAAAGACCCATTTATTCCTATCGACTGTCGGTGATCCACTTTTGGGGGTTGGTGGGATTTTACACTTGGGCGGGGACGCACCATCTTATTTACTCTTCGGTGCTTAGGTCTGGGTACAAAACATCGGCATAGTCATGTCTCTTATCCTTTGGCTACCGTCATGGGGGGGGCTTTCAATAGTGCGATGACGTTACTGCAAAATAAGAAAAAATTGAAATCAGACTACATCATGCTGTTCTTCTTTTCAGCCATTCTCTATTACTGTCTTGCGACGTTTGAAGGGCCTCTGCTTGCGATTCGTTGGTTCAATATGGTGGCGCACAATACGGAATGGGTCATTGGTCACGTGCATTCCGGGGCGCTAGGTTGGGTGGGGATGTCGGGCATTGCGGTGTTTTACTACTTCATTCCGAGGCTGTGGGGTAAAGAAACGCTGTGGTCAAATAGGCTAATAAAATGGCACTTCTGGTTGGCCCATGCTGGTGTGGCGATTTATGCCATCGCCCTTTGGGTCGCTGGCATCGGTGAAGGGTATATGTGGTTGGCGCAAAGCGATAACGGGTCACTGTTATATAGCTTTGTTGAAGCAATGGATTATAAGGCACCTTGGCTGTTTTTACGTTTCTTCGGTGGCGCATTATTTGTACTTGGCTTATTTCTGATGGCATTCAATTTATTCAAAACGGTTCGCTCGTGTAGCCACTGTTGTTGCAAAGGAGGCTTGAGATGACAGCTGATTTCACTAAATCTGTAGGCATACTGATTGTAAGCACGGTGGTCGTGGCTTCCTTTTCTTTACTGGTTTGGGTTGTGCCTAATATTGTCAGAGGACCTGAGATTGCGATCGGAAGCGCGGCACTGCCGTTGACGGCAATAGAAGTCGCTGGGCGAGATATTTATATTAGCGAAGGCTGTCACGTCTGCCACACGCAAATGGTGCGTCCGCTTGATCCTGAGATTGCCCGGAATGGTCGCGCGAACAAAGAATCGGATGACATTTATGAGTTTCCCAATTTGTGGGGGTCGAAGCGTACCGGGCCCGATCTCACCAATATGGGCAGAAAATATTCAGACCAATGGCATACCATCCACCTTATCAACCCCCGTCAAGTTGTCCCTACGTCCATCATGCCGTCTTACCCGTGGCTGTTTGAGCAAAAACTGTCGGGTGATGATATCACTGGAAAAATGGAGACGCTTCGTGATCTTGGTGTTCCATACTCAGCTGAAGACATCGCGGATGCGCGATTACAGGTCCGAGGTAAAACAAAAGGGGAAGCACTCATTCGATACCTTCAAAGTCTAGGTGTTGATACCTCAGAGGAGGCACTGTAATGGATTCAATTGAATTGAATGGTTTTGGAATCTATGGGCCGTGGTAGGAACTGTTGTGTTCTTTGTACTGATGGTAGGTGTGGTGATTAAATATTGGCGCAGTAATCACCATGCAGATGAGCATCACACAATTGGCTCCTTTGACGGTATCGATGAAAACGATGCGCCTCCCCCTAAGCTACTGTTTGTCTCTTATTTTATCGCTTTTAGCCTCTCACTTGGCTACTTAGTTCTCTACCCTGGACTGGGTAACT
The DNA here is from genome assembly GCF_055808835.1 of Vibrio sp. GJ43-1. Taxonomy (NCBI): domain Bacteria; kingdom Pseudomonadati; phylum Pseudomonadota; class Gammaproteobacteria; order Vibrionales; family Vibrionaceae; genus Vibrio; species Vibrio sp. GJ43-1. The sequence continues at coordinate 78,338 of NZ_CM147885.1, read as the reverse complement.
GGCAAGGGTTAATCAACTGGCAGCAAAGTGACGACAAATTAAGCCAAGTGAACACGAGCTTGAGTAATCAGATAGCGGACATCAGTGATAAACGCTTAGTGAACTTGGCAATGAATCCTGACGTTGTGAGTTCGGGTCGAGGACTGTTTCAAACTCATTGCGCGGCTTGTCACCGAAATAATGCCCAAGGTGCTAAGCATTTTCCTAATTTAATCGATAATGAATGGCTTTACGGGGGAGTGATGCGGAAATTATTCACTCTATTACTCTGGGTAGAAATGGCGCGATGCCGGGATGGGTAGATGCGATTAACCCCGATGATATTGCCAAAATTTCCTACTATTTAGCGTCATTAAATCAGCGACACACCGATGTGCCAGCCGTGAAAGTCGCGTTGGGAAAGGGGCTATTCACTCAGTATTGTGCCTCTTGTCATGGCGATGGCTCTGTAGCCAATAGTCAGCTCGGTGTGCCAGACCTTTCTGATCATGTCTGGTTGCATGGCGGTAGTATTGAAGAGATTCAACATACGATTCGAAATGGTCTCAATAACGTAATGCTCGGCCTTCGGTCAGCAGCTTTCTCAAGACGAAATCTTGGCGATTGGCGCCTATATGACGAAGTCTCGATTGGATGAGGATGCGAAATTGGCAAGTTTGGATCCTGCGTTAGTGCAGCAAGGCGAGTATTTGGCCTACGCCGGAGATTGCGTGGCTTGCCATAGCGCCGAAGGGGGAGAACCTTTTGCTGGTGGACTGCCATTTGTTACGCCATTCGGCACTATCTATTCAACCAACATTACCCCTCATACGTCAGAAGGGATAGGGTTGTATGACTATGAAGACTTCAAAGCCGCCCTAGTTGCTGGGAAGGGGTTACATGGCTATCTATACCCTGCAATGCCTTACACGTCTTATCAATATATGACTGATCAAGACATGCTCGCGTTGTGGGAATACATGCAATCTATCGCCGCAGTCTCAAGGCAGAATGATCGTAATCAAATGATGTTTCCTGCCAATATTCGTCTTGGTTTGTTGGGGTGGAATCTCGTGTTTATGGATACCGCCGTACTTGATTACCAACCTCCTAGTGAACTGAAAGGTAACATTTCTGATCTCGAAAAATGGCAGAAAGGTAAGTACTGGGTCGCAGGGCTCGGGCACTGTTCTGAATGCCATACACCGAGAAATATCGCTCAAGCGTTGGACACGGATAGGATCTTTCAAGGCAACCTTATTGATGGTTGGAATGCTCCTAATATCAGTGCTAACGAGCTCTATATGGATGGTTGGGACGAAAAGTCACTGTCAGATTTTTTACACACAGGACATTCAGACAAAGGTTCGGCCTTTGCCTGGTATGGCGGATGTTATTAAGAATAGTTTGAGCCGAATGACTCGAGAAGACATCGAGTCCATGTCTTACTATCTACTAATTGGGGATACGAATAACGTTATTCACAACGAGACGGTTGTACTAGAACCAACCGGGTTTACTGACGCAGCTTACGCCAATGAAGTCTACGCAACCTACAATCAAACCTGTGGTGCCTGTCATGGTGAAGATGGTAAAGGGCGTGACCCTATTGCACCGACGTTATTAAACAATGGCATCATCATGCACAGTGACCCTTTCAACACTATTGCAGTAACGTTGAGGGGACTGCAGCCAAGCTATCTAGATGAAGAACGTAACTTTATGCCGATGGTGAGTTTCAATGATGTTTTATCGGATACAGCTTTAGCTGAGTTGATTTCTTTTGTGCGAATACACTTGGGAGCACGTGAAATACCGGTTACCCGAGACCAGGTCAGGCAGGTAAGAGAGACGCTTGAAAAGGCGGGTTATACGGGCGGTTTGCATACCACACCAGATATGTATGACGAACGAGATCAAAATATCAATGTTAATTAATATTGATTGAAGCCGACTGACGAAGAAAGAGGATCACGAACGGCATGATGGTACGATGTGGACCGCATGCTGAGCCATTATTTGACTAAGAACTAACCCGTATTGCTGTCGGTTAGTTCACTAATTGGAGCGGGTTACTTTGGCATTTTGTGTTGTATTGAGTAGGATAGTCCGATCATTAAATGAATAAAGGGCAAATACGCAGCCCTGCTCTTGGTCTATTAACTCATGTACTGTGCGACGCTATCACCCGAACTCAAGATTAGTTGGCAATCTTCTTTAGAACAACTTTGTCTGGCGACACAATCTAATGGTCGATTATTGATATTAGATAGGTCAATGAACTGGTCGTGTTTTTGTGAGTGTAACGTATCGGCAACAGACAATGGTGTCGACGACGACATGTTGTTAGCGACTCTTCGAGAATTTCGCTTTCCTCACCTTGACGTATTGGTTAAAACCAAAGCTAGTACAACCCTATACCTCGCGCCTATATGGGGTGGCGACGATCAGCTTTCAGCGGTGCTCGCGCTGTCCCCAGCCACTCCACACCATAGTTGTTTGCCGCATAGCTATGATCCACAGCATAGTAATTCACAGCATGGTAAGCCACAGCATTTGATGGCGTCTGTTGCTGGGCAAGTCAGTTTTGATATGTATGTTCGTGCGCAGAAAAATAGTTCCAATGAAGTAACTGTGAAGAAGCAAGGCATTTCAATAGATGCCGAGATAGCGTCGAGCCGAGTCCCCACCTTACAGGAATTTATTGATGCACTAGACGATCATACATGGGTCAAAAATGCCGATGGTCGTTATGTCATGATCAATCATAGTGTAGAAAAAGCATGGGACTACAGTTGCGCTCAAGTTCACGGGAAAACGGATGAAGAGTTATTTGAGTCCGAGCGCGCAGAACAGTATATTACCGCTGATAAAACCGTGATAGACGCGGATCAACAAGTCACCATCGAAGAATGTCCTGTGCTAGATGAACAGCAAAATAAAATCTGGTTGGAGACAATAAAATCCCCCATCCGAGATAACAGCGGTTCATTGGTAGGGGTGTTGGGTATGACTCGCAACGTCACTCGTCGTAAGGTTGTTGAAACTTGGCTATCGGTGACATCAGAGATTTTTAATAATTTCCAGGAAGGTATGTTTATTACCGACGACGTCGGCAACATTTTGGATGTCAATAGCGCCTTCGTCCGCATTACGGGCTATGAATTGTCGGATGTCATTGGCATGAATCCCCGTTTTCTTCAATCTGGCCACCATGACATCACGTTCTATCAAGGTTTATGGGAAAAGTTGATGACGGATGGTCAATGGCGGGGTGAGTTTATCAACCGCAAAAAAGATGGCTCGATTTATCCTCAAATGACAACAATCAGTGTCCTAAAGGATGAAGACAATACGTTAATGCATCATATTTGTGTGTTTGAAGATATCTCAGATCAAAAGGCGGATGAAGAGAGCTTGCGAAGAATGGCGTTCTACGACCCATTGACCAATTTACCCAATCGTGCTCATCTAAGTAGTCTATTGGAGCAGCATATTGACCTAGGGCGTAAGTATCACAAGTCATTTGCTACTTTGTTTCTAGACTTAGACCACTTTAAGCATATCAATGATAGCAAAGGGCATTTATACGGTGACCAGTTGTTAGAGCAGGTTGCCCAGAGGTTGAATACAGTACTCGAACATCGAGCGAATATTGCTCGTCTTGGTGGTGACGAGTTTGTCGTTGTATTATCCGACTTTAATTCTGAGGCTGAACTCCTTGATACGATTGATGGTATTATGGGGGTGTTTAACTCATCATTTGTATTCGACCAAAACGAGTCACTAAGAGTCTCTGCGAGTATCGGAGTCGCCTTATATCCTAAAGATGGCCACGACAGCGAAACTTTGTTAAAGAATGCCGATACGGCGATGTACCTTGCGAAAAAGAATGGACGCAATGGGTATGCATTCTACTCTCCGGATCTGACGAAAAGTTCGGTACTACACGTTCGGATTCAATCTGCACTCCATGAGGCGTTGGAAAAGAATCAGTTCTACTTGGTTTATCAGCCTCAATACTCACTTGCGGATAATCGCTTAATTGGCGTGGAAGCTCTGCTCCGGTGGCAACATCCTGATTTAGGTCTTATCCCGCCGAGTAGCTTTATCCCGATTGCCGAGAAAACAGGTTTAATTCAAAAAATTGGTGCTTGGGTGCTAAGAGAGTCTTGCCTTCAGGGCAATCGCTGGTTGGCTGAAGGTCGGGATTTTGGCCGTATCGCTGTCAATGTGTCTGCATTACAACTACAAAATTCAGATTTTTTTCCTGTGCTTGAAGCAGTATTAGAGGAAACCGGTTTTCCAGCGAAGCGACTCGATATTGAAATTACCGAGACATTTTTACTGTTTAACCCAGAGAAAGCGATTGCAACATTGGAGCAGTTGAGTTCATTGGGGATAGAGATTTCACTTGATGATTTTGGCACGGGTTATTCGTCATTGTCTTATTTAAAAGGTTTACCCATTAACAAACTTAAAATAGATCAATCATTTGTAAAAGACGTGCCAGACAATAATGACAGTAATGCCATTGTAAATGCCATTGTAGCAATGGGGCAGGCGCTATGCCTTACAGTCGTTGCTGAAGGGGTAGAAAGCTCACAGCAATCTGAATATTTAAAACAAAAAGGCTGCGAATACGGTCAGGGTTATTTATTCAGTAAGCCCCAAAGGCCAGAACGTTTGTTTATTTAGTGTGTAGAACCTAGAAACCAGAACCTAGAAACTAGCACGTATGCAGTAAGCGACTCAATCCCCCTAATACGTTGCCTAATTGACATCATTTAGGTGAGGCGTAACTGAAATGATAAAGCCCCTACGTGATTCACGCGGGGGCTTTTGAGCAGTCTATGATGTTGAATACTGTATTAGTTAGCTTTCAGCGTCATTAAGCTCCATGTTTTGTTGAGGTTTTGATTGATCGGCGGCCGCCAACATTTTGCGAATCGCAATTGAGGCAATAAATGCCACCAACACCATGACAACTGCTAATACAGTCAGTAATGAAAAGTAACCACCATACACTTGCTGTACAAACTCTTGAGTAATTTCTTGTCCTTTCTCCGCTGCAATTGACGTGGAGAATACTGCGCCAACAATGCCAGATAAGGCAATCGCAACTGAAAATAAGCTGACGGAAAAGTTCTCAATGTGCTTTGGTGCAACAGATAAGATAAACGCCACAACAAGCGAGCCCACAATGACTTCAGCAAAGGCTTGGAAGAAGTGAATCACTAAGAACACTTCTGGTCGAATGACGACACTCTCGCCAATGTTCTTCACTGCGAACGCCAGAATACCAAAGGCGATAGCGGTCAAGATAAAGGAAAACCCTATCTTTGTAGCAGTGGTAAAGTGAATGTTACGCTTTTCTAAACTAGAAAACGTACCTGCAATCACTGGGCCTGCGACGATGCACCATAGCGGGTTCATTGACATGGAGGCTTCTGGCGCAATTGGGATCAGACCGAATAAATCGCCACGCATGGTGTTGATCGTTACCATGGTCATAGACGTCATCATTTGACCATAATAGACAAAAAATGCAGTAGTCAGCGCCGTGACGATAAGAATGGTACCCATACGCAAACTGTCGGCTTTTTCCGCTTTTAGCATCAACGAGATGAAGTAGCCAATGGCCGCGAGCCCAATGGCATAAACGATATTTTTACCAATATCCATGTTAGAGAACATGAAAAATACCATACCGATCATGGCAAGTGAGGTGATGGCAAAAAGTATCCAGTTTTTAGTTGAAACTGCAGCCTGATCGATGTCTGCACCAACGCCTTGAAGCTGTTTTCGGAAGAGAATAAGCATGCAAAAAGCGGCGAAGGCAAGCAATCCTGACAATAGGAAGCTACCGTAAAACCCAATAACAAGGACAAACATAGGGAATAAGTACTGGCCGAGAAGTGCACCAACATTGTTCACAGAATAGTTTACTGGGTAGCCGTTCTCAAAATCTTCTTGGCTTTTGAACGTGCGCTTATAAAGGCTTGGATAAGAAGGGGACATTAAGCCACGTGCATAACTGGCGAGAGCAATACCAGCCAAACTCATTGGAACGTTGATGGTAGACGCGCCAAGTACTAATAGAACGTAACCAGCACTAAACCCGAAATAGGCGATGCTAAGCGAGCGATATGCCCCTAAGAACTTATCGGCAATAAATCCACCTAAGCAATAGCAAAGAGAGGGCCAATTGATGAAAATGCCCCAACTACCATCATGGTGTCAGCTTCGCTGTAACCCAAGTTTTCTAAGAAAAATCGCGTGAGGATAACCATGACACCATAGAACGACAGACCAAACATCATCTGGCAGAACATCATGGACTTATTTAGTTTATTCCACATAATAAAACCCTTAACTGTTAATGAAAACTAGTTTATAAAACTGACTGTAGAGTAACAGACACGATATGTTACATATTGAGATGTGGCCGTATTGTGTGGGGTGTGAGCACGACAATTTCTAATCCAAAGCGTTAGTTTTATTTGTGCTTGATGGAATGGTGAGCAGGTTGCTTAACTATTGAACGAGCATTAAACCCGTGTAGCGGTGTCGGGTCGTGGTTCAGAGGAGTCTAAGGCAAGGTGAATCAAACGCGATCACCTTGCCTTGTGAAGTCAGATGAGGCTCTGCTTGTTTACTAAAAGTATTACAGTACAAGCCCCCCATCGACAGCCAAAACCTTACCGTTATAGAAATCATTCTCGATGATGAATTGTGCGGATTTCGCTATTTCGACATCTTGCCCAAGGCGTTTAACGGGAGCCATTTGTTCAAGTCTGCTGAGCGCTTCTGGCTTCATAGACGCAGTCATAGCGCTGTAACAAGCGCCAGGCGCGATAGCCGCGGCGCGAATGTTGTAACGGGACAGTTCTTTAGCCCAAACCATCGCTAAAGATGCTACGCCCGCTTTTGCTGCGCTATAGTTACTTTGTCCCATATTCCCGTCGCGAGCCACTGAAGAAATATTGATGATAACACCAGGTTGGTTAGAGCGAATCATAGCTTTTGCGGCTTCTCGACCACATAAAAACGTCCCGCTAAGGTTGACGTTAATGACGGCATTAAATTGATCTAAGGACATTTCATCCAGTATCTCGCCATCTTTCGCTTTTACCATTAAGCCATCTCTTAAGATGCCAGCATTGTTGATTAAGACATTCACTTTACTAAAGTCTTTTACTATTTGCTCAAACACATTAATTGTTGCTGTCTCGTCGGTAATGTTCGCGCAGTAGGTGCCTATTTGTGTCCCATTCGCTTGCAGGTCTGCAGCAGCAGAGACCAGTTGTTCTTCATTGCTATCAATGATGGCAATGTGAGCACCTGCTTTGGAGAGCATGTTAGCAGTGGCAAAACCGAGGCCTTGGGCGCCACCTGTGATGACGACAACGGAATCTTTAATATTCATGGAGCTTCCTTTTGTTATTGAGCGGCTGAGTCTCTATGTATGAAATAGAGAACTATTTATTAAAGTGATAATTTTTGTTTGAATTTACTCACTTGGTGTTACTTTTTATTTTTATTACAGATGATGATTATTGAAATAATCATCCCCGCGTATTTGTAAGCGACGTATTAAGTGTAAGCACAAAATGAGTAGTGAAAAGTAAAAAATACGCCACAAGCTTGAGCTGACGGTGGTCAAGGAAAGATCAGGTATTGGCGCGACTCAAGATCGTTAGCTGGTCTTACCTCTATATTTTTTGTGTTTTAATGAAAGAAATAGGCCAAAGTTTCGGCACAATAGCGCGAGTTTTTTATAAAGGCATGTATTGGTCACCGAAATGATAGCGGTTGTTTTTTGTCTAAATGGTGCAAGGGTTTCGGCAAGCAATGCCAGGATGTCGTCTCGGTTTTGTTTGAACGTGCCATAAAAATCCCCAGAGAGACGATGAGTCTGCACTGGGGATAGGGGGGTAATTACTCAAGCTAACTTGAGCGTGACCACATTATTTATGCGACATGTGTAAGGTTTGGCGTGTCAGGTTGGTTGGTTAACGTCTCTTTCATATCGTGGCTAAAATGATCCACTTGAATTGCACGATAACGAAGCGCATCAGCTGCAACAATCTTATCCACTTCAGCTTGCGTTAAAACATCCGCTTTTAGGGCTTGTTGTAGGCGGTCTGCAAGAATACCTTTCTTCGCCACTTTGCCTGCCTTAACCCCTTTAAAGAGCTTCTTCTCTAGATCTCGAATGTCATACATGGCGACGAATGCACGCTCCATGATGCCGACATTGTCGTCGTCATGGTCTCCGATGTAACACAGGTGTGTTAGGCGGTCGCGGTCTTCACTCGGCACCATGAGTTTTTCGGCAATTCTGAGGCTTAGGCTATCATCCGGTTGCTTAAAGTGGTTGCCTAGTGGGAAAAGCAGCGCCTTAAGTGTTTTCCCAGCAAAGCCACTTGGGAAGTTGCGATACGCCTCATTGAGAGACTTTGCCGCGTGGTAAAAGCAATGCTCGGCGGCGTAATGCACGTAATCAAGATCGGCAGCAGGCTGGCCTTCATCATGAAACTTTTTCAATACAGCTGACGCCATGTAGAGATACGCCAGTCCATCACCTAGCCGAGCAGAAATTAATTCTTTGCGCTTAAGTTCGCCGCCAAGTGTGAGCATGGCGAAATCGGCACTCACTGCAAGTGCTTTACTCAGACGTTTCAGACTCTTGTAATGACGTGCGGTTTCGCCTGAAATCGGTGATGAAGTAAAGGCTGAACCCGTTAGCGCAGCAAACAAGCCACCAATGGAGTTCTTTGTGGCATGACCAATATGTTTAAACAACAAATTGTCGAATGCTTTTGCGCCTTCTGCATGATTTGGATTCGCAGCAGCCTCCATCTCTTGTAGGACGTAAGGGTGACAGCGGGTCGCGCCTTGTCCAAAGATCATAAGGTTACGAGTTAGAATGTTCGCCCCCTCAACGGTAATAGAGACAGGCATGAACATGTAAGCGGAAGCAAGGTAGTTCATTGGACCACACTGAATTGCGCGACCCGCGTGAATGTCCATTGAGTCGTTAAGAATAGTGCGAGAGATCTCAGTCATATGATATTTAGCAATGGCGGTGACGATTCCCGGAGTTTCACCCATATCAAGTGAGGTAGTCGTTAGTGTGCGATTGGCTTCTAGCAAGTATGTCATGCCTCCAATGCGCCCCATGGCCTCAGCGACACCTTCAAATTTACCAATAGACATGCCAAATTGTTTACGTACGTAAGCATAAGCACCCGTGGTTCTCGCGGTTAAATGGCCGACAGCCGTCCCCAGCGCGGGTAGAGAAATACCACGACCTGCTGACAAACACTCCACCAGCATACGCCAACCACGTCCGGCGTAATTGGCACCACCAATCAGCCAATCCATAGGGATAAAGACATCGTTGCCGCGAATGGTGCCGTTCATGAATGCGAGATGCATAGGATCATGGCGTTCACCGATAATGACGCCCTCGTGATCGCTTGGTACTAAGGCGCACGTAATGCCGATATTTTTCTTATCACCTAGCAGTTGGTCGGGATCTTCAAGCTTAAACGCGAGGCCCATCACCGTCGCAATCGGTGCTAAGGTGATGTAGCGTTTATTCCAGCTTAAGCGAATACCCAGCACTTCTTTGCCTTCGTGCATGCCATAGCAAACCTTACCGGTATCTGGTATCCCGCCAGCGTCTGAGCCCGCTTCTGGGCCAGTTAGAGCAAAACATGGCGTATCGGTTCCATCAGCAAGGCGTGGCAACCAATAATCTTTTTGTTCTTGTGTTCCATAGTGTGAAAGCAGTTCACCGGGTCCGAGTGAGTTAGGTACCATTACGGTGATGGCGGCGTTCATGCTACGTGAGGCGATCTTGGCAACGATGGTCGAGTTGGCAAGTGCAGAGAAATGACGGCCTCCGTATTCTTTGGAAATAATCAAAGAAAAGAAGCGCTCTTTACGAAGGTAGGCCCAGACTGCCTCTGGAAGGTCGCGATCTTCTTTGACCATTTTATGATCGTCAAGCATCGCAAGCAGCGTTTCTAGTTCATTATCGATAAAAGATTGCTCTTCTTCCGTTAACGTCGGTGTAGGGTATTGATGAAGTGTGTTGAAGTTAGGGTTGCCAGAGAATAGCTCACCGTCCCACCATACACTACTGGCTTCCATTGCCTCTCGCTCTGTCGCAGACAGCGGAGGAAGTACTTTTTTAAACAAGCTAAATGCTTAGGTTCACTGATTAATTTTTGGCTGATAAAACTCATAAGTACTGTTCCTTTTGTTCAATTGAGTCATTGTTTAATGATTAGAGCGGTAGCTTTGTCACTCGTGATCGGTGTAAAAGTTCTATTTATATTGATGGCGTAGGGGTCGAGAGCGTTGCATTCGGTTCGGCGACAATACCTGCCGCTAAATAGGGGATTAGCCTATCGATAATCGCTTCCGCATCAGCATTATGTTGATTAAATGTGCTGGATGCGATTTCCGTGAGCGCTTTGCTAGAGCCGATAGCAAAAATAAAAGTACCGAGCGAGAAATGAAGTCGCCAGAATAGCTCTGCGTCATCGATTTCTCCGCAGCTTGCGCGGACGGATGTAACAAACAAATCTAATGTCTTTTTGTATCGTGTCAGAATGAACCAGCGTAAATGACCTTGGATATCGGAATACCCTTTACTTAGTAGCAGCAGGAAGCGACTCATCCCATTCGGCTTGATGCTATTCAATGAACATAATGGCCCTTTGACCGCTTTGAATACGTCTTCCAATGTGAAGTGTGCCTGCTGATTTAAACGCTCAAGCGAATCGTGAATGGCGGGCATTAGTTCGCTTAAATAACGATTCAACAACTGACGAATTAAACTTTTCTTATCTCCGAAGTGATAATTAACAGAAGCAACATTAACCTTTGCTTTACTGGTTAGGGTACGTAAGGATGTGCCTTTGTAACCATGTTTAGTAAATAAAGTCTCTGCGACGTCTAATATTTTGTCTCTTGTTTCTGTTTTATATTCCATGTGATTTAAACACTCGTATTAAACATATGTTTTAATACTACGGGTTAAAAATTAACTCAACAAGTGATTAACATCAAATTTTTAAATTTAACAATGTGTATGTAATTTGTTTAACTATTAACTATATGAAACATAAGTGTTTTTCGTAGTAAAAATATTTTCCACTACCGTTCTTTAAATTCTAATTTGTATTTATTTTGTTTTAAATCAGCAGGTTAAGTTTTAATTTCTTGTTTGAATAACGCTAGGTTATTGTTGTTTAATACATAATATCCAGGGGGAATGGGTTGTGCTGCTAGTAAATACTGGGTATTTACTGGGTGGATAAATTGCTGCCTTAGTATTTGATATTTAAATATCACGCAGTGTGTTTTATTTAACTTTCGAATATTAGATTGTAAATTCATGGCTTGTGCGCATGAAACAAAATGAGAGCAGGATGTGAAACTGTGATGCATGTTTTATTTTTTATAACTTTATATCGGTTGCATATGTTGAAATTCAAACGGGATGACGCATTGATTTGGTTGTAAGTTCTTTGTTAACTAAGATTTTCTATTCTTTTTCCTATTTTTATTCAAACGAAGTAACTATAAACATCGTGTTTTCCTGTCATTTTTTCACGATTATTTTGGGTGACAACATGTGATGGTTTGTACAGAATGAACATATTCAAACGCTTGTTTGAATATTTATTGATGAAGATCAATGAACATAAGTAAAGTCAATCAGAGCTTAGCGCGGTACGCCGCTGGCCACATTTAAAAGGGAACATATTATGTCTAACCAAGCCGCATTCGAAGCAGTAAACGCACAGCTACAAACTGTTATTAACCCATTTGCTAACTTTGGTTCGCTCGTTGCAAAAAACATGGAAACATTGTCGAAAATGCAACTGGAAACGCTAACGGCATACAGTGAATTGTCAAATGAAAACCTACAAAGCCTAGTGGCAATTAAGCAGCCACAAGATCTTGCTAATCACGGCAGCAAGCAACTAGAAATCATTAGCAAAGTTAGCCAGCGTCTACTTGAAGATGGTCAAAAACTTAGCGAAATTGGCAATGAATTCAAAGCTGCAGTCGATGAGATTTCAGCAACGTCTATCAACGCTGCAAAAAGCAAGTAATGCTTAGGCGGTCTATGCTTCGAGCTATTTAGGTTGAGCGATTGTGCAGTAGAGCTCCGCTATTTTATAACTCTTTTGTCGTAGAGCAGGGCCGCCACTTCATTCACAGTACAGGGATGAGATGATGAATAACAACGCACCCTTTCAAGACATTATAAACAGTTACTTTCAAGCAAGTGAGAGCTGGCTCGGCAACTTCCAACAACCAACTCAATCGACGATTTTTAAGTCACAGGTTGAAGATTGGAGTGCATTAGCGCAATCCGTCACTAAAAATCCAACAACGGTGCTAGAGCAGCAGATGAATTGGTGGAATCAACAAATCAATCTCTTCAATGACTGTATTTTAGGCGTTGGCGATCCTAACGCACCTGAAAAAGATCCCCGCTTTAAAGATGAAAGCTGGGCATCTAATCCGCTTTATCATTATATCAAAGAAAGCTACAAACTCGTTTGCCAGTCTGTACAACAAACCATTGATGAAGCGCAAGATCTCGACCCTGATGCAAAGGAACGCTTGGAATTTTTCTCTCGTCAGTTTCTTAATGCGATGTCACCAAGCAACTTTGTAACCACTAACCCAGAAATTATGAAGCTCACATTGGAGTCCAATGGGTCTAATTTGATTAAGGGGCTAGAGCAACTGCAAGAAGACATGACTCGTAGTGTAGACATGCTAAATATTCGTATGACAGACGCTGAAGCCTTTACGCTTGGCGAGAATATTGCTGCGACACCGGGTAAGGTCGTCTTTAAGAATCATATGTTTGAGTTGATTCAATATCAGCCGACAACAGAAAATGTTTACAAGCGCCCAATGATGATTGTGCCGCCGTTTGTAAACAAGTACTACATTATGGACCTGAGTCAAAAGCGTTCATTTGTGAAGTGGTTGGTCGATCAAGGACACACCGTCTTTATGGTGTCGTGGATTAATCCAGATGCAACATACAGTGAAACTGATTTCGGTACTTACGTCACTGACGGCCTGATCCCAGCGCTGGATGCAATCGAGGCCGCAACCGGAGAGCGTGAAGTTAATGGTTTGGGTTACTGTATCGGTGGCACCTTATTGACCGCCACGATGGCCTACATGGCAGGGAAAAAGCGTAAACAACGGATAAAGTCCGCAACGCTACTCACCACTATCTTGGACTTCAAGCAGCCTGGAGAGCTAGGTATCTTCATTAACGATGCGATGATCTCGGCAATTGAAGCGCAAAATTCCGTTAAAGGGTATATGGATGGTCGCCAGATGGCGGTGTCATTTAGTTTGTTACGTGAAAACAGTTTGTACTGGAATTATTACGTGACGAATTATCTAAAAGGTGAGAAGTCGATTGCTTTTGACTTACTGCATTGGAACTGTGATAACACCAACGTTCCTGCGGCTTGTCACAACCAAATGCTCCGTCAGTTCTATTTGGAGAATAAACTGAGCCAACCTAATGCCATAGAGATTGATGGTGTGGGTATTGATTTGTCTAAAGTGAAATCCCCAATCTACTTCTTATCTGCCATAGAGGATCACATTGCCCTTTGGAAAGGAACGTATAAAGGGACTGAACTGTTAGGCGGACAGAGCACATTTGTGTTAGCAGAAAGCGGACATATTGCTTAGGTCCTATGAATCATGCTAACTCAACTAAATACGGCTACTGGACCAACCCGAACGTGAAAACTGACGCCGATACTTGGTTAGAAGCCGCAGACAAGCAAACGGGTTCATGGTGGCCGCACTGGCAAGAGTGGTTGGATACGCGTAATTTCTCTGAAAAGTTAGACCCAAGAACGCTGACGGGTGATCTTGATGCTCCTGGCACTTACGTGAAACAACGTATTGAAGAAGTCCTAGCCAACGATGAGGAAAAGAAAGATGTCGCTTGAGGTTGGTCAACATACAAGTCTTACTAAGACGCTTGATAAAGCCGCTGTCGAAGCGTTTGCTTCACTGGCGGAAGATTACAACCCCGTTCACTTAGATGAAACCTTTGCTGCTATGACGCCGTTTGAGGTGCCGATTGTACACGGCATGTTGGCATCGAGCTTAGTCTCGGGATTATTAGCATCAAAACTACCGGGCCCTGGCGCGATTTATCTGGGACAAACGTTGAAGTTTACTTGCCCAATTCGTGTTGGAGAAACGGTGACAGCACGCGTGGAAGTAAAACACATCCGTGAAGATAAACCGATTGTTACATTGCTCACGGAAGTGTTGACTGAAGAGGGGCAGGTGGCAATACAGGGTGAAGCGACGGTTATGCTTCCTAATTAGTCTACGCTCGAAAATTAAGGCATGCTTGTTGATTAAGATGAATGCTAAATTTCATCGCTGTATAAAAGCTTAGTCTGTAAAGGCTAAGCTTTTTTTGATGCTAACAGAAACAATAAAAATTGATTAGTTTTTAAAACGTTTTTGAGTTGACGCTCAAGTCGACTTCTTTCGGATAAGCTGACTTTGGGTAAATGAAGCACTGAGTCTAATTCGATCGCGTTTATCAAGTTAGTGGCTATTCACTAGTGCCTTTTTAACCAGTTTATCTTCGTTATCAAGCTTGGTGCTTTTTAACATTAATAGAATCCTTTTCTTCTCTGCACTTAGAATGCCTTAACTGTCACAAGTCACGTGTTAGTAAGCTCTCATATTAATAAGTTGAGACTATATTCCATCACCCACCGCGTTTGGTTAGGTCCAAAGTAATCTGCTTCTTCAGCAATTTTACTAAAGCCAAGTGATTGATATAGACGCAGCGCCGCGGGATTTGCAGGGTCAACAGTTAAGCGCACACGAGCGTAATTCTGTTGCTCCAGTAATCGAGTCAGTAGCTTGCGCCCAATGCCTTGACCTTGCAGTTCAGGCGACACTGCCACAGATAGAATCCAACCGATATCTTGCGTTTCACTTTGCGCGAGGATCAAAAAAGCCTGCATCTTTTGCTCTTGAAACGCAGCAAAGCATCCTTTTGGCCAGCAATCGTAAGACTGACGAAAAAAGAAATCTGGCAGAGCATGAGCGCCAAAGCATTGCTGTTCTAGCTGCGCCATCATGGCAAATTCATCTTGTTTTATTGCGCGATAAGTTACGGTCATATTGTAGTTAATCAGTATATTAGAGGTCATTCCATGCGTATTTGGTATGTTAACATCACATACGCTAAAACTAGAGGCGTATCGCAGGTAATGGGGGCAGATCCAGTCATTTGCCTACAATTAGTTCAAAATCGTGAAATTCATTGAACGAAGAGCAGTACTAACAAACTCTGGGGCAGAGCTGTTTTGCTCACCTAAGCCCCGTCTAACTTAATAGTACCAAAACGATCTATCTTTATTGTCTTCCGACAGCGAGGTAGAGACGGTGTGTAAACGTGTAAACATATGAACTGGAATGAGATAGACGCTGAATAGCGTCTATCTGTAGAATGATAATCTTGGCGCTAGTCTTGATATCGCTCAAAAAGTGCAGCAATTCCTTGGCCGCCACCAATACACATGGTGACAACGGCATAGCGAGCGTTGGTGCGTTGAAGCTCGTAAAGGGCTTTAACGGAAATCAGTGACCCCGTAGCTCCAATTGGATGGCCTAAGCTGATCCCTGAGCCATTAGGGTTCACTTTTTCAGGATCTAGGTTTAGTCCTTTGGTCACTGCAAGGGCTTGCGCGGCGAATGCTTCGTTGGCTTCCCAGATGTCGATGTCATCGACACTCACCCCCGTTTTATCGAGTAATTGTCGAACAGCTTCAGCACAGGACCAATGCCCATCACCGCTGGGTCAACGGCCGCGATAGCGTAGCCTAACATGGTTGCCATGGGCTTTAGCCCCTTAGCTTTTGCTGCACTTTTTTCCATAAGCACTAGTGCCGCTGCGCCATCGTTGATTCCTGATGCGTTACCAGCGGTGACGGTTCCTTCTTTTTTAAAGGCGGGGCGCAATTTAGAAAAGTTCCCTACTTCGGCATCAAAGCGGACGTGTTCGTCTGTATCAAAGAGTGTGGTTCCGCGACGAGTTTTTAGAGCAATAGGGAGGATTTGGTCGCCAAAGCGCTGTTCTTCAATGGCGCGTTGCGCCCGTCGATGGCTTTCTAATGCGCAAGCATCTTGCTCTTCTCGGCTAATATTGTACTGATCGGCTAAGTTTTCAGCGGTGATCCCCATGTGGGTATCGTTAATTGGGCAGGTGAGGGCGCCGACCATTGGGTCGATCAGTTGAGTATCCCCCATTTTTGAGCCAAATCGTGCGCTAGGTGACCAGTAAGGGACGCGCGTCATCGACTCCGCTCCGCCAGCAACGGCGGCGTCACAATCGCCAAGCAAAATCATTTGTGCAGCAGAGATAATAGACTGAAGCCCGGATCCGCATAGTCGATTTACGGTTAGCGCTGGCGTTTCTATTGGTAAGCCTCCTTTGAGCGCAGCGACACGGCTCATATACATATCACGTCGATCACTATGCGTGACGCTGCCGATAACGCAGTGTCCCACGTCTTCGGGGGCGATATTGGCTCTTTTTACGGCTTCTGCGATTACTTGGCCAGCAAGATCAGTGGGAGCCACATCTTTCAATGCTCCACCAAAATCTGCGATTGCGGTACGTACACCGCTCAGTACAACAACTTCTCTTTGAGACATGTAAACTCCATTTTCTTTGTTATCGGGTGACAAAGGTCATTATTGGTAACGACTTGTCATCAACAATAACATTTCACTTACAATTGCTCATGTGACGCTACGTGGACGTATCGGAAATGGTTATTTTTTGGGGGGGAAGTATCGGTATCTTTAATGGAGTGGCTAGTCGGCTGGATGACAATAGTTTGAGGACCGACGATAGAGCCTTGCGGTGTTGTAAGTGAATGAAAAGAGAAAGCCGCGGCGTGAACGGCTTTTCATGATCTTGATATTTGCGTTTTAAATAATCAATTAATCGCTAACAAGCGACTTCGATAATAACCGATTGATACGGTTTTAGTGTCACCGCCTTGAGTGATGTCCAATTGAGTTCATCATCAGAGTAATTGTTTAGCACCATTTTTTCGATGTTGAATGAATAATGACGAGTTTGAAGTTGGTCGGTAAAGTTGCTTATAACTAACAATGCTCGTTGCTCATGACGGCGCAAATAGGCATAAACGTGTGCGTCTTCCGGTTCGATGAGCTCATAACGTCCATAAACAATCACATCTCTATAAGGGGATGCTTTGCGCAATTCAATCAGTTGGCGGTAGTGATGATAGATCGACGTTTTGTCGTCGACGGCTTGTTGCGCATTGATCTCGGTATAATTGCTATTTAATGGTAGCCAAGGTTGTCCGTTGGTAAATCCAGCATTGTTGCTACTGTCCCAGTGCATTGGCACACGGGCATGATCACGAGAAAAGTCATTAAGAAACGCTAGCCCTTCTTCTGGCGACAGACCTTTCTTCATCATTTTTTCATAATGAAATTTCGCCATGAGATCATTAAATTCTTCAATAGACTCAAAGTGCTTATTTGTCATCCCAAGCTCTTCACCTTGGTAAATATAAGGTGTGCCGCTCATGCAATGAAGCGTGGTGGCGAGCATTTTAGCACTGACAACGCGATACTGAGGGCAGTCTGAACCATAACGAGATACTGCCCTAGGTTGGTCGTGATTGCTCCAGTAAACACTGTTCCAACCTTTTTGATAAAGGTCTTGCTGCCATCGTGACATGATCTCTTTGTACTGCACTAGGTCAAACGGTTTTTTCACGGCGTTATGTTCTTCGCGATCGATACTCACGTGCTCAAACTGGAAGATCATACTAATTTCGTTGCGATCAGGGTGTGAGTAGTAACGTCCATCTAAAGTAGTGGTAAAGGGTGTTTCACCAACGGTGAGCACATCATAGTGCTGCAGCACGTGATCATGCATTTCGCGCAGGTATTGGTGCGCAAGTAGGTTGTTTGACCAATGCTCCCAGCCCGCGACGCCAGCATCAAAAATGGTCGCATCTGGGAAGTCTGACGGCTTACCGATCATGTTAATGACGTCCATTCTAAAACCGCCTAAGCCTTTTTTAAGCCAGAAATGCATCATGTCATAAACCGCGTGACGAACGTCTGGGTTTGCCCAATTTAAGTCGGGTTGTTGGTGGCTAAACAGATGTAAGTAGTACTGACCTGTTGCTTCATCTAAGGTCCACGCTTGTGGCTCAAAAAAAGACTCCCAATTGTTAGGAGGCGTACCATCTGATTTAGGATCTTTCCATATATACCAATCTCGTTTGGGATTGTCTTTACTGCTTTTAGACTCTTGGAACCATGGGTGTTGATCAGAGGTGTGGTTGACCACAAGATCCATCACGATCTTAATTTGCCGCTTGTCAGCTTCGAATAATAGCTTTTCCATATCCGCCATGGTTCCAAATTCAGGGGCAATGTCACGGTAACTTGAAATATCGTAGCCGTTATCTTCCATTGGCGATTGGTAGACAGGACTAAGCCAAATAACGTTACTACCGAGGGACTGAATATAATCTAGCTTTTCAATAATGCCGGGAATATCGCCAATACCATCACCGTTTGAATCATTAAAGCTGCGTGGATAGATTTGATAAACGACAGCGTCGTGCCACCATCTTGGTTCCATACTCATTGTTATGCTCCTTCAAAAGAGAGTGACATCGAATGACGTCTATACATCTAACGGATAATTCTTGGTTGAGAAGAGGTATATTCTAATATCTAATTCACTGGAATAATGGCTAGGTTATCTAAGTTTTATCAAACAGTCTAAGGGGTTCAAGCAACATAAAGCGGATGAAATTTCATGGCGCTGGCTATTATTATGAACTCCATCACCCTATGGTGGATGGCAGTTTGTAAAACATGATCTCAGGCACAACACTCAGATAAGAACTGGTTGAAGTATCAATAAGGTTTTAATGTGTGATTTATAGGTTTAGCCAATTAACCGTGGATATAAACGGTGATGTCTGAGCTTCTTTGGCATACAGTAAAACGCCAGAGCAATCCGATTTAAACCAAGCGACATATTATAAAAAGAGTCAAAGCACTGACTTACTAAACCAGAGTATCTAATACATGGAGTCTGACCGATGAAAACCTCCCTACTTGCTACTGCAGTAGCTGTTGCGATTTCTGCTTCTTCCGCATTCGCTGCTGATCTTAAATTTACCCCGGGTGATGATGACCGCTTTACGTGGCAAAACTACGAAGAGCTGAAGAAACTGGATCTCAAGGGCGAAACTGTCACCATTTTTGGTCCGTGGTTGACCGAAGATAAAGAGTTGGTTGAAAGCGTAATTGCGTATTTTGAAGCCGCGACGGGAGCTGATGTTAAGTATTCAGGCTCCGACTCATTCGAGCAACAAATCGCCATTGATGTTCAGGCTGGCAGCGCACCTAACATTGTTATCTTCCCGCAACCGGGCCTTGCCGCCGATCTGGCGTCGAAAGGGTTTTTGTCCCCACTCGATCCTAAAACGAGTGAATGGATTGAAGAAAACTACGCCGCTGGTTCTTCTTGGGTAGATTTGGGTACTTTCCCAGACGAAAAGGGCAATGAACAATTGTTTGGCTTCTTCTACAAAGTGGATTTGAAATCGCTGGTTTGGTATGTGCCAGAGAACTTCGAAGATGCTGGCTATGACGTTCCAGAGACAATGGAAGAGCTGAAAGCGTTAACTCAACAAATCGTAGATGATGGTGAAACACCATGGTGTGTTGGCGTGGGTTCTGGTGGCGCGACTGGCTGGCCAGCGACAGACTGGGTAGAAGACATGATGTTACGTACGCAGTCTCCAGCGGATTACGACAAATGGACGACCAACGAGCTTAAATTTAACGATAAGAAAGTGGTAGAGGCAATTGAAGAATATGGCTGGTTCACACGTAATGACAAGTTTGTTGATGGTGGTGCACGTGCGGTAGCAGCGACGGATTTCCGTGATTCACCAAAAGGGTTGTTTACGTCTCCTGCGAAGTGCTACATGCATCGCCAAGCCTCATTTATCCCAAGCTTTTTCCCTGAAGGAACAGAGTTAGGCGAAGATGCAGACTTCTTCTATTTCCCTTCTTATGAGTCAAAAGAGTTAGGTAAGCCAGTCTTAGGGGCGGGTACGTTGTGGAGTATTACTAAAGACTCAAAAGCGTCTCGTGCCTTCATGGAATACCTACAGTCAGCATTGGCACACGAAGTGTGGATGGCGCAATCTGGTTTCTTAACGCCTCATAAAGGCGCCAATGTTGAGACTTATGGCAATGATACCTTGAAGAAGCAGGGGCAAATTTTGCTGGATGCCACGACCTTCCGCTTTGATGGTTCAGACTTAATGCCAGGTAAGATTGGCGCGGGTGCGTTCTGGACCGAGTATGGTGGACTACAGCGGTGGCAAACCTAGCACAAGAAGTGGCGGACGACATTCAGAAAACGTGGGACGCGCTTAAATAGCGAACAGTTCAATATTGGGTTTTAGTGTTTAAACCCAACAGTAAAGTAGTATCACTAAGCGATCGGTTCACCGTGAAGCGATTGCTTGGTTTTTGATTGTATTTTTGTGTAGTCTAGGGCTGCAAGTGAGGCAGTAATGGAACAGCTTTATTCCTCTTTATTTATCATGGCATTGGGCGTTGCGGTCTGTGTTTTCTATTTCGTTGGCAGCAATTGGCTATTAGGTATTATCTTTCCTGCTCGCGGCGTATCCAATCAAAAAATGGCTCAGAACTTGCGCCGCGCCGCTTCGGTAAGACCTTGGTTGTTTCTTGGGCCAGCGTTGGCTTTTCTTGGTTTGTATCTTGTTTATCCCGTCTTTGAGTCGGTGTACTTGTCTTTGCATGATCGTAATGGCGATCAGTTTGTCGGCATGAGCAATTATGTGTGGCTGTTTAACGATGGTGAGTTTAGAGAATCACTGTTTAATAATATTCTTTGGCTTTTAGTGGTGCCAGCCGCGTCGACATTTTTTGGGTTGGTTATCGCGGCGCTGACCGATAGAGTCAGCTGGGGCAACATTGCGAAAAGTTTAATTTTTATGCCAATGGCGATTTCTTTCATTGGCGCATCCATTATTTGGAAGTTCGTCTACGACTATCGTGCGCCGGGATCTGATCAAATTGGGATTCTGAATGCTGTTGTTGAGTTCTTTGGTGGGACGGCAGAAGCATGGGTCACAATGCCTTTCTGGAATAATTTCTTTCTCATGGTGATTTTGATTTGGATACAAACCGGATTTGCGATGGTTATTTTGTCCGCGGCGTTACGTGGTATTCCCGAAGAAACGGTTGAGGCAGCCGTGCTTGATGGTGCGAATGGGGTACAAATCTTTTTCAAGATTTTGATTCCGCAGATTTGGGGGACGATTGCAGTGGTATGGACCACGATCACGATTTTGGTTTTGAAGGTTTTTGATATTGTGCTGGCGATGACGAATGGTCAATGGAGTACACAGGTTCTTGCGAATATGATGTTTGATTGGATGTTCCGAGGGGGCGGCGACTTTGGTCGTGGCGCCGCCATTGCGGTGATTATTATGGTGGCGGTTATTCCTGTTATGGTTTGGAATATGCGCCAAGCTCATGCGCAAATGGAGGGACGTTAAATGACGGATAAAATTGCCACTCCCTCTGCTTAGTCATGTGAGTAAAGCAGCGTTTAGCTTGAGTAAATTGCGTCGTTCTCCGTTAACGCTGTTGGTGCATTTGTCGGTGCTTGTGATTGTCATTTTATGGACGCTCCCAACGGCTGGGTTATTCATCTCATCGTTTCGGGATAAAGATCAGCTAGCTTTAACGGGCTGGTGGACGTCACTGACGAATTCAGAGCAAAACTTAGTCGACAGAACCGGTGCGCCGGACTCACAAATTCAGGAAAATGGGGTTTATGTTTTAACGGGACAAGTATTGGTCGACGGTAAACCGACACAAGTTCAAGCTTTTGGCTTTTCGTCTCGTGCTCCAACGGCATATAAACCTGGCGATGTCGCCGAGATGAAAAATGGTGGCTCGTTAAGTATGACGACGGATGGTCATTACAAGATGACATCGTTAAAGCCGTTTAAAGGTAAACGTGGCAAGCGAGTCTTTTATACGGCGATTGTTCCTCCCAAGTTCGGATTGGATAACTACAAAGAGGTGTTAACTGCGGAAGGGATTGGACGATCATTTATTAACTCTTTAACGGTGACGATTCCAGCGACCATCATCCCTATCTTGATTGCTGCGTATGCGGCTTATGCATTGTCGTGGATGAAAATGCCGGGGCGCAATTTACTGATTGCGGTAGTGGTAGGCTTGTTGGTGGTGCCATTGCAAATGTCCTTGATTCCACTACTGCGTCTTTACAATGATATTGGTGCGTTTTTTGGTGTGGGGGCAAAGACCTACCTAGGTATATGGCTTGCTCATACTGGCTTCGGTTTGCCGCTGGCGATTTACTTGCTACGCAATTATATTTCCAGTCTCCCAAGAGAAATCATAGAGTCGGCTCGAGTCGATGGAGCGACAGACTTTGAAATCTTTATGAGAATCGTGCTGCCTCTGTCATTTCCAGCTTTAGCGTCGTTCGCTATCTTCCAGTTCTTGTGGGTTTGGAACGATTTACTTGTCGCAACGGTGTTTTTAGGCACGGGGGAAGAGCATATGGTACTGACGGCTCGCCTGCGTGAATTGCTTGGTTCTCGGGGCGGGAACTGGGAAATCTTAACTGCCTCCGCATTTGTATCAATTGCGGTACCATTGGGCGTCTTTTTTACTTTGCAGCGCTATTTGGTGCGTGGGCTACTTTCTGGTTCTGTTAAATAAACAGTACTTGATTCAACGATGAGAATAATGAGATGACAGGATTATCTTTAAAAAACATACAAAAATCATACGGTGAAACACAGGTACTTCATGGGATTGATCTCGACATCAATCAAGGTGAGTTCATCGTATTTGTTGGTCCATCTGGCTGTGGTAAATCCACACTATTGAGAATGATTGCGGGGCTTGAAGAGATCACCGCAGGCGAGCTGTGTATTGAAGGCGCTAGGGTAAATGAACTGCCTGCCGCAATGCGTGGTATTGCAATGGTTTTTCAAACCTATGCACTTTATCCGCATATGACGGTGTATGACAACATGGCCTTTGCGATGCGCATTGCCAAAGAGCCGAAAGAGGCGATTCATGAGCGAGTAATGGAAGCGGCGCGTATGTTGCAGCTCGAACCTTATTTAGATCGCCTACCGAAAGCCTTGTCGGGAGGCCAACGTCAACGGGTGGCCATTGGGCGCGCTATTGTTCGTCAACCTAAGGTGTTCTTATTTGATGAACCGTTGTCAAACCTTGATGCCGCGCTGCGAGTACAGACGCGTATTGAAATTGCCAACCTTAAAGAGGCAATGACAGAAACGACAATGATTTATGTCACGCACGATCAAGTAGAAGCCATGACGCTGGCTGATCGCATTGTGGTGCTTTCTGCTGGGCGTATTGAGCAGGTGGGCACACCATTGGAGCTCTATACGAATCCTTGTAATGTGTTTGTGGCGCAGTTTATTGGTTCACCATCAATGAATATCAGCCCTGCATCGATGATTAAAGCAGGAGACGTCTCTCGTATACGCGCCGAGAATGGCGTTGAGGTTGACTTACCGATCTCCGCGTCCGATACCCTAAATGGGTTGCCCTTACAGATTGGGATCAGGCCGGAGGACTTCTTGGTATCAACTGAGAGTGAGGCATTAATTTCTGGTGAGGTTCTGTTTGTCGAATCATTAGGAGAGGTGACGTTGCTGCATATTCGTGTAGAGGGTCACGAGGAAAGTACGGTGGCCAAACTGCCAGGTATTTTAGACTTTCATAAAGGTGAGCGTATTCATCTGACCGCTCAGCCAGAAAAAGTGCATGTCTTTACTGAAGATGGAGATTCTCTTAAGTATCTATAATGGTAGTTTTCTGACTAAACGGCAGCCAGCATATTTTGACGCTGTTGAGTTAGAACCATTGTTTGAAGTGAAGCGTTAATGCCCCTTGTCTTAAGGGGCATTTTTGTTAGATTGGTTTCTTTACCGCGCCGTAGGGAAGTTTGGCAAATATTTTTGGTGTTAGATGCAGATTAGGTCCAGCTTTGGGTGTTTGCCAACTGAGTAGCATGATGGCAAGCACATTACGGTGCTCGCCGTAAGCAAAGTCAAAGTCCCCAGATGCCGAAGGAATCATGCCTTTTTCTTTGTTGATGGCCTTGATGATGGCTTGTCGAGTTTTATGTACCACCGGGTCGTCTTCAAGACCCGCAAGTAAGAAGGTTAGCCCTACTTCGGCAATAACGTCTTCTTTAGTATGCGTAATGATATCGTCGATATTTTTTCTAAAGTAGTCGTATATCCATTTATGGTCGCTTTCGTTAACCGTTCGTTGATAATACTCGGAGTCGGCCAAAATAATATGAGTCATACCGTACAGCTTATTAGCAAATTGCTGCTCATTAAGGCGGTAGTCTTCACCTTCTGGATAGGTGTCTTGGAATGCTTGTATAAAGGATTGGGTATAATCTTGCTCACCTATTTGCTTAAGCCAATAGGCTTGGTTAGCAAGTTGTGCCGCCCACGCTTTTATCATAGTCGGGTCGGTTAGGGTAGATTGGAAATCATAGCGTTTGAGACGTGCGCGAAGTGCTTTGTCGTCTTTATGCTGCAGTCCATATTCATTGAGTCTGGCCATATAACGTAATAAATCTAATCCCATATAAAAGTATTCGGGATCTGATTTGCTGGCGGCGTAGCGGCGTTGGCTACGTTCATCTTTGCCTTTTTTATAATCATTGAGGCGGTCGTTGGAATAGTCTTGAATCTCTTGGCGAGTTTTTACATATTTGGAGAGGGTATTGAGACGGTTGACGACGTTGGCCATGTCATTCCAAACCACGACAGAATATTTGGGATCTTGAGTTTGGCGGTACATTCTCAACCCATAATGACCTTGCTTATACACGGAAAGCGTAAAAAGCTGCGTTTCATAGGTCTGTTTAATAATTTGAGCATAAGTATCAAACGATTTCGGAGACGTGAGTGAATCAAAGTGAACGGCTGCCGCGCCAGTGACCATACAGACACTTGCTACGATACTCAGAACCCCCAGTTTTATACGCATGCTAACGACCTTACTCGTGACTTATTTAAACATTGTATATGGCTATGTATGTCTAAATGTTATTTTTAGGTCAATTATTATTTGATTTGGAAATGATTAAATTAGAATGATATATACGTAATGTGACATTAGGTCAGTAATTTAATGTTAATCACCGCGAACTTTGAAATAGGTAATTATTCTTCTACACTTTTAATGTAGTTATATTCAGCTACCTATTAATAATAAATCAAGGGAAGGAAATGGCTTATGAGACTCATGATGATTTTTTTCGGGTTTTTAGCGCTGTCGTTTAGTAGTGTGGCAGAAGAAGGTGGAGCACCAGGGACTATTTGCCTGACTGGTGATGGCCATGTTGTGACAACACATCTTCAATCATGTCCCCAAGATATGAAAAAGCTATAAACTTTATTCTGTTTAGCTACTTATATAAAATAATGAGTAGAGTCAGCTATATGCTGACTCTATTTGATTTTAGTGGTGTATGAATTTTATTTTATACACTTAGCCAGTTATAACCCCTGATATATAGCAGTCATCCCACTAATTGAACACAATAATAATGCTGCGACTCGGATTTTTTCTTTAGGCAAGGAGTGCGTCGTTAATAGAGCAAGTTTATAGCCAAGCCACGACGCAGGAATCAGTGGGATGGTGATTAGTAGGTGATGGGGTGTTAAAAAACCAATTGGCGCTTGTACAAGCAGTGAAATGACTGAGCTAAAGACGAAAAACGCAGACAAATTACCACGTAACTGGTTTGCTTCTTGATGTTGAAGCAGCAAAGCCATTGGTGGGCCACCAATGCCGGAGCTAGTACCAAAAAATCCTGAGAAAAAACCAGCAATCCCCATTTTGGCGGGTGTGGGTTCAATTCTAAATGGCAACAAGCTAATTACGACCGCAAATACAACGAGCAACCCTAGCCATAAAGATAAGACTTGCGTTGAGACGTAGAGCAGCAAGAGTGCGCCTGCAAGCGAACCTGGGACTCGACCAATCAATGCCATTTTTAACCCGCCAAGCGCAATACTACTGCGATGCTTGGCAGCATTAAGAATAGAGATAAACAGTGCAACCAAGCAAATTGGTGCGGGTACATAATCGGGTGAGACTTGAAATAGCAACGGCGCTGCAACAATCGCTAAACCAAACCCGATAGAAGTCTGCACAAATGATCCAATAAAGATCAGTAACATAGCAATAAGTGCAGGTTGACTGAACCAGTCACTGTACATAGAGGCGCCTACATAAACGTAATGAATAAAGATGAAGGGATAGTGTATCGGATATTATGTTGAGTATCCTAATTATTGTGGCGTTGCCAGAAATATAATGAAGCTAATGACTCAGCCCTTCTACTTTAAACGCTTTCCTTGCTGAAACGCGTTAAGTGCTGTGTCGATTCGGGGCTTTTCACTGCATGCACGCCATGTTGAAGTGAAATTTACATGAATAATTTGTTATGCTTTCGCTGATGGAGGTTGTTGTTGGCGCTCTTTACCAGCAGCTTAAGCGATGATGATTAGTATCAACAATGGAAAGTTGTCGAAATGTTGAATATGGATTTTAGTAAACGTGTTGTGATCGATACGGCATCACAACCTTGGGTCGACTCTCCTGCAAGCGGTGTACGCCGTAAACCTTTGGAGCGAGAAGCTCGCGAGTCAGGTCATGTCACTAGTATTGTTGAATATCTCCCTGGGGCCAGTTTTAGCCAACATGCTCACCCACACGGGGAAGAGATACTCGTGTTAGAAGGCGTGTTTTCTGATGAAACAGGAGATTATGGGGCGGGAACCTATTTAAGGAATCCACCAGGCAGTCGTCATACACCTTTTAGCGAGCAAGGCTGTATTATTTTGGTGAAACTTAATCAGTTTGCCGAAGATGATAGTCAGTTTGTACGCATTGATACCACGCAGTCCACTTGGGACAAGTGTGGTGAAAAGCTTGAGGTAATGGTGTTACATAAGCATGCGAACGAGCAAGTCGCGCTTATTCGTTGGGCGGGCGCCGACAGTTATCATTCTCATGGCCATTTTGGTGGTGAAGAGATTTTTGTTTTGGAGGGAGAGCTTAAAGACGATTTAGGTACTTACCCCGCAGGCACATGGACCCGCAGTCCACATGGAAGCCAGCATGAGCCTTATGTTAGTGGCGCTACGACGCTTTGGTTTAAATCTGGGCACTTACCAGAAGCGCAATAAGCGGTGCTTCGTCGCCTATTGCGTACATACCTCAGCAATTAACGAATTGCTGAGGTATTTTATTTCTAGTTTCTAGTTTCTAGTTTCTAGTTTCTAGTTTCTAGTTTCTAGTTTCTAGTTTCTAGTTTCTAGTTTCTAGCTTAAGAGCTATGGCTGCTGGCGAGTAGGAGCCAATACAATTTCGCGAATACAGACATTTTGTGGTTGCGAATAGGCAAACTCTACGGCTCTTGCCACGTCATCAGCGGCTAATACGCCACCCATGACTTCCTTCCATTGGTCGTAACCATCTTTAATATCTTGTGATGTAGTATGAGATAATAATTCAGTTTCAACGGCGCCAGGTGCAATAGTGACGACGCGAACATCTGATTCAGCGACTTCTTCGCGGACATTTTCCGAAATTGCGTGCACAGCAAATTTAGTACCACAGTATGCGGCGTGGTTACCAAATGTCTTACGCCCAGCGATTGAACTAATGTTGATAATGGTGCCGGAATTGCGCGCTTTCATTGGAGCAAGTACCGCTTGCATACCATTGAGAAGGCCAATCACATTAACGTCAAACATGGACTTCCATTCAGCCGCGTCTTGAGTATCAATCTGACCAAGCAGCATCATACCCGCGTTGTTGACTAATGCGTCTGCAGGACCGAATTGCGCTTCGGCTTTTTTGATAGCGTTTTCAAAGGTCACTTTATCGGTAATGTCTACTTTTTCACAAAGCGTATTAGGTAAACCCAGCTGCTCTAGTTTTTCAACACGGCGTGCAAGCAGTAAAAGAGGGTGTCCAGCTGCACTCAAGCGACGTGCAATAGCTTCACCAATACCAGAACTCGCACCTGTAATAACGACCAATTTTTTCATCTTATAGAACCTTTCATAGTTAAGAGGTCACACCCTCTTTTTGACGACCAATACAGTGTAGGGTAGAAATTATTGTTGATATATAGTCATTTTAAATAATCTGTGTTGTCATATTGCAACAATAAGATTGTTAATCTCTAACCTATACTTTTAGTAGACGGCAGTGTCTTGGCATGTGGTTCGAGTCGGTATAAACTCCGGGCGAATAAATAAGGGAGGTGAATGTTGATGAGAGCCGTGGTCGTTATATTCGCCATTGTAGTGACGTGGGCAGCGCAGGCATTTGAGCTGCGCACAGATAATGCGCCTGTCGATCAACCAGTAAATGCTGAACCCATTAAGTCATCCCCACCAATGCTACAACGTGCGGTGGTTCCAAACGGCACTACAGTCAACCTCCCCGTGAGTTCCAGCTTACCCCTCGACCCTGAATTAAAAACAAATATTGACCGTATGGCGGTGATAGACCGTGTCGAAGTAAAAAAATCGATACGAAGAATGTTTTTAATGTCAGGCGAAGTTGTCGTAAGAGAATATCGGATCTCACTCGGGCCGAACCCGAGAGGGCATAAAGTCCAGGAGGGAGATAACCGCACACCAGAAGGAAAGTACTATTTGGATTTTGTCATGAATGATTCTGCGTTCTATCGTTCGATGCACATCAGTTATCCGAACTTACGTGATCGCCGCCGTGCTGAAGAGTTAGGTGTCAGTGCAGGGGGCAATATCAAAATACACGGCCTCAAAAATGGCTACACCAAACCCGTTAAGTTTATTCAAAGCTTTGATTGGACCAATGGCTGCATTGCCATTACTAACACAGAAATGGATGAATTGATCACCTTGGTTAAAATTGGGACGCCGATCTATATTCGATGGTAACTATATTCGATAGTCGCTGTATTCGATAGTCGCTGTATTCGATAGTCACTGTATTCGATAGTCACTGTATTCGATAGTAGAGGGAGCGATGGCAACAACATAGTGATTTGTTGGGGG
This sequence comes from Vibrio sp. GJ43-1, assembly GCF_055808835.1. Classification (NCBI taxonomy): domain Bacteria; kingdom Pseudomonadati; phylum Pseudomonadota; class Gammaproteobacteria; order Vibrionales; family Vibrionaceae; genus Vibrio; species Vibrio sp. GJ43-1. The sequence continues at coordinate 49,035 of NZ_CM147885.1, read as the reverse complement.
TTGGAGCATAAACCGTGATGCTGAAGCCATCGCAAATCAAAATGTGCGTTTAAAACTGGCAAAGCCCAATGAGTAGCGTTAATGCTAAGCGGTGTAGCTTACTTTTATCGCCATTTAATTGGTTCAGGTAGTACTTGGCCATAGGGCGACTGTTATTGTCAGTTTGTTGTGTGGTTGAGTGTTTCATAGGAAGCTGCCTTGTTATCAGTGGGGGGGAATAAACTAACGCCGATTGCTATGTTGCTATTATCGTATTTATAAGGAAGAAAAAAGAGAGTGATTTTATTGGTTTTTGTTCCGGTTATTGGAGATTTAAGCCAATAATTCAAAACTTCGCCGACTTATACTAAAATGAGGAACAAACTTAGCTTGTTGTCGGTAGGTATCTTGGAATCATCAAACCTTTTTCGCTATTACTCTAGACTGTTAGATTATCCTCTTGGTCAAGAATGTAAGGTACTGTTGGGCGATGTTGCAGAGGATTTGTTCACCAGTCCTAGGCATGCCCGCACATTACTCAAGCAGATGACTGAGCTAGGATGGGTTAACTGGCGGCCACAGTCAGGTAGGAACCAACGCTCCACACTCGCACGTTTATACAGTGCAGAAGAGGTAAAAAAGCAAGTTGCTAAGTCTTGGGTGACGGCGGGCAAATATGAAAAAGCTCTCGACTTTCTTGATGGCGACCAAGTGTTGTTTGGCACTTTGCTACAGCAAACCTCGGGAGCGGTATTAAAAGAAGGGCGAGTCAATGTTCAGCTTACTTATGATCGCTCTTTTGAACGTCTTGTTCCTCACAAGCCTCAGCGAAATAGTGAGCGTTTTCTCATTCGTCAGCTTTATTCGTGTTTGGTTTCGATGGGGGAAGACGGTAATTTGCAGCCTGAATTGGCCCATTATTGGCAAAGTGAGGACTCATTTCGTCGTTGGAGCTTTCATTTAAGACCGGGACTACAATTTGATAACGGTGACGCGATCACGGCTCAAGTGGTTTGTAATTTATTATTAATCTTGTCTAAGCTGCCTTTCTACAAGTATGAGTTGGACCATGTGATGTCCGTTGAGGTCGTTCATGATCTTAAGTTTGTGGTAACCCTAGCTCAACCAGACCGTGGCTTTTGTGCACTGTTAAGTGATCTGAAATATTCAATTCAACCTCCGCAACAGCTTAATGATGCTTGGAGCCTCACAAATAGAATTGTGGGGTCAGGAGTGTTTTTGTTACAAGAGCATACCGACCAGAAAGTGTCTCTATTAGCCAATGAACGCTATTTTTCATTACGAGCATTAACAGATGAAGTGACGATTTGGTTGCTTAATAATAAGGTACCCGATGATCCTTCCGTACTTTGTGAGCATGCATTGCTTGGCGGTAAAGTCATTAATACCGACAGTGGTAATACGGCGCTGGCTGCGCCGCTGATTGATGTTCATAATAATAATTTGCTAGCACAAGACTCAATTCGAAGTCACTCAATGACGCCTACTCAGTATCAGAGCGCGTTATCGCACCACGGCTCTCAAATACGTATCGAAGATGGGTGTTTGTTTTTGCTGTTTAATCAAAACAAACGAACTCAATGCTTAGGCGTAGAACAGAGAAAGTGGTTGAGTGAATGTTTGCGAGGGGAAGAGATTTGGCAAGCTCTAGTGGAACTTCAAATGACTTTTGGGGCACAGGTAGCGCATAATTTTTTCCCTTTCTGGCATCAGGTTAAGCGAATTCGCGCAATGCCTACCGATCTTCCATCCTCACTTACTATTGCGGTTTATGATCATCGTGGGTTAATTCGCTGTAGTCGAGCTATCCAGTCTATCCTAGCGAGCCTTAATGTGACCGTCTCGATCGCGGTTTTGCCGCACCGAGAGTTTCTAAAGCAGGCGAGGGAGGGCGTGTTGGATTATGATTTAGTGTTAACGAATTTCAACTTGGATGATAACCGTCAAGTGTCGGCGATGCTGGCGTTTGCAAGTGACCCGGTGATTGAATCAGTATTGAGTGAAGAATCCAACGGCTGGTTACGCGATCAACTTAATACAGTAAGGGAGTCCATTGTCGCTCGAGATTATCTCGAGCACTTAGAGCCCATTTGCTCGGCTTTAATTTATGAAGGTTACGTCAGCCCAATGTTCCATCATAGACAAACATTGAGCTTTCATGGTGTGATTAAAGGGGTCGAAATTACCACATGGGGATGGCCTCAATTGAGAGAGGTTTGGTCCGATGATTGAGTTTGTTCGGCGTCTTTATCATTGAGGCGTTGGGTAATGACTTTCTGATTTTCTGTGGTTGTTTCCAGTGCACTTGCCGTCTTGTGAATGGCGCTCGCCATTTTAGATACATTTCTTGTGGCGAGTAAAATGGTGCCTTGCATTGGGCGTAAAATAAACCAGTAAGCGGCAATTAGCGCTAATACGATAGCGAGAACGACAACACCAAGCAGTAATAAAACATTAAAACGAACATCATAGACAAAGTTTTTGGTACTTTTTGCGATCGAATTCTGTGACTGCTCCAATGCTCCCGGTAAAGCAATCAAAGATGCTTTTGATAATTCAGTAAGTTCGTCAATATTTTCAATCGTATCAACAAGAACTTGTCGTTGTTCTTCATTTAAACTTTTATTCTTTGATAGTAACGTTAAAGATACCGCTAGGTTATCAATGGATTGACTCGATTGATTAATAGACGCTTCAATGCCTTTGAGGTCAAGCATCATAGTGAGGTTGACGAGAGGTTGTCCCGCTTCCGAGTCTGGCGGTAGAGCGTCATCAGAACTGGCATTAGCCGTGCTTATGACCGAAAATAATAGACTTAAAAGCAGCGATTTGAGACTGAAGTTCAACATAATTCATCCTAAAAGGTGGAAGCGTAATCGACGCCTAAACTAGACTAAATAGCGCTGAGTTACCAATTATCCTTTTGTATCTAATTTGAAGTGGTATTGGCGATACTGTTTGTTTTCTTAGCGGTATTATTGTGAGCGCACTTTGCTGTATGAGACGAGTGCAATACCACCTAGAATCAGTAGGGTAGCAATACAAGAATAGACGGTTATTTTCTCATTGATAAATATCATCCCAAGCACTAATGCAATGACAGGGACCGTAAGCTGTAACAAGGAGGCTTGTAAAAGGTCGATTTTCGGCAGCAGTAAATACCATAAATAGTAGCCAATAGCTGACGCGCCGATACCAGAAAGTAACGCAAAGCTAACGCCTTGCGTTGTCAGGTGGAGTGGGGTCACGCTAAAGAGCGCACTACTTAAGTAGAGGATCACCATTAAACTAGCACCGAATATAAAGCCCTGTTTGGTTGCAATTAGCGCTTGGTTGGTTTGCTTACCTAAAATTGTGAAGATCCCCCAACTTAACCCCGATAGTGACATTAATATCGCTGCCCCGAAATCAGGCTGCTGTTGAGAAGGCTGCATGAGCGTGACAAACCCCGCTATGGAAATCCCAATACCAACCACTTCCATTTTTGAAATGACATGACCTGTTAGTCGGTGATAACCAATGAGCGTTAGTTGAACCGTTCCGAAAAGAATCAGTGCACCCACTCCGGTATCTAAGCGGTCATAGGCAAGAGAAAATAAGATAGCATATCCTAAGAGTGACCCCCCTAAATAACAAGAAGGTAGAAATCCAAGTGAAGATGAGTCTGAGCTACGTGCTGATTTGAATGATACCAGGGCAAGTAAGGTTAATGTGATCGCGCCACTTAAGAGGCGAACAAGCGTGTAGCTCATCGGGTCGATGGCCTGGAACCCCAACGCATAACGCGCAAATAACGAATTGAGCGCAAACGCCGTCATAGTGATGGTTGCCAGTAAATATCTTGAATTCATAGTGTTAGCCATTGTGATTTTAAACTGTCATCGTGAGTGTGAGTGTGAGTGTGAGTGTGATCAGCCTACTTAAGTGGTGATAGTAGCGTGTTGAGTGTGGGAGTGAAATCACATCTATCTTCTATCTTATGCTTTCATGTATCTATTAAATGCTCTCGCTAGATCAATGGTTAAGGGTATGGTTTATGCCAATAAATTCCTTTCAATCGTAAGGGGTTATCGTTAATCTGATTTTATTGCGCGCATAACTTAACATTGATGGAGAGTCATTATGCAGGTAGACATTTTAGAAATAACGGAACCACATAATGATGCCGTTCGAGATATTATTAAGCGAGTCGGTGCCGAGTTTGGAGCGATCGGTGAAGGCTTTGGTCCTTCGGATGATGAAGTCAATGCGATGAGTGCCCATTATGATATTGGTCTGAAAAGTCGATATTTGGTCGCATTACTTGACGGCAAGGTAGTTGGAGGCTGCGGCGTAGCGCCTTTTGGTCGCGAATCTAACGTTTGCGAGTTAAAAAAATTATTCCTACTTCCTGAAAGCCGGGGGCATGGAATTGGTAAGGCGCTGACGACCCAATGCTTATCCTTTGCGAAAGAGCAGGGGTTTACCTCGTGTTATTTGGATACGCTAGCTGGGATGAAGTCAGCGATTCACCTGTATGAATCGGTGGGTTTTCAGCATTTAGATAAGCCTTACCCGGGCACACTGCATAACGGTTGTGATGTTTGGATGACAAAGTCTTTACTTTAACCAAGCTCACGACCGATGAGGCCGACTGTATGCAAGGTAAGGCATTTTTGGCTAAGCGTAAAATCATGCGCTGTAAACGGTCGGTTTCGAAGGATAATTGCGCGAACCATTAGCTTTTACGTAGCATAGATTGCAATTTGTTTACATTTTATTAGTATGTAATCAATGGATATGACAATAGTTAAGCAGTAGGTACTATTAAATGGATTTTAAAATAGCAGAATATTCTGATTATAAACGTATCGCTCAGTTGCATGCTGAAAGTTGGCAATTGAGTTATAAAGGGATGATGCGACAATCGTATCTTGATGAACAAGCCCTGGATGATAAGTTGTTGATTTGGCAGGCGAGGTTGTTAAACCCTCCATTCAGCCAGCACGTTATTCTGGCGGAAGAGCAGGGCGAGCTATTAGGCTTCATTTGCTTATTTGGTAATCATAGTGCTGAATATGGAACTATCATCGACAACTTGCATGTGTCTTCTTCTGCGCAAAGACGCGGGGTTGGTCAGACCTTACTGTTGCAAGCAATGGAATGGGCTGATAAATATTACCCCGACAATGGCGTGTTTTTGGAAGTACTTGCAGACAATAAAGAGGCGGTGCACTTTTATGAGTCTGTTGGTGGTGTAAAAACATTAAGCCAGCGAGGAGATTCACCTTGTGGGAAGAAAGTAGATGAGTTTGTTTATACATGGCCAACGCCTCAGGAGTTAGTTACGGCATCTAGATAATGAATGGATGCGCACCTTGGTGACGCTGTCACTTTTTAGCTTCGTGTCATCTTAAAATAGTTAAACACAAAGAGGCCAGCAGAATGCTGGCCTCTTTGTGTTTAATCTGTCCAATAAGACTATATACAGTCTTGCTATTTACGTTGATGGCGAGAGGTGAGTGAACGAATCATGTCTATCTCTTCCTCACTCAGCAGTTCTCTACTGTGCTTGGTTGACGTCATGGTTTCTATAAAGCGTTTCACTTCAAGTAATTGAGCGTTATTAAGATCATGCACCGTCGTTACGATTTCCTTTTCTAGAGTTCTTTCCATAACGCCATGCCTCCAATCAAACTAGCTTCTATATTTTAAACTAGTTCAATCTCGGCTAATAGCAAGAAGTTATTAAGGGACATGTTGCTTATGTGTTGAAATGGCGACACCTGAACAAGGGGCGTCCTAGTATGAGTATAGCGACGAGTTGTCATGTCGTATTATCGAGGTTTAAATTGCGCCCAGATTAGTCAGTGACTTACAATTATAAAACTATTAGTTAACACTATTGCAGCAATGTTTCTTATTGTTTCATTAGTCTACACCGTGATCTCAATCACTGAATTTATTTTTCCTGATAAAAAGTTCCCATCAATTACATTAAAAAATATCTTTTATGCTAAACATATATTTATTTATATATAAGATGTTGATATATAACGATATTTATATTTATCTAAAAGCGTGATTTAGATAGGCATTTTTAAATTATTAGGATTGTCGATATTCTTTTTTTTAGTGAAACTTTACCTCGTTCATTGGATATATAACTTTTAGGCATCTTGGTTATTCCCTTTGCAAATGATTGGCTCATAGAAGTTAACTAAGTAAAGGCGAAGATAAGAGCCGAACAATAAAAATTTTATTACATTTCTCGGGGTTCATAATGAAAAACACATTTAAGCTTTCGCTTGCTGCAATCTTAGTGTCAACAGCAATGGGTGCCAATGCTGGAATCAGCATTGTTGATAATGAAACAGGTAACTTCTCAATCGGCGGTGACGTTGAATTCGATTTCAACTTCCAAGATCGTGAATCACAAACGTCAAAAGAGTTCGACCAAACAGGGCGTATTCTTCTTGAATTTGCTGGAGAGCGTTACACACAAAATGGCCACGTTTTACAGGTTAATGTGCAACCGTTAATGGAAAGCAGCGGCAATGTTGCGCTAGATGATGCATGGTTTGCGTTCGGTGCTCAAGAAGGCTGGAACCTACGTATGGGTCGTTTCGAAGCATTTGATATGTTCCCAGTAGGTCAAGATACGTTCCTTGAGTACTCTGGTGATACAGCGAACGATCTTGTTCAGGATGGTTCTGCTTATGTATACCAAATGAAAGAAGGTCGTGGTCGTGGCTCTAGCGGTCAGCTAATGTATAGCCAATCATTTGATAATCTATATGTTGAAGTTGCTTCAATGATAGGCGAGCGAGATGTGCTATTTGGCACTACCGAGTAACGTAGGTCAACGTCAGTACCACGGAAAGGATGTTAAGAGCACGAAAGACGCAGTATTATTACGTCCGGTAGTCGGCTACCAAATGGGTGGTTTCGGAATTGCTGCCTCAATGGAAGCAAACCTAGTTAAAGATGCGGTAGTTGTGGATGGCGTTAATGGTGAAGTTGATATCTCAGACCGTAAAGGTTATGGCTTAACGGCGAACTACTCAACAACAGATTGGAACTTGATTGCTAACTTCGCGTACATGGATGCAGTTGATGAGAACAACATGTCTGTTGGTGTTAACGCTCTATACAAAGGCTTTGGTCTTGGTTTTATCCACGCCGCTAACGAATATGAAAACAAAGAAGTATCTACTAGCTACGCTTCGGGTGATGTGAACGTGAATACTTGGTATGCATCTTATGAATTTGCTGATGTTCTCACGGTTGATGATTTCTCTATCTACCTAGGTGCATACTACACAACAGTAGATGACAAAACGGATGCAGCTCAGACTGCATCAAGTAACTTTGCTGAAGATGACGACAAAGGCGTTCGTGTTCGTTTTAAATACTTCTTCTAAGCGTATCGCTTAAACGTATAGAATTAAAACACTGCTGATAAATGTAGATAAACGGAGCCTGTTGGCTCCGTTTTTGTTTGTTTGGCGCAGCAGTTAATCATTAACCGAACTCTGGACTTCCCTATCGTGGTTATAGACGTCCCTCTGTTACGTAGGATGTTATAGGTTCACAGCGACGCTGTGAGGCCACATAACCGTTATCTACGTTGTCGTATTCTAAGGCGTTAGCTCGGATGAACGTGTTGCTAGAAGTATCGCCGCTTAGTTTGCTTAGGGAGGTGAATGCACATTAACAGTATCGAGCTCTATATCGCCCTGTGTGTCCGTTGAACGGTTGCATGTATGGGTTGGCTTCCAGTAAGCGATAATCGGTCTCTCATGGCTTTGAACTGGCTGTGGCACTTATAGGGATATGTTAGGAGTGTCTGTCGAAGTGAGGGGCGTCGTACTAGTTATCAAAGTTAACCGCGATGATTAACGAAGATAGAACTCGACCGGGTGAAGTAGCGCTGCAATAAAAAAGGCTCGCCGAAGCGAGCCTTTGATTTTCGTATTCGTGATTAGAAAATCAGGTGAGCAACACCCGCAATCACAGGTAGCGTAATCAGTGTACGCAAGATGAAAATAGCGAACAGTTCGATAATATTAACTGGGATACGGCTGCCTAACAGCAGAGCACCGACTTCAGACATGTAAATAAGCTGAGTAACCGACATTGCTGCAATGACGAAACGCGTCATTTCGTTATCAATGGAAGCGGCAAGAATCGACGGGATGAACATGTCAGCAAAACCAACAACAATCGTCTTCGACGCTGCCACAGCCTCTGGAACACCCAATAACTCTAGGTATGGGATGAACGGAGTGCCTAATACTTCAAACACGGTCGTGTATTCCGCAATGACTAGAGCAACGGTACCCAAACCCATGACTACAGGAAGGACACCAAAGACCATGTCGACGGCATTCTTGATACCTTCACCAAATACTGACTTAGCAGAAGTCACCGTGCCTGCGCGTTTAAGCGCCATATCTAAACCCCAAGAGAAGGTAGACATACCAGTAGGCGTGACCTCGGCATCGGCGGCAGGTTTAGTGCCATCAATAAATACGTCTTTCTTATTTCTAAGTGGTGGAAGGCGAGGAATAATGATGGCAGCAACGATACCCGCTAAGCAAATAGCGCCATAAAATGGTAAGAATAGGTGTTCCAATTCAACCTGAGCAATAACCACAAGGCTAAACGTAATCGACACCGCTGAGAAGGTCGTACCAATCACCGCCGCTTCGCGCATGGTGTAAAATTTGGCTTCGTATTGCTTACTGGTTAATAGAATACCGACGCTGCCATCTCCAAGCCAAGACGCCATACAGTCAATCGCGCCACGACCAGGTAGGTTGAATATCGGGCGCATAATTTTACTTAATAGCGCGCCAAACAGCTCTAATAGACCGAAGTTGAGCAGCAATGGAAGCAATAATCCAGCGAAGATGAATACCGAAAACAGTGTTGGTAATAAGCCCTCTAAGACCAACCCACCAGTGTTCTCTTCCCAAATGGCTTCAGGACCAAATTGAAAGTAAGTCATCATGGCAGCAATGCCACCAATAAGTCTTACCGCTAACCACATTGGACTTGGGTTGAATAGGCCATTTAGGAAATCGTTATTGTTGATAAAAGCAGGCTTAAAAATGCGAGTTAAAATAGACGCTGCTGCCATTAAAGCAATAATTGCGGTGACAAGAGGGACGATAATGTCGCCCACTGCCGCTTGTAGAGATTTGGCTAAAACGGCGACAGGAATCGTCAAACCACCATCGTAGCTAATAGGTGCCATAAACAGGAATAAACCCACTAATGACGGGATGAAAAACATCCAGAAATTGCCTTTTTTGCCTGTCTCAGGGACAGGTTGAGCGCTATTTTGCATTTTTATCTCGTGTTACAACTAGTTAATATCAGCGGTTCCATCGCTTGATTATTCACTAAACATCCATATTTGCTCAAGTGGGGCAAAGATTACTTTTTTTGCTCGTCGAAGCAATACTATTCATCAATGAAGACTAAATATTCATAATCTCCGCAAAGTTTGCCCTGCTTTATTCATCCGTGGCGTTAGCGATGGTTACAGTATAGTGGGTAAGCCAGACTTTGAACGTGCGAGTTCACTCGCGACACGATAGAATCTAAAGCAAAGGTGGTACCGAAGACATAGGGTATCGAAATGGAATTGTTTCAAAATATGGAATCAGAGCTAAACCAGTATGAAAAGAAAAAAGTTGCCTATCCCACTCATTTTATTGGTGCCTATTGTCTTGTTGCTTATTGTTGTCATTGCAGGGGTTTATCGATTCTCGTTAACGGATGAAGAGATCTTAGCCAAATTTCCCTCACAGCAAATGCAAAGTGATGAGGTGGTCAATCAAATTCTAGGATTATCTACGCCAAACCCTTGGACGCTTCAGGTGCCAGAGACCAGCGCGTTTTCTTTACTTACTGATATTGACCAGGTTAAGCAAGTCGCATCGGGACGATACGATAACGGTATGGAGCGCGGTCATGTTTACTTGTTGTATCAATTTAAACAAGAGCAAATGGAACAAGGTGTGTTGTCCAAAGTCATTGTTCCTTTTGCGGTTAGTAATCAAGGGTCAGGTGTGTTTTATTACCTAGGATTGTTTGATTGGGATACAGCAAGACAAAGGATCATTCTTGTAGACTCGGTGTTGCTTGGTGACAGGGTGCAGGTGTCTAAGGTGGAATGGAAACATCCTATTGAAGTGCGTTTTAAACAGCATGCTGCAGGGCAGGCGATGAGTGAGAGCCCGCAGAAAGAGGTCACGTTAACGTGTGAAACTGCAAAAATCAATCAACTAAACTGCCAATAGGTTTCGTGTGTTATTGGGCTGTTTGATGATTTTGTCGTGCTCTCAGTGTTGTGAATGTGAGTTTAATTGAATAGTATGCACCTAGATGTTGTTATTTTTTGTACAAATGGAGCTTGCGATGATCAATAAGCGTTTTTTTAAAACGAAAGATGAAGTAGAGGTAACGTTCGAACTCGATGCAGCGAATGTTGATAGTGTGGTGTTGATGGCAGAGTTTCATGATTGGCAGCCAATTCAAATGAAGAAAGTCGCCAAATCTAAGTCGTTTAAATACCGTACTCGACTGCCAAAAGGTGCGGAGTATCAATTCCGTTATCTGGTTAATGATACCGAGTGGGTGAACGATGCCGAAGCGGACCACTATGTGCCGAATGGTTTCGGCGCTGATAACTGTATTGTTAGAACTGCCTAAGTTAGAACGGTCTAAGTTAGAACGGTCTAATCGAAATGGTACCCTTTTTATGAAAAGCGAAGCTCATAGCTTCGCTTTTTTACATTCTAATCACATGTTTTACGTTTTCTTTCCCTAACGACTGATGCAATTGACATCAGAAAAGTTTACTCTATTAGCCTTCTTATGAGCTGCATTGGAACCATTGTGCAATCAAATCAAATACCGGGCGAACCAAGTGCGGCAAGCACTCAGGCTCGTAACTCAAAATTGAAAAGAAGCATTGCTTTCACCGTGCCGTTTTTGGCCGCCTTTGCTTTTTTACACAGTCTGCCTGACTCTACGTTAAAAGGAACGGTTGACTTAGATCTTAATGACTCTCCTATCGTCGAGGCATTGTCAGCCAATAAAACCGTAGAGGTTCAGCCTCCTAAATACGCTTATACGGTTCAATCTGGTGACAGTTTAAGCCAAATTTTTGATCAGCTTGGTTTCCCTTACAGAGATATGATGTCTGTAATGGAAACAGACCTGAACTTCTTGGTACTAGATACGCTGCGTCCTGGCGATAAAATTCGCTTTTGGCAGGATGAGGAAACTCAAGCTCTGACTAAGTTAGAATTAGGTCGTAATGTCGCAGAAAAAGCCGTGTATCATCGACTGGATGACGGTAGCTTTGAATTCGAAGATATTTCAATACCAGGGGTTTGGAGCAGTGCGGCGCTAGTCGGTGAGATTAATGGCAGCTTTTCAGCTTCTGCCAATAAGCTTGGCCTCGGTCCAAATGAAATTAGTCAAGTGGTTACCTTATTAAAAGATAAGATTAATTTTGCTCGAGACTTACGTGCTGGCGATCAATTTGAAGTCGTCAAAAGTAGTCAAACGGTAGAGGGTGTACCAACGGGAAATTCGGAAATTCAAGCGATCAAGATTTTTAACCGTGGCGCTATGTACTCGGCTTATTTGCATTCGAATGGTCAGTACTACGATGCCGCAGGTGAAAGCCTGCAACGTGCGTTTATGCGCTACCCAGTAAAAAACACCCGAATTACATCGGGTTTCAATCCTAACCGTCGCCACCCGGTGACAGGACGAGTTTCGCCACATAATGGTACCGATTTTGGTGTGCGCACTGGTACGCCGATGTTAACCACAGGGGATGGTGTTGTGGCCATGGTGAGGAATCACCCTTATGCGGGTAAGTATGTTGTTGTTGACCACGGTGGTCCATATAAAACGCGTTATCTACACTTAAGTAAAATACTGGTGAAAAAGGGACAGAAAATTACCCGCGGGCAACGCATTGGCTTATCTGGTGCTACTGGGCGTGTAACTAGGTCCCCATTTGCATTATGAGCTAATCGTGCGTGGTAGACCTAGGTTAACGCTATGCGTGCAAACATTCCTATGGCAGACTCTGTGCCAAAGAGCGAACTTAAGCAATTTATCGCCCGTCGAGATGAGCTGGATGCGATGCTTAAGAAACAAGAAATGAAAGTTGCGAGCTTATAATCGTAACGACAATAGGGTGACACTAATGCAACAAGATGAATTCGAAAAGTTGGTAAAAGAACTGTGCTTATTTAAAGTACTACCTGATGCGTTAAACGCACTAAAAGCATGTGATGATGCAGACGTTGCAGAAGCGGCAGAAAGCCTAACGGGTCAGTTTGCTTTGGCGGATGTTGATGGTGAACAACGTATCTATCATGTGTCTGTTCGAACCAATGATACTGGTGAAGATGAAGAGTATGTCGAGCACATCATGAACGAAGGCGATGACGTCATTAAATTTGTCGCTTGGTTCTTTGATGCTCTTTTTGACTTAAAGCAAAGCGACACGTACAAAGCAGTAAGCAAAACCTATATGCAACCTAAACGTTCATAGGTCATTTGCTTTCGCAAAAACCGACAAGAACACAAAATAAAGACTAAATAGAAACGGCGCTCTATAATGAGCGCCGTTTTTTATCTTTTATTCATCATGACTAGCTGTGCAATAGGGTTAACTAAGCCGATTGCTGCTATAAAGCGAATCTTCGCTATAAACCGAATCGTAACTAATAATCGAAGTGACTAATAGGAAGACTGACAACGTTCACACGTGTGCTCGGTTTTCACACCTACTTGTTGACCATCATGAGTATGTTGCTCATTCAATTCAAACACATCCTGTGTCGTGACGGCATTGCAGGTTGGGCAATAGTCATGAGTGACGTAAAATTGTAGTTCGTCCATTTCGTTTTCTCTCCTTTGCTAATATACAAAATATAACAACCGAGTAACATTTGTGCATCTTTTATTCTGCGTGAAGTGTTGTTTCTTTGGGCTAGTTATCAAATTTGATAACAAGAGAAAAAGAAAACGCAACGATGACCTAAAAGAGCATAAAAACAGATATATATAACAAAAATATTGCGCAGGCATCTTATGGATTATTTGTATGTATTGTGTGTTTTGACCACGTTTATCAGTGTTGCTATTTATGCTTTCAGTCTAAAATAAAAGCGGGAAAGGTGACAGTGAGGTAAGAGGTAGCATGGACAGTATGCAAATTCGGGCGGTGACCGCTCCACAACGATTTGGGTTAGGTATACGGGTTGGAGATGCTAGCACTCCTCTTTCGCCGGAAAAGCAGATTCAGGTAGATAACTATACCAATGAATTGATCGCCGAGCTGCCCTCGACCTTTGAAATGCTGGCGCATATGGGTGAACTGAACCGTCGACGTAAGGATGCCAAGACTCCGGAAGAAAAACAGACGTTCTCTAAAACCAATAACGCTTTCTTTCAAGAGAGTTACCGAACCCTTGTTCATGCGCGTAATCTTCAATCACTCTATTCACCTTATGGACTCCAAGAACGGCTCATTCAATTCTGGAGCAACCATTTTGCTATTTCTGCTGACACGCGACGTGTGCGACCTATTGCGTCTGGCGTAGAAAATGATGTGATTCGTACGGCTTGGAAGTCTGACTTTAGTTCTATGTTGATTGCCGTCTGTCAGCACCCGACTATGCTGATGTTTCTGGATAACCATCAGTCTATTGGGCCGAATTCAAAAGCGGGCAAGAAACGCAATAAAGGACTGAATGAAAACCTTGCTCGGGAGATACTTGAATTACACACATTGGGTGTGAGTGGTGGTTATACACAAACGGATGTCATAGAACTTGCGCAGGGCATTACGGGCTGGACAGTCACCATGGGATCAAAAGAGGCGGGCTATATTTTTAGACCAGCCTTGCATGAACCGGGGGCAATACAAGTATTAAATACGGTTTACTCGCAAGAGGGCGAAGCGCAGGGCATCGCGTGTTTAGCGGACTTAGCATTGCGTCCAGAGACCGCGCGGCATGTGTGTGGAAAGTTAGTCCAGCACTTTTACGGTGCTGGTCATGAAGAATTAGTTGAGGCGTTGGCGAGCGTATGGCTGGAAAAAAAGGTCAGTTGATGCCAGTTTACGAGATGCTAATAGCTAGCCCATTAGCAAATGAGCCGCAGTACTTAAGATTTAGAACGCCGCAAGAGTGGTATTTCGCCGTATTACGTAGCGCAGATTTTGAGCCTAATCAAAAGCAAATGCATTACATGCTACGGCAGCTTGGGCAAGAGCCTTTCATGGCGGGTTCGCCTGCCGGGTGGTCGGATCAAGATGCTGACTATAATAGTGCTTCGGGGTTGACTCAACGATGGCAGGTAGCGAATCAAGTCGCACAACTTGCGGTTCGACAATTAAAGCGCAATAAACAGCGTCCGCAAGACTATATCGATAATATCCTTCAAAGGCTGTATGGCAAGAATGTTGATGAGCACACCCTTGTGGCGATTGAGAAAGCGCAAGATGCCGTGTCCAAGTTGGTGGTGCTGTGGATGAGTCCTCAGTTTCAGTATAGGTAGGTGAACAATGACATCACGTAGAAATTTTTTGAAAGGCATTGGTGCAACGTCGCTAGTGACTTGCCTACCTAATCTCGCCTTTGCCGCAACTGCAAGCCCGAATGTTTTCGTATGGGTGACACTAAGAGGCGCGATGGATGGACTGAATGTGGTGGTACCGACATTTGATACAGCGTACTCGGTGCTTAGACCGAACCTAGCTTTTAACGCCAATGAACTGCAAGGGTTAGATGGTGGTTATGGGTTGAACCCGGCGCTCAAAAATGTCTTTGAGTGGTATCAAAACGATGAGGCGATGTTTGTTCATGCTTGTGCCACTGGGTATCGCAGTCGATCGCATTTTGATGGTCAGAAGGTGTTAGAAAATGGCACATTACATCCATCTGAACGGGAAGGGTGGCTCAATCGATTTTTGATGAGTGAGAAGCGTAACTTAGCGATAGCCATCGATTCTGGTTTACCGTTAATTGCTCAGGGAGAGATGAAAGTAAGTAGTTGGTATCCTCACAAACTTAAGGCGAAAGAAGAGCAAGCGCTGATCTTATCTGATCTGTTCCAATCCGACCCCGAGCTTGGCTCCAATTTCTCAGAAGCGATGAAGTTAGAGAAGATGCTAGGGACAGGAAGTCAAAGCAAGCAATTTGCTAACTTGATGACGCAGGCGGGTAAGTTTATTAACTCACCACAAGGGCCCAATATTGCGGTGCTAGAGCTTGGCGGTTGGGATACACACTCAGCGCAGGGAACCACTCAGGGACGACTAGCAAACCAGCTGAAAAAATTGGATGAAGGGTTGCTGGCACTGAAATCCGCTTTAGGTGAAAAGTGGTCATCAACGGTAGTAATGTGTGCGAGTGAGTTTGGTCGAACCGCACGAGAAAATGGCACCAAAGGCACAGATCATGGCACGGCAAATGTCATGTTATTAGCTGGTGGCGCGATTAAAAAAGGGCAAGTAGTTTCTGATTGGCCGGGTTTAGCTGATGATAAATTGTTCGAAGGCAGAGATTTAGCTCCTACGACGGATGTGAGAGCTGTCATAAAGGGCGTGCTTGCTGATCATTATCTAGCGGAAAGCGGTACGTTGCTGAATGTGTTCCCAGATAGTGAGGCGATTACACCGATGACAGGCTTGATTACAACAAAACAAGCTTAAAAGTTAAGCCATCGAGTTAGACTCGATGGCTTGTCGGTGATAGTAGCGGGAGAAACTAGAGAGACTAATTGCCGGAGAAATGGTCAGGCGAAGAGATTACTCTCCAGCCACCATGTGCTTCTTGGTCGTAATGCTTGCAATGATCATGTAAATGGCTGTTGCCATCATAGTCGCAAGCAAGTATGCCATAAGGCCTTGTGTACCATTCATAAACCAATCGGCAATAACGGGCCCTGCAACTGAGCCAATGCTGTAGCAAAAGAGCATCACTTGTGTTGCAGAGACAATATTGTTTTCATCCAGTTTGTCACAACCTAGATTGATCGCAATCGGGTAGAGTGCGAAGCATGAAAAACCGATGAGGAATAAGCTGACCGCTAATACGCTAAGGTCGCTGCTTAAAATCACTAACCCGATCGCAAATACACCGACCAAGCAAAACATACCCATCAGTGGCGTACGGCCCACTTTATGAATGAGCTTTGGCACAATAGGTTGTACTGCCATGCCGCCCAAGATCACTAACGCCATTAGAGCACTAAGGTGCCCTTGAGACACATTGCGGTGCGATAACTCTACCGAGCATAAGACCGTAAATCGAACCGAGTGTTAAACCTGACACAATACATCCAATGATGGCTGCGTGGCTTAATTTGCTCATTTGCTTCCATGTTAATGGCGTTGAATGTGCACTTTGTGGCTGCTGTGTTGGGATGAAGAGCAACACCATAATGGCTGCACTAAGCATGGTCAAAATAACGATGAAAGGCATAATGCCTTGAACGCCAATCAGACCAATACCAAGCTGCCCCAGTGCTGAGCCGCCATACAGTGAACCCATGTACAAGCCAAGACGTTTCGCTCGGCTTGTTTCGTCACCGGTTAACAACCAAGACTCAACAATAACAAACACCCCAGCCACCGCAATACCAGCGATAAAACGAGCGACCAACCAAACGCTGGCAACAGGCAGCAAAGGTAGCGCAATAATAGTGAGTACGAAAACGGCAAGGCACGCTACGAAAGCGATACGATGCCCGACGTATTTCACAGCGGGCTCAATAGCCACCGCGCCTACAAGTAATCCGGCATAAAATACACTCGCCAACCAACTTGCTTGACTGGCATCAATACCATATTCGTTAAGCATAAGTGGGATCAGGCTCATAAGATAACCTGATGCTACGGCATAAAGTGATAGCGCAATTACAGGTACTTTAAAGCCAGCTTTAACTGCGAAATCGTGAGTGTTTTCCAAGGCAGGATCCTCATTGGTTGGTAAAAGAAAAGGGCGATTGATTAAGAAATCACCGCGACTATGAGGCTTGAGTATCAAAGAGTAAAACGAATAAAAATGACCATGACGACAAAAATCACTTATCGAAATATTGTGGTAAACACTCACGGAAGTTAGCGTAATCCAACTTGATGATTTGTCGCGTAACTCTCTGAATTTTATCGACTGTATAGAGTGTTTTTCAGGCTGAAAATATGCGGTTGTTTGGCGTGTGGTGATAACGAATTCATTTATGTCGTCGTTTTTTGTTTGGCGGTCGTTGAGTGGATACGGAAGAGGCGCATGATGGCGTGATTTATTATCACTCTAAGTCAATAGAGCCATGTAAACGGAATGGTCTATCCTCACTTTATGATAAAAATTAGCAAGGGGCATGTCGCGGATTTTACCAGTATATAAAGCGCTGCAGAAAGTTAGCGCTTTGTATACTGGTAAATAGTTTGTGTAAAGTGCGTAATCAACCCTCAGTAACGGGGGTTGAGCTGAGGTGTTTAGGGGGCTTACCACACAGCAATACGGTAGGCTGCTGGGACAAAATAGAATGAAATAATCGTTGTTAATACGGTACCGCCAGCAATCGCAATCGCAAATGGCGGCCAGAACCCTCCACCTGCAATGATTAATGGGATGAAACCGCCAACGGTGGTAATGGTTGTTGAGGTAATATGGCGAGTGCATGACATGACGGCGTCGACGATAGCTTCGTCATCGCCAGTACTGGTCTCGGGGCGCGCTTTTAATTCAGCCAATATGACAATGGCAGCATTGATCGCAAGACCGATGACACCGAGTAGGCCAATGATCACGGTAAAACCAAATGGGTAATTGAATAAGTACACGGATAAGATGCCTAAACCCGCGGACAGACCTGCGACCGTGAAAATGATACTGCTGATCCGAAATGAATTAAACGACATGACCACAACCAATACCATTAAAGTCACCACGACAAATACGTTTGATATTAAGTTATTAATGGATTCATTTCTGCCAGCAGATTCCCCCCAAATTCAATATGGTAGCCGGGAGGTAGCGTGTAGTTTTGCAGCGCTTGTTTAAACTCAATAAGTACCGCTTGAGGTAATACACCTGACTCTATATAGCCTTCAATAGTGTTGACCCGTTGTCCACCACGGCGAGTTATCGCCCCTCTGCTGGTGGTCAGTTCCATTTCTGCAAGGGTAGAGACACTTATACCCGTTGAATAGTTCTCCGAGGCAATAGGTAATCGTAGATTACCTAAATGGGTAATGTTTTCCCGTTCATCGTCGGAAACGCGAACTCGAATAGGAATGGATTCCCCACCCTCTAAAACGGTGCCACTGTTACGGCCAATGAGTGTTGTTTGAAGTAAACGAGCGAATTTATTTAATGTAATACCATTGAGTTGTGAGGCCTCTTCGTTAACCATGAGCTTCACTTTCGGTAACCCTGGCTGTAGCGTTTCTCTGGTGTGAGTAACATGCTGGGTATTTGACATGATAAGGCGAATGTCTTGGCCAATAGATTTCAGTGTATCCAAGTTGTTTCCAAATACTCTGAGTTCAATTGGTGCCTTAAATGGAGGACCTTGTTCAAGTTTTCGAACTAAAATCTGTGCCTGAGGAACTTGATGATTTAAGGCATTTTGGATCAAGGGAATAATACGGTTTGCATCAGCGAAGTCTTTAGTTTTGATCATGGCTTGCGCGAAGTATGGCGCATTTTGTTGGTTGGCCTGCAAATTGTAGTAAAACGATGGGAAATTGGCGCCAATCATCCAGTTAGTGTGTTCCACACTAGGGTAGGTACGGATGATGTCATCAACACGCATTGCCGTATTGCTCGTTTGAACAATGCTTGCTTGTGGAGGAAGAAAAATTTGAACTTCGAACATATCTCGGTCGGAGGGAGGAAAAAACTGTTCAGTTAATTGCGTCGTACTCCAAAAACTAGGTGATTGCGACGCCCAACACCAAAGCGATGGCGACCATCGGACGTCGAATGGCGGATCGAACACTAGCCTCGAACCATTTTGACATGGCTGGAATCGAAAGCCCGCTATGGTACCAATGACGACCTTGATAATGTGCGGGTAAAAAGCGGGTAGCGAAGCTAAGCAATTAGGGTATGAGAAATAAGGTATGAACCAATGAGAGAGAAACATACGGTAATGCCGATGCCACTGACGAACTCACCTAGGTTGCACCCGGCATTAAAATTATAGGCATAAACGCAAGAACCGTGGTCAGCGTAGAGCCAAGTAAAGGAAGCCATAGGTGCTTGAGCGCAGCGCGTGTGGCGTTGGATTTAGATTGGCCTAACACTCGATTATGCTGAATAGTGTCGACCATCACCACGGCGTTATCGACCATGATGCCTAACGCGACAATCAGTCCAGTCACTGACATTTGATTAATCGGTAAGCCAGTTATTTTCATTAACGTTAGCGTTAGCATTGACGTTAATGGCAAGGCAATGGCAACTAAAATAGCGGCTCTTACCCCTAGCGTTAGCAGTAGAACGATTAAAATTAGACCAAATCCAAGAAGTAAACTGTCTCGGAGATCTCCCATTCTGGCATCGGTATACCCTTGTTGGTCAAAAATAACCTCAACATGAATGTTGCTAGGAATATCACGTTGAAATTGTTCGACCAGCGTTTCCATACTTGCCGACCAGCGGTCAACTCTCAGATCCTGCTGCATTCGAGCAGCCACGATGACAGCCACTTTTCCGTCGATGTAGGCCAGTTCGGTTGCAGGTAAGCTTGGCATCCGGCTAACGGTCGCAATGTCCTCAAGACGAACCATGTGCCCTTTACCGTCGACATTAATGGGAACTTGCCTTACACGGTTGAGCGAGTCTAG
Organism: Vibrio sp. GJ43-1; assembly: GCF_055808835.1. Lineage (NCBI taxonomy): Bacteria > Pseudomonadati > Pseudomonadota > Gammaproteobacteria > Vibrionales > Vibrionaceae > Vibrio > Vibrio sp. GJ43-1. The sequence goes on along the minus strand of NZ_CM147885.1, from coordinate 29,150 downwards.
CTCGGACGCAATTTCTAGCCCAAAGCGATGATTTAGGCTGAGCAGTTCGCCTGCAGGGTTTTTAGCGTCGGCACCATGCAAAGATTCAAGAACATTGCTACTAGATCGTCCCAGCGCGGCAGCAGAGGAGGTATCGAGGCTGACGAGGATTTCCTCTTTGGGTTGTGCATATTCGTCAACGAACTCGGTACCAGAGAGATTACGTAAGCGCGAAGCCAGCTCTTTTGCATAGCGACCTAATATTAATAAGTCTACGTCGCTGGCATCATTCCAAGTTAATGCAATGATGCTGGTAAAGGCATAGGTGTGGTCACTATCGAATTTAGGCGTACTGGTACCATCGGGTAGCAACGAGGGGAGATCGGCAAGCTTGTCTCTGGTTTGTGACCAAACCGGTTCAGGCTCAGTGATATCATCATTGAGTTCAACGGTCACAATTGATACACCTGGACGGGATGTTGAGGTGAGTACCTTAATTTGATTGAGTTCTCGTAACTTATTCTCAACGACTTCAGTGACCAGAGCTTCGATGCGCTCAGCACTGGCTCCCGGCAAGACGGTGGTAACGGTTGCAAAGCGATTACTGATAATAGGGTCTTCTGCTCGAGGCAAGGTAGAGTAGGCTGCGTATCCGCTGACCAATAACAACGTTGTAATTAATATCAATAGTCGAGTATTAGCGATAGCCTTAACGAAATTCATGATACCTACCTACTATTGTGAAGGGCTAACTTGCTGACCAGGTACGATTCTGTGTAAACCACTGGCGACAATTCGTTCGCCTGCGTGAATCGCACCTTGGACGTAGGCCTTATTTTGATCGGCAAATAGCACCTGTATCGTGCGGCTTTCTATTGTGTCGTTACTGTTGATAATGTAGACATTCCATACACCACGCATGCCATCGGTTAGGGCTGAAATCGGCACCCAAAACCCAGTTTTGTGGTACTTTTCATCAAAATCGAGGTAAGCAAGTTGTCCTTCTAGTAAACCAAGGTTGTTGGGTAATAGATAGCGCAACCCAACACTTCGAGAATGGATACCAACAATGGCGCCTGGATTGATAAGTGTTGCAGAATAGGTGCTTTTCCCGACTCTAATTTGTGGGGAAGCTAGCGCAGATACTTTGTTTAGCTGCTTAGCTGGAATGCCGATCGCGGCTTCTTTGGCCTGATTTGATAAGACGGTTAATGTTGGTTTTCCAACATTGACTACATCACCAACGGTGACAAAACGGTGGCTGATGATGCCTGAAAAGGGGGCACGGATTGTTGATTTTTGCTGGCGTAATTGGTTTGCATTTCGTGAGGCTTTCAGCCCAAGTAGGCTTGAGTTTAATACGCTAACTTCGCTATCTAGTGCATCCATTTCCGCCTCCGCACTAAAGCCATTGGCTTTTAAGGCTTGTTGACGTTTGAGGTTGGCTTTGACCAAATCTAGGCGTGCATTGAGCTCTCTATCTCGAGCTTTAAGTTGATTAGCTTCTGTTTTGAGTAATTCGATATCCAGTGTTAGGAGCGATTGTCCCTTTTCGACGCGATCGCCAACATCAACGTAAATTTCAGATACTTTACCCGCAAGCTCAAACCCTAAATTTGCCTTTTGGGCAGCTTTAATTATTCCAACATACTCGCGTTTGACGTTGTAGTGCTCTGCTTGCTCTAGTTGTAAAGATTCGACCGTTAACTTAGGCTTTATTTCCGCTTGTGAAACGGGCTCAGAATCGCGACATCCGACCAAGGTAGAGGCGAATAAAACAACCCAAACCAAAACAGGGCGGTGTAATCTTGATGATTCCATTCATAATTCCTAACAATAGCGATGCTCTGTACACATTATGCAACAGGTGGGATGGTGTCTAGTTAATGCAGGCTGGTTTTGTGACTGGATGTCGCATATTCAGCTTTTTCTTCGCTGATTTAACTTTTTCTTACCTGATTCAGTTCGTTGGGAGAAGAGCGCGCCGCGATGACATAGCGAACGGTGCTAATAATAATGACCGTTCGTTATGTCCTTAAGCACGGTTTAGGCGAGAGGCTATGAAGATGAAACCGCTGTACGAATTTTAGAGACTATTTCAATCACCGCCACCACGAGTACACCTGCGACCACTCCGACGGCACCATTTAGCAACACAGGAATTGCCGCTTTAGCAAGTGATATATTGGGTAACTCCATGATAATCGGTTCTATTAGGTGGTGTACGGCTGGAACGTTATGCACTACAATCCCGCCTCCCACTAAGAACATGGCGGCAGTGCCAACAATGGTTAGGACTCTCATGAACTTAGGGGCAAAAGCAATTAAGCCTCTACCGAACCAAGACATAAAGCCTTTTCCTTTTCCCTTTTTATCTAAGTAGAAGCCTAAGTCGTCGAGTTTCACAATGCCTGCGACGAGCCCATAAACGCCAATGGTCATTAATACCGCAATCAATGACACCACTAAAATTTGTATTGTCGTGGACTGACCTTGCACCGTTCCTAATGCGATGACAATGATCTCTGCTGATAGGATAAAGTCGGTACGAACTGCCCCTGCTATTTTCTTTTGTTCATATTCTTCAATCGATTCCGTGTCGAGACTAGGGATCTCTTCTGCGTTTTCGTGCTTACCATGAAAGAGCTTTTCGATGATTTTTTCTGCTCCTTCATAGCAAAGAAATAGACCACCTAAAAGCAGAAGGGGATTGATCAACCAAGGCGCGATAAAGCTAATGATGAGCGCAGCAGGAACCAATATGCATTTGTTTTTAAACGAGCCCTTGGCGACGGCCCAGACTACTGGAATTTCCCGTTCCGCCGCGACACCAGAAACCTGATGTGCATTGAGTGCTAAATCATCACCCAGTACGCCAGCGGTCTTTTTGGCGGCGACCTTTGATAATAATGCGACGTCATCAAGTACCGCAGTAATATCGTCAAGAAGAGTGAGAAGACTTAAACCTGCCATAAGCGGCCCTTATATTTATATTGTGTAAATGAATGTAACACCTATTGACGCGTTCTCAAGTATTGGAAGGGATAGTTCTAAATTTAGAACAAATATTGACCATGTTTATCTCATTTAGTGAGGGTTTGTTGGTAAACCCTGACAATGAGCGGCAAAAGGTAAATATGATCAACGACAATAAAAATGCAATTAATCATAAGAATGATATTGATTCCTATTTATATTGAGGTGATAATGAGCTTGTTTAATATAACCACAAGATATATAGGGTATTAGGGAATGAATCAGGTTTTCGGTTTTATCAAGCGTGCAAGCATCACTGTTGCTGCGTGTTCGATGTTTGTTGGTCACGCTTTTGCAGTCACGATTGATCACTACAAAGGGAGTGTAGAATTCAAAGAAACACCAAAACGTGTGGTAGTACTGGGCAATGGTAGCTTGGATGTATTAGACCGCATAGGTGTGCAACCAGTAGGTGCACCGCACGGCCTATTACCGTCTTACCTTACCCAGTATAAGACATCTACAAGTAATACTGGCTCAGTGAGCGAACCTGATTTTGAAACTATTTATACCTTGAAGCCAGACGTTATTATTGCTGAAAACCGTATGTTGAGAATCTACGATGAGTTAAACGAGATCGCACCGACGGTCATGTTCTATGTGGATAATGGGCAGTACTGGCAAGATACGCAGGCAAACTGGCGTATGCTCGGTCAATTATTTGATAAAGAGCAAGAAGTGGAAGCGCTGATCGAAGAGACACAATCGCAGCTTACGACTGCCGCAGATCAAGTCGAGGAAGAGCAACTGAACGCATTGATGCTCATGAATAACGGCAATAACGTCGCCATGTTTAATAAAGGCAGCCGATTTTCGATCATTTTTGACGACTTTAACTTTGCTGAGTCAAACAGCCAAAATGTTGCGCCTGTTGAAGGTTCCCATGGCAACTTAATTTCATTTGAATATATTTCTGACGCGAAGCCAGACGTTATTTTTATTCTAGACCGAGAGCAAGCGATTGGTCGAAGTGTTGGTAAAGCGAAGGAAATGTTCAATAATCCACTCGTTAACTCAACGCCAGCGGCCAAAGCTAAAAAAGTGGTGTTCATTGACCCTAATGCTTGGTATCTCTCTGGTGGTGGTGTGACAGCAACGCAGACGATGATCTCTGATATCACTAGCGCCCTTTAACTTTCAAGCCTTCGACCACTAGGGCGAGTCTATAGACTTGCCCTACCTACGGTAAAATGGCGTTCAAGCCATATTATTTTTGGGGTCTAATCCAATTTTCTGAGTCTAATGTTGTTTCATGGCTATTCATAAGTATCTCTTCGCTCTTGTATTATTAGGCGCTCTAGCTGTGTCGTCACTGCTAATTGGCGCCGCGAATGTCTCGCTCACAGATGTCTTTCGTGGAGACGAACACGCCTATTCCATCTACGTGGTGAGCCGAATTCCGCGTTTAATCGCCATTATGTTAGCAGGTGCAGGGTTAAGTGTTGTAGGTCTTATTATGCAGCAGATTGTGCAAAACAGATTCGCGTCACCATCCACTACGGGTACGATTGATTGTGCACTATTAGGCTACGTTGTTGGTCTAATCTTCCTTGGTGGAGCCTCTCAATGGGCTCATTTAGGCGTGATCTTTACCTTCTCAGTCGCAGGTACCTTGCTTTTCGTACGATTTTTGCAAAGGCTGCAGTTTAAGAATGCGGTTCTTGTTCCGCTGATTGGTATTATGTACGGCAATGTGGTTTCCGCGCTGACGACTTTTATTGCCTATAAATATGACTTGGTCCAAACCATGTCATCTTGGACAGTCGCCAACTTCGCCAGTGTTTTGCAAGGCAGCTACGAAATATTGTACTTAGCCATCCCAGCGTGCTTACTTGCTTATTATTACGCCAGCCAATTTAGTGCAGCAAGTGTGGGTGAAAGTTTTGCAAAAAATATCGGCTTGGATTATCAGAAAATTGTCTTTCTTGGCGTGATTCTTGTGGCTGTGAGCGCTTCTACTGTGGTGATGATCGTCGGAGTTATTCCATTTTTAGGGCTGATTGTACCAAACATCGTGTCACTATTTATGGGTGACAACATGAAGAAGATCTTACCTTGGACCGCATATTGGGGGGTCATACTGGTATTGTCATCTGACATTTTAGGGCGTGTGATTATATTCCCGTATGAAATGCCTATCTCAATGATCATCAGTATTTTTGGTGGTGCCGTGTTTATCTATTTGGTGTTGAGAGACAAAGCCCATGCGTGATTCTTATAAAGTGGCTTTATTGGTGGCGGGTTGTTTAGCCATCATTACATGGTTTATTGGCCAAGGTTTGACGGCTGATAATTATCAGTTCTTCTTATCCCGTCGCGCGCCGAAAATTTTGGCCATTGTTTTGGCTGCCGTCGCGATTTCAGCGTCTTCGTTGGTATTTCAGACTATTACTAATAACCGTATATTGACGCCGTCGATTTTAGGCTTTGATAGCCTTTATCTTATGATTCAAGTGCTTATGGTTGTGATCTTAGGGAGCAGCAGCTTTTGGGTTATCCATGCAATGAGTAATTTCTTATTGTCGACGATCATTATGGTTTTCTTTAGTTTGTTGCTGTTTCACTTCTACTTTAAACGTCAAGATAACAATGTCTTCACTTTATTATTGATTGGTATTGTATGCGGAAGTTTATTTAGCAGTGTGACGGGTTTTTTAACGATGCTCGTCGATCCCAATGAATTTGCCACAATTCAAAGCTCGATGTTTGCCAGCTTTAATAATATCAATGCAACATTAGTGTATTGGAGCTTGATTCCATTAGCTTTGTGCTTGGTTCTATTGTGGTACTACGCGCCGAAGCTCGATGTATTGTGGTTAGGTGTCGACAATGCAACCAGTTTGGGCGTGAATACTAAACAGCTTACGCAACGAATCATGATGCTTATCACGGTGATGATTGCGATTTCAACCGCTCTTGTTGGGCCTGTACTGTTTTTTGGACTGATTACCGTGAGCTTAACGCGAGAAATGTTCAATCAATATCAGCATCGTTTTCTGATAATGGCGAGCAGTTTACTGGCGATATTATTGTTGGTGACAGGGCAGTGGTTTGTCGAAAAAGTGTTGGTATTTCAAACCACAATCAGTGTGATCATCAATTTGGTTGGTGGTTCTTACTTCTTGTTTTTGTTGCTAAGAAATAGAATTAATTAAGGGTACGAGAGTGATTAAGTTAACTGGACTGAGTAAAAAGTACGGTAAGACGTTTGTGGTTCAAGACGCAGACGCTCTGTTTCCCAAAGGTGAAGTTACGTCCATTATTGGCCCTAATGGTGCAGGAAAAAGTACCTTGTTATCGATGGCAAGTCGCTTAACACAAAGTGATGCTGGCGAGGTTTTAATTGGCGATAAATTATTGGCAGAATGGGAAACCAAAGAGCTGGCTAAGCACTTAGCGGTGTTACGACAGTCAAACAATATCAATATGCGCTTTACTATCCGAGAGCTGGTTTCATTTGGTCGTTTTCCGCACTCGCAAGGAAGACTTACTCAGGCTGATAATGACATTATTGATCAGGCTTTGGGGCACCTAGGTATTGAAGATATTCAACATCGATATCTCGATCAGCTTAGTGGCGGTCAGCGCCAAATGTCGTTCATTGCGATGGTCGTTGCACAAGATACCGATTATGTTTTTCTTGATGAGCCGCTTAATAATCTCGATATTAAACACTCGGTTGAAATCATGCACACCTTGCGTCGACTTGCCCATGAGTTTGATAAAGCGGTGGTGATTGTGATCCATGACATTAACTTTGCATCTTGTTACTCAGACAACATTGTAGCGATGAAAAAGGGGCAAGTGATTAAATCGGGTACTGTCCATGAAGTGGTTGAGCAAAGCGTCATGGAGTCAATATATGAAATTCCATTTGATATTAGAGAGGTTGATGGTCGCCGAGTGTGCCTGTACTTTAATAGTTAGTCGTCGATAGTTAGAAAGTAATCGTTCACGATGGCACTGCTAACGAACTTTAGTTAACTAACGGTTAGTCCAATAGTTAAGCAATAACGACATTTAAACCTAGTCCTTCAAGTAATAATATGACGAGCCTCTTCGCTTTTAACGTATATTTACTTCTAACGTATATTCGTTTCTAACGCGTATCCGTGACCTATTTCGCTTGTTTCTCATATGACGAGAAACAAGCGCTACATATCTCTCGTCTCCTGTTCCCATCATGACTACGCTAAATCGGATAGTACCCAAATACGGATAGTACCCAAATACGGATAGTGCCCTAAAACGGATAGTACTCTACAAAATATAGCGCTCTAAAACATATAGCGCTGATCGTATTCTTTCTTCCTAATTTTGACGACGGTAAAGGAACCTTGCTCGTGTTATCTTTGTTTTTTAAATGCCTGATTGGTGCAATGGCAGTCTTGCTGATAGCTATTCTTTCCAAAAGTAAGAGTTTTTTTATTGCCGGATTAGTACCGCTTTTTCCTAGTTTTGCTCTTATTGCCCATTACATTGTGGCCAGCGAGCGAAATATGGAAGCATTGCGCAGTACCGCGTTGTTTGGTTTGTACTCATTACTTCCTTATGCCGCTTACCTAATTGCTGTCTATCACTTCAGCTATTTCTTCAGTCTGACGACAACGCTCGTGTCTGCGGTATTGGTTTGGGCCGTCTGTGCGTCCTTGCTACTGGCGGTATGGAGCCGAACTATGATTCCGGCGGTATAGCTCGAGGGGTATCACGCGTTAATAATCTTTAGTTGTATGCAGTGCTTCACTTGGCGATACAACTAAAATATCTCCATCGGTGAAATAGTCATGGCGGTTATCTATTGCGATCGCACTCGCTAGGGGGATGTTTTCTGCGTGCCATTTAACATTACTTTTGAGCACATGAGCTTTGAGTTTGTCTCGTTCACTGTCGACATCGGGTGAAATACTATGAAGAATCGTAACAATTCCACCGTAAGGTGTGATGGTCAAACCGTTGTCAAAGCTAAGCGCACCAACCCAGATAGGCTGATTCGTATCAGCGTCAATGCCCGCATTCCACCACCGAATGTGCGAGCGTTGTGTTAAGGTACCGGGTAGTTGGAATGCCAAGTGCTGAGGTTCTCCGTTCCATATCAGATCTGATACCGGGGGCGTTTTACCTTGAAGCAGGTTGATGTAGTCCCAAAACTCTAGCTCGCTGCGAGAGAAAGTTTTATTTTGTATCCACCCAAGTGTTTGCATTAGTGGGGTAGGAGACGCTCCGAAATAAATAATGTTTACTGCTTGAGCCGGATAAATGGAAGACCAAGCCAGCAAAGACTTTGTAGTTGAGCTTATCTAGGGTGACCGTCTCAGGGATGCTAGTCGTTGAGAGTGGGGAGACAGCATCGTCGCTAAACCAAAAGAAATGGGAGTAGTTGAGGGTCAACATTCCAATAAGAAATCCGCTTAACACTTTGAACCCAAGATATCGCCATTGTTTTTTAAAACCCACATAGGTCATTACAATCGTTAAAAGGGCGACGCCTAACGTGTATTTGTGCTCAGACAGAAACTCGCTGACTTCGGCAAATATTGGAATATTGTCGATGCCAGCCGCTAATAGGTAACCCCAAACAACAAATTGCCCGATGCCCAATAATAAGCCTATGGAGGCGTAGAGTGAGAACTTTCGCCATTCAATATGATTCGAACCGGCCATAAAAGGGACGACCCATGCGACCGGACCAAGTAATCTTGAAAATGCTAAAATTAACAACGTATTTCGTTTCATCATTAAGCGACACCGTGCAAGTGGTCGTCGAACCTTTGGCTGCCATGCAAGTAGCCTTTGCTGGACGCTAAATCCAAATTGGCGACCAATAAAATAGCTCAGTTGATCTCCCAGTAAACCGCCAAGCAATACTGCTAGCACCGCAAGATACCCACCACTGTAGAGCTGATAGCCCGCGGCAATCATAAAAGGTTCGCCAGGAACAAATAAATTAGGACCAATAGTGGCGTCGAGTAAAGATCCTAGAAATAAGCCAAAAGTTTCAAACATAGGTACTGGTTACATCCTTATAAGCAACGGTGGTGATCTGCGGTTGGTATCAGTAGTTTGGTATCAGCGGTTGGCATCATCGATAGGGCCGTTACTGGTAATGTCCAAATTGGTATTTCATTTCGTTGTTGCGCATTTCACCAAACAAAAAGCGTCGCACGTTCGCCTTCAGGTAAGTGAGGCCCATGGTGAATAAACCATCTTGTTCTAAGCGACGAGGATCGAATTGAAAAGTAAGTGGGAGGAAGCGGAAACGCCATGTCTTTGCCGCCTTTTTAACGTAGTGGCAGTCTTCACAAAGAATGATGGCCTCATCAAATCCACCGATTTCCTTATGGGCTCGTTGAGTCGAGAAAATGCAGGCGCCAACTGCGGTCGGGAAGAAGTATTGAGTGGCAAATAGACCAGCGTTAAATAGCGCGTAGCCAGATTTGTAGCCCCAACTTAGTTGTTGAGCGCCCATATACACTCCGGCGACTTCGAGTTTTTCACTGTGTAGTTTGGTGATTGCTTTGTCTAAAAACTGCTTATCGAGCCTAACATCGGCATCAAGGAACAAAAGCCTTTCATGATTGGCAAGTCTCGCGCCAGGTGTTGCGCCCGCGACTGACGCCACGTTCTGTCATGGTATGCACCGTTAGGGATGGCAATGCTGGTCGAAATTTTTCAGCCACTTTTGTGGTGAGGTCATCGCTGTCTGAATCGACAAGGATGACTTCGAATTGTTGATATGTTTGCTTTGATAAATCACCGAGAAGTTTAGCGATGCGTTTTTCTTCGTTTAGCGTAATGATGACGATGCTAATTGGTTTCATATCCTGGTCCCTATTCCGTGTTGTGGTAATTATTAATACTGCTGATATCAATTCAGTTGATGACGAAATAGTAATATCAGTAAGGTTAATCAATGCTGAGGGGGAAATTCATATTGCATTCATGAAGCGCGTAACGTTGGAAAATATGTGATGTCGGGATAAGGTTTATTATTGTGATAATTCATTACAGTTTCTGACGATAGTTTTACGTACAATGGGAACAGAGGATTTAATGGATAAGGACACCTAGGTGTTTATGTTTAAGCGAAGCTTGAAGTGGTTAGTACCAATATTTATTGTCGGTTTAGCGGCAGTGGGTTATGGCGTAGTTGAGAAAACAAAGCCAGAAATAGAACCGCAAAAATCGTTGGAAACGATAGTGACGGTTAAAACGCAAGTGCTGGAACCTAAATCGCATAAGGTTTTGATTTCGAGTTTTGGCGAAGTCGTACCACTTGAACGCACAGCGTTAGCAACACAGGTGTCTGGAGAGGTGGTCAGTTGGCACCCAAGCTTTGTAGCGGGCGGCGTCGTCAAGCGTGGTGAGGTCCTATTTACCATAGAAAAAGACAACTATGAGGCCGCGGTATTGCAGGCTGAAGCGGAACTGGCGCAGTCACAGGCCGCTTTGATTGAAGAGCGAGCGAAAGCAAAAGTCGCGCAGCAGCAAGCTAAGAACATCGCCAATACACAAGTGTCTGATCTTTATCTGCGTATTCCTCAAGTTCTGAGTGCAGAAGCTCGAGTAAAATCAGCGCAAGCAGGGTTGAAGCGAGCCAATCGAGATTTGGCCAATTGTGACATCGAATCCCCTTATGATGCCCTTGTTGTGTCGAGAAATATTGGCGTTGGACAGTATATTACCGCTGGCACACAAGTCGCAGAAATCAATAATATCGAGACGGCGGAAATCATGGTGCCAATCGCTGGTTTTGATGCCCCTTTCTTACCTAAAAATATTATCGGTACCAAAGCGAACATTATTGCCAAAGGACGACTTGAAACGACTCGCGAAGGGCAGGTGATGAGGGATCTCGGCGTAGTAGACAGCGCGACTCGCATGGTTAATATGGTGATACGAGTAGAAGACCCTTATGGCCTTAAGTCACAACTCTCACCATTGCCTTTTGGTTCCTACGTTGAAGTGCGTTTCTTCGGCAAAACCGTGGCTGATTTATATGCGATTCCTCAAGAGTTGGTCAGTGATGATCGAGTGTGGTTAGTCGATCCTGATGATCGCCTGATCCCTAAGCCCGTTCACGTCCTTCGTGAAGAAAAATCGAGCTTTTACATTGACTCTGGGCTTAACAAGGGCGATGTACTCGTGTTAACGGTGCCAGAGTTCCCCCAAATTGGTATGCAAGTCATACGTGCAGATAATGGAAACGCAGCGGGAGAGACTCAATGAGCAACAATGTTCAGCGAGGAATTATCGCTCTGTTTGCGAGAAACTCGGTCGCGGCCAATCTGTTAATGGGCTTTATTTTGATTATGGGAACGGTGAGTTACTTTCTAATTCAGCGACAAATGTTCCCTAACTTTGAAATTAACTATATTCAAGTCAGCGCTTCGTATCCGGGTGTCTCAGCTCAGGAGATAGAAGAAAGTATTCTGATTAAAGTCGAAGAATCGCTGAAGGACGTCACGGAAATAAAGAAAGCCGTCACCGATGCCTACCGCGGAGGCGGTATGGTGACATTGGAAATAGACACCAAAGCGAACTTGATGGAGGTGCTTGATAAGGTTAAGCAGCGAGTGGATGGTATTGCGAGCTTTCCCAACGCAATGGAGCCGATTAAAGTCACCCAGATAGAGTTTAAGCAAGATGTTATTGGCATGGTGTTGTCGGGTAACACCTCGTTGCCTGAACTTAAAACGATGGCACTGCAAATAGAAAAGGAGTTATTACAACTCGGTGATGTGTCGTTGGTTGAAATGAGCTCGCCACCCGATGAAATTGGTATTGAGATCCACCCAGATGAACTTCGTACTTATGATCTGACTTTGGACGATGTAGTCAAAGCGATTCAAAAATACTCGGCTAATTTTTCAGCGGGTCAGGTGCGTACCAGCACAGGTTTGGTGTCGATACGAATAGAGAATCAGTATTACAACGGGTTTGAATTTAGACAGATCCCTGTAAAAGTGGGGGCAAATGGCTCAAAAGTTCTTCTTGGGGATATTGCCGACATTAAAGACGCTTTTACCGAAGGGCAGCACTATTTCAAATACTCGGGAGAAAATGGTATTTACCTAACGGTCAAAGCGACGAAAACGCAGAATATGGTGCCTGTTGCTGAAACCGTAAAACGTTATATCGATGCTAAGAATGAAACGCTACCTCATGGTATTCAATTGCATACCTTAATGGATATGACGTATTACCTTAACGCTCGTTTGGACATGATGTTGAAAAACTTGCTCCAAGGGGCGGTACTTGTCGCAATATTGTTGACGATATTTTTACGATTCCGGTTGGCGATGTGGGTCATGATAGGACTACCCGTGTGTTTTCTTGGCGCCGTGATGCTGATGCCTTTGTTTGATGTCAGCATTAATATCATTACATTATTTGCCTTTATTATGGTGTTAGGGATCGTTGTTGATGACGCCATTGTTATTGGAGAAAGTGTCTATACCGAAGTGGAAACCAGCGGCGGTGGCGTGACGAATGTCGTTCGTGGCGCCCAAAAAGTCGCGACTCCAGCCACGTTTGGTGTACTGACCACGATTGCGGTGTTTGTGCCATTTTTGTTTTCAACGGGACCGGAAAAAGCATTCTTCTATGGTTTATCTGTGGTGGTTATCTTTTGTCTGATTTTCAGTTTGATTGAGTCAAAGCTGATCTTACCTGCGCATTTGGCGCACACTAAGTTTACCCCCGTCAAAGAAAACAGTGTTCGCGCCCGTTTCAATCGCCGTTTCTTTGAGTTTGTTAATGGTCCCTACAAACGAACGGTGTCTTGGTGTGTGGAGTGGCGATGGTCTGTAGTGATGGCATTTATCGCTGTGCTTGTGGTCAGTGCGGCGATGCTAACGGCAGGGCATGTACGTATGATCCCGAGTCCTAAAGTCCCGTCTGACTTTCCTATGATCACTATTGAAATGAACAGTAATGCTTCGGATGAGCAGACTATTGATGCGTTATTAACGCTTGAACGTATCGTTCAAGAAGTGAATGACGAGATAGAGCAAGAGTATGGCCAACGAGCAGTGCGGGATATGATGACCATTAATACCAGTCGCACAAAAGGTATGATTATTATGCCTTTGGTTGATGAAGCTATTCGTCCGGTGGATGCGTTTGAACTATCGAAGCGATGGCGAGAAAAAATGCCAACCATCGTAGGACTAAAATCGATAGTGATTAATGACAATGTTGCTGGAGGCGAGGGAGGAGATGAATTTGGTTATCTACTTTATGGACCCGATATGGAGACGCTTAATGCTGCGGGTCGAGCACTGATTGCCGAACTTCAGCAACAAACGGGTTTGTATGATATTAGTTCTTCGATGGATACGGGCAGCCGAGAAGTTCAACTTTCTTTAAAGCCGGTTGCGTACGATCTTGGACTTGATCTCGCCAGTATTGCGGCGCAAGTCGGTGGCAGTTTTTATGGCGGGGAGGCGCAGAGGGTATTACGAAACACCGAAGAAGTACGGGTTATGGTGCGTTACCCTAAGTTGACCCGTGAAGCCTTTTCATCACTGCGCTATGCACTGATTACGACCCCGTCTGGAAAAAGGTCATGTTAGGAGATGTGGTGAATATTGATAGTAAGCCTGGTATTAACCAAATTCGCCGAGAGAATGGCTATCGAACCGTGTATGTCTATGGCTCTATTGATGAGGCTCAGATTGAACCGGACAAGGCGGTTAGGAATATTGAAGAGAATGTGCTGCCTGATATGAAAGCTCAGTATCCGCAAGTCGTAACAGAGTTAGGGGGAACGATCGAGGAACAGCAAAAGCAAAAGGCAGAGCAGATCGTCTTTTTCATTGTAGAGTATGATTACGGTTTATATGCTGCTGGCGATCCCACTGAAGAGTTATTCACAGCCATTTATTATTATGTCAGTCATTCCGTTTAGTTTAACGGGGGCCATTTGGGGCCATTATTTTTACGGTCTTGATATGAGCATGATGTCGACCTTTGGACTGATAGCGGCGGCTGGGGTAGTGATTAATGATTCTTTGGTAATGACGGATTATGTCAACCAAATAAAATCGCGTTGCCACTGCGCCAAGCAGGCGGTAGTGGAGGCGGGCTGTGCTCGATTTAGAGCAATAACCTTGACTTCGATTACAACCTTCTTTGGTGTATTGCCCATTATGTTTGAGACCAGCTTACAGGCGGCATTTGTCAAACCAATGGCCGTGGCGCTAGGTTTTGCTGTTATGTACGCTACCATAGTGACGTTGATTTTGGTGCCATGTCTTTATGTCATGTTGGAAGATATCGGGCGCTTGTTCACCAAGCTAAAGCGGGTTTATTTCCCCTTACAAAACGAGTAAGACAGCAATATCGTACAATCTAGATGAGGGAGCCTCGCTTACTATTAGGAAAATGAGTCAGCGAGGACACACATGAATACCACTTATTTGGCCATGGCAACATTTGCTTTGGTCACTTCTATTTCACCCGGCCCTGTGAATATCTTAGCCACGGTGTCAGGGGCGAATCACGGATACATCAAATCGGTCCCTCATATACTGGGGGCGACAAGCGGTTTTGTCGCACTGTTATTTTTATCTGGATTAGGGTTATCGGGGTTTATACAGACCGTGCCTGGGGGCTTATCTATTCTGAGTTATTCTGGAAGCGCATTTCTTCTCTATTTGTCTTATAAAGTCGCCTACTCAGAGATATCCGATAATGGTTTTGTTGATCACCTAGCTGCGCCAACGTTCCTGCAAGGCGCAATGTGTCAGGGTTTAAACCCAAAGGCTTGGATTGTTTCTTTATCCGCGATCGCGTTATTTATAGGAGAGGGAGCGCTGGAATATAGCCAATTGTTGGCGTTTTGTGGGTTATTTTTTCTAGTTTGCTATTGCTCTATCTCAACCTGGGCTGTGTTTGGTACGCTGCTAAAACGTGTATTACAAAATCCCGATCATCATCGAAGATTTAATCAATTAATGGGTGGATTATTGGCAACTGTCGTAGTCTATACCCTTATTATTTCTGCATAACGCCAAGGATGGAATAGGTATGCCTAAGTCAGAATCGAAACTTAACTCCCAAGTGAGTGCTCGGCCTATGTTTGTTCGTTCCGCCTATTTTCCTATGGAGATGAGGATCTCGACAGATTCATCCGCATGCTATCAAAAACATACACATCAGGAATTTTCAGTGGGCGTGGTCGATGATGGTAAGAGCATTTTTACTATCAACGATCGGGAAATATCGATCTCTAGTGGGTCAACGGTTATCGTTAACCCGCTAGAAGTGCATGCATGCAACCCCAAATCTAGTGATTCTTGGAGTTATAAAATGCTGTTTGTTTGCCCTACATGGTTAGCATCACTTCAAGCGAAGCTGAATGGCTCTGATGGCAAGGACTTTGTACCCCTCGCTCAGCCAAATTTAACCGATAAAGTGGTATTTTCACAGTTTCAATCTTTAGCGGAGACGTTGCTTAATGAAGACTCTAAAGAAGCGTTGGAGCAAGAGAGTATCGCGTTCTTTGCTGAGCTATTTCAGCGCAGTGGCGTCCAAGTGATTCATGAAAAGAACGTAAAAGGTAAGTTGACGAATGCGCTACGTTTCATTCAGAGTCGCTACGATAAGAGTGTTTCGGTTCGCGAGATGGCAGAGCATGTTGGATTGAGTGAATACTACTTTATCCATGCATTTCGTTCGGAATACGGTGTAACGCCATACGCGATGCAGATGGTATCAAGAGTGAATGAAGCAAAATCTCGCCTAAAACAGGGACAGTCGATCGCGCATGTGGCGATCGATCTTGGGTTTAGCGACCAAAGCCATTTTCATCGCAATTTTAAAAAAATCGTCGCGGCGACTCCCCTTGATTACGTTGCTAACGTTTATAAGCAAGTGAGTTAAACGGACGTTAGCTTAGGGTAACGGCTCCGCGCAGCTATCAAATTGTTAGATCTTAGAACTATATGTTTTTCGAATAATACTCGCTTTGATGTATCTTGTTATTGCGACTAACATTCCCCTGTCCGTTGATTGTGACAATGTCATAATTTGCTTATTAACTAGGGGAATATCCATGAAAAAAAAGATTATCGTACTTGCGTTAGCTGCGGCGACAACCACTATTATGACGACCACGGCGAAGGCTTGTTCTCGTATGACGCTTGATACACCTTATGGTGTCTCACAAGTTAGAACGTTGGATTGGGGTGAAAAACTAGGCACAGTCGCAATTGTCACACCAGTTGGTACCGCGGTGACCACTAAGGCAGTACCTTCCTACGGTAACTCTGCATCTTGGACGGTCAAATATCCTACGTTAAATTTGGAAGAACGTGAAGTATTTGTAGATACGTCAGGTGAAGCGATCAACAGTGAAGGGCTTTCAGCATCAACACTCTATCTTTACGACTCGCAAGCCTTCATCAAGGACTATAAAGACACAGGTGCACCTGCGGTCAACTGGGGAGATGCAGCAGCGTTCATGGCACAGAATTTTAAAACGGTGCAAGAAGCGGTGTCAGCATTTAACGCTAACGAATTCCAGTTTGCGTGGGCGGATGGAATTCATGGTACTCAACATGGTCTGCATATCTCGGTACAAGATAAAAGTGGTGACATCGCCCTGTTTGAATTAAATGACGGTGGCAAAATGGTGGTTCACCGTGGTTCGGTTAATGACAAGATGCGAGTCATGGCGAACGCACCATTGCAACAATTCCATGATGCTAACGCTGAGAAAATAGGCGATTTAGCCGTTCTAGAAAATGGTCATAAGATTGGCTCAACGATCTCGTCACCTGAACGGATGTTGCGAGGGCTATATAACTCTGAGCATATCCGTTTTTCTCCACAAGCAACATGGGCGCAAACAGAAGGAAAATTGCAGTCTACGTTTGATGCAGGAAATCTTGTTCCACAAGACATTATCGACCCAGCTAACGGTGAGACCTACGCAACGTGGATACAATATACCTACAACTTAGAAAATGGCTCGTTTAAGATGCGTAATATGGATACGTATAGTGATATTCGTATTAATCTTCATGAGTTAGCAAGCATTAATACCGTCTCGTGTGCAGATTTAGTTGAGCAGGCTGAAGTCTCAGGTACCGCAACATTTACGCCTTGTAAGTAGCGCGGCTCTGCTTGGTATTTCCCTCTTTCCAAGGACGACCTAGTTAAAAGGACTTATCTTAATTAGGTATTAACATGAACAAACATTATTTAGCTATCGCTTTGTGCGCGATGGCGACGGGCACTTTTGCATCCGAAAATACAGAAATTAATCACTCTCCTGTATCGGCAGAGAATCTGAATTATGGTGATCCAACTGCGTCGTTTAGTACATTAGGCGTTTCACGATCGGGTGATGCAACTCAAATTAATGGTATGCTCGGACTAGGCGATAATATATTTCAGTTAGATCTCGGCTTAGCGGATAAAAACACTAAAGATGATAAGCTTGATTATAATTATCGTGGTCGGTACTTCCACGTGACCGATGGGTTAGGCTTTAGCGTTGATGTATTAGGAGACCGAGCGAGTACTACAGCGCTTGCGGGTATGATATATAAGTTTCAAGTAACGGATAATATTTTATTATTTCCGATGCTGTCGGTGGGTCGCACCGCAGTGGACGTAGAGGAACCCTTGCCTCCTGGCATCGGAATTAATGGTCAACCGACGGAGAGAGTTTTGAAACATAAACTCGATAGCACTGTTTATCAAGCGGGGTTGTACGGTATGTATGCCTTTGATGCGGGACATTGGTTGTATGCCAATCCACGCTCTACCTATGTTCAACAAGCGAAAGAATGGGTTGCGCAAGTGGAAGTTGGTGGTGGCTATATGGTGTCGGATTCCGTTTCAGTCGGATTTAAAGTTGAGCATACGGCAGAGTCAGATATTTCTCGTAAGGATACGACAGGGTGGGTACAAGCGAACTACTATTTCTAACGCCGTTGGAGACGTCTCCACGCTTAATGTTCTATCAAAATGTATTGTTTTACTACGAGTTATTTCCTATTCAAGCAGTCATTATTAATGGGTGAATATTGGTTGTAAAAATAATAATCATGGTCAAACCTTAAAACGATGAGTCTTGCAGCTATATAATAATGGCCCTTTTGTAGGGCCATTATTATCAATTGATTACCACTCGTATCTGTTGAAATTGTTTAGGCGTCATTCCATATTCGTTTTTAAACAAGCGAATAAAATGTGAAATATTATTATACCCAGATTCAAAGGCTGCATCGGTCACAGACATTGACGCTAAATTTCGATAAGCCGCTTGTAATCTCAGTTGAGTGAGGTACTGATTAGGACTGACTTGTGTGACGGCTTTAAATTTTTGTGAAAAGCTCGACAGCGACATGCCGACTTCTTCAGCGATGTGCGACAAAGTCATTTGCAACCCAGAGGATGAGCGCATAATACGTATCGCTTTACTGATGGGGTGTTTGTTATGATTTGTTATGATGGACTGGCAACTCGTCTTACGCATTAATTCAAATACCATCTCTTGACCTGTTAAATCAATGAGAAAGTCTATGCTGGTATCTTGTGAGCGAATAATTTCTTGCATTCTTGAGTGCAGAACTTCAATGCGTTGATCAACCGGATTGATGGCGAATTGATGCGAATTAATTGAGGTAGGGGCATTGAGTTCGAGGGTGTCAGACACTCGCTGGCGTACTTGTTCAATGATTGGCTCATGGAATTCATAGACCAGTGCCTTTGTTTCTTCTGGCATGGTCATGTAAATGGTCGAGTTGGGTGGCAACAAAATAGATTGATCGCTTTGATATTGAAAATTACCCGACTGGTTAACGACAACAGACTTACTCCCTTTTAAAATGGTGCATAGCCGTGGAGCATCGTATGAACGGTATTCATCGTGAAAGTGTTTTGGGAGATCATAATAGAGTACATTCATATTGCTAGGTAGAAAGCGCGTACTCTCGCTCGTCTATTCGACAGAAGTTACTTATTTTATGCATAGACGATGGGCTCTCTCCTTTATTCAGCTGAGCTCATATACTAGGCACAACAATGGCGTGTAACATTGATCTGTAATAGGAAAGGCGAAGGGTTTATAAAATGACAAATGCAGGCAAACGATTGACCTGCATTTTTGTGAGTGACTGCAACTCATTTTTTGTATTAGGTGAACACGGTTAAGTCATCATTGCTACAACGCTGCAGCTAGAATTGCCACAACCTCATCATGGCTTGCTTGTTTCGGGTTAGTGAATCCACAGGCATCTTTTAGAGCGTTTTGAGCCAATACATCAAAGTCGTCTTTACTCACCCCTAACTCTTCTAAGCCAGAAGGAATGTTCACATCTTTGGAGAGTTGGCGGATGGCTTCGAGCCCCGCATTTGCGGCTTGTGCGTCGTTCATGTCTGCGGTGTTCACACCCATCGCACGTGCGACATCAGCTAAGCGAGCGGGAACCACTTTGGCGTTGTAGTCTTGAACATGTGGTAATAAAATCGCGTTGCATACACCGTGTGGTAGGTCGTAGAAGCCACCTAGCTGGTGGGCGATAGCGTGAACATAACCGAGTGACGCATTGTTAAACGCCATTCCCGCCATAAACTGCGCATAAGCCATATTGTCGCGCGCTTCTAGGTTGTCCCCGTTACGCACGGCTTCTCGTAGGTTAGCTTGTACCATTTCGATGGCTTTGATTGCCACAGCATCGGTGACGGGTGTGGCTGCGACAGACACATACGCTTCAATGGCGTGTGTTAGTGCATCCATGCCTGTAGCAGCGGTTAATGAGGCGGGTTTGGCTAGCATAAGCTCCGGATCATTAACTGACACAATCGGAGTGACGTTTTTATCAACAATCGCCATTTTAATATGACGAGCTTCATCGGTAATGATGCAAAAACGGGTGATTACAATGGGTAACCTATTTTGACAAATTATTGGACTTTTGGGTGTCTATATATGATTAATCAGTTAGTTATATGTTCTATAACTTTCAAATTTTAGCTTTCATAGGTCAAAACTAAAACGTCCAACTTTAACGAGAAATGTACGAAATTTGGACGTTTAACATCAGTGAAAACGTCCAACATTGTGTCTCTAAACTTCTTTTAATCCGGCATTAATCGGCCTGACATTGTCTTCGAATTTCTTGATTATCCGCTCTTTCTTAGCATCAGGAATATTGTCCAGCAATACAAAAAACATTTCATGATGTTCTCCTAACTTCTTCTCCAAGGTCTTAGATAAGGTATCAGCCTGTTGCTTGTACATAGTGGCTGCCATACGTGCATTATCTCTTTCTTCCTCAAGACGTTCATTCTCCAATATCTTATCAGTACTTTCTAACTCTGACTTTGTAATAACCCGGCCATTTTCAGGTGACACGAACACTCCATTATCCGCCCAAGCCACTGTAGAATCAGCCTTTTTTGCCTTTATAAAGGACTTCACTTCAGGGAAATGCTTTAAAAACTGTCCTGATTCAATTTCAACATTTTTGTTGTTAAGTGAAAGGGTGTCCATTCTCGATTTCTGTTTTGGGTTTCCAGATAAAATGCTATCTATTGCTTTTAGAAAAACCTTAATCTTGGCCTGTCTTCGAGGTGAAATATAAACTTTCATTAGATAATACTCTTTATATTAATCAGGATGTTCTTAACAGCATCAGTAGGTTGATACTCCGTATAATCAACATTTAATTCTTTCATGAGCTTTTCAGCACTTTTTATTTGCACAACGGCTTTTGCGGCGTACGATGGTGATAACTCCCCGAGTTCCTCTGCAATAAGTAAATCACGTTGAGCTACTATGCGAATCTGTTCTGCATATTGAGCAAACTCAATAAAATCAAACTCACAATCTAAGCAATCACTTAAATCAATAGCAATACGCATTGAGCATTTATTATTGGTGCAATACATGGCTGGTGCAATTGCGTGGACATGTTGAGTCTTCTTTCGCAAAGTTCTTTTCCAATAAGCCTTGGATAAAAGCCTATCTCCAGTCCCTTCTACAAAATGATTTACGCCTCTTTGAGCGAGATTGTCACTGACAAGTTTAGCTTTACCACCACCAACTCTTCCTTTGCTTGCGATCTTATTGTAAATTCTGACCATTAAGTTTGCTTGTTGCTCCAAGCGCTCCTCTTCCGTCTCCCGATAAAATCTTGCGTAACTCTTAGCATTCCGTGCATACCATTTGGTCATAGCTAAAGAAAAGTGGGACAGTTGTTGTTTCAATTGAGGATAACTAAGCAGTTCATACCCAATAAGGTAATATGCTAAAGAGCGCCGTAATTGGTGGACATTAAAATGATAGATTGCGCCGAGTTCAGTATTGACTCTTCTTGAAGGGTCTGAAATATTGAGTTGCTTTAGATCCTCAGATGTTAGACCACCATGTTTTTCAGTAATAACGCCTCTTGCCCATTTCGCCACTTTGTCAGCAGCTTTAGTCTGGGGAATGTTATGCGACCATTTTTGATGTGAACCAAAGAAGCGGTGTTTATCTTCAGTAAAGAATTCTCTTAATGGTTGGTGAATAGCATTCATCAATTGATATGCTTTGGCTCCAAATTTACTTGTGACATAAACATCATTAATGGAGTTTTTGCCTTTAACTATTTTTGATTGGCGAGTTGTCAGCAAATATATCAACTGACCTTGAACTGTTGTAGACTGCAAGCCATAGTCTGAGTGCATCCTATATAGCTCATCAGTACGCATTCCCGACATAGCTTGAACCATAAATCGACATGCAGCATCAACCTGATAAAGAAACTTTTTGAACTCTTTTAACCCCGAAAAACGATGAAATGACAAGTTTAAGTCATACGAAATCGTGCTAGGTTTATATGCATATGGCATTATATCAAATGACTTGATATTAGGATTGAATGCGTTATATATATCAACCCAACTTTCACCGTCTTTGTAGTTATCAACAAAATCAATACCATTCATTTTGAAATGGTTCATTAATGATTTATATGTTTTTTGATCATAGTTGGCTGATGGAATGCGTACTCCGATTCGCATTTCATGAATATACCTTTGGGTTTCTTCGAATTGAATTTTTTGTATGTGCCTTATTTTATTCTGTATTTCAATACGATGATTATAATAATTGTCAATCATTTCTTCAGCTTCATCGATCAGAGTTTTGTAAACTGACAAAGGTATAACACAGTGCTGTTCCACTTCTGATTTGTTGACCTCTGGAAAATTTTTATTTATATATGAACCTGCGTCTTGTGGTCTGAATGGTATATCTTCCATTTTTGAAAACAGGTTTATAACTCCAATTTTCTTTTTATTTATATCAACAAATCCATTATCTATCGCCTCTCTAAGTTTTCGAGAAGTCAATTCACTAAAACTCCTAATTCCAAAGTCAGATAACTCCATCAATAGATTCTTTAGCTCTTGTGTATAGTTATAAACAGAATCTATTTTAGTGGGTTTTTTCCTTTCAAGAAATAGAGAGTAGAGCATAAAAACTTTAATCTCATCACGCATTTTACTTGGTAACGTAGTAATAATAGAATAGAACTCACCATCAAAATTATCAACTGAAGTAAACTTCATATTTGCTAGATAAAGGTTATCAAAATTTGATTTCTTCAAATGTTTCCTGAATCCCCAAATGTTATCTTTAAAAGATATAAGTATCTTTCCGTCATCTCCTACTAATATTGGGAAGTCATATAAACTTTTTAAGTCGCCACTTTTTATTACATCTAGTAAGGCGCTCTTTAATCCTTCAATATGTTTACTTGCATACTTATCCCATCTGGAGAATTTATATGCTGATACTTTACATGCACTTCCAAAAACACTGTCCATATCCCACCTAAATTATCAATTCAGCTACATCCATACTTCTTACTAGTGGGTGCAATCCCTCAAATAAAAGTCTTTTTTGAGCATTGTTAATAGTTTCATGAGGTATATTCTCATGAATTATGAGCATTAAGTAATGAGCTGATTTCATTAATTCACTTTCATCATCAGGCTTTTGATCTGCTTTATTTTTTAATATCTCGACGAACGAAATCATCTTATAGATTTGGTTTTCATCATCGGCCATCTTTGCACTATTACAGTAGCAGCATTGATCTAACTGATAGCATGGAATTGATTTTGCTTGTCCGACACCTAAATTTTCAGCTCGCAATGAGGCGGAACGATGTAAGTCTTTAGCTATATCCTTATTAATATCTGGCTTACCATTACATGCAAAGCCGTTTTGATTAAAGTACATCTTATCAGCGATTAGTTTATCGTAAGCTAAAACTTCTTTCTTTAAATATTTAAGTAGTTTTTCTTTGGCCTTTTCCTTTTCTATACCTTTAAATATCAAGGAGGCAACCTCCAAAGCTTGTGAGAATATTAACTGATTAAATTCTGGGTTACCACCTGAATAAGCAACGTCAAAAGTATTAATATCATTATCCAAGATCAGTGAACCCTCAGCACCCATATCCTCGTCTGAATAAAGCATCTCAGCAGTAAAGGACCTAAAACGCCTTGAGGTTAGGTCTAAGTAATAATGACCATGACCTATTCCGAGCCATTTTATCGTTTGATGTAGTGATGGTGGTAGTTTCGGATTGTTCCATACATAAACTTGACGCCCTCGCTGAGCTTCTTTCAATGGAATAAGATATTTATTTTCCTTAAAAGACATTGCCCAAGACTCAAGGTCTCTTATTGTTTGTTCATATTCAGCCGGAATATAAAACTCCCCAGAACCAATATCATTTTCGAATCCAATTGAAAACCCTCCTTCAGTTTTAGTATAAGTAAGTGGAATCTTCGCTCCATAAAATGATTCAGGTTCGTTGTAGCTAGAGATCAAGGCTATTGCGCAGGAACAGACTTCTTTGTAAGCTTTTCCCTTAGTTAAATTAATGGTTTTTTTGAGACAACTCTTTCACCTTCCTCATTATTCTTGCTGAAAATTTCGAGGAATGCGTTTTTAGTCGCCAATGATAATGCTGCTGCAAATATATGGTTGCAAGGAGTAGTGTCAATTGGTTTAATATTCAACTTTTCTGATAGGAACTTCATCCACCCAATATCAAATTCAATGATCTCACTATTTTTACTCATACTCCAGAATAATGGTGCTCCCTTTTCTGTTGTGCCAAACATTTCAGCAATTTCAACTAGTTTTTCGACAAGATTAACCCCTGTCTTTTTTTCCACATCGACATCAAATTCGTTTTTATTAATATCATGAACTTCATCAGTTAACTCACTAGCTACAAACTTTCCAGATCTTGTTTTCCATAAACTTAACGATATCATTTTAATAGTTTTGTCTTTATAGTTTCTTTTGTCGATGATAATAGGATGTGCAGATTTTAGAATTACACTTTGATTGAGAGCAGTGTAAAAACAGAATAAGGCATAGCCAGAAAGCATGAGAGTATTAATTGGTGATTCACACTGACGGGTATTACCATTAAAGTTAACCTCACCTAATGAAGTTACTTCGACTGTTAAGTCATCTGGAACTGTATTGCCACATTTCAAGTAATGTTCTTTAACCGCGTTAAATAATGAATCAAATACATTTGACAGGCGTTTAACTGCGATTTTTGTTACATCACTTGAATAAGATATTGTTAGTTTTTGATCTTTTTCTGAGAAAGGTTCACGTGCTGAATCCCATAATGGATCAAATGCTCCTGAAAGTTTTAGATATTTTCGTATATGCCCATTGCTGTTTAAAGCATATTTTTCAGTAATTCCAAGCTTGTCTCCATCATCATAATCAAAAAGAAATGGTAACGCCTCGTCGTTTTGTTTAATCAAGTTTTTTAGTTTACCATCATCACCTACATACCCTAAATATCCGTCTCTCGAAAACGGATCTAGTTTATTTTTGTCACACCAATACACATACCTACGAAAACTGTAGTAAGAATTTGTAAATGTGTATGTTGAACCTTTATCCATAAGTGCAAGATTGATGCCTCTTGCAACGTTTTTTACGTATTCAATTCTCTTAGGTATTTGAATGCCAGATTTATTCCCTGACTTAAAAAATAGCTCAGATAAATTAATAGTTCGCTTTAGGTGCTTGAATTCTAGCCATGATTCATTAAAATCCTTCTCAACCCTAGCTTCCCTTTGAGTTAGCTTAATTTTAGAGTTTCTGGCTAAAATACTTCTTCTTGCCATTTAGGTCACCTAAATTTAGTAAATCACTGATGTGAGGAAAGTATTTTTCTTCCTCGCTTGATTAAAGCGTTTGATTTTTTCATTTAGGAAATTTATATACTTTTCCGTTGATTTATTACTTTTGTGACCCATTAACTCTGCTAATTCATCAATAAGCAGGTCAATTGGACATTTTCGTTCCTTGCTTTCTCTAAGTAACCACCTTGTAGCAAAGGTGGAGCGTAAATCATGAGGTCTGTAATACCATCGTGGTATAGCTTTATGTGTTAGCCTTCTCTTTTCCTCGTGAAAATTTATTACCTCTCTTGATATCTCTTTCAGCTTGTCTTTAACAATTTTTGATAGACCTTTGTTTATTGCATCATTTATATCTGACCTTGAATCACTCATAAACCGTTGAAAGGTACTTTTAGCGTAAGGAAACCCCTTTCTAGTTACAAATAAACGGCCATGAGCATTATCACCGATTTGATTATCATCTTCACCTAATTCAATTCCTACTTTTTTAAGTGCTTCCATGCGCTTGTTTGATAGCTTGTACTCAAAAAGCTCGCCCATTAAAGATGATGGTATTTCAATAGTTCTGGGCTTACCATATTTCGTTTTACATCCATTATGTAACCCTATATTCACCTTAATGAAATCAAGATCTAGATACTCGTCAGAAATGTATGTTTCAGGAAAAGAAATTAACTCTTGCCCCCTTAAACCAGTTTCTAAAGACAGCTTAGCCATAAGGCTTAATTCTTTGTTAGCTTCATGCTTTAAATAATACTCAAACATCTCTCTATCGTCAGGAGTCATTGGTTTGAGTCTTTTATGTGGCTCGACAGAGTTTGTTAATGGAGAATTGGCAAAGCGCTGTACTAAATCAGATGTTTCTATCGTAATGAATTTTGCGCTATCTAGGTGAGACAACATACTCTCATTAACGTATTCGTAATTTTTAGTGAAATTTATTAATTCCTTTTTGTAAGGCATGTAGTCTTTATTAACTGTTAGGTAATTACATGAAATAAGCCAAGAGTAGAATTTAGCTACAACCCTTACATACAGCATTGCTGTTGACGGAGCGTATCCTTTTTTTATGGCAATACCTGTCTCAGAGTCAATCTCTTGCAAATTATCAAACAAATGGTCTCCGTAAAGACTTGGTGCTCCCTGTTCTGTATTTTCAGTCAAACTTCTGTAGGTCATTTGTTCCTTTATATTGGTTAAAGGGTGCGACCATTCACTTAAAGAACAGTACCGACAGAAATCCATTAGCGCTAAAGCCTCTCTCTCAAGAGTGCTGTATTTGAGTTTTCTAGCTGAGTTAGCTCTCCAATGTATATATGTATTTTCAAGGAAGGCCAGAGTTCCATTGGGTTTTACTATTAGCGGCAAATCTATCTTTTTTGGTTCATCTTTATCTTTTTGGTTCTGTGCATGAATGCTGGCCTTTTGTTCACCATTTATAATTGATATTTTGAGTTTTGGATATTTCGTTACATTCGCTTTTACGACAAGGAAGTCCTTCAATAGACCGCTGTACTTAACCGTGGAGGACTTGTCAGCATGCTTATCGATTTCATCCTGAGTAAAACCGAAGGCATCAATTTCCTCTTGTCTAAAGTGAACCTCATCCATTGTTTCACCTGCTAAATCCATGTGCTATTTGATTACTGTACAATATACAATCTAATCTAAGCATTGAGTCCATCTTTTGTCAAATTTTTAGCCCGACGCTCATTTAGGTAATGCCAAAGATTGAAACTAAAGTTAATCTGCTGAATTAAAAATGCATTTGTAAAGAAATCAGAACATTAACATGTCATGAATTAAGTGAAGTATGGAAAAGTCGCTTAACTTGATGTCTAGCGTTGATGATGCCGATCACACGAAGTAAGCACACATTGTCTTTGACTTGATAATATTGTGATAATTAATATGACATTTATCTCATATGTTTTTTAACCATTACTATTTTCCAATGTTGAGGTGTGCATGAGAAATCGTTCTATTTTTGGGTGGAAGTTAAGTGAGAGTAGAGTTGTTTCTGTTGTTGAGCTAGAAAGTGGCACTCAGGATTAGCGGCATAGCATGATGTATGGAATCCACTCCCTCCTTTGCCAATCTAAACTTAGCAGAGTGAGACAAAAACGATGATTCTAATATGTTGACCAATAATGTTATCGCTATCGACTTAGCTAAAAATGTTCTTCAAGCCTGTCATATCAGTGTTCATGGAGAGTTGCTTTCCAACAAATCTTTAAGTCGACAGCAAATGAAAGAGTTCCTTGCCAAAGCCAAGCCTTCTATTGTCGATATGGAAGGTTGTGGCGGTTGCCATTACTGGGGGCAATTAGCTGAAAAGTTTGGACATGAAGTACGGATCATTAACCCCAAAAAAGTAAAAGGATACCTAGAGGGTCATAAAACTGATCATAATGACGCTCTTGCCATCGCAAATGCTGCAATCCAAATCGGGATAAAATACAGCCGTCCAAAGTCACTAGAGCAACAATCTATGCAATCTTTAGAGAGTAGTCGCCGCTTTCTATCTCGTAGTCTGGTTTCTCTAGCTCAACACATCCGGGGCACTAAATTAGGCTACGGAGTAGCAACTCCTATGGGTGAAAAAGGATTAAAGGTCTCTGTTCAAGCTGTACTGGATGGAGAAACATCGATACCTGCAAGTGTTGTTTCTGTTCTATCTATGCTGTGGGAACAATATAAACAGTTCAAAGAAAAATTAATATCGTTCGAAAAAGAGAAGAATGCCTTAACCCGTCAGATAGAACCATGCCAGCGATTAATGGCAATTGAAGGCGTTGGTGAAACGACTGCCGCAATGCTCTATACAACTATTGGCGATGGTAAGCAGTTTAAGAACGGAAGACAAGCTTCTGCGTTTATTGGTCTTACACCCAAACAGCATAGCTCTGGGGGGGGGAAAGTATTCATGATTGGGATCGATAAGTGCGGTGGTGTCAAAGAACTGCGTTCCCTTCTTTATCTTGGCGCAATGTCTTATGTTGGGCGACAGCCTGAGCAACCAAAACTCAGAAGGATGCTTGGTCGAGGAGCATCATTGATCGTATTGGCTTCAAGAAAGCCTGTATTGCGTTGGCTAACAAGGTAGTTCGGACTGCATGGGCAATGCTTCGATATGGAACTGAATATAAACCTGTTTTGCTTAACAATTAACCATAAATGTATTTTAATATTTTACAAAATGATGATGCATAAAGGGTAAGTTCAACCTAATGAAAACCTGACAGAGGCGTGACGCTTTAGAAGCTGATAACACGATGAGGACTGTAGGTGCGCAAACATCAAAGGCTAGAAGGTAGCTCCTTCAATAAAAAGCCGAATATACGTACGCATCTTAACTTTTACTGTTAAATCACTTTGTAAATACGTGGATTCCATATACGTATTTGAACAAATGTGAGTTATGAATGTTAGCAATGATAATAATTTGCATTATTTGATGTATCGAAAACTGCCTAGAATCTCAAGGGAATATCACGTCCAAATCACATAGGTAGGGCAATGAAACTGGTACAATATTCCGATTATTTTAGTCGGGGTCACTTGATGTTTAAGAGTATAAAATCAATAAAGAACTTCGGTATCTTCAAAGACACCAAAATGAATGCAGGTCAACCATTCCTACAGTTTAACCTTATATACGGCTTTAACTATTCAGGTAAAACGACACTATCACGTATCTTCAGAGCCATGCAGCAAGGACACCTTCATGAAGACTTTGCAGGTGCCCATTTTACTGTTGAGCGTAATGACGGCGTATCGGTATCAAGTGCTGCATTAGACCCTATCAAAAATCTTCGTGTCTTCAATTCTGATTACATCAAGGACAACGTTAACTTTATTGATTCAAGCGTGAATCCAGTGTTGATAGTTGGCGAACCTAATATCGAATTGGAAGCAGAGTTAAAACGCATAGAAGAAGT